>CAWAYL010000015.1:0-118135 GCA_963786305.1 uncultured Alphaproteobacteria bacterium
GCTGTGGGTAACCGGCTTGCCGTAGCGACCGTTTCGAGTCAGGCCTAGGCAAGCCGGTTATCCACAGCTACACCACGCCAGGGGACACAAGCTGGATCGCAAGGCGCGGCTAATGTCGTATATGCCGCGGCATGGCTGAGTTTCGATTTGGGTCATTCCGTTTCCTGATTACGCACTAAACTCAACTGATTTCAGGAGCCGATATGGCATGGGCGGGGTTCGCAATGCGACCCAGGCGAGGCGTGGGATCATGTCCTCCAGACGGTAGCAGCGGTTGAAGCGATCCCACTTCCCACGGCCATCCGCTTGAGCATCTGCCGATAGCCCTCGCCGGAGTCCCGGCGCACGATCGTCCTCAGCGCCGCGTTGGCCTCCATCGTCGAGGCGTCGACGCCGATCCGCTCGCCCTGGATCAGCCCATGCTCGTCGAGGCGCGCCAGCACCCACTCGAACACCTCCGCGTGGACCTCATGGGGAAGGCGGCCGCGGGTCTTCGAAAGCCACGAATGGTCCGGAACCCGCTCGCGTTGCTCCAGGCGCAGGAACTCCCGCAGCGACAGGCTGTCGGCGCACCGCCACTCGATCCCGCGCTCCGAGTCGATGCCTTCGAAATAACCGACCAGGTGCATCCGGAAGTACCGCCCCGGCGGCACCGACGGCGCCCCCATCTTCGGCGCGTAATAAGGCGCGCACAGCTTCTCCGCAAAACCATCGAAATCCGCGGCGATCAGAACCCGTTGAAGCCGATCATAGAAAACGTGGCCCGGAGACCGCGGCATCTCCGCCCACGTCACCATCAGTTCACCCTGTCGATCCCCTTGCCGTCCCAGCGCCATCCCAGCCTCCGATAATTCTTACAGCAACAGAGAATCACCCATGGCCGACTTCGTCAACGGGCTGTTATGGCGTTCTTGATATTGCCGATCGTCGTGTTGACCCACTTGAAGGCGGGGATCTGGACGGCCCCAGCGCCACTGCCGGTGACGATTGGTTGGTGGCGGCAGCCCGCTTGGGTGACGGCGCCAAAGCAGCCGAGGGCGTCGCTGATCACGGTGGTGCCGGGGACCAGGGTGCGCAGGCTGAGCTTTTTGATCTCGACCTTGCGGAAGCCCTTGACGGCGTTCAGCTTGAGGCGCAGCGGGTGGCCCTCGATGGTGGTTTCCACCACCACGACGAAGGGTGTCTTGCCGGCGGCCCCGCGGCCTCGCTTGCCGCCGCGCCGGGCGCCGCCGAGGTAGGCGTCGTCCATCTCCACCCGCTTGTCGGGTCCGCCGACGGGCTTTGCGGCCTCGCGGTCCAGCATGACCTGCGCCAGTTTCTGCTGCACCTTCCAGGCTGTTGTCTGGGTCACCCCAAGACGACGGCCCAACTCGAGGCTCGAGATCCCCTTCTTGGTCTGGGTCACGAGATAGATGGCCTGGAACCAGACCAGCGAGCGGCAACTTTGTGGCGTGAAAGATGGTGCCGGCCGTCAGTGAGACCTGATGGCGACAAGCGGTGCACTGGATGAGCCGGCGCGTCTTGATGTCGCAGCAACGCACGCCGCCACAGCGTGGGCAGACGAAGCCCTTGGGCCAACGCCAGGCGAACAACGCCGCGCGGCATTGCTCCTCGGTTCCATAGTCTGCCCGAAATTGCCGCTCACTGAGGCCTTTCTGGAACTGGATCTTGCTGCGTGACATGGTGAACTCCTTGCAAAAGCACAGATGTTCCCGTTTTGTACCGTACAAGATCGGCTGAGGACCGCACAAGATCGGCTGAGGATAGTGCGTAATCAGGTTCCGTTTTGGCCGCTGGTTGGTGCAAGCATATTTGCTTATCGGCAGTCGCTTCGAAGAACAGCGCCTGCTCAGGCTTTATGGATCGGAGTATGCGGCATATCGTCGCCGCGTGCCGGCCTTGCTGCCTTGGAAAGGCAAAGCCCGTTGAAAATAGCTTCAATTTGGCAAACGGAGATACATCTTGCCGACGCTGGAGAGGGCGGCGAACAGCGCGGTGAACTGATCGAGAAAGGCAGGTTGATCGAGTTCGCGGTTCATTTGCCATATCTCCGCGTAAATGGTTTCCACGGTCCGCTGATTGTCGATGCGCTGCACAATGGCGCCGGCCAGTCGTGGAAGGGGCAGACGAATTGCCACTCCATCGTTGGTCACCGTGATCGACGATCCGGGCTTGAAGCCCTCGGCGAAGGTCTTGCCGTCCCAATCGCGGAGCATCGGCACCGCCAGGAGGTTCTCGGGACCCGGCGGACGAACCGGGTTCTGTTTTTTGACCGCGTAGAAAACGTGCTTCCGCATGTTTCCCGCCAGCAGCTCCGAAAACGCGCACCGCTCTATCCAGGAGGCGGTCTCAAGGGGTTGCAGCAGTGATGGATCGGTGAGATAGGACGATGGGTCGTACACAGCCGGCTCGATGAAGGCGGTTGGCCGCAAATCGGCCGAATTCCAGCATCTCGGCAATTTCCGGAACGCGATAGGCACGATCACGCGCGTGCAGGAACAGATCGAAAAGACCGGCATCGCCCTGTTCCAGATGATCGGCGATGAATGGGTTGCGGCGAAGCCAGTTGGTGGCGGGTAGCTGCTTGAGAAGCCGTTTCGTCATCTCCACGCGAACCACCGGCGGCGCGTCGGGAGCCAGCGACCGCATCATCTCCTGCATCGGATACACGCCCGCCCTGCCGAACTCGCCGTAGACCATCAATCCCAAACCACCGTCATCCGCGAGGACCCGAACCAGCGATTCCAGACCGATGAGGGGCACTTGCAAGTGATGCAGCACGCCGCAGCAATCGATGTAGTCGAACGCACCGAGGTCGCTCGTTGGCAGATCCAACAGCGACATCTTGATGAACCGAATGTTCGACAGGCCCCGCGCTTTCGCCCGCGCCTCGGCGATTTCGCGGCTGGCCTGGGACAGATCGACATGGATCACCTCTCCCGGGCAACCGGCCGTCGCCAGTTGTTGGGCCAACATGATCGTCGCGTCGCCGGTACCACCGCCGGCGAAAAGGGCGCGAAATGGCTTGGAAAAATCCCGCCGACCCCCGAAGACGTAGTGGTTGAACTCGTCGATGTGGCTTGGCGAGCCTGTAATCAGCCGTTTCGCTTCATCCGCCGGATCGCGGACGGGGTAGGGGTAGGCCTCGTACTGGGCCCTGACAGGATCATCGATCATGACCCCGGGGATCCAACCGTCAACACAACCTTGCCGGTTGTCCGCCGCGCTCTAAGATCCTGCAAGCGCCGCTGGTGCCTCGGTCAGCGGATAGGTGCCGGAGACATGAGGCTTGAGACTGCCCTCTCCGAGCCATGTCAGCAGTTCCTCGAACGAAGACCGCATGATCTCCGGCGCAAATACGCGGTGAGCGCCCCAATAAAAACCGATTGCGTCGATGTTCTTCACCATCAGGATGTTGGCCGGGATCTGGGGCACCTCGCCGCTCGCGAATCCGACGAGCAGAATGCGTCCTCCGGGAGCCGTGCAGCGCAACGACGCATCGAACAACGGGCCGCCCACCGGGTCGTAGACCACATCGGCGCCGTGGCCATCGGTTAGGGATTTCACCCTCTCGCGAATATCCTCGGCACGGGAGTTGATCACGTGATCGGCTCCGGCATCGGCGGCGATCTGAAGTTTCTCGGCGCCGCCGGCGGTGGCGATAACCAGGGCCCCCAGCCGTTTGCCAATTTCCACGGCGGTCAGCCCGACACCCCCGGCCGCGCCATGAACGACCAGGATTTCTCCAGACTTCAGACGGGCCCGATGCTTGAGCCCAAGATGGGATGTGCCGTAAGCCACCGGAAACCCCGCCCCGACCTGGTCATTCACGGCGTCGGGGAGAACATGAACCTCGGTCTCCGGCGCCACGACCTGCTCGGCGAATCCGCCATAATCGATTACGGCCATCACGCGATCGCCGGGTTTGATCCGCGTGACATTCGCCCCGCACTCGAGCACGTCGCCGGCAATTTCAAAACCGGGACTGAATGGCAGCGGCGGCTTGATCTGGTATTTTCCGGCAATGATCAAGGTGTCCGCAAAATTGACCCCGGCGGCCCGAACGGCAATACGTACGCTATCGTCCGCCAAATCAGGCGAAGGCACGTCCTCGACGGTCAGATCGGCGGGCGTGCACCAGTGTTTGCAGTGAACGGCTTGCATCGGCACCTCCTGTTTGATCATTTGATTTTTTTAGCCCAAGGTCGGGGTCGGGCGTTAACGGAAAGCGAGAGTATCATGCGCGGTTATTTCGGGGTCGGCGTTGAAGGCATCAGCAAGGCGATGAATGTCGGAAGTCTGCTTCGTTCGGCGCATGCCTTCGGCGCGAGCTTCATGTTTACCGCCGCGGCCGTCTACCGCCGTTCGGAAGGAGGCAAGGCGGATACGTCCGATTCCGAGGGGCACGTGCCCTTCTATGCTTTTCCGGACGTCGCATCGATCGTCCTGCCGAGAGGGTGCGCCCTGGTCGGGGTCGAGCTTGTCGATGAAGCGATCAATCTTCCAAGTTTTCGACACCCGCGCTGCGCCGCCTATGTATTTGGGCCTGAACGCGGATCGCTGTCGCCCGAGCTGGTCGAAAAATGCAAATTCTTGATCCGCATTCCCACGCAATTTTCCGTCAATGTAGGGATTGCCGGCGCCATCGTGATGTATGATCGTATGCTCAACCTCGGCCACTATCCGAATCGCCCCCCGAGACCCGGCGGTCCCAACGATCCGCCCCCAGCGCATGTGTTCGGCGGCCCGGTCATCCGTCGCAAGATGGAGGGGTTTCGGCAGGATCCGCCGCCGACCCATCGTAACGATTTAACTGGTTGAAGATGTATTCTTTCACTTGCGCATACCGGCTCGGTTAGCGGAGCCCTTCTTGGGCAGCGCGGACAACACCCACTTGAGCACCGGCGGTGTTGTATATGCGGCGGCGTACAAACGGTTCCAACCCCGCGAGCGGCTGCCCATGCGCTGTGGAAAACCTCAAGAGCAAAATTGCCATCACGGTCTCGGCCGCTCTCTTGGCCCCGTCGTCGATCTTCACCACGAAGCCCAGCCCCGACGCGGGAAGCGATGCCGAGCACACGCCCTCCGCACCACACTTTAGCAATACGGATCTCTCATTTATCGCCATGACCTCCGTTTCGAACCGTGCTTGGCCCGCAACCAAATACGGATGGCGCGCCATTGCCGTTAAGATACGAGCAGCCGCGGCGCGACGGACTCTCGATAGTCTATCCGGTTGTCCAAGTCGGGCCATGGCTAGTGCGATGGCGGCGATCGGCATTGCGATGACGGGCACGCCGCAGCCATCGATTCCGCGCACGGCCGATGACAGGTCGCATTCACCCATTTCCGACAAAGTTTCCATGACACGCCGTTGAATGGCTCCATCCCAATCCGCATAGCTTTTGGCGGGCACGCCCGTATGAAGAGCCGTGGTCATGAAACCGGCGTGTTTACCGGAGCAATTGTTGTGAACAGGAGAAATCGTTCGACCGGTGCGGAGGAACGCCTTGGCCGTCTCTTCGCAAAGCGGCACGTGGGGTCCGCAAACAAGGTCCTCGCGCCGTAATCCGAGGCGTCCCAGCCAGCGAGGAAACAAGACGCGTGTGTACGGGTTCTCCGCTATGGGACGCGCAAGCCAACGCAATCTCCTGATCGGTAACCTGAAAATGCTCGGCCGCGCCGGTCTCTATCAAAGGCAAGGCCTGCAGCGGTTTTACCGCCGAGCGCGGAAACACCGGCTGGCCGATGTCGCCCCAGGCCGCGACCATCGTTCCGTCGGCTTTCACTACGGCCGCCGCGCCGCGATGCCGGCTTTCGACGCCGGTTCCCCGTGTTACTTCCGCAAGAACTGGGTTGGGGTTCGCCACGAAAAATCTCTCCATTCATGCTTATACTAGAAGCACTGCAACAGAGCATCTTGGCAAGAGCGTCATAGATGGCTAAAGAATATGCGCCATGAGGGGTCATCGATTTATCTCGTTATTCATCCTGTATCGTGTGCGTGGCACTCGTTGCCATCACCGGCGTTTCCACGACCGCGTGGGCTCAACGGAAAACCATCGGAACGTTTGCCGATTGGACGGCCTTTACGGACGGATCGGGCGACAAGCGTATTTGTTACGTTGGAAGCGTCCCGAAAAAAGCCGAGGGGAAATATACCCGCCGCGGTGATACGTACACTCTCATCAGCCATCGGCCCGGCGAGCGGGTGTTCGGAGAAATCAGTGTCGAGGCAGGCTACACCTACAAGCCCGACAGCGAAGTTACCGTTGACGTCGATGGCAAGAAATTCAAGCTCTTTACGAAGGGCGGTAACGCTTGGGCGACCGATGCCAACGCGGACAAGGCCCTCGTCGCGGCGATGAAGGCCGGACGCCGCATGATCATCAAGGGAACTTCGAGCCGCGGCACGCTCACCACGGACACCTACTCGCTGTCCGGTCTCACGGCCGCATATCGAGCCATTGACGAGGCTTGCGGCGCCAACTGAGGCTTCTTTTCAAAAGCGGACACTGATTTTGGACTTGTGAGCCGTCCGTTGCGGTCGCACATATGATGAAGCTGTCTGTGTAATCATGTCCAGTTTCTGGGAGTTGTCGATATGCGTGTGACCGCCGCAGTTGGAGCCATACTCGCGGTTGTCGTCGGGGTATGTGCGTTGTCCTGTCGTTCACGCAGTTGAGACGTCGCGTTACACCGATATCGGTACCTCCGCTTTGTCCGTTCTCGTGGATAAAGGGGTTAAGGTGGTCGATATCCGTCGCGCGGATGAATGGCGTGAGACCGGCGTCATTCCGGGCAGCAAGCTTATAACCGCCTTCGACGCTCGCGGTCGGCTTAATCCGCAGTTTGCTTCGGAGTTTAAATCGTTCGTGGACGGCGATGAGGAGGTGGTCATTATCTGCCGCTCCGGAAACCGTTCCGAGGCGTTGTCGCGAATATTATCCGCACAGGCCGGATACACGCCGGGTTTATAATGTTTCGGGCGGTATCTCGAATTGGATCGATAGCGGCAACCGCACTGAACCGTGTCCTGTTTGGTTGGGAGGCGTTTCGCGAGGACTCATGGCGAATGAACGAAAATGAACTTGATCGGGCTCGACCGGGATGAGCTGATTCGATCTGGCGGCATCGGTCGGAGAAAAACCTTTTCGCGCTAAGCAGTTATGGCACTGGATCTATCATCGCGGCGTCACGGATTTCGACGCGATGACGACACTAGCCAAGCCGTTGCGAACGAGATTGTCCGATTCGTTTTCCCTTGCCCGCCCGGCGATAGGGCGGGAAGAGAAATCCAGCGATGGCACGTGCAAATGGCTGTTGCGATTCTCCGATGGAAATGAAGCGGAAACGGTGTTCATTCCCGAGGACGACCGCGGTGCGCTATGCGTGTCCTCGCAGGTGGGATGCACGTTAACCTGCAAATTCTGCCACACGGGAACCCAGCGGCTTGTCCGCGACTTGACCGCCGGCGAGATCGTTGGTCAGCTCATGACCGCGCGTGATTCGTACGGCGAATGGCCGTCGCCGCCGGCCGATCGTTTGCTCACAAACATCGTGGTCATGGGCATGGGTGAGCCCCTGTTCAATTTTGACAATGTGGTCAAGGCCTTGCAAATCATCATGGATCCCGAAGGGATTGCCATCTCCAAACGCCGAATCACCCTTTCGACATCAGGGGTGGTTCCGATGATACGTCAGGTCGGTGAGAAGCTGGGCGTCAAGCTCGCCGTTAGTCTGCATGCCGCCACGGATGAAGTGCGCGACGTCCTGGTTCCGCTCAACAAAAAATATCCCATCGAAGAGCTTCTGAGAGCGTGCCGGGAATATCCGGGCGCCGATAATGCGCGTCGTATCACGTTCGAGTACGTCATGCTTAAGGGCGTCAACAATTCGGCGGCCGATGCGCGGGCGCTCACGAAGCTGGTTGCCGGTATTCCGGCAAAGTTCAATCTGATTCCGTTCAATGCCTGGCCGGGAGCGCCCTACGAATGCTCGTCCGTCGCGACGATGACCCGCTTCGCCGCCATCCTGAACGACGCCGGGTATTCGGCGCCAATCCGAGTTCCTCGCGGCCGCGACATCATGGCGGCATGCGGTCAACTTCGCTCGGCCAGTGAGCGCGAACGCCCGGCGCGGGTGACGGCGCGGTCGGCGGAAGCGCTTCCCGGCTGAAGCGCTGATTCGGGAACAAAATGCAAAACCAGGATCGAGATATGCCGACGCCTGGAAAGCGGATCATCCTTTTCGCCGATCCTATGTGTTCATGGTGCTGGGGATTTGCTCCAGTGATCAGCGCGATTCGCGAGGAATTCGCAGGCTTGGCGCCGATTCGCTTGGTTGTCGGCGGGTTGCGCGCCGGCGAGACGAAGCCCATGGACGAAAAGTCCAAGGTCTATATCCGCCATCACTGGGAACACGTGCAATCGGCAACGGGCCAGCCGTTCGATTTCGAATTTTTCGATCGCGACGGATTTGTTTACGATACCGAGCCAGCCTGCCGAGCGTCGGTGGCGGCGCGCAACCTCGCGCCCGCCAAGCGCTCTTGCGTACTTCGAGGCCGTTCAGCGCGCATTCTACGTTGAAAATCGTGATGTCACCGCTGGAGACACCCTGGCGGATATCGCCGACACGCTAGGCATTGACCGCGGCGCTTTCGAAGACGTCTTTGCCGCTTCGGAAATCAGCGACGCAACCCGAGCCGACTTCAGCCTTACCCATGCCCTGGGAATCTCGGGCTTTCCGACCGTCGTTCTCGAGGATGACGCGGGTCAGGCGTTCCTGACCATCGGTTACCGTCCGCTTGAATCCTTAAGGCCCCATGTGGCGCTCTGGCTCCGAGCCTGATATCGGGACCGACCGCGTTGCCATCCGGCATATCTTGTAGCGAGCGCCCGAATTCCTATACTGCGGTCGAAAATCAAACGTTTTTGCAAGGGGTAGTATCTCGATGAGCGGTGAAGTCAAAAAGGTCGTGCTTGCCTATTCCGGGGGGCTCGACACCTCGGTTATTTTGCGTTGGCTCAAGGATGCCTACCGCTGCGAGGTCGTTACGTTCACCGCCGACGTGGGACAAGGCGAGGAACTGGAGCCCGCACGTAAGAAAGCGGAAATGATGGGTGTCCAGGAGATCTTTGTCGAAGATCTACAGGATGAATTTGTCCGCGACTACGTTTTCCCCATGTTTCGCGCCAACGCGCTCTATGAAGGTACGTATCTCCTCGGCACCTCCATCGCTCGTCCCCTGATCGCAAAGCGGCAGATCGAGATTGCCCGGCAAGTGGGGGCCGATGCCGTTTGTCACGGAGCGACGGGCAAGGGCAACGACCAGGTCCGGTTCGAACTGACCTATTATGCGCTGAACCCCGACATCCGCATTATCGCTCCATGGCGGGAATGGGACCTGAACTCCCGCGAGCGCTTGATACAGTACGCGGGAGAACATCAGATCCCCGTGCCCAGCGACAAACGCGGCGAGCCTCCATACTCCACGGACGCCAATCTCTTGCACATTTCCTATGAAGGAAAAGCGCTCGAGGATCCGTGGGTCCGGCCGGACGAATCCATGTTCCAGCTCACCGTTTCGCCCCTGGATGCCCCCGATGCCGCGACGACTGTGGAAATCGATTTCGAGCAAGGCGACCCGATTGCCGTTGACGGGCAACGGCTCTCACCAGCCCCCCTGCTGGCTCACCTCAACAAAATTGCCGGAGAAAACGGTGTGGGCCGCGCGGACATCGTCGAAAACCGTTTTGTCGGGATGAAATCCCGGGGCGTGTACGAGACGCCGGGCGGAACGGTCTTGCTGCACGCTCACCGTGCCATCGAAAGCATCACCCTGGATCGTGGCGCTGCTCACCTCAAGGACGAGCTCATGCCTCGCTATGCCGAGCTCATATACAATGGTTTCTGGTTCTCCCCCGAAATGAAAGCGCTTCAGGCCGCCATCGACAGCACCCAGCAGAATGTCACCGGAACGGTTCGGATCGATCTGTACAAAGGCAACGTCATCGTCACCGGAAGACGCTCGCCCTACAGCCTCTACAGCCAGGACATTGCCACGTTCGAAGCCGACACGGTGTACAACCAGCGTGACGCTGAGGGATTTATCAAACTGAATGCCTTGAGACTGCGCTTGGCCGCGATGCGTGATCGCTGAAAGTCGTTACGATAGCTCACTCGTCCGGCTGATGCAGGAGCGCCAGGATCTCCTCGGGGCTCAGATCCACGCTTCTATCGTCCTCTCTCGCACTCGCGTGGGCGCGGCGATCGACGATCGGAAACGTCCGCCTTTCATCGCGGCGACGTCTATCGGAAAAAGACCGAAAGACATACGTTCGCACGGTTTCCGGGCTCGCACCCTCAGCGTCTCTGGAAACCGCTCGGTTCGCATTGTTTCTTCTTTCCGATCCGTGCCGACGCTCCTCGAAACATCGCCGGTCCCATTCCCACCTGCGGTCTTGCATCGGTCCGCCTAGCATCGCATCGCCTCCTGCGCTTTACTGCCGGTCAACTCCCGATGGAGAACTCACATCGGCAATACGGACGTTCTCCAGGTTCAGCCCCAAGGGAACGCCGTGCCCGCGGGCAACCCGAGCCGAACACCAAGGTATCACTTTGATCGAAAAAAATCTAGAAATACCTCTCAGGGTTGTGGTGCAGGGCCCGGCATCGCGGGTCGACCGCATCATTCCGCGCCGGCCCGTCGCGTCACGATATCATCCGCGATCCTACCCGTCAGTTCCTGCAGATGGTCGAATTTCCATTCGAATGTGCCAACGCCCAATGTCGCCGACCGTAACTCAATAATCAGGCCGTGCATTTCGGCCTGCGGCAGCATCACCGAAACTTCGTCCCACCCTTTCCAGTCCTCTTTCGGACCGAAGCCAAGGATTTGGCCACGGCGGCCACTGACAAGCCGCTGAATGCGCGACGTGAACTCGCTGGGAAGCGCGATCTTGACCTCGAAGATGGGCTCCAGCAGAACCGGGCTGCATTTCGGCATGCCTTCGCGCATCGCCATCGCCGCCGCCTTGCGAAACGCCATGTCCGAGCTGTCCACGGAATGATACTGGCCGTCGGTCAGGGTCACGGCGACATCCACCACCGGAAAACCCAGCGGGCCACGCTGCATATACTCCCTGGCGCCGGCCTCGACGGCCGGAATATACTGCTTCGGCACGACCCCTCCGGTAATGACGCTATTGAATTCGAACCCGGTGCCGCGGGGAAGGGGTTTTATCTCCAGATGGACGTCGCCGAACTCGCCATGCCCGCCGGACTGCTTCTTGTGCCGCGCGTGATGGCTCACCGAGCCGCGGATTGTCTCCTTATAGGGAACCAGCGGCTGATCGGCGACGATATCGACATTGTACCGATTTTTGACGCGGTCCAGGGCGATGGAGAGCTGCATCTCCCCCAGACCCCAGAGAAGCAGCCCGCCGGCATCCTCGTCATGGCTGAACGACAGGGATGGATCTTCGTCGACCAGTCGTCCCAGGGCTCCCGAGAGCTTGACCTCGTCCGCCCTCTGCTTGGCGTGGACAGCCAGCGAAAACAGCGGTTTCAGCGGTTCCGGCCACGCGACGGCTTCGACGGCACCCGACGGGGACAGTAGATCACCGGTGGCGACCCCGTCCAGTCGTCCGAGCGCCACCACCTCGCCGATCCCCGCCGCAGGCTGCTTTTCCAGCTTCTGGCCAAGCATCTTATTGACGCCGCTGAGCCGCTCGCCGTTCAGCGTCATGCCATCGGAAATCTCCCCGCGCAGGACGCGTGCAATCGAGAGTTTTCCCGTATGGGCCGCGTGAAGGGTCTTGAACACGCGCGCGCACGGCTCGCCGTCAGGCTCGATCCCCAGCCGCCCGGCGGTCACGGTCGGCTCCGGGGCTTCGTGACGCAGCGCCTTTAAAAGCCGGTTAATTCCGTACATATTTTCGGCGGAACCAAAAAACACGGGAACGATCAGATCCTCCTGCAGATCCTTGGCGAGGCCGGAATAGATTTCGTCGGCGGACGGAACCGCGTCCTCAAGCAGCTTCTCCAATAGCGAATCGTCAAAATCGGCCAGCAACTCGAGCATTTCGGTTCGCGCCGTCTGTTCGTCATCGGCGATCGTCTCGGGCAGTTTGATCAGCTCGGATCCGTCACCGCCTTTCCAACGAAACGCCCGCTCGCTCGCCAGGTCGACAAAGCCGGTGACGGCATCGCCATCGCGGATGGGAAGCTCGCGCAGGACCAGGGGGCGATTGGATAAGTCCTGCAACGCCGAGAACGTTTCGCGCAGGTTGGCGTTCTCGGTGTCCATCTTGTTGATGAAGATGAGATGGGGAATGCCGTTGTCATCGAGAAATTTGAGCAACGGAGCCACGATCAGGCTTTTCTGCGGTTCCGGCTCACAGACCACCACGGCGGCGTCCACGGCCATGAGCGCATTGTAGGTATCCTGGATAAGCTCGACAAATCCCGGGCAGTCGATAAACGTCCACGTGTCGCCTAGATATTCGGTCGTCGCCACATTCGGCTCGGTACTCATCTGGCGCTCGCGAGCTTCGGCCGCGCTGTCTCCCACCGTATTCCCGTCCTTTATGGTTCCCTTCCGGGTGATTGCGTCGGTGCGGGCAAGAAAGCTCTCCAGTAAGGAGGTCTTGCCGCTCAGGTATGGTCCGACGAGAGCAGCGCAACGGGGCGCGGATGGCGGTTTGTTTCTCACGAGAATCCTCCCGGAAGCTGTTTATCTTGCCATGTATTATGTTTTTTTTGTCGAGCGGCTGATTGCGAAAATTACCTTCACCGGTGGTCGAAGCAAGCAAAAAGACGGGGCCGTCAGCTCAATGCGTCACACGCCCGTTGGATGCGCGTGCACGCCTGCTCAAGCAGATCGGTCGACGTGGCGTAGGAAACACGGAAATATGGCGACAGCCCAAAAGCCGACCCCTGCACGGCGGCGACCCCCTCGGCTTCGAGCAAATAGGTGACGAAGTCGTCGTCGGTGTCGATTTTCTGTCCGTTCGGCGTTGTCTTGCCGATGGCGCCCGCGCATGACGGATAGACATAGAATGCGCCTTCCGGCGTATGGCACGACAGCCCCTGGGCCTCGTTCAGCATGGAGACCACCAGATCTCGCCTCTGCTTGAACACCTCGTTGTTCCGGGCGATGAAATCTTGTGGTCCGTTGAGGGCCGCGACGGCCGCGGCCTGCGAGATCGAACTCGTGTGTGTCGTGCTTTGCGATTGTAAATTGTTCATTCCCTTGACGAGTTCCACCGGTCCCGCCGCGTAGCCGACGCGCCATCCGGTCATGCAGTAGGCCTTGGAGCAGCCGTTCAGCGTCAGTGTCCGGTCGTACAGTCGGGGCTCCACCTGCGCCGGCGTCGTGAACTTGAAATCGTCGTAGATGACGTGTTCGTACATATCGTCGGGCATCACCCACACATGCGGGTGCTTGAGCAGAACGTCGGTGATTTCCTTCAGTTCAGCGCGCGTGTAGGCGGCGCCGGTGGGGTTCGAGGGCGAATTCAGAATGAGCCACTTGGTTTTGGGGGTGATCGCGCGGTCGAGATCTTCGGCGCGCAACTTGAAGCCGTTCTCCTCCGGGCATGGCACGATCACCGGCCGGCCGTTGGCCAGCACCACGATGTCCGGATACGAAACCCAGTAAGGCGCCGGAATGACAACTTCGTCGCCCGCGTCCAGGGTTGCCATCAGCGCGTTGAAAATCGTCTGCTTGCCGCCGCAGCCGACGGTAATCTGCTCGAACGTGTAATCGAGCTCGTTATCGCGTTTGAACTTGGCGGAAATGGCCTGCCGCAATAGCAGCGTGCCGGCGACCGGCGTATACTTGGTTTCCCCCTTGTCGATCGCCAGTTTCGCCGCCTCCTTGATGTGGTCCGGCGTGTCGAAATCGGGTTCGCCGGCCCCAAGGCCGATCACGTCACGACCTTTCGCTTTCAGCTCCGCCGCCTTCTGCGTGACCGCGATTGTCGGCGAAGGTTTGATGCGGCCTAAACGTTGAGAAAGAAAAGCCATGGGAAGACTCCGATCAGTGCGGGACCAATTGCTGCGCGCAGACTAGGCCTCCGGAATTAGCAGGGCAACCCGCAATGAACTTGCGGTGCGCGGGCAAAAGACTAGAGGAAGTAGCGACGCGCTCGACCGACGATATGGCTATTGGCGCCGACCCTACCTATAACTGAGGTATGGTTGCCCTCACAAATCCACTGCTCCTGGTCCCCGAGAAACGCCGTCCTGTCGAAGCGGGCGGCCGCTTCCGGGTCGTCTCCGATTTCGAGCCGGCGGGCGATCAACCCGAGGCCATTGCCGAGCTTACCCAGGGCATCGATGGCGGCGAGCGCGATCAGGTCTTGCTCGGCGTGACCGGATCGGGAAAAACCTTCACCGTCGCCAAGGTCATCGAAAACCTCCAGCGCCCCGCCCTCGTTCTCGCTCCCAACAAGACCCTTGCGGCCCAGTTATATGCGGAAATGAAGGCTTTTTTCCCGGACAACGCGGTCGAGTACTTCGTGTCGTACTACGACTACTATCAGCCAGAGGCCTATGTCCCGAGGAGCGACACCTACATCGAGAAGGACGCCTCGATCAACGAGCAAATCGACCGCATGCGGCATGCCGCGACACGCGCTTTGCTCGAACGGAGCGACGTGATCATCGTTGCATCCGTCTCGTGTATATACGGCATCGGTGCGGTGGAAACCTATGCGCAGATGGTTGTTTCGCTCACCCGCAAACAATCCCTGAACCGCAACGAGTTGCTGAAACGCCTGGTTAGCCTTCAGTACCGGAGAAACGATGCGAACTTCTTTCGCGGCGGCTTTCGAGTTCGTGGCGACGTGGTGGAGATTTACCCGTCGCACCTGGAAGACAGGGCTTGGCGTTTGTCCCTGTTCGGCGACGAACTGGAGGAAATCTGGGAAATCGACCCCTTGACCGGGGAAAAGACAGGCACGCTGAACACCGTCACGATCTATCCCAACAGCCATTACGTCACTCCGCGCCCGACGCTCCAGCAAGCGTTCCCGAAGATCAAGGCGGAACTCAAAGGGCGCCTCGACGAACTCGTTCCCGAGGGCAAACTGCTTGAAGTCCCAACGCCTCCAGGAGCGTACGACGTTCGATCTTGAGATGCTGGAAACCACCGGCCATTGCAATGGCATCGAAAACTATTCGCGCTATCTCACGGGCCGCAACCCAGGCGAACCGCCGCCGACACTGTTCGAATATCTGCCCGAAAACGCCCTGTTGTTCGTGGACGAGAGCCATGTGACCGTGCCGCAAATCGGCGGCATGTTTCGCGGCGACTACAATCGCAAGACAACCCTCGCCGAGTATGGCTTCCGGCTGCCTTCGTGCGTCGACAATCGTCCCCTGAAGTTCGAGGAATGGGATGCCATGCGCCCACAGACGGTATTCGTCTCGGCGACGCCGGGTCCGTGGGAGCTGGAACGTACCGGCGGGGTGATCGTGGAACAGGTGGTGCGCCCCACGGGGTTGATCGATCCACCGTGCATTGTCCGGCCGGTGGAAAACCAGGTGGACGACCTGATGAACGAGGCCAAGGCGGTGGCGGCGCGCGGTCAACGCGTTCTGGTGACCACCCTGACCAAGCGCATGGCCGAGGACCTGACGGAATACCTCCACGATCAGGGAATACGCGTCCGCTACATGCATTCCGACATCGACACGCTGGAGCGCATCGAAATCATCCGGGACCTGAGGCTGGGCGCTTTCGACGTGCTGGTGGGCATCAATCTGCTGCGCGAGGGCCTGGACATTCCCGAATGCGCCCTGGTCGCCGTTCTCGACGCCGACAAGGAAGGCTTTCTGCGCTCCAAGACCAGCCTGGTTCAAACCATCGGCCGAGCGGCCCGCAACCTCGACGGCCGGGTGATCCTCTATGCCGACAAGCAGACTGAAGTCCCTGGAGTATGCCATCAGCGAAACCAACCGCCGCCGGGAACGCCAGCAGGCCTACAACGCGGCCCATGGCATCACGCCCGAGGGCATCCGCAAGGGCATCTCGGATGTCCTGGGCAGTGTCTACGAGCACGACTATGTGACCGTCGATACCGGCGTCGGCGGCGAGACGCACCTGGTTGGCAAGAATCTGTCCAACCATATCGCCGATCTGGAAGCCCGCATGCGCACGGCGGCCGCCGAACTGGAGTTCGAGGAAGCCGCCCGGCTGCGCGATGAAATCCGGCGCCTCGAAGCCATGGAACTGGGTCTCGACAAGGCCGGCGTCGCGCCGCGGTTCGCCAGCGCGTCTGGTCGTAACAGATCGAAGTCAGGGCGATCTAGAAAACGGGGACGTTGAGCGCCTGAACCCGCCGTTCCTCGTCCGTTGGAACCCGGCAAATCTGCGAATTAGAGCCGACGATGAATCAAGCAGACAGTAAGGCCGTGGTGCTGTTTTCGGGTGGACAGGATTCGACGACCTGCCTCGCCTGGGCGCTGACCACTTTCGACTCGGTGGAAACGATCGCATTCGACTACGGCCAACGGCATGCCATCGAGCTTGAATGCCAGAAAACCGTCCTCGCCGAACTGGTACGCCAGTTTCCGCAATGGACGGCGCGGCTGGGACCGAATCGCCAGATCGATCTGCGTGTCCTCAACCAGATTTCCGAAACCGCGCTGACACGGGACGTCCAGATCGAGATGGATGAGCGGGGCCTTCCCAACACGTTCGTTCCCGGGCGCAACATCCTGTTTCTTACCATGGCCGGTATCCTTGCCTACCGCCGCGGCGCCGGCCATATCGTCGGCGGCATGTGCCAGACGGACTTCTCGGGTTATCCCGACTGCCGCGACGATGCCATCAAGGCGATGCAGGTGGCGCTCAATATCGGCATGGACGCACGGTTCGTCCTGCACACGCCGCTGATGTGGCGGGACAAGGCGGCGACCTGGGCGCTCGCCCATGAGTTGGGTGGGCGACCGTTCATCGACCTCGTCCGCGAGCACACCCATACCTGCTATCTGGGTGACCGTTCCCAGCGCCATGATTGGGGTTACGGCTGCGGCCGGTGCCCGGCATGCGAACTGCGCCAACACGGTCACACCCGTTTCCTTGGGATGACCCCTGCCCCTTAACCTTAAGGCGCAACGATGTTATGAGGTGCCGCTGTTCGGCATGAAATTCGACCGGGAAAGGACCCGATGGACCGCGAAAGACTCGAAGGTTTTGGATTTCTGGCGGCGTTCGCCGCGTGCATTCCGGCTGCCAACTGGCTGATCGGCAATGTTGGAACCACGTGCGTTCCGCATGGTCCGTGCCTGATCCCCGTCGCCCCCGGCATCTCCGCGCCCAGCGGCGTGCTGATGATCGGTCTGGCCCTGGTTCTTCGCGACATGACGCAGCGCCGGCTGGGGTTGCGCTGGGCCGTCGCCGCCATTGTCGGCGGTGCGCTTTTGTCCATATTGGTGGCCCCTCCCGAGCTTGTCGTCGCGTCTGGAACGGCGTTTCTGCTCTCGGAGTTGGCGGATTTCGCGGTCTACACGCCGCTACAGCGCCGTCGCCTGATCCTCGCCGTCCTCGCCAGCAGCACGGTCGGATTGGTGATCGACAGCGCCGTTTTTCTCTATCTGGCGTTCGGCAACCTCGCCTATTTCGAAGGTCAGGTCATCGGCAAGGCCTGGATGGTCGTCATCGCCATGCCGGTGATCTGGTGGCTGCGCCAGCGCGACCGGCGTCTCGGCATCCAGCCCGCGTGACGGTCACTGCGCCCGCAAAAAGGCGATGCGCGCCGCGCCATAGGTTCGCTCGTCCAGCGTGGTATATCCCGGCGGCGGGACGAGGCTCTCCCGGGCCGCCACCTCGACGACGCAGACCGCGCCTGCACCGATCCAGCCGCGCGCCCTCAGGCCCTCCAGCGCCGGAACGGCCAGACCCGAGCCGTAGGGCGGATCGAGAAAGGCAAGCCCGGCGGGGGCCTCGGCGGCCCCGGGCGGCGCCGGAAGGCGCGCCGCGTCCAGTTTGAGCAGGACCGCGCGGTGCTCCTCGTTCAAGGCCGCCGCGTTGCTCCGGATGCCCTTCAGCGCCACGCGATCGCGATCGACGAACACCGCCCGTGCGGCGCCCCGCGATAGCGCCTCCAAACCGTAGGCGCCCGTCCCGGCGAACATATCCAGGACCACGGCGTCTTCGAAACCCGGCATCTCCGGATGGTGGCCGAGGATGTTGAACACGGCCTCGCGCGCCCGATCCGCGGTGGGTCGGAGTTCCCCGCCGCGGGGCGCTTGGAGACGCCGCCCCCCATGTCTACCGCCGATGATCCTCATTTCCGGAATTTATGGACGCTGTTTCCGAGTTGCTCCCTGAGCGCTTTTCGGGAGACTTCGGAAACCTGTCCGCGCGCCAGGCCGCCCAGTTGAAACGGCCCGTAGGAGGTTCGGATCAGCCGGTTGACCGTCAGTCCCAGGTGTTCCAGGACCTTGCGGATCTCGCGGTTCTTGCCCTCCTTGAGGGCCATGGTCAGCCAGATGTTGGACCCCTGGCTCTTGTCGAGCGCCGCTTCGATGGGACCATAGGCGACACCGTCGATCCTGATGCCGCGACCGAGGGCGTCGAGACGCTGCTGTTCGATGGTGCCGAAGGCGCGCACACGGTAGCGCCGGGTCCAGCCGCTCGCCGGCCGTTCCATGTGTCCCGCCAATTCGCCGTCGTTGGTCAGCAACAACAGGCCTTCCGAGCCGAGATCGAGCCGGCCGACCGATATGACCCGCCCCAGTTCCTTGGGAATTCGCTCGAACACGGTCGGTCGCTTCTGCGGGTCGGCGTGCGTGGTGACCAGGCCCGGCGGCTTGTGGTAGCGCCACACCCGGGCATAGGGCTTTTCCGGCAGGGCCGATCCATCCACCACGATGACGTCCGTTTCGGACACCGCGAGCGCCGGGGTTTCGATGATCTTGCCGTTGACCATGACCCGGCGGTCCTCGATCCATCGTTCCGCCTCGCGGCGCGAACACAGGCCGCTGCGGGCGATGACCTTGGCGATACGGTCGCCGATGGACGGAGGGTCGAGCGTTTTCATGATGCGCTTTCGAGTGCGGCTCTGTTACCAATGAGCAGAGGTAGCATCCAGGATCGACAGCATACATGACAACGACGCGTTCGTTCATGGGTATGGCGCTGAAGGAAGCGGAAAAAGCGGCCCGCCGGAACGAGGTGCCGGTGGGCGCGGTGCTGGTGGACGGGGCCACCGGCGCCGTCGCCGCCGCCTCGGGCAACCGGGTGGAGGCGTTCAACGACCCCACCGCCCACGCCGAGATGCTGGTGATCCGCGAAGCCTGCGCCAAGCTCGGCGCGCCGAGACTGCCCGGCTGCGACCTCTACGTCACCTTGGAGCCGTGCGCCATGTGCGCCGCCGCCATCGCCTTCGCCCGCGTACGGCGCCTGTACTTCGGCGCCTACGACGCCAAGGGCGGCGCTGTCGAACACGGCCCTCGGTTTTTCCACCTCCCCACCTGCCACCACGCGCCCGAGGTTTACGGCGGCGTGGCGGAAAGCGAGGCCGGCGATCTGCTCAAGGCGTTCTTCCGGGACAAGCGGTAAGGGGGAGGGGTCGTTCAATTTATCGAAAACAACCCCAGGCACAGTACATTCACCGCGGCCTGATGCTTCCGAAGCCCGTGCTGGAAACCAGCTCTCCACGTTCAGATTGTTATGCAACCAGTAGGGGCATATCGTTTCGGATGAAAGACAACTCTCGGTTCGTGGTTTATACGCGGTATTTTTGTCAAAATTCACAATATTACGCGTATGTCGCGCGGTCATGCAGCGACGCCATTTTGACCGGCGCGCACCCGTCAAGAACCGTGAGCTGGGGGGAAGATTTGATGGCTACCAGCGATACTCCGGAACCGGACGCCCTTGCGGATGGCGATCGAGCCGGAGACCCCGCCTCCGTAGCACCCTCGGAGGAGGACGGACATGCCGCCGGGCTCTACCGGACGCTGTCCGAACAGGCGCAGAAGGATTTGATGCTGATCCTTGAATACCTCACACGGCAATCGGAGCGGACCGCGAACGCGGCCGCCGTCGAAAATGATACCATTCGCGACGCGGCACGGATCTGCGCCACGCCTTTCGACGAACTCGATGACCGGCAAGTGGGCGAAATCTGGGTGTTGCTGCGGGAACTTTCTTGCCGGATCGCGCCGGCGACCGTAGAGGGGTTGCGCCGAACCATGGGACCCGGCGTGAAACCCTGGGACGGTTTCAAGGTGCTGATCGCCACCGCGATCATTCTGTTGGTCGGTACGCTGTCGGTACAAGCCTACACGACGTTCGGGGCGCGGACCCTGCACCGGATGAACGAAAAGATTGCCGAGGTCAACGAGGTATGGGGACAGATCAACGACCTCGAAGCGCTGTTGACCGCACCGCTCGAAGTCGGTCGGAAGCTCGGCAAGGATGGGCCGGCCGATTTGGCGCTTTTCAATCCGACAACCCTCAAGCGCCGGCATTTGTTGGATCGCGCCGATGCAATCAGCGGCACCATGAATACGCTGTATCAGGATATGTACGCTTGGAACGGCGCCTTGGGCTGGCCGCTGACACGCTATGTCCTCGGGCAGGAGCCGGGCGAATACTGGGGCTTCAAATGCGATCCGGAAGACAAAGAGCCTTGCAAATCCTGGTTGGCCAAATGGCAGGACAGTCGCAAGCAGATCGTCGACAAATCGCTGACGTGGATTCCCGTCACGTCGGCCAAGCCCGGCCTGACCTACATCCCCGACGTCCCCCACATCCCGCAGATCCCCGACATCCCCACCAGCGCCGACTTGGTGAAGCTTTGGGAAGTCGCGCCGCTCGGGCACATCCACATCAAGTATGGTTCCGAGGTGTGGGCGCAGTCCGTTCTGGAGACGCTTCGCGGCGTCATTCTGCCGGTTCTGTACGGCATGCTCGGTGCCTGTGTCTGGCTGCTGCGCGACCGCTATGGCCAACTCCGGTTGCGGCGGTGGCGATCGCCGGGGGGCGGCGAGTACATGCAGCGCGTGTTCTTGGGCGGGGTATTGGGCGCGGCCCTCGGCTACCTCAATCCATCGTCATTCCTGCCGCAAACATTGGCGAACATCTCTCTTACCGGCGTTGCCTTCATCATCGGCTACAACATAGAGTTCATTTTTTCGATGTTCGACAAGATATTCGGCAAAAAGCACGACGCTCGCGCAACACGGAGCAACACCGCATCTTCCTCCGAGTGATTCATCCGGCGGAATAGGCTCGGCTATCCCTGCTTACTTGTGTCCGCTGATTTCGGCGTGGAGCGGCTTGGTCTCCTCGAAGGTTTTCTTCTGCTCTTCGCTGGCTTCTTTCTGGTACTGCTTCTTCCATTCGGGGAACGGCATGCCGTAGATGATTTCGCGGGCGTCCGGCTCGGTCATCTCCAGGCCGTGGTCGTCGGCCGCGGCCATGTACCACTTGGAAAGACAGTTGCGGCAGAAACCGGCCAGGTTCATCAAGTCGATGTTCTGCACGTCGGTGCGGCGGCGCAGATGCTCCACGAGGCCCCGGAATGCGGCGGCCTCGAGTTCCAAACGCGTTTGATCGTCCATGACTTTCTCCCTCTCGTTCCCGCGGTTAGCGTCCGATGGCCCGCCAGCCGATATCGCGGCGGCAGAACCCTTCCGGCCAATCGATCAGGTCGACGGCGCCGTAGGCGCGTTGCTGCGCCTGTTCGACGGTGGGCGCCCGGGCGGTGACGCCGAGAACCCGCCCGCCGTTGGCGACGACGCTGCCGTCGTTCATCTCGGTTCCGGCATGGAATATGGCGACGCCTTCCAGCGCTCCGGCCGTCTCGAGCCCATTGATTGCCGAGCCCTTGGGGTAATAACCGGGATACCCCTTTGTCGCCATCACCACCAGCAGCGCCGCGTCGTCGGACCATACGAGCTTGATATCGTCCATGCGCCCCTCGGCGCAGGCCACCAGCGCCTCCAGCAGATCGGATTCCAGCCGGAACAGCAAAGGCTGGCATTCGGGGTCGCCGAACCGCGCGTTGTATTCCAGCAGTTTCGGTCCCTCCGCCGTCACCATGATCCCGGCGTACAACAGCCCCCGGTAAGGGCGGCCCTCGGCCGCCATGGCCTCGATGGTGGGCGTGATCATGCGCTCCATGATGAAATCGGCCATCTCGGGGGTGACGATGGGGGCCGGGGAATAGGCGCCCATGCCGCCGGTATTGGGGCCCTCGTCGCCGTCGAAGGCCGGCTTGTGATCCTGGGCGGAGACCAGCGGCACGGCGCGGGTGCCGTTGACCAGCGCGAAGAAGCTCGCCTCCTCGCCTTCCAGAAACTCCTCGATGATCACTTCGGAGCCGGCGTCGCCGAAGGCGCTTTCGATCATGATGTGATCGACGGCGGCGAACGCCTCGTTGTGATTGTGGCAGACGATCACGCCCTTGCCCGCCGCGAGGCCGTCGGCCTTGACGACAATGGTTGACCTTTGGCGGTGGATGAATTCCTTCGCCGCGTCCGGTTCGTCGAACCGGCCGTAGTTGGCGGTGGGAATGCCATGGCGCGCGCACAGGTCCTTCATGAAGCCCTTCGATCCCTCGATTTGCGCCGCCCGCGCGCTCGGGCCGAAAGCCAGGATGCCGGCGGTCTCGAGCTGGTCCACCAGACCGGCGGCCAAGGGCGCCTCGGGGCCGACCACGACGAAGTCCATGGACCGGCGGACCGCGAAATCGACAAGTCCCTTCACGTCTTCGGCGGCAATGTCCACGCAGTTGGCCAAGCCGGCGATACCGGGATTTCCGGGCGCGCAATACAACGCGCCGCACAACGGCGACTTCGCGAGGGCCCAGCAGAGCGCATGCTCCCGGCCACCCGATCCAACGACCAGCACTTTCATTCGGCTTTCCCCCGACCCTTGTGCACGCTTGGCGGCGGGCACCCTCTTGGTTCATACTCAGTCCGGCAATGACAACCCGACACTCTACCACCGGCGAAGCCGATCACAACCTGCCCATTCTGTCTGTCGGAGAGATTTCCCAGGCACTCAAGCGGCACGTCGAGCAGGCCTTCGGTTTTGTCCGCGTCCGCGGCGAGATCAGCGGTTTCAAGCGCGCTCCGTCCGGACATGTCTATCTGTCGCTGAAGGACGAGACCGCGGTGCTGACCGGCGTGTGCTGGCGCGGCGCGGCATCCCGCTTGTCGCTTGATCCCGAAGACGGCATGGAAGTGGTGGTGACCGGGCGGCTCACCACCTATCCCAGCCGGTCGCAATATCAGCTCGTCGTGGAGACCATGGAACTCGCCGGCGAGGGCGCGCTTCTCAAGCTCCTCGAGGACCGCAAGAAGCGGCTGACCGCCGAGGGACTGTTCGATCCGGAGCGAAAGAAGCCGCTGCCGTATCTGCCGGCGGTGATCGGCGTCGTGACCTCGCCGACGGGCGCGGTCATTCGGGACATTCTTCACAGGTTGGGCGACCGGTTCCCGCGACGCGTTCTGATCTGGCCGGTGCTGGTCCAGGGAGAGGGCGCCGCCGAACAGGTGGCGGCGGCGATCCGGGGGTTCGACACTCTGGCGCCAGGCGGCGCGGTGCCGAGGCCCGACGTTCTGATCGTCGCGCGCGGCGGCGGCAGCCTCGAAGACCTCTGGGCGTTCAACGAAGAGACCGTCGTGCGCGCCGTCGCCGATTGCGCCATTCCGCTGATCTCGGCCGTCGGCCACGAGACCGACACCACGCTCATCGATTTCGCCTCGGACGTCCGCGCGCCGACGCCCACCGCCGCCGCCGAAATGGCCGTGCCGGTGCGGATGGATCTTGTCGGCCAGGTGATGACCGCCGGCTCGCGTCTGGTGGAAGCCATGGCCCGGGGCATTATCGAGCGGCGCGTTCGCCTCGAGGGCCTGGCGCGCATTCTGCCGAAGCCGATCCGGATCATCGAGGAAGCCCGCCAGCGTCTCGACGATTGGAGCGAACGGCTGGCGAACAGTCTGACCATCGGGCTCGACCGCCGCCACCGGCAATTGGGGCAGGTGTCGGGGCGGCTGATCACGCCCAGCCAGAGAATCGAGCACGAGGGGCGCCGGCTGGAGGCGGAAGCGCGCGCGCTCGCGGCGGCGGCCCGGACGGCGTTTCGCGAGTTCCGTGGGCGCCTCGACGGCGCGGCCGCCATGCTGGACAGCCTGTCCTATCAGCGGGTGCTGGAACGCGGCTTCGTTCTGGTTCACGGCCGGGACGGACAGCCGGTCGTCCGCGCCGGCGACCTGAAGCCGGGGATGGCCATCGGCCTCGAGTTCCGCGACGGCCCGGTGGCGGCCACCGTGGACGGCGCCGGACCGCCGCAAACGCCGAACACGCCGCAAACGCCGAAAAGGCCGCGCCAGCGCCCGCCCCGCGCTTCCGACGGCAAACAGGGCAGCTTGCTGTAGATATTTTTAACGGCGGCCGAAAAGCCGTTCGATATCGCCGAGCTTCAGCTCCACGTAGGTCGGCCGGCCGTGACCGCACTGTCCGGAATGGGGCGTGCGCTCCATCTCGCGCAGCAAGGCGTTCATTTCCGAGACGTTGAGCGGCCGGCCGGCACGCACGCTGCCGTGGCAGGCCATGGTGGAGCATACCTGGTTCAGCCGGTCGGTGAGCGCCAGCGCTTGTTCCATGTCGGCGAGCTCGTCGGCGAGATCGCGCACCAGGCCCTCGGCGTCGACGATGCCGAGCAGGGCCGGAACCTCGCGAACGACCACGGCCCCCTCGCCGAACGGTTCGACCAGCAACCCCAGCGCGGCCAGCTCGCCGGCGCGCGCAAGGATGCGTTCGGCGGCCGACGGCTCGAGGTCCACGACCTCGGGTATCAGCAAACCCTGACGGGCCACGCCGCCCCGGTCGAGCGCCTGCCTGATGCGCTCGTAGACCAGTCGCTCATGGGCCGCGTGCTGGTCGACGATGACGATGCCGTCGGCCGACTGGGCAACGATGTAGGTCAGATGCACCTGCGCCCGCGCCGCCCCGAGCGGCAGGTCGAGCGCCGGTTCGTCGGGCTCCTGGAGGGGGCCGGGCGCGGAACCGCCGTCGGCCGCCGGGTTCGCCATGGGATCCGCCCTGGGATCCGCCATGGCGACGGGGAAATGGAACCGCTGGGGCGCCTCGGCCATTCCCATCCGCCCGAGGGGTTCGTTGCCCGTCGGAAAGGCACCGCCGGGATGGCCGCCGGACGCGGAACCACCCGGCGACAGTGCGGGGCGCATGGAGCCCAATGCGGCATTCGACGCCGTGGTCGCGGTGCGGTATCCGGCGTCGGCGAGCGCGCGTCTGAGCGCGCCGACCACCAGCCCGCGCACCAGGGCCGGATCGCGGAAACGGACTTCGGTCTTCATCGGATGCACGTTGACGTCCAGGTCGTCCGTCGGCACGTCGAGGAACACCACGACCATGGCGTGGCGGTCCGACGATATCAGGCCCTGGTAGGCGGCCCGCACGGTACCGTACAAGAGCCGGTCGCGCACCGGGCGGCCGTTGACGAACAGGAACTGCATGGACGAGGTGCGGCGATTGAGCGTCGGCAGGCCGATGTGCCCGGACAGCCTGACGCCCTCTCTGTCGGCCCGAACCGCGACCGCGCTCTGTTGAAAGTCCCGGCCGAGAATGGCTCCCAGCCGGGACAGGCGCGCATCCGCCGGCTCGCCCGGGGCGGCCGGCAGCTTCAGGGTCGTCTTGACGCCGTCGCCGAGGGTAAAGGCGACATGCGGATGGGCCATGGCCAGACGGGTGACGGCCTGCGTCGCGTGGGTGGTTTCGGTGGACACCGCCTTGAGGAACTTGAGCCGAGCCGGTGTCGCGAAGAACAGGTCGCGCACCTCCACCGAGGTGCCGGGCGAATGGGCCGCGGGCCGCGGACCCGCTCCCTGGCCGCCTTCGATGGCGATGCTCCAGGCGGTGTCGGCGCCGGCCGGCCGGCTGGTGATCGTCAGCCGCGACACAGCCGCGATGGACGGCAGCGCCTCGCCGCGGAAGCCGAGTGTGTCGATCCGGGTCAGATCGTCGTCGGGCAGTTTGGATGTGGCATGGCGCTGCACCGCCAGCGCCAGTTCATCGGCCGTCATGCCCGAGCCGTCATCGGCGACCGAAATCATGCTGCGCCCGCCGTCGCGAATGACGACCTCGATCCGGGCCGCGCCGGCGTCGAGACTGTTTTCCACCAGCTCCTTGACCGCCGATGCCGGGCGCTCGATCACCTCGCCGGCAGCGATGCGGTTGACAACGGTGCTGGCGAGGAGACGGATACCCATCAGTTGACCGATTTTAGTTCCTTATAGGCATTGATCAGGCCATTGGTGGAGACATCGTGGCCGGTGACCGCGCCGCCGTCTTCGAGTTCGGGAAGGATCGCCTTGGCCAATTGCTTGCCCAGCTCGACGCCCCACTGATCGAAGGAGTTCACCTTCCAGATGACGCCCTGGACGAAGATCTTGTGCTCGTAAAGCGCGATAAGCATGCCCAGGGTATGCGGATCGAAGCGGCGGACGAGGATGGAGTTGGTCGGCCGGTTGCCGTCGAACACCTTGTGCGGGACGAGGGCTTCCAGATCGGCTCCGGAGACGCCCTGAGCCTGCAATTCGGCGCGCGCCTGCGCCTCGGATTTGCCCGCCATCAAGGCTTCCGTCTGGGCGAAGAAATTCGACAGCAGTATGGGATGGTGATCGCCGACGTTGTTGTGGCTCCGCGCCGGCGCGATGAAGTCGCAAGGGATCAGCCGGGTGCCCTGGTGAATCAGCTGATAGAACGAGTGCTGCCCGTTGGTGCCGGGTTCGCCGAACAGAATGGGGCCGGTGGGATAGTCGACGCGTTCGCCGTCGCGGGTGACGTGCTTGCCGTTGCTCTCCATATCCGCCTGTTGCAGGTAGGCGGGAAGCCGATGGAGATATTGATCGTAGGGCAGGACGGCATAGGTGTCGGCGCCGAGGAAATCGGTGTTCCATATGCCGATCAACGCCAGGATCACCGGCATGTTGGCTTCCAGCGGGGCGGTCCGGAAGTGGTCATCCATGGCGCGCCCGCCGGCGAGCAGCTCTTCGAACCGGTCCATGCCGATCGCGACCGCGATGGGAAGCCCGATCGCCGACCACAGAGAATAGCGGCCGCCCACCCAGTCCCAGAATTCGAACATGTTGGCGGAATCGATGCCGAACGCGGTCACCGCCTCGGTGTTGGTGGAGAGCGCGACAAAGTGCTTGGCCACGGCCTCCTTGCCCAGCGCATCGATCAGCCAGCGGCGGCCGCTCGTCGCGTTGGTCAGCGTTTCCTGGGTGGTAAAGGTCTTCGAGGCTACGATGAAAAGCGACGTCTCCGGATCCAGCGGCTTGAGGGTCTCGGCGATATGCGTGCCGTCCACGTTCGATACGAAATGAATGTTGAGGCCGGGCTGGTGATAGGGTTTCAGGGCCTCGCTGACCATCACCGGTCCCAGGTCGGAACCGCCGATTCCGATGTTGATGACGTCGGTGATCCGTTTCCCGGTGTGCCCGGTCCAGGCGCCGCCGCGAACGGCATCGGAGAACTGGCGCATCTGGGCGAGGACGCGCGCCACGTCCGGCATGACGTCCTTGCCGTCGACCATGATCGGCTTGCCGGGGTCATTGCGAAGCGCCACGTGGAGGACCGATCGGCCCTCTGTGGTGTTGATCTTTTCGCCGGCGAACATCTTGTCGCGACGGCCCTTGACGCCGGCATCGTCGCGCGAGATCCAGCAACAGGTCCATGGTCTCGGCGGTGATCCGGTTCTTGGAGTAGTCCAGGAGCATGTCGCCCAGTGCGAACGGTGAACTTTTCGAAAGCGCTCGGGATCGTCCGAAAACAGGTCGCGCATGTGCAGGTGTCGCGTGCTCGCGTGATGACTATCGAGTGCTTTCCACGCGTCGTGCTCGTGATTGATGACATTGATTAGGTCCCTTGGTTCCCCATTTGAATGGCGCTTGCGGCCTGGCTCCCCGACAGTACCAAACCCCGAGGGTGCGGGCCACACCACGACACTCCAGCGGTAAAAATGCCTCTGCTCGGCGGAGCGCTAGCGGTCCGCACCCCTTCGGGTTCGCCGACAACGATCATCGTCAGCGCGGCCGGGTCGAGGAGCGCCTTGGCGATCCGGTTGACGTCGTCCAGGGTCACCGCCTCCATCAACGCGTTGCGCCGGTCCAGATAGTCGATGCCGAGGTCGTAAATCTGCATCGCCACGAGAATTGCCGCGATACCGCTCGTTGGACGTAAAGCGGAGCGGGAAGGACCCAACGAGGTAGGTTTTGGCATCGGCGAGTTCTTCCGCCGTCGCACCCTCCTGCGCCATCCGCCGCCACTGTTCGCGAACCACCTCGATGGTTTCGCCGGCGCGTTCGTTGGCGGTGCCGGCGCTTCCGACGATCAGCCCGGCATGAGCCAGCGGTACCAGCGACGACCCGACGGAGTATGCCAGGCTGCGTCTGTCCCGGACCTCCTGATAAAGCCGCGACGTGAAGCTCCCGCCTCCCAGGATGCGGTTCATCACCGTGGCGGCATAGAAATCCGCATTGTCTCGCTTCAAGCCGCGCTGGCCGAAGACGATGGCGCTTTGCCGGGCGGATTTGTCGACGACGATGGTCGCGGGCGCGACCGCGGCATCGGTATCGCGAACACCGTTGGGCGCCGATTGCGCCGGCAGTTCGGCAAACGTCGATTGCAATTGGCGGGCGAGTTCTTCCGGTGTGATATCGCCGGCGACGCCAATGACCAGGGTATCGCGGGTCAACCGCCGAGCCACGAAATCGCGCAGATCGGCGACGGTTATGGCGGCGAGACTGTCTTCCGTTCCCGTTACCGCCCGGCCGTAGGGATGGTCCGGGAAAGGTGGCCGCGAAAAACCGCTGGTTGGCGACGCTCCCCGGGTCCTCCGCCTGCCGGCGAAGCATGGCCTGCAGTTGACGCCTCATGCGTTCAATGGGCTCGGGGTCGAACCGCGGTGCGGTGAGGGCCAGCTTCAACAGCTCGAAAGCCTCGGCCCGATTGGCGGACAGTGTCCGCAAGGTGCCGCCAAACGTGTCCCGCCCGGCATCGAACTGGAGAGTTATGGACAGCTCTTCCAGCCTGAGCTGAAATGCCTGGGAATCCAGGTCGCCCGCGCCCTCGTCGATCAGCGACGCGGTCATGCGTGCCAGTCCTTCTTTTCCTGGCGGATCCAGGGCCGCTCCTCCCCGGAACGCGATGCTGACGGCGATCATCGGGTTCGAGTGATCTTCGACGAGCCAGGCCTCGACGCCGTCCACCGCCACGCGCTGGACCTCGATCGCGCGCGCATGAGCGGCCGACAACACAAGCAGCAGAACAGCGAGCGCCGAGGCGGCCGCCCGCAAAGGCGCGTGCCTCATGGTTGCGACGCCAATGCCGGGCTCTGTTCGGAAAGCAGCAAAGCGGTGACCGAATGATCCCCGCTGAAGACCTGGCGGGCGACCGCATCGATCTGAGCTTTGGTGACGGCCTGAATCCGCTCCGGCCACGCCTCCACGTCTTCTATGGCAAGTCCGATGGCCAGCGCTTCGCCGAGGACGCGGGCACCGGTGGACAGCGAGTTCGCGCGCATACACGACGTCGGCCAGCTTGCCGTTCTTGGCCCGCTTTATTTCCGCGTCGGTCACGCCGTCGCGGATGACGTCGCGAAGCACCGATTCCATGGCGTCTTCAATCTGCTCCAGGGACACGCCGGGGCGCGGGCTGGCGTACAAGGACAATTGGGCGGGGCCGCGCCGCGAGGGGTCGTACCAGGCCCCGGCCGACGTGGCCAGCGCCCGGTCCACCACCAGTTCGCGATAAAGGCGACTGGTGGGACCGACGCCGAGGATCTGCGAGAGCACTTCCAGTGCGTAGACCTCCTCGGCCGGTCCGGACTGGTAGCTGGGCACCACGTAGCTCCGGCTCCATTCGGGCTGGCGCACCCGCTCGTCGTGCAGCGTTACGCGGCGCGCCGTTTTCTGCGGCGGGATCGCGCAGCTCGACACGCGGGACGTCCGGCGCCGCCGGGATCGTGCCGTAGTACTTCTCCGCGAGCGGGCGCACCTCTTCGGCGGTGACATCGCCGGCGACGATCAGCACCGCGTTGTTCGGCGCGTACCACTGCTTGTAGAACTCGAGAACCTCCGGGCGTTCGAGGGCGCCGACTTCATGTTCCCAGCCGATAATCGGCCGGCGGTACGGATGGTTGAGGAATTGAACGGCTCCGGCGCGTTCGGCAAGAATAGCGCTTGGGTTGTTGTCGACACGCTGGTGACGTTCTTCCAGCACCACTTGGCGTTCCAATTTCACCTGGTCCTCGGTCAACGCCAGGTTTGTCATCCGGTCGGCCTCCATTTCCATGACCAGTCCCAGCCGATCCTTGGCCACGCTCTGGTAATAGGCGGTATAGTCGAACGAGGTGAATGCGTTTTCCTGGCCGCCGATGCGCGCAACGATGCCGGAAAACTCCCCGGGGCCGCGTGTGTCGGTCCCCTTGAACATCAAGTGTTCGAGCAGATGAGCCATGCCCGAATGCCCCGCCGGCTCGTCCGCGGAGCCGACCTTGTACCACACCATGTGAGTGACGACGGGGACGCGGTGGTTCGGAACGACAACGACCTGCATGCCGTTGTCCAAAACGAACGTTTCGGGATTGAAAACGCCGTCCCTCGCGGACGTCGGCGAGATCGAGACAATGCCGTTAGAGCCAGCGCGATTGCCATCAGCCAGCAACGCCGTCGGAGCGATTGGGAATGCGGGGCGATGCGGCGAAGAGAGAATTGGATCGATGGGAGGACGATCAAAACAACCCTTTCAGATCCTGCAAAACCCCTTCCAAGGGCGCCCGCCGTTTTTGCTCGATGGTCGGTGTCTCGCCCGCGGTAATGGGCTGCCCCAGCGCTTGTGTCTCGTGAATACGCTTGGTTTCCTGTGACGCATCGACCACGGTCCCATATTCGACCGGCGTCGTCCAAAACATGATGCGCTCGGTGAAACTCTGGTCTTCCTCGGCCAGAATGGTGGTTTCCCGGTTGACCAGGTCGCGAATAGCCGGATCGGCCCCCAGGGCGCCCGTTTGCTCCATCAAATTGCGCGTGCCGGGTGAATACGAACTCACCCCGCCCGAAACAGACGAAACGTTGTTGAATTCGCCTCCAACGAGGGCGCTTTTGGCTTCGTCGCGCGGCATGATGCTCTGGGACGGCTCCGCTCCCGGAGCGGGCGGGCGCAGCGCGTAGTCGGGCGGCAGGCTCAGAGGCGCTCTCGAATACACGGCGAACTCATCGGGCGCTCGTTTTCCGCCACTGAGCAGGCCGCCGTCCTGACACCCACCCAGGACGAACACTCCGAGACCGACCGTCGACACAATCCAAAGCGCGCGTTTAGCCAAACTCTTCCGCCTCCTGCATTTCCTTTTATTTAGAAGGTTCCGCGCGAGCAAACAAGGAATCCCACACAAGGACGCCGGCTCCCACGGTTATCGCCGCGTCCGCCACGTTGAAGGCCGGCCAGTGATAGCCGAACGCATGGATATCCAAAAAGTCCGCGACAGCTCCATAACGGAGCCGGTCGATGAGATTTCCAAGCGCGCCTCCGATGATCAATCCCAGCGACGTACAAATCAACACATCCCGGGCGCGTACGAGCCATACCGCCAGAAAACAAACGATGATCAAGGTCACAAGCGGAAGCACCCAGGAATTCAATGGCGAATCATTGTTGAAAAATCCGAAGCTGATCCCCCTGTTCCACCCCATCACAAGATTGAAGAACGGGGTCACTTCAATGACGCGGGGCGGTTTCATGACGATTTCGACGATCCACCACTTGGTGAGCTGGTCGAAGCAGACAATCGCCGCGGCAATGGCGAGGCCGATGGCAAGGGGCCTGGGAACGCTCATTGCCGTTCGTTCGGCCCTTTCGTCCGGGCGCATCATTCGGCCGCTCTTCGTTGCGTCTCCACCGCGTCGGCGCATCGTTCGCAGACCGTCGAATGGATGGGATGGTCGCCCACCTCTTCCAGCACCTTCCAGCACCTCTCGCATTTCTCGCCTTGCGCGATATCCACCCGCACTTCGACACCGGCGATATCGGCGAGGCGAAACCCGGTGCCCGGAAGCGGGCCGTCGGCGAATTCGGCGCCGGACGTGATGAACAGCTCGGCGAGGTCCATGCCTTCCGCCGCCGTTTTGTATTCCGGGTCCGCGTGGATGACGGGGTGAGCCTGCAGACTGGAACCGATACGCTTGTTCGCCCGGTCCACCTCCAGCGCACCGGTCACCACCCGGCGCAATCGGCGCAGGATGGCCCATTTCGACGCAAGTTTGTCGTCGCGCCACTCCTCGGGAATGGCCGGAAACAGCCGAAGATGCACGCTGGCGTCCTCGTCCGGGTGGCGGGCCAGCCAGGCCTCTTCCGCGGTGAAGCAGATGAACGGTGCCAACCAGGCGGTCAGGCAGTCGAAAACCGTGTTCAGCACCGTGCGGGTAGCACGCCGTCCGAGCGAAGATGCCGGATCACAGTAGAGACGGTCCTTGCGGACATCGAAATAGAACGCCGACAGTTCCACGGCACAGAAGGTGTGAAGCTCCGTGAACAAGGGATGGAAGTGGTAATCGTCGCAAGCCTTTCGAAGGTCCCGGTCAAGCTCCCACAGGCGATGAAGGACCCACCGCTCCAGCTCGGGCATGTCGCCATGGGGGACACATTCCGTTTCGGAGAACGCGTTCAGATTGCCGAGAAGGAACCGCAGCGTATTGCGAAGCCGCCGGTAGATGTCGGAGTGTTGCTTGATGATCTCGGGACCAATGCGGAGGTCCTCCGAATAATCCGATCCGACCACCCAGAGGCGCAGGACGTCCGCCCCATGCTGGTTTTCGACGTCTTGAGGTGACACGACGTTGCCCAGGGATTTCGACATTTTCTGGCCGTCTTCGGCCATGACGAAGCCGTGCGTCAGAACCGCGTCGTAGGGCGCCCGTCCGCGCGTTCCGCACAACTCCAACAGCGACGAATGGAACCATCCCCGATGCTGGTCGCTGCCCTCGAGATAGAGCGAAGCCGGCCACTTCAGATCGTCCCGGCGTTCCAGCACGAAAGCGTGGGTCGAGCCGGAGTCGAACCAGACGTCGAGAATGTCCGTAACCTGCTCGAAGTCCGAGGCATCGTATTCAGGGGCGAGGAACCGCGATGGCTCCGAGGTGAACCAGCAATCGGCGCCCTCGTGTTCCACCGCCTCGGCGATGCGGTCGATCACCGTTTGATCCCGCAGCGGCGCGCCGGTGCGCTTGTCCACGAACACGGTGATGGGAACGCCCCAGGCGCGCTGACGCGACACGCACCAGTCGGGCCGCGTCTCGATCATCCCTTTCAGCCGTTTTTTCCCCGCCGACGGGACGAAGCGCGTCTCGTCGATGGCGCGAAGCGCCGTTTCCCGCAGATCCGTTGTCTCCATGCTGATGAACCACTGCGGCGTATTGCGGAAGATCAGCGGCGCCTTGGAACGCCAGGAATGGGGATAGCTGTGCACCAGCGTTCCGGATGCGAGAAGGGCGCCCGCGGTTCGCAGTTGTTCGATGACGGCTCCGTTGGCGTTTCCCGTCTTGCCGTTATCGTAATAGACACGCAGCCCGGCGAACACGGGAACATGGTCGAAAAACCGGCCGTCGGGTCCCACGGTTTCGGGAACGTCGATGCCATGACGCATGCCCAGTTCCCAGTCGTCGGCGCCGTGGCCGGGAGCGATATGCACGAACCCGGTTCCCGTTTCCACATCGACGAAATCAGCCGCCAGCAGCGGAATGTCGAAATCATAACCGTTGCCGTCGAAGGGGTGGCGGCACGACGTTCCGGCCAGTTCATGACCCTTGAGACGCCGGACAATGTCGAATTGTTCCACGCCCGCCGCGTCGGCGAACCGGGGCACCAGGGCTTCGGCGAGAACGAGACGATCGCCTTCGGCGGCGGCACTTTGGCTCGACGCCCGGGTGATGTCGATGACCGCGTAGTCGATGTCGCCGCCGAAAGCCACCGCCCGGTTGCCGGGGATGGTCCAAGGCGTTGTCGTCCAGATCACCACGCCGGCGCCGTCGAGGTCGACGTTGCTGGAGCGCTCTACCGGGAACCGGACGAAAATCGTGGTCGACGTGTGGTCGTGGTATTCGATCTCGGCCTCGGCCAAGGCCGTTTTTTCCACCACCGACCACATCACCGGCTTGGCGCCCTTGTACAACGCCCCGTTCATCAGGAATTTGCCGAGTTCGCGGACGATCTGCGCCTCGGCGTCATAGCTCATCGTCGAGTACGGCCGGTCCCAATCGCCGATGACGCCGAGGCGCATGAATTCCGCCTTCTGGATCTCAATCCATTCAGCGGCGAACTGGCGGCACTCCTGGCGGATCCGCGCGATCGGAACGTCATCCTTGTTGATTTTCTTCTTGCGGTACCGCTCCTCGATTTTCCACTCGATGGGCAGTCCGTGACAGTCCCAGCCCGGGACATAATTCGCGTCCTTTCCCAGCATCTGGTGCGAACGATTGATGACGTCCTTCAGGATCTTGTTCAGCGCGTGGCCGATATGAAGGTGGCCGTTCGCGTAGGGCGGGCCATCGTGAAGAACGAATTTCTCGTGACCCCGGGCCGCCTCGCGCTGGCGGCGGTAGAGATCGATGTCCGCCCACCGCCTGAGGATCTCCGGCTCGCGCTTCGGCAACCCGGCCTTCATCGGAAAATCCGTGCGGGGAAGGAAAACGGTCGATTTGTAATCCACAGTCATGATTCGGCTCGTTTCCTTTGATCCCGACCGGGTTCAGGCCAATCGGCATCCGAAACCAGAATATGTCTCGCACGGGCGCCGTCATCGGCAATCTGTTTTTTCAAACTTTCGAGTCCATCGAATTTCTTTTCCTGCCGCAGGTAATCCACGAGGGCGACGCGCAATGGCTGCCCGTAGAGGTCGCCATCGAAGCCGAACAGGTGGGCCTCGAGCAGCAATTCGTCACCGTCGAACGTGGGCCGGTAGCCCAGGTTCGCGACACCGTCGAACCATACCGTGTTTCCCCCATCATCGACGCCGGCCCTGACGGCATAGACGCCCGTGGCCGGTCGTACGTAATCGCCGAGGCGAACATTGGCGGTTGGAAAACCGATCGTTCGGCCCCGGCGGTCGCCCTCGATAACGCGCCCTTCGATTTCGAAAGGATGACCCAGAAGCCGGGCCGCCGAGCGCGGATCGCCATCCCTAAGATACGTCCGAATACGTGTAGACGAATACAGTTTATTCTCGTTATCGCGAATTCCTTGAACGCAGGTGAAATCGAAACCGAACTTCTCTCCCAACTGGAGCAGGAGTTCGGCGTTTCCCTGGCGCTCGCGCCCGAAAGCGAAGTCATGGCCGCACACCACATGCCTCGCTCCCGTTCCCTGGACGATGACGGTCTCGACAAAGTCGGTGGGTTCGCTCTTGGCGAATTCGAGATCGAAATGGATAACGATCAGGACGCGCGGCCCAAGCGCCTTGATCCGCCGGGCCTTGGTGGGAAAAGGGGTCAGCCTGAATGGTTCGGTGTCCGGCTTGAAAATGCTCCGCGGATGAGGCTCCAGTGTCATGACCGCCCATGGAATGCCCATGGCGCCGGCGATCTGCCCCGCTTGGCCGATCACCGCCTGATGCCCGAGGTGGACGCCGTCAAAATTGCCGATCGCCACCGCGGCGCCCCGCAGTTCTGTCGGCAAGCTCTCATAGTGGCGGAAGACGCGCATGCGCGATAGGTGTCCGGGAGCCGGGCCGAGGTCAAGTCCTAAACGAAGCGGCTCGTCTGTTCGTTGGCTTTCCAGCCCCCGGCATCCCTCGGGACTAACCCTTGGACGGAACCATGAGGACGGCTTCTCCGTCCATCACCGCTTTCCCGTTCACGGTGCAGACGGTATCGAACTTGGCGAACTTCTTCTGAGGCATGAGTTCCGTGACCGTCACCCGGGCAATCAAGGTGTCGCCGATCCGCACCGGGGCCTTGAACCGCAGGTTCTGACTGACGTAGATCGCCCCCGGACCCGGCAATTTCGTCCCGAACACCGCCGAGATCAGCGAGGCCCCGAACATGCCGTGCGCGATGCGGCCCTTGAACATGGTGGCCTTGGCGTAATCGTCGTTGAGGTGCACCGGGTTGGTATCGCCCGAAACGCCGGCAAAGATGCAGACATCGGCATCCGTCACCGTTTTGCCGAACACGGCGGTCATGCCCTCTTTCAGATCTTCGAAATAATAGCCCGTAAACTCATCCATCATCGTCACCCCTTGTCCTAACGCGGCCAGCAGTGTTGCGCCGCAAAATTTTTTTGCACCGCAATACTATCGTGTGGCTGGCGCAACGGCAAGTTCGGGACGGCGACGGAAGGCATCACACGCGCTACAGTCCAGCGACGGTCATGCCTTCCACCCGCAGCGACGGCGCGTCCGTTCCGTAGCGAAATTCCAGATCGTCTGCGGCCGTGACGTTGGCAAACATATCCAACAGGTTTCCGGCGATGGTTATTTCACTGACCGGATAGGTCAATTGACCGCCCTCGATCCAGAAGCCGCTCGCGCCTCGACTGTAATCTCCGGTCAACCCGTTGACGCCGAAGCCGATGAGCTCGGTCACGTAAAACCCTTGCTCGATATCCGCCAGCAGGTCTTCCAGGGAACGATCGCCGGGTTCCAGATAGAGGTTGGTGGTCGACGGCGATGGTGTCGTTGACAGCCCGCGCGACGCATGCCCGGTCGTCGGCAATCCCAGCTGCCGGGCGGATCGAAGGTCCAAGATCCATGACTTGAGGACACCCCCGTCGACGAGTTTCAGCGCCCGGGGAGCGATGCCTTCGGCGTCGAAGGGCCTTGACCTCAATCCGCGTTTGCGTAAGGGGTCGTCGATGACCGAAACGGAGTCGGCGAAGACTTTCTTGTTCAATTTGTCCTTCAAGAACGTCGTCCGGCGCGTTACGGCGCTGCCATTGACAGCCGAGGACAGATGACCAAGCAGGCTTCGCGACACCCTGCGGTCGTAGATGATGGGAAAGTTCCCGGAGGCCACTTTCCGGGGATTGAGCCGCCGCACCGCCCGTTCTCCGGCATTCCGCCCGACCTCGGACGGCGATCGCAGGTCATCCGCGTAGACGCTGGTCGAGAAGTCGTAGTCCCGCTCCATCGCGGTTCCGTCGCCCGCCAGCACCGAAACGGCGAGGCTGTTCCATGAGCGGGAAAATCGTTTTTCCAGGCCGTTTGTCGATACCACCGCCTTGGTTGCCGCGCCCCACGAAACCTCGGCGCCTTCGGAATTGGTGACACCGGCGACCGCTCGTGCCGCGTCCTCGGCCTCCGTCGCGCGGCACAGCAAGATATCGACGGGAGGCTCTCCGTCCTCGAAGATGTCGATGCCATTGCCGTGACCCGCCAGCTGGTCGGGTTCCGCCAGCCCGCAGAAAGGATCCTCCGGCACCACCCGGGCCATGGACACAGCGCGCTCCGCAAGCTCGGCCAGAGACCGCGGCTGAAGGTCCGATGTCGAAACGATGGCCTGGCGCTTGCCGTGAAACACCCGCAAACCCAATTCAATGGCTTCCGAACGGTTGAGTTGCTCCTGCTTGCCGTTTCTGTAGGCAAGCGACAGAGATCGACTTTCGATCACCATGGCTTCGGCGTGCTCCGCGCCGGCGCTCCGCGCCTTATCGATTACGCTGGCCGCCAGATCCAATTGTTCGGATTCCCTGGGTCTACTGTTCATTCGTTTGAGATCTCCGAGCGTGACACGCTTGCGACAGTGCCCCGACCACACGATATAAAAGCGCTGAGATGGCTGGCCTTACGCTAACAGCTAGCATAAAAGACGAGAACAAGATTTTTCCAAAGTCCGTCACGGTTGCCGAAAAAAAATGCCAACTTCCGCCGCACGAGTAGAACCCGAAACCCATTCGAACGCCGGCCGAAAACCCCGCGAAAAGCTGGAAGCGGTCGTGGTTCGCTTCGCCGGCGACTCCGGCGATGGAATTCAGTTGACCGGCGGCCGGTTTGCCGAGGCCACCGCGTTGGCCGGCAACGACCTGGCCACGTTCCCCGATTTTCCCGCGGAAATACGCGCGCCCGTCGGCACGACCTACGGCGTGTCGGCGTTTCAGATCAATTTCGGCGCTCGCGCCATCAAGACCTCCGGTGACGCGCCGGACGTGCTGATCGCGTTGAACCCGGCGGCGCTGAAGGTCGAACTGGGCAATCTCAGGACCGGCGGCGTGCTGATCGTCGATACCGGAGCGTTCTCCGAGCGCGCTCTCCGCAAGGCCGGGTTCGATCGCAATCCTTTGGATGACGGCAGTCTCGAGGCGTACCGCCGGATCGACATCGACATTTCCCAGAGCACGCTGAATGCCGCCAAGAGCAAGGGCCTGTCGCAGAAGGAGGCGCTCAGATGCAAGAACATGTGGGCGCTGGGTCTGGTCTACTGGATGTATGGCCGCGACCGCCGGCTCACCATCGACTGGTTGACCCGCAAGTTCGCCACGTCGCCGCACCTGGCCGAAGCCAACATCGCCGCCCTCAATGCCGGCCACGCTTTCGGCGAGACCGCCGAAATGCCCGACGATATCTCCGGCTACCTCGTGGAGCCGGCCGATATCGCTCCGGGACTGTATCGCACGGTCAGCGGTAGCGAATCCATGGCGATGGGGCTCGTGGTCGGGGCGCACCTAGCCAACCTGAAGCTCGTTTTCGGCTCCTACCCCATCACGCCGGCGTCGTCGGTTCTGCATTCGCTGGCCGCCATCCGACGCCGCGAGGTGGTGACCATGCAGGCCGAAGACGAGATTGCCGCGGTGTGCTCGGCAATCGGCGCGTCCTTCGCCGGCGCCATCGGCGTGACGTCGAGTTCGGGGCCCGGGGTAGCGCTGAAAACCGAGGCCATCGGATTGGCCATTGCCGCCGAGTTGCCGCTCGTGGTCCTCAACACCCAGCGCGCCGGCCCGTCCACGGGAATGCCCACCAAGACCGAGCAATCGGATCTGTATCAGGCGGTGTTCGGGCGAAACGCCGATAGTCCGCTGGCGGTTATCGCCGCGCGCTCGCCGTCCGACTGTTTCGACGTGGCCATCGAGGCGATCCGGCTCGCGACAAAATATATGACGCCGGTCATCGTGCTCTCCGACGGCTACATCGCCAACGCAACACAGCCCTGGCAATTGCCGGACGTTCGCGAGATGGAGCCGTTCCCCGTGACCTTCCGGTCCGATCCGGACGGGTTCCAGCCGTTTCTCCGCGATCCGGAGACGTTGGCGCGGTGCTGGGCGGTTCCCGGCACGCCGGGGCTCGAGCACCGGATCGGCGGCATCGAAAAGGATTACGACACGGGTCATATTTCCTACGACCCCGCCAATCATCAGAGGATGACCGACGTCCGCGCCGCGAAAATCGCCGGCATCGCCAACGACATCGCGCCGCAGGGCGTGGAGGACGGGGAAGAGGGCGGCGAACTGGCGGTGGTCGGATGGGGATCCACCTACGGCGCCATCAGCCGCGCCGTCCAGGAGGTGCGGTCCACGGGGCATGACGTCGCTCACATCCATATCCGGCACATCTGGCCGCTGCCCAAGAATCTTGGAAACCTGCTCCGCCTCTACAAGCGCGTGCTCGTGCCGGAAATGAACAACGGCCAGCTCGCGACCTTGCTTCGCGGCCAGTTCCTGCTCGATCTGGAGCCCCTCAACAAGGTGTCCGGCCAGCCGTTTCGCGTCGGGGAAATCCGCGCGGCGATCCTGGCCCAGTTGGGAGATGCGACATGAATACGATGACCGCGCGCGACAAATTGCGCCCCGGCGATTTTGCATCCGATCAGGAAGTGCGCTGGTGCCCCGGGTGCGGTGATTACGCCATTTTGAAGGCCGTCCAGAAGACCCTCGCGGATCTCGGCGCGCGATCCGAGAACACGGTATTCGTTTCCGGCATCGGATGCTCGTCGCGGTTTCCCTATTACATGGACGCCTACGGCTTCCATACGATCCACGGCCGCGCGCCCTCTTTCGCCACCGGCATAAAGCTCGCCAATCCGGATCTGGATGTGTGGATCGTCACCGGCGACGGCGATGGCCTGTCCATCGGCGGCAACCACCTGATGCACACGCTGCGGCGCAACGTCGACGTTCAGATCCTGCTGTTCAACAACGAAATTTATGGTTTGACCAAGGGCCAGTATTCGCCCACGTCGCATACCGGAACGCGCTCGCCATCGACGCCCGGCGGATCGGTCGAATTGCCGGTATCGGCGGCGGCCTTCGCGTTCGGCGCCGGCGCGCGTTTCGTCGCCCGGTCGGTGGACACCATGCAGAAGCACCTCGTGGGCGTACTCAAGCGCGCGCATGCGCACCGCGGAACGTCGTTCGTCGAAATCTTCCAGAATTGCATCGTCTACAATGACGACGTGTTCGCGGCCTTCACGGGCAAGAGCGTCGCTGACGACGCGCAGATCCATGTGGCCCATGGCGAACCCCTCGTTTTCGGCAAGGACGGCAACCGGGGCCTGCGTCTCGGGCCGGGCACGGTGGAATTGGAAGCCGTCACCATCGGCGAAGACGGCGTGAGCGAGGACAGCCTGCTCGTTCATGACGAGACGAACCTGGCTCTCGCCCATATGCTGGCGGCCATGCAACCGCCGGAGTTCCCCGTCGCCTTAGGGGTTCTGTACTGCAGTCCGGACGCAAGCTTCGAGGCGCGAGTGGCGAGCCTGATCGATGGCGGCGCGCCGCCGATGACCGCCGGTGACCTCAACGACCTCCTTCGCCGCGGCTACACCTGGTCCGTCAAGGGATGAAGGCACGGGACCCGAGCGCGGGGTTTCGTACGGCGGTTGATGGCCATTAGCATCGCGATCATTGGCGCCGGTCCCGCCGGTTTCTATACGGCCGAAGCCTTGCTCGATCTCGTCGCCGACGTTCGGATCGACATCATCGAAAGACTGCCGACACCGTTCGGTCTGATCCGCGCCGGCGTGGCGCCCGATCACCAGACCACCAAGCAGGTCGCGAAGCGGTTCCAGCAAACCGCGCTTCGGGAGCTGATCCGGTACTACGGCAATGTCGAGGTGGGACGCGATGTCACCATGGACGAACTGCGCGATGCCTACGACGCGGTCGTCCTCGCGGTCGGCGCGCCAGCGGACCGGTCGCTCGGCATCCCTGGCGAGGACAAGCGGGGTGTCCACGGATCGACGGCCTTTGTCGGCTGGTACAACGGGCATCCCGGACTACCGCGGCCTCGAGCCCGCCATGGATAGCCAAAGCGCGGTGGTCGTGGGCAACGGCAACGTGGCGCTCGACATCGCCCGCGTTTTGGTGAAATCCAGGGAGGAAATGGCGATTTCCGACCTGCCCGATTATGCCGCCGAGGCTATTCATCGCTCGCCGATCTCGGACGTTTACGTTCTGGGACGCCGCGGCCCCGCCGAGGCGAAATTCACCAATGTCGAGCTGCGCGAGATGGGGCGGCTCGAGGAGTGCGTGCCCCTGGTGGAGCCACCGGTGCTGAGATCCTCTCCGGAGGCGTTGAGCGACCGCGATCGGCGCCTGTCGGAAAAGAACCTGGCGACGTTCGGCGAATTCATCGAGGCATCGGGCGGGAACAAGCCGAAACGCGTCCATTTCCGGTTTTTCACCGCCCCGGTGGAGGTTCTCGGAGACGACCGTGTCGAGGGAATAAGCGTCGAGAGCACGCGGCTGGACGATGGCCGGACGGTGGGCACGGGTGAGCGGAGCGTCATTCCCTGCGGCCTGATCGTCGTCGCCATCGGCTACCGGGCGCTGCCGTTCGACGGCATTCCGTTCGATCCCGCGCGCGGCCTCATTCCCAACGACGATGGACGGATCGACACGGGCTTGTATGCGGTGGGGTGGGCAAAACGCGGCCCGACGGGAATTATCGCCAGCAATCGTCCCGACGGGATCCATTGCGCCGAGCAAATTCAGAGCGGACATTCGAACAGGCACCAAACCCGGCCGCGAGGCGCTTGGCCGCATCTTGCATAAAAGACGCGCTCGCCCGGTCACCTTCGAAGACTGGCTGGAAATCGATGCCGCCGAAACGGGATCGGCGGTCGGGTCCGGCGCCCCGGCGCAAATTCACGACCTTCGCCGAGATGCTCGCGGTCATCGACCAAAACCGCAAAAGCAAGCTGGCCAAACGCGGTTGAGACGCTTGCGGTGTCCCGGCCTCAAAGCGCCTGGGTAAGCGCCTGTTCCAGATCTTCCTTGAGGTCTTCGACGTCTTCGAGACCGACGGAAATCCGAACGATGCCCTCGGTGATCCCCAATTCGGCGCGATGCGCGTCGCTCAGGCGCTGGTGGGTGGTGGTGGCCGGATGGGTCGCCATGCTCTTGGCGTCGCCGAGATTGTTGGATATGTCGATCAGCCGCAGCGCGTTCAGGAACGTGAACGCGGCGTCGCGGCCTCCGGGAAGTTCAACGGTAAACAAGGGTCGAGCCGCTTGCCATCTGCCGCATGGCGAGGTCGTGCTGGGGATGGCTGGGCAGGCCGGGATAGATCACCCGAAGACCATCGCGGCCGCTCAGATAGGTGGCGACAGCGAGCGCGTTTCACAGTGCCGCGCAACCCGCAGCTCCAAGGTTTCCAGACCTTTCAACAGAAGCCATGCGTTGAACGGGCTCATCGCCGGCCCGGTATTGCGCAGGAACGGGACCAATTGGTTGTCGACGTAGTCGGTGTCGTTGGTGAGGATGGCACCGCCGAGGCACCGCCCCTGGCCGTCGATGTGCTTGGTGGCCGAATAGACGACGATGTCGGCGCCGAATTCGAACGGCTTTTGCAAGAGCGGCGTCGCGAACACATTGTCCACGACCACCCGGGCGCCCGCGGCCCTGGCGAGCGCGCACACTGCCTGCAGGTCGACGATCTCCAGCATCGGGTTCGACGGCGTTTCCAGAAATACGCATTGCGCCGGCGTGGCGAGCGCATCGCGCCACCGATCGAGATCGGTTCCGTCCACGAACTGGACGTCAATTCCCCACACCGGCATGATTTCCGCGACGATATACTGACACGATCCGAACAGGGCTCGCGATGCGACGACACGGTCCCCCGCCTTGAGCTGACAGAGCAGCGAGGCGAACACGGCCGACATTCCGCTCGAGGTGCCCTTGCAGTGGGCGGCTCCCTCGAGCATGGCCATCCGGTCTTCGAACATCTGCACCGTCGGATTGGCGTAACGGGAGTACACGAAACGCTTGTCTTCGCCCTTGAAGGCGCGCTCGGCTTCCTCCGCCGAGCCGTAGACATAGCCGGACGTCATGAACAGCGCTTCGCTGGTCTCGTCGAAACGCGAGCGCGCCGTGCCGCCCCGCACCAGACGCGTCGCCTGCCGCCATTCTTTCCGGTTGCCGGAGATACCGTCCATCAGGAACTCACTGCCATCATCTGCTAAGTCTGTAACAGCAACTTGGGTATTCGGGAGCCGCAATTCGTCGCGCTCGCCTCTTTTAATGATTTTCCGACTATTGCCACAGGAGATGAAACGGGAAGGTGTGTACTCGGCTGACACGACGGGTCCGGTTCATGTGCCGGAGGGTCACCGGCATCATCCGGAGGGGTCTACTCCTTTTTTCAAAAACAATCCCCTACACAGTATCCGCTCCCAATGCCTAATCCTACTGTGTCATAAGAATTTCTTGTTCTGTGGGCTGGACCGGCTCCTTCGACAACAGGGGCATCTGTGTTGTGCTTGCGCCTGCAGGACGGCGAGGCGTCGTCTCACCGTCGGAATTGAATTTGCGACGTGACGTTCCGGACGGATCGGCAGAGCCTCTGGGTCGGTAATCTTTGGGAATGCCAAGCGCTTTGCGTTTGGCGGGCCAGCCGGGTCCCGAGGGGGGAATCGTCTCCCTTTCGGAGATCAGAAATCCGTATGCGGCAATGCACAGCGTGGCATGGTGATGAAAGCCTCGCCAGCCCCGGCCCTCGTAATGCCCGAGCCCGATCTCCTGCTTGAGGTCCTGGTAGTCCCGCTCGATCCGCCAGCGCTGCTTGGTCATGGCGACCAGATCGGCAAGCGTGGTGGTCTTGGGCATGGTGCCGAGCCAATACTTGGTCGGCTCGGCTTCACCTTTCGGCCATTCGATGAGCAACCATTCGTGCGCACGCGGCTCGGAGAGGTTGTGGTCGCGATGTGCCGGACGCACGCGGATCGCCGCGAAGCGCCCCACCAGCGGTGCGTTGGTTCCTTCCCGCCAGGTGATGTTTTTCCAGGCCCGCGGCCTCAAGCTCATCGCCAGCGCCTTGGCCGAAACCGGCGGATGCTCCTGATCGCGACGCACGCGCCCGCCCGGCCGGCCACGCCCGCTCGTGGGCTTCGGGAGGGAAGCGCAACAGGCTCCTGGCCCGGCGGCCAGACGCTGATGGAGCCCAGCACGCCCATCACATAGTCAAGGCCGAGCGCGCTGACGGCGGTTCGGAACTTGGTGTCGTTGCCATAGCCGGCGTCGGCCAGCACCACACCGCGCGCCACACCGCCATCATGGGCCGCCGTGATCTGCTCCAGCGCGATCTCCAGCTTGGTCTTGAAAACCACGTCCTCGGGAATACCGGCCTTGCGGCGCCGCTCCGCATCATGTGCCCAGGTCTTGGGCAGATAAAGCCGATAGGCCAGCGGCAGGCTCGCCACGTCGTTCGCAACCGACAAGCTCACTGCCACCTGGCAGTTGTCCTGCTTGCCCAGCTGACCGCAATATTGCCGCGCCACGCCCACCGAGTGCTTGCCCTTCTTGGGCAGGCCGGTGTCGTCCACGATCCACGCCTTGATCGGCCCGCCGCGCTCGATCGATGGCAAGACCAAATCCTGCACCTTGCCCAGAACCTGATCATCCGACCACGGCGATTGCGCCACAAAGTGCAGCAGCGACTGGTGCTTGGCCGAAACCCGATCCGGAGCCACCGCCGCGGCCAGAGGCTCAACGCTCTTGCGCTCAAGCGGCAGCAACAGACCGCTGCAGTAATCCCCGAGCGGCTCAATCCGGTCCGCGTGCCCGATCACCTCGCTCAACGCTTCAACATAACTCCCAAAGCGCTCTCCGCTCGCGAAAAGGTCTTGATCCATTCCCACCACCATTGAAATTCGAAGAATTGGAACTCGTACCAACATGCCTCCTCGGTGGGATAATCGACGCGTTCTAGAGGGCGGTTAGCATAACCTCTGATTTCGCGAGGCCGGACGCTACCCCAGTCTCCATAAATCACGCGCGCCCGGTTAGTGATCCGGGGCACCTGTTCCGGCAAGAGACGGTTGTTGAATGGAACGGTTATGGGTTTGTCGCCGTTAAATGCTGAAAACATCTTCGGAACAGACGTGCAAGAAATGACGATCGGCACCGTTGCGTCGATCGCGCCAAGAATTCTCCGAAATAACTTCAGTAAACCAAAGCGCAAGGCCTAGAGGGTCACGCGTCCAGCCACCTTCCAGGATGATCGCGAAGTCAGCGGCACCGCCTGCGGCGAGGGCGTTCACAATTTCTTCAAAGTTGTCCGGGAAGCGGCTCGGACAATTCTCATGCAGTAGGGACGGCCCTGAATTTGAAACGATTTAATCTGTGCCCTGATCTCCGCTTCGGATTGGCCTCGTGACTGAATACAGGGCCACACGTTCCCATATCGTTCGACAAAGTGAGCCCAATTCGCAAAATGCCGCGTCGGGTCGGTAAGCTGGAGCAATTCACGCTGCGGGTCGCTTTCAAGGTTGGTGAATTGATAATCTCGGTCAATGTCTAGGATGTATGATCGATTTGCGAAATGCCCTTTCTATGCGCGTCATGGTGCGTTCGAGTGAGTTCGAGTTGGCCCAAGGCGCGAGAAGGAAACAGGGTGTCATCAGGTCCTTCGTGGCACGAGGCAAGAACTCAAGTCCATTCATTTCGCTAGCCCGAACGGGCAGGGTCGGAACGTAGACCTTGTTCTCCAGGACCATTTTTCCTAGCTACGCCTCCACAAAAGTTGACAGGCGAATTTCCATTGCAGCTTTTGACACTTGGAAGCGCGCAGCGAGGCTCTCTATTGTGGCCTCGGTCACTATTCCCTCGAAATCTTCTCTTAGCTTCTTATCGACTAGATCTGTCGGCATGACTAGATCAGCCGCTAGCCTGTTTGCCTCATACTCCATGCGTTCAGGGGCGCCGGAACGATACAGAACATTGTCTGTAATACCGTCGGGGGAGCTGTCAATCACGTGCCTGTGCAAAAGGTAATGGGCGAGCTCATGGGCTATCGTGAAGCGTTGACGTTCACGAGCTTCGTTCCTGTTCACTCGAATGATGTACTGACCATTTTCATTAGTGATCTGACCAGAAATACCAGTGCGCATGCTCGACACTTTGATACCGCTTACGCCAAGTTCACGCGCCAAACCACCGAGTTTTACCGGGAATTCCAGCAAGTATCTTTGGATGATCTCTCTTTGCTCTGGGTTGATCTTCTTCAGTTCCCTCGAAGACACATTCGCCTCCTATCTTTCGCCTGTATCTGTGGAAGTGATAGCTCTCTTCTAGTTCACCCAGCGACCGCCCCCGCTTGTTTCTAAACGCAATCTTGTCGATACGTGCAATGATCACTTCGTCGGAAAGAGCTTCATCCGCCCTTCTTTGGGCAGCTTTCTCTGCTTTCTCGCTCAGCTCTTTAAAAGTAAATGCCGCGACGATACCGATAAAGATTGCAACGGCTGCCAGAACTGCAGTTGCCGCCGTCATCATAACACTCAAAAAACTCAAGTAAGTCGGAAGAGACAGGGCGGGTTCTTCCTGTGTGCCGGGAATTCCGTCCACCTTGTCTACTACTCCCAGTGACAATAGGAGGTAGCAGATAACTATACCTCCAATGAATGTGGCGAAATAGCTTGCCACTCTCATTCGCAGACCCTTACTGCTTACACCATGGAAGAAACTAATATGTTCTTAATACGTTCTTGTCAAGGAATTAGGCTCCAGCTGACAACCCATAAACGCGGGAAGTACGGCCTTAAGCCATGCCCGGCATATCCGCATTCACCTATGAGATCACCATTGGTGATCCGCAACGGCAACATGTGCGCCGCATGTGTTGAACAACACTTTCTCAATTCGCGTTGTTCCCTCAAACGGATAAAGAAATGGGAAGCCTCATCTCCTTGAATCGGATCGTGCGCATCTGCACGATGCGTCGCCGCTGCCGGTCGCGCCAGTAAACGCCAAGGCTTTCACCATGAGTTCCGGTCGGTCCATGGATACCGGACGACGGTTGCGGTCGACTTGGCGGGGGGCCGGGCCTATATCAATCAACGGGTGACACTCCGCGAGGCCACCGGTGCTTGCGGGCAAATGAGACGAAATGAAAAGGGCGATGACGTGAGCGAGATCCTGGAAACCGATGAGCTGTTTTTCGCGCGTTCGGATATGTCCCGGGCCGGTGCCGAGGACATGCTGGAAACCGCGTTGGCGGGGGCCGATGATGGAGAGCTTTTCTTCGAGCATGTCCAATCGGAAAACCTGGCCTTCGACGATGGAAATCTGAAAAGCGCCAGCCGCAACACATCTCAGGGCTTCGGCCTGCGCGCCGTGTTCGGTGAAGCGATCGGTCTCGCGCACGCCTCCGAACTGAGCCCGGAGGCGTTGCGCCGGGCGGCCGGTACGGTGAGCACGGTGCGGGCGGGATATTCCGGCACGGTGGACGCCGCGCCCCCCAACACCAACCGCGCCATGTACGGAAGCGCCAATCCGGTTGCCGCGACGCCGTTCGAACGCAAGGTCGATCTTCTGGCGGAAATCGACGCGTACGCCCGGACAAAGGACCCAAGAGTCAAGCAGGTCATGGTTTCTCTTGCCGGCCAGTGGCAGGCCGTCAGCATCCTGAAGCAGAGCGGTGCCGCCTTTGCGGATATCCGGCCGCTGGTGCGGTTGAACGTCTCGGTCGTCGTGGAACAGAACGGCCGAATGGAAACCGGCTCGTTCGGCTCGGGCGGACGGGTTCCCTTCGAGCGCTATCTGGCCGAAGAATCCTGGCAATTCGCCGTTGACGAGGCTCTGCGCCAGGCGATCGTCAACCTCGAGTCCGTGGCCGCTCCGGCGGGAGAGATGACCGTGGTTCTCGGGCCGGGATGGCCGGGGATCCTGCTTCACGAGGCCATCGGCCATGGGCTGGAGGGCGACTTCAACCGCAAACGGACATCGGCGTTCGCCGGCCTGATGGGCGAGCGCGTCGCGTCGCCGGGCGTGACCGTCGTCGACGACGGAACGATCACCGACCGGCGCGGCTCGCTGACGGTCGATGACGAGGGGACGCCGTCGCAGCGAACCGTGCTGATCGAGGACGGTATTCTGTGCGGGTTCATACACGATCGGATGAACGCCCGGCTGATGGGCGCCACGTCCACCGGCAACGGCCGCCGCGAAAGCTTTGCCCATTGTCCGCTGCCGCGGATGACGAATACGTTCATGATGGCCGGCGATCGCCATCCCGACGAGATCCTCGCTTCGGTCGACAACGGTCTGTACGCGGTTGCCTTCGGCGGCGGTCAAGTGGACATCACGTCCGGAAAGTTCGTCTTTTCGTGCACCGAAGCCTACAAGATCAAGGATGGAAAACTTGGCGCGCCGGTCAAGGGCGCGACGCTGATCGGCAGTGGCCCGGACGTCCTGAAACAGGTCTCCATGGTGGGAAACGACCTGAAACTGGATCATGGAATCGGCACATGCGGCAAGGACGGCCAGAGTGTTCCGGTGGGAGTGGGGCAGCCGACACTGAAGATCGACAATCTCACGGTTGGCGGGACCGCTCTTTAGTGGCGTTGGCTCAGTAGGCGAATTCCTTGAACAACGGGTCGATCTCTCCGTTCCATCGCCGGCCGTATGCGGTGAGCAATTCTTCCGCCGGCGTGAAATTGGATTCGGCGATGCGGAAAAGCGGGTTGATGAACTTGGTTTCATCGAGCCCGACGCCGTCTTCCCTGGCACGTTTGCACAGACCCTCCCGTGAAATCGCCAGCGCCGACAGCGCGACATCCCGGACGGTTCCACGCCTGAACGAAGTCTTCAGCCCCAGGCGCGGCACCTCGTTTCGCAGCGTTTGCCGTTCTTCCGGCGTCCAATCCTTCACCAGATCCCAAGCGGCTTGCCGGGCGGCGGTGTCGTAGAGCAACCCGACCCAAAAGGCGGGAAGGGCGCAGAGCCGGTTCCAGGGACCGCCGTCGGCGCCGCGCATTTCCAGAAACCGTTTGAGACGGACTTCCGGAAACACGGTCGTCAGGTGATCGACCCAATCGTCGAGGATCGGATACTCTCCCGGTAGCCCGGGAAGACGGCCGTCCATGAAATCACGGAAAGACTGCCCAGCGACGTCGATGTACCGGCCCTCGCGATAGACGAAATACATGGGAACATCGAGCATGTAGTCGACATAGCGTTCGAACCCGAAGCCGGGCTCGAACACGAAATCGAGCATGCCGCAGCGGTCGGGATCCGTGTCGCTCCAAACGTGGCTGCGGTAGCTCAGAAATCCCGACGGCTTGCCGTGCCTGAATGGAGAATTCGCGAAAAGCGCCGTGGCGATCGGCTGGAGCGCGAGGCCGATGCGGAACATCTGCACCATCGTCTGTTCGCTGTCGAAATCGAGATTGACCTGGACGGTGCATGTCGCCAGCATCATGTCGAGGCCCATGGTGCCCTTCTTCGGCATGTAATCGCGCATGATCTTGTAGCGGCCCTTGGGCATCGAGGGTATGTCGGCAAGTGCCCATTTGGGCTGGTAGCCCACACCCAGAAAACCGATGCCAAGATCGGCCGCGATCGTCTTCACCTGTTGCAGGTGACGATCGATTTCGCCGCACGTCTGATGGATGTCGAGGAGAGGGGCGCCGGACAGTTCCACCTGGCCGCCCGGCTCCAACGTTATGGAGCACCCCTTGCCGTCGAGCAACGCGATCGGCCGTCCGTCCTCGAGCACCGGTTCCCAGCCGAACCGGGGAAGAGCCTCCAGGATGCCGCGAATGCTTTGCCGTCCCTCGTACGGGAGAGGCCGGTTGTCATCGAGCCGGTAAGCGAATTTCTCGTGCTCGGTACCGATGCGCCATTGCTCGACGGGTTTGCACCCGGCTTCGAGATAGGCCACCAGCGAGCGTTTATCGATGGTCCGCTCTGAAGAGTGAGTTTGCATGTCGGTCATCCGGTACCGGAGGTTTGAGGTTGGCGCCGCTCGCGCCAGTCGCCAGCCATGGCTTGCCAACAGGCCAATGCCGCGAGTGCCGCGGTCTCGCAGCGCAAGACCCGCGGCCCCATCTGGATGATGGATACAAACGGGAGTTCCGCGGCGAGGTCAAGTTCCGACGGACTCGAAACCGCCTTCCGGACCGATTAGAAAGCCGGGAGCAACCGCTTCCGGGCCGTCCGAGGCGGATTGGATCGCCGAAAAACGGTGTGCGATGGGTTGGCCGCGGCCTCTTCCATGCATCATGTACAATGCTCGTTCGGGCGGCCATTGCGCCAGCAGGTCGCTTCAGCGGAACCGGGTCCATGACGTCCGGAACGCTCAAGCGCTCCGATTGTTCGGCGGCTTCGATGGCGTTGGCGCGCAACCGACCAACGTTGACGCGGCTGACCGCGGTCCGCGAGGTATAGGTCGGACACAGCCGCGAAACACCGAGTTCGGTGGCCTTTTCGGCTATGAAGTCGACGGCGGTCTTTTTGACCGGGGCAAAGGCCAGCCACGGTCCGTGTTCGGGATGTTGCGCGCGCGTCCGCGTGTCCACCGATACCGCGCAGCGATTCTTGGCGATGGTGTCGACGGTGGCCATCCACTCGCCATCGCGGCCATTGAACAGCAACAGGCTTTCGCCGGCTCGAACGCGCATGACGTGGGCAAGGTAATGCGCGGGGGCGTCGTCGAGGTTGAGATCCGAGCCCGCAGCCAAGGGAATGTCGACGAATAACCGAATTTTGGGTTTTGATTTCAGCATTGGGTGGTTATTCCGCTACGTTCAGCGCAGAGGTGGCCAGAGAACGAAGTGATTTTTTATGACCGAGCAAATGAAATCCGGCGCGAGCGATATACCACAAACCACGTGGTTCGACCGCTTTGCGCCCGATCCCGTCAAACCGTACTTGCGGCTTGCACGCCTTGATCGGCCCATCGGAACATGGCTTTTGTTGCTGCCGTGCTGGTGGAGCATCGCATTGGCTTCTCCTTCGTGGCCGGATCCATGGTTGCTGTTCTTGTTCGCCGTCGGCGCCATTGCCATGCGCGGCGCCGGATGCACCGTGAACGACATTGCCGACCGGCGCTATGACAAGAACGTTCAACGGACGGCCGACCGGCCCATACCGAGTGGTCAGATCACGGTCAAGCAGGCCATCGCGTTCCTCGTTCTCCTATGTCTCGTGGGGCTTGCGGTTCTGCTGCAATTGAATATTTTCTCCATCTTTCTGGGCGCCGCATCCCTGCTTCTGGTGGCGATCTATCCGTTCATGAAGCGCATCACCTACTGGCCGCAGTTCGTGCTTGGTCTCACGTTCAACTGGGGGGCGCTTCTCGGGTGGGCCGCCGTGCGCGGCGATCTCGGCCCGCCGCCGCTCCTTTTATACGCGGCGGGGATCTTCTGGACCCTCGGGTATGACACCATCTACGCCCACCAGGACAAGCAGGACGATCTCTTGATCGGTGTCAAATCGACGGCCCTGCGCCTCGGCGACGCTACCCGACCCTGGCTCGCCGGGTTTTACGCCGCGACCATGCTCTTGCTGGCCGCCAGCGGCTACGCAGCGGGGGTGGGCTGGGCATTTTATGCGCTGCTGCTGATCGCCGGCGGACATCTCGCCTGGCAGGTGGCCAGGGTGGACATCGGAAACCCGGGCGACTGCCTGATGCGGTTCAAGTCCAACAGAACCTTCGGCTTCGTCGTGCTGGCGGCGATCATCGCCGGACACATCTGATATGATGACACCTATTCTTAAAGGTTCCCATCTAGACTCACCGACCAACGAGCACAAATACATCGGGTGTTATCCTCGGCCATCGGTGGCATGAAAGATGATTCAGACGGAAAATTGGACGCGGCACGGCGGCCGGGAGCTCTTGCTCGACTATGTTCGGCATCTCGAGAGCCAACGCGAAGGCCGGCGAGCCGTTCATGTTTCTCTATCCAGTTTGCCGCCGTCCCATCGCCGGCCGCATCACCTCCATGCCGCCACGGCCGGTATCGCGTCTCTGGCGGAAGAATCGCGAGGGCATCTCTTCACCCTGGAAAACGCCGACTTCATTTTCGTTTATGAAGCCGCGGCGCAGGCGACCGTGCAAGCCGAACTCGAGGCGCTCGGGAAACTGCTTGGCGTGACGATCCGGCGCACAATCGATCGGAACGGGCTCGGGTTTGAAACCTGGTTCGACCTGGAAACCTCCTACGACGCATTCGTCGATCTGGTTCGAAGCACCAGCGGCACCCCGGACTCCGCGTCGGATGCACGAGGGCGGCCGATGTCGGCGAACCAAGGTCCGGCGCCGGTCGAAGGGGACGGCGGTATCGTCGCGGACCGGGAGACCGTCAGGCAATTGTCCAAGGCACTGCAAAATGCGGATCTGTCCAATTTGCTGCGCCGCCAAGCGGTCTATGCTCTCGGGCGTCAGATGCATCCGCGAGCTTTGTTCCGCGAATTTTACTATTCGATTCCCGATCTTGGCGAAGCGGTTCTCCCGCGAGGTAACCTGATCTCAAACAGGGACCTATTCCGCCATGCCACGATGGTTCTCGATAAGGTGATGCTGTCCTCTCTGATGCGAAACAAGGCCGAATACGCAGACCCCGGCGTCAGCATCAATCTCAACCTATCGACCGTTCTGTCCAATGACTTCTCGAAATTCGACGAGAGCATGGATCAGGCCGGTCGAAATGCGACCATCATCGAGATACAGTGCGCCGACATGGTCGCCGAGCTGAAAGCCTATACGCGCGCCCGCGCGTTGCTCAGGGAGCGGGGATATCGCATTTGCGTCGATGGCGTCACGCCCCCGACGCTTGAGAATGGTCGACCAGGCCTGTCCGGGCGTCGATTTCATAAAAATCCACTGGAACCCGGATTTAGTCGATCTGGCGCAAAAAGCGCTCCCCGGAATACGGGTCAAGGCACGAAGTGGCCATCAACCGCAATTGGTCATCACCCGCGTCGGAACGCCCGACGCCGTCGCCTTCGGGCAGTCCCTGGGCATCGAGCTGTTTCAGGGCCGCTATATCGACGCTTTCGTCGAGAGAGACCGTCGCTGGCGACACCTGGTAAGGTTGAACCGGGCTTTTCAAGCCGGACGCTAGCCATTAAAAGGCATGCAGGCTTTGTGGCTACCGGACGGGAACACTCATGCGTGCCGAAATCGACTCCATCGTACAGGACATACGGGAAAGCCTTACGCGGCTGAGGAGGCATCTTTGACTACGACGCCGCCGAACGCCGCCTTGGGGAACTGAACGCACGCGCCGAGGACCCGTCGTTGTGGGACGATCCCGGCGACGCGCAGAACGTGATGCGCGAGCGGACCCGGGTCGAGCAGCGCATCGCTCTGATCGATGATCTCGAGCGCGACATCTCCGACAACGTCGCCCTGATCGAGATGGGCGAGGCCGAAGGCGATGCCGACGTGGTTTCCGAGGCCGAACAGGCGCTGACACGCATGGCTGAGAAGGCTCAGAAGGCCGAGCTCCAGACCCTGCTGTCGGGGGAAGCGGACGGCAACGATTGCTTCGTGGAAGTCCATGCGGGGGCGGGCGGAACCGAGGCCCAGGACTGGGCCGAAATGCTGGCCCGCATGTATGTCCGATGGAGCGAGCAGCACGGTTACAAGGTCGAGTGGATCGAGGAAAGTCCCGGCGAAGAGGCGGGCATAAAGTCGACCACCCTCAGGATCGCCGGACCGGACGCCTATGGCTGGATGAAAACCGAAACGGGCGTTCACCGGCTGGTCCGCATCTCGCCCTTCAATTCCGGCGCCCGGCGCCATACCAGCTTCGCCTCCGTCGGCGTTTACCCGGTGATCGACGATTCCATCGACATCGACGTCGCGGACGGCGATTTGCGGATCGATACCTATCGTGCCTCGGGCGCCGGCGGCCAACACGTGAACAGAACCGACAGCGCCGTGCGGATCACGCACATTCCCTCGGGAATCGTCGTCCAATGTCAAAGCGACCGCTCGCAGCACCGGAACCGGGCCGCGGCCATGCAAATGCTGCGCGCGCGCCTGTACGAGCAGGAAATGCAGCGGCGCGAGGCCGAAACCCGTGCCGAGCACGAGGCGAAGAGCGACATCGGCTGGGGACACCAGATCCGCTCTTACGTGCTGCACCCCTATCAGATGGTCAAGGATCTCCGAACCAACGTGGAAACGTCGAGCACGCAGGCCGTGCTCGATGGCGACCTGGATCCATTTCTGGCCGCCGCCCTGGCGGCGCGCGCGACCGGCCAAAGAGGCACGGACAGCTAATCGATGAGAAACGTCTTGAACAAGATATCGTAGGCTTCCGCCGGAGCGATGCGCTGATTGATCATCACGAGCAGTTCGGTGCGCAACCTTTCCGCTCCGGCCTCGCCCGCCAGGTCCTCGCGGGTCTTGCCACGCAGGTAGGATTGGATTGCATCGGCAATCACCGCTTCGTTGTCCTGAAGCACCTCGACATGGCTTTCAGGAAGCTCGATGACGATCTCGAGTTTGGTGTGATTGGAACTTTTCTCTCCGCCGGACAGATGGGTCAGTATTTCCGGAAACTCGTGGTATACCATCGCTCCGCCAATATCGATGACCACCACGCCCGGCTCGTCGTGTCCGCTTAGAAGAACATAGGCGCCCGCGGCGCCAGCGATGGCAATCAGCGCCGCCGCGGCCAATGCGATGATCCGACGCTTTTTCAGCGGAGCGGAAGGCGTGCCGTCAGGATGCGTCCCGCTCTCTTCCGGGGTCACATCTTTTGCGTTTGTGGGATCGCCGGGCATCGCCACTGTCTATCGACGTCCAAACCCCGGTCTCACTCGGCGAACGGCCCCAGATCACCGGGCCGGCGGAGCATCTTGTCGACATCGCTCATATGCATCGATTCTTCGGCGACCTTGGTCCGGGCATACTCTTCCAGCATGACATCCAGACTCTCGACCAAATCCAGAAGGTCCTTGTAAAGCCCAAGAGCGGCGCGTTCGTGTTCCAGCGATTCCCTGAGGATATCCCCGGTGTCGTGTTTTTCGCTTTCCAGCAGCTTGCCGATACCCAGTGACGGATGCCCGCCAAGGGCCGTTACCATTTCTCCCGCCTCCTGGGCATGGAGCATGGACTCCTCGGCCTGGGAGCGCAGCCATTTCACGATGGGAATTCGGCCATACCCATAAACCATGAAGGAATAATGGGTGTAGCGGACAACCCCCGCCAATTCGGCCTCGAGTATCTTGTTGAGAATGTCGATTACCGCATTTCGATCGATCCCGTTGCTTGCCATAACGACTTCCTCACCGTCTGTTGATACATGCCGATGGACGGCCGTGTGTCCTGCCTGCACGGCGTTTCGGCCGGACCTCTCTCCGTTCAATCCACTTCATGTGTCTTGGGTATCAGAACGAGGGGCCATACGCAACGCATGTGCACGGTCCCCGAAAAATATGATCGCGGGCGGACGCGACGGTCAAATGCGCCGCAAAGCTTGCAAAACCGCGTCCGCGTGACCGGGAACCTTCACCTTTCGCCATGCCTCTCGGATCTTTCCGCTCTCATCGATCAGGAAGGTGGATCGTTCCACGCCCATGTACTTCTTGCCATACATGCTTTTTTCCTTCCACACGCCAAACGCCTCGCACAATGTCTTGTCCTCGTCGGCGACCAACGGGAAATTGAGGTTCTGCTTGGCCTTGAACCTGTCATGACTGGCGACACCATCGGGAGACACACCGACGACCATTGCTCCGGTCGCGGTGAGATCGTCGAAAGCGTCGCGGAACGCTTGCGCCTGTTTGGTGCAGCCCGACGTGTTGTCCTTCGGATAGAAGTACAGCACGACCTTCCTGCCGGCCATTTCGGCGGATGACAGTGTTCCTCCGCTATCGGTCGGAAGACTGAATTCGGGAAGCGTGTCGCCGATATCCAGACCCATGAGTTTTCCTTTCGCGGTGCCGCCAGTACCAACCATGCCCTTCACGATCGATCCGGGTCGGAATCCCGCAAGGCGTCCGCCGGCTGTTGGACAAGCGATATGAAGTGTTGATGAATTCGACGTCTCGTCTCACCGATCTTGGTCGCCAGTTTCTCGAAATCAAGGCCAACGACGTCGTGCATCGCTTCCCGCAGGGCTTGGGGCGCGTCTTCCGAGCCGCCCGCCTCGATCGTGTCGCTGAGCGTCAAGCGGAGACGCTCCTGCACGCCCTGCCAAAGGCGCAGCGCATCCACCAGGTCGTCGGCCACGGATGGGTCGAGAAGGTCCGCCGAGCGAATGTTCTGTATCGCCGTCATGGTACGCGTGGACAGAATACGCGGATGATCATGAGCGTTGCGCAACTGCAGGTACTGGGCGATGAACTCGATATCGATCAAGCCGCCCCGCATCTGCTTGACATCCCAGATCGACTCCGTGTGTTTTTCCGCATCCAGACGCTGGCGCATGTCCGCCACGTCGACAAGCAGAGCCCGGGGATCGCGCCGTTTGGTCAGGGCCCGGTGGATCGCGTCATCGATGTCCGCGACCAAATCCTTCGGGCCCGCGATCACCCGGGCGCGCGTCAGCGCCATCTGCTCCCAGGTCCATGCGTCCTCGCTCTGGTAGCGTTGGAAGGCCTCGAGACTGACGGCAATCGGCCCGGCCTTGCCCGATGGCCGCAGCCGCATGTCGACCTCGTAAAACCGCCCTTCGGCGGTCGGCGCCGTCAGGGCGTTGATCAGGCGTTGGCTGAGACGGGCGAAATACTGGGTTGCGTGCAAAGGCCGCTCGCCGTCGGAGGTCGCGTCCTCGCTCGGCGTGCCGTAGATAAAGATCAGGTCAAGATCCGACGTCGCCGTCATTTCGCGGCCGCCAAGCTTTCCCATGCCGACGATTGCCATTTCACACCCCTGCGATACGGCCGTGCTGTCGGCGAATTCGGCTTCGACGCTGGGGTACAGCCCGCCAATCGCGGCATCGGCGATGTTGCTCCACGCCTCGGCGGCCTCCGCCGGGTCCAGGCGACCGCGAAGGCTCTGAACCCCCACCTGGAACATTCGATCCTTGGACCAGCGGCGACTGATGTCGAGCACGTCTTCCAAGTTCTGCGATCCCGAAAGCAGGGATCCGAGTTCTTCGAGCAGATCGTCCGCGCGGCGGCGGCGGTTCGAAGAAATCGGCGCTCAAGACGCTCTCCAGCACCCAGGGCCGGCGGGTCAGATGCCGCGCCAGCCGGGGCGCGACGCCCATGATTTCGACGACAAGCTGAAGAAGTTCGGGATGGGCGTGGAACATGGAAAACAGTTGGATGCCGGCCGGAAGACCGTTGAGGAATTGGTCGAAAGCGAGGAAGACGGCGTCGGGGTCGGGCTTGTCCGACAGCGCTTTGAGCAGGATCGGGGTCAGCTCCGTCAGCAACTCCCGCGCCCGAGTGCTTCGCATGGCCCGGCAGCGGCCGTGATGCCAGCCACGGATGGCGTCATCGACGAGCTTTGGATTGGGAGAATCCCAATCGCTCCAGCGTCACCAGGGTATCCGGATCGACTTCTCCGCCGGTAAACACGAGGTTTCCGCCGATCCCGTCGTCGACGCTGAGTGCCGGCGCATCCTCGAACAATTCGGCGTAGTGGGTTTCGACCGTCCGGAGTTCGGCCTCCAACGCCGCGCCGAAAGCTCTCACTGTCCGGATAGCCCATGAAGATCGCGAACTCGCGAAGCTTTGTCGGGATCCGTCGGAAGCGAGTGCGTCTGCTCGTCGTTGAGCATCTGCAGGCGATGCTCGACACGCCGGAGATACCGATAAGCCTCCGCAGCTCGCCGCGATGCGTCGGGGGTGATTTTTCCCGCATCGGCGAGAGCGCAGAGCGCGGCGATCGTGACATTGGCCCGTAACTCCGGCAGGCGCCCCCCCCAGATCAGTTGCTGGGTCTGGACGAAGAACTCGATCTCGCGGATGCCGCCTCGGCCAAGCTTGATGTTATGACCGGCGATGGCAATCTTCGCGCCGCCCCGGTGCGCGTTGATCTGGCGCTTGATCGAGTGGATGTCCTGAATGGCGGCGAAGTCGAGGTTTTTCCGCCAGACGAATGGCCTCATTTCCTCGAGAAACGCGTGTCCCGCACTCGCGGTCGCCGGCGACCGCGCGCGCCTTGATGAAAGCGGCCCGTTCCCAGTTCTGTCCCAAGGTTTCGTAGTAGGTCTCGGCGGCCAGTACCGATAGGGCTGGCGGTGTGGATCCCGGATCGGGGCGCAGCCGCAAGTCGGTGCGGAAAACATATCCATCGGCCGTCCGTTCCGCCATGATCCGAACGAGATTGCGCGTCAGCCGCACGAACTGCTTTTGCAGCGAATCCGGGGCAGTCGGTCTCGATCCGGTCGGTATCGTACAAAACGATCAGATCGATATCGCTGGAATAGTTCAGTTCCCTCGCTCCCAGCTTGCCCATGCCGATGACGATCAGGCCGGAGTTCCGCAACGGATCGCGCTGATCTGGAAGCGTAAGGACGCCGCGTTCCGCCGGCTTGCGCCAGCAAATAGCTCAACGCGCAATCGAGAGACGCCTCGGCGAAAGTCCGACAAGGCTGCCCGTTACCGTTTCCAACGACCACACACCCGCGATATCGGCCAAGGCAACGGCGAGCGCGAGACGGCGCTTGGCGATACGCAGCGGTCGGGTGGGGTCCTCGCCGGCGACCGCCTTTCGCAGGGTATCGGCGACGATATCCATCACCCGGCGGCAATTCGCATCCGGTCCTTCGGCCAAAAGAGCAACGGTGAACGCCGGTTCCCGTTCCGCGCATAGGGTGAGAAAGGAACTGCTGCCAAAGACGAATTTCAAGAGTTGACGCGCGGCATCGTCTGCAAGCAGGTTGGCGGCGGCGGCTTGAAGTTCGGCATCGTCCGTGCGGGCGACCGCATCTTGCCATCGCTCCAATCCTGCACACGCGCGATCGGCATTCGCGGCGTCCGGAAACTTGCGATCACTGAAGACAAAGCCAGATTTAGACATGTTACACGGCGTCCTTTTGAGCCACGCTCTTCGTTTAGCGTACAGTGAGGGCGTAGGCAATTTTAGCTCGAGGCAACGTCCCCGACGTTGAGATGCTTTGGTAATAAAGCGCATATTCTTAGGCGTCGTCTGGGCCGTCGGAGGGATCGCCGCGGTCGTTCTTCTAGCCGCTGGCGTCATGGCTTGGCGGTTGACGGCGGGTCCGGTGTCGCTCGGCTCTTTGATCCCGGTCCTGCAACCGGTGCTGAACACCATGACGCGGATCGATGCGCGTGACCGCCGGGAACGTGGTTCTGGCTTGGGATCGAGCCGACGCGATCCTGCATGTGCGGCTCGTCGACGCCCGGGCCAACAGCAGCCACGACGAAATGGTGCTGAGCGTTCCGGAGATCTCCATCGCGCTCGACGCGGATGCGCTTCTGCACGGCGAGGTCTCGCCAACGGAAATTCATGTTCTCCGTCCTGATTTGAAGGTTGTCCGCCCCGCCGAAAACCGCTCTGAAAGGGAGCTGTCCGAGAGCGGCAACAGCGCCGGCTCCGCGATTTCAGACCTGATGTCCCTGCTCGCGGACATGTCCGATGCAACGAGCCCAGGGCGAGGATTGCGGCAAATACGCATCGCCCAGGGCTCGCTCGACGTGGAGGATCGCAGGACGGGTATCTCGTGGCGAGGCACGTTGGAGAACACCCGGGTATGGCGGGACGCGCCCGGTCTCCATGCCGCGAGCTTCCTCGCCGCTGCCTCCGACGGCCGACAGAGCGATCTGGCGATTGCGGCGCAATATGATGCAAAGAAAAAAAAGCTGAGCGCGGGTCTCAATTTCAGTCAGATCCGTCCGGCGATGTTTGCCGCTTTCGGGTCCTCCTTGCGCAATCTTGCCGCCGTCGACCTCCCGGTTCGCGGATCCGTCGGTTTGGCGGTGGGTGGGGACGGAGCGGTCGAAAAAATCGATTTCGATTTTCTGGGCGGCGCCGGACATTTGGCGCTGCCCGTGCCCCTCGCGCAGGAGCTTGGCATGTTGGCGGCGGCGCAGCGCTTGGCCGTGCGCGGAGGTCAGCTCAGCGGAACGTACACGAACGACGGCGCTGTCATGGACATCGATCGCTTGAGCATCGACGCCGAACCGGGGCAGACCGTGCACCTGCCCGCCCCTCTTGACCATGACATGCCGTTGTCGGCGATCCGCGCGGAAGGATACTATCGCGGTGACGACAAGACCGCGAAAGTGGAATCCCTGGAGGTCGACCTGGATGGTCCATCGATCGCCCTGAGCGCGACGGCGGAGGGGATCGGAACAGCCGGCGGATCGAAGGCAAAAGTTGAAATCGTCGCCAAAGATATCGAGACGAATGATTTTCCCCGCTACTGGCCGTCCGCGCTGGGGACAAGCGCCTATGAGTGGTGCACGGAGCATCTGTCGGAAGGCGGAATTTCCGAAGCCCGGATTGAGGTCTCGGCGACCGCGGGCGCCGATGGCGTCGAGATTGCCTCGCTTGCCGGAACAATGAATATGTCGGGGATCACGGTCGACTATTTGCCTCCCATGCCGAAGGCGCAAAATGTAGTCCGGCGTCGGCGAGTTCGATCTCAACAGCCTCACCGTGAAAATCTCCGGCGCCGAAGCCGGCGGCGTGTCGGTCCGGGGCGGCACCGCGAAGCTGTACGGTTTTGACACACCGCGGGAAATGGCGGATATCGATTTGTCGATCGCGGGCACCCTCCCCAAGATCTTGGCGTTGATCGACCACCCGCCGCTTGGCTATGCCAAGGCCATGGATGTCGATCCGGCACAAACCCGGGGGTCCGCCTCGGGACGGGTGCGGTTGCAATTTCCGCTGATGGTCGACCTGCCGCTCGACCTCCTTCACGTTTCGGCCACGGCCAAACTGGAGAAACTTTTCGTGGCCAAGATCGCCCTCGGGGCGAACGTGACCGACGGAACCCTGACACTCGATCTCGACGAGAAGGGCATGGACGTTGACGGCCGGGTCGTCGTCGAGACTACACCGGCGAAAATCGTCTGGCGCGAGAATTTCGAAACCGGCGCGCCATTCGATACGCGTCTGGTCGTGGATATCGATCAAGCGAGGATCAGTGTCCTCAAACAATTGAAACTTCAGGCCGCTCCGGTGATCGAAGAGCATATCAAGGGCCCGCTCGGCGTACGTGTCGAATATGTTGCCTATCCCAGCGGTAAGGACACCGTCGAGATCAAGGCAGACGCCACGCGGGCAGACATTGTTCTTCCCTATTTCGATTGGCGAAAACCGGAGGGCCAGGCAGCGACTGGGGAGTTCACGGCGACATTGCGGAATGAGCGGCTGATCGAGGTTTCCAACTTCGTGCTGAGAAGCGAAGGATTGAATATTGAAGGGGGCGCCCGGTATACGGCCGATGGCGAATTGGAGAGCATCAGGTTAAGCCGCATCGTTGTGGGCAAGACCGACCTGGAGGCCACGGTAACCGCGCTTTCCAGCGGCGGCTGGGCCATTAACGCTGACGGAAAGAGCTTAAATCTCCAGCCATTGATGGACGAACTCGACCGACCGGGTACGGATGCGCAGCCAGTCAACCTGGCGCAATCACCCATTTCGCTTACGGCGAACATCGGCACGGTGTTGATCGATCCCGAGCATCCCCTCCAAAAAGTCTCTGGAAAGATGGTGCGCGAAGACAATTTGTGGTCCCTCGTAAAAATGGACGCTCAAGTCGGCAACGGCTTGCCGCTTTCGCTGGAGATAACGCGGGAAAAAGATCGGTCGCGGTCTCTGAAGGTTAGATCATCGAGCGCTGGCGATACGCTTCGAAGTCTCGGGATTTCGAAGCATGTGATCGGCGGGAAACTCAAGATCGATGGCACTTTTAATGACGTGGTGGCCGGGAACCCACTGAATGGCAAGGTCAAGGTATCCGACTACAGGATCACCAACGCCCCGGGTATGGCCAAGATATTGAGCATCATGGCACTGACCGGCATCCTCGACCAACTCAGAGGCAAGGGGCTCGGTTTCTCTATTTTCGATGCACCGTTCACTTTCCACAACGGGGTTCTCGACATCAAGAATGCACGGGCGTCGGGCACGGAATTGGGGTTTACCGCCGGAGGCCGGGTGGCCAACGAAACCATTGACATCAAGGGCACGATTGTCCCGTTCTACGCATTCAACAGCGCGCTCGGAAAAATTCCGATCGTCGGGCCGATTTTCAGTGGCGGCGAGAAGGGTGGAGGCCTGCTGGCGGCCAGATACTCCGTCGTCGGTCCAATGGACGACCCCGATGTTACGGTCAATCCGCTATCGATGCTGACGCCGAGTTTCCTGCGCAACCTGTTCAATGTTTTCGATGCTGACAGCGGTAGCGGCAACAGCGCCAAGGGCAATCCCCCCCCTTTGGAACCGCAGCCAGAGCATCCATGAACGCTCCGGGGCGAATAACGGAGAAAATTCGCTCGGCCTATAGGCCTATACGCCCCGCACCAGGGCGTGGCGCTTCTTGCCGGCGGAGAGCTTTATGGCGCCATCGGGGTCGACGTCGGCCAGGGAAACAGACCGGGTTTCACTGGTGATCGCCGCGTTGTTGAGGCGCGCGCCGCCGCCTTTGATCAGGCGGCGCGCCTCGCTGTTGCTGGCCGCGAGACCGACGCGGCAAAACAGCTCGTACGCGGGAACCCCCGCTTCCAGCTCGCCACGGGGTACCTCGATGCTGGGGAGATCTCCGCCGGCGGTTCCTCCGACAAACGTTTTCCGCGCCGTTTCGGCCGCCGACCGGGCCGCTTCGGCGCCATGGCAAAGCGTCGTCACTTCGTTCGCCAGGATGATCTTGGCATCGTTGATCTCGGCCCCCTCGAGGCGTTCGAGCCTGGCGATCTCGTCGAGAGCAAGATCGGTGAACAGTCTGAGAAAACGGCCCACGTCGGCGTCCTCGGCGTTCCGCCAGTATTGCCAGTAATCGTAAGGCGAAAGCATGTCGGCGCTCAGCCATACGGCGCCGGCCGCGGTTTTCCCCATCTTGGCGCCCGATGCCGCGGTGAGCAGCGGCGTGGTCAGTCCGAATACGGATTTGCCGTCCACGCGGCGGGTAAGCTCGACGCCATTGACGATATTGCCCCACTGGTCCGACCCGCCCATCTGCAGCTCGCAGCCGACGCGACGGGCAAGCTCGAGAAAGTCGTAGGCCTGCAAGATCATGTAATTGAACTCGAGGAACGTCAGGGGCTGCTCGCGGTCGAGCCGCATCTTCACCGAATCGAAGGTCAGCATGCGGTTGACCGAGAAATGCCGCCCGAAATCCCTGAGGAACGGGATGTAGTCGAGATCGTCGAGCCAGTCGGCATTGTTGACCATGATGGCGTCCGTCGGCCCGTCGCCGAACGTCAGAAACTTGGAAAACACCTGCCGGATTCCGGCCATGTTGTCGGCGATATCCTGGTCGCTCAGCAGCTTGCGGAACTCGTCGCGTCCGGACGGATCGCCCACTTTGGTGGTGCCGCCACCCATCAGGACGATCGGCTTGTGACCGGTTTGCTGGAAATGCCTGAGCAGCATGATGGAAACGAGGCTGCCGGCGTGCAGGCTGGGCGCGGTGCAGTCGAAACCGATGTAGGCTGGAATAATGCGGCGAGAGGCAAGCGCGTCCAGCTCCTCGAGGTCGGTGCATTGATGGAGGAACCCGCGTTCGACGACGACGCGTATAAATTCCGAACGATCGGTGGCCATGAGCGCTTAGCCTTTGCTGGGGACACGGAGACGTGCGTGGGTGAGCGGAACGGCGGGTATTTATATAATACCTGCGAGCACTGAAAGGGTCACGTCTCGGGGGCGAGGCGCTTGTCCAGGTACTCGTTGATCGCCTCGACCAACTGCGGCATCTGATTGGTGAACAGGTGATCCGCGTCCGGAACTTCCCGGTACTCCACATGAACACTTTTCTGATTGGTCAACTTCTGCGCCAATTTCGCCGCGGCGCTGGCTTGCGCCACATCGTCGCGCGTTCCATGGATCAGCACACCCGATGCCGGGCACGGCGCGAGAAACGAGAAATCGAGATTGCCGGCCGGCGGGGCCACGGCGAGAAAGCCGCCGATCTCCGGTCGGCGCATCATCAATTGCATGCCGATCCACGCGCCGAACGAGTATCCGCCGATCCAGCACGCGGACGCGTTCGGATTGATCGTCTGCATCCAGTCCAGCGCCGAGGCGGCATCGTTCAACTCGCCGAGGCCGTTGTCGAAACGCCCTTGTGAGCGTCCGACCCCGCGAAAGTTGAACCGCAGCACCGAGAAGCCGCGCTGCTGGAACGCGTGAAACAGCGAAAACACCACCCTGTTGTTCATCGTGCCGCCATGAAGAGGGTGGGGATGCAGGGCTAGCGCGATTGGGGCGTTCGCCTGCTTCGAATGATGATAGCGGCCTTCCAGCCGCCCCTCCGTGCCGTTAAATATTACCTCCGGCATTGCCCCTCGCGCCCTCACGTTCCCTGGCTCAGCCGATTTCACCGATTACCCGACAAAAACTATCGGACATCAAAGGTCAAATCCATCAAAATAGTGGCCGGCTATTCTTGATCAAATTACTCGGATATCTTATATTCCGAGAGATGACGTGCCACGTCCCGCGTTCGGTGCGTGAACGTATAGAGGTAATGGTTTACAGACCGCTAATCAAGCGAGTGGGTTGGCTATGATATTTAAAAGGATTCAAGAAGATATCGACGCCATCGTCGAACGCGACCCGGCGGCGCGGTCGCGTTTGGAGGTGTGGCTTTGCTATTCAGGGTTGCATGCACTGATTGTATATAGACTTTCCAACGCTCTTTGGCGCCGGAAATGGTTTCTTGCTGCCCGCTTTGTTTCGCAGATCGGCCGGTTGCTCACCGGCGTGGAAATTCATCCCGGCGCCAGAATCGGTCGACGTCTGGTCATCGATCACGGCAACGGCCTCGTCATCGGCGAGACGTCGGAGATCGGCGAGAACGTCACCTTGTATCATGGCGTCACGCTTGGCGGGATCGCCCCGTCCGTGGAGTTCTCACACGCAGAAGAACGTCAAACGGCACCCGACGCTTCGAGACGAGGTGATCGTCGGCTCGGGCGCTCAAATTCTGGGACCGGTGATCATCGGCAAGGGCGCGCGGGTCGGCGCGAACGCGGTAGTGACCAAGGATGTGCCCGCCGGGGTCACGGCCACGGGCGTCCCGGCGCACGTCGTCATGCCCAAGGATCGAACGCAGGCTGAGCCGGTTTTGGGCATACGGAACGCCCAGTGACGGGTGCCCGGATCCGGTTTTGGCCTCGGTTGACGGATTGCGGGGCCAGGTTTCGGTTCTCATGGACCGGATCGAAGAATTGGAGGAACGCCTTCAAAGCGCGTTGGGACCACAGCCCGACACGCGCCCCGTCGAGGCGGAAGAGGACAGGCAAAAGCCGGCAATCGTCGGTGGCGGACAGCATCGGTAGCTCGCGGCAGCATTCAGGCGGCGTTCAGGTAAGGAGAAAGCGATGAAACTGAGTACAAAAGGTCGGTATGCCGTGATGGCCATGGCGGATCTGGCACACCATAACAGCGGTCGGCCCATTCCGCTGGCCGAGGTGGCGGATCGCCAGGAGATCTCTCTTTCGTATCTGGAGCAGCTGTTCGGCAGGCTGAGAAAAGGCGGGCTGGTCGCGAGCGTGCGCGGCCCTGGAGGCGGATATCTGCTGGCGCGCGATCCGGATGACATGCGGGTTTCGGACATCATCATGGCCGTGGACGAACCGATCAAGGCGACCCGGTGCACGCCGGGCTCGCCGACCGGATGCCATTCGCATCAAGGCCGGTGCCTGACCCATGACCTCTGGGAAGAACTGGGCAACCAGATATACATGTACCTGAGTTCGGTAACGCTCGGCGACGTCTGCGAGAAGAGGGTCCTCGGCAGCAGTCGCCTGTCGTTTGAAGCCAATCGCGGCGGATTGGCCGCCGCGGCGAGATAAGGAAAGGGGCCGCCGGGCCCGACGGGAATCGATGGAAAACACGGTTTACCTGGATCACAACGCAATGACCCCCGCTCGGCCCAGCGCCATCGATGCGGCGGCGGCGGCGCTTGCGTTGACCGGCAATCCGTCTTCGGTTCACCGCTACGGCCGTTTGGCGCGGCGGATGGTGGAAGACGCGCGCGACCGCGTCGCCGTCTTGGTCGGGGCCCGGTCCGCCGACGTTATATTCACCAGCGGAGGCAGCGAGGCCAATTGCCTGGCCATTCGAGGTAGCGGGCGCCGGCGGGTGCTGGTCTCGGCCGTTGAGCATGTCTCGGTTCTGCGGGCCCGCGGTCACGGGAACTCGTTCCGGTCGATCGCGGCGGGCGTATCGATCTGGACGCATTGGATACGATGCTCGGCGCCGACGCCGCGCCGGCCCTGGTGTCGGTCATGCTGGTGAACAATGAAACGGGCGTGGTTCAACCCGTTCGCGGCGGTGGCCGAAATCGCTCACCGTCGCGGGGCGCTGGTTCATTGCGATGCGGCGCAGGCAGCCGGAAAGATTTCCATCGACATCGAAGCGCTGGGTGCGGACATGTTGACGCTGTCGGCGCACAAGATGGGAGGCGATTTCCGGATGCGGCGCGCTTGTCGCGCGGGGCGGTGAAACGCCGCGCGCGCAGATCAGGGGCGGAGGCCAGGAACGCGGCCGACGGGCTGGATCGGAGAACGTGTCCGGGATCGCCGGTTTCGGGGCTGCCGCCGAGGTTGCTTCGACGCTGCCCGATGTCGAGAGGATTACGGGATTGCGCGACCGGCTGGAGCGATCAGTCCTGGACATCACGCCGAGCGCGAAGACCGTCGCCTCGGGCGCGGAACGCGTGGGGAATACGAGCTGCATTTCGATGCCGGGCGTCGCCAGCGAAACTAAGGTCATGGCGATGGACCTGGCTGGTATCGCCGTCAGCGCGGGCTCTGCGTGCTCATCGGGAAAGGTGACACGCAGCCACGTTTTGTCGGCGATGGGTGTCGATGATGACGAGGCAGCGGGGCGCCATTCGTGTCAGCCTGGGATGGACGACGAGGAACGGGATATAGATCGGTTTGTCGATGCGTGGCGGATCACTGCATGCGCGGCTGGGTGTGGCGGGCATGGCGGCGGCGCCGGCGAAGAGACGAAAGACGAGAGAGAACGTGGATATCAGTAAAGGAAAAGGTGCGAAAATGACCAACATTACCGGTGCGGCGAGCCGTTCGGCGGGACATGCCAACACCACTGCGCCTGTGTATTTGGACTATCAGGCCACCACCCCGACCGACCGGCGGGTCGTCGAAGCGATGCTGCCGTATTTCACCGACGCCTTCGGCAATCCTCATTCCCGCAGCCACGCCTATGGCTGGGAAGCGGAGAACCGTGGTCGAGAAGGCGCGCGCGCAGATCGCCCATTTGATCGGCGCCAATGCCAAGGAGATCGTATTCACCTCCGGCGCCACCGAATCCAACAATCTTGCCCTCAAGGGCGTGGCCCGGTTCTACAAGGACCGCAAGAACCACATCATCACCTGCGTTACCGAGCACAAGTGCGTGCTCGACAGTTGCCGCCATCTGGAACTGGAAGGGTTCGACGTGACCTATCTGCCCGTCCGGCAGAACGGCCTGATCGACCTGGCGGCATTGAAGGCGGCGATGACCGAAAAAACGCTGCTGGTGTCGATCATGGCCGTCAATAACGAGATCGGCGTGATTCAGCCGATTGAAGGAGATCGGCGCGATCTGCCGCGAGAACAAGGTGTTCTTCCACACGGACGCGGCGCAGGCCGTTGGCAAGATCCCGCTCGACGTCGAGGAGATGAATATCGATCTGATGAGCATTTCCGGCCATAAGCTTTACGGTCCGAAAGGCATAGGCGCGCTTTATGTCGACGCCGCCCGCGGGTTCGCCTGGAAGCGCTGATCAGCGGCGGCGGTCAGGAGCGCGGCATGCGATCCGGCACCCTCGCGACCCCGTTGTGCGTCGGCCTGGGCGAAGCCTGCCGGATCGCCGAAGCGGAAATGGGCGCCGAGGCGGAGCGCCTGCACATGCTGCGCGATCGGTTCTACGACAAGATCACCGAGCAACTTGCGGACGTCTATCTGAACGGCGACCTGGAAGCATCGCATTCCCGGCAATCTCAACCTCAGCTTCGCCTACGTCGAGGGAGAAGGATTGATGATGGGCATCAAGGATCTCGCCGTATCGTCCGGGTTCGGCGTGCACGTCCGCGTCGCTGGAGCCATCGTATGTTCTGCGCGCTCTCGGGGTCGAGGAGGAGCTGGCGCACACCAGTCTTCGCATCGGCATCGGGCGGTTCACGACGGAGGAAGAAGTGGACTTCGCGGCCGAGCGGATCGCCGGCGAGGTCAAGCGACTGCGCGAAATGAGCCCGCTTTGGGAGATGGCGCAGGAAGGAATCGACCTTAAATCAATCGAGTGGGCCGATCACTAAGATCCGCAGATACGGACGGCCCATGGACAACAGAGGAGAATGATCGTGGCATACAGCGAGAAAGTTGTTGAACATTACGAGAACCCGCGCAACGTCGGCACCCTGAACAAGGCCGAATCCGGGGGTGGGCACGGGTCTGGTCGGCGCGCCGGCGTGCGGCGATGTCATGAAGCTGCAGATCAAGGTCAGCGAAGACGGCATCATCGAGGATGCCAAGTTCAAGACGTTCGGCTGCGGTTCGGCCATTGCGTCCAGTTCACTGGTCACCGAATGGGTCAAGGGTAAGACCCTCGATCGAGGCGGCGACCATCCGCAATTCGGAAATCGCCGAGCATCTGGCGTTGCCGCCGGTGAAGATCCATTGTTCGGTGCTTGCCGAGGATGCTATCAAGGCGGCCGTTGCCGACTACCGGACGAAGAAGTCCGAAGCGAAGCCGGAGGCGGCGGAGTAACAATCCGTATGTCCTCTGGCCGGTTTGATCGGAAGGGAGAACGACTGCACCATGACCGTACGCGCTCAGCCGCTCACCGTGACTGCCGCCGCCACCGAGCAGATCAAGGCGTTGCTCGCTCGGCGCGGACACTCCGGCGATGGGCGTTCGCATCGGCATCCGAACAAAGGGTTGTTCGGGGATGTCGTACACCCTGGAATACGCGGACGAGAAGGCGCCGTTCGATGAAGAGATGGACGTGGATGGCGTAAAGGTTCTGATCGATCCCAAGGCGACCATGTTCATTCTCGGAACGGAAATGGACTATGTGGAGGACAAGCTGGAATCGGGTTTCGTTTTCCGCAACCCGAACGAGAAGGGGCGGTGTGGCTGCGGCAAATCATTCCACATCTAAAAGTTCGGGGCGCCAGCTGGCGTTCTTGTCCGGAAATAAGCAAACTGACGACCGCGCCCGCTCGATGCGGGCGTGCTTTTGAGTGGGTTCGAGGAAAATGCAGCAGACACTGAGGCGGCTGGCCGGCCAACCCGTGGAAGCGGGCGACGATGACGGTGCGCGAGCAGGTCAATCCCGTGCTGGTCCTGCCAAGGCCCGGTTGCCGAGGGCAGCCTGTTCTGCTCGACCTGCAAGGCCGTACAGCCGCCGGGCCAACTCGATCATTTCGCCCGGTTCGCCATGCCGTCCGAGTTCGATGTGGACAGCGCGGCGCTCGACCGGCGCTATTTCGATCGCCAGCGGTTGCTCCATCCGGACCGGTTCGCCATGCGCACGGCCCGCGAGAAGTCGCTTTCGCAACAGCAATCGGTTTGTGTCAACGAGGCCTACGAAACGCTGAAGGATCCGCTCAAGCGCGCCGACTATCTGGTTCACTTGCGGGGCGCCGGCGTTCTGCCCGAGGGGTGCACCTTGGTCAATGACCAGGAACTCCTCACCGAAACCATGGAACTGCGCGAGGCGCTGGCGGAGGCGGAAGGCCCGGAAGACGTGGATGCGCTCGACGAGCGGGCGACCGCCGATATCCAAGCCTGCGTCGAGGCCTTGTCGGAAATCTTCCGATCGGACGACCTGGAGGGCGCGTGTCGATTGACCACGCGGCTGAAGTACCTTCGCAAGCTTCGCGAAGAATGCCGCCATCACCGGGCCCGATTGGAAAGAAGGGAGTAAACCACATGCCGTTGATGCAGATCCACGAACCCGGCGAGACTCCTCTTCCCCATGAGGGCGGGGTCTCGGTGGCCGTCGGCATCGACCTGGGCACCACCAATTCCGTCGTCGCCATCGTTCCGGTGGCGTCACCGAAGTTCTCCGCGATGAAAACGGCTCCGGGCTTGTTCCCTCGGTGGTCGCCTATGCGCCGGATGGATCGGCGTTCGTGGGCGAACTGGCGCGCCGGGTGATGCTCGACCGGCCCGAGGTGGTCGTGGGTTCGGTCAAGCGCCTGATGGGACGTGGCGCCGAGGACATCAAGGGCCTTGCCGGGACACTGCCCTATGAAATCGATGAGAGCGAACAGTGCAACGTCCGGCCATGGTTCGCCTGTCGGTGGCCGGCCGGCACGATTGACGCCGGTGGAGATTTCCGCCGAGATCCTGACCGCGCTCAAGGAGCGGGCCGAAGCAGCATCTCGGTCAGAAGGTCAATCAGGCGGTCGTGACGGTTCCGGCGTACTTCGACGACGCCGCCCGGACGGCCACCAAGGATGCCGCCCGGCTTGCTGGATTGGAGGTGCTGCGGCTGGTCAACGAGCCGACGGCCGCGGCGCTTGCCTATGGCCTCGACGAGGACGCCGAGGGCTTGTACGCGATCTACGATCTCGGCGGCGGGACCTTCGACGTCTCGATCTTGAAGATGCAGAAGGGCGTGTTTCAGGTGTTGGCCACCGGGGGCGACTCGGCGCTCGGCGGCGACGATTTCGATCACGCGGTGGCGGAGCACTTTCTCGAGGAGCGTCAGGCGGACATGGGATCCGAGGCCATGACGCCGGCGGATGTCAAAATGGCGCTGATGTCGGCGCGGCTGGCGAAGGAATGCCTGAGCCGTCAGGAGTCCGGGACAGTGGATGCTCGGATATCGACGACCGGCAAACCGTCTCACACGTTGGACCGGAGCGATCTGGAGGCGCTGATCGCGCCCTTCGTCGATCGAACCATCCGGGTTTGCCGCGGTGTCCTCGAGCGACGCGGCGGTCGCCGCCCGTGACATCACCGGCGTCGTTCTGGTGGGCGGCTCGACGCGGGTGCCGCTGGTGCGCCAGCGTGTCGCCGCGCTGTTCGGCAAGGAGCCGCTGGCCCACATCGACCCCGACGAAGTGGTCGCCGTCGGCGCCGCCCTGCAGGCCGAGGCCCTGACCGTCGGTTCCGACACCTTATTGCTGGACGTGACGCCGCTCAGTCTGGGTATCGAGACCATGGGCGGACTCGTGGAAAAAATCGTCGAGCGCAATACCCCCGTTCCCGTCTCCAAGGGGCAGGAATTCACCACATTCCAGGACGGCCAGGCCGCCATGTCCATTCATGTGTTGCAGGGCGAACGCGAGCTCGCCGATCAGTGCCGATCGCTGGCGCGGTTCGAACTTCACGGCATTCCTCCCATGACGGCCGGCGCGGCGCGAATTCAGGTCGGTTTCGCGGTGGACGCGGACGGCCTTCTGACCGTCACCGCCCGGGAACAGACGACCGGGGTGGAACAAAGCGTGGCGGTCAAGCCGACCTATGGTCTCACCGAAGACGAGATGGCAACCATGCTTTACGACAGCATGAAGCATGCGAAAGACGATATGGGCCGCCGGCTGCTGGCCGAGGCGCGGGTCGAGGCTGCAACGGTCGCTGAGCGCGGTCGCGGCGGCGCTCGAGGCCGACGCGGATCTCCTTGACGCGGAGGAACACGGTCAAATCGTCGAAACCATGAGGCGCCTCGAAGCCGCCACCGCCGGCGACGATCGCGACGCGATAAACGCTGGCGTCGAGGACCTTGAGCGGGTTACACGTGCCTTCGCCGAACGTCGAATGGATCGCGGCATTCGTTCCGCGTTGCATGGGCATGATGTGCGCGAATTCGAAGAGGCCCTCGATCCGGCAAGCGGCGAGCCCCGACAGAGCCGGTAGCCGGCGCTAAGACCGAACAACGATAAACCGACAATTTCCAGGAGAGCCGAGCACGATGCCCAAGATGACCTTTGTTTCGCCAGACGGGAAAACGAGAAAAGGAGGTGGAGGCCCCGCTTGGGTTGTCCGTTCTGGAGATCGCCCACCGCAACGATATCGATCTGGAAGGTGCCTGCGAAGGCTCGCTGGCGTGCTCGACGTGCCACGTCATCGTCGCCTCGGAATGGTACGACAAGCTCGGCGAACCCACCGAGGAGGAGGAAGACATGCTCGATCTCGCCTTCGCGCTCACGCACACTTCGCGGCTGGGCTGCCAGATCAAGATGACGGAAGAGTTGGACGGGCTCGTCGTGACCCTGCCCTCGGCGACCCGCAATATGATGGTCGACAAATAGCACCGGACAGTTGGCAGAAGGAGGCCGCCATGGGTTTGCGCTGGACCGACGTATACGACATCGCCATCGAACTGGAGGACGCTCACCCGGACGTGGACGTGGCCAACCTGCGGTTCACCGATCTGTGGAAATGGGTGCGGGAAATGCCCGAATTCGACGACGATCCGAACCGGTCCAACGAAAAGATCCTCGAGGCCATTCAGATGGCTTGGCTCGACGAGCGCGATTGAGCACCCCGCCGCCGCATCGCTGTTTCAGCGGTTGCGCTCGGCCTGCGCCGGGGAATGGGTCGCCTATACCGAACACGCTTTCGTCGAGGCCCTCGCCCAGGCGCGTTTGCCTGAGGCGTGCTTCCGCCGTTACCTGACCCAGGATTATCTGTTCCTCATTCACTTCGCGCGCGCCTATGGGCTCGCCGCGTTCAAGGCCGAGACCCTCGAAGACATCCGCGCCGCGGCTCAAGGGCTTGACCGCCATGGCCGATCAGGAAATGAAGCTCCACGTGGCCTACTGCGCCGGGTGGGGCTTGAGCGAGGCCGACATGGCGGCCGAACCGGAGGCCCAAGCCACCATGGCCTATACCCGCTATGTGCTGGAGAAGGGTCTTGCCGGGGACCTGCTCGACCTGCAGGTCGCGCTGGCGCCCTTGCGTCGTCGGCTACGCCGAAATCGGCGAACGGCTTATCGGCGCCCCCACCACGGTGATGGACGGCAACCCCTATGGCGCCTGGATCAAGATGTACGCATCCGATGATTACCAGAACGTCGCCACCGCCCATGTCGCCCACATGGACACCTTGATGGCGCGGCGCGGCGGTCCCGGACGTCTTCCTTCCCTGATCACCACCTTCCGCCAGGCGACGCGGCTGGAGGCCGCCTTCTGGGACATGGCGCTCGATCCCTCACGGGACTGATACCAATTCTCGGTGCTAGGCACTCATTGTGATCGGCTGATTTCGGACGCGCGGGCCGCGATCAGGTCTCGGGTTCGATGTTCACCGAGTACAGCGCCCGATCGTCAATATCGCGCAAAGTGACCGTCATCACGTCGCTCTCGCCATCGATGCGGACGTGGCCGAAGAACTGCAGGCCCGCGCTCGGCGGAAGATTGCGCTTGCCTTCCGGCGACTTGACGTAAATCACCTGTGGCCCAAAGGTGTCGTCCATGTCGCCGGGTCCGAACGAACCGGCGTTCAGCGGTCCCGAGACAAATTCCCAGAACGGCTTGAAGTCCTGGAACTGGGCCTTGTCCGGGTCATAATAGTGCGCCGCCGTATAGTGCACATCGGCGGTCATCCAGACCACGTTCTTGATGTCGGTGTGCTTGACGAAGCGCAGAATATCGGCGATGTCGTGCTCACGGCCGAGAACCGGTCCGGCGCCGTTGGCAGCGTTTTCGAAGCGCTTCTCGCCGTCGCGCACGATGATGCCAATGGGCATGTCGGAAGCGATCACCTTCCAGGTCGCGCGACTGTCGGCAAGCGCTCGCTTCAACCAACGGATCTGGTCGTTTCCGAGAAAATCGGTATCGGGACCGCGGTTCGATTGCCGATTGGCGGTATTGTCGCCGCGATAGCTACGCATGTCCAGAAGGAACACGTCCAGCGATGGTCCGTACTCGATGGAGCGATAGATGCGCTCGCGATCGGATGCGTGCTGACGGGTCGGGTTCAGTTCGTGGAACGCGCGATTGGCGCGCGCGGCGAGCAGCGCGACGTTTTTGACGCTGTAGCGATCATCGTCGAGAATCTCGTTGGGATACCAATTGTTCACCGTCTCGTGGTCATCCCACTGCGCGAGCATCGGCACTTCGGCGTTGAACCGCCTCACGTTGGCATCGAGAGGGTTGTACTTCCATTGGCCACGAAACTCGTCCAGCGTCTCGGCCACCTTCGATTTTTCCTCGGTGGTCACGTTTTTCCAGATACCGCCATCGGGCAGCTTGGCCTCGGCCTCAATGGGATTGTCGGCGTACACGGTGTCGCCGGAGTGCAGGAAGAAATCGGGCCGATGAGTGCGCATCACCTCATAGATTTTCATGCCGCCCCAATCCTCGTTGATGCCCCAACCTTGACCCGCAGTATCGCCCGACCATACGAAGGTGACGGTGCGGCGCTCCGCCGGTGCCGTGCGGAAATGCCCGATCACGGGTTCGCTCAGGCTCTTGAGGTCGACCAGATCCTGAAACTGGACGCGGTAAAAGATGTCCTGGCCCGCGGGCAGTCCGGCGAGATCCATCTTGCTGGCAAAGTCGCTGGCGTCGAGTACGGCCGGACCACTGATGCGATTGGCGTTTTAAACGATTCCCTGGTCGCCACCTCTACCAGCATCCGGGAGGGGCGGTCCGCGCGCGCCCAAACCACGCCGCTCGACATGGTGACATCGCCTGATTGAACGCCATGGGTGATGACCGGTCGCGACGCGGCCCGAACGATGGCGGGAAAACCGGCCAAACTGGCAGCGCCCAACGTTACCGCGCCGGCGCTGCCCGCGACGAACGAGCGGCGCGAAAGCAAGTGGTTGGAAACCCTCGATTTAACCATGATCACGCCCCATCAGGATTCAAGCGCAATGAACACCTCACACGACTTTCCCAAACAGCTACACGGACTTTGTTTCGTTCTCATTGCGGCCGGTTGTCGATCTCATGAAATTTTTGCCGTCGCCTCGCGCCGTCATTGGGGGTCACGAACAACGATCCTTGCACTATATTGACATTCATGAACACGCTCTCCATTGACAAGCCTCCGCGCGAGACCCGCGTGGTCGTCGCCATGTCCGGCGGCGTCGACAGCTCCGTGACCGCCGCCATGCTGACGGAACAGGGTTACGAGGTCATCGGCGTGACCCTGCAGCTTTACGATCATGGCGCCGCCGTCAGTCGGTCGGGCAGCTGTTGCGCGGGTCAGGACATCCACGACGCCCGCCGGGTGGCCGACCGGCTGGGTATTCCGCATTACGTGCTCGATTACGAAACCCGGTTCCGCGAGCAGGTGATCGATACTTTCGCCGACAGCTATCTCGCCGGCGAGACGCCGATCCCCTGCGTGCGGTGCAACCAGACGGTCAAGTTCACGGATCTGCTCGGCACCGCCCGCGACCTCGGAGCGGATGCGTTGATCACCGGGCACTATGTTCGTTGGGGTTTTGGTCCCGGCGGTCCGGAACTCTACCGCGGCGCCGACCCGGCACGCGACCAGAGCTATTTCCTGTTCGCCACCACGCCGGAGCAACTCGCGATGCTGCGGTTTCCGCTGGGCGGCCTCGACAAGAACGAAACGCGGGCCCTGGCCCGGCGTTTCGCCCTGCCCGTCGCGGCCAAGGCCGACAGCCAGGACATCTGTTTCGTGCCCGACGGTCGATATGCCGACATCATCGAAAAGCTGCGGCCCGGCGCGCAGCGACCCGGCGACATCGTCGACCTCGACGGCAATACCCTTGGCCGCCATGACGGTGTCGGGCATTTCACCGTCGGCCAGAGGCGTGGGCTCGGCATCGCGTCCGACCGACCGTGCTACGTGGTGCGCCTGGAGCCCGAGCATGCCCGGGTGGTGGTCGGCCCCGCGGAGGCTCTGTTGCGCGACCGTCTGTCCGTGAGCCAGGTCAACTGGCTCGGTGACCGTCCGCTGCCGGCGGCCGGCGCCCGGCTGCGGGTGAAGATCCGATCCACCCACGCGCCCGTGCCGGCGACGGTGTATGCGGACGAAGGCAGCCAGGCGGATGTCATCTTCGAGCAGCCCCAGGCCGGTGTTGCTCCCGGCCAGGCCTGCGTCTTTTACGATGACGACCGGTTACTCGGCGGCGGCTGGATCCGCCGCCGCGGCGGTTCTGCTTGAAAGAAAACTAAGTCGTTCCGTGCGCCGCGTCACATAGGCGCTCGAGGAAGAAGGCGACCGCTTCGGCTTCGTCGCTGAACCGATGAACACCCTGGCCGTCGGTACGGACCCGCCACGGAAACGGATTGGCCTCGATCCGCCACAAATCCGCGGCGTAACGCCCCGGGCCAGGGCCGAGCCGGGCCGTCGCGACGCTCGGGCCGGAGTTGATCCGGATATCCGACAATCGCCCTTCGATGCGCCGAGGAAGTTCCTCGACGCGTGTGGGGATGCGATGGTTTTCGCCGACCATGCCGGGATGGCGCGGCCTCAATGTATGTTGAATGGGAGTGTCCGTAAGCATGAGCGTCCTCGGTTCGTGCGGGGCTGCGGGTAGTGCGGGTTACCGCATCCGGATGACGGGGCCAGGCACTGGCGACGGTGGATTACTCGAAGAACATGCGGTCGGGTTCACGGTCCGCGATCCGGACCACCTCGTCGATGTCGTCGTCGCTGAGATCGGCCAGGTCGTCGACCGCGTGCACCCAGTCGTCCAGGTTGGCCCATTCGTGGCTGTAAAGAACGCGGCTCATGTCTTGCAGTTCTGACATTTTCACTCTCCGTTGGATCTCTAAAGCGTTAAGCCGTTATGCTCGTTTAGATTGTTAACAGTAAATTTGTTCGTTAAAAAAGTGTGTCACATATGGGGTAGGGAATCAAGCGCTATTTCCCCATAAGGGTACGAACATAATAAGAACATTTAAAGAACACAAGCGGAAACTTATAGAAAAATATATCCTATGAGGGAAATTTTTTATATTTACGCTACCTAAGGTGTGTAGCTCCGAGGAGGAGCGCATTGGCCCTGGCGGCGGCCCTTTGGGCGGGAAACCGGGTCGACCGTGATCCGGGATGGGTGTGTCGGATCTCGCGCTCCTCGGCGCGCCACCCGGCATCCGACCGCCTTCTCCGTTGGCGGTCCGGTGAAGACGATCCGGCATCGTCCGGTGGCGCGAATCAGGTTTGACTAACGCTTGCGGGCCGCATCATGTTCTAATTGTTGAATAAGCGGAATTGCCACGGCTGGGAGCCGGCGTCGAAAGAAAAAGCAATACGGCAGCAGCGGAGACGGCCACCATGTTTTTCGACCACGAGACGCTTCGGATAATCTGGTGGTTGATTCTGGGCTTGACCTTGGTGGGCTTCGCGATCATGCATGGCTTTGGGCTCGGCGTCGCCATGCTGTTGCCCTTTGTCGCTCGCACCGAGGCGGAGCGCATCGCCGCGCTGGATACCATGGATGTGGCGTGGGACGGCAATCAGGCTTGGTTTCTGCTCGCCGGCGTCGCCATTTTCGCGGCCTGGCCGCCGCTCCACGCCGTCGCGTTTTCCAGCTTCTTCTTCGCCATGTTCGCGGTCCTGCTGGGGCTGATCGCGCGGCCGCTGGTATCCCGGCTCCGGTCCCGCGCCAAGAGCGCTTTCGGGCGTTCCGTATGGCATGGTGTTTATTTCCTCAGCGGTTTCGTTCCGGCGCTCATTTTCGGCGTGGCGGTGGGTAACGTGCTGCAGGGTGTGCCCTTCCGTTTCGATCCGTTGCGACAGCCCGTACACGCCGGCGATTTCCTCGATCTGTTCAATATGTTTGCAGTGCTGAACGGCGCCGTCGCGGTCGCGATGCTGTGTATGCACGGCGGCTGCTATCTGGCACTCCGGACCGATGGCGATCTCGCCGAACGGGCGCGGGTCGTTGCCGCCGCCGCCGCCATGGCGGTGATCTTCCTGTTCGCCGTCTCGGGTTTATGGGCCGGGTTGGGGATTGGCGGCTATGCCATCGTCGATGGAGCGTCCGCCAACGGTCCTTTCGATCCGCTGGCCAAGACGGTCGCCGTCGTCCCGGATGGCTGGTTCCACAATTATGTCTCCCGCCTCGGAGCGATGTTCGCGTCCGCCTGCGGCCTGATCGCGCCCCTGGGCGTGGTTCTTTTGCTCGATATTCGATTGCACCTCCACGCCTTCGTCGCCGGTTGCGTCGGCGTCTTCGGTGTCGTGGCGGCTTGCGGTTTGACGATGTTCCCGTTTTTGTTGCCGTCATCCATCGATCCAAACAGCAGCCTCACCGTATGGGATTCGTCGGCGTCCCGGTCGACCCTCTCGAATTTACTGATCGCCTCGGTCGTACTGATGCCTCTCGTCATCGGCTCCACCGTCTGGGCCTACCGGCGGCTACGCCGAGACAACGCGGGACGCGGTCGGGCATGGTAACCGGGGCGCGCATTCTTGCTCTTTTCCCGATCGTTTTCGGCTTACAGGCCTGTGCGGCGTTCACCGGGGTCACCCCGACCAATCTGGAGCCGATCCTGGTGGGAGCGCAACGAACGGACGTCGAGGCGGTGCTCGGTGATCCCTCCGAACACATGCCCAACGGATGCGGCAGTATCGATACTTATCGCTACAATCAGGGGCGGAACTCCGAGCCGGCGGTTGTCGCCCTGGGCATGGTCCATCCCGCGGCTCCGCTCGTCGTCGGGCTGATCGCGCATCCGTTTTTGTACTATGGACAGAAGGGCGAATTGGACGTTGTCTACGATCCCGATGGAACCGTCGTGAAATATGGGCCGCGCGACGTAAGCCAATGGGACTCGCTGTTTTCCGACAACCATCTTTGGGTGGATCAGACGACCACCGGCGACGTGGCCGAACATTACTATCGCATCGCCATGGCCGAAGACGGCGCCGGCGAAACCGCCCGGCATTGCCTGTGCCACGCCGCTCGCCTCGGCCATGGCGCCGCGCAACGCGATCTCGCCGAAGCGTCCGCGCCGAAGTCCGCGCCGCTCGATCCGCCTCCGGCGATGGCCCTCTCGAGTTTCGAGACGGCGGCGTCAAGTGCCGTTGCTCCCTCCCTCGCCGAGATAACCGCCATGGGAACCCGCGAGGGTGCATCCGGCAACGACGGCCCCCCTGCCACCATCGTTGGCGCCCAGACAACCGCCGGAGCGTGCGCCTTTCCCTCTCATGAGCGACCGCAATGAGCGTTCCTAAGTGGTAGCTGGAACCGACGCGTTGTCATCCGTATGCTGGAGAACCTCACGCGCCTCCTCCACCTCCTGCTGGCGAGCCCACATCTCCGCGTACCGCCCGTCCACCGCCAGCAGGTCGGCATGGCGGCCGCGCTCGGCGATGACGCCGGCGTCCAGAACGATAATCTCGTCCGCGTCCACCACGGTGGACAGGCGATGGGCGATCACCAACGTGGTATGGCCGGCCGACACTTCGCGGAGACTGGCCTGGATTTCCTTCTCGGTATGGGTGTCCAGGGCCGACGAAGCCTCGTCGAACATGAGTATCCGCGGATTCTTGAGAATGGCGCGGGCGATGGCCACCCGCTGTTTTTCGCCGCCGGAGAGCTTGAGGCCGCGTTCTCCAACGGTGGTGTTGTATCCGTCGGGCAGGCTCATGACGAAATCATGGATGCGGGCGAGCGCCGCCGCGCGCTCCACCTCCCCGGGCGTCGCGCCCGGGCGGCCGTAGGCGATGTTGTAGAAGATCGTCTCGTTGAACAGCACCGTATCTTGCGGGACGATGCCGATGGCGGCGCGGAGCAACTCCTGGGCCACGTCGCGAATATCCTGGCCGTCGATGGCTATGCGCCCGCCGGTGACGTCGTAAAACCGGTACAGCAACCGCGACAGGGTGGATTTTCCCGCCCCGCTGACGCCGACGATGGCCACCGTCTTGCCCGGCGGCACGCGAAACGAAATACCGTCGAGGACCGTGCGCCTGGGATCGTAGGCGAAGGCAACATCGTCGAATACCAGCTCTCCCCGCCTCACCACCAACGGCTTGGCGTTCGGCGCGTCTTTCACTTCCGCGTTCTCGTCGAGAAGAGCGAACATGGATTCCATGTCGATCAATGACCGTTTGATCTCGCGGTACACGAAGCCGAGAAAATTGAGCGGCAGGAACAATTGGATCAGATAGGTATTGATCATCACGAAGTCGCCGACGGTCATGGCGCCGGCGGCCACGCCGTTCGCGGCCATCAGCATCAGCACGATCAGGCCAAGCGACACGATCGCGCCCTGACCGATGTTGAGCAGGGTCAAGCTCACCTTGCTTTTGACCGCGGCCGTCTCGTAGGCCTCGAGGGCGGTATCGAACCGTCGCGCCTCGTGGCGTTCGTTTCCGAAATACTTGACGGTTTCAAAGTTGAGCAGACTGTCCACGGCCTTGGTGTGGGCCTCGTTGTCGGTTTCGTTCATGGCGCGGCGGAACTTGATCCGCCACTCCGTCACCAGCAGGGTCCAGGCGATGTACCCGCCGACGCAGACAAAGGTGATCAGCGCGTACCAGACACCGAACAGCGACCACAGAACGACACAGACGAGGACGATCTCCAGCAGCGTCGGCAGCACGTTGAACAGCATGAAGTTCAACAGGAACTCGATGCCCTTGGTGCCGCGTTCGATGGCGCGGCTGACGGCGCCGGTGCGACGATCCAGATGGAACCGCAGGCTCAACCGGTGCAGATGTTCGAAGGTCTGCAGACCCGCCTGGCGAATGGCGCGTTGGCCCACCCGCGCGAACAGGCCGTCGCGAAGCTCGCCGAACGCCAGGGCAAGCAGCCGTGCCACCCCATACGCCACCACCAGCGCCACCGGCACGGCGACGGCGGCCGCCGCCGCCGAACCCGCCGCTGACCCCGCCGCTGACCCTGGGGTCAACGCGTCCACCGCCTGCTTGTAGAAAAACGGCATGATGACATTGATGCCCTTGGCGGCCACCAGGCACGCCATGGCCGCCACCACCCGGACCCGCAAACCGGTCGCCCCCGCCGGCCACAGATAGGGCAGCAAGGTGGCGATAGTGGACAAGTCGCCGCGTTGGCTCTCACTCGCGGCGGGATAGTCGCGCGGCCGCATGGCCTAATTCCGGTGGATGAGAATGCTCATTCGCGCAATATAAGGCGGCCGAGGCGGCTTGGCCACGCACGCGCGATGCCCCGGGGCCGGCTTGCGGACTCCGGGCCATCGTGGCGGCCAGACGGGTGGCGACCGTCAACCATCGGAGCCAAGCAAGCGAGCATGATGGGCGATGTGCTCGCCCATGAACGTGGCGATGAAGTAGTAGCTATGATCATAGCCCGCTTGCCGACGCAGCGTCAGCGGCACGCCGGCCTCGGCGCAGGCGCGCTCGAACAACTCCGGCTTCAGTTGTTCGTCCAGAAATTCGTCGGCCAGTCCCTGATCGACGAGAATGGGCGCCTTCCAGTTCGCGCTCGCCACCAGATGGCAGGCGTCATGGTCGAGCCAGCGGGTCTCGTCACCGCCGAGATAGCCGCCGAAGGCCTTGCGGCCCCAGGGAACCCGCGATGGCGCGACCACCGGCGAGAACGCCGAAACCGAGCGGTAACGGCCAGGATTTTTGAATGCGATGGTCAAGGCGCCATGGCCGCCCATGGAATGGCCGAAGATCCCCTGGCGGTCCATACGCGCGGCAAGATTGGCGGCGATCAGGGCCGGCAGCTCTTCGGTGACGTAGGTGTACATGCGGTAATGCCGAGACCACGGCGGCTCGGTGGCGTCGACGTAGAACCCGGCCCCGGACCCGAAATCGTAGCTCTCGTGCTCACCGGGAAGCTCGGTGCCGCGGGGACTGGTGTCCGGACAGACGAGGATCAGGCCGTGCTCGGCGGCATAGCGTTGGGCGCCGCCCTTTTCGATCACGTTCGCCCACGTACAGGTGAGCCCGGACAAATAGGTCAGAACCGGCAGCGGCCTTGCGCCGGCTTGCGGGGGCACGAAAACGGCGAATTCCATCTCCGTCCCGGTTGCCGCCGATGCATGGCGGTATACCGCCTGCGTGCCGCCGAAGCAGCGGTTCTCGCGGGTCGGTTGCAATGTCATGGGATCCGAGCCCTAAAACGTCACGACGGTGCGGATCGACTGTCCCGCGTGCATGAGGTCGAAGGCATCGTTGATCTGTTCAAGCGGAACGACGTGGGTAATCAGATCGTCGATGTTGATTTTGCCGTCCATGTACCAGTCCACGATCCTGGGCACGTCGGTGCGTCCGCGCGCGCCGCCGAAGGCGGTTCCGCGCCATGTCCGTCCGGTGACCAGTTGAAACGGCCGGGTGGCGATCTCCTGACCGGCGCCGGCGACGCCGATGATGATGCATTCGCCCCAGCCCTTGTGGCAACATTCCAGGGCCTGGCGCATGAGGTTGACATTGCCGACGCATTCGAAGGCGTAGTCGGCGCCGCCGCCCGTCACCTCCACGAGATGGCCGACGAGATCGCCCGTTCCTTCGTTGGGATTGACGAAGTGGGTCATGCCGAATGCTTCGGCGACCTCGCGCCGGGCGGGATTGATGTCCACGCCGACGATCATGTCGGCCCCCACCATGCGCGCGCCCTGGATGACGTTGAGGCCGATGCCGCCCAGTCCGAACACCACGACCTTGGCGCCCGGTTCCACCTTGGCGGTAAAAATGACCGCGCCGATGCCCGTGGTCACGCCACAACCGATGTAGCAGATCTTCTCGAACGGCGCGTCCTTGCGAACCTTGGCGAGCGCAATCTCCGGCAATACCGTGAAATTGGCGAACGTGGACGTTCCCATATAGTGGTAAAGCGGTTTGCCGTTCAACGAGAAGCGGCTGGTGCCGTCGGGCATCAGACCCCGACCCTGGGTGGCGCGGATCTTCTGGCAAAGGTTGGTCTTGGGATGCAGACAGAAGTCGCACTCGCGGCATTCCGGGGTGTATAGCGGAATCACGTGGTCGCCCGGTTCCACCGATGTCACGCCGGGTCCCACATCGACCACCACGCCCGCGCCTTCGTGGCCCAGGATGGTCGGGAACAGGCCTTCCGGGTCGGCGCCCGACAAGGTGAATTCATCGGTATGGCAGACGCCGGTGGCCTTGATTTCGACCTTCACCTCGCCGGCGCGCGGACCCTCGAGCTGAACCGTTTCGATCGTCAGCGGCTTGCCCGCCTGGTGAGCGACAGCGGCGCGAACATCCATCCCTCGTTTCTCCCCGTTCGTTTCGTTTTTTCAATGAATTGGAACTGTTCTCGCGAACATAGCATGCCACCGCGGCAACGGAAGCTCGGAAAAGCAAACCTCGGACCGCCGCCAACATCTGGTTTTGCCGTCGAGCGCATTGTGCGCTACAAGCGTTCGGCTTCACTCAACGTCGAGAGAACAATCGCTTATGAAACCAGCGCTCGTTATCGTGCTTGCAACCATTGTTCTTGCCGCCTGTTCCACGCCGGAAAAACCCGAACCCGTCTACCATAAGGTTCATGAGCCGGAGCCAGGGCTGGTCTGCGACCGGATCGAAAAAGTCTGCTTCACCGGCGATGGTCCGTCGGTCGCCGGCACGGAAAAGCACTTTGGTCCCGAGGCCGCTCGGACATTGCAACGAGAGGTGGACCTCAAGGGCGCGGCCACTATGCAATCCATCGAATTCAGCGATGGCGTGATTTGCAGCTATAGGTCCCAATTATGCGTGAAACGCCGTTTCAGCGGCGACGTGGCGCCGCACCATACCAAGGCGCTGTTCGGGGAATATTGAGCCGATCATAGGCTCGCATGGGACCGCGCAGGACCCGGGTCAGGCCGCGACCGGCGAAACGAAGCCGTGAGGCTTCAGGGCCAGTACCGAGCATTCGATTTGTCGGAAAACGTTCTCCGCTGTTTCGCCGATCAAAAGACCGCTGACGGTGACGCGGTTCAATGTCGACAGCACAGTGACGTCGGCAGCCAAATCCCGGGCGAAATCGACGATGACCCGCGAGGGCACGCCGTCGACGAAGTGGCTTCGAACCTCGGGACCGCCGGGGGTCAACGCGCGAACGGTGGTTTCGAACCGGTTTTTGGCTTGGGCGCGACGCCGATCGAGCTTCTCCTTGATCTCCGGGTCGTCAACATTTGGCCGGCCAATTTGATGCGGCAAACCGGGATCGAGCGGCGCCCACGCCTGCAAGACATCAAGCGGCCGATTTCGGTGTAGCGCCAATGACGAAGCCAACTCGAGGATCCTCATGTTCAGAGCCTCGATGTCCGGGTGCTCCCCCGACGGCGCGATCGCCGCGAGAATGGGAGCGCTCGATGCGCTGCTGGGTGGTTTCAAAAGCAGCAGCGGCCGCGGACACTTGCGCAGGAGATGCAGGTCGGTACTGCTGAATTGGAACCCGCGGTGGCCAGCGCTCTCCGCGACCTTGACGACGAGGTCGTGGTCATCGCCGATGACTTGGCGAATGACTTGAATGAACGGGCGGCCGAGGCGCACCTCAATCGAAACCGGCAGATCCCACGCGCGAAAGGGCTCAACGATTTTCTCGAAATGAGAGCGCAGGCCCTTCACGACAATGTTCTGTAATTGCTCTCCGTCGCCGCCCTCGTCGAATTCCGTGAGGCACACCACGAGGCTGAGCCGCGCGCCATTGACCTTCGCCATGTCGGCGGCCTGATCCAGGGCTCGCCGTGTGCCGGTTGCCCGGTCGAACACGACGAGGATATTCTTGAACCCATGCATCGCGCGCTCTCCGCGCTCAAGCCGTGATCGGCGACACGAAGCCTTCTGGCTTGATGGCGAGCACGGAACAATCCACCTGATTGAGCACGCCCTCGGCCGTATTGCCGATCAGCAGCCCCGGAATGCCCGTTCGGGCCAGTGTGCCCATGACCACCACCTCGATTTGACATTCCCGAACGACGTCCGGGACGGCAATTTCGGGCAATCCCTTGACGAAATGAGTTTTCATATGAGGCGCCCTGACGCGGAACTGATCAATCAGGGCCGTGAAGCGCTCGCGATGGCGTTCCTCGATGTCCTTGACGTACTTGTCGGCTTCGGACTTCGATATTCGCAGAAACGGCGAGTGCTTGATCATGTCTTCGTGGGCCGCGCTCCAGGCGTGAACCACGTGAAGGTCCATGTCCTCGAGAATCGACAGCGATGTCGCCAATTCCATGATCGTCCGGTTCATCGCATGTCCCTGCTCGCGCTCGGTGTCGGGGTCGACCGCGGCGAGCACGCCGGAGTGCCGTTCGGGATTGGGATCGACGATCCATACCTGGCACGGGCATTTACGGAGCAGATGGAGCGCGGTCGTCCCGAAAATCATCGATTTGTGCAGTTTTTTTCCGCGGGCCGTCTTCATGACCAGATCGTGCCCGGCGTCTTGAACCTGGCGGATGATCTCGATGAACGGCCGGCCCGGCCTCACCATCGTTCGAACACTGAGACCCTGCTCGCGTGCCGGCGTCACCGCTTTTTCAAGGGCATCCTCGATGGCGGGAGCGATGTCCGGAAAATATTCCACGACCCGTCCCGCCGTCGCTCGCTTCCTCAAGCGGCCAGAGAACCGTCAGGCGGGCGGCGTTGTTGTCGGCAAGCTTGATCGCCCGCTGCAATCCGGGGTCGTCGTCCGACTGGTTCCGATGGGATGACCAGGATATTCTTGAAGCGTTTCATTTCGTACTCCTTTCCTGTTGCGCCGTCTCAGTTTGCGTCTTCATGCGATCGCCGCCGGGCGGAACCCGCCCATCCCACTCGTCTACGGTGCTTCCTTCCCACATCGCCACGCCGGTCCTGTAGGCGGTGCGGCCGATCATGTGAGCCGCCACCGGTGCGGTAATCACCAAGAACACGATGTTGATCAGGGCACGGATCTCGGTCCCCGGTTCGGCGAAGTGCACCGCCGCTCCGGCCAGAATCAGTCCCGCGCCCAGGGTGCCGGCCTTCGTCGCCGCGTGCATGCGGAGGTAGACGTCGGGCATCCGGACGAGGCCGAGGCCGGCGACAAAACAAAAGGCGCCGCCGGAGACGAGCAGAACGGCGGCGATGATGTCCAGGATCATCGTCCGTACTCCTGATGTTCATTTTCGTTTTGCACCATCTTGCCCGGCGGGCAGTCCATCGCGGCCCGCCGTTCGGCATAGCGGGCGAAGGCGACCGTTCCCAGAAAGCCGACAAGGGCCAGAACGATGGCGACGTCGAGGAATGCGGTTTCCTCCACCGCGATGGCGAAAGCGGCGGCGAACGCCACCATCAGCACCGTCAACATGTCGAGACCGACGACCCGGTCGGGAAGGCTTGGTCCCAGCACCATGCGAACGAACCCAAGCCGCCATCCCCAGGATGACGAGCACCAGGCACACCGCGGTGGCCCAGCCGACAATTCCAAGATCCATACCGCTCATTCCACGACCTCCAGAACCCGGCGCTCGAAGTTGTTCTTGATGTTCGCGCGTTCGGTCTCCGGGTCGTCGATGAACATAACGTGGACATAGAGCAGTGCGGCGGTCCGGCGAGACCTCGAGGGAAAGCGATCCCGGCGTCAGCGAAATCAGATTGGCCAGCAGCGTGATACCCAGATCCGATCGGACGTCGAGGGGAACGGCGATAATCCCGGGCCTGGAATAGGTTCTGATCGTCACAACCTCCCACGCAACCCGGAAACTCGACACCACCAGCTCGTACAGAAAATACAGCGCGAGCTCGAACCCCTTGCCGACGCGAACAATCGCTCTCATCACCGGCTTCCTCCCAGAACCGCGCCGATGTAGCCGGCTGGATCGATCAGCTCCTGGGCCGCCCGCTCGGCCACGATGAAGAAAGGCTCCGCCCAGATCCCAATGGTCACCGTCACGCCGCACATCACAATGATGGGCGGTGTACAGCGCGACGCGCTCGAATCCGCGAGAGAGGCGCCGGCGGCGGCGGCGCGTCCGCCGGCAGCGGCTTCCAGAACGCCTGGGTCCAGATCTTGGTCATGGAATAGATGGTCAGCAGGCCGACGACGAGGGCCGCGGCGGCGATCAGATATTGCTCGAGATCCAGACTGGCCTTGATCAGGATCAGCTTGGCCCAGAAGCCGGAGAGCGGCGGGAATCCGGCGAGCGAGAAAGCCGGCACCAGGAACAGCACCGCCAGCAGCGGGCTGGCTGCGGTAGAGCCCGCCGAGCCGGTCCAGGTCGAAGGAACCCGCGACCCGGTTGATCACGCCGCCGATGAGGAACAGGTTCGCCTTCACGATGATGTGGTGGATCAGATAGAACACCGCGCCGACGAGGGCGAGCGGCGTGAACAGCGCGAGGCCGAGGATCATGTAGCCGATCTGGCTGACGATGTGGAACGACAGGATGCGCCGGACATCGGTGTGGGCGGCGGCGCCGAGCACGCCCGTGATCATGGTCAGCGCGGCGACGACCAGCAGCAGGGTGTGGGTGAACGGCGACGTCGTTGGTGAAGATCAGGGTGAACATGCGGATCAGCGCGTAGACGCCGACCTTGGTCATCAGCGCCGCGAAGATGGCCGTGACCGCGACCGGCGGCGTGTGGTAGGAGGCCGGCAGCCAGAAGAACAGCGGGAACACCGCCGCCTTGATCCCGAACGCGACGAGAAACAGAACGGCGATGGCGTCGATCAGCCCCTGGTTCTCGACCGCCGCGCACGGCGTGGTGCAGCTCGGCCATGTTCAGGGTGCCGGTGGCGCCGTAGAGCAGGCCGATCGCCGTCAGGAACAGGATGGTGGAGACCAGGTTGATGGCCGCGTACTTGACCGCGCCGTCGAGCTGCGCCTTCTCGCCGCCGAGCGCGATCAGCGAGAACGAGGCGATCAGCATCACCTCGAACCAGACGTAGAGGTTGAACAGGTCGCCGGTGAGGAAGGCGCCGCAGACGCCGCCCAGCAGGACATGGTAGAGGGAGTGGAAGCCGAAGCGCTCCCGCTCCTCGTCGATGTCGGCCAGGGCGATAGACGGCGACGAGCAGCCCGGTGAGGCCGGCGATCAGCACCATGACGGCGCTGAACAGGTCGGCCACCAGGGTGATGCCGAACGGCGCCGGCCAGTCGCCCATCTGGCCGGCGAGGGTGCCGTCCTCCCAGACCGCGACCAGCAGGACGATCGACGCGACGAACAGCGCCGCGCGCGCCGCCGGCGCTGACGCCAGCGCTCCACGGGCCGACGCGGTGCGCACGAGCAGGGCCAGCACGGCCGTCGCCATCGGGATCGCGATGGGAAGGACCAGCAACCAGCTCATGCCGAGTCTCTCCCATCGCGCGCAGCGGACGCCGAGTTTCCGGGTGCGACGGGCTCGGCGACGCGCATGGCGTCGGTATCGACGGTGCCGAGTTCTTCGCGCGCCCGATAGGCGAGGACGAACGCGAACGCGAGGAGGCCGAAGCCGATGACGATGGCGGTGAGGATCAGCGCCTGCGGCAAGGCGTTGGCCACGGCCGCCGCCGGCGCGTCCAGGCCCTCGGGCACCAGCGCCGGCTCGCCGCGCGTCAGGCGGCCGGAGGCGAAGATGACCAGATTGGCGGCGTTGCCGATCAGGACCAGACCGAACAGGTAACGGACCAGGCTTCGGCTCAGCATCAGGTATACCGCCGCCGCGAACAGCCAACCGACCAGGAAGGCGAGGAGCGTCTCCACCTCAGGCGTCCTCCTCCAGGGCGAAGACCAGGGTGGATGACGGCGCCGACGACCACCAGATAGACGCCGACGTCGAACAGCAGCGGGCTGCCGAGCGGAATGCCGGCCGGGAAGGCCCAGACTCCGGTCAGGAACGGCGCGCCCGACCACGGCGGCGATCAGCCCGGCGACGATGGCGACGGCGATCCCGACCATGGCGATGGCCCGCGGATCGATGCGGAGCATCCGCCGGGTCGCCGGCACGCCGTTGGCGATGGCGTGGAGAAACAGCGCCGAAGCCGCCACCAGGCCGCCCACGAAACCGCCGCCCGGCTCGTTGTGGCCGCGCATGAGCAGATAGAGCGAAAACAGCACCATCAGTGCCGATGACCAGCGGGCCGCGGTCGAGAGAATGAGCGAGTTCATGATCGGCCGTTCCTTGGGCCATTCCTGGGCCGTCCCTTGGGGCGCGCCCCGGGTGCTCTCTCGGGTGTTCCTTGCGGCCGCAGCTTGATCAGCGCGAAGGCGCCGAGCGCCGCCACGGCGACGACGATGATCTCGCCAAGGGTATCCAGTGCCCGGAAATCGACCAGAATGACGTTGACGATGTTGCGGCCATGACCCCCGGAACGCTGTCGCCTCGAAGAAACTGGGTCAGGTGGTCGTTCATCGGGCGTGTCGAGCACCGCGAGCAGCAGCAGCGTCATCACACGCCCGCCGGACGCCGCCGGAGCACCAGGTCGCGGATCCGCCCGCCCTTCCGCGGATGGCCGTTGTCCGACAAACCGCGGCAGCTTCAACAGGATCACCGACATCATCACCACGAACAGCACCTCCACGAGGAGCTGGGTGATGGCCACGTCGGGTGCGCCATAGATCAGGAAGATCAGGGCAACGCCGGAACCGACGGTACCCAGGCCGCATATGGCGGCGAACCGCGACCGCGCCGTGATCGGCAATACCGCGCCGGCGGCGACGAGCGCAACGATGCCCCACTCGTAGATCGGGATCGTCCGGCCAGCCGGCGGGCCAGACCACGCCGCCCTTGAAGATCAAGGTTCCGCCGGCGCCGAAGGCGGTGGTGGCGAAGATGACGAACAGGTAGCGCCGCAGCGATCCATTCTGAAGCAGCGCCGTCTGCACGGCGGCCAGACATGAGGATACCGACCCTTGACCCAGTCGTAGGCGACATCGCCGGTAAAGGGCAGTCGGCCCGAGGACGGAACCCAGCCAGCACGCGCAGCCGATCGCTGACGATGAATACGGCGATGCCCGAGGGCCACGTCAGGACACTCATAAGGAGCGGTAGGTTGAGCCCGTGCCAGAGGGCGAACTTGACCGTCTTTCTGTTGCCCCGGCAATGGCCGCCGCCGCCGGTTGGATCAGGAGTTCGCCCACGTACGGCGGCACAATGCCGAGAGCCAGGCCCAGCGATGCCAGAACCAGGGGCCCGATCCACATGGCGAGCGGCGGCTCATGGGGCTTACTGTCGTGGGTCGCTGGCCCCCATGGAACAGGCCGAATGGCGACGACCGCGGCAAGGGCCACCATCATTGCGTTCGCGGCGATGGCCGCGGCGGCGACGAACAGCGGTTCCGATGCGACCGCCAGGGCGCCTTCGTATTTGAGCTCCTTGCCGATAAACCCGAGAAACGGCGGGAATCCGGCCATCGAAAACGCGGCCGCCGCGGCGGCCACGGTGGTGATCGGCATGGCGCGGGCGAGACCGCCGAGGCGATCAACCTCGCGGGTCCCGGTTTCGTGGTCGATGATGCCGATGACCAGGAACAGGGCGGATTTGTACAGGCAATGGACGATCAGGAAGGTCATGGCCGCGGTGATGGCGATGTGGGCTTCCGAACCCAGAAACATCGTCAGCGTGCCCAACGCCATGACCGTCGTATAGGCAAGCGCCAGCTTGAGGTCGGTTTGACGCATGGCGACGATGGACGCCCAGACGGCGGTGACGGCGCCGACGATGGTCAGCGTCCAAATCCATTCCGGCGTTCCGGACAGCGCCGGATGCACCCGCGCGAGCAGATAGATGCCGGCCTTGACCATGGTCGCCGAGTGCAGATAGGCGCTGACCGGCGTCGGCGCGGCCATGGCATTGGGCAGCCAGAAGTGGAAGGGCACCTGGGCGGATTTGGTGAAAGCACCAAGGAGGATCAGCACCAGAATGCCGCCGTAAAGGGGATGCCGCTGGATGCCTGTCTCGGCCCGCATCAACTCCGAGAGCTCCATGCTGCCGCCGGCTTGAGCGAGAAGGATGAGGCCGGCCAGCAACGCCAGCCCGCCCGCCCCGGTGACGAGCAGCGCCTGCCACGCGTTGCGCCTCGCCTTTTCCGATTGGTGATCGAAGCCGATCAGCAAGAAGGACGAGACGGTCGTCAATTCCCAGAAGACGAAAAGGGTGATGATATTGTCGGCGAGGACCAGGCCCAGCATGGAGGCCTGGAAAAATATGAGATAACAAAAGAAGGGTCCGGTCAGGACATGACCGCGCATGTAGGCGCGGGCGTAAAGGCCGATGAACACGCCGATCCCGGTGATCAGCAGCGCGAACAGAAGGCTGAGGCCGTCCACGAAGAAAGAGAACTGAATCCCAAGGGAGGGAACCCAAGGCAAAGCCAGGCGGATCGTTTCCCCGGACGCGATCCGCGGTACGATGGACAGCGCGATCAACGCCCCCGCCAAAGAAAGCACGATGAAGATCCAGCCGGGCACCTCGCCCCGGCTTTTGACGCCGGTCTCAGCCATGGTGCGTCTGCGCCCTCCCGTCCGGCGCCGACATAGGGCTTTGAGCGATCAGTTGCCTCCAGTCTGAGGCGCGCGCAGGAGTCATTGAACTTGCCTCGCTTTTTCGTGTTTGGCGCAGAACGTATGACGCGCGCTGATAGGCTTACACATTCCAAGATGGTTGAGACTGCTCGATGGATCCAATCGATAATTTGGATCTTTCAGATAGTTTTTATCTATCAGAGTGCCCGCGCGGATCGATCGGCCGGGTTCGGCGTGAACCAGGCGCTTGTCAGGCTCCGCGTGCGGGGTTCACGAAAGCGGAATAACCTCCGGAACATCCGTGGCAATCACGTCGCGGATGTGGGTGGCAAGCGCCAGGTATTCGCTCCGGCGGGCCGACTGGGCGCGCCAGACCAGACCGATGTCGCGGCTTGGCGAGGCATCCATAAAGGGGATTACGGCCAGTTCCGCGTCCTGTTTTGCTTCCGCGCGCACGTAAAGCGCGGGAAGGAACGTGGCGCCCACCCCCATCGCCGCCATTTGACGCAGCGTGTCGAGGCTGGTCGTGGCGAAATCCAGCAACGGCTCGGCGCCGTGTTCGCTGCACAGCGTCAGAACCTTGGCGTGCAGGCTGTGACCCGTCTCGAGAGCCAAAATCGTCAGGCCTTTCAAGTCGGCGGCCACCAGGTGATCCTTATCGCTCAGCGCATGGTCCTTCGGCAGCGCGAGCCACAAAGGCTCGCGAAACAGCTCGGCCACCGAAAACCCCTCTCGTTTGACCGGGATGGGAAAGACCAGCAGATCCAGATCGCCGCCCTCCAGCCGCCGCAGCAACCCTTCGGCGGCATCTTCCCTCAAATACAGTGTGAGGTCGGGATATCGTTGCCGGAGATAGGGCAGGACGAGGGGCAGCAGATAGGGCCCGAGGGACGGGAGGACACCGAGGCGCAAAGTGCCTGCGAGTATGTGGCGACCGCGCTCCGCGAGTTCCCCGATATCCTGCACGTCGCGCAACACCCCGCGCGCCCGGTTCGCGATGTCTCGGCCGATCTGGGTCATGACCACCTTGCGGCGGCTGCGCTCGATCAATTGAACCTTGAGCTTCGCTTCCAACTCGCGGATCTGGTCGCTGAGCGTCGGCTGGCTGACGTGACAGACCTCGGCCGCTCGTCGAAAACTGAGGGTGTCCGAGACGGCGACAAGGTACTGAAATTGGCGCAATGTCGGCATGACGTCACATTAAGGCATACGGGCGAATGCGCAAACTGTTCGAAGAAGTACTTCGCCCGGCGGCCAAAATTGCCGGTGCCCCTTTTCTTTCCCCCGGCTGTAAATCTGCTACCGATTTAAGGCCCCCGCTTTAATTGGCAACGCTATGCGGCCTGAGACACATCCGGCATCCGGCTGAGCTTTTTTTCCGCCGATAAGGTTCGCCGAGCCATCTCCAAACAGATCACGGCTGGCGACACCTCCAGGCCAGCGCGCGCGAAATCGTCGGTGAGTTTGTCGACGATTGCCAGTTCGCCGCCGGACTGCAACCCGAGCGCGACGATTTCGTCGGCATAGCTTTCCGTTTCGTCCAATTGCATCTCCATGGTGTGAGCCGCCCAGAGACCGAGCTGACGGTTGCGAAGCGCCGCGACCCAGTAGAGCCTTCGGCTCAAACCGTCCGAGCTGTTTTCGTCGAGGGCCATCTTTTGCCTAAGAGCCAACATGCTGTTTACTCCCTGATAAATTTCGGTGGCCTCCGGTGAAAGCGTGTCTGGACGATACCCATCCGTTCCTGTGATCGCGTGCCTTCACCGTGTCCATGGAACGGAGAATGACGCACGATCAGTAATTAGTCTAATCGATTTACATCAGAGTTTTGATCGTTAATCGCTATCAGCGAGATCTGCCCGATCAGGCGGCGCGATTGTAGCGCGCCGAAAACTGTTGGCGGATGTGATTGGCGAGTTCGATGGCGATGTCGCTGGCGCCGACCTTGGGAAGATGTAGATTGATGTAATAGGTGGGCAGCGGCGGCAAGTGCAGGTCCGGTGCGATGACCTCGAGCGTGTCGGGCACGGTCGACGCCAGCAGCGGCGCCACCGCCAGATCGGCAATCAGCGTCGCGCACAATGGCTCCATGTTGCTGAGTTCGCAGACCGGCCGCCAGTCGCGGCCCGCCTTGGCGAGTGCCTTGATGGCGGCCTCGCGAAATGCACATGTCTGATCACCGATGGACACGGGCAAAGGTTTGCCCTCGCGGGCGCGGCCACCGCGGGCGCCCACCCAAACCAGCTGATCCGGCAGAAGCACCTCCGCGCCCGGCCCGCACGTGCGTTCGGTGGTGAGGGTGAGGTCCACGTCGCCATGCTCGAGCGCTTCGAGGAGGAGCGGGGTCGTGCTGCACACGAGCGAAACCCGGACCCGGGGCCACGCCTGATCGAAGCTCTTGAGGATCGGCGGCAGGAACGGACCTACAATATCGTGCGGCGCGCCCAGCCGGACCTCGCCCTCGAATTCGGGCGACGTCATCAAACCCCAAACTTCGTCGTTCAGGGCGAGCAGGCGTTGCGCGTGCGCGAGCAGTCGCTCGCCGCGCGCCGTCAGGCGGATCCGCCGCCGGTCGCGCTCGAACAGAGATTGTTGAAAGGTATCCTCAAGGCGCTTGATCTGCTGGCTGACCGCCGCCTGTGTCAGGTTCAGCAGCCGTCCGGCACTGGTCATCCCACCAGTCTCCGCCACCGCGACAAACGCCCTCAGCAGCGCGGTATCGAGGTTATGAGCCATGCCTTACCTTAAAATAAGAAAACGTTATCTCCTATATAAACATCATTCATTTCTCTTATGCAAGAGCTGCTGGTAGATTGTCTTCGTTGAACGAGCCTTCCTAACTTCGAATTGCGATTGGAAAAACCGATGCGCCGCACCGCCTCAACCCTTATTCACCATCCGCTGGTGGCATTTCCACGGACCGGATACCGCTTCGCCGATCTGATCGATGTCGTGTTGAACTGGGTGGATGTCGCGCGTCAGCGCCGGCAACTGGCGGCTTTGGACAATCGCATGCTGAGCGACATCGGTTTCAGCCACGCCGATGTGGAACGGGAGATCGAGCGCCCCTTCTGGGACATTGGCCCATGCGGGCGTTGATGCGGCTATCCAATACCAACTCTCGCGGCGGCCGTCCCCCGCGCGATCACGATGCGCCCAAGTTCTGTCGATAGAAATCGAGGGTTCGCGACCACGCCAGACGAGCGTCTTTCCCGTCGTACTGTCCCGAAGTGGGATTGGCGAAGCCATGGTCGGCGTCGTACCAATGGACCTGGTAAGGCTGGCCCGCTTCGTTCATCGCCGCTTCGAAAGCCGAAACCATCTCTGTGTTGATCCACCGATCGCGTTCGGCGAAATGACCGAGCACCGGCCCCTGGAGCCGCGCCAGCTGGCTCGCGGGCCGGTCGACCTTGCCGTAATAGACGACGGTGGCGTCCACCGGCGCGGCGATGGAGGCGTTGAGCGACCATCCGCCGCCGAAACACCAGCCGACGGTTCCAACCTTGCCGGTGGCCTCGGGACGATTTTTCAAGGCCCCGATCCATGACATGACCGTGTCGGTGGCCCGCGACGGATCGACCTCCTCCAGCAATTTGCGGGCTTCCTCGGGATCGTCGGTTCGTTGTCCGTTGTAGAGATCGATGGCCAGGGCCATGTACCCCTGCCGGCCGAGATCGGCGGCCACCGACATGATCTGATCGTTCAGCCCCCACCATTCATGAATCAGCATCACCGCAGGCGCCGGCGTTCTCGACGGCATGGCAAGCGCGGCGATGACTTTTTGACCGCCTCCCGTCTGCATCGACACCTGTTGCAGCGACCGGGCCGCGGCGCGCGCCAGAACGGGATCGGCCAGCACGGCTGCCAACGGCATCCCGGCGGCCATTCCCTTCACGACCTGACGGCGGCTCAGCGCGAACGACATGACAAACGTCCCTTCTCCCGGCAATTCCGTAACTCATCTAGAATTAGCCAACGTTGTCCGATCTTAAAGACTTGTAAAGGCGATAAAATGTGGAATCCGCGAACGACCGCGGTAATGTCCCCCCACGCGAGACGTTCGCGTTTCTTGGACAGGGGGCCCTGATGACCCGGATATCTGCCGTTCTCCTCTCCACGTTCATTCTGTGGCCGGTGACGGCGGAAGCCGCCACCGGCCTGTCGTCCATCGACGTTCGGTCCCAATCCGTGCCGCTGGACGCGGCGAATTGGAGTGCGGAGTCCGTCGGCCGGCTGCGCTATCGCGGCGGCCTCCATCTAACGTCGCCGGACAAGCGGTTCGGTGGTCTTTCCGGCCTTGTCGTTTCGGCCGACGGCACCGCATTCACCGCCGTATCCGATGGCGGCGCATGGACGCGCGGCACCCTTACGTATGATACCGACGGCTCGCTGTCGGGTATCACCGAGGTTACGATCGAGCCCATTCGGGGGGCCGACGGAAATGCGCTGACCGGCCGGCGGGGAGATGCCGAGTCCTTGGCTTCCGGGCCGCAAGGCGGACACGTCGTCGCGTTCGAACGCGATCCCAAATTGCTGATCTATCGGCATGGCGAAGACCGGCCCAAAGTGCTTCCGTCGCCGGACGGCATCGAAAGGGCGCCGCCCAACACCGGCATGGAGGCGGTTACCCGCCTTTCGAATGGCGAGCTTTTGGTGATCACCGAGTACGACGAACAACCGGGGCGTTTCGTCGGCTGGATCGGCGGCTCTGGCGGCTGGTCGCGGGTAACCTATCTGAGCGATCAAGGATATAAACCGACGGGCGCGACAACGCTGCCCAACGGCGATGTGCTGTTCGTGGAGCGGCGCTTTCCGCTGCTCAGCATCCGGGTGACGATGGCGGCGGCGGCCGCCCTGACATCGGGTGCGGAGATCGAAGCGGACGTGCTGGCGCGCCTCGAGGGATCAAAATCCTTCGACAATATGGAGGGAATCGACACGCGCAGCGGTCTCCATGGCGAAACGCTGATCTACCTGGTGTCCGACGACAACTTCCGAAGGTATCAGCGCACCTTGTTGATGATGTTCGAACTTCAGGAGTAGTCATTATACCATCGGTGCCGGCCGACAAGCGGAAATGATTAGACGGCGCGTCGGGATCCACCGTTCACCACGTTTTGCAAGTCCGAACGCCTTGACGACGCCAAAGGGCGAAGACGGCGAACCATCGCGGCGCCCAGGCGGGAGAGTAAATCGGCGGTTGCTTCCGCGCGCATCTGTCTCGCTCTCAGTACGAGGCTATCGACTGTCTCGAAAGGTATGTCGGGACCGCCCAAGTCCTTCCTGGCTAGCGGTTTTTCATGGTCTTTCGTCGTATTGCGTCTCATTGGAGACCTCCATCAATTGCGGATGTCTCTCCCGCGAAAAATTTTTTGTTATCGTTGCCAGGGATATGAGGGCCACCGGGCGGAGGGTCAACGCGCGAATACCGCAATGCAGCATTGTTATTCCTGTACGGCCGAGCATGCCTCCGCCATGGCGCGCTCTTCCATGGTATACATATACGCGAATCCAGTCTCCAACCCGAACCGGCTTCACTGATGCGGCTTCTCCACACAGCGGATTGGCACCTCGGCCGGGTCTTCCAACAGGTCAGCCTGCTCGAAGACCAGCGCGCACTGCTCGACGGCATCTTCGCGGGCGTCGTCGAATGGGCGCCGGACGTGCTGATCATCGCCGGCGACGTGTTCGATCGGGCCAATCCGCGGCGCGAAGCCGTCGACCTGTTCGACCGGTTCCTGGGCCGTGTTTTCCGCGAGACGGCGGCGGCCATCGTGGTGATCGCCGGAAACCACGATGCGCCGGAACGGATCGGTTACGGCGGCGCCTTGCACGACCCGGGCCGGGTGCTCATCCGAGGCCCGCTCGATCGCGGCCTCGAACCGCTGATCTTGCAGAGACTCTCATGGACCCGTCGCGATTTCGGCGTTGCCGTTCGCGGGCCCGTTCGCCGCGCGCGCGCACTTCGGCGACGACCGGATTCAGACACCCGAAGATGTGCTGCGCCGGCAGGTGGAGGAAGCGCGCGAACGCGTTCCCGCCGGAGCCCGCTGGGTGATCGCCGCCCACACCTTCGTGCAGGGCGGCAAAGCCACACAGTCCGAGCGGGCGCTGGACATGATCGGCACGATCGAGACGGCGCCCTCGGCGGTGTTCGACGGCGCGCATTACGTGGCGCTCGGACACCTCCATCGCGCCCAATCCGTGGGCGCGCCGCACATCCGTTATGCGGGCTCGCTCATGCGTTACGGCTTCGACGAGGTGGATGTGGAGAAATCCATGACCCTGGTGGATTTGGCTGCCGATGGAATTTTTGACATTCAGGCGATCCCGCTCGCCGCGCCGCGCACGCTGCGGGTGGTGGAGGGCCTGTTCGACGATATCCGGAAGGCCGGGCCGTCCGGCAACGCCGATGATTTCGTCAAGGTGCGGTTGCTCGACCGGACGCCGATCCACGACGCCATGGCGGCGCTCCGCACAATCTATCCCAACGCCGTTCAGATCGAATGGGCCGGCCGCCCCGACCTGAACACGCTGACCGGCGAACCCATGGAGCAGGTGCGCGGCCGCGATCCGGTGGACGTGTTCGCGGCGTTCTTCGAAAACGTCACCGGCGACAAACTCGAACCGGCGCCCCGCCAGGCCGTCGCCGAAGTGGTCGCCGGGCTGCTGGGCGGTGGGGACTGATCGGATGCGCCCCGTCAAGCTCACGGTCCAGGCGTTCGCCCCTTTTGCCGGGCGCGTGGAAATGGACTTCCGCGCCATCGGCGGCGCGCCCCTGTTCGGCATCTACGGTCCCACCGGCGGTGGCAAGACCAGCATTCTCGATGCCATCTGCTATGCCCTGTTCGGCGAGTCCTCTGGTGGCGACCGCTCGGCGGAGCACCTGCGCTCCCATTTCGCCGATCCGGACGTCGACACGTTCGTGGAATTGATCTTTGCGATCGGAAAGCAGCGCTTTTTCGTTCGCCGTTCGCCGACCCAAGCGATCGCCAGGAAACGCGGGCCGGGCCTGACAGAGCGGCAGCACGAAGCTTACTTGTTCGATGTCACCGGGCTTTCGATTGATGAGGTCGTTTACCCGGACAGTCCCGGAATGCTGCTCGCCGAGAAGAAAGTCCGCGGCGTGGACGAGCGCATCGAAGGCCTCCTCGGCTACAAGGCGTCGCAGTTTCGCCAGGTGGTGGTGCTTCCGCAAGGCCGGTTTCGCGAACTGCTGACCGCGCAAAGTCGCGACCGGTCGGACATCCTGCGAAAGCTGTTCGACACGTCGGTGTACATGCGCCTGACCCTGCGCCTCAAAGAGCGGAGAAAGGCCATCAAGGACGATCTCGAACGCTCGAAAGAAGCCATGAAGACCATCCTCGACGGCGTCAATGTCGAGACCGTCGATTCCCTCGCGGCGGCCATCGAGGACAAGGACGCGGAAATCGCCATCGCCGATCGGAACGTCCAGCGATGGCACGTCGAGGTGCTCAAGGCGGAAACGGCATGGGAACAGGGAAAACAGTTGGACGACCGGTTCAAGGAACTGGATATGGCACGTGCCGCGGTCGACACGTTCACCGCGCGGGCCGCCGAGGTCGAGAAGCAGGCGGCCCGGCTCGGTTCCGCCGAGGCGGCTCTCCGGGTCGCGCCGCTGGCCGATACGGCCGACGCCGCTGCCACGGCCCTGCGCGAAGCCCTGGTAGATCTCGATACGAAGAAAGCCGGCGCGGCGGAGGCGGCTATCGAACTTGACCGGGCGGCGCGAGCGTTCGCGGACCGCGAAGCCAAGGAGCCCGAGCGCGAAGCCCGGCGCCGCCACCTCGCCGATCTCGAGCGTTTCCGCAACACCTGGACCGGTCTCGCTGAGACGAGGGACCAATTCACCAAGGCCAGGCAAACGGCCGCGACGGCGGCAACGGACTTCGCGCGCGCCGAACAGGCCGCGAGAGATGCCGAGGACAATCTGAAACAAGCACGATTGGCGGAAGAAAGGGTCGTCAACGCTAACGCCGAGAAAGCGATACTCGAGCGTGACGTGGAGCGTTTGACCGCCGCAAACAGAACTCGGGCGGAGCTTGCGGACACGCTAACCAAAATCGCCGAGATGGAACGAGACCTCCGGACGGCCACGAGCGAACAAGACGCTGCCCGGGGCGCCGCCATGGCGGCCCGGAAAGACCGCGAGGCGCTGGAGACGGCGTTTCTGTCCTCCACGGCCGCCGGCCTTGCATCCGGATTGCAGACCGGCGAGCCCTGTCCGGTGTGCGGTTCCACCGACCATCCGTTTCCAGCCACGCCCGGCGGCGAAACCGTTACACGCGGTCAAGTCGACGCCGCGCGGACCGCCTTCGATGACGCGGGGAACCGGTTCAACGACAGACGGGACCGGGTCGTGGGTCTCGCGAGCGACTTGAAACCGCTTCAGGCGCGGGCCTTCGAACTCACGGCATCCACGCAAGCGCATGAAGCCTTTGCAAACAAGATCGAAGACCTGGACCGGCTGCAAGAAGCCCTCGACACCGCTACGTCGCTGGTGCAATCGGAGGACGACACCCGCGACGGGCGCGCCGGGGCGGCGACCACTCTGGAGGCGGCCCTCGAACATCGGGAGGCCGCGAGAGAGGCAATCCCAAGCCAAGGAGGCGTGCACGCGGCGGGAAGCCGAATTGCAGGCGGCGCTCAGGGACGTGCCGGAAACGCTGCGTGACGACGGGGCGCTCCAGATGGCCCTCGAGCGGGCCGGTGCCGAGTTAAGCGCGGCGCTCGCGCTGCAAGAGACGGCGCGCGCCGACCGGCAGGCGGCATCGCGGAACCATGACACCCGGGCGGCATTGGCCAAGGCCGCCGAGATTACCCTAACCAGGGATCGGGCACGAGCGGATCGCGAGCGGGCAGCGTTCGAACAGGAGTTGGATCGCCTCAATTTCGACAGCGGGGACCAATTCAGGGCGGCGCGGTGCGAGGAAGACGAGATGGCTTCCCTGCGATCCGGCATCGAAGACTTTCGTAGGGACCAAGCGGCGGCCGAGGATCGGCTTGGTCGCGCGAAGGCCCAGGCGGACGGCGAGGACCGACCGGATCCGACCGCGCTCGACAAGGTCCGCTCGGAGGCGAAGACGGTCCTCGAAGAGGCCCGCGACGGCAAAACCACGCTTGAGAGCGAACGAAGGCATCTCGTGGACGCGCGGCAACGATACGCCGACAAAGCGGGGGAGCACGATCGCCTCGACAACACGTTCCGCGAGGCGGCGCTGCTTGGCGATGTGGCGGACGGGCGCGGGCCGAACGTCAAACGGATCGCGCTGGTGGATTACGTTCTGCAAACCTACTTCGAGGACGTTCTCCGCCACGCCAACATGCGGTTTCAGCGGATGAGCCGCGACCGATATGTGCTTCGCCGCAAGCAAGGCCCATCCGGCGGACAAAGGACGACGGGCCTCGATATCACGGTGTTCGACAGCTACACCGACCAGGAGCGCGACGCGGCCACCCTGTCGGGCGGCGAGAGTTTCCTGGCGGCGCTGTCATTGGCTCTCGGTCTCTCCGACGTCGTTCAGGCCGAGGCCGGCGGCATTCGGCTCGACGCCATCTTCATCGACGAAGGGTTCGGGCACCTGGACGAGGAAGCCCTGGACCAGGCCCTGGAAACGCTGGTGGAGCTCGGCGGCAGCGCCCGCTCGGTGGGGATCATCAGCCACGTGGAGGAGGTGAAGCGAGCGGTGCCGTCCGGCTTCGACGTGGCGCGGGCCGTAAGGGGGAGTGAAATCCGGGTCCGATCGGGCGGATAGAGCAAGCCGGTCCGTTCCGCTTCGACCGCCGCCGCGATTGAGGTTCGGTCTCACGGCATCGGGATGTCGTTCACCTTGTTGGGCACGTGATAGCCCCGCCGGACCGCCGGGCGCTCGGCGATGGCGCGATACCAGCGCGTAACGTTGGCGTAGGCGCCCATGTCGATCCCCTGCCATTCGAACCGCGAAATCCACGGCCAGGTGGCGATGTCGGCAACCGAGTACGCACCGGCCAGATATTCGCTGTCGGCCAGACGCCTGTCGAGCACGCCATAGAGACGCTGGGCCTCCGCCCCGTAACGCACTTCGGCGTATTCGCTCTTGCCCTTGTTGAATTTAAGGAAGTGATGAACCTGGCCGAGCATGGGCCCGATGCCGCCCATTTGCCACATCAGCCACTCGATGGCCTGCCACCGGAGCCGCTCGTCGCCCGGCAGCAGCCTACCGGTCTTTTCGGCGAGATACAGCAAGATGGCGCCGGATTCCATCATCGTGATCGCGGTGTCGTGGTCGACGATGGCCGGTATCCGGTTGTTCGGGCTGATCTTCAGGAAATCCGGCTGGTGTTGATCGCCCTCGGTGATGTCTATGGGATGCACGGTATAGGGCAGGCCGACCTCCTCGAGCATGATGGAGGCCTTGCGTCCGTTCGGCGTCATCCACGTATAGAGATCAATCATGGCGTCGGGGCTCCCTGACTTATGCTCCCTGACTTGTCGAGCGCGCGCGGCATTTGCTGTAGTGTCGTACCTTTGGGATAAATAGAGCGCCATGACCCGGAAACAACTCCTCATCGTCGCCCACGCGCCGTCGCCGAACACCCGCGCGCTGCTCGAGGCCGCCCAGGATGGCGCCCGCTCGCCCGAGATCGAGAACGTGGAGGTTACACGGCCCTCACCCCGTTCGAGGCCGGTCCGGACGACGTGCTGGCGGCCCAGGCGATCATTCTCGGAACCACCGAGAACCTCGGTTACATGAGCGGCGCCCTAAAAGACTTCTTCGACCGCAGCTACTATCCGTGCCTGGAAAAGACCCAGGGGCTCCCCTACGCGCTCTACGTCCGCGCCGGCCATGACGGCACCGGCACCCGCCGCGCGGTGGAGACCATCGTCACCGGGCTGCGCTGGAAGGCGGCGCGCGACCCGCTGATCTGCCGGGGCGAATGGCGCGACGGGTTCGTCGACGAGTGCCGGGAGCTGGGCATGCTGATGGCCGCCGGGCTTGAGGCCGGCGTCTTTTAGCCATCGGCATCGCGGGAGGACGGCTGCCCCGACAGCGCATCCTTGAGGGTGACCACATATTCGGAGCGCGCCGGGTCGTAGTTCCGCGGGTCGCGGGCGAGAAACCAGTCGAGACCCTCGTCCCAGTAAACGACCGTCCACCCGGGAAGCTCCCGCTTCACCGCCTTGGCGATCTCCAGCCCTTCCTTGGCGAACGCGACGAAATCGAACTTCATGCCGCAGACGTCCTCGTAGTCGCCCGGGTGACAATTGTCCTCGAAGCGGTCGTTCCATTTGCCGAGACGCGAAAGGAGCGCCGCGCTGACCCGGAGCCCGCCCTCGGCGCGCGCCTCGTCATCGAGCAGTTGATACCCCTTCGAGCAATAGTCGGCCACGATTCGGACCTTTGGCATGGCGCCGGCTCCGTCAAACGCATGACAGAGGGTAACGGTAAGGAATTCATCGCCGGAGCGTCAACCCGTCGCCGCGCGGCGATCGGTCATATCGCGATCCCGGGGGGCGGGGGGGGGGTAGCCGCCATTTTTGAAAAACAACCCCATACAAAGAACACGGTACCGACTTTCACCACCGCAGGGTCAATCGGTCTCCGCGCATTTCGAAACTCTCGAGGCGGCGGAGAAAATCCATTCCGAGCAGCGCCATTCCGCTCATCGGCCCGTCCACCACATGCGCCTGAACACCGCGGACGGTGATCGGGCCCACTTCCAAGGTCCGGATTTCCACCGGCGCGGCGCGGGCGATACCGTTGGCGGTGTGGCTCTCCAGCGTGAAGTCGCGTTGCTGAAGATGAATACCCGCTCTGGCCGCGTCCTCGCGACTCAAAGCGATCCCCGTCGCTCCGGTGTCGATGATGAAGCGGACGTCGGCATGATCGACCCGTCCGGCGATCCAGAAGTGCCCCTGCCGGTCGGCGCGCAGCACGACGGTCCGGCTGACCGGGTTAGCGTTTCGGGTGATCGGTTCCTGCCTTTGCACGGGAGACGGGTTGACGGACCCATGCGGCGACCAGGTGTGTCTCTGCGCCACGGCGTAGAACGCCGCGCCGATAACGACGCTCCAAATCAGCACCTGTTTGAACGCCCAACCGATCATGTGTCCACCCTGGTCATATCCGAGTCACAGGCTACCCGGGCCGTCTTAACATTGCGTTCATGCAGTCCGGGCCGGCTCTGGGGGCGGACGCCGCTTGCGTCAGGCCGATTTCTTGGGGTTTTCGTCATGCTGGCCTTCGATGCGCGTTTCCCCGCCGGGGCCATGATAATCGATGACGCCTTCCGCCAGCGCGAAGCAGGCCAGGCGTACCGATTTGGGGACCTCGACCTTTTCGCCGTTGCGTTCGCCCTTCTCGTAATACTGCACGACCCGGCGCTTGAGGCCGAGTGCATTGGCCGCCTCTTTCTGGGAGAGGCGCATTGATTTTCGCCAACTCTTGAACTCGGAAGATCGCATGTCACGGCTCCACATGACCCAGACGCGAAGAAAACGCCACATATAGTTCACGCAAAATTAACCCACAAAGGGTATAAAAACGCTACTTTTGCGCACCGCGTGCGCATTTGCGTTGACAAAAGCGCACGACGTGCGTATTTATTAACACGCGTTGCGAGGTAAATCCAGTATCATCGGGATGGCTGGCTCCTCGCCTGGGGATGTACAATGCTCGATCAATTGGTGATTGCCCGCTCGTATATGAAGATCGACCGCGTGGACTTGGTTCGTGCGGGCGAGTTTAGCTGCGGCAAGCGGAATTTCGTGTCCGGTTTTCTCACGCAGTGCATGCGAGCACGGCGGTACGGTATGGACTGGCTGAGGGGACGAGCGGCGCGCTCTTAGACGACACGGGAGGCTGTCGGCACCGCACGGAAATATAAAGAGAACCACCGATCGCGAATTTCAGGCTCTATGCACGAACGTTTTCTTTTATCGCTCGATACGGGCTCGATCAAGCGAGGGTCGCCGCCCCCCATACGATGAGAATGGCCGCCCCCGCGCGCCGAATGACGTGGCCGTGGGGGGCGATCTTTTCCAGTAGAACGTACAGGGTGATCGCCGCCACCCAAAGCAGGTTCATCACACCGCCGACGAACAGCAGCCCCATCAGCGGCCAGCAGCAGCCGACGCAGTAGAGGCCGTGTTCCAAACCCATGCGGACGGCGCCGGCCGCGCCGCGCCGCCAGTGCGATGCTAGATATTCGACGGGTGAACGGCAGTGCTCCAGACAGCGGTTCTTGACCGGGCTGAGCTGGTACAGTCCGGTGGCGATGAGGACGGTTCCGCCGAGCGCCGTGCTGGTGGTCGTCATCATCGGACTGAGCAACGCGAGTTGCTCCAACCCCCACTGCAGCACCGTTGCCGCTACGCTGAACGCCGTCCACGCGGCGAGGTAGCCGCTGGTGAACGCCCATACTGGAGCAATGTTGTGGCCTTTGGCGTTCTGCTTGCGGCGGACGGCGGCGAATAGGAGGATGTTCGGCGTGACGCTCGGCAGCATCATGCCGATCATCATGATGGCCCACATCACGATCATCATCGTCCAGTCGAGCGTGGACCAAGGCGCCAGGCGAGCCCCCGCCGCCCCGGCGGTCCCCGGCGGGCTTCCGGACATGCCGTCCATATCCCGGGCCATGAGGAAAAGATACAGCCAAGCCAGCATCGTCGCGCCCGCGAGCCCGGCGAGGATGAAGACGCGCTCGCGCCGCGGCGGCGCCGCGGCGATCATGGTCGCTCCGACCCTACCGGAACGCCATCCGATGCGATTCGCCCTCGATGATCCCCTTGGGACCGTAGGCCGCGTGCCACAGCTGGCCGTAACGGCCGGTGTGAGCGTACGCGATATCGCCGTGACCGGTGAAGGTGCTGCTGACCATCAGGCAATCCTTGAACTCGAACCCTTCGGGCAGGTGGATGACGGCGCGGTGCGGCTTTCCGGTCACCGGATTGAGGATGGGATCGAGCGACACGTCGAGCACGCCTTCGATATGGACCCGTCCATGAAGCTTGTCGGTGTCCCATTCGAAGTCGATGGGGGCGTACAGCGTGTCGAATTCCTTTTCGATGGTGGAGCCGTAAATGTTGAACACCGTGGTCGGCTCCTGTTCCTCTCCGGAGAGAATTTTCAGAAGCGCCGCGCGCTGTTCCTCCGTCGCCCGCGCATCGATGATCCCCTGGGCCTCGCCGTGCCCGTCATGCACCGCGCCCGGCCACTTGAACTTCGCCGCATAGCGCACGCCATCGAGGCGGACGTCGCCGAAATAGCCTTCCTCGATCTCCATGGCTTCCAGCCCCTCGCATTCGCCATAGGTCGGCGGCGCGTTGAATTCGCAGGGACACCCGTAGCTGCAGTTGCACGCCCCGAGCTTCTTGCCTTTGATCTTCCAGTCCACATACGCCATGCCACCTCCCCGGTCGTCTTGAAATCTTTCTAATACCTGTTCGGTTATTGGGAATATTTAGGCGGCCCACGGCGGCGGGAACAAACGACTTTTCACGGTTGTCCGCATTTTTCCGCCAACAGGGCGATCCCCGAATGGATTTCCTTTTCGTCGAAGCGCGCGAAACCGAGGATCAGTCCCGCTTGCCCCGGCGGATTGCGGAAATAGCGCGACAGCGGCGGGCACGTCAAACCGGCGTCCGCGAGGCGCGCCGCCATCGCCACGTCTTGCCCGTCGCCGTTGGCGGCCTCCGGCGGCGCGATGACGAGATGCGTGCCGCTTTCCACCGTCGCCGTGACGCGCGCGGCGGGGCATAGCCGCGCCAGGGTTTCCAGAAGGCAATCCCTCCGCGCGCGGTAGAGCGATCGCATGCGGCGAAGGTGACTGGAGAACTGACCGTCTTCGAAGAACGCCGCCAGCGCCGCCTGGGTGATCAGCGTGGTGTGCCCGTCCATGTAGGTCCGCACCGCGAGAAGGGCGGGCATCAGATCCGGGGGCGCGACTACATAGCCCAGGCGAACGGCGGGAAACAGGATCCGGCTGAAGGTGCCCACGTAGATCACCCGGCCGGCGCGATCGAGACCCTGGAGCGACGTGAGAGGCCGGCCGTCGTAGCGGAATTCGCTGTCGTAGTCGTCCTCGATGATCCAGGAAGTGTTGTCCTCGGCCCAGCGCAGCAACTCGAGGCGCCGCTGGAGGCTCATGGTGGTCCCCAGCGGATGGTTCCGTGACGGCGTGCAGAGCACGGCACGGGCTTTGGGAGCGCGCGCGGTGCCACGGGCCACGTCGAGCCCGTTCTCGTCGATCGGTATGGCGGCGATACGCCCGCCAACGCCTTGGAGCGCGCCGTCCACGCCGGGGAAGCCGGGGTCCTCCACCCACACCTCATCGCCCGGATCGAGCACCACACGGCAAATCAGGTCGAGCGCCTGTTGCGCCCCGGAGACGACGATGACCTGATCGGCTTCGCAGTCGAGTGCCCGGCTGGCGCGCAAGAACGCCGCGATGGCGCGGCGCAACGGCGCGTAGCCCGCCGGATCGTCGTTATGGATCAGATCGGCCCCCGGCCGCCGCCATACCCGGGCCAGCAGCCGCGACCAGACCGCGAAGGGAAAGGCGTCCAGGTCCGGCTGTCCCGGCGCAAAGGGCCGGGCGGTAATCGCTTGCCGGCGCGCGCCGCCGAGGCGCAGCAGCGCCGCGCCGCGCTCCGACAACTTGACGGGTTCGCGCCGAACCGCGAGCGGCTTCGGGTTCACATGCCTGGCCGGCAGCGGATCGGGGTGGGCTTCGCCGACGAAGCTGCCGGCGCCGGTGCGCGCGACCATGTAGCCCTCGGCGGCCAGTTGATCGTAGGCGGCCGTCACGGTGTTGCGTCCCACCCCCAAGTGCCGCGCCAGGGTGCGCGACGCCGGCAGTTTGGTATGGGCCGCCAGGCGTCCGTCCAGGATCGCCTGACGGAGGCCGAGATAGATCTGGCGATACAGCGGCCCGCCGCCATCGTTGAGCGGGATTGCCGCCAATTCCGACAGACCGGCTCCGTTCCCCTCCATGATTGGCTCCTATAAAATATTAGGAATGGATCTTCTGTTAAGGCCAATTTTAATGCAAGGTGTCGTTCATCGAGACGATCGAGGAAAAAGCCATGTCAGACTATGCGATCACGTCCCGGACCCGGTTGCGGCGGTTGCCGCATAAGGGCGTTTTCGACCGCGACGCGGTCCATGCCATCATCGACGCGGCGTACGTCTGCCACGTGGGCGCCCGCCTGGCGGACCGGCCGATGGTTCAGCCCACCATGCACTGGCGCGACGCAGACACCCTCTACATCCACGGCTCGAGCAAGAACGGCCTGTTCGCGGCCCTCGAGCAGGGCGAGGAAGCCTGCGTCACCATCACCCATTTCGACGGTCTGGTGCTGGCGCGCTCGGCGTTTCATCACTCGGTCAACTACCGCTGCGCGATGATCTTCGGCCAGGCGCGGAAAGTGACGGACGACGCCGAGAAAATGGCGGCTCTCGAAAGCCTGATCGAACACGTCGCGCCCGGCCGCTGGCACGACGTGCGCCGGCCCAACGCCCAGGAACTGAAAGCGACCACGGTGCTCGCGTTCGAAATTACCGAAACGTCGGCCAAGGTGCGCACCGGCCCTCCGGTCGACGACGCGGAGGACTACGCGTTGCCGGTCTGGGCCGGCGTCGTTCCGTTCGAACTGCGCGCCGGCGAACCCATTCGCGATCCCGGGCCCGCGGCGGAGGTTTGAGCGACACGGCCCTCGACGGGCTCGCCGCAAGCGGCTAGAACCGGGGCACTCTCGCACTTGCAACACACCCCTTGCCCGCCCGGTTTTCCATGCTCGAACCGACCCTTGCTCACGGCCTGACTTTCTCCGACCTCTACGACGAAACGGCGCTGATCAAAGTGGACCGGGCGTTTCTGTCGGCCCTGGAAGCCGTCGACGCGGACGTTCACGGCCAACTGCTGGACGCCCGCCGGTCGCCGGAAACGCTGGATTCCAAGCGGGAGGCGGACCTTCTTTTGGCCGTGGCGCCGCACCTCGACGGCTTTCTCGCCGATATGTTCGGCGTCGAGGCCGAAATTCGCGCGGCCCGGGAGGGGCACGAAGGGCTCGCGCCGCTTTACGCCTGTAAGCGGCTGTTCGTGCAGCGCCGCGCCGCCAAGAGCTATCCGCCGCACGTGGCCCGGAGGTTCGATGGTCCCGCCCTGGAACGGGCCCTCGTCCGCCACATGCACGCGCCGCTGGATCAGCTGACGTTTGCCGACAAGGTGATGGCGTGGCTGGAAGACCTCGAGGCCAACGACGAAGCGCTCGACGTGGCCCAGCGCTATGCCGCCTGGGCGCTGCACACACCGGCCGGGCGACAAAGGCACGCGCGCGACATTCTGTTCCGGGTTCCCGGCAAGCTCGATTTCGCGCATCTCGCTTCCACCGAAACGGTGGCGCGGGACGGCGTGGACGTGGAATGCGTCTCGCGCGACCGGCTCGAGCACCGCGACGGCTTCGCGCTGACCGACGACGGCACCGACCTGGTGGGCGCGCTCGACGAGGCCCATTACTGCATTCTCTGCCACCACCAGGGCCGCGATTCGTGCTCGAAGGGGCTGAGAAACAAGAAAACGGGCGATTTCGCCACCAACGCGCTCGGCAACACCCTGACCGGTTGTCCGCTGGAAGAAAGAATCTCGGAGGCCCACCAGGCCAAGATCGCCGGCCGGATGCTGGCCGCGCTCGCCATCATCTGCGTCGACAACCCGATGGTCGCGGCCACCGGCCACCGCATCTGCAACGATTGCATGAAGGCGTGCATCTATCAAAAGCAGGATCCGGTCGACATTCCCCAGGTGGAGACGCGGATCCTCAAGGACGTTCTGGCGCTGCCCTGGGGGTTCGAGATCTACGGCCTTCTCACCCGCTGGAACCCGCTGAACCTGCGCCGTCCGCTGCCGCTCGCCGACAGCGGCTACAAGGTGCTGGTGGTGGGGTTGGGGCCGGCCGGGTTTTCGCTCAGCCATATGCTGATGAACGAGGGACATGCCGTCGTCGCCGTCGACGGCGCCAAGATCGAACCGCTGCCCGCGGACATTTCGGGCGTCGAGCAATCGGGCGACCGGCATCCCTTCCGGGCTGTCCGCGACGTGGCCGAGATTTACGAATCGCTGGACGAGCGGGTCATGGCCGGCTTCGGCGGCGTCGCCGAATACGGCATTACCGTGCGCTGGAACAAGAATTTCCTCAAGCTGATCCGCCTGCTCATCGAGCGGCGATCGCGCCTGACGATGATCGGCGGCGTGCGGTTCGGCGGCGCCATCACCACCCGGTCCGCTCTCGACATGGGCTTCGACCACGTGGCGCTCTGCATGGGCGCCGGCAAACCGACCCTGCTCGGCATTCCCGACGAACTGGCGCGCGGCGTGCGGCAGGCCTCCGATTTCCTGATGGCGCTGCAACTCACCGGCGCGGCCAAGATGGATTCCATTGCCAACCTCCAGCTTCGCATGCCGGTTGTGGTGATCGGCGGCGGATTGACCGCCGTCGACGCCGCCACGGAAGCGGCGGCCTATTACGTGCGTCAGGTGGAGAAATTTCTGGCGCGCTACGAGACGCTGGTCGCCGAGGCCGGCGAAGAGGCAGTCCGCGCTACCTGGTCCGAGGAAGACACCGCCATCGCCGAGGAATTCCTGGGCCACGCCGAGGCGGTTCGGGGCGAACGGCGGGCGGCGGCGGCCGAGGGCCGGCAACCCCGCCTGATCGACCTGATCGACCGATGGGGCGGATCCACCGTCGCGTATCGGCGGAGACTGATCGATTCGCCCAGCTACACCCTCAACCACGAAGAAGTGGTCAAGGCCATGGAGCAAGGCGTGCGGTTCGCCGAGCTGGTGGCGCCCGCGGAGATCGAGGTGGACACCTTCGGGCACGTCGCGGCGGTGCGGATGACCCGCCAGATGATCGGGGTCGACGGCTGGCCGCGGCCGACGGACGAAGAAGTCGTCGTGCCGGCGCGCTCGGTGCTGGTGGCCGCCGGAACCCAGCCCAACACCGTTTTGGCGCGCGAGCAGCCGGACTTGCCGCCCCTTGACGGCAAATACTTCCAGGCCATCGACCATGCCGGAAGGCGGGCGTCGCCGGAACGCTCGGCCAAGCCCGACGAGACGAACGTGCTGATGAGCCTCGGCGGCGAAGTCGGCCGCATGAGCTTCTTCGGCGACCTGCATCCCTCGTTCGCGGGCAATGTCGTCAAGGCCATCGCCAGCGCCAAGCGAGGCTATCCGGTGATCGACGCGGCGCTTCGCGCGCGGGCGCCGAGCCCGGTGGGCGCGGACGCCCTGGCGCGGTCGCTGAACCATGGCTTACGGCCGATGGTGACGGCCGTCGAGCGGTTGACGCCCACCGCCGTCGAGGTCACCATCCGCGCGCCGCTTGCCGCCGCCACCTATCGCCCGGGGCAATTCTTCCGCGTCCAGAATTACGAGGCCAACGCGCTCGCCGACAACGGCACGACGCTCGCCATGGAAGCGGTGGCGCTGACCGGCGCGCACGTGGACCGCGCGGCCGGTCTGATCTCGGTGATCGCGCTCGACATGGGCGGGTCCACCAGCCTGATGCCCTGGCTGCAACCGGGCGAGCGGATGGTGTTGATGGGACCCACCGGCACGCCGTCACACCTGGAACCGGGGGAGACGGTGCTGCTGGCCGGCGGCGGCGTCGGCAACGCCGAATTGATGACGCTGAACCAGGCGCTCCACGCGGCCGGCTGCCGGGTGCTGTATTTTGCCGGCTACAAGCGTCTCGAAGACCGGTTCCACGTCGACGAGATGGAGGCCCATACCGATCAGATCGTCTGGTGCTGCGACGAAGCCCCCGGGTTCGAGCCCACCCGTCCCCAGGACCGGGCCTACGTGGGCAACATCGTCATGGCGATGAAGGCCTACGCCGATGGCCGCCTGGCCAACGCCATCGCGCTTTCGGAGGTGGACCGCATCGCCGTCATCGGCAGCGACCGAATGATGGCCGCCGTCGCCGCCGCCCGCTATACCTTCCTCAAGGACCATCTCCGGCCCGATCATGTGGCCGTCGCCAGCATCAACTCTCCGATGCAATGCATGATGAAGGAGATCTGCGCCCAGTGCCTGCAACCCCACCGCGACCCGGACACGGGCGAGCGGTCGGTGGTGTTCTCGTGCTTCTGCCAGGATCAGTCCATGGACCGCGTCGACTTCGGCGCCCTGCACCAGCGTTTGCAACAGAACGCCGTGGCGGAAGATCTGACGCGCCAGTGGATCGGGCGGTGCCTGGGCCGAGCGCGGGGCAATCGAACGCCGGTCTGACGTGGTTGTGTTTCGCGGATGCCTCGTTGTTCCGGGAGCGGAACGTGCCTAAATAGCACGTTACGTGTACGCCATACAGGAACGGGAGGAAGCGTTGGCCGTTATTCGCCGGAAGCCGTTGCGAGCGGCCGCCTTGGCCTGCTGCGTTGCCGTCCTGGCGGGATGTGACGACGGCCTCGACGACATCGACGATATCCGCGCGCAAGGCGAATTGATCGTGCTGACGCGCAACGCCGGAACCACATACTACGAGGGCCGCGACGGATGGGAGGGCCCGGAATACGAGCTGGCGGCGGCGTTCGCCGAACATCTCGGCGTCGAGCCGACGTTCGTGGTGCTCGATACCGTCGCCGAAATCCTCGACGCGGTGTCGGAGGGCCGGGGCCACATCGCGGCGGCGGGTCTGACCATCACGGAGGAACGCGCCAAGACATTCCGGTTCGGCCCGCCCTACAAGGAAATTCGCCAGGAACTCGTCTGTCATCGCGACGGCCCCCGGCCCGCGACAGTGGAGGATCTGGTGGGCTTGCGGATCGGCGTGATCGCCGACAGCAGCTACCTCGAGTCCCTCGAGCGGCAGTCGTTCGACGTCTCCGGCCTCGACTGGGAGGTCGACGCCGAGGTCGCCACCGAGGAACTGTTGCAACGCGTCGCCGACGGCGACCTCGACTGCACCGTCGCCGATTCCAACATCGTGACCGTCAATCAGCGCTATTACCCGGAACTGGCGGTCGCGTTTCCCGTTTCGGACCCGCAACAGCTCGCCTGGATCGTTTCCGAACGCGCCAAGCCGCTCCTATCGGAGCTCGAGCGATGGTTCGCATCGGTCAAACGCGGTGGCGAGCTCGCGGTTATCGATAGCCGGTACTACGGCTACATCGTCGATTTCGACTATGTGTCCTCGCGCACCCTGCACCGGCGCATCGGCAAACGCCTGCCGAGCTATCGGCCGTTGTTCGAACAGGCCGCGAGCACCGTCGGTTTGCCCTGGGATCTCCTGGCCGCGGTGTCCTATCAGGAATCCCACTGGAACCCCAAGGCCAAGAGCCCCACGGGGGTGCGCGGCATGATGATGCTCACCCTCGACACCGCGCGCGAACTCGGTGTCGACAATCGCCTCGATGCGAGCCAGAGTATCAGCGGCGGGGCGCGCTATCTCAAGGACGTTGCCGATCGATTGCCCGAGACCATCACCGGCGACGACCGGATTTGGATCGCGCTGGCGGCCTACAACGTGGGCCTGGGGCATATCTGGGATGCGCGCGAGCTCGCCGAACGCCTGGGACACGACCCCGATACATGGGAAGGGCTGCGCGAGGTCCTGCCGCTGCTCTCGAAGAAGCGCTATTACAAGACCCTGAAGCACGGATACGCCCGAGGAAACGAGCCCGTCCGGTTCGTCAAGCGGGTCCGCAACTACCGCGACGTTCTCCGCCAACAGGTCGTTCTCGGTGCCGACGGCGGTTGACCCTCATTCAACTCCACGGGATTTTCTGGTGCCTATCCGTGGGATCTTCCGGTGCCGATCCACGGGATCTTCCGGTTTGAAAACGACAATTATTTTAGTTTTAGCTAAATTTGACCCGTTAGGGTGTTTTGAGATCCCGAGGGACATTATATTGTAGTGTTAATGGGGCAGAAGTAATGCTCCGGTTACCTAGGCCCTTTCGCACCCACCCGAGATCCCCCCTCTCGATCGTTGCGGAAGGGCCTTTCTCATTTGCGCCATGCGTTCTAAACCGAAGGCTCCAGAAATCCTTGGGTGACCGATGATGCTCGGGTGCGCGCCGGCGCGAGCGACGCAATCGGCGGAAACGGCGGTTACCCCCTTGGCAAGAGGTGGCTCACATGTGGCTTGATCGCGACCGACATCGTCCCGCCCGCCGGATCCGCATGCTGCTCGTCGGCGGCACGGTATGGCTTTTTTTCGCGAGCCCGCAGGGAGCGCCGGCGGCGGCGCGGTATTTCGACATTCCTCCCGGCTTCATGGTGGCCGACGATCCCGAGGTTGCGAGCGGCGATGAATGGGAGCCGGTGCTGACCGTCGAGCCCGAGCCCGGATCGTTTTCCGAGCTGAGCCAGATCCAGCTCCGCCGGGTCACCGGCAAGGTGGACAACCCCGACGACTGGCTGAAAGGGCGCATGACCGTCGACGTGGCCCGTTCGAGCGACGCGGAGGCATTGCTGAACAGCCCCGACAGCCCGTTCGCCGACCCCACCTTCGATGCCCTGAAGGAGGCCATCCCGCATCTGTTTCGCGGGCTGGAGCAGCTCTCCCGGATGCCGCTGAACTTCTGCGAAGGGCCGCAGACGGCTTACAACGCCGCCGGAGAGCTCCGCGAGCTCTATTGCGTCTACCAGGTGGGACCGCTCCGCCAGTACATCACGCTGCGCCTACAACAGGCCGGCGGCCGATGGTACTTCACCGAAATCCGCGCGATGAACGAGAAGCGCCTGCGCCACCTCATCGCCATCGCCAACTCGTTCCAGGTCGCGGATTGATCCGGGGTTTCGGGGAGCCGCGCGCGCGACAGCATCGCATATATCGGAGACCACGATGGGCAGGTTGTTTAAGGCATTATGGCTCGGCGTGGCCGTCGCGGCGTTGCATGGGTGTGTCTTTTCCGAAGTGAAGCAACAGCAGCAGAATTTGGCCGCGTTCTGCCGGGTATCGGGCACGGTCACTTCGGAGCACGCGACGGACAAGCCACTTGTGGTGGTGCTGGCTCGCAAAGTTGATGCCAATCCGGACATCAACGAGAAGTGGCATGTTTTCGATCACTACGTTCTCGAGGGGAGCGGTCGCTGGGCGTTCAGCGCGAAGGTCGGGGTCTACGGGTTGGCCGCTTTCGAGGATACAAACAGCGACCTCGTCTACCAACGGGACGAACCGTTTCTGGGCGTTGCGTCGAACGATCTTGTTGATTGCGGCCCGGGGAGCGAGATCGCCGACATTGCCCTGACCATCCCCGAAACCGGCCGCCTCGCGGGGGACGGGGCCATCGACATCGTCGAATTGCAATCCCGGACGATTAGCGACCAGATGCGAACGAGCATCGGCCTGCTCACGGCGGTCGGCGACGTCACGGATCTGGGAGACACGCGTTTCAGCGAAGAAAACGCCAGAAAAGGGCTTTGGCGGCCCTTTGACTTTCTGTTCGACGCCGGACCGGGGATCTATCTCCTCGAAGAGTACGACCCGGACAAGACTCCTGTTTTGTTCGTGCACGGAATTATGGGAACGCCCCGGAACTTCGCCTACATGATCGACCGCCTGGATCGCGACATGTTCCAGCCCTGGGTGTACTATTATCCGTCCGGGGTCCGGCTGTCCGCCGTGGCCCGCCACCTCAACCAGACCATGATGCAACTGCGTCGCCGGCTTGGCTTCGACGAGGTGCTCGTCGTCGCGCATAGCGCCGGCGGACTCGTGGCGCGATCGTTCGTCTTCCAACATCGCGACTCGATGGGCGAAGACACCATCCCCGTTCTTGCGACGATCGCGACGCCGTGGAATGGCCATGCGGCCGCCGCCAGAGGGGTCGAGCGTGCCCCGGTGGTGGTTCACTCCTGGCGCGATATCGCGCCGGAAAGCGCATTTCTGACGGAGATGTTCTACGCGTACGGCGAACCCGGTGAGGCCCTTAAACAGTTGCCCGAGAGCGTGCATCACCATTTGTTGTTTGCCTTCAAGCGCAACCGCAATTCATTCGGTGAGTCCGATGACCGGACGGTCACCGTTGCCAGTCAGGTACGCTGGGAGGCTCAGCAAGACGCCGACCGCCTCTACGGCTTCGATGAAACGCACATCGGCGTCCTGCAGTCCGAACAGGTGTCGATACTGCTCAACGCGATCCTGGCCGATGGCGCGAACTGACCCGCTTCGGCGACCGGCCTCACGCCTGCGGATCCGTTCGCCATGAGAGCCTTGCAACAACGAGTCACGAACGCCGCTGTCAGCGTCGACGCCGAGGTCGTTGGTGAGATCGATCAGGGATTCCTGGTGTTCCTCTGCGCCGAGGCCGGAGACGACGAGCAGGAGTCCGCATTCTTCGCCCGCAAGATCGCGAATATGCGCATCTTTTGCGATGCCGAGGGCCGCCTCAATCGCTCCGTTCTCGACGTCGGCGGCACGGTTCTGGTGGTCAGCCAATTCACCCTGGCGGCCACGTGGCGAAAGGGCAACCGACCCAGTCTGTCCGGCGCTGCGGCCCCGGACCTGGGTGAACGGCTGTATGATCATTTTTGCAAGCAGTTGGCGAAAGCCGGCATCCCGGTGCAAACGGGCCGGTTCGGCGCGCACATGGACGTGAGCCTGGTCAACGACGGCCCGGTAACCATCTGGATGAATTCCGCCGATGGCTAACAAATTCGACACCGAAACCCGCCAGAAACTGGCCAAAGCCGTCGCCGCCGGCATGTATGCGCTCGACAATGTCTCGCGCGGCCTCGGCATCGAAATCGTCGAGGCCCGGCCGCACTGCACCCGCATGCGCATGACGGTGCGCGGCGACATGCTCAACGCCCATGCCATCTGCCACGGCGGCGTAATCTTCACCCTGCGGATTCGGCGTTCGCCTATCAGCCTGTTGACGAAGTCGGGTTTCACCGGTTCGGGGGCATAGCCGCGATGAGGGCGGCGAGGACGGCTTGGTTGCCGCCGATAGTCGCCAGCATCACCAGAATTGAGCCATCGGGCAAGAGAACGAGCAAAATGAGGCCTCTTCCTCTTGCCGCGGCCTCCTTCGGGGTGCCGGCGCCGATCAGAAGGCGCATCAGCAGCCCGAGATTGTGGCCGGCGACATGGAGGAGATAGCGCTTGTGGACGTTTTCGCGACCGCGCAGCCAAGTCCGGCGCATGCCGCCGCGATCGAGGACGTGGGCGAAGGATCGTTCGACGCGTGCCTGTCCGGTTGTAACCCACACCCACTATATGTAGGCTGTGCCATCAAACGGCAGGCAGGGGTGTTAGAGTGGAAATGGACGTTTTGCAGCGGGATGACCTGCCATTTCCGGCGTCGCTTCCCGCGTTCCAACGGCTTTTCCCTGACGACGCAGCTTGTGCTGCATACCTTGAAAAAGCTCGATGGGGCAATGGGTTCGTCTGCCCTCACTGCCATGAGGCCAGAGATCCGTTCCGCTTCGCCAATCGCCCAGCAGTCTTGCGGTGCCGCAAGTGCTGTCGGGACACCGGCCTGACGGTCGGGACAGTGATGGAACGGACGCATACGCCGTTGAGCGTGTGGTTCTGGGCCGCCTATCTTGTTTCCAGTCAGACGGACGGCATGTCTGCAACGCAGTTTCAGCGTCAGCTTGGCCTTTCAGATCCTTCACAAGCTGCGCTCCGGGATGGTGCGTCCGGATCAGGACCGGATCGGCGGCATCCCTGACGAACACGTCGAAGTGGACGAAGCCTATGTGGGCGGGCGGACGCGCGGCAAAGGCCGAGGCGTCCACGACAAGGTTCTGGTGGTCAGCGCCGTCGAAGTCCGCCAGCGCGAACCGGGCTCATGGCTCGATAAGCGGAAGGGTGGGCGCTATGCTGGGCGCGTCCGGCTCGCTATCGCCCAGGACCGCAGCGAGGCATCCCTCTGCGGCTTCGTCGAAGAGGTCGTTGCGCCGGACGCACAGATCATCACCGACGACTGGACCGGCTACAACAGCCTCATCAAGCGCGGCTTCAAACACCTCGCCGTCGCTGAACGAGGCGATCATCGGGTGGCGGAGGAGTATCTGCCAATCGTCCATCTCGTCTTCTCCAACCTCAAGACCTGGCTGAACGGAACCCATCACGGCGTGAGCCATCAGCACCTTCAGGCCTATCTCAACGAGTTCACGTTCCGCTTCAACCGACGATTTTACCCGTTCAACGCCTTCCGATGACTGCTCGGCATTGCCGGAGATACCTCCGCTCCGACCTATGACGAGCTTTACTCAGGAGAGTGGGCGCACCCTAGATGTTGTGGGTGTGGGTGATCACCGGACAGGCACGGTTCGACGATCTCGGCGCGCAGCCTGAAGGCCGCCTTCGCCACCCCCGACAGCAACCGCGCCCGGTTGTTGTAGACGGCGCGGCGCGCGTCGTCGTCGCCGCGCCAGCGCGAGATCCCCTTGCCCTTGGGTTCGGCGATCCGCGTCTTCCAGGGGCCGTCCTCGAGGGGCTTGAGCACCGCGCGTCCGAAGTAACCCTTGTCAGTCACCAGATCCGCCGGCGCGTCCGCCATCGGCGCC
>CAWAYL010000016.1:0-162182 GCA_963786305.1 uncultured Alphaproteobacteria bacterium
CCATTTTCCCCGTTTTCGGCTCCGCCGCGGAGGTATCCGCTGTCGGCCTGCGGTTAAGGCTGTACCGAGGGGAGGTGGCCGATCTTGACGTACAGCAGGCCGCCATCGATACTGAACGGCGTGTGCTGGCTGTCCGGCGGATTGCGGAGCCAGCTTCCGGCCATGTAGCGCCCTTCGTCATCTTCCACCGAGCCCTCCAACACCAGAACCTCTTCGCCGGCGGGGTGTCGATGGGTTGGAAAAACGGTGTTCGGGGCCCATCGCACAAGCGTCACCAGTTCGCTTCCGAACCGATGCAGCGGTTGAACCGCAATGCCCTTGATTACGCCCGGAAACCACTCCGCGTGACGGGTATCGATCACGACGCGCTCGCGATCGTCGGGGTGAAACTGGCGCAGTTTGACGAACAGGGCGCAGCCTTCCTCGCTCCAAGGCGCATGCGCCGTGCCGGGCGGGTTGCGGATGTAAGTGCCGGCCGGATAATCGCCCTCGCTATCGGAGAACGTCCCCGCCAGCACCACGAATTCCTCACCAAACTCGTGCTCATGGAAATCAAAACGACTACCGGGTTGAAATCGAACGATACTGGTGGCGCGGGCAACCTCGCCACCGTCGCGTTCCAGCATACGCCGCTCGACGCCGTCGGCCGGCGACGTCACCCATTCGGCCTCGTCGACGAAACTAACGGCGCGGTGGTCCAGGTCGGCATGAATCAGCATGGTTTCTCTCACGATCGTTCGAGAATCCGAATCCCTGATCCATTAACCCAGCACATTGTCTCAATCTCGCGCAATGCAAAAAGCTATCGAGACTCAACCCATGGCGGGCTGTGCCAGGGAGGCGCCGCGCATGAAGGCCTTGAGCTTCTCCAGAGCGCGCGTTTCGATCTGGCGGACGCGCTCTCGCGAAATTCCATAGATCTTGCTCAGTTCGGACAGCGGCGGCGGATGGTCGCTGAGTTTCCGCTCGGTGAGAATATGGCGTTCCCGCTCGGTCAATTCCGCCAAAGCGGTGCTCATCAGGGCGCGGCGCTTGTCCATTTCGTCGCGCTCGATCAGCGATGACTCCTGATCCTGGGAATTGTCGACCAGCAAGTCCTGCCACGTCGCCCCGCCGTCTTCGCCCACAACCGTGTTGGTCGACTGGTCGCGGCTGCTGAACCACTGATCCATCCGAACGGTCTCCGCCTCGGGAACCCGCAACTCCTCCGAGATGGATGACACCGCCTCGGGCGAGAGTAGGCTCTCCTCATGGCCCTGATGCTTTTTCTTCAGCCGGGAGAGATTGAAAAACAGCTTCTTGCGATGCTCGTTGGTGATGGTCCGCACGACCGACGAGGAGCGCAGAATGTAATCGCCGATCGCCGTGCGGATCCACCACCGCGCGTAGGTGGACAGCCGGAAGCCGCGATCGGGATCGAATTTCTTGATCCCCTGAATCAGCCCGATATTGCCTTCGGAAATGAGATCGGCCATGGGCACGCCATAGCGGCGATAGTCCGAGGCCGTCTTGATCACCAGGCGCTGGTGGCTGCCGATGAGCATCTCCATGGCCCCCGGGTCGCCATCAGCATGGCTGCGCCGGATCAGGTCCAACTCGGTGTCGCGGTCCAGCATGGGAAACTTCCGCACCTGTCTCATGAACCGCGAAAGATGCTCGTCCGACGATTGGCGCCGGCTCGGAATGGCCAAGACATCACTCATTGTGTACGCTCCGCTGCAGAAATGGATGCAACCACATCCCAGTTTGTAACCTCTACAAACTTACCGCAAGCAGATGGACGACACCTGTCCTCTCTATTAACAATTGTTAATGTCCGATCACGAATTCGTGCTTGCCATGGACGCGGGGCGGAAACGCCACGAATTTAAGCGCTTCGCGTCAATCGGCGGGGACGTGTTCGAGGGAGACCTTCTGGTCTCGAACGGTTTTTCCGATGTGATCGGCGAGAACCGGCACCATGGCCTCGGCGGCCTCGAATGGATCCTGGCCGGGCAAGGCGGCGGTAACCGATCCCTGCCAGATGGCGGGCGCGCCTTCCTGGCCGAGGGTGAACGACAGGCTGTAGGGGTTGTCGGTCGTGGCGGCCGGATCGCCGAGCGGAATGGTCGCATCGCCCGCGTCGAACGCATCCGGCAAGGCGCGGCCGAGCTCTCCGCCGCCGTCATCCCACGGCGGCGTATCCACCTCTTCCCGTTCGGCCTCGATCGCTCCGCTATCCCTGAAACCCCGAGGCTCGGCATCGGTTTGCGCCGACATTTCCGTATCGTACGAGAGGATGAACGCTGCGTTTGATTGCACCGTGTAGCCGCGCGCCACCAGCGCCTTCTCAATGACGTTTTGCAGGCGGGTATTGACATCGGTGAATTCCTCCGCCTGGACAGAGATCGGTGTTCCCGCCGGAAAGGCGGGTCCAGCCACCGTGTCGAGTTCGGCGACCGCGCCCTGGGCGGACACCTGGGCAGGCAAGAGCATGGCGAGAACCGGCACGGCCATCCATGTCCGGGCCCGGGGCCAGGGCCTCTGTAATGCGGTCTGCGGCATGGGTCGGTCCCCTGTTTATCGATGTGCAGAATATCAAGGCGGAGTATGGAGATGGCGGCGCACGGTGACAAGCCCGCAGCGCGGCGGCCGCGAAAAGAAGGGCCCCGATCACTGAGGATGATCGGGGCCACTGGCGCGCGGGGTCACGGGAGGATCGCGCCAGGTCGCGGTTGCCGCGACAACTGGATAGACGTCACGGGCAATGCGGAATTACGCCTCCGCCAGCTCCACGGCGACAAAACGCTGCTCACCTTTGCGGTCGATCAGGAGCAAGACGGCCTTGCGGTGGGCTTTCTCGGCCTGTTTCACCGCCTTGACCATGTCCTCGGGCGAGGACACGGGCGCCTGATTGACGTGCGTGATCACGTCGCCGGGCCGCAAACCCTTTTGCGCTGAACTTTTCTCGCCATCCACCGCCGAAATGACCACACCCGTGGACCCATCGCTCAAGCCAAGCTCGCTCCGCGCGCTTTCGTCCAAGGGGGCAACGGTCAGACCGAGCGAGCCGAGTTCGACATCGCCGCTCTGGGTGTCGCTGCCCTGGCTGTTGAGCGCCACCTGCTGCGGCATTTCGCCGATCTTGACCTTCAGTGTCATCTTTTTGCCGCTCCGCCAGACGCTGACGCCGGTGTCGTCACCGATGCCGGAGTTCGCCACCACCCGGGTGAGGTCACGCACTTGTTCGATGTCCTGGCCGTCGAACCCGACGATGATGTCGCCCTGGCGCAGGCCCGCCGTCTCGGCCGGACTGTCGGATGTGACGTTGGCGACCAGTGCGCCCGTGGGTTCATCAAGGCCCAGGCTCTCGGCGATGTCGGGCGTCACCGGCTGGATCATCACGCCGAGCCAGCCGCGTTCCACGGCCCCATTCTCGCGCAGTTCGGCCACCACCTGCTGGGCGATTTTCGAGGGAATGGCGAAGCCGATGCCGACGTTGCCGCCGTTGGGGCTGAAGATCGCCGTATTGACGCCGATGACGTTGCCCTCGCCATCGAACAACGGACCGCCTGAGTTGCCGCTGTTGATGGGTGCATCGATCTGGATGAAATCGTCATAGGGACCCGAGCCGATATCCCGGCCGCGGGCGGAGATGATGCCGACCGTGGCGGTACCGCCGAGCCCGAAGGGATTGCCGACCGCGAGCACCCAGTCGCCGACCCGGGCCTTGTCGGAATTGCCCCAGGAGCGGGCGGGAAGGGCGCTATCGGTCTCGACCCGGAGAACGGCGAGATCGGTTTTTTCATCGGCGCCGATGAGTTCCGCGGAATACTCCCGGCCGTTGGTCAACGTGACCTTGATCTCTTCGGCATTGGAAACCACGTGGTTATTGGTCACCACGATACCCTCGTCGTCGACGATGAAGCCGGACCCGAGGGCGCCATGTTTCTGCTGCGGACGCGGCATTCCCTGAGGGCCGCCCTCTCCTGAAAACCGCTCGAAGAAGTCCTTGAACGGACCGTTCCGGAACTGCTCGGGAATTTGCGGCATCGAGCCGCCCTCGGGCGCCATCTTGGTGGCGGTGATCTGAACAACGGCGGGGCTGACGTTCTCGATCAGATCGCCGAACCCGTCGGGTGCCCCATGGGCGAATGCCGTTGGCGCTGCGATGGGTGCGAGCGCCAATGCGCTGGCCACCGTCAGGGCGCCCAGAGCCGTCATGCGTCGTCTCGGCCGTTTTGAGGTTTGTGTGTCGGTTGCAATCATGCTCACGGAAAGGCTCCCATTCAAAAAATACGAAGTTTTACTTATGGGAGCGATATGGGGCGGCGACCTTACAGCCATCCTTCCGCGCGATTACAATTCGTTCACGCGGATGCGGTTCCGCGGCGCGCCAGATAAATTCCGCAGAGAATGACCGCCGCGCCCAGCGCCTGCCAGGGTCCGAGTGCCTCGCCGAGGATCAGCCAGGCCAGCACCGCCGCCGCCGCCGGCTGCAGCAACAGGCTGACCGACCCGAAGGCCGCGGGAAGGTGGGCGAGCGCATAGGCGATCATGCTCTGGCCGCCGGCATGCGAAATCAGCGCGAGACCGATCAGCATCAACCATCCGAAAAGCGTGGTCGCGATCAGGCTTTCTCCGGAAATCAGCGCGACGGGAAGCAATGCCGCGCAGGTGACCAGCCCGCTCCAGGCCATGATCGTCGCGGTGGAAAAGCGCGCGCGCAGGCGGCTGACGGCGACGATGTAGGCGGCGTAGAACATGGCGGTGACGACGCCGAAAGCGTCTCCCAGAAGCTGGCTTGGCCCGAGGCTCAGGCTTTGCCCCATCAGGATGCAGGCGCCGGCGAGAGCCAGGCTCATGCCGATCAGGAATGTGCGGGAGAACCGCTGTCCGAACAGAGCGAAACCGTAGAAGGTCACGAATACGGGCGCGAAGTTGGCCAGCAAGGTGGCGTTGGCGACCGATGTGAAGGAGATGGACCAATGCCAGAACGCCAGGTCACCGGCGAAGAAAAGGCCGACGGCGATCAGCCCGAGGTAGTCGAGCCGGCCGGCCGGCCGACGCGGCCGGCGCGCGCCGCGGCTTTCCAGGGTTTGCCACAGCCATAGCGCCGGCAGCGCCAGAAGCAGCCGATGGAAAGCCGTGGCCGTCGGACCCAGTTCGCTCAGGCGCACGAAGATCGGCGCAAATGCGATGCCGAGGGCGCCCGCGAGCAGGATGACCAGCGCAATGCGCGCTTTCCTGCTATTTTCTAGGGCACGTTTCGGATCGGACTCGACAACAGACCTTCGCAAGGTGGGCATGGGTGGCTAATATAGGGGTTTGCTTCCCGTCGCCAGTCGGTTTCTCGCGGCTCGGCGTGGTTCCGGGGGCTCCAGTTTCGCAGGTTCGGATGACCCTCAATTCAATCTCGGAAATATTGACCTTGGATTTAGATCGCGCGGGACCTCCGCTCATCGGACCGGACGACCCGCCGCCGGTCGAGATTTTCAATGAGGAGGGAACGACGCCCCTCCTTTTGGTGTGCGATCATGCCAGCCGCTGCATACCCAAATCCATGGACCGTCTCGGGCTCGAGCCGCCGGCCCTCGATCTGCACATCGCTTACGACATCGGGGCCGCCGAATTGACCCGGCTGCTGGCGGACCGGTTGAACGCTCCGGCCGTGCTGGCGGGCTACTCGCGGCTTCTGATCGACTGCAATCGGCAGCCCGGCGACCCGCAATCCATCCCGGAAAAGAGCGATGGCGTGGTCATTCCCGGCAACCAGAACCTCGGCGAAGCGGAGCAGGCCGCGCGCGCCGAGGCCTTCCACTGGCCCTATCACCACGCCATCGGCAGGGTGTTCGCCCATTTGCGGCGCATCGGGCCGGAACCCCTGCTGTTTTCCGTCCACACGTTTACGCCTTCCATGGGCGGAGAGGATCGCTTCTGGGACGTCGGCGTCTTATGGAATCGGGATCCGCGCCTGGCGGTGCCGCTCATCGCCATGTTGCGCGAGCATGAGAGGTTTCATGTCGGAGACAACGAGCCCTATTCGGGCAAGGACATAGCGTATACCATCAATCTTCATGCCGGTGCCGTCGGTCTCGCGAACGCCGCGATCGAGGTTCGGCAGGATCATTGCGAGACGCGCGATGAGTTGACGCGCTGGGCGGAGGTTTTCGGGGACGCGCTGGAAACGCTGGTGGCGATGGATCACGTTCACGGCGTGGAGCACTTCTGACGATGGCGTACGTGGAACCGGCCTTTACCGTCGGTGTCGAAGAAGAATATCTGCTCGTTGATCTCGAAACGCGCGAGGTCGCGACGGATCCGCCCAAGAGCATGTTCAACGAATGCGAGGCGCGGATCCGCGACCTGGTCCGCCCCGAGTTTCTCACGTCGCAAATCGAGGTGGGGACGCGCCCCTTCAAGACCGTCAAGGAAGTGCGCAACGATCTCGCCTGGTTGCGCCGCACGGTGGCCGACGTGGCGGCCAAGCATGGGCTGGCGCCGATCGCGGCGTCCACTCATCCGTTTTCGGAATGGCAATCGCAGAAGCACACCGACAAAGCGCGCTATCACGTTCTGGCGCGTGACATGCAGGCTGTCGCCCGGCGGCTGTTGATCTGCGGCATGCATGTGCACGTGGGGATCGAGGACGACGAGCTGCGCATCGACGTCATGAACATGGTCAGTTATTTCCTGCCCCATCTGCTGGCGCTCAGCACATCGTCGCCGTTCTGGCGCGGAGAAGACAGCGGTCTGAAGTGCTACCGGCTGAGCGTGTTCGACGAACTGCCGCGCACCGGGTTGCCGTCGCGTTTCGACTCCTACGGCGAATACAAACGGCACGTGGCCGTGCTGGTGGATGGCGGGATCTTCGAGGATGCTAGCATGATTTGGTGGGATGTCCGGCCGAGCGCCAAGTTCCCGACGCTGGAAATGCGAATCACCGATGTCTGCACCGTGCTCGACGACGCCATGGCGATCGCGGCGCTTTACCAATGCATCGTCCGGATGCTGTACCGCCTGCGCCGCCAGAACCAGCGATGGCGGGAATACGACAATATGCTGATCGACGAGAATTGCTGGCGCGCGAAACGATACGGGATCGACGAGGGTTTGATCGATTTCGGAAAGGGAGAAGTGGTGCCGTGCGCCGATCTGCTGGAAGAGCTGATCCAGATGACGGCGCCGGATGCCGAGGCCCTCGCGTGCGGGGAGGAAATTCAGCATTGCCGCCGGATCATTCAACGTGGCACAAGCGCCCACCGGCAGCTTGCCACATACAAATCGGCGATCGCGGAAGGATCGACACCGCGTGAGGCCGCGTCCAGTGTGGTGGACATGTTGATCGCGGAAACGGTCCGCGACCTATAAAAGGATTAATCCAGGGAAGCGTTCAGGCCACGGGAGGCGACTATGTACGTAAGGGACATTCTGAAAAACAAGGGTAACGACGTTATTTCAGTGACCGCGAGCGATCCTATATCCGCGGTGCTTTCGTTGATGGCGGACAAGCAGATCGGAGCCGTGCTGGTCACCGGCGAGCGTGGCGCCATCGCCGGGATCATCTCGGAGAGAGACATCGTCCGGTCCATCAAGAACCACAAGGAGGCGATGTTCGGCAAGACGGTCGGCGATCTGATGACCGCCGAGGTGGTGACCTGCTCGTCTCAGGATTCCATCTCCGCGATCATGGGGATGATGACCTCTCGGCGCTTTCGCCATGTGCCCGTTGTCGACGATGGCGAACTGGTGGGCGTCATCAGTATTGGCGACGTGGTCAAGAGCCGGATCGAGGAGGCCGAAGCCGAGGCCGAGGCGCTCCGAAAATACATCGCTCTGTAGGCCCGAGGCCACCATCGTCCTGTCGGCCGGAGGCCACAGCCGTCGCGGTCTACTCCGCGGGCGTTGAACTCGGACGTGCGAAACGCCCGCGGATCGAGGTCGTCACGTCGCCCTCGATGCCGAGCAGGGCCGGCACCACCAGCAAAACGAGAAACGTGGTGACCAGCAATCCGAATACCACGGTCAGCGCCATGGGTATGAGGAACTGCGCCTGCAGGCTGGTCTCGAACAGCAGCGGCGTCAGACCGCCGATGGTTGTGGCCGACGTCAGGATGACGGCGCGCAACCGGGCACAGGCGCCTTCGACGATGGCTTCGCGAAGAGAAACACCCTTGGACAGGAATTCGTCGATGGTGCTGACCAGGATGATGGAATCATTGACGACGATTCCGCTCAAGCCGAGCAGGGCGACCATGCTGAGAATGGTCAGGTCGTAGCCCAGGAAGTAGTGCCCGAGACTGGCGCCGATAAAGCCCAGCGGGATCACGGACATGACCACCAGCGGCCGGGCATAGCTGGAGAACACCCAGGCAAGAACGATGTAGATGGCGACAAGCGCGACCAGGGTCCCGAACCGCATGTCTCCGAAGGTCTGGTCGCGTTCTTCGGCCTTGCCCGCGAAACGGAAGGAGACGTCGAACCGCTTGCCGATATCGGCCAAGCCGTCGCGCCGCAGCGCCTCCTCTATCTCGCCCGGCGTAATCGCCCTGGCATTCACTTCCGCGGTTACCGAGACCTGGCGACGGCCGTCTTCGCGCATGATGCGGGCGAAGCCGGTTTTCTCGCTCAGCTCGACGATTTCGGTCAACGGCACCTCGGCGCCGCGAGGACCGCGCAGATACAGGGTTTCGAGCGATCCCGCGTCCAGTCCGGACCGTGGCACCTGGACACGTACCGTCACCTCTTCGTCCTCGCGCGGAAAGCGCTTGGCGATGGCGCCCTCGAAGACGTTGCGCACCTGGCGGCCGACCGATGAGGTATCGAAGCCGAGGGCGCGGCCGCGTGTCGTGACCTCCAATATGGCCTCGCGCTTGCCGTAATGAAGGTCGTCTTCGAGTTCGGTGATCCCGGGATAGCGCTCGAGCAGACCCTTGACCGCGTCCGCCGCCGTTCGCAGCGCCGACAGGTCGCGGCCGTAGATCCGCAGATCGAGATCGCGTCCCGGGGGGCCGGCCGCTCCAGGGACCATCGTCAAGGTGTTCATGCCGGCGACGGCGCGCACCTTGCCGCGCCAGGCAGCGATCGTGTCCTCGGTCCGGATGGTCCGCTCGTCGGACGGAACCAGCTCGACGATGATGCCGCCCACATGGTCGCCGTCGACGGCTGCCGTCATCGGTTGCCGGCCCACGCCGCTGCCGATGCGCGTCAGCTTCATCTCGACCAGGCCGCCGGTTCCGTCGCTCAGTTCCGCCTCCGCCTCGGAAAGCGCCCGGTCCAGCTCGGCCAGCATCCGTTCCGTCTGATCTCTCGGAGTTCCGGCGACCATGCGCACATTGGCGTAGATCGAATCGGACTCGGGCGCGGGGAAGAACAGAAAGCCGATACGGCCACCCAATACCAGGCCCAGGCAAACGATGAAGGCGCCCAACGCCACCGAGACGGTCAGATAACGCCATTCCAGGCACGTTTCCACTGTCCGACGAAACCCGCCCTCGCGGAACCGCTCGAAGCGTTCGTCGAACCCCCGGCGAAAGCGAGACGCCTCTGCCGCCGACGTTTCGAGGGCGCCGCGCAGATGGCCCGGCAGAATGAAAAAGCACTCGATCAGGCTGGCGATGATGACCGTCACCACCGTGATCGATATCGCGCTGATGATATCTCCGATCATGTCGCCGATCAGCAGCAGCGGCGAGAACGCGGCGATGGTGGTCAGGGACGAGCACAAGACGGGGACCGCCATGCGCTGGGCGCCGGAAATGGCGGCGTCCAGGGCCGGCAGTCCGGCGCGGCGCCGCGTCTCGGCGTGCTCGCCGACGACGATCGCGTCGTCGACGATGATCCCGAGCGCCATGATCATGCCGAACAGGCTGACCATGTTGATGGACTGACCGGTCAGCAGCATCACCACCGCCGTTCCCAGCAGCGCCACCGGTATTCCGGCCGCGACCCAGAATGCCACGGGCCCGTTCATGAATACGAACAGAATGAGGATGACGAGGACCAGCCCGCCGACGCCATTGTAGAGAAGCAGGTCGATGCGGCTGCGGATGAGATCGGCGCTGACGCCGTACTGTTCCACCACGAGATCCGACGGCAGGGTCGGCTGAATCTCCGCCATGTAGTCATTGACGGTCCTCGCGAGCTCCAGCGCATCGGCGTTCACGGCCCGGCGAACGTGAAGCTCGACGGCCGGCCGGCCGGAGCGCCTGAGCGTCGTGCCGCCCCGTTCGAAGGTCTCGCGAACGTTGGCGACGTCGCGGAGGAAAATCTTCTGGCCGTTTTCCAGGGCTCGGATTTCAACGCCGCCGATGCTTTCGGCGGTGCGCCGCAAACCGAGACTGCGGACTTGCTGTTCGACCGCGCCGCCGGTGTCCCCCGACGGAATATCCTGCGAGGTTTCGGCGATGCGTTCGGCGATGTCGGCGATGGTCACGTCGAGCCGGCGCAGCGTCTCCGGCGGGACCTCGACCCAGATTTCTTCGTCCCGGGCGCCGATCATGTCGACCTTGTCGATGCCTCGGTCGAGCAGATCGTCGCGCATGCGCTTGGCCACCGCTTTCAGCGCTGCCTCGGGATAGGGCCCCGAGATGACGATGTGACTGATGGTGTCGTACCGGACCACCCGGCGGATTTCCGGATTTTCGCTGTCCTCAGGCAGGGTTCGCACCTGCCCCACTCCGGTTTCGACGTCGGCGAGCGCCGCCTGCATGTCCGTGCCCGGCTCGAACTCGATGGAGATGCTGGCGGCGCCTTCGCGCGAGTGCGACCGGACCCTCTTGACGCCGTCGAGAAAACGCACTTCCGGCTCGATGGCCTGCACGATGTTCGCGTCCACGTCCTCGGCGCTGGCACCCGGCCATTCGACGGCCACGGAAACGATGTCGATGCCGAAGTCGGGAAAAAACTGGGTGTTGAGCCGGGTCAGGGATGCCAGGCCGCCGATGATCATCAGGGCCATCAAAAGGTTCGCCGCCGTGCGGTGGCGGGCGAACACGCCGATGATGCTTGCGCCTTTCATGCGCCGGCCGTTCCCTTAATGTGTCGCGACACGCACACCCGGCCCCATTTCGGGAAAGCGGGTGGTGACCACCAGGGTGCCCGGCTCCAGACCGGCGACCAATACCTTGCCTTGCTGACGGACGACTGGCCTCACGCGCTGTACGGCCAGCCGACCGTCCACCACCTTGTAGACCATATCGTCCGGGTGCAGGGCGGCTTGCGGCAGGCTGACGACCGATGGATACGGCTGGTCGGGAATATAGACCTCCACGAACGCGCCGGGCCGCAGCGGTCCGTCGATGCCGGTGCCCTTGATCCGGGCGTAGAGTTCGACGCCGCCCGATGCGGCATCGATTTCGCTCTGTCGCCGCTCGATGGTCCCGTCGAACTCGCGGGTTTCGCCTCCCAGGCGCCACAGAATACGAACGGGACGGTCCTCGTATTGGTCGCTGGCGAGCAGCCGCGCGAATTCACTGGCGCTGAGATGGAAACGGACATCGAGCCGGGTCGCGTCGATCAGCCTGGCCAGCGGATCCTTGGTGGCGACCTGTTGACCGACCGACACATTGACGTCCGCGACAAAGGCATCGAACGGGGCGGCGATGGTGGTGCGCTCCAGATCCATCTCGTCGCGACGAAGCCACGCTTCGAGCATGCCGATGCGGGCGCGCTGTTGCGAAGCCCGCGCCGCCAGGCGTTCCAGCATTTGCCGGCGGCCTTGCACCGCCTCGCGGCGCTCACTGAGCAGAATGCGAGAATCGTCCAAGGCTTTTTCCGAGGTGGCGGCCTTCTTGCGAAGGGTCAATCGGCGGTCGACGTCTCGTTCCGATAGGGCCACCTGCTCCAAATCCTGCTTAAGCATGGCGCGTTCCGCCGTCAGGTCGGCTTCGATCTCGGCGAGCTTGGCCCGCGATTCCTCGAGCTCCGCCCGGCGGACATCGACGCGGATGACGAAATCGAACGGATCGATGGTCACCAGGGTTTCGCCCTGGCGGACGACGCCTCCCTCTTCGAGGATATCGCTAACGTCGGTGATGCGGCCATCCACCAGCGGGCGCAATTCCAGCTCACGTCCGGCAATGACGGCGCCGTAGGCACGATATTCGGGCGTTTCTTCCGCCGGCGTGGCCTCGACGATGTCCACCGGCCATACGCGTTCGCGCGCCGGCTGCGCTTCCACCTGCGGTTTGGTCGCTCGCAGATAGGCGTTGGCCGCGAATGCGACAGCCAGAAACGCCAAGGGCACGCCGATCTTCAATAAATACTTTTTCAAAACACCTCTTGCCGCCCTTCCCCCTTCACCGTTCGATCCGGTGGTAAGACACGATGGATGTAGTCCAAAGCGCCGTCATGTCCATCATTGTACCCTATTTTCCGCCATTTGGATGTACTAACGCACGCGTGGGTCGAAAGACGCATGGTTCGTCCGCCGCATCGGAGAAGGCACGGTACGTGCTGGAGTGGATCCGTCACCGATCATTTTTCGCCCATGATCACAGTGGCGCCCGTTTCGTGGTTGCGCAATCGTTTCAGGTGGAACGCCGCGAGACGGTCTTCGGGATAGCGGTGCAGGAGGGCCGAGAACGTGTCCGCGGCTTCCGGATCCCTGCGCTTCATCCGGTCGTAGGCCGCCAGATAGGTGACGACGCGGTCCGATGCCATGACGTCCCGGGGCAACGGCTCGAACACCTCGATGCCCCGGGTTTTCCCCTTGAGAACCAGGTTGCCCGCCGGGCGCCCATGAAAATCCGGACACAGTTCCGCCGTGTGTCCGCTGACGCAGATCCGCGTTCCCAGGTGCCTGTTGACGCTCTCCAGGCGCGCGGCGGTATTGATGGCGTCGCCGTGGGCGGTGTAGTCGAAACGCAGTTCGCCGCCGAAGTTTCCGATCACGGTGGGGCCGGTGTTGACCCCGATGCGGGTCTCGCCGAGGGAAATCCCCGCTTTCTGTTTGTCCGCCGCGTAGGCGTTGGCGAACGCGTCCAGCGCCAGCGCGCACGCCACCGCGCGGGCGGCGTGGTCGCGCTGGGCGACGGGAGCGCCGAAGATGAGGTGGAGGGCGTCGCCGACGATCTTGTCGATGGTTCCGTCGTGATCGAAGGCGATCCGGATCATGCCGTCCAGATAGTCGTTGAGCAGCGGCACGATCACGGAGGGTTCCGAGCGCTCCACCAGCGCCGTGAATCCCGTGAGATCGGTAAACACGAACGTCAGCTCGCGGCGCTCGCCGCGCAACATCAGATTCGCCGGATTTTTCACCAGATGCTCCACCAGCTTTGGCGAGACATAGCTGGAAAATGCCGCGCGAACCCAACGTTGTTCCTGTTCGCTTTGCAGGTGCCGCAGCAAAGAGAACACCAGATACACCGCCAGGACCGAGAGGGCGGGAAATACGGGGTCGAGAAGCAGCCGATACCGGGCGAAGGCGTACCACGAGATCGCGCAAACACCCGCGACGGCCGCGCCGCCGATGAATGCCGTCCACAGCGGGCCGATGCGGTATGCGAGTGCCACCACCAGGATGCCGAGGACGATGATCAGCAGCCGCTCGGCGCCGCTCGCCCAGTCCGGACGGGTCAAATGCTGGCCGTGAATCATCTGCTCGATGATCTGAGCGTGGACGGCGACGCCGGGGATGGACACGCGCAACGGCGTCGCGTGCAGATCCTGCAGGCCGGTGGCGCTGGAACCGAGCAGAAGAATGTACCCCTCCACGTCTTCTCGGCCCACCTCTCCCTCGAGCACCTTCCACGCGGAAATGAAGCGCTCCGCGACCGGGAGGGTGTAATACACCCACATCTGCCCCTGCTTGTCGGTGGGCGCCTCGAACGCGCCGATCCTGACATCGGTGATGCCGGTTCCGGTTCCCAGGCTCTGTTCGCCGCTGGCACCGGCCGATTTGATGGTGTAGCTGCCCGCGCCCTGGGCGACCCGCAGGGCTTCGGCCGCGAGCGACGGATAGAGGGTATCGTTCAATCTGACCACCATGGGAACGCGTCGGATAACGCCGTCGTGGTCGACGGTGACGTTAAGGGCGCCGTTGCCCGCCGCCAGGGTTTCGATGGCCGTCAGGGTGGTGACCGCGCCGGAATATCGCGGGATGAACGGCGTCGGATCCTCGCCCGCCATGGCGAAACCGGCCTTTATGGCCGGGGAGTACGTGCCCGGCGTTTCGGAAAGGGCAAATCCGGTCACCACGCCGCCCCGAGCGACCGCGGCGGCGAGGATTTCGTCATGATCTTTCAGTTCATGCGCCCATTGCTGAAGTTCGGGGATGTCTTCCCACAAGGGGATTACCCGCGACGGCGAGGTCCGGTCGGGTTCGGCGAATACCATGTCGAGAGCGATGACGCCGGCACCGTGATCGCGCAGCCGATCCACCATCTCGGCCACGCGGGTCCGCGGCCAGGGCCACTGGCCGATCCGCGCCAGGCTCTCCTCGTCGAAGTCGACGATGCGCACCGGCGAGGGCTGGTATACCCGGGGGTTCCAGCGCTGATAGGAATCGAACACGCGATCGCGAAGTTCGGTCAGGAACAGCGGTTCCTGGAAGGAAACGGCGACGGCGGCCACCAGGATGACAAGCGGCAGCCATAATCGGGCGTTACCGGCTACGGAAAGCATCGCTCGGCCTCTTGCCCGCGCGGGCAGAGGCGAAAGACCATCGACGGCGGATGCCGCATCGATCCCCCAACTTTCTCGTCCTTCAGGCCCGTGGACTGGTGGACGCCCGATCAACCCAAGGGGCGTTTCAATCCGATGGGCGTTTCGCTTTTCGCCGCGCGCCGGCGGAGGGCGGGCCGGCCCTTGCGGTGCTCCGACCCGTCCCAGGGAGGAGGGATAAGGTCAAATGCGGGCCTTCGGCAGGAAGGGATCGGGTTGGAAGCCGTCCATCGGGTCGCCCTCCGGATCCCCCGATCTCTCCAAATCATGGACGTGGACGTCTTCCCCCGAGTGCGCGTTCAAAATTTCGAGCGCGCGCTTTTCATGCGCGTCGTCTTTGAGCCGGACCCATAGCAGCAGTCCGCCCTTGTCCAGTTGCGCCTGAAGATCCGTCGCCTTTTTGTGGCCGAGCAAGCGAGACGCGGCGGCGCCGATAAGGCCCCCGCCGCCGCCGGCCAGGGCAGCGCCGCCGATGGCCCAGGCGAGCGTGCCGCCCGATGCCACGATGGCGCCGACGGCCGCGACCGCTCCCACGTATGCCAAGCCGCCGATCAGCCCGGTCTTCGCCTCCACCACGGAATCGCGCGCGACATAAGCGGCGCGGGGGGTGTTCGCGTCGTCCTCCAACTCCGACACTTTCTCGTAAACGTGGCCGAGCTTGTCCTGAACGGCCTGCTCGCCGGCCAGCAGGCTGATCTCCGCCATGTTGAAGCCCGAGTTCTCCAACTCGTCGACGGCCGCCTCAAGCGAATTCCACTCATGAAAGACACCCACCGCTTCGCGAACGGTGACCGTGCCTGGTTCCTTGCTCTCTTCAGTCATTGTGTCTCTCCCCCCTCGGTCAGGGATGTGCTTTCCTTGATCGTGCTCGCCCTTGCGCGCACCGAATGATGATCCAATGCGGTTTCTTTTACCAGCGTGTTTCGGTGACCGCATCGGCTAAAGACCCGCCTGTCGCCCAAAATCAGGGCTGCGCCCCGGCTCTCGTTCGTGTTACCCGATTCGGCAGTCGAGGCTTCCGAGATACTGGCCGAGCGGTTCGTCGGTCCGGCTGATGTGAGCGGTCAGCCCCTTGATCAGCACATCCACGCTCTCGCGATCGAACGCGCCGTCGCCCTTGCGGTAGCTGTCGCGCATGGCTTCCATCTCCCGAAGCATGCGGTCGTGGTCGGCGAGGTGGGCTTCGTAGCCGTCATACTCGTAGAGCCGCATGAGAAGCTGTTCGGACATGAAGTGCATCTTGCTGTAGTCCAGCAGCTGATCGAGGATTTCGTCGGCCTCCCCGGCCCCCCGGCCGCCGCCGGCGGCGTCGCGGAAGGCCGTCATCAGACCGATCTGCACCCGGTGCTCGCCATCCATGCCCGCGTTGCGGGTCTCGGTATCCGTCATCATGTGTCGATCCTCCTTGTGTCTGCGCTGTCGTCTGTCGTCTCGTATGTCGACCCCAAGAGATGCAGGACGATCCGCCGGGTGTGCGGCTGGGCACGGTGTTCGAACAGATAGATGTCCTGCCAGGCGCCGAGCGCCAGGCGGCCGGCCGATACGGGAACGGAGAGCTGCACGCCGGTGAGCACGCTCCGGATGTGCGCCGGCATGTCGTCCGGCCCTTCGTCGGTGTGGCGGTAAAGCGACGGATCCTCCCGGACCAGCCGCGAAAAGAACGTCTGGAGGTCGCGCAGCACGTCGGGATCGGCGTTCTCCTGGATGGTCAGGGACGCGCTGGTGTGCTGGCAGAACAGAGTCAGAAGACCGGCCTCCAAGCCCTGCCGGTACACCCAACCGCCGACCTCGTCGGTGACGGCGTAGAGCCCCTGGCCGCGGGTGCCGACGGTGACGGTGTGCTGCGCCTGTTTCATGACGGCAAGGCTAGAACATCGCTTCGGTGCCCGCAATATTGCGTCGTTCGGGCGATGGCGCTATAAAAAGCGACATGAAAGAACATTCAGTGAACCTGGCCGATCGAACGGCGGTAATCGCTCGCGGCGTGACGCGGCTCATGGCGGAGATGGGCTACCGGACGCTGCCGGAACTGCCGCTCGGCAGCGGCCGGCGGGTGGACGTGATCGGGCTCGATCGCCAGGGACGGTTCGCCGTGGTGGAGGTCAAGTCGTCGCTCGCCGATTTCCGGGCCGACGGCAAGTGGCTGGAGTATCTGCCCTATTGCGATGCCTTCTATTTCGCCGTCGATACCGAGTTCCCGCTGGACGTTCTGCCGCCGGACGTCGGCGTCATCGTCGCCGACGCCTATGACGGCGCGCTCCGGCGCGACGCCCCGCTCCGGCCGATGAACGCCCATCGCCGCCGGGCCCTCACCGTCCGCTTCGCGCGGACGGCGGCGGGTCGTCTCGACGGCGGCGCGGCGGCTCGGACCGGTTTCGCCATACGAGCATCGTGAAGGCGGCGAAGGCGGCCGCCGAGCGTGAGCGCGATGGCGAGCGCCATGGGCAGCGGCGAGGCGAGAGCGAACCGGCCGACCGCGACGCTGACGCTGCCGGCGACGATCATCTGAACGAACCCCGAGCAGGGCCGACGCGGTCCCGGCGATCTTGGGAAACGGCGCCAGCGCGCCGGCGATGCCGTTGGGCAGCACAATGCCCAATCCGACGGCGAACACCATCATCGGCGCGATGATGGCGACGGCGCCCACATGACCGGTGGCGGCGATGGCCGCCATGACCCCGCCGCCGGCGAAGCTCAAGGCCGACACCGGCCAGCAGCAGCCGGTCGATCCCGAGCCGCTGGGTCAGCCGCACGGCGGTCAGGCTGCCGGCGACGAAGCCGAGGACGTTGAACACGCTGAGCATGCCGAACCGCTCCGGCGACAGCCCCAGCCCGGCGATGAACACGAACGGCGAGCCGGCGGTGAACGCCATCAGACCGGCGAACACGAACCCGACGGCGAGCGTATACCCCCAATACCGCCGGTCGGTGACCAGGGTGCGGGCCGCGGCCAGCAGCCGGGCGGGCTGCAACGCCCGGGGATCGCGGTGCGCGTTGGTCTCGGCCAGCAGCGCCGCCACGGCGGCCAGGATGGAAATCCCGACGGCGCCGAGGAAGACGAAGTTGGCCCGCCAGCCGAACCACAGCTGCAGATAGCCGCCGATGATGGGCGCGACGGCGGGCGAGACGGCCAGCGCCAGGCCGATGGTGGCGAGGACCTTGGCCGAGCGGGTCGGGCCGTAGATGTCGCGGACGATGGCGCGCCCGAGAACCGGGCCGGAGCACGCCGTCAGCCCCTGGACCAGCCGGCCGACGATCAGCGTCTCGATGGAGGCGGCGAAGACGCAGGCGAAGCTGGCCGCCACATAGAGCCCCACCCCCGCAATCAGCACCGGCCGTCGCCCGAAGCGATCGGAGAGCGGCCCATACACCAGCTGGCAAACGGCGAACCCGTAGAGAAACATCGACAGCGTCAAATTCACGTCGGCGGCGGTGGTCTCCAGCGCGTCCACCAGAAACGGCAGCGACGGAATGTAAATCGAGGTGGAGATCTGGCCCAACGCCACCAGCGCCGTCAGCAGGGCGCCGACGGCGAGCGACTTGGGATGCGGTTTCGGGCGGGCCAGACGCGCCATCAACGTTTATAGGGGCCCGGGTCGCCCCATGGCAAATGGGACAGCCGAGAGCCCAACCTCTTCGCAATCCGACTACCCCGCATGCCGAAATGCCGGCGCCCCACTGCAAGCCGGTATCGAGGGTAGGGGAGGGGTCTCTGCTTATTGCTGAAAACAACCCCATGCACAGTGCATTTTCATGGCTTACGCCATAAAGGCTGCGGGCGAACCGGCCAGGTTAACCAGCCGGCGGCAAGCTTCCCACTCGGGCCCGCCAAGCGTGTCATGGTAGAGTGTCGCGACATTCCGCTGGTGGGGCGCAGTGGGTTCAACAACGGACGGGTGAATGCGATGAACGAGGAAAGCGAACGCGCGGAGGCTGTCGAGCGGAAACTGGCGCTCGTCCAACGTTTCTTTGCGGATACCGGGCCGACCTACGACTTCATGGTCAATGCCGCCACCTTCGGGATCGATCGCCGGTGGAAACGACAGATTGTCGCCGCGCTACCGGAAAATCCCGCGCGCGTGCTGGACCTCGCTTGCGGCACCGGGATCCTCACGTTCGCGATCGCGCGCCGCTACCCGCGGTGCCGGATCGTCGGCGTCGAATTGCGCGACGAGTACCTGCGGATCGCCCGCGACAAGGCCCGCGATCTCGGATTGGACAACGTCGAATTCGTCCTCGGCTCGGGCCGAGGACTACGACGGGCCGGCGGAAACTTTCGACGCCGTCGTATCGTCCTATCTCGCGAAATACGCCGATCTGCCGCTGCTTACGCGCAACACCAAGGCGTTGCTCAAGGATGGCGGGCTGGTGCTCATGCATGACTTTACCTATCCACCGAAGCCATCCCTGGTCCGCCTGTGGCGCGTCTACTTCGCAGCTGTTGCGCATCATCGGCACGCCCCTGTTCCCCGCCTGGCGGGAGATCTTCGACGGCTTGCCGAGCCTCATCGAACAGACGCGCTGGCGCGACGAGTTGAACCGTGCCCTCGAGGAGAACGCGTTCAGGGACATTGAGACGCAAAATCTCACTCTTTATGGTTCGGCCCTGATCACGGCGGTGAAGTGATCGAAGTCTCCATCGCCCGGATGATATCCGCCGGCATGTCGCGGAGCAGCCGAGTGAAGGGGTTGTCCGGGAAGCCGTCGAGCGCCGCGTTCGCGCCGGCACAGCGCGCCGAAATCTCCTTTCGCATGCGATCCTCGATCGGCGGGATTTCCTTATCGGCCCATTCGCTCCATCGCCGATCGTCCGCCGTTCATGAGATGCGCCAGTTCGGCGCGCGGTCGTCGGCGAAAAGCGGAGCACGATGGGAGCGGCGGCCAACAGCGCCGGCCGGGCGATATGCGAAGGCCGCTCGAGTTCGCGGACCTCCGCCAGATCGTCGGCAATCTGATAGGCCTCGCCGAGCCGCGCGCCGAAGCTGAACGACCGCGCGCGCGACGGCTCGCAAGCCGTTGCCGCGATGGCGCCCAGTTGCGCCGCCGCGCCGAACAGGACGCCGGTCTTGAGGTGGATGATGGTCTCGTAATTGCCGGCGGGATCATTTTTTTCGGCATGCCGGCCGTCGCCCGCCGAACGCTCGAAGGTGGAGCGGTCGAGATGTTCCTGGTAGGCCCCTTTCGCCATGGTCGCGATGACCTTCGCCACCAAGCTGCCTTCCGCCTTGCTTTGTTCGACCATCTTGTGAATGACGGTGGCGAACATGACGTCGCCGAGGAGCACGGCCTGGCGGGACCCTTGAAGCGTCCATTCCGCCGGCCGACTGCGCCGCAGGGCGTCGCCATCGACAAAATCGTCGTGGATCAGCGAGGCGGCGTGCAGACATTCGATGCCGACGGCTCGCGAGACCGCCGCCTCGATATCGCCGCCCAGCGCCTCGCAGGTGAGACAGACGAGACAACCGCGGATCCGCTTGCCTGCCGCCATGGACCGGAGCACGGCTTCCAGGTGCGTTTCGCTCGAGCCGCCGAAGAACTCCGGAATCCATTGCCGGAAGTCGCTCTCGATCCGATGCCGTATCCGCTCCCAGTATTCGGCGAACCCTAGTGATGCTGCCGTTGATGGTAGGGTCATCCGATCAAGCGCCAGACGAGCAGACCGAGCCCCAGCACGATGACGCCAAGACTGAGCGACTTCAGCACGGCTTCGAGCGTGTCGGTGATCTGGAGCTGGTTCCAGTCGGCGCCGCTTGAACCGGGTTCGGTCTTCTTCAGAGCCTTGTAGGGCCGCGACGCCTTTATTTCCGTGAGGCTCAGGAGCCCCGCCGCCGCCGCGATCACGACGACACCGATGGAGAGATCGTTGGTCTGCAGAACGTATCCCGCGAGCACCGGAAGGCTTCCCCACGATACCGCGAACCAGCCATCCGTATGGAATCGGCCGCGGAACCATTCCAGGTTATAGGCGAAAACGAAAAACCCCTCCGAGTATGGCGATGGCCCACAGCAGCGGCGCATACAGCACCATGTAGTAGATGCCGATGGCGTAGGCCCCGACAAGGCTGACGATCGCGATCGCCCATAGGCGGGACTTCGAAAAAACGGTGCCCCACGGCTTGGCGGTCTTGCTTCCCAAGGCGTCCAGCGCATGGGCGCCGATGCCCAGCCCAAGAAAATAGATCGCGACGATGGCGGCGACGCGGTCCCAGTGGATCGGGTCCGCCAACATCGATCCGATGACCGTGTAGGCGAGCACCATGCCCGTGTAGGGAAGGAACAGGAGGCCGACGAAGGACCGGAAGGCGGCCGGGCCAAAGGCTGGCACGAACCACTCCCGGATGCGGTCCTTGGTCGTTTCATCTGATTGCACTTGGCTCTCACCCCTCGTTTACGGCAGCGGTAATCGGATTTGACTCCTGCCGCCAGCGTCCGCGCGCCCCGTTTGTTCCGCCGAAGGAACGGAGCAAGTATACAGACAGGGACGGATGTATGCATCCTCGGAGGCGGCACCTTGTCTGCGGTCGGGGGCGCGGCCGGCAGTTCGTTTCGGCTGTCAGGCGCAGTCGATCAGCCAGTCGCGGACCCGTTTCATGGAATCCGACAGCTGCGCGCGCCCGGGGCCAGACCACGTAGACGCCCTTGCCGGTGCGCAACGAGTGATCGGTCACCCGGACCAGCAGGCCGGCATCGATCAGGCGCTCGGTCAGGTGGCGCCAGCCGAGCGCGATGCCCTGACCCTCCATCACCGCCTGGATGACCAGCACGTAATCGTTGATCAACAGGCCGCGGGTTCCCATGTCGGGCTCGATGCCGGCGCTGGCGAACCAGTCTTTCCAGTCGGCGGCCTCGCGGTAGCGCTCCTCCAGATGGATCAGGCGGTGCCGGGCGAGGTCCTCGACGGTTCGCGGCAGCGGCTGAGCGCCGGGCGTAGGAGAGGCTGGCGACGGCATAGATTTCCTCTTCGGCCAGCAGCATCGCGTCGTATTCCGGCCAGAGCTCGGGCGTGCCGCCGCGAATGGCCAGCGGTATGCCTTCCGAGACGATGTCGAGATCCCGGTCCGAGGTCTGGATACGGAGATCGATGCCCGGTACCTCGTCGCGAAACTGCTGCAGCCTCGGCATCATCCAGAACGACGTGAACGCGGTGGACCCCGACAGCGTGACGTGCGGGTCGGCGGCGAACGAGCGCAGTTCCTCGGCGGACTTTCGGATATGCGACAGCCCCAGCGTGACATCGGCGAAGAACCGCTCGCCGGCGTCGGTCAAGGTGACCTTGCGGTGTTCGCGGCGGAACAGGGTGACGCCCAACTGCGTCTCGAGACCGCGGCATGGCGTTGACCATGACCGCCGGCTCGGCCATCGTGTCGCCCGACAGCCCGGCCGCCTTCGGCAATCTCCATGCCTACCGCGACGAGATCGTGCCCTGGCTCGGCGAGCTCGTCGAGATTGCCACCAACACGACTGCGCGGTGATGATCCAGATCACCCATCTCGGGCGGCGCACCAGCTGGAACCAGGCGGACTGGCTGCCGGTGCTGGCGGCGTCGCCGATCCGCGAGCCGGCGCACGCGCCTTCCCGAAGGAGGCCGAGGACTGGGACATCGAGCGGATCGTCGCCGACTACCGCCGCCGCCGAGCGCATGCAGCGCCGGTCTCGACGGCATCGAGATCGAGGCCTACGGCCACCTGATGGACGGGTTCTGGTCGCCCGCGACCAACCGCCGGACCGACGATTACGGCGGGCCGCTCGACAACCGTCTGCGGTTCACGTGGCGGGTCATCGACGCCATCCGGGCCGCCGTCGGTCCCGACTTCATCGTCGGTATCCGCATGGTGGCCGACGAGGATTGCGCCAACGGCTTGTCGAAAGAGGAGGGGATGGAGATCGCCCGGCGCATCGCCGCGTCCGGCCGGTTCGATTTCATCAATCTGATCCGCGGCCGCATCGAGACCGACGCGCTGCTGACCAAGGTCATTCCCATCCAGGGCATGACGTCCGCGCCGCACCTGGATTTCGCCGGCGAGGTGCGGGCCGAGACGAAGTTCCCGGTGTTTCACGCGGCGAAGATTTCCGACGTGGCCACCGCGCGGCACGCCATCGCCACCGGCAAGCTCGATATGGTGGGCATGACGCGCGCCCACATGGCCGACCCGCATATCGCCAACAAGGTGATGCGCGGCGAGGAGCATCGCATCCGGCCTTGCGTCGGCGCCACCTATTGCCTCGACCGGCTCTACGAGGGCGGCGAGGCGCTGTGCATTCACAACGCCGCCACCGGCCGCGAAAAGACCATCCCTCACGTCATCCAGAAAGCCGGCGGGCCGGCCAGGCGCGCCGTGGTCGTCGGCGCCGGCCCGGCGGGACTGGAAGCCGCGCGCGTCGCCGCCGAGCGCGGCCACCAGGTCACCGTGCTGGAGGCGACGGCGCAGGCCGGCGGTCAGGTCCGGCTGCTCGCCCGCGGCCCGCGGCGCCAAGAAATGATCGGCATCGTCGACTGGCGGCTTGCCGAACTGGAGCATCTCGGCGTCGCCATCCGCTACGATACCTGGGCGGAGAAACAAGACGTGCTGGAGCTGGAACCCGACGTGGTGATCATCGCCACCGGCGGCATCCCGCAGAACCCGCCTCTGGAGGCGGGGGACGACCTCGTGATCTCGTCGTGGGATATCATCGGCGGTACGGCGACGCCCGCCGGCAGGGTGCTGGTGTACGACGATCATGGCGGGTTTCCGGGCATGACGGCGGCCGAGACGATCGCCAACGCGGGAGCGACACTGGAACTCGTCTCGCCGGAACGGTTCTTCGCGCCGGACATGGGCGGCATGAACCACGTTCCCTACATGAAGACATTCCACGAGAAGGCCGTGCGCATCACCATCAATACCCGGCTCGCCGGCGTGCGCCGCGACGGCAACGAGCTGGTCGCCACGCTGTCATCGGACTTCGCGGCGGGCTGGCGCGAGGAGCGTCGCGTCGACCAGGTCGTGGTGGAGCACGGCACCGCGCCGATGGACGAACTCTATTTCGACCTCAAGGCGCTGTCGAGGAACCGCGGCGCCGTGCGGCTATGGCAACCTCGTCAACGGTGGCGACGTCTTTCCGATCAAGGACAGCGATGCGGCGTTCATCCTCTACCGGATCGGCGACGCGGTCGCGTCGCGCAACATCCATGCCGCCATCTACGACGCCTTGCGATATGGGCTGCGATGGTGAGTTCAGAGAAGCGGGCTCGCCAGACGCAGCGTGTTCTCCAGCAGACGCCTGCCGAACGGCCGGGCGTTCCAGGTCGTCCGATCGAGCCCATGAGACTTTTCGATGTAGCGGCGATGAAGATCGCCGAGCTGCTGGGTGAATTCCGCGTCGTAGACGAACAGCGCCACCTCATAGTTCAGCCACAGGCTGCGGTAATCGAGGTTGACCGTGCCGAACATGGACATGGCGCCGTCGACGGCGATGGATTTGGTATGCAGCAGGCCGCCGTGATAGAGGCGGATCTCGACGCCCATGTCGAGCAGGTCGCCGTAGTACGACCGGCTGGCGTGGCGCGTAAGGAACGAATCCACGTGTTCGGGGATGATCAGCGTCACCTTGACGCCGCGGCCCGCCGCGCCACGGATGGCGCGCGTCATGGCATCGTCGGGAACCAGATAGGGCGTCGTCAGGACCAGCTCCGTCTCGGCGGCGTTGATGAGAGCGAGCAGCATCTGCAACATGCAGTCCTGCGTCTCCACCGGTCCGGAGGGAATGACCTGCATGGCCGCAGGACCGTCCGGCTTGATCCGGTCGAGATGGGTCTTTTCGAGAAGGTCGTAAACCGATTCGCCGGTTTCCAGGGCCCAGTCCCAGATGATCGTCGCCGCCAACTCGGCGACGATGGCGCCTTCGAGGCGCACCATGGCGTCCACCCATTCGCCGAACCCCTTGTCCTGCTTGAAAAACCGCGGATCGACGAGATTCATGCTGCCGGTCCACGCCGTCTCTCCGTCGATGACGACGATCTTGCGGTGAAGGCGGAGGTCGGTGCGGCCGACGAACGTGCGGAACAGGCCTACCTGCAGGGCCGGCCGCACATTGACGCCGGCCTGGCGCAGCCGACGGCGCTGCCGGCTGCGCAGCCACGGTCGGCCGCCCACCGCATCCACCAGCACCAGGCAGTAGACGCCCCGTTCGGCGGCGCGGACCAGCGCGTCCACCACATCGTCGGCCAGTCCGCCCTCGTGCCAGATGTAAAACTCCATCAGCACGCTGACCTGCGCCCGGTCAATCTCGTCTGCGAGGGTACGGAGCACATCCAGGGTGTCGGTGAACAATTGGAAGCGGCTGCCCTGGACGGTGGGGCTGCCGGTGGTCGTCCGCCCGAGCGTATCCATGCCCTGGGCGGACGGCGGATGCCGCGACCAGTCGATGTCGGTCAACTCGTCGCTGATGGCGGCCTTGGATATCTCGCCGAAGTCGACACGGAGCGCCGCGAGCCGGCGGGCGCGACGCAATCCGATGCGGCGCTCGCCGATAAGCAGATAGATCCCGGCGCCGAGGAACGGCAGCGTTTCCACCAGAAGGATCCAGGCGAGCCCGACGCCCGGCCCTGGTCTTGACATGATGACCCGAATGGCGATCACAAGAGCGATTACCGCATGGGCGATAAGGGTAAGGCGGGCAGTTTCGAGATAAATTTCCATTGCCGCGCATTGTGGGCGGCCTCACCCCTCGGATCAAGGCCACCGACAGCGCAGGTCGTTATTGCCGCTCCGGTCCGGTCCGGCCGATCATCGAAAGGAACTCCCGGCGGGTCATGGGATCGTCGCGAAACGCACCGAGCATCCGGCTGGTGACCATGGTGACGCCCGGCTTATGGACGCCACGCGTCGTCATGCACTGATGCGCCGCTTCGACGACCACCGCGACACCGCGCGGCTGCAGGACGGTCTCGATGACGTTGGCGATCTGAGCTGTCATCTTCTCCTGAATCTGCAACCGTTTTGCGTAGATCTCGACAACGCGCGCCAGTTTGGAAATGCCGACGACCTTGCTGTCCGGCAGGTACCCTACATGCGCTTTGCCGATGATCGGCACCATGTGATGCTCACAATGACTTTCGAACGCGATGTTGCGGAGAACCACCATCTCGTCGTAGCCATCGGTTTCTGCGAACGTCCGGCGGAGGATGTCGCTCGGGTTATCGTCATAACCGGAGAAAAATTCTTCGTAGGCGCGGACGACACGATCTGGCGTCCCCGCAAGACCCTCGCGATCGGGATCGTCGCCGGCCCATTGAATGAGGGTCCGCACCGCTTGCTCGGCATCGGCGCGCGTCGGCGCTGCCGTGGTGAATGGACTATCGTCTTGTTCGATAAAATCACGGGCATGAACGTTCACGGGACTTAGCTCTCCCCTCTGTCGGTTTTCGGCTTGCGCCAATGTCCGCGGACGCGGAGTCTGAGGTAACAATTCGATGCGCGGCAGGCCACCGATTAGGCGGCCCTTACATCCGCGCCCACGCGCTCGCCGGGGCGGGCGACTTTTTGTTTGCCGTCCACCGATGTCGCTTCCCGGCTTACGGTCTTCATAAGCTTGTCCATCGCGATGCCCTCGATCTGGCGGACCCGCTCGCGAGAAATGCCATACCTGAATCCGAGTTGTTCGAGTGTGAGCGGCTCTTCGGCAAGTCTCCGTTCGACGACGATGTCGCGCTCACGCTCACTCAGCGCGCGCATCGCGTCACGCAGCAGGCGGCGCTGATATGATTTTTCCTGCTCGGAAGCCAGAATGCTTTCCTGGTCATCGGCCTCGTCGACCAACCAATCCTGACGCTCGCCCTCGCTCTCTTCTCGTAGCGGCGCGTTCAACGAGTAGTCCGGCCCGGACATGCGCCCGTTCATTTTCACCACCTCGGCTTGCGAAACGTTCAGCGTTTCAGCGATGCTTTCCACATTCCGCTCGCTCAACTCACCGTCCTCGAACGCCTGTAATTGCCCTTTGAGGCGCCGAAGATTGAAAAACAGCTTCTTTTGCTGGGACGTGGATCCCATGCGGACGATAGACCAGGACTGGAGAATGTACTCCTGCATGGCCGCCCGGATCCACCACATGGCATAGGTGGCCAGTCGGAACCCCTTGGTGACGTCAAACTTGTCCACGGCCTGCATCAAACCGACGTTGCCGGCCGAGATGAGCTCACCCGGCGGCAGCCCATACCCGCGATATCCCGCGGCAATTTTCGCGACAAGGCGCAAGTGACTATTGATCATCTGGTTGCGGGCATCGGAACACCCCGTTTCAACGTACGTCCGAGCCAGACGCCGCTCGTCGCCGGGGCTGAGCAGAGGGTAGGTCCGAATTTGCCGGAAATATCTCCCCAACCCGTCCTGGGCCGAAAATCCTGCGTTCGTCGCCATGTTCGATACGCTCATTTTTACCACCCCAGGTTTAAGCCTACAGGAGCTAGGCTCGGCTAGGCAGGCGGACTGCCAAAGACGTGGGCCTCCCTACGAAAAGCCCCGACCCGCCTGTTTTGTTCCACGGTCTTACGAAGGCGCGGTACGAACGGATGAGTCGAAAGCGCAATCGCCACTTCCGCCCGGCGACCGCCTCGTCATCAAACCGTCAGAAAAACGCAACGAATCGGTCACTACCCATGGGTAGAACGGTTGGGCTAGATGTCTTTCGAATATCGAAACGAACCGGTGCAGAGGGAGAGTAGGGATATGAGAATTCAAGTCTTGTCGCGGCTTGCGTTGGTATTCGCGGTTCTGGGCGCCATGACGGCCGGCGCGACCGCGCGCGCCGATGACGTTCGCATCATCGGGTCCGGGGCGAGCTTTCCGTTCCCGATTTACGCGACGTGGTTCAAGTCCTTCAGTCAGGAAACCGACGGCGTGACCGTCGACTATCAGGCCAAGGGCAGCGGCGCGGGCATTCAGGACTTCATCAACAACACCGTGCAATTCGCGGCCAGCGACGCGGCCATGTCCGACGAGGAGATCGCCAAGGTCGAAGACGGCGTCGTGCTGCTGCCGATGACCGCAGGCGAGATCGTGCTCGCGTACAACCTGGACGGCGTGGATGAACTGAAGCTGCCGCGCAATGTCTATCCCGACATCTTTCTTGGCGAGATCACCCGGTGGAACGATGCCCGAATTGCCGAGGCCAACCCAGGGGTAGATCTTCCCGACGAGCCGATCACCGTGGTCGTCCGCTCCGACAGCAGCGGCACCACCTATGTCTTCACCAAACACCTGAGCGCCATCAGCGAGGCGTTCAAGAACGGACCGGGTGTCGGCAAGACCGTCCAATGGCCGACCACCGACAAGCTGGTTAAGGCGCCGAAGAATGACGGAATTACCGCCACCATCAAGCAGACCCCCGGCGCCATCGGTTACATCGAATACGGCTATGCCAAGCTGACCAAGGCCGACACGGCGATGCTCGAGAACAAGGCCGGCGAATTTGTCGCGCCGAGCGCCGAGTCGGGCGCCGCCGCGCTTGCCAGCGCCGAGTTCCCGGACGGCGACCTGCCCGGGGAGTCGGGTACGCCGGACCTGCGGGTCTGGGTCACGGATCCGGCCGGTGAGGACGCGTACCCGATCGCGACCTTCACCTGGATGCTGTTCTACAAGCAGCAGGACCCGAAGGTCGCCGAGGCGCTCCGCGAGATGATCGAATACGCTCTCACCGAAGGGCAGGAAATCGCCGACAAGATGGGATACATCCCGCTGCCCGAAAATGTCGTCGACAAGGTTCGCGAGGCTTCGAAGCAGGTTCAGTAGGGCACGTTGGCATAGCATTGGGGCTTCAGGGCATGGCGAACAATCCCTTCGCTCAGGCGATATCCGCGGAAACCGTGTCGGGTCCGCCCTCGCAGAGCGACTATCTCGGCGATCGGGGCTTCCGGCTTGCCGCGGTCGGCGGTGCGTCGATCATCATTCTGCTGGTCATTTACATTCTCTATGAAATCGGCGGCCAGGCCCTGCCGGCCATCAGAGAATACGGCCTCGGGTTTCTGGTCTCCTCTACCTGGGACGTGAGCCGCGCCGAGTTCGGTATCCTGCCGGAAATCTGGGGGACGCTGTACAGCTCCCTGCTGGCCCTGATGATCGGCGGTTTCTTCGGCGTCACGGTGGCCATATTCCTGACCCAGGGCTTCCTGCCGGTTCGCATCGCCGTCGGTGTTCCGCACCATCGTCGAAATGCTCGCCGCCATTCCCAGCGTCGTTTACGGCCTCTGGGGCATCTATGTCGTCATTCCCGCCATTCGCCCCATTGCCAACTGGTTCCACGACGTCCTCGGCTGGGTTCCCTTTTTCGGCACATCGCTGAGCGGACCGGGCCTGATGCCGGCGGTGCTGGTGCTCTCGATCATGATCCTGCCGACGGTGGCCGCCATTTCCCAGGATGCCCTCAATCTCGTCCCCTACAAGGTCAAGGAGGCCGCCTACGGCATGGGCACCACCCGCTGGGAAGCGATCCTCGGGGTTCTGGTGCCGACCGCGTCGCGCGGGATCTTCGGCGCCCTGGTTCTCGGCTTCGGCCGCGCTCTCGGCGAGACCATGGCGCTGGCCATGCTGATCGGCAACTCCAACCAGATCAGCCTGTCGCTGTTCGCGCCGGCCAACACGCTGGCGTCGTTGCTGGCATCCAACTTTCCCGAGGCCGGGACAGATCGAGGTCCAGGCGCTGATGTACGCCGCGCTGGCGCTGCTGGCGCATCACCCTCGTGGTCAACATCGTCGGCATCGGGATCATCACGGTCGCGACCCGCAAGCAGAGGGCCTAGGCCATGGCCGAGCAGAAGCAGACCATCAACCCCGCCGGTCCGCTGGAAGCTCCCGACATGAACCGCAACCTGTTTCAGGGCCGGGCCATGCGCAGCGGCGATCCTCACCGGCGGCGCCTGGGTGGTGTCGGTGATCGCCGCCGTGCCGCTGTTCTCGGTCCTCTACATGCTGTTCGTGGAGGGCGGAGTCGCGGCTCGGCCTGGACATCTTCACCGAATTGCCGCCGGCCGGATTCGAGATGGGCGGCGGCTTCGGCAACGCCATCGTCGGGACCCTGGTGATGGTGGGCATCGCCGCGCTGATCAGCATCCCCGTCGGCATTCTCGCGGCCGTCTATCTCGGCGAACTGGATCCCAACAGCAAGCTGGCGACCGTATCGCGGTTTCTGGCCAAGGTGCTGACCGGCTTTCCGTCGATCCTGGCCGGCGTGTTCGCCTACGGCGCGGTGGTGCTGCTCGATGGGGACCTATTCGGCCATCGCCGGCGGCATCGCGCTGTCGGTGCTGATGGTGCCCGACCGTGGTGCTGACCGCCGAGGAAGCGATGAAGATGGTGCCGCAGCGCATGAAGGACGCGGCCTACGGCATGGGCTGCACCCGCAGCCAGGTCATCTGGAAAGTGGTGCTGCCGACCGGCCTGCCCGGCATCCTGACCGGGGTGATGCTGGCCATCGCCGGCGCGGCGGGCGAGTTGGCGCCGCTGCTGTTCACCGCGTTGTTCAGCAACTACTACATGAGCAGCCTGACCGAACCGACGGCCTCGCTGTCGATCCTCATCTACAACTTTTCGGGCATGCCCTTCGAGAACCAGATCGAATTGGCCTGGGCGGCGTCGCTGGTCCTGGTCCTGATCGTCCTGGTGTTCAACATCCTCAGCCGGTTGGTCGGCAAACGCAAGGTTATAGACAAAGCGGGAAATGCGAACATGAACGTAATGGCAGCACAGGAAACAGCGGCGATCCGACCCGAGATATTCACTGTCGGACCGGGCCATCGATTGCAACCTCGAGAAGGTGTTCTACGGCGATTTCCTGGCCGTGCGGGACAGCAACGTCCCCATCGAGAAGAACAAGGTCACCGGTTTCATCGGCCCGTCCGGTTGCGGCAAGAGTACCGTTTTGCGCTGCCTCAACCGGATGAACGACATGATCCCGGTGTTCCGGTTCGAGGGTCACGTTCATTTCATGGGCCAGGATATCTACGCCAAGCAGATCGATCCGGTGATCGTGCGCCGCTACATCGGCATGGTGTTCCAGCAGCCGAACCCCTTTTCCATGAGCATCTACGACAACGTCGCCTTCGGCCTGCGGCTCAACCGCTTCAAGGGCGACATGGAGGAACGGGTGCGAAAGAGCGCTGCAGCGCGCCGCCATCTGGAAGGAGGTCAAGGACAAGCTCAAGCAGAGCGGCCTGTCGCTCTCGGGCGGCCAGCAGCAGCGGCTGTGCATCGCCCGCGCCATCGCCACCGAGCCCGACCGTTCTGCTGATGGACGAGCCCTGCTCGGCGCTCGATCCCATCGCCACCCGCCAGGTGGAAGACCTGATGCACGAGCTCAAGGAGAACTACACCATCGCGCTCGTCACCCACAACATGCAGCAGGCGACGCGGGTCGCCGACACCACGGCGTTCTTCTCGGTGGACATTTCGCAGAGCGGACGCACGGGATATCTGGTGGAAATGGGCGATACCAAGCAGGTGTTCGAGGATCCGAAGGCGGAACTCACCCGCGAGTATATCCGAGGCGACTTCAGTTAATCGCGACCGGGACACACGCCATGACATACCAAGACGATCCCTGAGGCGGCACTCGGCCTGCCTCTGCTTCTGACGAGCCGTTCTGGCCGGTTGCGGCGAGGAGCGGGCGCCGCGCGAAGGAACAAGCGCGCGTCGAACCCGCGGCCGGCGGCCAAATTTGGGTGCGAGGCGCCGGCGCGACCTTTCCGCAGAACCTCTGTACGAGAAATGGATCGAGGCCTATCAGGAAGGACCATCCCGAAATCTGGGTGACCTATTCCGCCGTCGGCAGCGGTGCCGGCATCGACAGGTTCATCACCGGCTCGGTGGATTTCGGCGCCAGCGACGCGGCCATGGAACGACGAGCAGATGGCCGAGGTGGATCGCGGCGTCCACCTCGTGCCCGCCACCGCCGGCATGGTCGTCCTCGCCTACAACTTGCCCGGCGTCGACGGCGAACTGATAGTTTGCCGCGGGACGTTCTACGCCGATATTTTCGCCGGCAAGATCGAGAAATGGAACGACTCCGAGGATCCAGGCCGCCAATCCCGAGCGTGGCGCTCCCGAACCTGACCATCGCCCTCGTCGCCCGGCGGGACAGCAGCGGCACCACCTTCGCCTTCACCAACCACCTGAGCGAAGATCAGCGAGACGTTCCGCTCCGAAGGGCCGGGGGTCGGCAAGCTGGTCGGATTGGCCGGCGGGCGCGATGCTGGCCAAGGGCAACGAAGGCGTGGCGCAGCAGGATCAAGATCAGCGAGGGCGCCATCGGATATATGGGCTACGAATTCGCCAAGCGTTTGAACCTTCCCATGGCGCCGCTGGAGAACAAGGCCGGCAAATTCGTCAGAGCCGAACGCGAAAACGGGCCAGACCGCTCTCGTCGATACGGCCTCGGCGAGATGCCGGAAAATCTCCGGCTGTTCATCGCCGATCCGAAGGGGGCCGAGTCGTATCCCATCGTCACCTATAGCTGGCTGCTTCTCTACGGCGATTACGACAGGACGAGAAACAGCGAGCGGCGGTCAAGGACTTCGTGACCTGGGGGTTGACCGAGGGGCAGTCCTTCAGCGACGAGCTCGGTTTCATTCCGCTGCCGCGCGAGGTGGTTTCGCTCGGAACGGAAGCGGTCGAGAGTATCCAGTAGACACGAGGCGGCGGCGGCGCGATTTACGGTTGACGGAAGCCGGATCGGCCGACAATCGCGACGTTGGTACTTTGCCGCGATGGCGGCATCGGCCACGGCGTGAGCGAGGCGGCGTGGCCCGGGGCGAAAGCAGGCCGTGCATTTGACCGATCTTCAGGGCACTCGGCGCGGATACCTCATGGTCCATTTTCGCCTGAACCTTCCCGCCATCGAAGCGAGCCTGCGCGACGTTCAGCGCGACTTCGATCGCATCAACGAAAGACTGGACGAATACCGCGACCCGATGACCGACGAGGTCGTGGCCAACATGATGGCCGGCTACGACGGGGTCGACCGGGCCTCGCGACGGGCACCGATCTTTTCGCGCTCGGCAATTCCCGGCGGCGTTACTGGCGCTCAACGACTTGGTGCTCTGCCGCGGAGACAGATCCGAAGGGTGCTGCTCGCCGCAGCATTTCGCGGCCAACGAGCGGCATTTCTACGATGACCGCGGGGCGGCGTTCGAGATCTGGTGGAGTGGTGCGAGACGCACAAGAACGACTCGCCGTGGGAACGGGCGGCCGGGGTCTATGTACGCATCTTGAGCGAGCCGCAACTCTATATCGAGGGCAATCACCGCACCGGCGCCCTGATCATGAGCTATTTGCTTGCGCGGGACGGTTGCGCGCCGTTCGTCCTCAGCGTCGACAACGCCAAGGCGTACTTCGATCCCTCCAGTCTGATCAAGAAGACCCGCAAGCGCAGCGTCGCCATGCTGGTCAAGATCCCGGGCCTCCGGAACCGTTTTTCGCGGTTCCTGAGGGATCAGGCCGACGACCGGCTGCTGCGCCGCGTCGAGTAGCCGCCGGACAGCATTTCTCGCTGCGGCGCTGATCCGCGTGTTCCCAAATGGCGTAAAATCGTGAAATAAAACCAATCCACACGGATAATCAGGCCCAACATGCCATTCGACGCCACGCCGCCTTCCCGGCCTCTCAACATTGCTATCGTCGGAACCGGTATCGCCGGCATGTCGGCGGCTTGGCTGCTCGCTCGGCGCCATACCGTCACCGTGTATGAACGCGATGGCCGGATCGGTGGGCATACCAACACCGTCGACGCTCCGGACCCGGGCGGACCGATCCCAGTGGACACGGGTTTCATCGTCTACAACGAAGCCAACTATCCCAATCTGGTGGCGTTGTTCAAGCATCTGGACGTGCCGACCAAGCCTAGCGAGATGTCGTTCGCGGCGTCGGTCGACGGCGGTGCGCTCGAATACTCGGGTTCCGATCTGGGTGGACTGTTCGCGCAGAAGAGCAACCTGTTTCGGCCGCGTTTCTGGCGCATGCTCCGCGATATCTGGCGGTTCTACCGCGAAGGGCCGGCGATTTCGACGGCGGCTGGCGACGACGAGGTCAGCCTTGGCGATTATCTCGACCGCCAGGGATATTCTCACGCCTTCGTCTACGATCACCTTCTGCCCATGGCGGCCGCCATCTGGTCGACGGCGCCCCATGACATGCGCGATCACCCGGCGTCGGCCTTCGTGCGTTTTTGCACGAACCATGGACTGATGCAGATCACCGACCGGCCGCAGTGGCGAACGGTCGACGGCGGCAGCCGCGAATACGTGCGCCGTCTGACAGCAGCCTATGCCGGAAACATCAAGACGCGGTGCGGCGTCCGGTCGGTCGCTCGGACCGGTGGGTCGGTGATCGTCGAGGACGACACCGGACAGCGGCACACGCACGATCATATCGTGATCGCCGCGCACGCAAACCAGGCACTTGCCATGCTCTCGGATCCCAGCCCCGAGGAGCGCAACCAGTTGGGCGCGTTCGGGTACGCGCGAAACACCGCCGTGTTGCATCAGGATCCGGCGCTCATGCCGAGACGGCGCAAGGTCTGGTCGAGTTGGAACTATCTGAGCGATGTCGGCGATGACGGCGCCTCCAAAGTCTGTGTCACCTACTGGATGAACCGGCTGCAAGGTATCGCGTCCGCCGAACCCTTGCTGGTGACCCTGAACCCGAACCGCGACCCCGACCCGCGCAAGGTGCTGCGCGCGTTCGAGTACGAACATCCATCGTTCGATCGCGGTGCCATCGCCGCGCAGCGTCGGTTGTGGGACCTGCAGGGAGGCCGCAACACCTGGTTCTGCGGCAGCTACTTCGGTGCCGGTTTTCACGAGGATGCATTGCAGGCGGGACTTGCCGTCGCGGAACTGCTCGGCGGTCTGCCCCGTCCGTGGACCGTCGATGGCCAGTCCGATCGCATTCATTTGCCGGTGCCGGTTCCGGTGCCGGCGCACGCGCGCTCCGCGCGCGGGGAGAGGGCCGCATGACGGGGTTGGTCTCGGCGCTGTATTTGGGCCAAGTGATGCACAAACGCGTCCGGCCGGTGAAACATCGGCTCGATTACCGCGTGTTCTCGACGCTCATCGACCTCGACGAGCTTGCAGAGCTCGACCGGACCTTTCGGTTGTTTTCTCACAACCGGTTCAATCTGTTCGGTTTTTATGACCGCGACTACGGGCCCGGCGACGGTTCCGCGCTGCGGCCGTGGGTGGACCACCACCTTCGCGCCGCCGGTATCGATCTCCAGGGAGGATCCGTGCGGCTTTTATGTTTTCCGCGGATATTCGGCTACGTGTTCAACCCGCTGAGTGTCTATTTCTGCTACAGGCGAGACGGCGGCCTGGCGGCGGTTCTTTACGAGGTGAGCAACACGTTCGCCCAGCGACATACCTACCTCATTCCGGTGGCCGACGGCGCCTCGGAGGTCGTTCGCCAGCAATGCGAAAAACGGTTCTATGTTTCGCCGTTCAACGCGGTCGAGGGCTTTTACCGGTTCAGCGTCAAGCCGCCCGCCGAGACCCTCGCCATCGCGATCAACCAGTGCGACGACCACGGCCTTTTGCTTCATGCGTCCCATAGTGCGCGGCGCGTCCCGTTGACCGACGGCGCGCTGGCTTCGGCGTTTTTGCATTATCCCCTGATGACCCTTAAAATCGTCGGGGGAATACACTGGGAGGCGTTACGTCTTTGGCGCAAGGGCCTGCGGTTGGTGGATCGTCCTCCGCCACCGGCGAGACCGGTAACCGTGGTAACCTCGCTCGAAGCTTAGGCAACAAGGGGATTGGGAAACCATGTCCGATACGAAATCACGAACGAGAACACGAACGGACTGGTCGGTACTGGGCGTCCTCGCGCGGGTAAATCCGTGGACGAACGCGCTCATGGCGCTGGCGCACAAGATCGAGTTCGGGCAATTGTCGCTGGTTCTTCCGGACGGGACCAATCGCGTTTTCACCGGCAACCGTCACCTCGACGTTCGCGCGGTGATGAACATCCGGCGCGCCGACGCCGTGCGCAAGTTGCTGCTTGGCGGCACCACGGGGTTTGGCGAGTCCTACATCGACGGCGACTGGGATACGCCCGATCTCTCCGCCCTGCTCAAGCTGGCGCTGGTCAACGAACCGATCCTGGGCAACCAGGTGCAGGGTATCGGCGCGGTCTTGTGGCTCGATCGCCTTCGCCATCGTCTGCGCGCCAACACCCAGCGCGGCAGCCAGCGGAACATCGCGTTTCACTACGATCTCGGCAACGAATTCTACAAACTTTGGCTCGATCCCGGCATGACTTATTCCTCGGCCGTGTTTACGTCGAAAGTGCAGTCCCTGGAGGCCGCGCAGGACGCCAAGAACCGGCAGTTGGCGAAGCTCCTCGATCTTCAACCGGGCAACGAGGTCCTCGAGATCGGCTGCGGCTGGGGGGGCTTCGCGGCGATGGCCGCGCGCGATTACGGATGCCGCGTCACGGCCATTACCCTGTCCCGCGAGCAGCAGGATTATGCGCGAAAACGGCTGCACGAAGCCGGGCTCGCCGAGCGCGTGGACGTCCGCCTTCAGGATTACCGCGACGTGTCGGAATCCTACGATCGCATCGCTTCAATCGAAATGCTGGAGGCGGTCGGCGAGGCTTACTGGTCGACCTATTTCGACGGAGTGCGGGAGCGCTTGAAACCTTGCGGCGTGGCGGGCCTCCAAGTGATCACCATCGAGGACAGCCGGTTCGAGCAGTACCGGCACGGCACGGATTTCATTCAGCGCCATATCTTTCCCGGAGGCATGCTGCCATCGCCCGCCATTCTCGCGCGGCGGATCGCCGAGGCCGGACTGAAGCTGACCGACACGATGGCGTTCGCCAACTCCTACGCCGAAACGCTTGGCATCTGGCAGCGCCGCTTCCAGCATGCCTGGCCGCGGATCCGCGACCTCGGTTTCGACGGCCGGTTCAAACGCATGTGGGAGTTCTATCTGGCCTATTGCGAAGCGGGTTTCCGGACGGGCTCCATCGACGTAGCCCAGTACCGGATCGTCCGCGCCTAGTGACCGCAAGAGCGCTGTCCGAACCCGGCCGAAACGACAACACCATGAAAAAGATCGACCGGAACACGTTGGTGATGTACGCGCTTCCGGCACTCGCGCTCGCCATGCCGACCATCCCGGCGTACGTCTATCTGCCGACGTTCTATGCCGAAACGCTGGGGCTCGGCCTGGCCACCACCGGCGCCGTTCTGTTGGCGGCGCGCATGCTCGACGTCTTTACCGATCCGCTGGTCGGCGTGATCAGCGATCGGTTTCCCACCCGTTGGGGCCGTCGGAAGCCCTGGATCCTGATGGGCGGCGTGCTGGCGGCCATCGCGTTGATTCAGCTCTTTCAACCGCCGGCGGCGGTGACGACCGGTCATCTGCTCCTCTGGTCCGTCGTTTTGTATCTGGGTTGGACGCTGGTGGCCGTGCCGTACACCGCGTGGGGCGCGGAATTGTCGGCCGACTACCATGAACGCTCGCGCATCACCGGTGCCCGGGAAGCGGCGATGATCGTCGGGATCATCGGCGCCAGCGCCATGCCCGCCGTAGTTACCGCCATGGGGTATGACCAGCAACACGGTCTGGCGGCGGTGGCGTGGCTGGCCATCGCCATCGGCGCGCCGGCGATCGCCGTTCTCCTGTGGCGGGTCGGCGAGGCCGTCCACGTGCCGGACAGGCCCGGCACCCCGGTCGGGATGCTGACGGCGTCGCGGGAAATCCTGCGCAACCGGCCCTTCATCCGATTGCTCTCGGCGTGGTTCATCAACGGACTGGCCAATGGCTTGCCGGCCGTGCTGTTTCTGCTCTATCTCCAGCATGGCCTCGGCGCCGGCGATGTGGCGCAGGGCGTCCTTATTTTTGCGTACTTCGCGTCGGGGGTCGCCGCCATCCCGCTGTGGCTGCGTCTCAGCGCCCGCATCGGCAAGCACCGGACGTGGTGCGCCGCCATGATGCTCGCCTGCCTTGCGTTCGTCTGGGTGCCGCTGCTCGGCGAAGGGGATCTCGTGGCGTTCTTCTTCATCTGCGTGGTCACCGGCATGGCGCTCGGCGCCGATCTGGCGCTTCCGCCGGCGATGCAGGCCGACGTGGTGGACTTCGACAGCCTGCGTACCGGAAAAAGCCGAGCCGGAGTGTTTTTCGCGCTGTGGAGCATGGCGACCAAGCTGGCGCTGGCGTGCGCCGTCGGGCTGGCCTTTCCCGTTCTCGATCTCCTGGGTTTCGAAGCCGGCGGCGGCAACGACGCCGCGGCCATTCTGGCACTGGCCATCCTCTACGCCGGCGTTCCCACCGTCCTGAAGCTGATCGCCATCGCCGTCACCTGGAACCACCCCTTGACCGCCAGGCGGCAAGCGGTCATCCGGAAGGCCATGACCCGCCGGTCGCGATTGGCCGAAGGGGAAGCCGCGCGATGACGGGTGCCCGCCTTTTGCTGATCGCGGTCGTCGCCCTGCTCACCGGATGCGGCTCCATGGACGCGCGGGATTTCGCCGATGCCCAGCCCCGGCTCGTCCTCGAGGAATATTTTGCCGGACGAACCCGCGGATGGGGCCTGTTCGAGGATCGGTCCGGCAATCTGCGCCGGCAATTCGTCGTGGATATCGACGGGACGTGGGACGGTCGGGAATTGGTTCTCGACGAAGACTTCACCTACTCGGATGGCGAAAAAGACCGCCGCGTCTGGCGTATCGTCAGGAAAGACAGCCATACCTATGAAGGGCGGGCAACGGATGTCGTGGGTGTGGCTCAAGGATCGGTATACGGGAACGCTTTGAATTGGCGCTACGATCTCGAGCTTGAGGTCGATGATGATACCTGGCTCGTGCACTTCGACGACTGGATGTTTCTCCAGCCGGACGGTGTCGTGATCAACCGCGCCCGCGTCTCCAAGTGGGGCATCGATATCGGCGAGGTGACCTTGGTGTTTCGCAAAATGGAGCCGCTTTAACATCGGAAAATGGCGTCAACGCCCGATGGCGCGGGGACGATGGCGCGGGGACCCTGCACGGTATCACGCCACCAGCGGCATCGGTTCTCCGACGGCGTACCCTTGGATATAGTTGACACCCAGAGACTTGAGCGTCTCGATGACCGAGGCGGATTCGACCCCTTCGGCGATCGTCTCGATATCCATCGCATGTGCGAGCTGGTTGACGGCCGCGACCATGGCGCGGTCCGAGGAACTGTCGGCGATATCGCGAATGAAACTGCCGTCGATTTTCAGGTAGTCCACCGGCAGGTGCTTGAGATAGGTGAGCGACGACAAGCCCTTGCCGAAGTCATCCAGGGCAAACCGGCATCCCCGCTCGCGCAGGCGCGCGATGAACTGGCCGGCTTGGTCAAGATTGCGGATCGCGGCCGTTTCGGTGAGTTCGAAGCACAACCGATCGGTCGGAAAAGAAGTGGTCTGGACCTGCTCCAGAATGAAATCCAAAAGCGTGCCGTCGCAGAGCGAGCTGCCCGAAAGGTTGATCGCTACCCCGGGATGGCGCTGGTCCGCCATCTTGCTGCCGATACGGCTTAAAGCGTCCCGGATCACCCACCTGTCGATCGCCGGCATGACCCCGTAGCGCTCGGCGGTCGGAATGAACGCGTCGGGGCGCATGAGTTCCTCGTTGCCGTTCAACAGGCGCAACAGTACTTCATGCTGACCCAGGCCGCGCGTGGTTTCGCACAGTGGCCGAATGGGTTGATAGAACAGTCGGAACCGATCGGCGGCGAGTGCTTGTTGCAATTCCGCGAGGCTGACGATGGGATGACGGGAACTGGAGGGGGAACACGCATAATTGGGATGGATCTGGACCCGGTTGCGCCCCCGATCCTTCGCGGTGTAGCAGGCGACGTCGGCGTCGGTCAGAAGGTGCTTGGTGCTTTCCGAATCCTTGTCGACGGGGACGACCCCGATACTCGCGCCAATCTCGAAGGCCCGGCCCTCCCAGAAAAAGCGATATTGCCGAACGCCCGCCACCAATCCTTCGGAAAGGGCATAAGCCTTATCCAGCGGGCAATTCTCGATCAGCAAGCAAAATTCGTCGCCGCCGAGGCGAGCCAACGTATCGCGGCCTCGCACCCGGCGCTTCAACAGGGCGGCGACTTGACGGAGCACCTCGTCGCCGGCGGCGTGCCCGGCGGTGTCATTGACGATCTTGAACCGATCGAGATCGATGAAACACAAGGCATGCTGAGCGCCATGGACGCGCGTGCTGATCAGACTGTTTTCCACGCGTCGCTCGAATTCGCGGCGATTGACCAGGCCCGTCAACGGATCGTGATTGGCTTGGTGGGCAATTTCGCGTGCTATCCTGCGCGCTTCCGTGACATCCTGGAACACCAGAACCGCCCCGACAATCGCTCCGCCGCGATCGCGAATCGGTGCCGCCGAGTCCTGCACCGCGTAATCCCGCCCCGTGCGGCTGACCAGCAAGCGGTGGTTGGCCAGCCCGGCGATCCGTCCGGATCGCAGGCACCGCGCGATCGGATCCTCGATCGGCTCGCGGGTCCGTTCGTCGACAACGCGGAATATCTGAGGCAGCGGTTTGCCGACGGCTTCCGCGTTCGACCAGCCGGTCAGGGCCTCGGCGGTCGCATTGAGAAATTCTACGGTGCCGTCGGACGAGGTGGTGATGACACCGTCTCCGATCGACTGAAGGGTGATTTGGGCTCGCTCCTTTTCATGGAATAGGGCCTCCTCGGCTAGCCGCCGGTCGGTGATATCAGTGATCACCGCTCGGATTCCCATCAGATCGCCCCCCCCCGGGCGGAGGGCGACGCACTCGAGGCGCGCGTAGAAGGGGGTGCCGTCGGATCGAACCATCCTGAGGTCGCAACTGTGACGCGCCAACGAGTTCATGACCCGCCGAGAATGACGCCGGTAGGTGTCGCGGTTTTCGAGCGCGACGAAATGGACGAGAAGTTTGCCGACAAGGGCCGCCTTGCTGATGCCGAGCAGCGCCGCTCCGGCGAGATTGGCCTCCTGGATCAACCCTCGCGGGTCCATGGTGAAATAGGCCACCGGGGCGAAGTCGTAGAGATCGCTGTATCGATCCATGGTGTTCTGGAGCTCGGCATAGGCCCGCCGGAGTTCGTCGTTCTGCATCTCCAGTTCGATCTGCGCGACCCGCACTTCGTGGAGCAGGCCGTCCACGTCCATGGATGCGGCAAGCCGCGCGTCTCCATCCAACCCGTCGAGCATGCCTTCGGCTTTTTCGCGAAGGCCGGCAAACCGCTCTTCGCGAAAGACGGCATCATCCCTGCTCATACACATTCCCTTTCTCGGTCCACCCCCGTGGAAAACGGCGCGACCGGACCGCGGGGATCCGATCACGCCGATTTCTGATGGATTCCTCTAGCGATCCCGCCGGCGGACGTCCGAAAATGGACATGCGGCCCCTAAGGCATCCTCAGCAATCACCAATATTTATGACCCATATGGGCCAGGATCAAGGTCATTATGCGCGTGGATGAGCGCCGAATTTGGCCCCGACCCGGCATAAGGGAAATGCGCGACTATCCGCCCGCGCGCCGGACACGCGGGGCCATGTTATCAAGAGTCGAGAACTCATCCGCCGCGAGATCGCGAAATAAAGTCCGTAGGGCAGGCACCTCAGAATCTTCATGCCCCAGGTAAACCGTTTGGGAAACGTGATCTCGAAGCGCCCGGTTTCCAGTCCCCTAACCATTTGCTCGGCGGCATCGTCCGGGTCCATAAGGAACGGCATCTTGAACTCGTTTCGATCGGTCAGCGGCGTTTTCACGAACCCTGGATTGATCACCGAAATGGTGACACCGGCGCGATCGAGTTCCGGCTTCAGCGCTTCGCACATGTTGATCAGCGCCGCCTTGGAAGCGCCGTAAGCGGATGACGTGGGCAATCCGCGGTATCCGGCCACCGACGCGACCACCGCGAGATGTCCGCCGCGGCGCTCCATGAATTTCGGCACAACCGCGGCGACACCATGCATGGTGCCCATGAAATTGACTTCCATAAGCTTGCGAAACGGTTCGACCGACAATGTCGCCGCGTCGACCGGGATGTGTGTTCCGGCATTTAATATGACAAGATCGAGCGCCCCGAGATTGCTCTCGATGTCGGCGAACGTCCGAGTGACGGCGTCCTCGTCGGTCACGTCGAGAACGAACGGGACGACACGGCCGGCGAAATCGCCGGCCTCTTGAACGACGCTTTCGAGATCCGATAAGGTTCGGGCGCTGATGGCAACGTCATAGCCCCGTTCGGCCAGCTTGAGCGCAACGGACCGGCCAAGACCCTTGCTCGCTCCCGTACACCATACGCGTTTTCCCATTATCCGGGACTTCCCGACCCGGCGCGGCCGCACTTCTGGCACACGTACTCGATCTTCGAACCGTCGTCTGCCTGGAACCGCATTTTCACCCATCGGCCCTCGGCGTCGTACCAGACTTCATTCTGCAGGTCGCCCGAGTAGACGTAATGACGCGCCGGCACCGACCGACCGCTCACCATCACCCGTTCCTCGCCCTGATCGATAATGTCCACCGAGGAGACTCGGCCGGTTATCGTATTCAACACCTGATTGCTTCCCAGCACCCCGGAATGCCAATGATCGGTGGGGAACAGCCCGGACGCCCCTTGCGTCGCGCCGGACGGTCCGTCAATCATCAATCGGCCGTCCGCCAAGCGCGCCGTCACGCGGGACCGGTCACCATTGTCGTCGGTGCTGGCCCTTAGTTCCACCATGCAGCCGTCGCGCCACACCGAGCGTGATTGATACAGGTACTCGAACGCTGTGATGAATACGATTTTCACCTGAGCCTCGAACCGGCTGTCGACGACCAGGTTGTCTCCGTCTCGGCCAAACGTCACCCGGTGCGTGCCGATGGTCTCGCCATCCCGCAGGACCGAGAAGACCATTTCGTCTCCATAAAGGGACAGTGGGTCATGATCCGACATTTTGGTTCCACAGCTTTGCAGCGCCGACCACGCCGCCGCCGGTATCTGCATCCACAACGCCAAGACCAATAGGGTCATGGCGCTCCAACGCGACAAATTCATGTCGTTGCTTTCCACTTGATATCCGCCGCGACAGTCAGATGCGCATGAACGGATTGACAAGCCGTCCCACAAAGCTCGTCAGCTTGAGCGGCGCGTCCAATACAACCAGACACAAACACGGTTCGTCGTCATCCACGACCGGCCGATGCTCGTCCGATGAATTCTTGAGCGCGAAATCGCCGGGCACGAACTGCTCGCCGTTGTCTTTGAACCCGCCGGCAAGAACCAGGGTGTATTCCGTCCCGCGGTGGGTATGGGCCGGCATTTCGGCGCCGGGCTTTAACCGCATCAGGGTTGTTTTGAACCCCTTCATGGTAGTCTTCAGCGGAACCTCTTCAAACATCCGCCCGATGCCGGTCCATGCCAAGTGCGCAAGCCCGCGGCCCAGATAGGGCAACAGCGGTTGAGGCACGAGTTCGCCGGTATCGGCATCGGTTCGAGCCACCTTTAGCGTTTCATCCTTTTCCGGTTGGTCGAGCCGTGCCATCACCGAAGCGAGGACGTTGTCGTCGACTTCCGCCGGCTCCATGGCGTCCAGCAGGGCGCCGCCGATGCTTTCGCACGTCTCCACCTCTTCACGGCACGCCTCGCAGAGTGCCGCGTGACTTGCCACCACCAGTGCGACCGGTTCAGGCAGGCTTCCCGTGGCATAATCGAAAAGAAGCTCTGTCGGCGGATGATGATTAATCATATATGGCTCTCCGGTAACGTTGAACGCATCCGGGACAACGCCAATCTTATTCGTGATTTCACGGTCCCGAGGGGCAAACTCAACTCCTCGGCGACGACGCTGTGGGATTTGTCCTCGAAAAAGGCTTTCTGTAAAACTTCGACCTGATCGGCGGGCAGGTCGTCCATGGCGTTGCGCAACAACTTACGCACCTGCTCGGTCTGGTAATCGTCATCCGCGTTGGATTCCTCGGACACCCGCTCCGGCACGTCGTCGATATTCACGCTCGGCCGGTACTCCCGCCGCAGCAAATCAATGCGTTTGTTTCGAAGTATGGTGAACACCCACGTGGACGCCGTCGCCCGCTTCGGGTCGAACGTGTGGGCCTTTCGCCAGACCGACAGCATCGCTTCCTGCATCAATTCTTCCGCCGTTGTCGCTCCCACGCCCTGGCGTATCGCAAAGGCTTTCAAACGCGGAGCAAAGTGCTTGAAAAGCGCCGCGAAGGCGCCGCGATCTCCGGCTCCGGCAATGGCGACGATTAAATCGCTGAGGCGCTCATTCTCCACCTTAGGCTCCGCTGTACGCGTCGTCGACTTACCCCCACCTGGATAATGAGACAACGAATGTATAGGCGGTGCGTAGCTAAGGACAGCTAACTGGTACATGTCCACCCCAAAAGCGCTTGTTAATTTTTTGTACGCGAGCGGGTAGGGAATAGATCATCGTCTTGTACCGAAAAAGACATGCGCGCTCGAACGTGGCCGCGCTTGTGGTAAATCGTTCGTCGGACGTCTCCGCCTCGGTATTGTCAGGGACAAAAGTCATGAGCCAGAAATCCGCGTCACGTTCCTCCGGCGGTTGCCAGTGCGGCGCCGTTCGATACCATTTCCATGGGCATCCCGAGCAGGCTCAACTGTGTCACTGCCGGATGTGCCAGAAGGCCGCCGGCAACGCCTTTGCCGGGCTCGCGCCCGTGCGCCTGGAGGATTTCGCTTGGACCCACGGCGCGCCCGCGGTTTTCCGGGGTTCTTCGGCGGCGGAACGCGGCTTTTGCTCGGCCTGCGGCACCCCTTTGTTCTTCCGATACGTCGACAGCGAGTGGATCGACATCACCATCGGCAGTCTCGATCAACCCGAGCGCGTGCCGCCCGAACTGCACTATGACGCGGAGAGCCGCCTCGGCTGGTCGACGAGGCTGGATTTGTTGCCCAGCGAAAACACCTCGGTCGGCGGCGTCACCGGCGCGCCGAAAGACATGGTCGGCTCCATCACCCGGACCACGACGACCCGGAGCGATCATGATAAAGCTTGTCGGATGTATCACGTTTTTGGCAGCGGATCATCTGAAGAGGTAGCCATGCGGGACCGTATCAGCCTCTTTCTCGCTATGCGGCGGCTGTGGAGCGAGTTCGTCATCACTCGACGCGGACGGCCCGTCGCCAAGCTGACCCACCGTGAATCAGGACCGCGCGTTGACCGGCGAACAGCAATCCGCGTTGGCGCGAACGGTGGAACGTATGCGCCGCGGTTACCCCCTCGGCGGCAGTGGCTTTCGCCGTGAAGATATTTATGAGCGCTGAGCGCTTTACCTTCGACAGCAACATTTTGGTGTATGCACACGACAGGGACGCCGGTGACTGCCATCGCATAGCGCTACAATTAATTGCGCATGCGCCCGAACGCGATTGCATGCTCACCCTTCAGGCGCTGGCCGAGTTCTTCTTCGTGGTCGCCCGCAGGGCGGCGATGCCGGTAAAAGACGCAACCGCTGAGATCGACGACTGGCGGGCATTGTTTCCGGTGCACGCGGCCGAACCGGCCACCTTGACCGGGGCCATCGCCGCCGTCCGCGATCATCGATGATGTTTCGGGACACCATGCTGGTGGCGTGCGCCAGGGGCGACGGCTGCACCCTGGTGCTCAGCGAGGCCTTCCAGCACGGCCGCACCCTCGATGGAGTTCATTTCTATAGTCCGTTTGTTGAACCCATTGTCGATGATCGCTCCTCAGTTTCGCTCTTTCAACGCTTGATCCGTTTCTATAATTCTATTAGCGTCGAATTATAGAAACGGTTTCGGTGTTGAAAGCGGCTATCATACAACGTCACCATGAGCCGGAGTACATGCGGAACCATGCCAATCGATTGGAAAACGGAAGGACGAATTCTCGCGGCGATCACCGCCGTTTTTCTCGCAGCCCTATGGATGCCGGTTGGTGCACCGCGATTCGACGGGGCGGTTCATGAGGCCCTGGCGCTTGTTCACTGGTATGCTCGCGAGCATGTCGTTCTCTGTCTGCTTCCGGCGTTCCTGATTGCCGGCGCAATGGCGGTGTTCGTAAGTCAGGGCGCGGTGATCAAGCATCTCGGCGCCGACGCCAACAAATTCGTCGCCTACGGCGTGGCCTCCGTTTCGGGAACAATTCTTGCCGTGTGTTCCTGCACCGTCCTGCCGCTATTCGGCGGCCTTTACAAGCGGGGTGCTGGCCTCGGCCCTGCAATCGCCTTCCTCTACTCCGGTCCCGCCATTAACGTGCTGGCGATCATCCTTACCGCCAAGATCCTCGGTGCCGAGCTTGGACTCGCCCGTGCTATTGGTGCCATCATTTTTGCGGCCGTCATCGGCGCCACCATGCACCTGCTTTACCGTCGCGAGGAAGCGGAAAAGGCGGCAGCGCGCAGCGGGCCTCTCGCTCTCTCGGAAGAGACCGGCCGTTCGACGGCTGATACCGTTCTGTTTTTCGCCCTGATGATCGGCATCCTGGTTTTTGCCAACTGGACGCAAGCGTCTGCCGAGGACAGTGCCATATGGCAGGCGATTTACAAATGGAAATGGCCGGTGACCGCGGCCCTCGCGGCCATCTTCGCCCTCGTTCTCGTGGTTCGCTTCGACTGGGACTGGAGATACACTCTGATGCTGGGGGTTGGAGTGGCGGCGCTTGCCATCATCGTGCCCGAGTATCCGCAGGTCCCGTTCGCGTTGGGAATCATTGGAGTTGCGGCGCTTGCCGCGCGGCAGCCCGGTGAAGGCCAGGAGTGGTTCGAGCAGAGCTGGAGCTTCGCCAAGCTGATTATGCCATTGTTGCTTGTGGGCATCCTCGTTGCCGGCTTCATGCTCGGCAGGCCGGGGCATGAAGGTGTTATCTCGTCGGCGTGGGTAGCGGCGGCCGTCGGTGGCAACTCGTTGGCCGCCAATGCTTTTGCATCGGTCGTCGGTGCGCTGATGTATTTCGCCACCCTGACGGAGATCCCGATCATACAGGCCTTGCTGGGCGCCGGCATGGGCAAGGGGCCGGCTTTGGCGCTGCTTCTTGCCGGACCGGCGCTTTCGTTGCCGAACATGCTGGTTATCCGCGGCATCCTGGGGACCGAGAAGACTTCTCGTCTACGTGGCACTGGTGGTGGTCATGGCGACCATCTCGGGCCTGATCTTTGGAACGTTCTGGGGTTAAGGGAGAACAACTATGGTTGACATAAAGATCCTTGGAAGCGGCTGCGCCAAGTGCGTTAAGCTCGCCGAAAATGCGGAAACCGCCGCAAAGGAACTGGGCCTCGATTACAGCGTCGAGAAAGTCACTGACCAAAACGCGATCATCGATGCCGGCGTCCTGATGACTCCTGCGCTGATGGTCGAGGGCGAGATACGATCTTCGGGCAAGATTTTGTCCGCCGAGCAAATCAAGCAGGTTCTTTCATAGCGTCGCGGGACCAAGGTATCCGCCTGGCCCTGCAAAGCAAGTTAACTCTTAATCATGCGTTGTGCATAGCATCACATTGACCTCGACAGATAATTTTATTAATGTCGAAATATGGAAATGAAGCGGGTAATTCAAGCGCTGGGCGCGCTGGCGCAGGAACACCGGCTGGCGGTGTTCAGGATGCTGGTTCGAGAAGGTCCGAGCGGTCTGCCGGCGGGCGCGGTGGCCGAGCGGGTCGGCGTGCCGCGGTCGACGTTGTCGCATCATCTGGCGCATCTGGAACGCGCCGGCCTGCTGCGCTCCTGGCGGGTACAGCGCCGCATCTTCTATGCGGTGGACGTGGAAGGAACGCGCCGCCTGGTGGACTTTCTCACCGAGGATTGCTGCCAAGGTCATCCGGAGTTGTGCGGATACGCAAGCGGAGGAGGGACATGCGATGACGATCACCATCTATCACAACCCCAAGTGCGGCACGTCGCGCAATGTGCTGGCGATGGTCCGCAACTCGGGCGACGAGCCGACGGTCATCGAGTACCTGAAGACACCGCCGAGCCGTGAGCAACTGGTGGACCTGATCGGCCGCATGGGCATCTCGCCCGGCGATCTGCTGCGGCGCAAGGGCACGCCGTACGACGAGCTTGGTCTCGACGATCCGAGGTGGAGCGACGACGCGTTGATCGACTTCATGATGCAGCACCCGATCCTGATCAACCGGCCCATCGTCGTAACCCCGCTGGGCGTCAAGCTGTGCCGCCCTTCGGAAGAGGTGCTCGACATTCTGCCCCGCCCGCAGCGCCGACCGTTCGTCAAGGAAGACGGCGAGAAGGTCGCGGATCGGCGCCCGTAACGGAGGATGCGCCCATGAACGTCGAGGACATGTCGGTTCCGGATGGATCCGAGCGGACATTCACGGCCGCGTCGGCCGGTCTCGGGATCTTCGAGCGCTACCTGTCCGTCTGGGTAGCGCTCTGCATCGTCGCCGGCATCGCGCTCGGGAGCGTTTTCCCGGCGCTGTTCGAGGGTCTCGCCGGGCTCGAGTACGCCTCGGTCAACCTGGTGGTTGCCGTTCTCATCTGGGCGATGGTCTATCCGATGATGGTCAACGTCGATTTCGCCAGTCTGCGCCACATCGGCGACCGGCCCAAGGGACTGGTCATCACCATCGTCGTCAACTGGCTGGTCAAGCCGTTCACGATGGCCGCCCTCGGCGTGCTGTTCTTCGAGGTCCTGTTCGCCGACATGATCGCGCCGGCCGATGCCCAGCAGTACATCGCCGGACTGATCTTGCTCGGCGCGGCGCCGTGCACCGCCATGGTGTTCGTGTGGTCGCAGCTCACCCGCGGCGATCCGAACTACACGCTGGTGCAGGTCTCGGTGAACGACGTGATCATGATCTTCGCGTTCGCGCCCATCGTCGCCTTTTTGCTCGGCGTCACCGACATTGTCGTGCCGTGGGAGACGTTGCTGCTGTCGGTCGGTCTTTACGTGGTGATCCCGCTGATCGCCGGCGCGCTGACGCGGAGGTGGCTCACCGGCAATGCCCGAACCGGCGGGAGCGGCGAGGCGGCGGTCAACCGGTTCACCGCCGCCGTCAAGCCGTTCTCGGTTTTAGGCTTGCTGGTGACGGTGGTGCTGCTGTTCGGTTTCCAGGGCCAGGTCATTCTCGAACGCCCGGCGCTGATCGCGCTCATCGCCGCGCCGCTGGTCATCCAGTCGTACGGTATCTTCATGGTGGCGTATGCCGCCGCCTGGGCATGGCGCGTCCCGTTCAACGTCGCCGCGCCGTGCGCCCTGATCGGCACGTCCAACTTCTTCGAGCTCGCGGTGGCCGTCGCCATCAGCCTGTTCGGCCTGAATTCGGGCGCGGCGCTCGCCACCGTCGTCGGCGTGCTGGTGGAGGTGCCGGTGATGCTGTCGCTGGTCGCCGTTGCCAACCGAACGCGCGCGATGTTTCCGGACCACTAGCAGTCGGTATCCGACGGCCGCGGTCACCTCCGCAGGGAACGTTTGGCGGTCCATGTGCGTTACCCAGGCGCATTGTTCGTCAAACGCTCGCAGCATGAGGGGGAGCCGTACGGTTGATATCTCGATGGTCCGGGCTTCCGCACGTGTTCCGTTGCCCGCGGGCGCTTGCCCGGCCGCTGCCGCTTTTGCTGGTGCCGCTCTTGCTGGCCGGTGGCTGTGACGGCATTCAGTCGGCGCTGAGCCCGGCCGGCACGGGCGCATCGCAAATCGCCGATCTCTTCTGGGTAATGACGGTATCGACGGCGGTCATTTGGGTTGTCGTTCTGGGTATCGCCGTGTACGCGACACGGGTCAGCCCGCGGCCCCATCCGCAACGTGCGGCACGAATGCTGATCATCGGCGGCGGCATCATCCTGCCGACCATCGCGCTTTGCGCCCTGTTGATCTACGGGCTGCGGCTGATGCCGCCGTTGCGCGCCGCCGATGACGGATTGCGGATCGAGGTCTCGGGTGAGCAGTGGTGGTGGCGGGTGACATATCGGCCGACCAATGGGCGGCCCGTCGCCAGCGCCAACGAGGTTCGCCTGCCCCGGGGCGAGCGGGTCGAGATCGCGGTTGTCCAGCCCGGACGTCATCCACTCGTTCTGGATCCCGTCGCTCGGCGGCAAGATGGACATGATCCCCGGCCGCGTCAACGCGCTGGTGCTGGAGCCGACGCGAGACCGGCGTTTTTCGCGGCGCCTGCGCCGAGTTCTGCGGCACCTCGCACGCGCTGATGGCGTTTTCGGTCGTGGTCATGGAACCCGACGGCGTTCGAGCGCCTGGCTGCGACCAGCAGGCGGCACCGGCCGCGCAGCCCGCGGACCGCTGGCGCAAGCGGGCGCGGCGCCTTTTTCGCCGAACGGCTGCGGCGCCTGTCACGCGCGTCCGCGGCACCGCCGCCGACGGGCGTGATCGGCCCCGACCTCACCCATGTCGGCGGCCGCCTGAACGCTCGGCGCCGGCATCCTGCCCAATACGATCGAGGCGTTCGCGCGCTGGATCAGCGCATCCCGGGACGATCAAGCCGGCGGCGCACATGCCCGCCTTCGGCATGCTGCCCGAGCACGACATCCAGCGCCATCGGCCGCCTATCTGGAGGGACTTGCAATGAGCGACCGGCGCGAGAACGTCCCCGCAGGACGATCGCGGACTTCCGCGAGGCGCAGGCCGAGCGGCTGCTGGAGGCCTGGGAGACGCCGACCGGCTGGCGCTACTGGTCGGCGGTCAACAACTCCGAAGTCGGCCTCTGGTACACCGCGACCGCCTTCGCCTTCCTGCTGTTCGCCGGCGTGCTCGGCGCTGATGATGCGCGCGCAGCTCGCGGTCCCGGAAAACGACCTGCTCTCGGCCGAGCTCTACAACCAGGTCTTCACGCTGCACGGCACGGTGATGATGTTCCTGTTCGCCGTGCCGATCTTCGAGGCGTTCTCGATCATGATCCTGCCGGAGATGCTCGGCGCGCGCGACCTGCCGTTCCCGCGCCTGTCGGCCTACGGCTTCTGGTGCTTCCTGATCGGCGGCGTGTTCGTCTGCGGCTCGATCTTCTTCGGCGCCGCGCCGAGCGGCGGCTGGTTCATGTATCCGCCGCTGACCACCGACGTCGAGTCAGCGCGGCATCGGCGCCGACATCTGGCTGCTGGGCCTGAGCTTCATCGAGGTCGCCTCGCATCGCCGCCGCCGTCGAGCTGATCGTCGGCGTGCTCAAGTGCCGGCCGCCGGGCATGCGCATCAACCTGATCCCGCTCTACGCCTGGTACGTGCTGGTCGTCGCCGGGATGATCCTGTTCGCCTTTCCGCCGCTGATCGCCGGCGACCTGCTGTTCGAGCTGGAGCGCGTCGCTCGACTGGCCGTTCTTCGATCCCGCCCGCGGCGGCGATCCGCTGCTGTGGCAGCACCTGTTCTGGATCTTCGGCCATCCCGAGGTCTACATCATCTTCCTGCCGGCGATCGCGCTGGTGGCGATGATCGTGCCGACCTTCGCCGCAGCGGCCGATCGTCGGCTATCGCTGGATCGTGCTGGCGGCGGTCGGGCACCGGCTTCCTCAGCTTCGGGCTGTGGGTGCACCACATGTTCACCACCGGCCTGCCCGGCATTTCGCTGGGCTTCTTCTCGGCGGCGTCGGAGGCGGTGGCGATCCCGACCGGCGTGCAGATCTTCTGCCTTCATCGCGACGCTGCTGGCCGGCCGGGTGATGCTGCGCCGTGCCGATGCTGTTCGTCTCCGGCGCGCTGGCGATCTTCGTGCTCGGCGGGCTGACCGGCGTGATGGTGGCGCTGGCGCCGTTCGACTGGCAGGCGCACGACACCTATTTCATCGTCGGCCACCTGCACTACGTGCTGATCGGCGGCATGCTGTTCCCGGTGGTCGCCGGCTTCTACTACTTCTTTCCGCTGCCGACCGGCAAGCAGCTCTCGGAACGCCTCGGCGCGCATCGGCTTCTGGCTGATGTTCGTCGGCTTCAACGTCGCCTTCCTGCCGATGCACCTCACCGGCCTGCTGGGCATGCCGCGGCGCGTCTTCACCTATCCCGACGGCATCGGCTTGGACTGGCTCAACCTGATCTCCACGCATCGGCGCGTTCATGTTCGCCGCCGGCTTCGCTGGTCTTCGTCTGGGACGTGCTGCGGCCGAAGGGCAAGCAGCCCTACTCGCGAGCGCAACCCGTGGAACGCCGGCACGCTGGAATGGCTGGCCGAGATGCCGGACAAGCCCTGGGGCATCGCGCTCGCGTGCCGATCGATCGAGAGCCGCTATCCGCTGTGGGAACAGCCGGATTTCATGCAGCGAGGTCGACGAGGGCCGCTTCTATCTGCCGGACGCCGAGGAAGGACAGCGCGAGACGCTGGTCACCATCGGTCCTCGACGCCGAGCCGGTGCAGTGCCTGCGCGTGCCGGGCCCGACCTTCCTGACCGTTGTTCGCCGCGCGTGTTCACCGGCGGCGTGTTCATCTTCTCGACCTTTCACTGGTGGATGGCCGGCGTCGGTCAGCGGCGTCCTGGCGCTCGGCTTGCATCGTCCGTCTGGCTGTGGACCGGCACCGCCGACCGATCCCGAGAAGAACGGCCAAGGACGTCGGGCTCGGGCTGACGCTGCCGCTCTACGCGTCGGGTCCGCAAGTCGGTCGGCTGGTGGGCGATGTTCATCACCATGATGGGCGACATGACCGCCTTCGTCAGCCTGGTCTTCGGCTATTTCTTCTACTGGACGATCCACGCCGATTTCCCGCGCGCCAGCGACCATGGCGTACTGTCCGTCTGGCTCTGGGCCGGGCTTGCCGCCATCCTGCTCGGCTGGGGTCTGACGCTGTTCGCGCGCGAGGTCAACCGGCGCGGCCACGCCAAGGCGTTGCGCGTGGCGCTGAGCGGAGCCATGTTCTGCTCGGCCGCCGGCGCCGCCGCGCTGCTGGCCGGACCGTGGACCGCCGGGATGGATCCGACCCTCGATGTCTACCCGGCGATCGTCTGGGTGATCGTCATCTGGGTATCCGTGCACGCCGCGGTGGGCGTCATCATGCAGGTCTACTGCCTCGCCGGCAGCATTGCCGGCCGGCTGTCACCCGAGCACGACATCGACATCTGGAACGTCGCCCTGTTCTGGTCTTTCGTCGCAGTGAGCGCGGTGATCGCGGTCGGTGTCCTCGGCCTGTTTCCGTTGGTGGTGTGAGATCGATGCGCGCGACAACAGCCTCCTGGCGAGACCCTCTGGCCCTTCATGATCGGGCCGACGATCTGGGCCGCCCATTTCCTCGTGTGCTACGTGACGGCCGCGGTGCTTTGCGCCAAAAGCGGATCGGCGGCGGACTTCGCCGTCATCCGCATCGTGGTCGCGGCGGCCACGGCGGTGGCGCTGGCGGGCATCGCCTGGGCCGGGATCGCGGCCTTCCGCCAGTGGCGGGTGGAGTACGATGTCGTCCAGGATCAGCCGACGGAAGCGGACCGGCGCCAACTGCTGGGCCAGGCGGGCATGCTGCTCAGCGGCCTGAGCGCCGTCGCCGTGATCTATGTGGCGCTGCCCGCCCTGTTCATCGGAGGGTGCCGATGATCCGTCACCTCGCCCTCGCCGCCGGTTGCCTGATCCTCGCCGCCGCGTGGCTCGGGCCGCTGAAGACTCTCGCCCCGAGCAGCTTTTCCGGCCACATGACCCTGCATGTCGCGGTGGTCGCCCTGGCGGCGCCACTGATCGCCGTCGGCGTCGCCGGAAGCCGGCTGGACGTGACGTCCCGCTACCCTCGGGTGTTCGCGCCGATACCGGCGTCGTTCGTCGAACTCGTCGTGGTCTGGTCCTGGCACGCGCCGGCGCTTGCATCGCGCCGCCCGGGAATCGTCGGCGGCCTTCGCCCTGGAGCAGGGCTCGTTTCTGATGGCCGGTCTGCTCGTCTGGCTGTCGGCTTTCGGCTCGCCGAGCGAGGGACGAAAGCGCGCGTTGGCCGGCGTCGTCGCTCTGCTGTTCACCTCGATGCACATGACGCTGCTCGGCGCGCTGCTCGGTCTGGCGGGCCGCCCGCTGTTTCACTACGCCTCCGGCTGCCTCACCGATCTCTGTCTCACGCCGGTCGAGGATCAGCAGACCGGCGGCGCACTGATGCTCGCCGTCGGCGGCGCGGTCTATCTCGCCGGCGGGCTGGTGCTCGCCGCAGCGCCTGCTCCGTTCCGAGCGCCCGCCGCGGGCGTTGCGGCTACCGGACGGCAACGGCCATGAAGCGCGATCTCGTCAAACTCGCCCTTCTCGGCGTCGTGCTCGCCATCGCCGGGTTCGCGTTCGCCTGGTCGGGGCTGTTCAACATCGCCGCCAGTTCCGGCCACTGGGCGATCACCGAGTGGTTCCTTCATTTCACCATGCGCCAGTCGGTCGAGACCCATGCCATGGGCATCGAAACCCCGCCGCTCGACGATCCGGCGCTGGTGGCGAAGGGCGCCGGGCATTTCGAGGCCGGCTGCGCGCCCTGCCACGGAACGCCCGGCCACCGGCCCAACCCGGTGGCCAAGGGCATGACCCCGACGCCGCCGCACCTGGTCGAACGCGTGGCGTCGTGGGAGCCGAGCGAGCTGTTCTGGATCGTCAAGAACGGCGTGAAATATACCGGTATGCCGGCGTGGCCGGCGCTTCACCGCGACGACGAGGCGTGGGCGATGACGGCGTTCCTGTTGCGGCTTCCCGATCTCGATCCGCAAGCCTACCAACGCCTTGCCTTCGGCGACGCGGGCGACCTGGGCGACCTGGGCGACCCGGGCGACGGCGGCGACGCCGGACGTCCGAACGACACGTTTGCCGACACCGTCGCGTATTGCGCCCGCTGCCACGGCGAACCGGCACGGGTCGCGGCCTCGGCGCGTTTCCCATTCTCGCCGGCCAGTCCGAACCCTATCTGCTCGCCGCCATGGCGAGCTACGCCAGCGGAGCGCGGCCGAGCGGCATCATGGAACTGGCGATCGCCGGCCTCGACGACGCCGATGCTGCCCGCCCTCGCGCGGCACTACGCGGCGATGGGCGGAAATGTCGGCCTCGGCGCATCCTGTCGTCAAGGCGCGGACGCCCGCCCGGATGACGCGGCGCTGATCGAGACCGGCCGCAAGATCGCCACGGGAAGGGGTGCCGGAAGCGGGCATACCGCCCTGTGCGTCCTGCCACGGACCGGCGGACATCCCGCGGCATCCGCGGTACCCGAAATTGGCGGGACAGTACCCGGACTACCTGGCGCTCCAGTTGCGGCTGTTTCGCGAGGGGGATCGCGGCGGAAGCCCCTATAGTCACCTGATGACGACAATCGGCTAAACATTTGGAAGACGAGCACATCGACGCCGCTTCGGCGTATTACGCGAGCCTCGGCAGCGGTGAAAGCAAGGACTTGGAAAAAGCATGTGGTATAAAAACGCGATAATCTACAGTCTCGATGTCGAAACCTTCATGGATGGGAACGGCGACGGTATCGGCGACTTCCATGGGTTGCTCGGCCGTGTCGACTATCTCGACAGCCTCGGTGTCGAAGCCGTCTGGCTCCAGCCCTTTCAACCGACCCCGAACCGCGACGATGGATACGATATCGTCGATTATTACGGCGTCGATCCGCGTCTCGGCACGCTGGGCGATTTCGCCGAGTTCGCCAGGGCGCTCGAGGAACGCGGCATCCGGTTGATCCTCGACCTCGTCGTCAATCACACGTCGGATCAGCACCCGTGGTTTCAAGAGGCCTGCAAGGATCCCTCTTCGCGCTACCGGGACTTTTATCTCTGGTCCAAGGAGAAACCGGCGGGGGCGGATACCGGCATGGTCTTTCCGGGCGTTCAGGAGACCACGTGGACCTGGAACGAACAGGCCGGTGCCTACTATTTCCATCGCTTCTACGATCATCAGCCCGACCTCAACATCGAAAATCCGCTGGTCCGGGACGAGATCCTGCGGGTCATCGGTTTTTGGCTGAAACTCGGCGTGGCCGGGTTCCGCATCGATGCCGCACCGTTTCTGATCGAACTCCTCGACGAGCAGGCGCCCCAGCGCGACGCCATGTTCGCGTTTCTCGAGACGATGAACGCCGAGGTGTCGTGGCAGCGGGGCGATGCCATCCTGCTGGCCGAGGCCAATGTCGCGGTCGAGAAGGTCGACGAGTACTTCTGCGGCGCCCGGCGGATGCATATGCTGTTCAATTTCATTGTCAATCAGGCGCTGTTCCTGGCGTTGGCGCGCCAGGAAAGCGCGCCATTGAAGAGTGCCCTCGCGTCGCTTCCAAAATTGCCGCACAAGGCCCAGTGGGCTCAATTCCTGCGCGGCCACGACGAACTGGACCTCGGCCGGCTCACGGACGAGGAACGCGAGGAGGTGTTCCAGGCTTTCGGGCCGCGGCCGGACATGCAGATCTACGATCGCGGCATCCGGCGGCGGCTCGCACCGATGCTGGATGGCGACCAGCGCCGGATCGAGATGGCGCACAGCCTGATGTTCAGTCTGCCGGGCACCCAGGTGATCCGTTACGGCGACGAGATCGGCATGGGAGAGGATCTGTCCCTGAAAGAGCGCAACGCCGTCCGCACCCCGATGCAGTGGGCGGACACGAAGAACGCCGGGTTTTCCTCGGCACCGGCCGACGACTTGATCCGACCGGTCGTGCAGGACGGCGCGTTCGACTACCGGACCGTCAATGTCAGGGCTCAGTTCGCCGACCCCAATTCGCTGCTCAACCGCATGCACAACCTCATCCGGGCGCGGACGAGCAGCTCCGAGATCGGCTGGGGCGACTTCGATATCCTCGACACCGGTCAGCCGCACGTCCTGGCGCATACCTGTCGATGGAACAACCGCCTGTTCTGCGCCGTTCACAATCTCGCCGCCGAGCCGTGCACGGTACGGCTGCCGCTGGACGACGACGATTGGAAGGGCGTGGGCGAACTGGTCGCCGACCGACCGTACGGCGAAGCGGCCAGAGAATTCGAAATCGGTGAATACGGGTACCGGTGGTTCCGGATTGTCAAAGACGAGGCGTACTGATGCGTGCACTCGTTGAAGCCTCGGGCTTGAGCAAGCCCGTCTCGCCGCGCCCGATGTCACCGGCATTGCCATTTGGTTCGCCGGAAACCCGGCTGCGGCGCAGGGCTGAAACGGTGTGCCCGGCGGGCCCGCGAGGTCATCCCGGCGCCGCGTCACCCAGTGTGTCGGCAAGCTCGGCGAGGCCCGCGATGGTGACGGTGGGCTGGATTTCCCACGGATCGAACACCGCGCCCGGCGAGCGCTGGACCCAGGCCGCGCGCATGCCGGCGGAGATGGCGCCGATGACGTCGAAAGGGTTGCTGGACACCAACCAGGCCTCCGAGCCGCCCGCGCCGGCGCGCCGGAGAAAGTGCGCATAGACGCCCGGATTGGGCTTGAAACTGCGGATCTCGTCGGCACTGACCACATCGTCGAAGAACCCGTCGATCTCGGCGTTGCGCAGGAGTTCGCGAACGGCATCCGCGGTCCCGTTGGAGAACGCGAACATTCGGGTGTCCCCGGCCCTCAATGCCATCAGCGCCTCCGGAACCTCGGGAAAAGCCGGCAGTACCCGGTAGGTCTCCATGAGTGCGTCGCGGCCGGCATCGGGGATATCGACCTCGAAAACGCGGCAGGCATAGTCCAGCGCCTGGCGGGTGCACACGGAAAATGCCCGGTAGTTCTGCATCAGGCCGCGCCGGAACGAATACTCGATCTGCTTTTCTCGCCACAGCGTGGAGAACGCGGGGGCCCGATCGGCAACATGTTCCTTCAGCTTTTCGATCACGCCGGCGGTATCGATCAGCGTGCCGTAAACGTCGAACGCCAGGGTTATGGTCATGAGTATCGGCCCTTGCCATCGCCAATCGGCACGGGGCGCCGGCACCGCCGGCGCCCCGTTCCCGGTCAGATCACGCGTTTCTCGCGCAATTCGGTGATCTGGGCGTCACTCATGCCAAGCAGGCCCTTCAGCACTTCATCGGTGTGTTGGCCCAACGTCGGACCCAAGTGCTCGATGCGTCCGGGCGTCTCCGACAGTCTCGGAACGATGTTGGGAACGATGACCGTCTCGCCCACATTATCCTCGTCCACAGACACCATGTTGCGACGCGCGTGGAACTGCCGATTGGCGAAGATGTCCCGGATGTTGTTCAACGGACCCGCCGGCGCGCCGTACTTGTTGCAGCGCTCCAACACGTCGTCGCGGCTCAGCGAGCCGCACCAGTCACGGACAATCTCGTTGACGTCGCCCCGGTTCTCGATCCGTTCGGACTGCAGTCCGTAGAGAGAGGTGGATGCCAGTTCCGGCCGGTCCATGGCCTTGGCGAGGCGAGCGAACAACTTGTCGGTGGTGCACGCAATGGCCACCCAGCCGCCGTCGCGGGTCGGGAAATGGCCGTAGGGGCAAGCGCTTTCGATGTGGGGTCCGTGGCGCTCGCGAATGGTCCCGAACATGGCATATGCCGGCGCCAGTTCCTCGGTGCACCGAAACACCGATTCGTACAAGGCCGTGTCGATATATTGGCCCTTGCCGGTCTTTTCCTTGTAACGCAGCGCCATCAGTACGCCGACGGCGCCGTAAAGGCCGGACATGTAATCGCCAAGCGTCGTCGAGCCCGGCGTCACCGGCGTCCCCTTGGGCATGCCGGAGAGATAGGCGATGCCGCCCACCGCGTGCGCGATACGGGCAAAACCGGGGCGGCTGGCGTAGGGGCCGTCCTGTCCGTAGCCGGACACCCGAAGCATGATCAGGCCCGGGTTGATCTCGCTGAGCACCTTCCAACCCAGTCCCCATTTTTCCAAGGTTCCCGGTCGGAAATTCTCGCAGATAATGTCGGTCTGCGCCGCTAGCGCCTTGAACAGCTCCACCCCTTCCGGCCTGTGGAGATCGATGGTCACGGATTTCTTGTTGCGGGCCTCGCTGAGCCAGGTCAGCGTATCGCCGCGCTTGGTTGGAGTTCCGAAGCGCCGGCAGGGATCGCCGCCCACCGGATGCTCCACCTTCAATACATCGGCGCCGAACTCGCCCAGCATGGCCGCGCAATAGGGCGCGGCGATGATGGTGGCGACGTCGATGACACGGACGCCTTTGAGCGGCAGGTCGGGTTTGGTTTCTTCAGTCATGGTTCACCTCGAGAGCGCTGGTCGCGGACACGCCGCGCTAGATGATCTTTTGCTTGCGGAAGCGGGCAATCTCATCGGCCGACAGACCGAGAAGCTCGCGCATGATTTCATAGGTGGCATTGCCGAGCGGCGGCCCGAGATTGGTGATCCGGCCAGGGGTCTCCGAAAGCGTCGGTACCACGCCGGGAATGACCACCGGTCCCATCCCGGGCTCTTCCATGCTCACGAGATTGCCGCGCGCCTTGAAGTGCTCGTCATTGAAGATGTCCTCAATGTTGTTGAGCCTGCCGATCGGCACCTGCCCGGCGAGACACTTGTCCATCAGTTCCTTGCGGGTGAGAGAGCCGGTCCATTCGGTGACGATGGCGTTGACCTCGTCGCGCGCTTTCAGCCGCTTGCGTTGTTCGCCGTACATTGTATGCGAGGCCATCTCCGGGCGTTCCATGACCTCGGTCAGGCGCTCGAACATCTTGTCGGTGGTACACGCGATGGCCACCCACTTTTCGTCCTTGGTGCGGAAGTGGCCATGGGGGACGGCGACGAAGCTGCCGGCGCCCTCGCGCTCGCGGATCTTGCCGAACAGCCCATAGGCCGCGGCCAGTTCGTCCATCTGGCGAAACACCGCTTCGTAGATTCCAACGTCGATGACCTGACCCTGACCGGTGCTCTCCGCGTGACGCAGCGCCAGCATGACGCCGATCGCGCCATAGAGGCTCGACATATAGTCGCCGAGCGGCGCCGTTCCCGGAACCACCGGGGTTTCGCCGGGAAAGCCGCAGAGATAGGAAAGGCCGCCGATGGCGTGAGCGATATGGGAAAAACCGGTGCGTTGGCGGTAGGGGCCGGTCTGGCCATAGGCCGATACCCGCAGCATCACCAGCTTGGGGTTGGCCGCCTTGAGCACATCCCAGCCGAGGCCCCATTCTTCCATGATGCCGGGCCGGAAGTTCTCGATCAGCACGTCGGCCTTCTTGACGAGGCGAATGAACAGATCGACGCCCGGCGCCTGGCGCAGGTCGATGGTTACCGACTTCTTGTTGCGGGCCTCGCTCAGCCACGCCAGGGTCGCGTCATGGCGTTTGGTCTGCGTGCCGAACCGGCGCATGGGATCGCCGGCGATCGGGTGCTCGACCTTCAGCACCTCGGCGCCGAACTCGCCCAGCATCGACGCGGTGTACGGCCCGGCCAGGAACGTGCCGACATCGATGACGCGGACGCCGGCCATCGGCAGCTTCTGCTCCTCGAACCACTTTTTCTCCTGTCGATGGGTCGATCGGAGCTGTCGGCGCCTTGGGGTTGCTCGGCGTTGCGCCTCCTGCGGTTGCTCGGCTTGCGCCTTTTTCGTTGCCTTGCGGGGTTTTTCTTTATCCGGCGTGTCGGACTGCATCGAATGCCCTCCCTCCCAATTACTTGTATTCCTGCGTCGCTTGGACGTTCGCGGAGTCCGTCACGAGAGCGTTTTATCGATTGTATTGACGGTCGCCCCCGACAGATCTGATCCAGCGGCGGGGAATCTAGCAGGGTTTTACACCGCGATCCACTTCCGGAACCACTCATCGCAGGCAATTCAGTTGTGAATTATACACATACCCCTTGCAGTTGCGGGGTATAGCAACTCTTGATACAACCGCATCAAACCGTCGGAGGCCGAGATCGGCGCTCACCGGGACGGCTGAAATAAAGATCCGTGCCCCCGCGCCGCCACCGGCGCAGCTGGTTTCGCGGATATACAATGAGGAGGGAACGCCTTGAACAATCTGCTCAAAGGGATGCGTGTGATCGAGGGATCGGCGTTCGTCGCCGCGCCGCTGTGCGGAATGACGCTGGCGCAGCAGGGCGCCGAGGTGATCCGGTTCGATCCCATTCAGGGCGGCCTCGACGCCAACCGCTGGCCGCTCACCGCCGAGGGCCGGAGCCTCTATTGGGTCGGCCTCAACAAGGGCAAGCGCTCCATCGCCGTCAACACCCGCGATCCGGAGGGTCAGGAACTGATCGCCAACCTGATCACCGCGCCGGGCGAAGGCAACGGCATATTCCTGACCAATTTTCCGGCATCGGGCTGGCTCGGCTACGAGGCCCTGAAGAAGCGCCGCGATGACCTGATCATGATGAACCTGTTCGGCAATCCGGACGGCAGCTCGGCGGTGGACTACACCGTCAACTGCGCCATCGGCATTCCCTTCGCCACCGGTCCGACCCACGGCCAAAAAGCCGGTCAATCCGGTCAATCACGTGCTGCCGGCGTGGGACGCCATCACCGGCGTCACCGCGGCCATGGGCATCGTCGGCGCCGAACGGCTGCGGCGCATGACCGGCGAGGGCCAGTTCATCAAGCTGCCGCTGTCGGACGTGGCCATGGCCATGGTCGGCAATCTCGGGCTGATCGGCGAGGCGCAGATCAACAAGGAGGACCATTACTCCTTCGGCAACTATCTGTACGGCGCCTATGGCCGCGAGTTCGAAACCAAGGACGACCGCTACATCTACGTCGTCGCCATCACCAAGCGCCAGTGGGCGGCGCTCTGCAAGTCCACCGGACTGACCGAGCGCTTGGAGCTGATCGAGCCGCTGCTCGGCGTCAACCTCTGCAGGGAGGGCGACCGCTTCAAGGCGCGCGACGCCATTTCGGCGGTGCTGCAGCCGTGGTTCGCCGAACGCACCTTGGACGAGGTCACCCGCGCCTTCGAAGGCACCGGCGTCTGCTGGGGGCCCTATCAGACGTTCCTGCAGATGATCGAGCACGATCCGCGGTGCTCCACCGACAACCCGATGTTCGCGGAAATCGAACAGCCGGGCATCGGCAGCTACCTGGTGCCGGGATCGCCGCTCGAATTCAGCAACCTGGAACGCTTGCCGCCGACCCGGGCGCCGATGCTCGGCGAGCATACCGACGAGGTGCTGAGCGAGATCCTCGGCCTCGACATCCCCAGATCGGCAAGCTCCGCGACAGCGGCGTGATCGCCGGCCCCGTCGATGTTCACGCGTGAGGCCGCCATGCACCCCGAAATGACAGAGGACAACGCCCCCTTCGCCGAGTGGATCGGCAACACCGACACCGTCGAGGACCACATCGGCCTGTTTCCCGCCCAGGCGCTGGCCGCCACGCTCGACGACACGTCGACCGCCTTCGCCGACGGCGCGCCGCTGCCGCCGGTGTGGCACTGGTTCTACTTTCTGCCCAAGGCGCCGCAATCGAAACTCGGCTCCGACGGCCATCCCGAGCGCGGCGGCTTCATGCCGCCCATCGAGCTGCCGCGGCGCATGTTCGCCGGCGCCCGCATGCGCTTTCACAAGCCGCTGGTCATCGGCCAGCCGGCGCGCCGCGACGCGCGAGATCCTCAAGGTCTCGCAAAAGGCGGGCCGCACCGGCACGCTGGCGTTCGTCACCGTCGGCTACAAGATCCACCAGGACGGCGCGCTCTGCATCGAAGAGCAGCAGGACATCGTCTACCGCGAACCGGGCGCCCCGGTGCCGGCGCCGGAGGTCGTCGAGCTGCCGCCGCCGCCGGCCGGCGCGTGGACCCGGACGGTGACCCCGGATCCGCGTCTGCTGTTCCGCTTTTCGGCGCTGACCTTCAACGCCCACCGCATCCACTACGACCGGCCCTACGCGATGAGCGAGGAAGGCTATCCGGGACTGATCGTGCACGGACCGCTGACCGCGATCCTGCTCATGGAGCTGGTCCGCCACAACGCCGGCCGGCCGGCCACGGGCTTCAGTTTCCGCGGCCAGGCGCCGCTGTTCGACCTGGCGCCGTTCCGCCTGGTCGCCAAACCCACCGACGACGGAAAAACCGTCGAACTCGAAGCCCAAGGCCCCAACGGCAAGGTCGCCATGTCGGCCACCGCCGAACTCGGCTAGGCATAGATCGCCGCCGCGCCACAACGCCCGATTTGCGTACCGTTGCGGGCGCGTGCGGCCATTCATGCTCACCCCTCGCCGGAATGGCGAGATCGGGGTGGGGGGAGGGGTGTTTCAAAAAGTCGAAAACAACCCCATACACAGTACAGTTCCGCTCGCGAAGATCTCGCCCTCCTTTGCCATATTTCAAACATCCATAGCCAACCGGATGTGAGACAAGCCACGCGGCCAAACGCTCCGGGATCAATCGATTCTGACGCCTTCGCTCCTGACCCCTTCGTTCATGACGTTTGACGTTTGACGTTAGGCGTCAAAGCCCCTATACTGGTAGCTGTATGATCCTGAGCTACAGAGACAAAAAGACCGCCCAATTCGCCGCAGGGGAGTTCGTGAAGGCGTTCCAGGGCTTCGAGGACCAGGCCGCGCGGCGGCTTTCCATCCTCAATGCCGCCACCGCCCTTGAAACCCTGCGCGCCCTGCCGGGAAACCGGCTCGAAGCCCTCAAGGGCGACAGGGCAGGGCAGTTCTCGATCCGCATCAATGCGCAATGGCGCATCTGCTTCGAGTGGCCCGACGGCCAGCCTGGACCCGGCAACGTTGAAATTGTGGACTACCATCGATGAAAGGAGGTCCTGCCATGTTTATGAGAGCCGTTCACCCCGGCGCGATCCTCAAGGATGAGCTCGACGCCCTGGGCGTCACCCTGTCCGAGTTCGCCCGCCAGATCGACGTGCCCGCCCAACCGCATCAGCCAGATCATCGCGGGCAAGCGCGCCATCACCGGCGATACCGCCCTGCGCTTCGGCCACTGGTTCGGCACCGATCCCCAGTTCTGGCTCAATCTTCAGGCGCAGCACGATCTCGTGGTTGCCGACAGGCAGACCGGCGAGGCCATCCGCCATCTGCCCACCAAGGCCAGCCTGCCGCCGCCGCACGAGCAGCCGAGGCTCGCGGGAGAAGGGGGGCGCGTCTAGCAATGTAGCAAAGAGATCGATAGGATCAGACTCAGTTGACCGCTGTTACGATGGCGGATTACCGTAGAGTCGAATTTCAAAATCAATCGATTCTGACCCCGTCGTTTACAAAAACCAATACTTCGCAGCGATGCTCCAGCCCCCAGAAGTCAATCGCTTAGCCATTTTTCAGGGCGAACGCATTAGTTACCGGAGCAGGTTGCTTGTCCTGAGGAGGGAAGGGAATGACAGTCATGGCTCCGTAGCATAAACGGAGCTAATAACTGCGCGGTTAACACGTTCTTACCTTGTTAACGCTAATTAAGGAGAACAGGTTTAGCTTCTCTCACACTAGGGACAGCATATGAGTTAGCGAACGAGAACCAGCGATTAAGACTGTGCTGCAGTTTCGGTAATTCTCTAGGAACCTTAACGGTGATAGCGGAAATGGTAATGAACGCTGAATACGCGGTAGTGTTGGTGACGAAGCTGGTTCGGTTGGTAGAGATGGAAAACTCGCCGTGGCGGACTAGAGTATTTGCTTGGAAAGGCGGTTTCAAGTACGGCTCATTTTTCTTGCCAAGTAAAAATAAAATCAAAATGCAAGCTGAGTTAGTTTTGTTAACTTCTGCTGCGATTAATCATGTCAATTGCGCTAAAATTACCAAATGAATACCAGAAGAATATTATGCTGTGGTTTGGAGCAATGCTAGGCAATTATTTAATGAGTTCTAGGAAATCTATTGTTCCATTTATTGGGGATCAATGGAGTATGTATTTGAGCAGTACTCCGAGGTTCTGCTCGACGGCGTAGATGCTCTTGGTGTGTCTTCGCCAATTATGAGACGCCTGGAGGGTGGAAGCGTAAAAGCCCAATTGGCAATAGTGGAGCGCGCTCATGATATGTTCGTGTCAGCGACGGCAATCGTTAAGAGCCACACAGAGGAAAGCGAAATCATTGAAATGATCGGGGAACTCCGTCAACGCGCCGCCAGTTCTTGGCGCATCGCGACAGTGAGTTGATGAAACTGTCCCGGGCCAAGTATGGATTGGACTAGGATCAATTGATTCTGACCCCATCGTTTTCGGGCACTTGCGGAGACGTCGCGCGAACCAATGTGAGGGACCAAGGATCAATCGATTCTGAGCTTGATTTCACGACCGAAGCGGCAATCAGGCCGATTTCTTCTTGCAACGCAGAGGTCGTCCACACATGACCCCGTTAATTCTGCTGAAAACAGGCGACTAAGGCCAGCAGCGGGAGATAAACTTGCCGCCCAGGCCGCAAACGGGGGGTGGGAGCATGCCGCACGAAGAGCACACTTACTTCTTCAGTTACGCGCGCGCTCATTCAGAGTTTGTTCTGAAGCTGGCGACGGACTTGAGAGATGCTGGCGCGAATGTGTGGCTGGATCAATTCGACATTCTTGGCGGGCAGCATCGGGACACCGCCGTAGAGGCGGCGCTGACCAGTTGCGAGGGCGTACTCGCGGTCATCTCTCCCGAAGCGATCGCGTCCAAGAACGTGATGGACGAAGTCTCTGTACGCGCTGGAGAGAGACAAAGCAGTGATACCGGTCCTGTACCGCGCCTGCGAAATTACATCCGTTTGCGGCGTTTACACCACATCGATTTCACTGGCGATGGCCAGCAAGCGTATGATCAACTAAAGAGAAGCTACATTTGAACCGTCGGCAATCCTCGGCAAGATCTCAATCTGTATGGGCACAACCCGACCCGCTTATTGTACCCGGGACCACGACAGTCCATGAAAGACAGGTCGGAGCGCGTATCGGATGCGTAATCGGGGCGGTTGTAGGGGCGATTTTCGTGGCAATCGGCGTCTTGATAGGCGAGGCAGGCGCGAAAGATTGGCACTGGATCGCCCTGACCGTCCTAGCTTCCCGGAATTCTTGGAACAATTGCCGGAGCCATCATTGGAACGCATCGAAGGGTGGCGGGTCTAGCGGCAGTGGGCGCAGTTGTCGGATTTGCGCTTGGTGGACCACTGGGAATGGCAATTGGAATGATTATCTTCGCCATTTTGGGTGCAGTACTCAGAAATCGAAAAGGGTGGAAGTGGCTGAGGGGATGATCGTGATCGATGGTTTCAGATTCAGTTGATCCCGCTTACGGGCGCCAGGGATCAATAACGGTTATCCCGCAATTCTCGAAGTCCTTGACGTTGCGTGTCGCCACCGCGGCGCCTCGGGACCGCGCGATGGCGGCGATCATGGCGTCGAACGCCGCGATCGGCTCGCCCTTTTGCTTTCGCATCGCCACGATGGTCGGATACTCATGGGCCGCCGCAGTGTCGAATGGCAGAATGCGGCCGCCGAAATCCTCTGAAAACATGCGTTCCACCGCCGCTTCGAGGGCTCGGCGCCGTGCGCCGAGAGACATCAGCGCCAATCCGTAACCGATCTCCGCTTGGGTCACGCTCGTTGTGAACAGTTGCGACACCGGCTGGCCGGCCACCCATCTCACCACCGCTTCAGCCGGTTCGGGACGCATCAACTCGGAGAGCACGTTGGTGTCGAGGACGATCATTCCTCGAACGTCGGCGGTTCGCGCAAGGGCTCCCGCGCAACCAACGGCAGATCCACGCCGCCCAGCGGATCAAACCGTTTCCGGATGGCTTCGGCCAGGTTTCGTGGCGGTTGGTCTTGTATGGACAGCGCGGTTCGCAGGATCTCCCGTACTTCGTCCTCCATGGACCGATCATGCTCGGCGGCGCGGATCCGCAGTTGTTTCTTCAAGGCGTCATCCAGATTACGGACGGTGATACTGGCCACGGCGGCACTCCAGACTGCGATCAATGATCTCAGTGTAATCAATGATCGCAATGCGGTCAATTCGGTCCAGTCCAGAAGAATTCACCGAGGGGATCTCATCCCGCAATTCCAAGGCACACAGTCACTGAGTATCGAAATCAGCAACCTCTTCGATGAACTCGAGCGCGTCCCGTTCGCTGGCGTGGGCGCTGACGAGGAGGGATTGGCGTCGAGCCCTCTCGGCGAAGTGAGAAGCGCGGGTATTCGGAACCCAGATTTGCAGCGGCCGCAGCCCGGCCGCGCGCAACCGGGCGCGGTCGTCCCTGATCTTGGCGCTCCGCGTCTTCGGCCTGCGGTGTCGTGTCATGCCGGCGACGGGTTCCTTCGAGACCGTGGGCTCACCCGGCGACGCCGGCCCTCTCGCGGAGACAGGGCCGGCGCCGATAAGTTGGTAACCGGTGCGCCGAGATCACGCCGCGGCGGCGGACTCCATCTTGTCGATGGCGTCGGCCATGGCGACCACCCGTTTGGCGCTCTCGACGTGCAGGTTCTCGATCAGCTTGCCGTCGACGACGGCGACGCCCTCGCCTCGGTCGGCGGCGGCGGAGTGCGCGGCGATGATCTTGCGCGACCACTCGACGAACTCCGGCCGGGGCGTGAACACCTCGTTGCACGGCGCCACCTGCTTGGGATGGATCAGGGTCTTGCCGTCGAAGCCCAGGTCGCCGCCCTGCTCGCAGGCGAACTTGAAGCCGTCGGCGTCATCGAGATCGAGGTAGACGCCGTCGAGAATGGCGAGACCGGCGGCGCGCGCCGCCAGCATGCAAATGCCCAGCGACGTGATCATCGGCAGGCGCTCGCGGGTGTGGGTGCAGTCCAGCTCCTTGGCCAGATCCGAGGTGCCCATGACCAGACAGCCCATGCGCCGCGTCGCCTAGGCGATGCGCTCGGCTCGAGGACGCTTCTCGGCGTTTCCATCATCGCCCAGATGGCCATGTCGTCGGGCGCGCCGTTGGCGATCATGATCGCCTCCATGTGACGGATCGCGTCGGCGCTTTCCACCTTCGGCAGGACGATGGCGTCGGCGCCGGACCGCGACGCGGCGGCGATGTCTTCATAGCCCCACGGGGTGGCCAGGCCGTTGACGCGGATGGCGATTTCGCGCATGCCGTAGCCGCCGTCCTTGACCGCGTTGCAGACCTGCAGGCGGGCCTGGTCCTTGGAATCGGGGGAGACGGCGTCCTCGAGATCGAGGATCAGGCCGTCGGCCATGATGGTTTTGGCTTTTTCCAGCGCCCGGGCGTTCGATCCCGGCATATAGAGTACGCTGCGGCGCGGTCTTGCGGTTGCGGCCATGGTGATTTCTCCTCCTCCCGGATGATCGCGGGCGTTTCAACAATAGTTGCTTGCGGAATTGCTTTTCGCACATGCGAAAACGTACTATTGGATGGCCCCTCATGGCAAGTTGCCCTGACATATTTTCTGCCGCTGATCGATCGGTTCGCGTTTGACCATCCTGTCTTTCCAATCCTCCGTCGCGTACGGCCACGTCGGCAACGCCGCCGCCGTGTTCTGTCTTCGCCGCGCCGGGTTCGAGGTCTGGCCGGTGGATACGGTGATCTTCAGCAATCATCCCGGCCATGACAGCTTCCGCGGCCGGGCCCGCGACACCGCCGATATCAACGAGATCGTCGACGGCCTGGACGAACTTGGCGTGCTCAGGTCCTGCCGCGCGGTGCTTTCCGGCTACATGGGATCGAAAGAGATGGGCCGGGCCGTTTTGCGGGCGGCGGAGCGGGTCAGGGCGCTCAATCCGGATGCGCTGTACTGTGCGACCCGGTGATGGGCGACACCGAACCGGGCCTTTACGTGTCCGCCGGTCTTTCCGGGTTTTTCAGGAGCGAAGCGGTCTCCGCCGCCGATATCCTGATGCCCAATCATTTCGAACTGGAAGTGCTGGTGGAGCACGCGGTGCGGACCGCCGAAGACGTTCTCGCGGCCACCGATCTTTTGCTGTCGCGCGGCGCCCGCCTGGTGATGGTGACTTCTTTGCTGACATCCAACATGGACGAAGACACCATCGCCAACCTGGCGGCGACGAAAACGGCGCCTGGCTGGTGACCACGCCCAGGCTGGCGCTCACCGCCAAGGGGGCGGGAGACGCCCTGGCGGCGCTGTTTCTCGGCTTTTATCTTCGCGAAGGGAACGCCGGCAATGCCTTGTCGCGCGCCGTTTCTTCCATATTCGCCGTGGTCAAGGCGTCCGGCCATGCGTCCGAATTGCGGCTGATCGAGGCGCAGGACGCCATCGCCGAACCGCCGCGACGGTTCCTGGCGCGCAAACTGCGCTGAGCGGCGGGAAATTTTACAGTAGAAAAAACTACCTAAACGAGCTATAAGTTAATTTGTATCTCGTCATAAGTGTTTTCTGCGTTCGCTTCCGACTGCAACAGCCGGCCGCATCGCCCATGATCCTACAGCCGTCGAGAGAGACCCCGCGCCTGGACGAATTTTCGTTCATGGTGGTGGACGACAGCATCGTCGTGCGCACCGTCATCAAGTGGCTCCTCAGGTCCTGTCACGCCCGCGAAATCCGCGAAGCGGCGGACGGTGCCCATGCCCGGACGGTCTTCAAGTCCTTCGCGCCCGACATCGTCCTGGTGGATTGGGAAATGCAGCCCGTGGACGGCCTCGACTTCGTGAAGCACGCGCGCCATCTCGAGGACAGTCCGGACCCGTACGTGGGCGTCATCATCATGTCTTCGCGCCGGCGGTGCCGCCGCGCGCTGGTCGCCCGCGACGCCGGCGTCGACGCGTTCGTGACCAAGCCGATTTCGCCGCGCCGGTCTGCTCGGCGCCATCCAGTCGGTCATCGACAATCCCCGTCCCTACACCCAGTGCGACACCTATTTCGGGCCCGACCGCCGCCGCGCCCGGCGCGACCACGACGGACCCGAGAGACGCGCCGGTCCCGATCGTTCACCGCGAGCGGCCGGAGACCGGGACGGCCGGGCCGCGGTCTGGCGCGACCCGCACCTGGATTTGTAGCGCGCCATCGTCTCGCGCGCCATCGTCTCGCGCGCCATCGTGCTCCCCGGGATCGCCGGCGGTCGGCGTTGTCGGTCAGGCGGCGCGCTGGATATGCTCGCGGATCAGCGTCTCGGCGATCTGCACCGTGTTCAACGCCGCGCCCTTGCGCAGGTTGTCGGAGACCACCCACAGGTTGAGGCCGTTCTTGACGGTGGGATCCTTGCGGATGCGGCTTACGTAGACCGCGTCCTCGCCGGCGCATTCGGCGGGCGTCACATAGCCTTCGTCGGCACGGTGATCGACGACGATGACGCCGGGCGCGCCGCGCAGCGCCGCGCGCGCCTGGTCTTCGCTGATCGGCCGGCGGAACTCGATGTTGACCGCCTCGGCATGGCCGACGAACACCGGCACCCGCACGCAGGTGGCGGTGACCTCGATATCGGCGCCCATGATCTTGCGGGTCTCCACCGCCATCTTCCACTCTTCCTTGGTGGAGCCGTCGTCCATGAACGTGTCGATGTGCGGGATCACGTTGAAGGCGATCTGCTTGGTGAACTTCTTCCGGTGCTGGCTCGCCGGCTCGTTGACGTAGATGCCGCGGGTTTGCGCGAACAGCTCGTCCATCGCCTCCTTGCCGCCGCCCGACACCGACTGATAGGTGGACACCACCACCCGCTTGATGCCGGCCAGCTCGTGCAGCGGCTGCAGCGCCACCACCATCTGAATGGTGGAGCAGTTGGGGTTGGCGATGATGCCCTTCTTGCGATAGCCGGCGATGGCCTGCGGGTTGACCTCGGGCACCACCAGCGGCACGTCGGGATCCATGCGGAAATGCGAGGTATTGTCGATGACCACGGCGCCGGCGGCGGCGGCCTTGGGGGCGAACTCGGCCGAGACCTTGGCGCCCGGCGACGACAGCACGATGTCGATGCCGGTGAAGTCGAAATCCGCCAGGTTTTGGATTTTCAGCGTGTGCGTCCTCGCCGAACGAGACTTCCTTGCCGACCGAGCGCGCCGACGCCAGCGCAAACACCTCGTCCACCGGAAACTTCCGCTCCGCCAGCGTTTGCAGCATTTCGCGACCGACATTGCCGGTGGCGCCCACCACCGCGACCCTGTAACCCATGGCACGCATCTCCAAGAGCAAAGGGCCGCGAACGCGGCCCCATGGCGCATCACCTAGCCTCGTTCCGGCCGGTTTTCAAGGGGATTGGACGCACCATCCAGTCTCGGTCGGGCGTAAAGTATCAGCGCTCGCACCAGGACGAACAGCATCAGCGCGTTGAGGGTGTGCCACAGGAAATGGGTGCCGAGGGGAGTGCCGGCGATGACGGTTTGGCCGCAGAGCGACTGATCCACCGAGCGGAATGTCAGCGAGACGGCGAACAGGCCGCCGGCGGTGAAAAGCGAGCGCGCCGCCGGATGGCGTTTCAGCGCCAGAACGCCGCCGATGGCGAGCATCGCCGCCAATGCCGGCAGATATCCGACCGAGCCGTTGAGGCAGCGCCCGCCGCCGCCGGCGAATTCCACCCCGCCGCCGGGATCGCAGGTCATCCGTCCCGCCGCCCACAGGCACGCCGCGAAGGCCACCGTCGACGCCATCGCCCAACCCAGGGGCAGGCCGATGAGCGAACGGAGCGCCGCGCCGAAATAGAGCAGCATGAACAGGCCGATGGGCGCGACGTCGGCGATCGCCGCCCAGGCGGTCGCGTGGGTATGGAACAGGAAACTGCCGATGCCGATGACCACGACCAGGCCGGCGAGCACGGCATGCACCCACCGGCGCTGCGGGGCAGCCGGCCGCGGATCAAGACGAGCGCGGCGAGGCCGGCGATGACGAAGGCGGCGTTGGTGACGGCGTTGACCGGTTCCGCCCAGAAGCCGGGATCGAGACCGCGTTCACAGTATGCAAAGATTTTCGTGTTCACGGCGCGGGCATCCGGACAACCTCGTTGTCATATCCCTGACCATATGGTTTTCGCGGCGCCGGATCCCAACGCGTCGGGCTCAGTCATCGGATGTGAATTGACCGTTCTTTCCCGCGCCGGTCCCCGATTCGCAAACCGTCTCGATGTTCGATCTGAAGCCAGGCAGCGTATTTGGTTTCGCTGCCAGAAAAAACTGCGCTTAAGCTTATGAAATAGAGAGTAAAAATGCCGAGGTACCCAAAAATGCCATCGCGGTGCAACAGAGACAAAATTTTGACATATTTGCGATTGATATTCGTTATTACAAACAGACCTCCTACGAGACAGGGCCAGAGACCCCCCAATCTCTGGTATCCCCAATCGGCATACAAGCCGGACTAGGCGGCCGGACCCCTCACCGGCCGCCTATTCTTTTTTAGGCCCCCTGGAAACGATCCAACGTCCCGCGCCGCGACCGCAACGGCCGCTGGATGATTGCGCGCGCCGATGGCGCCGCGTTCACCGTTTGGTGCCGGCCGCATTTTGCGATAGCGTGCCCGCCAGTGCGGCGTCGCCAGTCGCGACAGTGGAGGATCAATGAGCGTCTTCATGGGCCGGGAACTTGCCTGCATACGCGGCGAGCGCGGCGTGTTCGCGCGGCTCGCCTTCCAGGTGAAGGCCGGCGGCGCGCTGGTGCTCACCGGCCCCAACGGCAGCGGCAAGTCGAGCTTGCTGCGGCTGATGGCCGGCCTGATGCGGCCCGCCGCCGGAATGCTCGCGTGGGACGGCGCGAACGTCGCCGACGACCCCGAAGCGCACCGGGCGCGGCTGCACTATGTCGGCCACGCGGACGCCATCAAGCCGACGCTGACGGTGGCCGAGAACATCGGCTTCTGGGCCCGCTACCGGGGTGCCGACGGCGACGCCATGGCGCGCGCCCGATCGGCCCTCGACGCCTTCGGCATCGGCGGTCTCGGCGATATTCCGGGCCGCTATCTTTCGGCGGGTCAGAAGCGCCGCCTCGCGCTCGCCCGCATCCTCAGCGCGCCGGCGCCCCTGTGGCTGCTGGACGAGCCGAAGACGGCGCTCGATGCCGATGCCGCCGTCCGTGTGGATGGCGCCATCGCCCGCCACCGCGCCGCCGGCGGCATGGTGGTGGTTTCCATGCACGGCGGCCGCCTTCCCGAAGGCGCCGACACGCTCGATCTCGCCGACTTCACGCCGCGGGCCGAGGCGCTGTCATGGTGAGACCCGCCCTGGTCCTGGTCCGGCGCGACCTGCGCCTGGCGCTGCGCCAGGGCATGGACAGCCTGATGGCGGTGGTGTTCTTCGTGCTCGCGGTGGTGCTGTTTCCGTTCGGCGTCGGGCCCGAGCCGGAGATGCTGACGCGGATCGCGCCCGGGGTGATCTGGGTGGCGGCGCTGCTGGCGTCCATGCTCGCCCTGGAACGGCTGTTCCAGACCGATTACGAGGATGGCAGCCTGGAGCTGCTGGCCCTGGCGCCGGTGCCGCTGGAAGCCGTGGTCGTCGCCAAGGTGACCGCCCACTGGCTGACCACCGGATTGCCGTTGATCGCCGCCGCGCCGCTGCTCGCCGTTTTCCTCAACATGGAAGCGGACGGCTTCGCGGCGCTGATCGGCGCGCTGGCGCTGGGCACGCCGCTGCTCAGCCTCGTCGGCGCGGTCGGGGCGGCGCTGATCCTCGGGTCGCGGCGCGGCGGCGTTCTGCTGAGCCTTTTGGTTCTGCCGTTGTTCATCCCGGTGTTGATCTTCGGGGTCGCCGCCGTCGACGCCGCCGCCTTCGGCTTTCCGGTGCGGCCGCATCTGCTGATGCTCGGGGGCCTGCTGCTGGCGGCGCTGGTGCTCACCCCGTGGGCGGCGGCGGCGGCGCTGAGACAGGCGATCGAATGATATGAACCCATGGCGTACTCGATATCGCCGGTTTGCGCCCTCAATAAATCTGTGTAAGTAGAGAGAAGAGGGTCCGCCACTAAGAACCCCGCCCAGTGATGGGGCGGAGCGCCGGAATTGAGATGCATCGTTTCGCCAACCCCACCCGTTTCGCCCGCCTGAGCCAAGCCTTCGAGCCGTGGCTCGCCGGGCTCACCGCCGTTCTGCTCGGCGCCGGGATGTACCTGGCGCTGTTCGCCTCGCCGCCCGATTATCAGCAGGGCGAGAGCGTGCGGATCATGTACGTCCATGTGCCGGCGGCGTGGATGGCGCTGTTCTGCTACACCGCCATGGCCGCGGCCGCCGCCGTCGGCCTGATCTGGAAGCATCCGCTGGCCGATCTGGCGGCCAAGGCGACGGCGCCCATCGGCGCGTGCTTCACCTTTCTCGCGCTGCTCACCGGCGCGCTGTGGGGCAAGCCGATGTGGGGGACCTGGTGGGTGTGGGACGCGCGCCTGACCTCCATGCTGGTGCTGTTTTTCCTCTACCTCGGCTACATCGCTCTGCAAGGTGCCTTCGACGATCCGGGGCGCGGCGTTCGGGCGTCGTCGATCCTCGCGCTGGTCGGCTTCGTCAACGTCCCGATCATCAAGTTTTCGGTGGATTGGTGGTACACGCTGCATCAACCGGCGAGCATCGTGCGCATGGACGGGCCGACCATTCACGCCAGCATGCTGTGGCCGCTGGGGCTGATGATGGCCGGGTTCACCACCTACTACCTCTGGGTGATGCTGTTGCGGCTGCGGGGAGAGATCGTCGCCAACAAGATCCGGGTGCTGCGTCTGCGCCAGGTGCATGGATAGGGGGCGGCGCGGATGGATTCCCTGCGGGTTTTTCTCCAAATGGATGGGTATGGCGGGTTCGTCTGGCCGGCATTCGCCGCGACGGTTCTGGTCATGGCGGTGCTGCTGATCGCCACCGTGCGCTCGCTCAAGGTTCGCGAATCCACCCTGGCCGCCTTGCGGGCCGCCGCCGACCGGACAACCCGGATAACCCCGTTAGAGGCCGACGATGAAGCGTAAACACCGGCGTCTCACCTTCGTACTGATCGGCCTCGGGCTGCTCGGCGTCGCCGCCGCCCTGGTGCTGTCGGCGTTCGAGGAGGCTATCGTATTCTTTCACAGCCCCACCGACGTGATCGAGGACCCGCCCGCCGGCGACCGGCGGCTTCGGGTCGGCGGTCTGGTGGAGGACGGCAGCGTCGAGCGCGGCGACGGCGCGACGATCCGGTTCCGCGTCACCGACATGGTCAACACCCTGCCGGTCCGCTTCACCGGCGTGCTGCCCGATCTGTTCCGCGAGGGCCAGGGCGTGGTGGCGGAAGGCCGCCTCGAGGACGGCGTGTTCGTCGCCGATCAGGTGCTGGCCAAGCACGACGAGAATTACATGCCCCCCGAGGTGGCCGACGCCTTGAAGAAATCGGGACAATGGCAACATATTCAGGAGAAGATGAAGGAGTTCGGCCAGATGTCGGAAGGCGAGATGTCGGAAGGCGAGATGTCGAAGGGCCAGATGTCGGGTGGCCAGATGTCGGGTGGCCAGAGCGGATACGGTGAAGTCCGATGACCGTCGAACTCGGTCATTTCGCGCTGGTTCTCGCCCTGGTGGTCGCTCTCGTGCAGGGAACCCTGCCGATGATCGGCGCCGCCCGTGGCAACGCCGCGTGGATGGAGGTGGCGCGAACCTCGGCCGTCGCCCAGTTCCTGCTCGTGGCGCTGGCGTTCGGCTGCCTGATGCTGGCCTACGTAACGTCGGACTTCTCGGTCCTCAACGTGGTCAACAACTCGCACTCCACGAAGCCCATGCTCTACAAGATCTCGGGCACCTGGGGCAATCACGAGGGGTCCATGCTGCTGTGGGTGCTGATCCTCACGGTTTTCGGCGCGGCGGCGGCGCTGTTCGGCGGCAATCTGCCGCCGGGGTTGCGGGCCCGGGCGCTCGGCGTGCAGGCGTGGATCGGCGTCGGTTTCTACCTGTTCATTCTTCTGACCTCCAACCCGTTCGAACGCCAGGTGCCGCCGGCGGTCGACGGTCTCGGACTGAACCCGTTGCTGCAGGACCCCGGTCTCGCCTTCCATCCGCCGTTTCTCTATCTCGGGTACGTCGGCTTCTCCATGGCCTTTTCGTTCTCCATCGCGGCGCTGCTCGAAGGGCGGGTGGATGCCGCCTGGGCCCGGTGGGTGCGGCCGTGGACCCTCGCCGCGTGGAGTTTCCTGACCGTCGGCATCGCGCTCGGCTCCTGGTGGGCCTATTATGAACTCGGCTGGGGCGGCTGGTGGTTCTGGGATCCGGTGGAGAACGCCTCGCTGATGCCTTGGCTCGCCGGCACGGCGCTGCTTCATTCCGCCGTGGTCGTCGAGAAGCGCGACACGCTGAAGGGCTGGACCGTGTTCCTCGCCATCGTCGCCTTCGGATTGAGCTTGCTCGGCACCTTCCTGGTGCGCTCGGGGGTGCTGACGTCGGTGCACGCCTTCGCCACCGATCCGACCCGGGGCGTATTCATACTGTTGCTGCTGGTCATCATCATCGGCGGCTCGTTCGCGCTGTTCGCGTGGCGCGGACCGAGCCTGCGCGGCGGCGGCCTGTTCCAGCCCATATCCCGCGAGGGCGGCCTGCTTCTCAACAACCTGCTTCTGACCACGGCGACGGCGACGGTGCTGCTCGGCACGCTCTATCCGCTGATGCTGGAGGCGGTGGACGGCGGCAAGGTGTCGGTGGGACCGCCGTTCTTCAACGCGGTGTTCGTGCCGCTGGCCGTTCCGCTGGTCGTCACCATGACCGTCGGCGCGTTGCTTCCGTGGAAACGCGGCGAGTTGGGCGCGGCCCTGCAACGCCTGTGGGTCGCGGCGGTGTTGGCCATCGCGGCGGTGGCGGCGACCTGGGCGATCGTCGGCGACGAGCAGTGGCTCGGGCTGCTCGGTATCGGGCTCGCGGCCTGGCTGCTGGTGGGAACGCTGGTCGAGTTCGCCGGTCGGATCCGGCTGTTCCGCGTCCCCCTGGGCGAGAGCCTTCGCCGCCTCTCGAACCTGCCGCGCGCGGCCTGGGGCATGACGCTCGCCCATGCCGGCCTCGCCGTGGTGATCGCCGGCATGACCGGCGCCGGCGTCTGGAAAGTGGAGAAAATTCAGGTGATGACGCCCGGCGAGACGGTCACTGTCGCCGGTTACGATTACACGTTCGAGGGCGCGCGCGCGATCGCCGGTCCCAACTACCGCGCCGTTCGCGGCACCTTCGCCGTTTACCGCGATGGCCGGCCGGTGGTCACGCTGGAGCCCGAAAAGCGCACCTATTCGGTCGAGCGCCGCCAGACCACCGAGGCTGGGATCCACACCACCTTCTGGGGCGATCTCTACGCCGTCATCGGCGATCCGCAGGGCGACGGAGGGCGCGTTCGTGACGCGGATCTACTTCAATCCCCTGGTGGCGTGGATGTGGGGCGGCGTGCTGATCATGGTGAGCGGCGGTCTGATCAGCCTGACCGATCGGCGCCACCGGGTCGGCGCCCCGGTACGCCGGCGGAAACCGGCCGTGGCGTAAGCGCGATGTCTTTCCGGCGGCTTCTCTATCTTCTTCCCCTGGCGGCGTTTCTGGTGCTGGCGGTGTACTTCTGGATCGGGCTCGGCAAGAATCCGCACGAGATCCCATCGGTGCTGATCGACCAGCCGGTGCCCGCGTTCGACCTCCACCCCATCGAGGGCCGCGAGCGCGGTTTCGCCAGCGCCGATCTGCTCGGACAGGTGTCGTTGGTGAACATCTTCGGGTCGTGGTGCGTCGCCTGCCGCATCGAGCATCCGCATCTGATGCGCATCAAGGCGGACGGCCTCGTCCCCATCTACGGCATCGACTGGCGCGAGAAGGATCGCGGCGCCGGACCGGCGTGGCTTGCCCGGCACGGCGATCCGTATACCCTGGTGGGCGACGACCCCGAAAGCAAGGCGGCCATCGCCTTCGGGGTCACCGGCGCGCCGGAGACGTTCATCGTCGATGCCGAAGGGGTGATCCGCTACAAGCACATCGGGCCGATTACGCCGGATATCTGGGAGGAGCGTCTATGGCCCATCGTCCAAGACCTGCGCGCCAACTGAAGGTCATTCTCCGCGCCGTGCTGATGGCGATGATGGCGATGACGGTTCTGGGCGTTTCGGGCGCCGGCGCGGTCGAACCCGACGAGATCCTGGCCGATCCGGCGCTCGAGGCGCGGGCGCGGGAGATCGGCAAGGAGCTGCGGTGTCTGGTCTGCCAGAACCAGTCCATCGACGACTCCGACGCGGAACTGGCGCGCGATCTGCGCGTTCTGGTGCGCGACCGGCTGACGGCCGGCGACAGCGACCGGGAAGTGGTGGATTACGTGGTGTCGCGTTACGGCGATTTCGTGCTTCTCAAGCCACCGTTCAAGATGTCCACCTATGCGTTGTGGCTGGGGCCCGGCGTCGTCGCGGTCATCGCGGTCGTTGCCGTCATCGCCTTCTATCGCCGCCGCTCGAAGACCGTGAACGCGGACATGGCGCCGCCGCTGAGCGACGCCGAAAAGCGGCGGCTTGCCGCCTTGCTGGAGGATGAGCGTCGGTGAGCTTGCTGTGGATCGCGGTGCTGGTGCTTACGGCGGCGACGCTGGTGCTGCTTGTGGGACCGCTGCTGCACCGTGGCGCCGCGGCCCCGCCGGCGCGCAGCGAATTCGACATGGCCGTCTATCGCGACCAGCTCGAGGAAGTGGACCGTGACCTCGAACGCGGGCTTCTCGATCCCGAACAGGCGGAGGCCGCCCGCCTCGAGGTCAAAAGACGCATGCTGTCGGCGGCCGGCGAACCGTCTTCGTTGCCGTCGCGGCGACAAGCGGGCCGGCAACCCGCACCGGCCGTATCGAAGCGGCCGGTCGTTTCGCTGATCGTTGTCTCCGTGTTCGTTCCCGCGGCGGCGCTCGGCCTCTATCTGCTGCTCGGCACGCCCCGGATCCCGGATCAACCGCTTGCCGCCCGCCCGCCGCCCGGTGAAACCGCGCGGTCGCCGGCGGGGGCTTCCGACGCGCCGCAGATGTCGATGGAGGAGGCCGTGGCGCGCCTTGCCAGCCGCCTGGAGGCCGATCCGGGGGACCTGCGGGGCTGGCTCCTGCTCGGCCGCTCCTACCTCTCCATGGAGCGCTATCCGGATGCGGTGGAGGCCTATGGCCGGGCCTTCGGGCTGGCGTCCGGCCGCGCGGACGTGGCCTCGGCCTATGGCGAGGCCTTGGCGGCGGCGGCCGGCGGCGCGGTGACCGTCGACGCAAGGGAAGCGTTCGAGATGGCCTCCGCCCAGGATCCCCGCGACCCGCGAGCCCGGTACTATCTGGCGCTCTACAGCGCCCAGCAGGGAGACGCCGAGGGCGCGCTGCGGGGCTGGATCGATCTGGTGGCGATCTCGCCGCCCGATTCCCCCTGGCTGCAAGTGGTCGACCAGCAGATCGCGCGCGCGGCCGCGGAGCTCGGCATCGATCCGGCGGATATCGAGCCGTCGGCGGATGCGCGGGCCCTGGCCGAGGCGGCAACCTCTCCGGCGCCCACCGGCGCCGACATGGACGCGGCGGCCGCGATGTCCGAGCAGGAGCGCGAGGCGATGGTCCGGTCCATGGTCGATCGATTGGCCGACCGCCTGCAAGCGGAACCCGACGACCTCGCCGGGTGGCAACGGCTCGCCCGCGCCTACGAGGTTCTGGGTGAACCCGAGAAAGCCGAGGATGCAAGAGCCCGGATCGAGGCGCTGCAACGCCGGTGATCAGTGACCGTTGATATGAGGGTGCCAGACACATACGTTGTTGCGCCCGGCGGACTTCGCGGCATACATGCTGGCGTCGGCGTTGCGGATATTGTCGCGAACCGACCGGCCCGGATCCAACGGCGCGATGCCGAATGACGCGGTCACGCGGGCGGTCTCGCCATTTTCGAGATCCACGTCGGTTTCCTCCAGGCCTTGCCGCAGACGGTCGACGATCGGCAGGGCGGCGGCGGGCGACGTGTTCGGGAACATCAGAAGGAATTCCTCCCCCCCGTACCGGCACACCTGGTCGTACCTGCGAAGATTGCGCAGCAGGTGCTCCGAAACCGTCACCAGTACCCGGTCGCCGGCGTCGTGGCCGTACACGTCATTGATGGCCTTAAAGAGGTCGAGATCGACCATACAGATGCTGCACGGATGGCCGGTGCGAAGGACGCGGTCCAGTTCCTGCTTCAGTCTCGGCAGCATGGCATAGCGGGTGGAAATACCGGTCAGGGGATCGGTATAGCGCAAAAGGTCCCACAATTCCCGCACCAGGGCGTCGAGGCTGCTATCCAGGAGATCGACGGTCGAGGAGAAGGTTTCGAACTGGGTCGGCGTGACGGCGACGCCGGCGCGCACGGCCTCGCACAGATCGCGGCCGATATCATGTACCCGGCGATGGTATTCCTTGGCGGCGGCGTATTCCGGGTGGCTCAGGATGTATTCATTGGTCTCCTCGCTCAGCCATCGCCCGAAGTCGGATCGCAGATGGCCATTGGGCTCCAGATCGTCGGGGTGGGGCGATGTCCGACATACCAGCATGGCGTGGATGCGCCGGATCCATGCCCCATGTTGCTGGAGAGCGGGGGCCAGCCTGCGCACGATCCGCTCGGCATCCCTGAGGCTGAATGGCGGCGCGGGCGTGTCGGTATCCGATTGCTTCGCAGCCATTTGACGCGCCACGTTGATTTCAGGTTGATCAAGACTACCAGCATCGAAAACCGGGAATCCAGGTTTCTCGTGATTCAGGGTGGTATGCATCGATCGACCGCTCAGACCGCGCTCGCGCTTTCCAGATTCCAGACCCGAATGCGGTTGCGGCCCGCGGCCTTTGCCGCGTACATCGCCTTATCGGCCATGCCGATGGCCTCATGGGTGGACCAATCGGGGTGCAACGCCGCGATACCGAACGACGCCGTGGCGTGGATCGAGACCCCCTTGGTGACCCGTGTCAGCGAATCGCTGATGCGTTGACGCAGCCGGTCGATAACCGGGAACGCGGCGTCCGGGCGGGTGTTCGGCAGCATCAACAGGAACTCCTCGCCACCATAGCGATAGACCTGATCGTAGGGACGCAGGTTACGGAGCATGTGGCGCGATACGTTTTGCAGGACCGTGTCGCCCACCGGGTGGCCGTGCGTGTCATTGATTTGCTTGAAGTGGTCCAGATCCACCATGCAGATACTGCAGGACTCTCCCGTTCGATGGACCCGGTCGCGCTCCTGTTCCAAACGCGACAGCATGGCGAACCGTGTCGACACTCCGGTCAACGGGTCGGCGGTGCGGAGCAGACACCACAATTCCCCCAATATCTCCTCGAAAGCGCGAGTGAACCGGTCCAGCGTCCGCGAAAACGCCGCGAACCGATCCGGTGAGATCTCCCGGTTTTCCCGGACCGCGTCGAGCAGCGCCTCCGCGATGTCGTTGATTTCGCGGTGGTCGCGAACCAGGGACGAATACAGCGGATGGCGGCGGACATGGTCGCGGCTTTCGCAGCAGAACCATTGTGTCAGGATGGATTGCAGCCGCCGGTTTTCATTGACTTGTTCGCCGGTGGGGGCGAGCCGGCAGATCAGGCTGGCGTAAACATTGCGGATCCAATCCTGGTGGGCGGTGAAGGCCGGTTCCGCCCGCCGTACGATCAATTCCGCCTCCATCGGCGTGAGTGGAGGAGGGGGTTGTTCATCCATCCAATGAGAAGCCTGAGTCAGCATTGCCGCATTCTCCACTCATGTGCCCTTGCCAGGGCTCGTTGCGTCATGGGCTCCCCAAGCCCACCTACCAACCTTTCTTACTGAGAACATGGTCCGCCAATTTGGCGATAGTGTGGCGAAGCCCGCTTTTTCTACCCCTAATGGGGTATAATATGGCGGCGGTCGGCCGTCGCACCAAATGTAAGGGCAAAAAAGTACCGGGATCTTTTTTGGGCGCGCCATGCGCGTCGTGATCCGTTCCGGGAAACTTGGCGGCATCGGCCGGCGGGACTTGCCTTTTCGACGGCTTCTCCGCATAACACAGCGGTTACACACGCTGGAGGGCCTCGCCATGGCCATCCGTCGTATCGGGGGTCCAGCGAGCCGGTCCGAACGGCCAAAAACAAACGACGCCACGGGCCATGATCGCGTGAGCGGGCGTCGCTGATCCCAGTTCAGTCATTTCCGGGGAAGAGGGTTCCGCAACCATGACCACATTCAGAACAATCGATGACCTCGACGTTGCCGGCAAACGGGTGCTGGTGCGTGCCGACCTCAATGTCCCGATGAAGGACGGCAAGGTCACGGACAGCACCCGCATCGACCGCACGGTCCCGACACTCAAGGAACTGTCGGACCGGGGCGCCAAGGTGATCGTGCTGAGCCATCTGGGCCGCCCCAAGGGCCAGAAGAAGCCCGAGTTCACTCTCCAGCCGATCGCCGACGCGCTGTCCGATATCATCGGAAAGCCGGTTGCGTTCGGCTCCGACTGCATCGGTTCCGAAGCCGCCGCGGTGGTGGACGCCATGAACGATGGCGACGTGGCCATGCTGGAAAATGTCCGCTTCTATCCCGAAGAAGAGAAGAACGATCAGGAGTTTGCCAAAAAGTTGGCCGAAAACGGCGATTTTCTCGTTAGCGACGCGTTCTCCTGTTCGCATCGCGCGCATGCGTCGGTCGAAGCGCTGGCGCGGATCCTGCCGTCCGCGGCGGGCCGGCTGATGCAGGCCGAACTGGAGGCGCTCGAGGGAGCCCTGGAAAACCCGGAGCATCCGGTGGCCGCCGTCGTCGGCGGCGCCAAGATTTCCACCAAGCTCGATGTGCTCGGCAATCTGACCGCAAAGGTCGATCAGTTGATCATCGGCGGCGCCATGGCCAATACGTTCCTGGCCGCCAAGGGCGTCGACGTGGGCAAATCGCTTTGCGAGCATGAGATGGCCGACAGCGCCCGGGCGATCATGGCCGGCGCCGAGAAGGCCGGCTGCGAGATCGTTCTGCCGAGCGACGTGGTGGTGGCGGCCGAATTCGCGGCCGGGGCGGCTTCGGAAACGGTCTCGGTCGATGCCGTTCCCGCCGACATGATGATTCTCGACGTCGGACCGGACTCCATCGCCGACCTCAACCGGCGTCTCGCGGGCTGCAAGACCATCATGTGGAACGGCCCGCTGGGGGCGTTCGAGGTGACACCGTTCGACAACGGCACAAACGCCGTGGCCCAGGAGGCCGCGAAGCTGACCAAGGCCGGCAAGCTTTTGTCGGTCGCGGGCGGCGGCGACACCGTGTCGGCCTTGGCCCATGCCGGAGCCGGCGACGACTTCTCCTATATTTCCACGGCGGGCGGCGCCTTTCTCGAGTGGCTGGAAGGCAAGACCCTCCCCGGCGTCGACGTTCTGCGCCGCTAGAGCACGGTGCGATCAGATCGACCCGATCTGATCGCATGGTCGTGCTCTAAAATATTGATTTGTAGAGCAAGTCCATCCGATCGAGCGGTTCCGCTCGATCGGATATTGCTTTAGCCGCCCGGGTCGCGGCAAACTCCGCGCATGAAACACAAGCAGATTCCCGGGCCGTCGGTGAAAACCGTTCCCGATGGCGATAACAGGACCCGTCTGGTCTGTCCCGATTGCGGTTACGTGGAATACACCAACCCGAAAATCGTGGTGGGCGCGGTTTGCACCTGGGGCGAGCGGATCCTGCTCTGCCGCCGCGCCATCGCCCCGTCCCGGGGATTCTGGACCATTCCCGCGGGCTTCATGGAGCTCGGCGAAACCACCGCCGAAGGCGCGGCGCGGGAAGTCTGGGAGGAGGCGCGGGCCCGGGTGAGCATTGAAGCGATGATCGGCATCTACGAGATTCCACGGATCAGCCAGGTCCAGTTCTTCTATCGCGCGCCGATGAGCGAACCCGAGTTTGCCGCCGGCGAGGAAAGTCTGGAGGTGGACTTGTTCGCTTGGGACGCCATACCGTGGGACCGGCTGGCGTTTCCCAGCGTCACCTGGGTGTTGGAGCGCTTTCGGGCCGGTGGCGGCCCGTGGTTCGCCAAGGTCCCGGCCTGACGCAGCCGCGATTCGTCGGATTGTTCAGGGTTTTTTAACAATTTGACGGCATTTTCAATCCATGACCGGAAGCCCTTCCCTGATCGGGCCGGCCACCCAGCCGGCGCAGACGCACAATCGCCCCGATACCCGCGGCTACGGGGCGTCGCGCGACGTCAACCTTCGCGCGGCGGCGGCCGGTTCCGCCGATGCGCCGCACGCGCGCCAAGCCATTGCCCGGCTCAATCAAATGCTCGATTCCGGCGTTCCGTTCAAACGGGACGTTCCCAGGGGATACTATCTCGACATCAAGGCGTGATCGGCGCTTATCTTTGCGGCTCCTCGGTTTCCACGGCATAGACACTGACCGGTGAAGACCGGCCCCGTACGGCGATGGTGCCGATGGGGCGGCAAACGAACCCGTCGCCGGCGGCGCGTACCGTCTGTTCGGTGGCGAGCACGTAGGTTCCGTATTCCTTGTTGAGCTGTTCCAAACGAGCCGCGATGTTTACTTCGTCTCCATACACCGTCGAAATCAGACGATCCTTCGTGCCGATGGCGCCGGCGACCAGTTCGCCGGTATTCACGCCGCAGCGCGTCGGCAGCGCCACGCCGGGACCGAACCGCAATTCCCGAACCACGCGCTGGATACCGATCGCGGCGTGAAGGGCATGGGCCGCGTGATCGGGGTCGGGCCTCAGCGTGTTGAAGGTGATGAGCATGGCGTCGCCCTGGAACATGGAAATGACACCGCCGTACGCGTCGATAACCCGAGACACGACTTCGAAATACTCGTTCACGGTCCGCATCAGCGCGTCCGGCGCCAGGTGTTCGCTGATACCGGTGAACCGTTCGATATCACAGAACATCACGGTCGCGGTCTTGACCATGCCGTCGCCCGGTTTGATGGCTTGCTCCGCGTGGGTGATCTGATCGGCGATTTCCGGCGCCACGAACCGCGAGAGGTCCTCGGCGACGGTGGCGTCGGTGACCGCGCGCATGAGAAGCCGCCGCGCCCGTATCTGCGCGACCGAAAGGACGACGGTCACCACCAAGATGGTGATGATCTTGTCCACCTCGGCGCCGATCAGCACCCGGTTGGACGTCATGTACAGCACGTAGTCGCGGGTCACGACCGGCTCCGGTCCCATGGTGTCGAGGGCGTACCAGACCAGCGCCATCCATCCGACGGCGGCTGCGATACCCGAGGCGATGACGAACGTCGGCTCGAACCGCAGCGTTCTCAAGGACACGAAGATGAATACGTAGAGCAGGGTCGGCGCCTTGAGATAGAACGGCGCCGGCTGCTGATATTGCAGATGGAAGCTCCACATCAGCACCATCAGCAACCCGATGTCGATGACCACCGAGCCGAGCAGGAACCACCGAGGCAGGATCCGTTGATAGGCCAGGAACAGGCGGAGGACCGAAAACAGGAAATAGAACGCCAGCGCCATCGGCACCGGCATGAAATCCGTTCCCGCGGACGTTTTCGGCGCGATCGTGTAGAGCGCGACAAAAAAGATCACCAGGGCGAACTGCACCCAGCCGATCAGGATCTCGGCCTGAACCTGCTGCTCGGCAATGGCCTGGCGTATGCGCTCGGGCAGTTGGCGCTCGACGGCCGGCCCGCAGATGAACGCAACGGTCTTTTTCCACATGAAACTTACGAAGGTTTACGAAGCCAGCGTTGACGATACCTCATCATCCGCCGTCCGCGCGCGCACCGCTGTTCACGAATCAACAAACCTCCGTGACGGCGTGCTCCAGACCGCCGCTCTCGCCTATTGCCTTGGGTGCGTTAGGTTCCTTGCTGCTGGCTGGTTTCGCGGGCATAGGGTTTCCAGTCGCGTTCGTAGATATCGCGGCGGAAGTGCGCGCGGCCGGCCTCGTCGGCCCATGCCGTCCAGTAGACGAGATGGACGGGGACGGGGCGTTTCAGGGTGATCCAGCGGTTGTCGCCGCGGTCGATGGCGCCCTGCAAGGCGGCGGCGTTCCAGCGATCCTGACCGGCGAGCAGCAATTCGGCCAGTTCGAACGGTCGCTCCACCCGGACACACCCGTGACTGAGGGCGCGCCCGGCGCGGCCGAACAGCCGCCGCGACTGGGTATCGTGAAGATAGATGCTCTGAGTGTTGTCGAATGCGAACTTGAACGTGCCGAGCGCGTTTTGCGGTCCCGGCTCCTGACGGAGACGGTAAATGGGAGCCGCCGGACCGCTCCAGTCGATCGCCGCGGGATCGAGCTCGCGGGCGAACGTGTGCCAGCCGCTGAACACGCGGATGTTTTCGCGCGCCAGATATCCGGGATCGCGCTGCATGCGAGGAATGATCTCCCGCCTCAGGATGCTTTTCGGGACGTTCCAGTAGGGATTGACCACCACCCGCGAGATCATGCCGTCGAGCTGCGGCGTCGGCCAGTCCGGCTGGCCGACGATGACCCGGGTTGTCAGGATCGGTTCGTGGCCGCGTATCAGCTGGGCCTCGAAACCGGGAACGTTCACCAGGACATAGGACGGTCCCCAGGGCTTGAAGGCTTGCAGGCGCTCCAGGTTGATCTTCTGGGTTCTGAGGCGCGCCGCGACCGGGACATTGAGCGCCCTCAGGGTTCTTGGTCCGACGACGCCATCCACGAACAGGCCGTGCCGCGCCTGGAATGCCTTCACGCCCTCTGCCAGCGTCGTGTCGAAAACCAGCGGACTGAACTCCGCGAGCGTCGCCTCGCTGGTGAGATGGACCGGCGCCGCGTCACCGCTCACGACGCCCGGCACCGCGTCGCCCGTCGCCGCGAGACGATGACGCACCAGCGCGACACGGGCGTCGAGCGTCCCCGGTTCGAGGGTCGGGCCGTCGGGAACCGTCGACCATCCGCCCGCCTGGGCCAGGGCTTCGTAGTGTTCCAGCGCCGCCGAGAGCCGCGCCACCGCCTGCGCGTGCCACGTGTCCATGGCGACGCCGGGGTCCACGCTCGCGGCCCGGTCGGAACGCCTAACCGGATGGGCGCCCATCAGCGAATCGGTGCTCGGCGTGGAATTGGGGCCGACATTCTCGGTCGGCATCGCCGCCGGCGGGCCGGCGGCGTTGGGATTGGCCCGCGCAATCGCCGGGGCGCCGGTTGCCGCCGCAACGGCCAGCAATGCCACCGCCACGGCCGCCCCCCCGGATCCGAACCGAGCGCGGTCCCTGCCGATGCCGCGCGGCTGTCTCTGCTCCATCATCCTCTCCGTTCCTCGACCTCCAGACCCATGAGGCTTCTGGCAAACGAGCGGGCATCGAACGCCCGCATATCCTCCATCGACTCGCCCACACCGATGAAGTGCACCGGAAGGTCGAACTTTTCGGCCAAAGCAACCACCACGCCACCCTTGGCCGACCCATCGAGTTTCGTCACGGCGAGCCCGGTGACGTTGACCATCTGGCGAAATACCTCCACCTGATTGTGAGCATTTTGCCCGACTGTGGCGTCCAACACCAGTAGACAATCGTGGGGCGCGTTTTCGTCGACCTTTTTCATGACCCGCACGATCTTTTGCAATTCGGCCATCAGGTCGGCTCTGTTCTGCAGCCGACCCGCCGTGTCGATGAGCAGGATGTCGGCGCCGTCGGCACGCGCCTTTTCCAAGGCGTCGTAGGCGAGGCCGGCGGCATCGGAGCCGATGGGCCGGGAAATCACCGGACAGCCGATGCGCTCCCCCCAGATCTGCAACTGCTCGACGGCGGCGGCGCGAAAGGTGTCGCCAGCCGCCAGAACCACCTTGAAACCCACGTGCTTGAACAGGCCCGCCATTTTCGCGATGGTCGTGGTCTTGCCACTGCCATTGACCCCGCAGACCAGGATCACATGCGGCTTGTGCGCCTGATGGATGGCGATGGTCTGGGCCACGGGCCCGAGAATGGCCGCCGCCTCTTCGGCGAGCGCGCCGCGGATCTCCTCGGACGTGACCTCCTGGTTGAAGCGGCTGTTGGCCAGCGATCGGGTCAGCTTCGCGGCGGTAATCACGCCCAGATCGGCGCTGATGAGCAGCTCTTCCAGCTCTTCCAGGGCCTCGTCGTCGAGTTTGCGCTTGGTGAACAGGTCGGAAATCCCGCCCGTCAGCTTCGCCGACGAGCGGCTCAGGCCTTTCTTCATTCGCGAAAGCCACCCGAGGCTTTCTCCTTGTTCGCTCGGCGTCTGGTTCATCGCGTGCGTCCGCCTTTTAAGCCGTCGTCGACGGCGCCGATGATGCGCGCCGAGACAACGGCGCCCGGCTCGGCATCGAAGTCGATGGATACCGGCGCGTAGTACGGGCAGCGTCCGCCGCGGTCGGTTTCCACCAGGATTTCCGTCGTCGAACCGACGCGGCTGTCGAAAAATCGTCTTTGCGCCCGCTCGCCGGCGTCGCGAAGCGCCGCCGCGCGCTGGCGTTTCACCGGGCCGGAAAGCTGCGGCATCCGCGCCGCCGGCGTGCCCGAGCGGGCGGAAAACGGAAACACATGCAGGTAGGTCAATCCGAGGTCTTGCACGGCGCCCAGAGTGGCGGCGAACATGGCATCGCTTTCGGTGGGGAAACCGGCGATGAGGTCGGCGCCGAACACCACGTCGGGGCGGGCGCGCCGCGCCCGGTTCACCACCGCCAGCGCCTCGGCGCGGGAATGGCGCCGCTTCATCCGTTTGAGAACGATGTCGTCGCCCGATTGCAAACTGAGATGCAGATGCGGCATCAGGCGCGGCTCGTCGGCGAGAACGCTGAACAGGCCATCGTCCATGGCCGCCGGGTCGAGCGACGAGAGCCGCAGACGCTTGAGGTCCGGCACGGCGGACAGAACACGGCGGATCAACCGGCCGAGGCGCGGCTGTCCCGGCAGATCGGTACCGTACGAACAGATATCGACACCGGTCAGGACCACTTCGGCGTAGCCGTTTTGGCTGAGAACCCGCACCTGATCGACGATCCGCTCCGGCGCAATGCTGCGATTGGGACCCCGCGCGAACGGAATGATGCAGAAGGTGCAGCGGTAGTCGCAGCCCTGCTGCACCTGGACGAACGCGCGGGTGCGGCTTTCGAACCCCTGGAGCAGGTGGCCCGCCGTTTCGGTGACGCTGTCCTTGGCGCTCATGATGTCGGAAACGGCGATCTTGCGATCGCGCTCCGCGAGATGGTCGCGGTGCAGTTTCTCGGTGTTGCCAAGCACCTGGTCCACTTCGGGCATGGCCGCGAATACGTCCGGCGCCAGTTGCGCGGCGCACCCGGTGACGACGATGCGTCCCCGGGGCCGTTCGCGGCGCAGCCGGCGGATGGTCTGGCGCGCCTGGCGCACGGCCTCGGTGGTAACGGCGCAGGTGTTGACGATTACCGTGTCATCGAGGCCGGCGGCGGCGGCCTCGCCGCGAATGATCTCCGATTCGAGCGTATTCAGCCGGCAACCGAGAGTGACAACGCGCGGTTCGCTCATGGCCGCGCCCTCACGCCAGCACAGAGGGGTCGAGAACGCCGGAAAAGCTGACCGACACCGGACCGGTCATCAAGACGTGGTCGTCTTTCAACCACTCGATGCGCAGCGGCCCGCCATCCAGCACGACCTCGGCGACCCGGTCCGTCAGTCCACGGCGGCCGGCCGCCGCCAGCGCGGCGCACGCTCCCGTTCCACAGGCCCGGGTGATGCCGACGCCGCGTTCCCAGACCCGGAGCCGGATGCGATCGCGCGACAGGATTTGCGCCACCCCGACGTTCGCGAATTCGGGAAACAGGGCGTGGCGCTCGACCACGGGACCGTAGATCTCCAGCGGCACCGCGTCGGCGTCGTCGACGAAGAACACGGCGTGCGGATTACCGATATTCACCGCCGCCGGATCCTTCAGCGGACCCGCCTCCAGGTCGAGGTGCATGGTATCGACGGCTTTCGACAGCGGGATGTCGCGCCAATCGAAGCGGATGCGGCCCATGTCGACGCTGACCATGCCGTTTTCGGCGGCTTCCGCGTCGAGCAAACCGGCCACGGTCTCGATGATCGCGTGCCGGGACTGCTTTTCGCCCATGATTACGGCGGCGACGCAGCGGCTGGCATTGCCGCAGGCCTCCACCTCGCCACCATCGGCGTTGCGGATGCGCATGAACGCATCGGCGAAACCGTTGACCGCCGGCTCGACGATGATCAACTGGTCGCAGCCGACACCGGTCCGCCGGTCGGCGATGGCGCGCGCCTGGCGCTCGCCGATCTCGAGTTGATGCCGGCGGGCGTCGAGGACCACGAAATCATTGCCGAGGCCGTGCATTTTGGTAAAGGTGAGGTTGTTCATCGGTCGAAACATATGGCACGAGGGCCGTTATACCAACGGTCATTAAGCACCTATCGGTGTTCGCTGGTGTTCGTCTATCGTCTGGTGTCTATCGTCCGTCGTCAATCGGCGGGCATTTTCCAGCCGAGGAATCCCCGCATGTGCAGCATCGACTGGTCGGGCTCGTACTGATAGCGGCGGCCGATCGGGCAGGCGCGCCGCGCCCGGCAACTCAACATTACGCAGTCCATGCCGGCGGGTGTCCGTATGTGATCGATGCAGGCGGCGACGTCGTAGGCGGCGTCGCGGAGCGCGCCCACCGGGCACGTGTCAAGGCACGGGCGGTCTGGGCACCGCGCGCACGGGCTCGTCCGCTCTTCGTCGGGCGGCGGCAGCTCGAGGGCCTCGGAGAACGCGAACGCCCCCCTGAAGGCGTGCCAGAGACCGTATTCGGGGTGGATGAGCGGTCCCATGGGCGAGGTGAACACCGGCCCGCAGCGCTTCGCCCATCGCGAAAACGGAAGAAACGGGGGGCCGTCGAACGGCAACAGCGGTTCGGCGCCGAGTGAGCCGGCGATCGCGCTCAGCGTCCGGCGGGTCCAGGTGTCGAGCGGATCGGCGTTGCGTTGACGGTCCGCGAGCGGAACCTGGGCCGTAAACGTCCGCCACATGTCGGGACCGGCGTTGCCGACGAGCACGACGGTTCCCGGTGTGCCCGGGACGCCATCGTCCGGGCGGGGATGAAAGCCGCCGCGACAGATCAGTCCGACTGCGCCGACGGCCCTGGTGATGACATCGAGATCCACGCGACCGTTTTAGGGCGGCCCGAGGACACGGGTCAAGGTGCCCCTTTGCCCTGCGCGGCGGAAATGTCCGGAAGGCGCCAGTGCTCACGGGAGGCGTCGGCGGCCGGTCTGTCGCGAGCCGGCGTTTCGGCGGGCGGCGCGATGGCCGGAATTTCCTTCGGACTGACCAGCGACTTCAGCAGATCCGCGATCATATGCTTGATCTCGGGGCTCGAAATGCGCGCGATGGCGCGCGCGAAACGCTTGGCTTCCGACAGCGCCTTGAAATCGGTGGCCGGCAGATCGGCCGTGTTCTGGCCGTCCTCGTCGGTGTCGTCGGCGAAAAAATAGGGTACGCCGACGCCGAGGACGACGGCGAGATTGTAGAGCTGCGACGCCCCCAGCCGTTTGCTGCCTTTTTCGACACGCTCGACCGTTCCCGACGCCTCGCCGATGGCCACATCGAGAAGCTGAGGCTCCAGCTTGAGTTGCAATCGCCGCCGCTTCAGTCTCGCGGCCACGTGCAGATCCATGAAGTTGGCTTGATAACGCGGGTGGCGGTCGGGTCTCGAAAAATCGTCGGGCATGATACCCCGCTAATGCTCGTATAAAGGGAATATGCATGCTTATACAACCAGTAGTTCATTTTGGCAACCTTCGAGTCGCGCCGCCCGGCTTGACTTGACGCGCCGCCGATCATAGAGTGCGCCGCCTGAACGATATTTTTTGCGGGACGGCCAGTCCGCGAGCTTCGCGTGCTGGCTTTTTTCATTGAACAGTATTTTCTTTCGCTGCCTGTTTCTTGGTGGGCGTTAACGAGCGGGAGCGCGTGGCGCGTGTTCGACGGTCTTACGGGAAGATTGGGTGAGATCTTCGATGGGCTCAAAAAGCGTGGGGCCCTGTCGGAGTCCGATGTCAACGAAGCCCTGAGGGAGGTCCGCGTGGCCCTTCTCGAGGCCGACGTGGCGTTGCCGGTGGTCAAGGACTTCATCGCCGGCGTTCGCGACCGGGCGCTCGGCCAGGAGGTCCTGAGGAGCGTCACGCCGGGCCAGATGGTGATCAAGATCGTCCACGATCATCTGGTCGATATGCTGGGCGGTGACGCCGAGAACGATCGGGAAATCGGCAAGGGCGCCGGCGTCGACCTGACGGGCACGCCGCCGGTGGCGGTGCTGATGGTGGGGCTGCAGGGTTCGGGCAAGACCACAAGCTGCGGCAAGCTCGCCATCCTCATCCGGAAACGCGAGAGAAAACGGGTGCTCATGGCGTCGCTGGACATCTACCGTCCGGCCGCCCAGCAGCAGCTCGCCATCCTCGGCGAGCAGAGCGACACGGCCGTATTGCCGGTCGTCGCCGGCGAACAACCGGCGGCCATCGCCAAGCGCGCCATGGAGACCGGCCGCCGCGAAGGCTACGACGTTGTGATCCTGGATACGGCGGGCCGGCTGCACGTGGACGAGACGATGATGGCCGAGGCGGCGGCGGTTAAAGTCGCGGCCCATCCCGTCGAGACCCTGCTCGTCGCCGATGCGATGACCGGGCAGGACGCCGTGACCCTGGCCGATTCCTTCCACCGGCAGGTGGGGCTGACTGGCATCGTGCTGACCCGCGTCGATGGCGACGCGCGTGGCGGCGCGGCCTTGTCGATGCGGGCGGTCACCGGCAAGCCCATCAAGCTGATGGGCGTCGGTGAAAAGCTGGACGACATGGAGGCGTTCCAGGCGACCCGCGTCGCCGGGCGCATTCTCGGCATGGGCGACGTGGTCGGTCTGGTGGAACGCGCCGCCGACGTGATCGACCAGGAAGATGCCGAAAAGCTCGCGCGCAAGATCAGCAAGGGCGAGTTCTCCCTCGAGGACATGCTCGACCAGTTCAAGCAGCTCCGCAAGATGGGCGATGTCAAGGGGCTGCTCGGGATGCTGCCGGGGGTGGGCAAGATCAAGCAGCAGCTCGATGGCGCCAACATCGACAATGCCATGCTGGCGAGGCAGGAGGCGATCATCCTGTCCATGACGCTCAAGGAGCGGCGCAATCCGAAAATCCTCAACGGGTCGCGGCGCCGGCGCATCGCCAGCGGATCCGGCTCCACCGTGCAGGACGTCAACCGGTTGCTCAAGCAGCACCGGCAGATGGGCACGATGATGAAGAAAATGGGTAAGATGGGGCGGAAGGGAATGATGCCGGGGCGCGGCTTGCCGCCGGAACTGCTCTCGCAGATGCCGCCCGGGAAACACGGCCCGTTCGGCTAGCCTGATAGGCCAAGGTTCAATAGCTCGGCACGATTTAATAGGAAAGGACGATCGAACAGATGTCGTTACGCATTCGCTTGACCCGCGGGGGCGCCAAGAAGCGCCCCTTTTACCGCATTGTGGTGGCCGACTTGCGGAGCCCCCGCGATGGCCGCTTCATCGAGGTGGTGGGAACGTACAATCCGCAGTTGGCCAGCGACGATCCCCAGCGGATCGCGCTGAAGGAGGAACGGCTCAAGTACTGGCTCGGCGTCGGCGCCGACCCCAGTGACCGCGTCGCCAGCTTTTGCGCCAAGAGCGGTCTGATGGAGCCGCGCCCAAGACGCGAGCAGAGCAAGAAATCCCAGCCCAAGGCCAAGGCCCAGGAGCGGTTGAAGGACGCCCAGGCAGCGGCGGAGGCGGCGCGCGCGGCCGCCGAGGCTCCGGCCGAGGCTCCCGGCGAAGAGGCGACCGCCGGCTAACGGCGCGGTGTCGCCCGGCGCCGATGCGTTGATGGTCGCACGAAATCGGGACGTGGCGACGAGCATGAGCCATCGGGCATGAGCCACGGCAATGAGAGCCAACGGGCATGAGCAGGGTGTGCGTCGGCGTGATCGCCGGAGTGCGCGGGCTTAGCGGCGACGTCTGGATCAAGAGCTTCACCGCCAATCCCGAGGACGTCGCCGCCTATGGGCCGGTTTCGGATCAGACCGGCGAGCGGCTGTTTCGAATCCGCGTCGTCGGCCAGGCCAAGGGGCGCGTCGTGGCCCGGATCGACGGGATCGCGGACCGGACGGCGGCCGAGGCGCTCAAGGGCGAAAAGCTGTATGTCCCCCGGGACGCGTTGCCGGCCCCCGACGAGGACGAGTACTACCACGCCGATCTCATCGGTTTGAGGGCCGTGCTGGCCGGCGGGGACGGGCCGACGGAAGGCGGCGGCGGCGATCTCGGCCGGGTCCGCGCCGTCCATGAGTTCGGCGCCGGAACGGTGATCGAAATCGAAGGTCCGGCTTCCGGCGTCCACATGGTGCCCTTCACCCGCGAGGCGGTGCCGGTGGTGGACGTGGCGGCGGGCCGCCTCGAGGTGGCGCCGATCGCCGGCCTCATCGATCCGGTGAGCGACCACGAGAGTGGCGCGGGGGGCGGACAAGACGAGCGGTGGAGATGCCAAGTGACCGACGCCGTGCCATGGATCGCCCGGGTGATGACGCTGTTTCCGGAGATGTTTCCGGGATCGGTGGCGCATTCGCTGGCCGGGCAGGCGCTGTCCGATGGCAAATGGGTGCTGGAAACGGTGGACATTCGCGCTTTTGCGCGCGATAAACACCGCACCGTTGACGACACACCCTTCGGGGGTGGGCCGGGGATGGTCATGCGGCCGGACGTGGTGGATGCCGCGATCGCCGCGGCCATATGCGACAAGCCCGACCTGCCGCTCATTTTCCTGACGCCCCGTGGCCGGACGTTGAAACAGGCGAGGGTTCGGGCGTTGTCGGAGGGAAACGGCGTGGCGCTGCTGTGTGGCCGCTTCGAAGGTGTGGACGAGCGGGTGCTCGAGGCCTGGGCGCCGGAGGAAATCAGCCTCGGTGACTTCGTCCTCTCGGGCGGCGAGCCGGCGGCGGTGGCGCTGATCGACGCCTGCGTGAGGCTGCTGCCCGGGGTCGTCGGCGATCCGGGCTCGCTGGCCGAGGAGAGTTTCGAACGGGAGCTCCTGGAGTACCCGCATTATACACGGCCCCGCGCGTGGCGGGAGCGCGACGTTCCGGAGGTGTTGCTCTCCGGCAATCACGGGATGATCGACACCTGGCGCCGCCGCCGGGCCGAAGAGATCACCCGCGAACGACGGCCGGATCTTTGGGCGCGCCATGTGGCGGATCAACCCGAAGCCGCCGGCAGGACGACGACAGGACGACGACAGGACATTGTGACCGGTGAGCCCGGTCCCGTATGCTCGGTTCCATATGAAAGACCCGGTTCCAAATGAAAGACCCGGCGCACATGAAAGACAGGGACACGCTGCCATGAACCTGATCGAACAAATCGACCAAGAGCAGATCCAGAAGCTCACCGACGAGCGGGCCGTGCCGATCTTCGCCCCCGGCGATACGCTGCGGGTCAAGGTCAAGGTGGTGGAAGGCTCGCGCGAGCGCCTTCAGGCGTTCGAGGGCGTCTGTATCGCGCGGCGGAACCGCGGCATCGGCTCGTCGTTCACCGTTCGCAAGATTTCCTATGGCGAGGGCGTGGAACGGGTGTTCCCGCTGTATTCGCCGATCATCGCCTCCATCGAGGTGGTGCGGCGCGGCGATGTCCGGCGCGCCAAGCTGTACTATCTACGCGAGCTGCGCGGCAAGCGGGCCCGCATCGCCGAGAAGACCGACGGGTTCGCGGCCAAGGTATCGGCCGACGAGAAGGCGGAAATGGCGGCTGCCAGGGAAGCCGACCGCAAGGCGAAGCTCGCGGCCAGCGAAAAGGCCAAGACCGAGAAGAAGCCGAAAAAGAAGACATAGCCCGCTTTCGGCCGGCGGCCGCCGGCCGCCGGCTGGTTAAGGAACGCGATCCATGTCCAAACCTCGCACCCTGTTCGACAAGATCTGGGACGGGCACATGGTGGACGTCCTCGAGGACGGAACCGCCATTCTCTACGTCGACCGCCATCTCGTCCACGAGGTCACCAGCCCGCAGGCCTTCGAAGGCCTGCGAATGTCCAGCCGTCCGGTACGCCGTCCCGAGGCGACGCTCGCCGTCGCCGATCACAACGTGCCGACCACCGACCGCTCGGTGGGCATCGAGGACGACGAATCGCGCATCCAGGTGGAAACGCTCGCGGAAAACTGCGCCGCGTTCGGAATCCGGTACTTTTCCATGGCCGACGTGCGTCAGGGCATCGTGCACATCATCGGCCCGGAACAGGGGTTTACCCAGCCGGGCACGACCATCGTCTGCGGCGACTCCCATACCTCGACCCACGGGGCCTTCGGCGCCCTGGCGTTCGGCGTCGGCACCTCCGAGGTGGAGCACGTTCTGGCCAGCCAGACGCTCCTGCAGCGGCCGGCCAAGAACATGCGGGTGACGGTGAACGGTGCGCTGCCGCTCGGGGTCACCGCCAAGGACGTGGTGCTGGCGATCATCGGCAACACCGGAACCGCCGGCGGCACCGGTCATGTCATCGAGTACGCCGGCGACGTCATTCGCGACCTCAGCATGGAAGGCCGGATGACGGTCTGCAACATGACCATCGAGGCCGGCGCGCGGGCGGGTCTGATCGCGCCCGACGACACCACCTTCGCCTACCTCAAGGGCCGGCCGATGTCGCCGTCGGGAGAGGCGTGGGAACAGGCCGTGGCCTACTGGCGGACGCTGCCGTCGGACGACGGCGCGCACTACGACCGGGAGATCACGCTGAATGCCGGCGACATCCCGCCGCAGGTGACCTGGGGCACCAGCCCCGAGGACGTGGTGCCGGTCACCGGCGCGGTGCCCGATCCGGCGAGCGCGCCGGACGAGGACAAGCGCCGCTCGATGGAGCGCGCACTCGATTACATGGGCTTGCGCGCCGGTACGCCGATGAGCGAGGTCAAGGTGGACCGCGTGTTCATCGGCTCGTGCACCAACGGCCGCATCGAGGATCTGCGCGCGGCGGCGGCCATCGCCCGCGGCCGCAAGGTCGCCGACGGCGTCGGCGCCATGGTGGTGCCGGGCTCCGGCCTGGTCAAGGCGCTGGCCGAGGAAGAGGGACTGGACCGCGTTTTCATCGAGGCGGGGTTCGAGTGGCGGGAGCCCGGCTGTTCCATGTGCCTGGCGATGAACGCCGACCGTCTCGAGCCGCGGGAACGATGCGCGTCCACGTCCAACCGCAATTTCGAGGGCCGTCAGGGCCGCGGTGGCCGCACCCACCTGGTGAGCCCGGCGATGGCCGTGGCCGCCGCCGTTACCGGACATATCACCGACGTGCGCGATCTCCTGCGCTGACGGTCGCCGCGCCGAGCCATCGGAGGATACATGGAAAGGTTCACCAAGCTGACGGGCGTCGCCGCGCCCTTGCCGATGATCAATGTGGATACCGACATGATCATCCCCAAACAGTTCCTCAAGACCATCAAGCGGAGCGGCCTCGGCAAGAGCCTGTTCTTCGAGCTCCGCTACGACGACGACGGCAACGAGCACACCGATTTCGTGCTCAATGGCCATCATCACCGCGACGCCAAGATTCTGGTGGCCGGCGACAACTTCGGATGCGGTTCGTCCCGCGAACACGCGCCATGGGCGCTCCTCGACTTCGGCATCCGCTGCGTCATCGCGCCCAGTTTCGCCGACATCTTCTTCAACAACTGCTTCAAGAACGGCATTCTGCCGATCGTGCTGCCGCGCGGGCAGGTGGACAAGTTGATGGCCGAGGTCGCCCATGTGGACAACGCCACGCTGAGCGTCGATCTCGAGGCCCAGGAAATCATCGCCGCCGACGGCCGCGCGATCCCTTTCGACGTGGATCCGTTCCGCAAGGAATGCCTGCTCGACGGCGTCGACGAGATCGGTCTGACGCTGAAGGAGATCCACAAGGTGGACGCCTTCGAGGCGCGGCAGAGAGCGGAGCAGCCCTGGCTTTACGGGTGATGTATATCGAGGCCGTATGCGGCGCGTGAGACAACCAGCGGGAACAGAAGATGGCCGATGACACCAACAAGCGACTCCTCCTCCTGCCCGGCGACGGTATCGGCCCGGAAGTGATGGTGGAGGTCAAGCGGGTCATCGACTGGCTGGACCGCAACCGCGGCATCGTTTTCGACGTCTCCGAGGGTCTCGTGGGCGGGGCGTCCATCGATGCCCACGGCACGCCGCTGACCGACGAGACCATGGCCGAGGCGCTGGCCGTCGACGCGGTGCTGCTCGGCGCCGTGGGCGGGCCGAAGTGGGACGATCTTCCGTTCGCGCAGAAACCGGAACGCGGCCTGTTGCGGCTCCGCAAGGACATGAAGCTGTTCGCCAATCTGCGCCCGGCGGTGGTGTTCGACGCGCTCGCCGAGGCCTCGACCCTGAAGCTCGACGTGGTCAAGGGGCTCGACATCATGATCGTTCGCGAGCTCACCGGCGGCGTCTATTTCGGCGAGCCGCGCGGCATCGAGACCCTGCCCGACGGCGGGCGTCGCGGCGTCAACACCCAGGTCTACGAGACCCACGAAATCCGCCGCATTGCCGCCGTCGCCTTCGAACTCGCGCGCAAGCGCTCCAACCGCGTATGTTCGGCCGAGAAGGCCAACGTCATGGAAAGCGGCGTGCTGTGGCGCGAAGAGGTCCAGCAGCTCCATGACGAGGCGTTCGCGGACGTCGAGCTCTCCCACATGTACGCCGACAACTGCGCCATGCAGCTTGTCCGCAATCCCCGTCAGTTCGACGTCATCGTCACCGACAACCTGTTCGGCGACATCCTGTCGGACGAAGCGGCGATGCTCACCGGCTCGCTCGGCATGTTGCCGTCGGCGTCCTTGGGAGACGCCGATGAAAACGGCCGCCGTCTCGCCCTTTACGAGCCGGTTCACGGCAGTGCGCCGGACATCGCCGGCAGGGGCCGGGCCAACCCGCTGGCGGTGGTGCTGAGCTTCGCCATGTGCCTGCGCTATTCGCTCGACATGGCGCGCGAGGCCGACGCCATCGAGACGGCTGTCAAGGCCGTCCTCGACGGCGGCTTGCGCACCGCCGACATCATGCAGCCCGACAAGGCCAAGGTGTCGACGCGGGTGATGGGCGAGGCCCTGGTCCGCGAACTCTCCAAGACGGCCGGCTGAAGCTTCGGCCGCGCTCAGTTAGAAAAAGATCCGGTGCAGCAGCGGCACCAGGAGCGCCGTCGCCAGGCCGTTGAGACCCATGGCGAGCCCGGAGAAGGCGCCGGCCACCTCGCTCACCTGCAGGGCGCGGGCGGTGGCGATGCCGTGCGAAGCCAACCCCAGCGCGAACCCGACGGCCTGGTGGTCGTGGACGCGGATGAGCCTGAGCAGGCCCGTCCCCAGCACCGCGCCGATGATGCCCGTGAGGATCACCAGTACCGCCGTCAGCGACGGCAGGCCGCCGATCTTCTCGGCGATGCCCATGGCGATGGGCGTGGTCACCGATTTCGGTGCCAATGACAGGAGCGTTCGGTGCGAGGCTCCCAATGCCCAGCCGATGGCGACGGCGCTGCCGGCGGCGGTGAGCGAGCCGACGATTAGCGCCGTCACCAGCGCCGGCGCCGAGCGGCGCACCAGCGAGAACTGGCGATAGAGCGGCACCGCGAGCGCCACCGTCGCCGGCCCCAGCAGAAAATGCACGAACTGGGCGCCGTCGAAGTAGACGGCGTAGTCGGTGCCGGTGACGTAGAGCACGCCGGCCAGCATGCAGATGGCGATCAGCACTGGGTTCAGCACAGCGTTGCCGTTGCTCTTGGTGTACAGCCACAGCCCCGCCTGATAGGCCAGCAGGGTGAGGGTCAGACCGGTGAGCGGGCTGGCGGCGAGGTAGACCCAGATCTCCTGGATCTCGTCGGTCATTCCGCCCGTCCCTTGCCGAACAGTCTGGCGAGGACCTGTATGAGGCCGGCGGTCACGGCGATGGTGATCACGGTGCTCCCGAGCAGCGCCGCCAGGATGGGCCAGCCCTCGTCGGCGAGCAGCGTGAGGTGTGCCATGATGCCCACCCCCGCCGGCACGAACAGCAAAGCCAGATGCTTGAGCAGCCCGTCGGCGGTCGCCCGCAGCCCGTCCGGCACCGCGCCATGCAGCGCGAGGCCAAAAAACAGCAGCGCCATGCCGATCACCGGTCCCGGAATGGGCAGCCCGGTGGCCAGCGCGATGACTTCTCCCGCCAGTTGACACACCAGCAACAGTGTCAGAAATGCCAATTCCACGCGCCCGCTCCTATCCTGATTTCAGCCCCGATCATCGCATGAAAGGAGGACACGGTGTGTCTGAAAAGCGCCGCAGGGCCGGACCGTCGGCTCCTGACAAAAAAGTGGGAGGGCCCGCCCGGATGGGTTCGGGCGGGTCCCAAAGGTAAAGACTGAAACGGCGGATTACTTGCGCCAAAAGTTCGGGGTCTACGGCCCTTATGACGGCACTACGCTGGCATGATGTTCTGATTGAGATGGAAAATGTTTTTCGGATCCCAATCTCTTTTCAGCGCGGCCAAACGCCCGTAGGCGGCGTCGCCGTAAGCCGCGCGAATGCGTTCGTCGCCCTCGTCGCCGCTGATGAAGTTGACGTAGACACCGCCCGTCGTGAACGGCGCCATCGCCTCGAACGTCTCGCGCGCCCAGGCGATGTGGCGGGCGTCCTCACCGGCCTCGCGCCAGCGCGACTGGATATTCAGCACCCAGGCCGCGTCGCGGTGCGGGTAGGGCGTCGAGCCGGCCGGTTGGCGGGCAACGGCGCCACCGAGCGAGAGCATGCCGATGACCGATTCCTTCGAAGTCATCCCTGTGGCATGCTCGCATAGGACGCCGATGCCTTCCGGCGTCAGGTCGGCAAGATAGTGCGCTTTCCAGTAGTTGCGGGCGCCGGCGCTGGCCGAGGCGTCGAACATCGACTGAAACGCGGTGTAGGGCTTCACGCCGACCGCGTCGGCGATGGGATTTCCGATGGCGCGAAACGGTTGCAGCGCGGCCTCGCCCGCGGCGGGGTCTCCGGCGTAGATGAGCGCGAACAGCACGATCATCCTGCCGTGGAACGCCTCGGGGATAAACGGCGCGGGTGGCGCGTGGCGAATCACCGGCAGGCACGAAACCGCGTCGGGAGCCTGGCGCATAACCTCTGCAACCTCGCGCAGCGCCTTCGGCGCGTCCTCGAACGCATGGACGACCGGGCCGGCAAAGACACCCGCTCCGAGGTCGTGCAAGGCGAATTCGAACGACGTGACGACGCCGAAGTTGCCTCCGCCGCCCCGGATGCCCCAGAACAGCTCCGGGTTGTGCTCGGCATCGGTCCGAACAAAGCCGCCGCCTGCGGTCACCAGGTCGGCCGAACGGAGGTTGTCGACCGTCAGTCCATGCTTGCGCGAGAGATACCCGAAACCGCCGCCGAGCGTCAGTCCCGCCAGTCCAGTCGAGGAGATGAACCCGCCGGGTGTCGCGAGCGCGTGCGCCTGCGTCTCCCTGTCGAGATCCTGGATCAGCGCGCCGGGTTCGACGCGGGCGGTCTTGTTCGCCGGATCGACGCGGATCGACGTCATCTCCGAGAAATCGAGCATCAGGCCATCGTCGCATACCGCGTTGCCGGCGACGTTGTGTCCGCCTCCCTTGATGGCGATCTCAAACCCATGTTCCCCGGCGAAGCGGACGGCCGCCATTGTGTCGGCGGCGCCTCGGGGGCGGACGATGATGGACGGGTGCCGGTCGATCATGGCGTTCCAAACTTGGCGGGTGTGGCCATAGTCCGGGTCTTCAGGCATGACGACCGCGCCGCGAAGCATCGCGCGCAATTCGCTCACGGCCTGTTCCGGGAGATTCTGTGCGTTGCGGGGAGTCATGGCGTTCACTCCTTTCGTTGCTCGGCTAATAATGCGGTGCGCCGGGTTGGTGCGGCGGGCGCTATCGCACCTCCATGATTCGCTAGCTTGACTGGGAGCCGCTGACCCATCAAGTACAATATCTGTATCTTAAGTCACGCCGCACTTCTCTTTCCCGTAAGAAAATATCTTATGTTTAGGAAATAACGCCATCTTTTCAAGTACAGATTTTGTACTTTCATTCGGATTGTGCTAACCTGTTCGGCATGGTAAAGAGCTATCGTCAATTTTGTCCGGTGGCCAAGGCCGCCGAAATCGTCGCCGAACGATGGACCCCCTTGGTGATCCGCGAACTCCTCTCCGGAAGCCACCGCTTCAACGATTTGCGCCGGGGAGTTCCGTTGATGTCGCCGTCGCTGTTGTCGCAACGGCTGAAGTTCATGGAGGACGAGGGGCTTGTCGAGCGGCGCCGCGACGAAGACGGTACCGCCTATCACCTGACCCGAGCGGGGACGGAATTGATGCCGGTCATCGAGGCGCTTGGCACCTGGGGCAAGCGCTGGGTGCGCCGCCAGGCAGGGTCGGCGGAGGACCTCGACCCCGGACTGCTGATGTGGGACATCCACCGCCGCCTGCGCATCGATCGGTTTCCATCGCGGCGTACGGTGCTGCGATTCGACCTGACGGACGTGCCGTCGAAGGCACGCTACTATTGGCTGGTGATCGATCGCGGCACGGTCGACATCTGCTTGAAGGATCCGGGTTTCGAGGTCGACCTGTACGTCGCCGTCGACCTTGAAACCCTCACCGGAGTTTGGCTCGGCGATTGCCCGCTTGACAAGGCGGTCCGCTCCGGTGCCATCGACCTGCACGGTCCGCCGGAATTGATCGGGCGGTTCAAAACCTGGCTGATGCTGAGCGTGTTCGCCGATATCGAGCGGGAGGCGCAGTAGACGCGCGCCTAAAACGCGACGGCGTTTGAACGATTGCTCTCCCCGTGCACCAATCCACCGGCCGCTACCAGAGAAGATACGCCGAGAGGCCGAGCGCCGCGGTTGCGAGGACGAGGCCGGCGGCGAGCACGACGCCGTCATGGCTGGTCAGGCCGACGCTGAGGACGACGATCGCCAGCGCCGGCGCAGCGACGCCCCAGGGGACGACGGCGAGAGGGTACATCGACACGCCGAGCACGATGCAGAAAAACGCAACAAGTCGCGGTGCCGGCGGCTCCATCATGAACCTCCAGCGCGGCCGCAGAATCTTGTCCACCTTCGCCAGATAGGGCTTTATCTTATGCACGGACCTGTCGATCTTGCCGCTATCGACGCTGATCCGCTTCAGCCGGGAGGGAAACCAGGGGGACTCCAGGCCGAACAGAACCTGCGCCGCCACCAGAACGATCAAAGCGCCGAGCACCACCGATGCGCCGGGGATGGCTCCGACAGGGGACAGGGCGATCAGGCCGAACACCAGCAACAGCGGGCCATAGGCGCGTTTACCGACGCTGGCGATCATGTCCTTGACCGACACCTCCTGGCTATCCGACGCATCGCTCATCCGTTCGGCGATGTCGGATAGGCTCAGCGCCTTTTCGTCGGCCGTTGCGCCATCCTCTGCGCCGTCCGTTGCGCCGTTTGGTGCGCTGGCGGCTTTTTGGTGCTCAGACATGATCCATCGATCGCTCCTGGTAGTTCATGCAAACAACCCTTCGCTCGCGCGGAGGTTCCCGGCCGCAATGAAGGTTTCATATGTCCGCGGGCGTCGCGCGGTGGCGCCGGCCGTTGACTGTGTCCGCCGCCATACCCATTTCAAAAAAAGGTAAACACTGCTGCCATGGCGCCGCGATTGGGTTCGCGGCCACGGAGGTAATCATGACATCAGCCTTTCAAGGCGCACACATTCCCTTCGGTCTCGCGCGGGCCACTCCCGCGGCCAAGGCCGGACTGGCGGCCGGGGCCGGCAAGGCGGTCCTGCTGGGTGTGCCCGCGGTCCTGGTCGGCGTCGGGCTCGGTTACGCCCTGTTGAAGGCGTTCGACGTGCGCTGGGACGAATTCAGCAAACGCGCCGCCGATGGCGATTCGACGATGATGCGACCCGCTCGTTAAGTGCGATGACGCCGCGTCCCGCGCGTTGGTATGACGCCGCGTCCCGCGCGTTGGTATGACGCCGCGTCCCGTTCGCCAAGACCGCCCCGTCCGGCGGGACAGCCGGTCTTCGGCCGTCTTCACAATCCCATGGCGACAATGGGCGGCGGCTCCGAGGGCGGCTCGATCGGTGGCACGTTCGGAGGCGCGGGAGGCTCTTCCTGGGGCGGCGGCTCCGTCGGCGGCTCTATGGGAGGCTCGATCGGCGGAATGCCCGGGCGCCCCGGCGGCTCTTCCGGAGGTGGCGGCACTTTCGGCGGATCGATGGGCGGGACGATCGGCGGCGCCGGCGGCTCTTCCTCGGGCGGGGCCGGCGGCGGTTCGGCCGGCGGTTTCGGGATCTGGGCATGCACATGTGGTTTCATGACGTCCTCCGATGTCCGATGGCGGCTTGCCAACCAGTCTGACAATTCAGCGCGTCGGCGCAACCAAAAGTTTCGAATCCGCGATCGACGGCGTTGCCGCCGGCCGATGGTATAATGTCCCTCTTTCCAAACGGCATCCGTGGGGTTAATCACTGTGTATGTCTCAATGTCCCTGCGGCTCTGGCTCTGCCTTCGAGAACTGTTGCGGTCCCTTCATCGGCGGCGCCGCCGCGCCGACACCCGAGGCGCTGATGCGCTCGCGGTATACGGCGTTCGTCCGCGGTGATTTCGACTATGTGGAATTCACCCATGCGCCGGAGGCGCGCGGCGACTTCGACCGTTCGCTGGCCGAAAGCCGAAACGACACGGTGCGATGGACAGGCCTGAAGATCCTCGAAACCGGCGGCGGGGGCCTGGCCGACGACGGCGGCACCGTGGAGTTCGCGGCCGGCTACAAGGGCGAGGCCGGCGCCGGCGTTCATCACGAACGCTCGACTTTCCGTCGCGAAGACGGCCGGTGGCTGTACGTCGACGGCGTGATCGACCCGAAAAGCCCGCCCCGACGGACCGCGAAGGTTGGACGCAACGACCCCTGTCCCTGCGGCTCCGGCAAGAAACACAAAAAATGCTGCGGCGCCTGAGCGACTTGTCGGCGTTCTGTTTCCCCGAAAAAGAAGGAGCGCGTTGTTGAGCAGGCTATTCGAACCTCTCGATATCGGCGGTCTCCGCATCGCCAACCGGATCGTCATCGCGCCCATGTGCCAGTACTCGGCGGTGGATGGCAGCGCCGGGGACTGGCATATGATCCATCTGGGCCATCTGGCGCTCTCGGGCGCCGGGCTAATGATCCTCGAGGCCTCGGCGGTTTCGCCGGAGGGGCGGATCTCGCCGCAGGATCTCGGTCTCTATTCCGATGCCAACGAGGCGGCGCTGGCCCGGGTTCTCACGGCCGTGCGGGCGTATTCGCCCATGCCGGTGGCGATCCAGCTTGGCCATGCGGGGCGCAAGGGATCCAGCCGGCCGCCGTGGGAAGGCGGTGCGCAGATTGCTCCGGACGCGCCCGGCGGATGGAAGACCGAGGCGCCGTCGGCGGTGCCCCACGCGGAGGCCGAGGACGCGCCGGCGGCGCTCGACCGAGCCGGATTGGACCGAGTGCGGGAGGATTTCGTGACAGCGGCCGAGCGCGCCGCGCGTCTCGGCCTGGATGGCATCGAACTTCACATGGCGCACGGTTATCTGCTGCACCAGTTCCTGTCGCCGCTGGCCAATCATCGCGAGCGATGCCTATGGCGGCAGCCTGGAAAACCGCATGCGGTTTCCCATCGAGGTGTTCGAGGCAGTGCGCGCGGTCTTTCCGGCCGACCGACCGGTATGGGCGCGGATCTCGGCGACGGACTGGGTCGAGGGCGGATGGGATATCGACGGCACCCTCGCGCTCTCGTCGGCCCTGAAGGCGCGCGGCGCCGCCGCCATTCACGTGACCTCGGGAGGGGTCTCGCCCGCCCAGGCGATCGCGCTCGGTCCGGGATATCAGGTGCCGTTTTCCGAGCGGGTGAAAGCCGAAGTGGGCTTGCCGACCATTGCCGTCGGTCTGATCACCGAAGGCGGAACAGGCCGAGGAAATCATCGCCGAAGGGCAGGCCGACGCCGTGTCGCTCGCCCGCGCCATGCTCTACGACCCGCGCTGGCCGTGGCACGCCGCCGCGAAGTTGGGGGCCCAGGTGACCGCGCCGAAGCAGTACTGGCGCTGCCAGCCGCGCGAACTGAAGTCGCTGTTTAGCGGCGCGACCACCGGGCAGCGGTAAGGGATCGGCCCGCCATTCGGATCGCGCTTTTCCGGATCAGTGAGCCACGTGGTCGCGGGCGATGTAGCGGCCGCCTTCGACGCCGGAAAACAGCTCGTCCACCTGGGGATGCGAGATGGGATCGCCGCTTTCGTCGGGCACCAGGTTCTGCTCGGAGACATAGGCGATGTAGGATGTCTCCTCGTTTTCCGCGAGGAGGTGGTAGAACGGCTGGTTTTTGCGCGGACGGACGTGCTCCGGGATGGACAGCCACCACTCGTCGGTGTTGGCGAATTCCGGGTCCACGTCGAAGATCACGCCCCGGAACGGATAGAACCGGTGGCGGACCACTTGCCCGATCTCGAACCGCGCTTGTCTCACATCCTTGATCCTGCCCTTGCGCCTATCTCTTACTTTGGGGCATATGGCCTTCGGATTTCAACCCCCACCTGACCAATGGTTGATCAATTTCCCGAGACGCATCCAGAAATTGAACGTCCGGCTGGCGCCGAAACGGGCGGCGGCTTCCGGAAACCGGCGACTTTGTGGCGAAGTTGTCCTACCATGGAGCCGTTGAGAGGTTCTTGTTGAGATTAACCCATGTGTGACACGTTCGTTGCCCTGGGCCCGGCCACGGCCGACGGCTCGGTGGTTTTCGGAAAGAACAGCGACCGCCCCGCCGGCGAGCGTCAGAACGTTCGTTTTTTCGCCGCCGGCCGGCATCCGCCGGGAGCCATGGTACGCTGCACCTACGTGGGCCTTCCCCAGGCGCCCCGTACCTTCGCGGTTCTAGTATCCAAGATCGACTGGATGTGGGGCGCGGAAATGGGCGCCAACGAGCGCGGCGTGGTGATCGGCAACGAAGCGGTGTGGACCCGCGAACCAGCGGGGCCGCCGGCGCTTCTCGGGATGGATCTGGTCCGCCTCGGGCTCGAACGCGGCGCAACCGCCGGCGAGGCGCTCGGCGTCATCACCGGCCTTTTGGAGCGCTTCGGTCAGGGCGGGGCGTGCGCCGAAAGCGATCCTTCCTTCACCTACCACAACGCCTTTCTCATCGCCGACGCATCGGAAGCCTGGGTGCTGGAGACCGCGGGACGTCATTGGGCGGCCGAAAAAGTGACCTCCGATTTCCGCAACATCTCCAATGGCCTGACCATCCGCGCCGACTTCGATCTCTGTTCGGCGGGGCTGAGGGAGCATGCGCGCGGTCGGGGGCTGCACGACGGCGAGGGCAAATTCGATTTCGCCGCCGTGTTCAGTGCCGGGCCCGTGGATCCGGATCCGTATTCGCGGCAGGCCCGTGGGCAGGGCCTGTTGTCCGAACACCGGGGAAGAATCACGCCGGACGTCATGATGGCCATTCTCAGGGACCACGAAAGCGGCATCTGCATGCATGGTCCCTTTGAAACCACGGCCTCCATGGTCTCGCGCATCGAGAGGCGCGGCGACGCCCGGCATTGGTTCACCGGGGCGCCGCATCCGTGCCGCGTCCCGTTTCGCGCCTATTCGTTCGATGACAGCGGCGGCAAGACGCTCAACCCGCGTGCACGACCGGAAGCGGGCGGCGCCGATGCGTCCGGCCTGTCGGTGCGAGGTTCGGTGTGAATATTCTGTCCGACGCGTCGGCAGTGGCGCGCCCCGACGGCGGCCAGGCCATCGTCGTCGAGGTGGTTTTCGATCCCGCCTGCCCCTGGTGCTACATCGGCAAGCGCCGGCTGGAACGGGCTCTGGCCATGCGTCCGGATATCAAGCCGGTCTTGAAGTGGTGGCCGTTTCTGCTCAATCCGGAAATGCCGGCCGAGGGCATCGACCGCACCTCCTATCTCTTGCGCAAGTATGGCAGCGAGACGCGGGTCGGCCGGATTTACGGCGCCATTGCCGAGGTCGGCCAGTCGGTCGAGATCGACTTCGCGTTCGACCGTATCCGCCGTGCCCCAAATACGGTCAATGCCCATCGCCTGGTTCGGTTCGCCGGTGCGCAAGGCCGGGCCGAAGCGGCGGTCGAGGCCCTGTTCCACGGCTACTTCATCGATGCGCGGGATGTGGGTAGGATTCCCGTTCTCGTCGAAATCGGCGCCGAACTCGGTCTCGATTCCCGTGCCCTGAAACGCTACCTGGAGAGCGGCGAGGACGCCGAGGTGATCTACGAAGAGAACGCCCGGGCTCACCGTCTCGGCGTCAACGGGGTGCCCTCGTTCGTGTTCGGCCGTTCGTTCGTCATCAGCGGCGCGCAGGAGCCGAAAGTCCTGGCGCGGATGCTGGACGTGGCGCGCCTGGGATAGAGCACCGTGCTCTAGTGGTTTGGATCCAAACCACTAGCAGTCTGTCGGACTGGGGTTTGTGAATTGAGGCTGCGACGAGATGGGACATGAGGGGGCATGGTTTCGGAGCCTTTCGTCGTCGGGCGGAGTCCGGCTGCGGGATCAGGCGCAGCCGAGGGCGAACATCCGCTTCATGTTCCAGGCGAGGGTGACCAGGTTCCACTCGCCTTTGGCCTTGTCGAGGCCGCGCAGGGAGAACTGGCGGAAGCCCATCACCGCTTTGATGATGCCGAACACCGGCTCCGGTGTCTGCTTGCGCAGGGCATAGGTTTGCCGACCTTCGGGGGTGGCTAGGCGATGCACCATCGCCGCCAGCGGCGTCGGCTGTTCCGGGGCCGGCGGCGCCGCGGCGAAGCGCTCTTTCCAGCAACGATGGTGGCGCTCGCGCCCCGGGGCGATCAAGGGCGCGATCCCGGCCTCGGCGCACGCGGTCACGTTGGCCTCGCTGAAGTAGCCGCTGTCCGCCAACACGGTTCCGGGCTTGTCCAGGACGTCGGCTAGCCGGCCGAGCCGGTCCAGCATCGGCGTGATCTGTTGCTTGTCGTTGGCGGCCTGCACCACATCGTTGGCCACCACCAACAGGCTGCCGGCCGCCACCGTCGCCTGGGCGTTGTAGGCCTGCTCGAAGCCGCCGCCGGCCACCGGCATGATCCGCGAGTCCGGGTCGGTCAGATTGACCTGATCCTTGCCCGTGGGACCGGGCGTCGGCGGTTGCGGCCGCCGCCCGCTCGGCTTGCGGCCGGTCTTCTCGGCCTTCTCCTGGCGCGCCGTCAGCTTCGCGTCATGCTCGGCCTGCTCGCGCTCGAAGCGCGCTTTCGCTCGCGCCTCGATCGTAGCCTTGGCCGCGGCAATGCGCCGCAGCCGATCTTCGCGCCGGGCCAGCTCTTCCGGGATCGACATCCCGTCAGGCACATCCGCCGCATCGGCCGCTTCCGCCAGCGCCACCAACTGCGCGACCTCGGCCTTCAGTTGCGCTTCCAGCTTGTTCGCATGCTCATAGGACAGGGCGCTGTGCCGGCTGGCATTGGCCTGAACCTTGGTGCCGTCCAACGCCACCGTGCCCAGCTTCAGCAACCCGGCCTCCCGGGCCAGCAGTAAGACCTGCACGAACAGCCCTTCGATCTCCTCGAGGAACCGGCGCCGGAACGCGGCGATGGTGTCATGGTCGGGGTGATCGTTGGCGGCGATGAACCGGAACGCCACCGAATCGTAGGTCGCCCGCTCGATCTTGCGGCTCGAAAACACTCCCGTGGCGTAGCCGTAAACCAGAAGCCCCAACAGCACGCTCGGGTGATACGACGCCGAGCCCGCGCCGCGATACGCCTTGACCATCGCCGACAGGTCCAGCCGCTCAATCACCTCGACTACGAACCGCGCCAGATGCCGCTCCGGCAACCACTCATCCACCGACGGCGGCAGCAGAAATCCGGTCTCGCGATCAACCTGACGAAAATTGCCCATGACGCTCACCGTCCCTCGTAAATCGATCCAAGGATGATACAACACCTTGTGCCAACAGCCGACCTAAGTCCGACAGGCTGCTAGCCGGCGCCGACCGGCGGAAACGCCCCTCGGTATCGGCCGACCGGTTCGACGTCCTCGCCCGGTCATTCATCTCAGTACCGAGTTTCATGATCCACCCGGTCAGACGTGATCTGCCGCGGCCGCGAACGACGGCGTCAAACACCCGATGTTTGTTGATATCTGCCCCCAATGCGGGTCGCGGAAAGCCACCGTTTGTGTCACAAACAGCAACCCAAGCTAGAAACATGGCTCGTATGGGTTGCATTCAATCATGGCGTGTGGTACAACCAGTAATACACCACTGTCGTCTTACACCGCTAATGATGTGTGAAATGGAAAACAAACTACTAGAAATTGTCTCGAGCTTTTATGACGCGAGTAGAGACTGGCGTCTATGGCCGGCAACCCTGATGCGGTTGGGCGAGGCTCTGCAGGCGACAACCTGCTCCCTCGCTTCTCATGACTACGATCGAAACACCGGGCGGCTCGAGCAGTCCATCAACATCGAGCCGAACTTCGTCGCATCGTATGCCTCCGACTTCGGCGGCCTCGATCCGTGGATGCAGCGGGAGGATCGCTTTCGCTCGCCGGGGGCGGTTTGGCTGGGCCACCAGATCGTCTCCGAACGGGAACTCGTGGAGAGCGATTTTTACAGAAATTGGCTGAACCCTCAGGACCTCCATCACATGTTGTTCGGCGTGCTTGATCGCCAGGGCGACGCGGTCGTCTGCATCTCTCTGGGACGCTCGGAAACTCACGGTCCGTTCGACGACGACACCGTCCAATTGTTTCGCCGGCTGATTCCCAATCTGCAACGCGCCTTCCGATCGGGGCAGACGTTCCGCCGGGCCCAGTATATGCGCAATGTGGCGCTCGACGTTCTCGACGTTCTACCCATCGGCGTGGTCCTGCTGAGTTCCACCGGCAATGTGGTCGCGGCCAATCAGCTGGCCAAGAAGATCATCGAGACCGACGACGTGTTTTCCAATGGCAATGGTGGTTTGGGCATCGACTGGGGCTGGCGGCGGCTGCGCCTCAAGGACCTGATTTCTCGCCCGGAACTGGCGCCGGGCCGCAACCAGCCGGGTGAGGTCACCTCGTTTACCGTGCCGCGCGCCACCGGGTCGAAGCCCATTTCGGTCCTGGTGTCACCGCTCGAAAACGGCGGGGAGCGCCGCTCCGTGGACGAACCGGCCGCGGTCATGTTCATCGGCGACCCCGATCGGCCCACCGACATCGATCAGCGGCGCCTGACCCAGCTTTATGGCCTCAGCCGCGCCGAATCCCGGGTGATCGCGCTTCTCGCCAAAGGCTATCGCCTTGACCAGTGCGCCGTGACCCTGGGCGTGGCCTACGAGACCGTGCGCAAGCACCTCAAGCAGGTATTCGGCAAGACCGGTACCGACCGGCAGGCCGAGCTTGTCCGGTTGCTGGTGACGGGCCCCGCGGGCCTGCGTATGTAACGCGGTCACCGAACATCGACCGGAGGCCTTGTCGTCTGATCGGGGCGGCCATGGGTTGTCTAATTCCGGTTCTGCAGTCAAGCTCTCCTGGCTCAAAATCCTCGCCGGGTTCACGGTTGTCTACAAAGTCGCCGCCGGCGTTGCGGCCGGGTCGCTTCAGGGTAGCGTTCAATCGGCTGGGGCGTCCCAGGGTATTAGGCGCGTTTTTGCGAACGGGTGTTCGCGTCGCAACCAACGGAGCGGGCTCGCCTCTGCCATCGTCCCGGCGGGGACAGGTTTTCCGCCTGTAAGCGAAATCTCTTAGCTTGTCGTCACGGTCTATGCCTTGGCGCCCGCCTCCTGGTTTTGCGGCCAGCGGAAGGGCTCGCCGGTGATCAGCATCTTGTGGAGGATCACCGCCAGCTTGCGCGCCAACGCCACGCAGGCCTTCTTATGGCTGGTGCGCTTCTTCACCTTGCGCGCCCAGTCCTTCAGCGGATGCGCCCGGCGCGTCCGCGTGAGCAGGCCGTTGACGGCCGGAGCAATTGGCGCAGGTCATGCCTCCGATATCGAGGCCGACCCGGGTGCTCTCGACGCCATATCCCGCGTCCCGCACCGCATCGGCGAGGGCATCGGTGGAAACCCGGTCGGGGTCGAAGGTGACGCCCGCCCTGTTGAGCGCGAAATTGACAGTGGCCGACGCGACGCCCGGAACGGCGTTCAGCGCTTTTTCCACTCGCGACGCGCACGCCGCGCAACTCATACCCTCAACGCGCGAGGGTGGTCTCGGTCATGGGTTTCTTCGTGAACTGCTGTTGGTTCCCGGCCTCGATTGTCGTCGCCGGCGATGGCGCGACCATATTCCGTCTCCTGCCTGTCTCCCTTATTTGGACATTCCAGCAACTGGAGGGTCAAGGGCCAATATGCAGAGGCGTTTGTCGGTGCCCGCGCTCACGCCTCTTGGGGTTCGGCATGCTCGCGTCGCCACTGCTGTGCGGCGGCGAAGGCCTCGCGCAGGCCGGTGATCTGTTCGGCGATGGCCGCCACCGCCGCGGCGGCATCCTGGGCCTCGACAGCGTGGAACAGCTTGCGGTGTTGAACGAGCACCGCCCGACGGTCGCTGAAACGGAACACGGCCATGTTCTCGATGGGCTGGAGCGCCTCGATGACCGCGAACATGACGAACTGGATCACCGGATTGTGGGTGGCGTCGACGAGAGCGCGGTGAAACCGGACATCGGAGGCGCAGAAGTCCTTGTCGCTGAGCGTGGCCTCCGTCTGCACCTCGAGTTCCGCCGCCATGACCGCCAGTTCGGCGGCCTGGCGCCGGTCGGCGGCGAGCCGCGCGCACACCACCTCGAGCTCATAGCGCGCCTCGATGACGTCCGGCACGTCGAATTCGCCAAGGCCGACGAGGAGAGCCGAAGCGGTGGCGAGGGTGGAACTGAGTTCTTCCTGGCTGGGACGATTGACGAAGTTGCCGCCGGTGGGCCCGCGTCGTGACCGGATCAGGTTCTGGGCGGCCAGACGCTTTAGCGCTTCGCGGATGGTCGGGCGCGAAACCTCGAACCGCCGCGCCAGTTCCTCTTCCGTCGGCAACCGGTCGTCGGCCTTGAGGCTGCCGTCGGTGATGGCGCCACGGATGCTCTCGGCAATCTGCTTGGCGAGGCTGTCGGTGACCAGCGGTGCAAACTTGATCGCCATCTATTTCGCGCCGACGTCCTTTTGATCCGGTCCCGTCACTGATAGCCGAAGGGCATCAAAATGACGAGCCATATGTTGATGTAGAAATATACATTTATATATTTGACAAATATATCAATATCGATTTTGCTTTGATCCGAACTCAACGAAAAGGATCCGCACAAGCGGGCCCATCAATAAATGTTGGACGGGAGGAAAGAGGATGCGAACGGTTTTTGCCGGAGCGGCCGTGCTGGCCGGCTTGAGTGTTGTCAATGTCCACGCGGCAGAGTTCAAATGCCAGGACGACGTTCCCAACTCCCTCATACACCGCCGAACAACAGAAGCTCGTGGACCAGTTCTGGGCGGAGACGCTGTTGTATCTGGATGCCTATCTGGAGGTATTGAAGACACCCACGGGCGCGTGCAAGGACTCCGCCGAGGCAACGATTCAGACCTTCGATGCGGCGACCGGCAAGAAGCAGTCCCGCTGTATCCTGAAATACCGCGACATGGAGCTTGTCGCCAAACACCTGCAGGCCATTCTCGACGAGCCCGAAAAGGCCAAGGCCTGTTTCGATCCGCAAAAGGCTTACACGGCCTTTCAGCTCTACACGCCGAGCGCGGCGGTGCAGAAGATGTCGCCGGTTTCCGAGTGGATCGACCGGCCGCTGTTGACTGATTATTTCACCAAGATGGGCGGGCCCATCGGCAAGGCCGGCTTGGAGCTCAACGAGAACTTCGCCGCGATCGCCGCCAAGACCGACGCAAACCCGCACTGGAAGCGCGACGTCAGCATCAACGGCCTGCCGCACCTGTGGTCTTCCGTTGGCTGGATTCCGTTCTACGCCGAGAACGAGGACGCCCGGAACGAACGGTTTCGCGGCGGTTATCTCTACGCCGAGGTCATGGGCCCGTGGGGCAATCTCCGGATCGATGAGATTGACGGCGAGTCCGTCGGCGCGGAAATCGGCATGACCGTGCAGTTGTTCAACTCGTCCTATCCGTTCCACTACCACCATCCCCAGGAAATCTACATGACCCTGACGAAGCCGGCGTGCGTCGATCAGAACAAATACATGGTGCTGCACTGGGACAGCGATCAGTTGCAGCAGGAGCGCGTCGCCGACGGCTGGACCGTCACCGTCGATGGCTCGTCGGACGCCTGGAAAACCTGGTTCACTGACCAGAACCCCACCGACGAATGGCTTACCTATTTCGAGCGGAACGCCATTCACGCCTTTCACCTGAAAGAGGGCTGCAACGCCAGCATCGAAAACTCTGGCCTGGTCGCGGTGTGGGCCCGTTCCACATCGCGGGACAATCAACAGTCCACCCGGCTGTGCCGTCCGGCCGACGGCAAACCGCATGTCAACGACATGATGCCGTGGACCAAGGCGGTTTGCGACATCAAGGACTGGAAGTCCTAAAGCTCGAGGACTGGAAGTCCTCAATGTGGAGAATCGGAAGTACTGAAAAGCCATTCCCGCAAACCCTCGAAACGAAAGATGACGATATGACATTCAAAGGCTGGAAACTGACCAAGGACAACGACGCGTTCGACTGCGCGCTGACCGAGATCGACGAAGTCTGAGATGATGGACGGCGATGTCACGGTCGACGTGCTTTACTCCACCATCAATTACAAAGACGGTCTCGCCATGACCAACAACGGCCCCGTCGTGCGGCACTGGCCGATGGTGCCAGGGATCGATTTCGCCGGCGCCGTGAGCGACAGCGGTCATTCCGAATTCAAGGCCGGCGACATGGTGGTGCTCAACGGTTGGGGTGTCGGCGAAACCCACTGGGGCGGCCTCGCCGAGAAAGCGCGGGTCCGCGGCGACTGGCTGGTGCCGCTGCCCGACGCGTTCACGCCGGAGCAGGCGATGACCATCGGCACCGCTGGATACACGGCGATGCTGTGCGTCATGAAGTTGCAGGATCACGGCGTGACACCCGACAGTGGCGATGTGCTCGTGACCGGGGCGACCGGCGGTGTCGGCAGTGTCGCGGTCTCCATCCTCGCGTCGCTGGGCTACCGGGTGCTGGCGGCGACGGGGCGCGATGCCGACGCGGCCTATCTCAGGGAACTAGGCGCCGCCGAGATCATTGCCCGCGCGGAATTGAGCGAAAAAGGCCGCCCCTTCAACAAGGAACGGTGGGCCGGAGCCGTCGATGCGGTGGGCAGCCATACCCTCGCCAACGTCCTCGCATCGACCGCGTACGGCGGTACCGTCGCGGCGTGCGGGCTGGCTCAGGGCGCCGATTTGCCGACCAGCGTCATGCCGTTCATTTTGCGCGGCGTCACCCTGGCCGGAGTGGACTCGGTCATGTGCCCCAAGCCGACGCGGCTCGAGGCCTGGAAGCGCCTCGGCGAAAACCTGCCCTTGGAGAAGCTCGAGGCGATCACGTCGACGGTGGGGCTCGCCGACGCCGAGCAGAGCGCCCGCGACATCATGGCCGGGCGTATCCGCGGACGCGTTGTCATCGACATCAACGCCTAAAGCAGGCCTTCGTTCCGCCAGGTAATGTGCCCATAGCATCCTGGCGGCGACGGAGCGCCACGGCGCCCATGCCAGGGCGAGAGCGTGCTGTTGCTCTTTCGTCGGAAGCGCCTCCAGGCCCTTGACGTCGCGTAGCGCCGCCGCCAGCGCCAGGTCGCCCTGGGGCCAGATGTCCGGCCGCCGGAGCGCCATCAGGAAGTAGATGTCGACGCTCCACGGGCCGAGCCCCGGCACGGCCAACAAGGTCTTGCGCCCCGCCTCATCGACATCGCGCGCCACCCGAGCCAGATCGAGGGTGCCATCGAGAACGCGCGCCGCCAAGCCGAAACAGTAGCCGGCTTTCTGCCGGGTCAGGCCGAAATCCCGCAGCCCGGCGACCTGCATGGCATGGATCCGTTCCGGCGTAATGCCGCCGAGCCGGACGTCAAGGCGGCGATAGACGGTGCGGGCCGCGGCCAACGACACCTGCTGCTCGAGGATGATCTGGACGAGGGTCGGAAAGCCAGGGCGCCGAGCCCACATGGGCGGGTCGCCCAGCCGCTGGAAAACACCGGCGAGATGAGGATCCTTCGCCGCCAGCCAGCGCGCTCCGTCGCGGAGAGACGCCTGGGTCAGCGATCGCGGTGTTTTGATTGCAGGGTCCATTCCAGCCGCCCACTTGGACACTCAAGCGTAACGTGCGTAGCCTGCTTTGAAAATGTCTACGGTTTTTGAGGGAGGGCGCTGTGAGTATTTCATTGGTGGGGGCTTCAGGAACCATCGGCCGAGCGGTGGCGGCGGAACTGGCACAGCGCCATGACGTTATCGCGGCCGGGCGCACCTCCGGCGATATCACCGTGGACATCACCGACGAAGCGTCGATCCGCGCGGCTTACGAGACAATCGGAGCCGTGGACGCGGTGGTGTCTGCCGCCGGTCATGTGAAGTTCACGCCACTCGCCGAGATGCACGCCGCCGACTACGACATCGGCATCAAGGACAAGCTCATGGGGCAGGTCAATCTGGGGGTTTGAGCCCGTACCGGCGGCCCGCGCCGCCCGCGCCGCCCGCGCCTACGCCAAAATCGTTGAGGGCGCCCAGACCGGTCAAGTGTACAGGGTCGCGTAACCGGCGCCGCGACCCGTTCGCTCGGTATCACTTCTCGATCTCCTTGAAAACTGAGCGTTGTGAAGCCGTTCACAGTAACGAGCGCCAATCGGCGGTATGCATGTCGACAGCCGTGACGAAACGGCGAGCGCCCATCCAAACGACCCCAAAAAGAAAAAAGGTATTTATCCGACGCGGCTCATACGAGGAAACGGTCATGAGCACCATCGACATTCTTCAGGCGCTGATGTTCTTCAGCTTTTCGAGCAGTTGGTACTGGTCGATCGCGAAGCTGCTGCGGACCAAGTCTGCCACCGGCAAGAGCCTGATTTTCGCGTTGATGGTGTGCATCGGTTATGGCCTCGGAATTACGTCCCTTGTTCTCGTTTGGAAAGACGGCGGGAAACTGAACCCGCTGATCTACGTGTTTTCGTGGAACCTGCTGGTCACGCTTGTCGACGCCGCGCTGGTGGTCCGCTACTCCCGGCCATCTCCGCTGCCGCCGACGCCATCCGCTTTCGCGGCGTCCGCCAACAACAGGATGGAAGCCGCGAGAGACTAGAGCCCTCGCTTGGAGCAAGGACTATCCCAGCAATGCCTGTCCGCCAGGAAGGAACAAGAAGCCCATGTAGGCGGCGTATCCGCAAAGCAGAAAAAATGCTTCCCAGCGGGTGATCCGCCACCCCGTGACGGCGAAGATCACGGCGACAAGGGTGACCGCGAGCATCAACCAGACATCGAAGGCGGCGATCCGATGCGGAATGTCGAGGGGCGAAACCAGTGCGGTCACGCCGAGAATACCGAGGATATTGAAGATGTTGCTGCCGACGACATTGCCAAACGCGACGTCCGACTGGCCCCGTAGTCCGGCGACAATCGAGGTCGTCAGTTCCGGAAGCGACGTGCCGACGGCGACGATCGTCAAGCCTATCACCGTCTCCGGAATCTCCCAGGCGCGGGCGATGGAAACCGCCGCCGTGACCAGCGCCCCGGCGCCGGCCACCAGCCCGCCAATGCCGCCGACGACGCAAAGCGCGGAGATCCAAAGCGCCGACGGCTGAAGATGAACCGCTTCTCCCTGTTCACGGTGAACCGTCGCGGCGGCGTCGGCCCGCCGCCTGTCCTGGATCAGGGAAAGGCCGACGTAGCCGACGAGCAAAACGAGGAACAGGCCGCCGATGATCCTATCGATGGAGCCGAACCAGCAAACGCCGGCCAGGATGACGCTTGCGCCGATCAACGCGGACCCGTCGCGAACGAACGCGTGCTTGGTCGTTGCTATGGGGGAAATCAACGCGGCGGCGCCCAGGATGAGCAGGATGTTGGCGATGTTGCTGCCAATGACATTGCCGACCGCCAGCCCCGGCGATCCATTCAGGGCGGCGCCGACGCTGGCCGCGAGTTCCGGGGTCGACGTGCCGAAGCCGACAACCGTCAGTCCGACGACCAGAGGAGATAGCCTCATCCGATACGCGATCGCCACGGAACCCCGTACCAGGAACTCGGCGCCTGCCACGAGACCGATCAATCCAAAAGCAAGTAGCAGCATCGCCATAGATGTACCCATGATCGAACTCCATTCGGGATCAAGCCTTCTTTAGCGCGTCGCGGATTTCGGTGAGCAGCTTGACCTCCGCCGAGGGTTCGGGCGTCGTCGGCGCTTTCGGCTCGTCTTCCGCCAATTTCTTGAGCCTGTTTACGTTCCTGATGATGATGAACAGGACGAACGCGACGATCAGAAACGAGATGATGGCGTTGATGAACAGACCGTAGTTGAGCGTCGGCGCCCCCGCCTGCTGCGCCGCCGACAAATTCTCGTAATCGCCGGCGCCGAGATTGACGAACAGGTTCGAGAAGTCGATGCCCCCGGTGATGACGCCGATCACCGGATTGATGATGTCGGCGACGAGTGAATTGACGATGGACGTAAACGCGGCGCCGATGACGATGCCGACGCCCATGTCGACGACGTTTCCCTTGACCGCGAAATCCTTGAATTCCTGAATGATGCTCATGTCGTTCGCCCTCCTTCCCCATATCTGGCCGATGATTCCAGCGACGGATCCTCGCCGCCGACTGCCCCAGCGCCACGTGGCATGATGATCGGCAACAGCGGACTATGGGCACGTTTGAACCATGGCGCAACTTCGCCCTGCCGTAGCATCAGACCCACCACGATGGATCCGCGTCCGCGCCAAGATCGTCCAGCTTCACGTTCGTCAGTGCGATCTCCATTTCGGGGCCGTCGTCGCCGTTCGGATCGACGGTCAGATTGATCTGCAGCTTGCCCTTCGAAAAGCGCACCTGATTGGCGCCGTCGAACGCCCGGTTCTCCACGTACCGCAAGGCGCCGATCAGCGTGAAGTCGAGCTGATCCACATCCGGCTCGAAACCCCGGATGACGTCGCGTGACGAACCCGCGCCGCTATCGGCGGGATCGTCGAATACGAACCTGTCACCGCCGCTGCCGCCTCTCAGCGTGTCGGCGTCGGCGCCGCCGATCAACGTGTCGTTGCCGTCGCCGCCCACCAATGCGTCCCTGCCGTCGCGCCCGGTCAAACGATCGTCGCCAACCTCGCCCCTCAGGGTGTCGTTGCCGAGAGCGCCGCCATCGAGCGTGTCGTTGCCGCCCCCGCCCGTCAGCGTATTCTTGCCATCGTTGCCGCTGAGTGCGTTGTTCAGGTCGTTGCCCGTCGCCTTTATGTTGCGGTCGCCGGCCAGCGTCAGGTGCTCGACGTTGGCCGGCAGAGCATAGCTTACGACGCTCTCGACCCTGTCGATCCCGCCGCCGTCGGTCTCCTCGATGGTGTCGCCCGAAGCGTCCACCCTGTAGAGATCGTTGCCGGCCCCGCCCGCGAGGTCGTCCCTGCCGGATCCGCCATCAAGGGTCTCGTCGACACCGCCGCCGATCAGCGTATCGCCGCGGCCGCCGCCAATGGCCCACTCGATGCCATGCTCGGCGAAATCCAATTTCACCCCCGAGCGTGAGTCGATCTCGGCCCGGTCCACCCCGGCGCCGCCCTGGAACACACCGCCGCTCAAGTCATTCGCATCCAGTTCGAGGACGTCCGCACCGGCGCCGCCATCGAACGAATCGACACCGTCACCGCCGATCAACGTATCGGCGCCGCCGCCGCCCTCCAGCAGATCGTCGCCCGGGCCGCCGTCGAGCAGATCGTTGCCACTGCCGCCGAGCAGGGTATCCGCGCCCTCGTAGCCCATGACGTTGTCGTCGCCTTTGTCGCCGTTCAGCGCGTTGGCGCCGGCGTTGCCATGGAGAAAGTTGCGCGCCGCGTTTCCCTTGGCGCTGGCGTCTCCCGCATTCTCCAGCAGTCTCAGATTTTCGATGTTGGCCGATAGTGAAAAGGTATTCTTACTCGCATCGGCGCCGAGGGGACTTCTCACGAATACCCAGTCCGTTCCCTCATCCGGTTTCTCAAAAACCCTGTCGGCTCTGTGGTCAACGAGATAGTGATCGTCGCCGGGGCCGCCGGCAAGGCGATCCTTGCCCTGATAGCCGTCGAGCTGATTGTTGCCGGCGTCGCCGCGAATGATGTCGTTGCCCTGGCCGCCTTCCACATTCTCGAAGCCATCGATGCGATCCTTGCCGATGGTCTCGCCGGCGGCCGTGCCCGTGGCGAGATCAACGCTCACCGCCCTGACGGAGCTGGTAAAGACCAGCGTGTCGATGCCGTCACCGCCGCTGTAGGTATCATTGCCCGCGCCATCGCCGGCGATCACCCGGTCGTCGCCGTCGCCGGCCACGACATCGTCGCCGCCGCCGCCGGCCGCCAGGGTGTCGCTTCCGTCGAGACCGACGAGCCTGTCGTCGCCATCGGTGCCCGTATGATCGTCGGCGCCGGCCGATCCCCGCCAGTACTCTCCCGAGACCACGCCTTCGAAGTCATCGGAACCCAGTGTCGTCCAATCCACCCCGGACAGGATCAGGGCATCGCCGCCGGGGAGATCGATCAGGGCATCGCCGCCGGGGAGGTTGCTCCCGGCGTCGCCGATCCGCGGTCCCAGCGACTGCCAGTCGCCGATGGCGAGACCGTAGGACCCGAGATCGATCCGGTCGGAACCGCGGACGAAGTCGGTAACGGTGTCGACGTCGCTGCCCGAGCCCGCGTCCACGGCGAAGGTATCGTCACCCTTGGCGCCGCTCAGGGTGTCGTCGCCGGCACCGCCGTTCAGGCGGTTGTCCCGCGCGTTTCCGCTCAGCGCGTTGGCGCCGGCGTTGCCGGTGCCGGCGATGGCCGCGCGGCCGGTCAGGACGAGGCGCTCAAGATAGTCGGAGAGAACGTGGTCGACCGAGCTCAGAACGGTGTCCGTGCCTTCGCCGGCGTTCTCGGTCACCACGTCGGCCGCATCGTCGACCACATAGCTGTCGTCGCCCGGTCCGCCGAGCAGGGAATCGGCGCCCTTGCCGCCATCGAGGGTGTCGTCACCGGCGCCGCCTTTGAGCGTGTCGTCGCCATCGGATCCGCGCAGCCCGTTGGCGCCAGCGTTGCCGGTGAGCCTGTTGGCATCGGCGTTGCCCTTGCCGCCGGCGTCGCCGGCGCCAGCTATCAGCGTCAGGTTCTCCACGTGTTTCGGAAGGGCATAGACGTTCTTGTTGGCGTTGGGCGAGAGCACGGCTTCCACCTCAACGGTGTCCGTTCCCTCGTTCTGTTTTTCCACCACTCGATCCGAGCGGTTGTCGACGATGAAGGTGTCGTCGCGCGAACCGCCGATCATGACATCGCGGCCCGGTCCGCCATCCAGGGTATCGTTGCCGCCGTTGCCTTCGAGCCTATCGTTGCCTTCGCGGCCTTCCAGCCGATCATGGCCTTCTTTTGCCGTGATTTTGTCCGCCCCGGCGCCGCCGACCACGGTGGTTCCGCTCGGGTCGAATATGTCCCACCGGCCGATGTCGCCTCTGACCAGGTCGATGAAATACATGTAGCCGTCGGGCCCCATGAGCATGTCGGCCACGAAGCTGTGGTTGGTGACCTTGCGCAGCGCCCTCGCCGGATCCGCCAGGTCGACGGTATAGATGTCGCCCTGGTTGAAATCGCCGAAGAACAGGTCGTTGTTGAACTCCGTCGGATAGACGGTGCCCGAATAGCGCTCGCCGACGACGATGGCGTTGAACGGCTTGTCGGGGTCTCCGTGAGCGAACGAAAGATAGGGCGAGATGACCTGGCTTTCGCCGGGATACGTAAGACCGAGACCTTGATAGAGAGCCTGATCGAGTGTCCCGTCGGCCGCGCCCTCGTAGAACGGCCATCCGAAGTTCGGTATCTCTTCGCCGCGGCCAACCGGCGCGATCCGGTTGATTTCCTCCCACGAATTCCAGCCCACGTCGCCGCCGTAGATCTCGCCGCTCGCCTGATCGATGCTGAAGCGGAAGGTGTTGCGAAATCCCATGGCATACACTTTGGAGAGATTGCCGTCGGGGTCGCTCCGCTGGAAGGCGGGATTGTCGCTCACACCCGAACCCGTGATCGGATCGATCCGAAGCAGTTTGCCCGACAGGTTGTTCTCGTCTTGCACCCGGACCGCGCCGCGCTCATCGACCGCGTTGAACGACGCGCCGTCTCCGACACTAACATACAGGGCGCCGAGCGGATTGCCCTTGCCGTCGGGGCCGAATTCCAGGTCGCCGGTGGCATGGGACCGGCTGTCGACGACGATGTAATCGTCGACCCCGTTGAGGGGCGATGACGGATAATTAAGGTCGTTGGTGCTGTCGATCCTGGGTCCGCTGATGTTTTCCCAGGTACCGTCTTCGCCGACGAGAATGACTTCGCCACTCGCCGTCAGGGTTTCCGGATCGACCGTCAGGCGGGATACGATGGCCGGCCGGTTGCCGGGGCCGTCGGGACCGCCCGCGTCTGTAAAGTTCTGGGTTTCGGGCGGGTCGAAGACATAGGTGACGTACACGAAGGGATGGTTAGGAAAGTCCGGGTGCAACTCGACATCGAGAAGCCCCCGGTCCTGGACGTCGTTCACCTTGACGCCAAGATCGACAAGCGGCTCGGCGCGCACCGTGCCGTTCTCGAATACCTTGATCAGGCCGGATTTTTCGGCGATCAGCATGGTCCGGCCGTCGGGCAGCCATTGCACGGCGGTCGGCTGGGTCAGGCCGGAAACGACGATCTGCTCCGAGAAGGAGCCGGGGTCGATGGCGCCGGCAACGCCGGAACCGGCTCCGGTATTCGGCGCGTCGTCATCGAGGACGGTAACGACGGCGGTGCGGGGCGCCAGAAGATTGGCGCCATTGGCGCTGTCGCGCACGCTCAGAATATCGAAGAAGAACTTCTCGGTCCCCTCCGCCCGATCGTCCTGGATAATCTTGATTTTCACCGACTGCTCGGTCTGACCGGATTTGAAGGTGACCGCTCCGGTTTTGCCCCGGTAGTCCGAATCGTTGTCGGCGGAGTCGTTGTAGGTGGTGTAGTCGACCTTTACGGTGCCTTTGGCGCCATCCGTCCGGACGATGTTGACCTTGACGAACTTGCCGCCTTCTTCGACTGAAAACGCATTGCTGCCAAGCGCGAAGTTGCCTGTCGCCACGGACCGCGTCCTTTCCATCCCCTTGCGAACATCGAGGTGATGCGGGCACGCGGGTCGCGGCCTTGCGATAGCGATCCGCCATGGACGCGGCGGCAACCCGGACAAATCACCTCGGTGCAATTCGGCGAGATATACACCGTTGCGCGAACGAAACCAGCACGGCTTAAGTATCAATTCCCCGGATTAGGTTGCTACTGTTGCTTCCAGGACACGTAGTCCTTGGCTTTTTCTGATCCATGTCGGTAAGACCCGTGGAATTGCGGAGAATTTGCTTCAGGAGACGAGCTTTTCTTGGGAACGAACGACTTTTTCAAATAAGACGGAAAGCGTCGAAAATATACCGGCGGCTCTGATTGCGTAAGCAAGAAAGCCGACCTTGTTGTCTTTGCTGCCGATGTATTCCAGTATTTTGCGCGCCAACAGGATCTTGTACGGAGCCTCGCCGAGCCACGCCTTGTTCTTGTGAATGTGCTCGACGCGAACGCCGATGTCCGCGAGCGTCATGGTCCGCGCCTTGGTGGTGATGCTCTCGTGGCTGCCCAGCCGGTAGAGGAACAAGGGCTCCGGCACGTAGGCGAGGGGGCCGCGTTGCGACAGCCGCACATAGACGTCCCACTCCTCGCCGCTGGAAAGGTCGTCGTCGAAGGGGCAGGCCAGCAAGGCGTCCGTGCGGCCCATGAACCCGCTGGCGCCGCAGAAAATGTTCCCCCGGCGGAGGTGATTGCCCGTAACCTCGGTTATGCCATGGACCTGGTCGTGGCCGCGTTCGAGGAACGTGAACCCGCAGAGGCAGGCCGCGTGCCCGTCCATGGCCGCCACCTGCGCCTCCAGCTTGCGCGGCAGCCATTGATCGTCGTCGTCGAGAAACGCAACGTACGCGCCGGACGCCAGCGCCACGCCGCGATTGCGCGCCCGGCTCGGGCCGCCGTTCTCGCTCTGACGGACATACCGGACGTCGCCAACGCATGCCTCGACGACGCCCATGAGGTCGGCCTCCGAGGCATCGTCCACGACGATGATTTCATGGTTCGCGTATGACTGTTGGAGCACGCTGTCGAGCGCCGCCTCGAGATAGTCGGGGCGGTTGTAGGCGGTGATGACGACACTGACCTTAGGTTGGCTCACGCTGGGGCCCCGACCGAACACAGAACATCAAAGCGTACTATACCATCGCTGCGTCAGAGCACTATCCATGTCTATCGAAAGAGCTTTTCCCGCCTGATCCGAAAGAGGTCTGGTCAATTAGATATATCGCCCATATATGTATTGGGCGTTCGCATGCAATCGATACGAGCGCGGCTCGCTCGACCGGAGTTGCAGATGCGCCTGACCACCTACACGGACTACGCTCTTCGCGTGCTGATGTACCTCGGGCTGAGCGGCGAGCGTCTCGCCACCATTCAGGAAATCGCCGAACAATACGGGATTTCCAAGAACCACTTGATGAAACTGGTTCATGAACTCGGCCGGCTCGGCTACGTCGAAACCGTGCGGGGAAAGAACGGCGGATTGCGCCTCGCCCGACGCCCCGACGAGATCACCGTCGGCGAGATCGTTCGGCAAATGGAGCCGGACATGGCGCTGGTGGAGTGCTTGCAAACCACGGAACCCGGTTGTCGGATCGTCACCGACTGCGTTCTGCGGCCCGCCCTCGAAGACGCTCTCGAGCGCTTTCTCGAGACCCTCGATGGATATACCCTCGCCGATCTCCTCATTCCGGCCGAGCCGTTGTCCGCGTCGTTTCCCGTGCGCGTCGTACTGCCGGAAACGCCAGCCTGACCGCTATTCAGCCGCCAGCGGCGACTCGTCCTTGGCGCCCTTGGCGCGCGGCACTCGGTCCAGACTGCCGCGCCACAACTTGAAGACGAACAGCGCGATGAGCAGCGCGCCCAGCCCGAAGACGATGTCGCCCGGGACCCGCATCCACACCAGCGTGCGGACCAGCGGCGAGTGCACGATCTCAACCGAACGCGCGTACCACAGCCCCTCGGACACCGCCGCCCAGCCCTGAATGGCGCCGATGGGCAGCAGCGACATGAACAGCATCATCGAAAGGCCGATGTTGAGGCCCCAGAACCCCCACTTCAGATAGCGGTCGTCCCAGGCCGCGCGGACCGTGAGCCCGCGCAGACAGAACAACATCAGGCCGATGCCGAGCATGCCGTAGACGCCGAACAAGCGCGGCGTGCGCGTGCACGGCCGTCGTATTCAGACCCTGGATGTAATAGAGCGAGATCGGCGGGTTGATGAGGAAGCCGAACACGCCGGCGCCCAGCATGTTCCAGAACGCGACGGCGACGAGGAACAGGATCGGCCAGCGGTAGGCCTTCACCCACTCCGCCGACTTCGTCATGCGGTAGTTATGATAGCCCTCGAGGCCGAGCAGCACCAGCGGCACCACCTCCAGGGCCGAGACGACGGCGCCGAGCGCCATGACCGAAGGCGGCGTGCCCGCCCAGTACAGATGGTGCAGCGTGCCGATAATGCCGCCCGACAGGAATATGATGGTCGAGACCAGCACCGCCGACGATGCGATCTTCGGACGCACGAGGCCGAGCTTCATGAACAGCATGGCGATGACGGCGGTGGCGAACACCTCGAAGAAGCCCTCCACCCACAGGTGGACCACCCACCAGCGCCAGTATTCGATCATCGAAAGATGGGTGTGCTTGCCCCACGCGAACCCGGCCGCGTAGAACAGGGCGATGGCGATGGTGGAGATGAACACGGCGGCGATCAGCGGCTGGCTCTCGCTGGGCTTGCGCAGGACCGGCCAGAGCGCCCGGCCGACCAGGAGCAACCACAGTAGCAGCCCGACGAACAGGAGGATCTGCCAAAACCGTCCGAGATCGATGTATTCATAACCCTGGTGGCCGAACCAGAAGTTCATATCCAGGCCCAGCTTCTGCTGGACGCCCAGCCATTCGCCGAACAGCGAACCCACCACCACGAGCAGCAGCGCGCCGAACAGAACGTTGACGCCGAGGGTCTGCCTCGGCGGCTCGTAACCCGACATCGCGGGGGCGATGTAGAGACCGGTGGCGAGCCAGGCGGTGGCGATCCAGAAGATGGCGATCTGGGTATGCCACGTCCGGGTGACCGCGTATGGCAGCCAATCGGCGAGCGGGAAGCCGTAGAATTCCTGACCTTCCACGGTGTAGTGCGCGGTCAGGGTGCCGAGCCCGATCTGCGCCAGAAACAGGAGCATGACCACGGCAAAGTATTTGCGGACGGCCAGCATCGAACGGGTCGGCCGCAGCGACGCCATGGGATCGCTGTCCGGCGGCGCCATGTCCGGCTCCTTGCGCGATCTGGGCCGCCTGATACCAGACCAGCAGTCCGATGGCCCCGATCAAGGCGACGAACGAGGCGACCGACCAGACCACCGCTTCGGTGGTCGGCAGATTGCCGATCAGCGGCTCGTGCGGCCAGTTCATGGTGTAGGTGGCCTCGATATCCGGCCGCTCGGTCGCCGTTGCCCATGACGCCCAGAAGAAGAACGTTGTCAGCCAGGCGCGCCGCGATGCATCCGGGATCGGGTTCTCGGGCATGGCATATTGTTCGCGCAGTTCGGACAGTGCCGGCGCCGATCCGAACAGATCCTCGTAGTACGCCTGATTGTCGCGGATCGCGGCGGCGCGCTCGGCGGAGACCGTCAGCACGCCGGTATCGGGATCGACGCGGTTGTTGCGAACCTCGCCGCTCAATCGCTCTTTCAGCGCCGCCTGCCGCTCCCGGGTCAGATCGTCGAATGTGCCGCCGTAGTCGCGCTCGGCCCAGTAATCGAGCATGAATACCAGCTCGCGGTGCAGCCAGTCCGCCGACCAGTCGGGCGTCAGATAGGCGCCGTGTCCCCAAATCGATCCGAGTTGCTGGCCGCCCATGGACTGCCAGACCTGCCGGCCGCGCTGAATATCCTCTTTACTGAACAGCGTTTCACCCTGTTCGGTCACCACCGCGGACGGGACCGGCGGCTTGTGCACATAGATCTGCCGTCCCACGAAGCCGAGTACAATGAAAGAACCAACGACAATGATCGCGAGCATGATCCAAAGACGACGGATGTTGTGCATTAAAAAAACTCTCCGCTATTCAGGGGCGGCAGGTAACGCGGGCGGATCGGACATCGCGAGATTATCGCTTGCCGCCGGTATACCGCAGCCCTTTGACCGCGCCCCCGCCTTGTCCAATGCTAGTTTGTGGACGCCATCATAGGACCCTTTGGGACGGGCTTGCATCAAAGATGCATATCGCATACATCTTTGTCTGCTCAAGCACAAGGTGCGCGTTGCAAGTGTATGCAAAATATTTGGTCCGATGATTGTATAAATGACCAAGGTACTCTTAAAGTAGAAGAGCCTCACACCGTTTTCCGGGGGCCGCTCCTTCTGGCCTCTGGTCACCGGCCGTTTTTCCTGATGGCGGGGCTCTATGGCGCCGCGGCGATGCCGCTGTGGCTGGCCGCCTATTTCGGCTATTTGCCGCTCACGGCGAGTTGGCACGGCCACGAGATGATCTTCGGCTTCGCGGTGGCCGCCATTGCCGGCTTCCTGATGGCGGCCGTCCCGAAGTGGACCAACGGCAGCGGCATCCGAGGGTGGTCACTCGTGCTGCTCATCGCTCTGTGGCTGGCCGGCAGGTTATCGATGTGGGCCGGTGAAGCCGTTTTCCTTGATCTCCTGTTCCTCCCCGTGCTGGCCATGTTCATCCTCGCCGACATCGTCCGCGCACGGAACGCGCGGAACTATCAGGTCGCGGGCATACTCTTCGCGCTGGCGGGGTTCAATGTTCTGTTTCACCTCCATGATCCGAGCTTGGCGCTCCGCTTGTCGACGTTCACGATCGTCGCGCTGATCGCCCTGATCGGCGGACGGATCGTCCCCTCGTTCACCCAGAACGCGCTCCGCATGAAGTACGGGCCCCAGATCACCTGCCACACGCCACCGATCCTGGATACGCTGGCCGTGCCGTCCGTCATCTTGGTCGTCGCGATGGAACTGTTGGTGCCGCGAAGCGCCGCGGCCGGCGTGACGTCGCTCGTCGCGGGGCTCGTCCTGTTCGCGCGGATGGTCGGCTGGCAAACGTGGCGCACACGACACATGCCGCTCGTCTGGATTCTGCACGCCGGTTATGTCTGGGTGCCCCTGGGCCTGTTTCTGAACGGCCTCGCCGTTCTCGGAGCGCCGATCGATCCGTCGGCGGGCCTGCACGCCCTGACGACCGGGGCCATCGGCCTCATGATCCTGGCCGTCGCCTCGCGGGCCGCGTTGGGTCACTCCGGCCGCCCCCTCGAGCCCTCGCCCTGGACCGTCTTCGCCTACGGGCTGGTCATCGCGGCCGCCATCGTCAGGGTATTCGTTTCGTTCGACGGAAGCGTTCCCGTCGCCGGTATTCTGTGGTTTCTGGGTTATGCCGTCTTTTGCGCCGTGTATTGGCCCATCCTGACGAAACCCCGGATCGACGGCGTGCCGGGGTGACGGTTCCGCGGCGGGTGTTCATCAACACCCCGCCTCCGAGATTTATGTACCAATATTCCGTGTTTCCGACGGGATGCGCACGGTCAGACCGTCGAGATCGTTCGCCATCAGAATCTGACAGGCCAGTCGGGACGTTTCGGTAACGCCGAACGCGAAATCGAGCATGTCCTCCTCCATCTCGTCCGCCTCGGGAATGCGGGTGAAATGATCCGCGTCGACGATGACATGGCAGGTAGAGCATGCACAGGAACCGCCGCAATCGCCTTCAAGATCAATTTGGTTGCGACGGGCAACCTCCAGCACCGAGAGCTTTGAAGGCGCCTCGAACTCGATGATGCGTGCCCTCGGGCGTAATAAACGTCATTTTTGGCATAGCGCGCTCAATCCATCCAACGCATCGGCGACCTGCATAAAAACATGTATTATATATACATCTTATAGATGGAAGGAGCAACCGTGCCTATTCGGTTAAGGCAGACACCCACTACATATAGGGTTGCCGCACACACCTTGTTACAGCAGCAATTAGCCATGAGCGGCTGTTCCACGTTCGGAAACTACTGAGCCGACATCATCATGCGGAAGATCATCTTATTCAACGACATTGTTTCGCGAATGCGCGCGCGCTTGGATGCTTTATAGTCAGATGGTGGAAAGGCGTCTGTGTTGGCGCAAGCGGATGGGACGACACGATGGCAACGTTAATCCGGCAAGTTGTTTTGAAGAATTTCAAGAGTATTTCGACCTGCAAGGTCGATCTGCGGGATATTTCGGTATTGGTGGGGCCGAATGGGGCCGGCAAGAGCAATTTCATCGATGCCATGCGGCTCGTATCCGACGCCCTAAACTCGACGCTGGAATATGCGATGCGGCAGCGGGGAGGCATCAATGAAGTGCGGCGGCGTTCCGGCGGGCACCCGACCCATTTCGCCATAAGCCTCCGGCTTGATCTGGGTGGTGGCCTCAATGGTCACTATGCTTTGCGAGTTGGCGCTAAACCCGAGGGCGCATTCAGCGTTCAGCGGGAACAGGCCACAATATCAACCGGGGGTCTAGACAAGGTCTTCTTCGTCGTGGAGGAGGGAGCGCTGTCCAGTGCCAGCGACGAACTGAAGTCGGCGCAGCCAAAGGTCAGCGCCGATCAACTCTTTTTAACTGCTGTCTCGGGTGTTCTTCCGTTTCGGGCACTATTTGATGCCCTGTCGGGTATGCGGTTCTACAGCATCAATCCGGAAACGATCAAAGAACTGCAGGTCCACGACAGCGGGGAGCGCCTTGAGCGCAGCGGGTGGAATCTTGCCGCGGTAATCAAGCGGCTTAGCGAAGAACGGCCAGAGAGGCTCGATCGCATTCAGGACTATCTTCGGCAGATCGTGCCTGGAATTGAGGGGGTCGAGCACAAGACCTATGGGCCGCGCGAAACTCTAGAGTTTCGCCAGGAGGTGCAGGGGCAACACCATCCCTGGAGGTTTCACGCGGCCAACATGTCCGATGGCACGCTGCGCTCTCTGGGCGTTCTCACCGCCTTGTTTCATCCGACCGTGTTGGAAAGACAAGCTGCGCCATTCGTGGCAGTCGAAGAGCCAGAGATTACGATTCATCCGGGCGCTGCGAGCGTCATCATGGATGCCCTATTTGAAGCGGCGAGAAAAGAACAGGTGGTAGCAACGACGCATAGCCCAGATCTCCTGGACCACCCGGACATTCGAAGCGAGTCGATCCTGTCTGTCCGGAACGTCCAGGGTGAGACGCAAATCTCGCCCGTCGACGCCGCCGCCGTAGAGGCGATCAGGACCTCTCTGTACACGCCTGGCGATTTGCTTCGATTGGGTCAATTGTCTCCTGATGCACGCTCCCGGCCAAGGAAGATCACTGATGGTGACCTGTTCGGGCCACTGCAATGATCGCGATATACCCAATTGTGGAGGGGCACGGTGAGGTGCATGCTGTTCCTGTGTTGTTTCGTCGCGTCGCCTCCGAGATTTGCCACAGGTACGATGTTCAGGTCCTGCGTCCCCACCGCGTGCCGCGGGGTCGCATGGTGGCCCAAGATGCGAGAGAGCTACAGCGTGCGGTCAACCTCGGCGCTCTGAAGATTTCCCAGACCGGGGAGCCTGGCGTGATATTCGTCTTGCTTGACGCAGACGATGATTGCCCAGCAGAACTCGGACCTAGGCTCCTACGCGAGATATCGCGGCCCAACCTGGCAGCGGGCGTCGTTGTTGCTAAGCGGGAATATGAGGCTTGGTTTCTCGCCGGCATACAATCGCTCAAGGGACACCGGAACATTTCCAATAAAGCGGTTACGCCGGTTGACCCGGAAGCTATCCGTGGCGCTAAACAACACCTAGAGCGCCATGTTCTTGTTCCCGGCGCGGTCTACCAAGAAACAGTCGATCAGCCCGCATTAACGGCCGTTTTAGGCCTTGAAGAAGCGCGCGCGGCACCGTCTTTCGACAAGCTCTGCCGCGACCTGTGTCGGTTACTGTTGATGGTACCCGCCAACCATTAGCATTCTGCAGGACCGAATCGCTTGGGCTGGATTTCAAACTCCAATTTCAGTTGTGAGCTTGACCGCACCGCGTATCGCGACTTTCCGCCAGGGGTCATAACCGGCCGATTGGGCGGTGTTAGCATGGCGCGTCGTTTACGCCATATGTGGTGGATGTCTGTCGTAACCGGATAGGCACGGGAGCAACCTTACTTACGCCAGAAAACGGGCAGGCGGCATCGGGACGCCGGCGACATCATGGACGCGGGGCCATGGCGGAAAGCGCGTCATTCAGCGCGGTCGAACAGACCGGGCGGGTCGGCGTTTTCGGGCGGGCACAGGTCGGTGACGCCGATACCCACCAGCCGGAACGCCCGGCCGTCGGCCTCGCGGGTAACCAAGGCAGCGGCAGCGCGGAAAATCACGTCGGCCCGCCCCGTCGGGTCGGCGAGACGCTGGTTGCGGGTCAGGATGCGGAAGTCGCCGGTCTTGAGCTTGAGCACCACGGTCCGGCCAGCCAGGTTGCCGAGACGCAGACGGCTCGGCCACCCGCTCGCACAGCGGGCGGAGTTGGTCCAGGATCCGGCCGGCGTCGCGGATGTCGATGGCAAAGGTGGTTTCGGCGGAGACGCTCTTGGTCGGCCGGTCCGCCACCACGGCGCGGTCGTCCTCGCCCCGCGCGAAGCCGGTGAGCCGCCGCCCGAAGCGGCCGAACCGCGCGACGATCTCCGCCTCCGGCATGTCCTGAAGCTGGCCGATGGTCTCGATGCCGAGCTTTTCCATGCGCTGGGCGGTGGCCGGGCCGACGCCCATGATCTTGCGCACCGGCAGGGCTTTGAGAAACGCCTTGGCCTCGGCCCGGCCGATCACCGAAAACCCGCGCGGTTTCTCCAGGTCCGACGACAGCTTGGCGAGGAACTTGTTGGCGCCGAGCCCGACCGAGGCGGTGATGCCGACCTCGTGCTCGATCCGCCGCATCAGCGACGCCAGCGTCGCGGCGGCGGGCCGGTTTTGCAGCCGCGCTTCGGGCGACAGATCGAGATAGGCCTCGTCCAGCGAGACCGGTTCGATGACCGGCGTGGCGGTCCGGAAGATGTCGCGGATCCGGTGGCCGACCCGCTTGTACTTGACCATGTCGGGCGGGATCACCACGGCGCCGGGACACATCTCCAGCGCCTTGAACATGGGCATGGCCGAACGCGGCCCGAACCGGCGCGCGACATAGCATGCCGTGGTGACCACGCCACGGCCGCCGGGATGGCCGACGATCACCGGCTTGTCGGCCAACGCCGGGTTGTCGCGCTTCTCCACCGCCGCATAGAAGGCGTCGCAATCGATATGGGCGATGCACAGATCCATCAGCTCCGCGTGAGCAACCGTCCGCGCCGATCCGCAACCCGGGCAAACGGCGGGGCCGGTCTCGAATACTTCGCTGCAATCGCGGCAAACCGCCGGGATCATTCACCGCTCCTCCGCGAACGCCTCCCATGAAATGTCGTATTTCCGGCACCACATTTCAAACATCAGGAGCGTCCAGGCCTGCGTGCTGCGGTCGCGCTTGAGCGTCCCGTGGTCCCCCAGCAGGCCTTCCAGCGCCGCTCGGTCGAACAGCCGGGGGACGATGGCGCCGTCGCGCAACAACTGGCCGCGGACGAAGCCGCCGAGATCGTCGGTGAACCAGTGCGCCAGCGGCACGTCCAGGCCCTGCTTGCGCCGCCACAGAAAGGTCTCGGGAAAATACGGCGCCACGGCTTTCTTGAGCACGTACTTGGTGCGCCCGCCCGGCAGCTTCACGTCGAACGACATGCGGTTGGTCAGCTCCGCCAGGCGATGATCCAGAAACGGCGCCCGTAGCTCGAGCGAATGCGCCATGCTCGTGCGGTCGATCTTGACCAGCATGTCGTCCGGCAGACTGATGGTCTGATGAACGAGGGTCAGGGCGTCCAACGGCTCGAGCGAGCGGTCGAACAGCGGCGGGAACAGCGCCCGGTCGGTCTCTTCGCCGCAGGCCGCCGCCAGATACGGCGACAACGCCCGCAGCGCGTCGCGCCGGAACGCCTTCTGGCGTTTGCCCAGAAGACGCATGCGCGACGGAAGGGCCACGTCGTGAATATTCCGCGCCAGGCGGTCGTAGCGCGCCCGGGTGCCGGCATCGTGGACCGGAACGCTGACGCAACGCGAACGCCGCGGCCGAGCGGATGAAACCGGGAACCCGGCTCAGCCGCTCACTCAGCATGTGTCCGCGGTACGTGTCGTAGCCGGCGAACATTTCGTCGCCCCCGTCACCGGAAAGCGCCACCGTCACGGACCGCCGCGCGTCCTCGGAGAGGAACCAGACCGGCAGCGCCGCGCTGTCGGCGAACGGTTCGTCCAGATGCCAGGCCATCTGTTCGATCACGTCGACGCTCTGGGGCTTGAGCAGGAGTTCGTGGTGGTGCGTTCCGAAGCGCTCGGCCACATAGCGCTGGTGGGGTCGTTCGTCGTATATCTGTTCTTCGAAACCGAGACCGAAGGTGTCGAGGCGGCTCTCGCTCATCTCGCTGGCCAGCGCGACGATGGCGCTGGAGTCGACGCCGCCGCTCAGGAAGAACCCGATGGGCACGTCGCTCACCAGCCGCAGCCGCACCGCGTCCCGCAACAGATCGCGGGTCTTGGCAATGGCCTCGCCTTCGTCGTCGATGTCCGCCGACGGCCGGGGCGGCCGCCAGTAGGTCCAGGTCTTGACTTCTCCGTCCGCTGACCGATAGCGCGTGTCCCGGCTGGAGCCTGGACACATCCTTGAAGATGGTGCGGGGGCCGATGACATACGTGGTCGAGAAGTAGCTGTAGAGCGCGATGGGGTCGATCCGCTTGTCGACGACGTTCGCCGCGACCAGCGCCTTCAGTTCCGACGCGAAATAAACGCAATCGCCGGTGTCGTGGACATACAGAGGCTTTTCGCCGAAGCGGTCGCGCGCCGCGAACACGCGTCCGTTCGGGCCGGCGTGGGAGCGCCCGTCGTAGATGACGAAGGCGAACATGCCGTTCAATCGATCGACGCAGGCGTCGCCCCATTGCAGATACGCCGTCAACAGCACCTCGGTGTCGGACGCGCCGTCGATCACATGGCCAAGGGCGCGAAGTTCGGCGAGAACGTCGCGGTAGTTGTAGATTTCGCCGTTGAAGACGATCCACACCTGGCCGTCGGGACTCGCCATCGGCTGCTGACCGCCGGTCAGATCGATGACGGAGAGCCGGCGATGGGCCATCATCGCCCGATGGGTCGTTTTCGAGCCCTGCTCGTCGGGACCGCGGTGGGCAAGCACGCGGTCCATCGCCCGGAGCGTGTCCTCGCCGGGGAGGCCGCCCTCGCGCTTGGCGTAGATGAATACGAAACCGCACATGGCAAACCGCTGATTGGCTCGTCAGAGCCGTTGGTACAATTCGATGAGTGTGCCGACGACCGCGTCGGCCGTATACAGTCGGCGCACGCGGTCGGTGGCTTTTCGCGAGAATTCCGGCCAGAATCCCCCGGTCCATAGCCCGGCGATGGCCTCGGCATAGTCCTCGCTGGACGCCCCGGGCGGCAGAACCAGACCCGCATCCGCAACGATTCGCTTGTTGAAGCCGTGATCGCTGCAAACGGGAACGATGCCTTCCGCCATGGTTTCGGTGAGCGCGTTGGAATGGCCCTCGCCCGGCCAGGCCGTCGGAAACACGAACACGTGCAATCCGCGAACCGCGCCGCGAACGCCGCCATGATCCACCGCGCCTCGCCGTTCGATGGCATCGCCGGCGTACTTCATCTTCAGCAGATCCACGTATCCGGGCTCGCCCGCGCCGATGATGGCGAGCCGCGCCGCGATACCGCGCTCCGCCAGCGCCAACGCCGCCTGGATGGCCACTTCCACGCCCTTCGCCGGCGCCACCATTCCCACGTATACCAGTTCCAGCGTTTCGCCCGGCGCCGCCAGACCCGGGTTTTCGCGGGCCGGTTCGGTGACGAAGTTGGGAAGATAGAACGCGAGACCCGGCCGCAACCGGTCGACGAACTCCATGTCCTCCAACCCTTGCACCGCCACGGCGTCGCTGCCCCCGAGACAGCGGTCGAACACCCAGCGGTACAAAGCGGAGCGCCGCTCGTGCTGAACGCGCATGTCGCCGGCGCGGACGTGGGTGACCACGCGCTTGCCGAGCGCTCTCGCGATCCCGGGGAACACCCACTCGAAATAGATGAAGTGCCGGAAATGGCCGTTGAAGTGCAGGACATCCCAGCGTCTGGACGACAGGGCCAGGCGAACGAGCAGCGCCGCCAGGCAGAAGCCGTACGTCGCCATCTTTACCGCCGCGTTGCCGTGGCGGTCTGGATGCGGGTAGGGAAACGCGATGACGGACACGCCCTTGGCGCGCAACCTGGAGATGAGGCTCCGGTTGCCCGCCTCCTTGCCGCCGGCGGCCGGCTGGCCCGCCTCGGCGATGGGTCCGCAATAGGCGATGGTCAAAGAACGGCTCATTCGGCAAGCCCGCGCGTGATCCTCGAGAATTGGGACCGCGACCTTGCGACGGGTACCGGCTGTTGTCAAACCCCGCGAGCGGTTCAACCATGCAGAGTGACCGAGACGCTTTGGGCCGTCGTCCCGGCTTAAATAAATTTTTCCATTGCCGGGATGGTCGGCGCGGGTATGAAATGACAGAGTATCGAGCCAACCGAAAAAGGGGACGAAAGACAATGAACAACGAGCAAATGCAGCAAATGTCGACCAAAGGCGGGTTCATCGCGGCTCTCGACCAGAGCGGCGGCTCGACCCCCAAGGCGCTGAAACTCTACGGGATCGAGGAGTCGGCCTATTCCAACGAGACCGAAATGTTCGAGCTGATCCACCAGATGCGCTGCCGCATCATCACTTCGCCCGCCTTTGCCGGGAACCGGGTGCTCGCCGCGATCTTGTTCGAAATGACGATGGACGGCACGGTCCATGGAAAGCCTGTTCCGGAATTTCTGTGGAGCGATCGCGGCGTCGTTCCGATCCTCAAGATCGACAAGGGTCTGGCCGACGAATCCGACGGCGTCAAACTGATGAAGCCGATGCCGGGACTGGACGACCTGCTCCGCCGCGCCAAGGACCTCGGTATTTTCGGTACCAAGGAGCGCTCGGTCATCGAAACGGCGTCCGCCACCGGGATCGCCGCCAACGTGGAGCAGCAATTCGAGGTCGGCGCGACGGTGCTGTCACACGATCTGGTGCCGATCCTGGAGCCGGAGGTCAACATCAACAGCCCGGAAAAGGCCGCCTGCGAGGACATACTCAAGGCCGAGATCCTGAAGGGTCTCGACGCCGTCCCCGCCGGACAGAAGGTCATGCTGAAGCTGACGCTTCCGAGCACCCCCGGTTTCTACGGCGATCTCATCGGTCATGAGAAGGTGGCCCGCGTGGTGGCCCTGTCGGGCGGTTACAGCCGCGAAGAGGCCAATGCCAAGCTGGCCGAAAATCCGGGGATGATCGCGAGTTTCTCTCGCGCCCTGACCGAGGGGCTGAGCGCCAAGCAGTCGGACGAGGAATTCAACGCCGCCCTCGACGAAGCCATCGAGAGCATTTACCAAGCCTCGATCACCTAGACCAATATCCCTTCAAGTGGAGTCATTTGATCGGATTCGCTTGCTCTAGAAATCAATAGTTTGGAGCACGGTGCGATCAGCTCGGGTCGATCTGATCGCACCGTGCTCTCCATCGGCCAGACGTCTGGGCAACACCCGTTGCCCAGGCCAAGGGCGAACCCCGGCTTATACCAATTCTCGTTGATAGGAACCCATTGTGACGGCCTATCAATGAGATTTGGTATTAACCCTTATTGCCGAAAATTTTGTCCCAATTGTTGCGATAGGTGTTGGTTACCGGCTTTTGGTTCTCGCCCCGGCTGTATCCCGCCGGCGCGTCCGACGACGAACGTTCGCTCGCGGTGTCGGATGCCGCGCCGCTGTCCGCCGCGTCCTTGGCCTCGGTCCCCGCTTGCGGTTTCGCGTCCGGTTTCGCGTCGGTGTTCGCCGCCGCCGGTGGCGTCTTCGTCGTCGTCTTCGTCGTTGTTGTCGTTTTCGTATCGGTCATCTTCGGTCCCACATCCGCAATGCGCTGCGCTGATCGCGGCTGTATATGACAAGCCGCGCGGCGCATCAAGCCGTCACGCGCGCGTCCCGGACCGGTTGCGGTTGGCGGCGGACCCGACCGGACCGCCGAGCCGGCCTCCTCCATTGCGAACGCCGTTACCTGAACGGATTGGCGTCGGAAGCCTCGGACCGGTTGACGGTCGGCATGCCGAATGGATTTTCATCCGTGCCGCTTGCGATCACGCCGCATTTCTTCACGTAATTGATGGCCTGAGACGAGCCCTTCAAGTTGTAGTGGCCAACCAGATTGCCGCCGTCGCTATAAATCTCCATGCCGCGAGAGCGGCGCAATTCCTCCTCGCCCTCCGCATACAACAGCATTCCCATGACGGTGGAATTCAAGGACTCGAACGTGCCGCCATGCCAGCGCCGGCCATCGAAGCGGAAGCGAACTCCGTAGCCTTCATTTTGCGGAATGTTCCAACCCTCGTTGGCCAATAGAAAAAGGACCGCCCTGCCATCGGACATGAAACCGATGATCGTTTCCGATGTCTCGTAGATCGCATAAACGACGCAGGTCCTGTCGCCCGCGTCGTAGCTCAAGGTCCAGCCGGTTGTACCGGGAACGATCGCCTCTTCGGATTGCGCGATGGAATGCGACAACAGAACGAAGCAGACCGCCATACATATACTTTTCATTGGTCTTTCCCGCTGTCGCCTGTTTCTGTTCCTCCCCCTGATTTGCAATAACGCCGTTTAACGATACCATGCGGCAGCAGTCCAAACGACACCCAGATGAGTATAATTTATTACCCATCACGAATTACGCATGGGCGCGCGGCGGTGATTTAAACTTTGCCCCGGGGCGGCCCTGACGTGTATATATAGGTGTGAATCGCCTTCACTGAATCAACCATGTCGAGCAAGCAACTCATGGCGTCGACGGGCAATGCCCTCAAGCAGCAATTCGATCGCAAGACCCTGAGCCTGTGCCGCATTCTGCAGGCGCAGGCGCAGGCGCCGGCACGGCGCTTCGAGGCCATCTTGGTGGTGGGCTGCGGCGACGGACGGGAGGCGGCGACCCTGGCCGGTCACTTCGGCGCCCGGACCACCGGGATCGACATCGCCGACACCTTCGACCCCGAGGCGAAGAAGGTGGTGGATCTTCGGGTCATGGACGCGACGGCGCTGGACTTCGCCGACGACGCCTTCGATCTGGTGTATTCGTTCCACGCGCTCGAGCATATTCCCGACGACCGCGGCGCTCTTCGCGAGATGAACCGGGTTCTCGGAGCCGGCGGCGTCGCCTGTATCGGTACTCCCAACCGGCGGCGCGCGGTGGGCTATCTGGGGTCGGCCACCGACACGTGGACCAAGGTGCGCTGGAACGTGGCGGACTGGAAGGCACGGGCGCTCGGGCAATTCAGGAACGAATGCGGCGCCCATGCCGGATATACCCGCGACGAACTGCTGGAGCGCTGCCGCGAGGCCTTCGGCGACGCGGTGGACGTCACCGAGGACTATTATAAAGACATTTATAAAAGCAGGGGAAATCTGATACAGGGTATCATCAACGCCAATTTTCAGAACCTCCTGTTCCCGTGCGTCTATGTCATTGCCGCAAAATCGGGTCCGGGACGCAGCCCGAGTTGAATTTTCAGACCCTTGCCTTCTGACGCCCCACCCGCCCCCGCAAACGCCACGCGTTCGACGAAGCACGATCTCATGCTGCGCTTCCGCAAGCGGCGGAACCGCGCGCTAAGCCGCCTGATCGACTCGCTGCCGGAACCCGTGCGGGTGCTGGATGTGGGCGGCACGCCGTTCTTCTGGGACAGCATCGAGAGCGTCCGCAAGTGCCGGGTGACCATCCTCAACAAACAGGTCTCGGAGAAGGAGGCGGTCTATTTCGAACCCGGGACCCTGACCGACTTCGAGCTGCGCATCGGCGACGCCTGTGCCATGCCGGAGATGGCCACCGGCGGCTTCGACCTGGTGGTCTGCAACTCGGTGCTGGAGCACGTGGGCGCCTGGGGCAAGATGGTGGACGCGGCCGGCGAACTCGTCCGGGTGGGCCAGCACGGCTGGGTGCAGGTGCCGGCCTTCGAGTTTCCGCTGGAGGTTCATCATCTCATGCCCTTCGTGCACTGGTTCGGCACCCCCATCCGCCGCGCCGTGGTCGGCCTGTTCTATCCGGGCACGCTCGACGAGATGCGCGCCTGGGTGGACATCAACCTGGTGACGCGCAAGGAGATGGCCGCGCTGTTCCCGGCGGCGCGGGTCTATTCCGAGCGGTTCGCGTTGCTGCCCAAATCCCACATCGCGGTGTGGTGACGCCATGAGATCCCTCGCCCGGACCGGCGTCGTCAAGCCGGCCATCAGCCTCTTCGACCAGGGCATCGTCAGCCTCACGCCGTTTATCGCCAGCGTCCTCGTGGGCAGGATCAACAGCCAGGCGGAGTTCGGTCTGTACGTTCTCGGCGTCACCGTGGTGGCGTTCCTGGTCGAGGTGCAGACGGCGCTGATCTCGTCGCCCTACATGGTTTACAGCCCCCGCCTTCGGGGTCTTCGCCGCGCCCAGTACGCCGGCGGCACCCTGCTTTTGCAACTGGCGCTCGGCGGCGCGGCCGCCCTCGCCCTCGGCCTCGCGGCGATCGTCCTCGCCGTGATGGACAGCGCCGGCGGACTGCCGATGGTGCTGGGTGCCCTCGCCCTGGTCATCGTTTTCATCCTGCTCCGCGATTTCATCCGCCGCGTCGCCATGGCGCGGCTCGAGATGGAAGACGCCTTGGTGGTCGACATGGCGGTTTCCGTGCTGCAACTGGCCGGCCTTGGCGGACTGGCCCTGCTCGGCGCATTGAACGCGCCACTGGCGCATCTCCTGATCGGGATGGCCTGCGCCGGGGTGGCCCTGGTCTGGATGCGGCGGAACCGTCACCGGTTCGAGCCCTCCGTGGAACACGCGCGCCGGGATTTCCGGCTGAACTGGTCCATGGGCAAATGGCTGTTCGCCAGCGGCCTGCTATGGGCGCTCGGCATCCACGCCTATCCATGGATTCTCGCGGCCCTGCACGGACCCGGCGTCGCCGGGGTCTGGGGGGCGTGCCTCGGCGCGCTGTCGCTGGTGGTGGTGGTGCAGGGGGGCGTGACCAACTGGCTCGGCCCCAAGATCGCCATCACCTACGCGCGGGGAGGGCCGGCGCCGCTCCAGCGGTTCGTGTTCCGCGCCGCCGCCGGGTTCGCCGCCGCGCTGACGGTCCTGTGCGGTGTGCTGATCGTGTTCGCCGACCGGATCCTGGCGGCGATCTATGGCGAGGTCTACGCCAGCGCCGGCCTGGTGCTCGCGGTCATGGCGGTGGGCGTCATCGCCCGCGGCGCGGCGTTCTGTTTCTCGCGCGGTCTGTTCGCCATCGAGCGCGCCGACGTGGATTTCTGGATCAACCTGATCCCGCTGGCGATCCTCGGCACCTTTGGCGTGTGGGCCATCTCGGTCCATGGCGCCCTGGGCGCGGCGGTCGCTCTGCTGGCTTCGCACGCCATCGCCTCGAGCGTTCGGGGGATCGCGCTGGCCGTGCTGCTTCGACCGCTGGTGGCCGCCGGCGCCGCCGACGCCACCGAAGCCGCCGACGCCGCCGACGCGGTCGTTGACGCCGCCGACTTGGCCGATCCGCGGCGCACTTGACAGCCGTGCCGGTATTTGGTGGTTTGCCGCCGACGACACGCAAACAGCTGGTGCGAACAGAGGGGAAAATCAATGAATATCGAAGTCGGCGGAATCTTTGGACTGATCGTCCTCGTCCTCGACATCTATGCCATCGTCAAGACCGTGCAGAGCGGCGCGTCGACCGGCGCCAAGGTGCTGTGGATCCTCGCGATTCTGATTTTTCCGCTGGTCGGCTTTCTCGCCTGGCTGCTGTTCGGGCCCAAGTAATACGTAGCATTATTCCGGCGGGGTTCTGTTGGCGACAAGCTCCAGTTCGCGATATTTCAAAATATCGCGGAACGCCGAGCCCCGCGAAGCGGGCGCGCCGGCAGCGACTGACCCGTCCGCACATTGGCCCTTGACCCTCCAGCTACTGGAATGTCCAAATTAGGGTTCCAGGCAGGAGACGGAATATGGTCGCATCATCGCCGGCAACGACGATCGAGGCCGGCAATCGACAGCAGGTCTCGAAGAAACCGAAGAAACTGAAGAAACCTATGACCGAGAGCACCCGGGTCGGCCTCGATATCGGAGGCATGACCTGCGCCAATTGCTCCGGCCGTGTGGAGGCCGCGCTTCGCGGCGTGCCGGGCGTGGCCTCGGCCGAGGTGAACCTGGCCATGGAACGCGCCGACGTGAACCTTTCCGATCCGCGAACGGATACTGCCCTTCTCGTCGATGCCGTGAAGCGCGCGGGCTACGCCGCCACGCCGAGGGTCGGCGATGCCGAGGCGCGGCGCGCCCAAGACCACGCGCGCGACGAAGAGCAGCGAAAAGCGCAGCGCCACGATTTGATCGTACTCACCGTGGCCGCTGCCCTGACCCTGCCGCTGGTGGCGCAGATGGCGGCCATGGCGGCCGGCCTGCCGATGTTTCTGCCGCCCTACGCCGAGCTGGCCCTGGCAACGCCGGTTCAGTTCTGGGCCGGCGCACGGTTCTATCGGGGCGCCTGGGGCGCCCTCAAGGCGCGCGCGGGCAACATGGACGTTCTGGTGGTCATGGGCACTAGCGCGGCGTATCTCTTCAGTCTCGTCATGCTGCTGCGGCTCGGCGACGGCGCCAAGGGACATCTCTACTTCGAGGCCGCGGCCGTGATCGTCACCCTGGTGCTCGCTGGCAAATGGCTGGAAACGCGCGCAAAACGCGGCACCACCGCCGCCATCCACGAACTGATGGCGCTGCGTCCCGAAACCGCCCGGGTCGAACGCGACGCCGCGGTCGTCGAAATAGCTATTTCCGAGGTGGTCCGGGGCGACGTGGTGATCGTTCGCCCGGGCGAGCGGATCCCGGTGGACGGCGAGATCATCGAGGGCGAAACTGAGGTGGACGAAGCGCTGATCACCGGCGAAAGCCTGCCGGTGACGCGCACAGCGGGAGACAAGGTCACCGGCGGCGCCATCAACGGCACCGGCATGGTCCGCATCACCGCCACGGCGGTGGGCGAGGACAGCACGCTGGCGCGGATCATCCGCCTTGTGGAGAACGCCCAGGCCGGCAAGGCGCCGGTGCAAAGGCTGGTGGATCGCGTCGCCGCCATTTTCGTTCCCGCCGTCGTCGCCATCGCCGCCCTGACCTTCGCCGGTTGGCTGCTCGTCGGCGGCGGCTTGGAGAGCGCGCTGGTGTCGGCGGTTTCGGTCCTGGTGATCGCGTGCCCCTGCGCGCTCGGTCTCGCCACCCCCACCGCTATCGTCGCCGGCACCGGTTCGGCGGCCAAGGCCGGTATCCTCATCAAGGACGTGGAAGCACTCGAGCGGGCCCATCGCGTCGACGCGGTGATTTTCGACAAGACCGGGACGCTCACCGAGGGCCGCCCGGTGGTGACCGACGTGGTGGCGCTGGGGCCGGACGAAGCGGAGCTTCTGGCCGTCGCCGCCGGCGTCCAGGCGGGCAGCGAGCATCCGCTGGCCCGCGCGGTGGTGGAAAAGGCGCGCGCCGGCGGCATCACGCCCGAGGCCGCCCACGGCCTGAAGTCGTACACCGGTCTCGGTGTCGCCGCGTCGGTGGGCGAGCGCCGGGTGGTCATCGGCAATATGGCGCTGATGCAGGCCCAGGAGATCGATGCCGCCGCCGCCGGCGACGCCGTGGAAGAGCTGGAGGCGAACGGCAAGACCGCGATCGTCGTCGCCATCGACGGACGGGTTGCCGGCGTCATGGGCATCGCCGACCGGTTGCGGCCCGAGGCGCGCGCGGCCGTCGCCGCATTGAAGGAACGCGGCATCGAGACACTGATGCTGTCGGGAGACGCCGAACGGGTCGCCGCCGCCATCGCCAGGGACGCCGGCGTCGACCGGTTCCAAGGCTCCGTCCGCCCCGAGACCAAGGTGGCCGTGGCCAAGGAGCTGCAAGGCAAGGGCAAGGTGGTCGCCATGGTGGGCGACGGCGTCAATGATGCGCCGGCGCTGGCCGCCGCCGACGTCGGCATCGCCATGGGCACCGGCACCGACGTCGCCATGGAAACCGCCGGCGTGACACTCATGCGCTCCGATCCACGGCTGGTGGCGGCGGCCCTCGATGTGTCGCGCGCCACCTGGCGGAAGATCTGGCAGAACCTGTTCTGGGCCTTCATCTACAACATCATCGGTATTCCGCTCGCCGCCAGCGGCATGCTGAGCCCGGCCATCGCCGGCGCCGCCATGGCCATGAGCTCGGTCAGCGTGGTGTCCAGCTCGCTGATGCTGCGGTCGTGGAAACCGAAACGCATGGGGCCGGTATAGAACGGTAATAGATCGTGAACGTGGGCGAAGCGGCCAAACGGTGCGGCCTTCCGGTGAAGACCATCCGTTATTACGAGGAGATCGGCCTCGTGGTTCCGGGCACGCCAAGCCAACGGCTACCGCGCCTACGACCAGGCCGATGTCTGCGCGCTTCAATTCCTCCAGCGGGCGCGCGGCCTCGGATTTTCCATCGAAGACTGCCGGTCGCTGCTGTCGCTCTACGCGGACACGTCGCGGGCCAGCGCCGATGTCAAGGCCATTGCCCAGACCCGTCTCGCCGACATCCGCCGCAAGATCGACGAACTGGAATTGCTGCACGCCGCGTTGTCGAGCCTGGTGGAGGCCTGTCATGGCGATGAGCGGCCGGAGTGCCCCATCCTCGAGGATCTCGCCGCTGGCGCGCCGGAAGGGAGCCAATGACGGTGCGCTCGAACCTCTACAGCGTCTTCTGTATTGCCGGCGGCGCAATTCTGCTGATCGTCGCCGCCTGGTTGTGGTTGGGATACGACGGGCCGGAGCCGGACACTGCGTTGAAGCCCGATGACCCCGGGGTGGTGTCGCTCGGAGAGCGGCTCTACGCGGCCGAATGCGCGGCGTGCCATGGCGAAAACCTGGAAGGCCAGGCCAACTGGCGTCAGCGCGGCGAGAATGGCCGTTTGCCGGCGCCGCCGCACGACGCCGACGGCCACACCTGGCACCACGCGGACAAGCAGTTGTTCGAACTGACCAAGTACGGGCCCGCGGCCCTGGTGGGCGGCGGTTACGAAAGCGACATGCCGGGCTATCAAGACACCTTGAGCGACGACGAGATAATTGCCACACTGTCCTACATCAAGAGCACGTGGCCCGAGGGTGTCCGCCGCCGGCATGACCTCCTCAACGGCCGGCAACGGCAATAGCCCGCCAACCACCGACAACACGAGGAGGCCCATCCTATGAGACGCTTTCGACTTGTCTTGATTCCCGCCATGTTCGCGGTGGCAACGCTTGGCGCGATTTCCACCGCCCCGGCCGCCTCGCACGAGAAAGCGACCGGCGTGGTCAAGGAGCGCATGGAACTGATGGAGGGCAACGGCAAGGCGATGAAGACGCTGAGCGCCATGGTCAAGGGCGAAAGCTCCTACGATGCCGACGAGGTCAAGACCCTGGCCAAGGAACTGCGGGCGGACTCGGCGCAGATCCCCAAACTGTTTCCGGAAGGCAGCCTGCAGCCGCCCACCGAGGCGCTGCCCGCCATCTGGCAGGATTGGCCGAAGTTTCAGGAACTGGCCCAGCGGATGGGTGAAGCCAGCGGTGCCGTGGCGGATGCCGCCGATGGCGGTCGGGCATCCATGACCCCGGCGTTCGCCAGCCTCGCCAAGACCTGCAACGCCTGTCACAGCGATTTCCGCAAGAAGAAAGAATAGCGGGTTCCGGCGTGACACGATCGAGGGGGTTGCTCCTTTTTGCCGTGGCGGTCGGCGTCATCGGCTTGGCGGCGGCCGTCTATGTTCTCGGCGGCTACGGCATCGCCGAACGCACCGTGACCGTCCTCGACGGCGACGCCGAACGGGGCGCATACGTGCTCAGGCTTGCCGGGTGTGTCGCGTGCCACACCGACGCCAAGGGCGGCGGCGGGTTGCTCGCCGGCGGCGCCCCCATCAAGACGCCGTTCGGCACCTTCGTCGCGCCCAACATCACGCCCGATCCGGAGACCGGCATCGGCGGCTGGACGGCCGAGCAGTTCGCCACCGCCGTGACGGCGGGGGTCGCGCCCGACGGCTCGTACTATTTTCCGGTGTTTCCCTATGCGTCCTACGCCCGCATGACCGACCGGGACGTGGCCGACCTCTGGGCGTACCTGCAAACCGTTCCGCCCGTGACCCATGAGGCGGCGGGCAATGACATCCCGTTCCCCTTCGGCTTTCGTCCGCTACTCGCGGGGTGGCAGACGCTATTTCTCGATCCCGGCCCCTTCGAGCCCGATCCGGACCGCTCGGATGAGTGGAATCGCGGCGCTTATCTGGTAACCGGCCCCAGCCACTGTGGCGAGTGCCACACGCCCCGAAACATCCTGGGCGGGCCCGAGAGCGACCGCGCGCTCGCGGGATCCACCGCCGGCCCGGGCGGCGAAAAGGTCCCCGGCATCACGCCGGAAAGCAAAGGTTTCAGCACATGGTCGCGCGGCGATCTGGTATTCGCTTTGCGGTTCGGCCTCATGCCCGACGGCGATTCGTTCAGCGGCAGCATGGGCGAGGTGGTCCGCGACGGCACCTCGCACTTCACCGAGCGGGATCTCAACGCCATCGCCGAATACCTGATCCCGGCACCGGCGAAGCCTTAAGGGGAAGGGGGCGTCGTCACCAGGGGAACGCGATCGTATGGTTCCCCTATGTCGGCTCCAGACCCCTAGCCGGGCGGCTGGTCGGCACCCGCCTCGCCCGGTTTGCGGCCCTTGAATTTCTTATAGGCGACGGGCAGCAGCGACAGCACCGCCAGTCCCACAAGCGCGGTGATGACCTGTGGTGTCAGGACCGACGCCGGGTCGAACGCGCCCTCCGTCTGGGGGTCCATCTGCTCGAAGACGCTGCCGATACCGGCGCCCACCGAGGCGAAGACGAAGGCGCCGGGGATGATGCCGAAGAAGGTGGCGAGCGCGTAGGTGCGAAGCGGCACGCCGAGGAACGCCGGAACGATGTTGACGAGAAAGAACGGAAACAGCGGGATCAACCGCAGGACCAGAAGATAGCTCAGCGCGTTCTCGCGAAACCCCGCCTCCATCTTGCGGAGCGCCGGGCCGGCCTTGGCCCGCAACATGTCGCCGAGCGAGGTCTTGGCGATGAGAAAAACGGCGATGGCGCCGGCGGTGGCGCCGATCACGGCATAGAGCGTCCCGAACCAGGTGCCGAACAGAAAACCGCCCGTCACGGTCAGGACGGCGCCGCCCGGCAGCGACAGGGCCGTGGATACCGCGTAGATAACGATGAACGCCAGGATCGCCAGGATCCCCTGCTGGTCGACGAAATCTACCAGTGCTTCGCGATGGTCGTTGAGCGCCTGGAACGTCACGTAGCGGTCGAGATCGAATGCGAAGAACAATGCGAACCCGAGGGCGAGAACGCCAAGCGGCGCCAGCCGCTTCACGGAAAAGGCGCTCTTCGGCTGCGCCTCCGCGGCCGGCTCGTCTTCGGCATCGGAAGCCGGTCGGCGTTCGGGATCGACGGCGTTCACGGATTTGTCCTTTCGATCCAGACCACTACGGCAGCCACTGCAACGCGGAGACGATCTTGCGCGTGCGCGGGCTGAACAGGCGTTCGGTGTAATAGCCGCCCGCGGCGCGCTTGGACACTTCATTGCGTGTCGGATAGGGGACGATCATATTGGCGATGCTGCCGATTTTCAGCCCTTCGCCGATGGCGAGAACCCAGGCGGTGATCACCTCGCCGGCGCGCGGGCCGACGATGGTGGCGCCGAGGATCTTGCCTCTCGAGCCCACCACGACCTTGATCAGGCCCTCGGTTTCGCGCTCCGTCTGGGCGCGGTCGTTTTCCGCGAACGGCCAGGTCAGCACCTTCACGGTGCCATGCTTTTCGCGCGCGTGGGCCTCCGTCTCGCCGACATGGGCAAGCTCGGGGTCGGTGTAGGTCACCCACGGCACGGCCTCGGTCTTGACCTTGGCCGGAAGGTGGAACAGGGCGTTGCGGATGACGATGCCGGCATGATAGGCGGCCATGTGGGTGAACTGGAACCCGCCCGCCACGTCTCCGATGGCGAAGATCTTCTTGTTGGTGGTGCGGAGCCGCGCATCCGTCTCGATGCCCTTGGCGGTGTAGGCGACGCCGGCCACCTTCAAATCGAGGCCGTCGACATTGGCTTTGCGCCCGACCGACACCAGAAGGTGGGAACCGCCGATGCGATGCTCGACGCCGTCGCGCTCGACGACGACGGCGATGGCGTTGTTGTCGCGTTCGACCGCCTTGATCGAGGCGTTCTCGTAAAGCGCGATGCCTTCGGCGAGGAACCGACGGCGGACCACGTCGACCGCGTCCGGGTCGTCCTTCGGCAGGATCGCCTGTTTCTGGACGACGCTGACCTGGGCCCCGAGCCGGCGATGGGCCTGCGCCATTTCGCAGCCGATGGGTCCGCCGCCGATAACGATCAAATGGTCGGGCCGCTCGGTCAGGTCGAACACCGTCTCGTTGGTCAGGAACGGCGTGCTCGCCAGCCCCGGAATGTCCGGTTCGGCGGGCGAGCTTCCGGTGGCGATGACGAAGCGCCGGGCGCGGATGCGGCGGCCGCCGGCCTGCACCTCGCCGGGGCCGGTGAACCGCGCCGCCGCCCGGACGACATTGACGCCGAGGCCCTCGAACCGTTCCTCGGAGTCAGTGGGCGCGATGGCCGCGATGACCCCGTGGACATGGCGGTGAACCTCGCCGTAGCGCACCTCCGGCTCGTGGCCGTTGACCCCGAAGACGCCGCCGGTTCGCACGGTGTGGGCGGTGTGGGCGGCCTTGATGAGCGATTTCGACGGGACGCATCCATAGTTCAGGCAATCGCCGCCCATCTTGCCCTTCTCGATGAGCACAACGCTCGCACCCATCTGGACCGCTCCCGCGGCGACGCTCAGTCCGCCCGACCCGGCGCCGATGACGCAGATGTCTGTCTTGATCGGATCACTCATCGCCAACCCTCCTCGCGTCAGCCTTCGACCTCCAGGCGGTAGTCGGGGGTGGGGTTCAGCGGGCATGAATAAACATAGTCGCCCGGCTCGAGCGTAATGACGTATTCCTTCGTGGCGCCGGTGGTCAGGCCGCCGCCGGACACGCTCGGCAGCGTCGCGCGGTCGACGAGACCGTCGCCCCGCAGCCAGAAACCAAGCTCGTAGGGGACATTCCTGTTGGTCACGCGAAAGACGTACGTGCCCGGCTCGAGCTTCAGCGTTTCGGCCTCGGCCAGCCGCTGTTCGCCGGTCTCCGCGTTGATCTCCTTGCAGTCGCTGGCGGCGGTCGGCGCATAGCCGTGATCGACGCCGTTCTCGGACTCGACGAACTGGCAGCCGGTCTGGGTGAGATCGATCACCGTGGCCTTGTCGGCGGCCGCCCCCGCGATAGCGCCGAAGGCAAGAACACCCGCCGCCGCGGTGGCGGCCAAAAGACCAGTGCGGGCGGTCCCGCGAAACCTGTCGAAAACGTTCATCTTGGTTTCTCCTCGTGCACATCAACCGTTCCTATTCAGTTAAGGCATTCGAGAGGTGATATGAAACGCCGATGGGCCCTCGATGCGGTCGCTCGCGGCTATGTGATGGTTTGTGTGGGAACAGGAAAAGAACATTCCGAAAAATCAGGTTTGTTGTCACGCCATCGGGACCCGCCGGGAAGCCGAGGGGTGATTTTCGGCATTCCATGGCGTCAGGATACGCGACCTCTCCGGTCAGGATCGCGACAGGTCAGCGGCGGCGGCGGGGAAGGAGCCGTCGGGCAGGGGTCTGAGCGCGAACGTGTCGATCACGGCCTCGGTGTCGAGCGGCCCGTAGATGTGCGGGAAGAGCTCGTTGCCGCCCTCCAGATTTTCATGGATGATCGTGGAGCGCACCCGGTCGGCGTCAATGACGAGGACCGTCAAGTCGTCGCGGCCTCGGAAAAACCGGTTGACGACGGGCGCCAACTGCGCGGCCGTAGAGCAGTGGATGAACCCTTCGGTGTTCAGCGTGTCGCCGCTATAGACCCTGTTCTCGGGGGGCCAATCGCGGTTGTGGGCAATATGAAAGATGACGGGCATGGGTCCGCCGGCCTTAGCCTAACCGCCCCATGCCAACACCATCGGGCGGCGCTTACTGAGACTTGGGCGCGCAGGGCTTGGCGGCGCAGGGATTGGCCATCTCCTTGCCCTTTTCCGTCGCTTCATTCTTGGCGGCGCAGGGATTGGCTGCGTCCTTGGACTTACCCATGGCCTCGTCCTTGGCGGCGCACGGGTTCGGCGCGCACGGCGCTTTCTTCTCGTGGCTCATGGCGAGAACGATCTCGCCGCCACGTGCCTTCGCCTCGGGCAGCTCGGCGGATTGTTGGGAATAGCCGCACCCCGATCCGGCGGCGGCGGCCGGCGCCGTCATGCCGACGGCCAGCGCCGCAGCGGCGGCAAGAGGAGTGACGGTGGTGGATAGCAGCTTGAATTTCGCCGTTTTCATCATGGAATCTCCCCGTAAATGTCAACCAATGAGAATGATTTTCAATTACAATATAGCGCGCGCGGGGGGCATGGCAATACCTAATTTCGCTAGTCGGGTATTCGGCGCCAAGGGAGCGACGTCGGCGAACTCCGTGATAACCCAACGCTAAACGCCAATGATGGTGGTGTTGTTCAGCGTTTTCTATTAGTGGAAATACGGTCCAGTCAAATCCGATTGATCGTGCGGCGGAGATCTCATCATGCATCGGCTCGCCATCGGCCGCTACCGGCGGCATCGTGCTTATCGCCTCTCACGCGGTCGTATCGCCGGCCGCGGCCGGCAACCCTGAAATTCTCGTCGAGGAGTGCCACAAACAACTCAAACTCGGCGACAGCGCCTGCGCCTGTATCGGCGATCGGGCTGAAAAACAACTCAACGAACAACAGCAGGCTTTGATCGTCGCCTTGGTGACCAAAAACCAGGAGGCGAGCAACGCGGTTCAGGCGAATATGACCTTGGAGGAGCAGACCGGAGCCGGAAATTTCATGCGGGACGCGCCAAGGCTCTGCGCCGATCAATGATGCATCGCGTGTAATGTCATATGAACCACCATGCGTTGTTCGCGATGCGCCGACAGGTTGGGGCCACCGCAGACGCCTCATCGTTAGTGCCCCTTCTTGCCCGCCAAAGAAAAAGGGCCGCGACGATAGGGCGGCCCGAGTTGGGGGGTTCACAGAGGAGGAGAGAGAAGGGGTATCGTTAAATCAAAGTGTGTTTTTTCGGTCGTGCGTCTTGAATGGCAGTATACGCCGGATCTAAACCACTAGCCGCCCCAAACGTCGTCGTAGCGGGCGCAGCCGTCTTTCGGATCCTTGAACAGCTCGTCGTAACTAACCGGTTGCGAACGATGTTTAAACACGTACGGCAGGTCGCGCATCGCATAGCCGATTTGTAAAAGCATGTTGGTCATCATTTTATCTCCCTGTTGATTGGACTGTACGTCGCCACGACGCGGTCGGATCAATGGCACGCGTATTTCTTCTCTTGGCCCCGCCGTGTATTCGAAATGATGGCCAATAGAATGAAAAAAGTATCTCGGATCCGTAACGGAACCATGGCAAAAGGTGGGTGTTACCCAACCGCGTTACACCCCCGCTTCGCAAAACTTCCGCACGACCGTCCGCGCCGCGACGCCACCCTGTGTCCGGCCGGGTCGACGGCGGGCCAGGCCGAAGCCGGCAGAAGGACAGACCGCGTCATGAAATTCACCGTTGGATGCGACCTCGGCTACCGTTTAGACGGTCCGAGCACACTCATACTTAATATCCAGGCCGCGCGCCTGCCGCTTCAGTACGTCCTTCGCGAGACCCTCAAGATCACGCCCGAAGGTCCGACGCAGCCCCACGTCATGCCCGACAGCGCCAATCGCTACCTGAGGCTCGAGGCCGGGCCCGGCGACATCGCCATCCATTACGACGCCGAGGTGGAACTCAACGTTTTCGCGGCCGATCCGGAGAGCGTCTCCGAGATCCCCATCACCGAACTGCCGTTCGATTTCCTGTACTACGTTTATCCCAGCCGATATTGTCCGTCCGACCTCCTGAACCGCTGGCCGGCCCGGGAGTTCGCCCATTTCGATACCGGTCATGCGCGGGTGACCGCCATCTGCAACTGGATCTACGAGCACATCGAGTATCTGCCTGGCAGCAGCGATACCCTGACGACGGCGCGCGATACGCTGGTCGAGCGCGCCGGCGTCTGCCGCGATTTCGCTCATCTCGGCATTTCTTTTTGCCGCGCCCTCAACATTCCGGCGCGGTTCGTCAGCGCCTACGCCTGGGGCCTCGAGCCGCCGGACTTCCACGCCGTGTTCGAGGCCTATCTCGGCGGCCGATGGTACCTGTTCGATCCCACCCGCCAGGCCGCGCTGGACGGCTTGGTCCGCATCGGTATCGGCCGGGATGCCGCCGAGGTGTCGTTCGCCAATTCGTTCGGCGATGTGACTCCCACCGCCATGTCCGTCCGCATCCGCCCCGAGCGCGGCGACGCCTCGTCCGACATCCGCACCATTCGCGCGATCAGCACCTCGTCAGAATAGCATAGGGTCCGAATAGGAAATCGCTCGGCTCCGGCGCCCGCGGCGCGGCGATCAGCCGATGCCGTAGGCCAGCATGGCTTGTGCCACCGTCTTGAAGCCGGCGATGTTGGCGCCGTCCACATAATCGATCCGGCCGTCCGGCTTCCTGCCGTTTTCGACGCAACGGTCGTGAATGCCGCACATGATGGTGTTGAGCTGTTTGGCCAGTTCCTCGCGGGAGCGGGATTCGCGGATCACGTTCTGGCTAATCTCGAGACCGGAAAGCGTGACGCCGCCGGCGTTTGCCGCTTTTCCCGGCGCGAACAGGATTTTCGCGTCGCGAAAGGCCGCGACGGCATCCGCCGTACAGGGCATGTTGGCCCCCTCGCCAACGGCGATGCAGCCGTGCTCGATTAAGGTTCGCGCGGCATCGGCATCGATCTCGTTTTGCGTCGCGCACGGCAAAGCAATGTCGCATGGTAGCGACCATGGCGCCGCGCCGTCATGCCATTCGGCGCCGAATTCCTCGCCATAGGCTTCGAGGCTGGCGCCGGGGCGAGCCTTGTGACGGCGCACCCAGGCGAGCTTTTCCGCGTCGAGGCCGGCCTTGTCGTGAATGAAACCATTGGAATCCGACAGCGCGATCACCCGTCCGCCCAGTGCCATGGCCTTCTCGGCGGCATGCGTCGCGACGTTGCCGGCGCCCGAGACGACCACACGCCTGCCGTCGAACTCCTCGCCAGCCTCGCCGAGCATGCGACAGACGAAATAGACCAGGCCGTAACCCGTCGCCTCGATCCGCATGGCGCTGCCGCCGAAGGCGAGCTTTTTCCCGGTGAGCACCGGGCTGAACACGCCGGTAATGCGTTTGTAGGCCCCGAAAAGATAACCGATTTCGCGAACGCCGACGCCGATATCGCCGGCGGGAATGTCGAGATCCGGCGCGATATGACGATGAAGTTCAGCCATGAACGCATAGCAAAACCGCATGATTTCCCGGTCCGACCGCCCCGAAGGATCGAAATCGGCTCCGCCCTTGCCCCCACCCATCGGCAGGCCGGTGAGCGCGTTCTTGAGTGTCTGTTCGAGGCCGAGGAATTGGAGAACCGAGGCATTGACGCCCGGATGAAAACGCAGCCCTCCCTTGTAGGGGCCGAGCGCATTAGAGTACTGAACGCGATAGCCGCGATTGACTTGGATCGCTCCGTCGTCGTCCTCCCAGCATACGCGAAACGAGACGACGCGGTCGGGCTCGGCGAGACGTTCCATGACGCGGCTTTGCCGATAGTGCTCGTTCGAGCTCACCAAAGGCCATACCGAGCGGGCGATTTCGCCGATGGCCTGAAGAAACTCCTTTTGCCCGGGATGACGCTCATCCGCCCACGCCAGGAAGTCATCGCACGTTTGGGACATCTGTTCCGATCCTCTCGCTCATGACACCGAACCGCCGCTTTACCGGTCAACGATACGCGTGCACCCATCCATAAGGGGCTAATGCCGTTTCGCCGCACGCCTGGGCGTGCGGCACCTTCCTTATTCTCTGATCGGCGCTCACCGGATCTCTTTGCCGCCGCGGATGAAACCCGGAGACACGACAAGACCCCGCGAAACAGGATCGGCGATCGTTGGTGGGTCTATGCGGCGGGCGCCGTGGCGCTAGTAGACCGGATCTAACATATGGTACCCATACGATAGATCCGAACCACCAATCGGCGAAGTCACGGGCGGATGGCTTCAGAAACGCCGGGCGTGTCCGCGCCGTCGCGCTATTCGAGCCCGCCGGCCTTTCTGTAAAAACGGCGCGGCGGCCCGCCGTTCTCGGCGGCCGCTCCGTCTTCCGGCGCGCGCACGGGCGTGCGCGCTCGCCGGCGCGGGCCGACCGGTCCATCAACGCGCCCGCCGCTCGAGACATGGTCCTCGAGCGCCCGGCAGATTTCCGCGAAGTCGTTCAAGTCAACGAGACTGAGCATGATGTGTATCCATGTGTTCCTGACGGATGAACGGAGCCGCTCTTTTCATTGTCATGACGGTTGCGCCTCTGCTCGGTTGATGAGGATATCCTTCGACGCATAAAAATTGTGTGAATGCTGGATGAACCCTCACACGGCTTCGGCCGGCGCGCCCACGGCCGTGGCTTGCGCTCATATTGTCCTGGGTGCCGAAAAGCCAGAGAAATAGGGCAAAAAAGCTGCACTACCCATTCGGAGAAACTTTCCACCCCCCAATTGTAGAGCATCAAAGGCATTATGAGCCGCTGACGGCCCAGTCGTGCCGATGCCGAGCCTGACCCCGCCATCGGTGAAAACGGCCACGCTGGAACAATCACGCCACGAGAGTTTCGAGTGTGATAAAATCGCAACACGTGTTTTTATTCTTTGAAAACCTCTACATACCGGATGGTAACAGCATGAAATTCACGCGATGTTACGGGAGCGTACAACACACCGCTGAATCATTGTTTCAGTGTTTTTCATCGCATCCGACCTTAATGTAGGGTCAGACGCGCGAGGTAAGGAAAGGACACCATGAAAAAGTTTCTGCTGGCACTGCCGGTGATCGCCCTGACAACATCGGGGGCATTCGCACAATCGGCAACCACACCACCATACACGCCGGAAGTCGGCCCCAGTGCCGGCGATTGGGAAGCGAAGCTTTCCGGTAGCGGCACCTCAACAAACAGTTTCGATGCTAATGCGTTCGGCGCGACGGGCAGCATCGGCTGGTACGCCACCGATTGGATCGAACCCGGATTCCAACAGACTGTAGCCTTCGGTGTTGGCTCCGACGTGAAGGATACGGTAGCGGGTACGTCGTCTGTATTTGTCGATTTCGTCGCTCCCCTGAACCGCTGGCGGCCGTACGTCGGTCTCACCCTCGGCATCCTCTATGGCAACAACGACGTCGACACCGAAGGTCTTTGGGGCTTCCGGGGCGGCGTGAAGTACTATGTCGCCGAGGCCACGTTCATCGACCTGGGTGCATCCTACACGCCGACCTTCGACGAAGCTTTCGACGATGCCGTGCTGAACTACACCCTCGGCGTCGGCTTCAATTTCTAGGCAAGGAAAATAGCGTGGCCTTGCCGGGGCATCGTGTCGATCGAATGCGTGATCGAGCCAGCCATCGGCATCGCTATGTGGGAGAATACAGACGATGAATAAGACAGCGAGATATGCGGTCCTCACCGCCGCCGTCGTCGCCCTTGCCGGTTGCGCCAATAGGCCAATGAACCAGCTGGGCAGCGTCTCAGGGGGAGGGTCCGCTTTCGACAGCGCGTTAGCGCAAGAGTATAAGGGCCTGTCTCAGGTCGAGAAGGAGTTGGGCGACAATAAGGATGCCAACGCCTACGCAAGGCGTGCCATGGCGGCCGCCGAAGGCAATCCGACCCAACCCGATTCGCCTGAGTTGCGGGAACCCCTTTTGAGCGACAAGTACAAAGCGGAACTAAACACCCAACGGCAAAGACTGGTGACGGCGTTGGATAGCAGCGGTCGCACCAAGGCCCCCGCCGACGCGGCTCGCGCCCAGGCGATGTACGACTGCTGGATCGAGCAGGCTACGGAAGGCTTTCAGCAGAAGCATATCGAAGCCTGCCGTGAGGCCTACATGACGGCCATCGCCAATGTCGAAGCCGCTCTGGTACCTGCTCCGGTGGCGGTTGCTCCGAGCGATTACCTGGTGTTCTTCGACTTCGACCAGTCGAGCCTTACGCCGGAGGCCACGGATATCGTAAACGCGGCCGCGTCCGGCGCCACCGCACCCGGCACCAGCGTTACGGTGATCGGGTTCACGGACACCGTTGGTTCGCCGGAGTACAACATGGCTCTGGGTCAGCGTCGCGCCGACTCTGTCGCCGAGCAACTGATCGCTGCCGGCGCCCAGGGAACGATCGTTACCGAGTTCTCGCGGTGAGAACGATCTGCTGGTACCGACTGGGGACGGCGTCGCCGAGCCGCAGAACCGGCGTGCGCAGATTATGATCAGCGAGCCGGCTAACTAAACTGCGACGAAATCCGGTCGTTAAGACCGAATGAGGGAAGGGGCGCCGCCAAAACGGCGCCCCTTTTCTGTGTGCCAAGCATGAATGGTTATACCACTTTTGGTATTACCGCCGCTTTCGGTTGGTATTATTGCCGCTTTCGGGGCTCGGGCCGGATCGCGGCTTCGCCGGGAGCCAGCCTCGACTCGCGGTGGGCGACGTAGACCGTGGCGGCAATAATGACGGCGGCGCCGACCCAGGTCCAGATGTCGGGACGCTCGCCGAACAGAACGAACCCGAGGATGGAGACGAACACCAGCCGGGCGAAATCGAAGGGCAGGATCACCGACGCGTCGGCGGCGGCGCAGGCGCGGGTCAACATGACCTGGCCGAGGGTGGCCACCAGCCCCATCAGCACCAGCCACATCCACATATCCGGCGTCGGCGCGGTCCATACGAACAGCGCCGGGATCAGCGACAGCGGCGTGATCAGCATGCCCATGTAGACGACGATGGCGTTGGGGTCCTCGGTTCGCGACAGCGCCTTGACCGACAGCACGGCGATGGCCATGAACCCGGCCGAGGCCAACGCGATGAGGGCCGCCGGCTGGATGGTCTCGACGCCCGGGCGCACGATGATGATGGCGCCGGCGAAGCCCACGAGGATGGCGCTCCAACGGCGCAGCCGCACCCGCTCCTTGAGGACCAGAGCGGCGCCGGCGGCGGCGAACAGCGGCGCGGTGAAGGTCAGCGCCGTCACCTCGGCCACCGGAAGCAGGCCGATGGCGGTGAAGAAGCAGAGCATCGCCGCGAGCCCCACCAGCGATCGGAACAGGTGGGTGCCGAAGCGCTGGGTCCGAAGCCCGCCGAGGCCGACCCGCAGCACCCACGGCACCATGAACGCCAAGCCGAACAGGTTGCGGAAGAAGGCGATCTCGATGGTGTGCATTTCGCTCGAAAGAAAGCGAACGATGGCGATCATCGCCGCGAAGCTGGCGCCGGAGCCGATCATGTAGACGATGCCGCGCGTCGGGGCGGGCAGCCGGGCGAAGGCGTTGGCGGCGAATTGAAGTTCCAGCATGGTCGTTTGAATGGCCCCATGAAGTCGGCGCGTGTCCGCTCGCGCGGCGCCGGTCCGGGCGCGGGTCCGGGTTGCGCCGGCCGCGCCGCGCCCGCATACTGCGCCCAAACCACATAAACAAAAAGCTCGGGGAGCGCACTTCATGGCCGAACCACTCTGGCGACCCTCCGAAGACCGTATTCGGGAAAGCAACCTTACCCGCTTCATGGACGAGGTGGACAACGACTGGAACGTCAATGTCTCCGACTTCGCGTCGCTGTACGAGTTCTCCGTCACCGAGCGCGCGAAATTCTGGCAGAGCGTCAAGGACTTCACCGGGGTGATCGCCGAGACGTGGGGGACGGTGGTGCTCGAGAACGGCGACAAAATGCCGGGCGCGCGCTGGTTTCCCGGCGCCCGCCTGAACTTCGCCGAGAACCTGCTGCGCCGCCGCGACGGCGCCGACGCCATCGTCTTTCGCGGCGAGGACCGGGTGCGGCGCCGGCTGAGCCATGGCGAACTCCATGACGAAGTGTCGCGGCTGGCTCAGGCGCTGAGCGCCGCCGGGGTAACCGCCGGTGACCGGGTGGCGGGCTACCTACCCAACATGCCCGAAGCCATCGTCGCCATGCTGGCGGCCACCAGCATCGGCGCGGTGTGGTCGTCGTGTTCGCCGGACTTCGGCGTCGAGGGCGTGGTGGACCGTTTCGGGCAGATCGAGCCCACGGTGCTGTTCGCCGCCGACGGCTATTTCTACAACGGCAAGGCGCTGGACTGCCTCGGCAAACTGGACGAGATCCTCGCCCGACTGCCGTCGGTCCAACGGGCCGTCATCGTTTCGTATACGCGCGACGACCCGCCGCTCGACGATATGGCAAAGGCCGTTACCTGGGCCGATTTCGTCGCCGACTTCGAGGCCGGCGAGATCGCGTTCGAGCGGCTGGCGTTCGATCATCCCGTCTACATCATGTACTCGTCGGGCACTACCGGCGTCCCAAAATGCATCATCCACGGCGCCGGCGGTACCCTTCTGCAACACCTCAAGGAGCACCAGCTTCACTGCGATATCCGTCCCGATGACCGGGTGTTCTACTTTACGACGTGCGGATGGATGATGTGGAACTGGCTGGCGAGCGCGCTGGCCTCCCAGGCGACGCTTCTGCTCTACGACGGCTCGCCCTTCTATCCGAGCGGCAACGTGCTGTTCGACTTTGCCGACGCCGAGGACATGACGCTGTTCGGTACCTCGGCCAAGTACATCGACGCCCTCGCCAAGGCCGGTCTCGAGCCCATTCGGACCCATGGGCTGGAGACGCTGCGGACGTTGACATCGACGGGTTCGCCATTGGCGCCCGAATCCTTCGACTACGTCTACCGCGGCATCAAGCGCGACCTGCACCTGGCCTCCATCGCCGGCGGCACCGATCTGGTCAGCTGCTTCATGCTGGGCAACCCGACGGCACCGGTGTGGCGGGGCGAGATCCAGACCCGCGGTCTCGGCATGGCGGTGGACGTGTTCGACGACGACGGTCATCCGGTGCGGGGCGAAAAAGGCGAACTTGTGTGCACCCGGGCGTTCCCGTCCATGCCGGTGGGCTTCTGGAACGACCCGGACGGATCGCGCTACCACGCCGCCTATTTCGAACGCTTTCCGAACATCTGGCATCATGGCGATTTCGTCGAGCTCACCGATAGCGGCGGCATCATCATCTACGGGCGCTCGGACGCCACCCTCAACCCGGGCGGCGTGCGCATCGGCACCTCCGAGATCTACCGCCAGGTGGAGCAGATGAACGAGGTGGTGGAGGCCATCGTCATCGGCCAGGACTGGGACAGCGACGTCCGGGTGGTGCTGTTCGTGGTGCTGCGGCCGGGCATCGCGCTCGACCGGGACATGGTGGACGGCATCAAGCGGCACATCCGCGATCATTGCAGTCCGCGCCACGTGCCGGCCAAGGTCATCCAGGTAGCGGACATTCCCCGCACCAAGAGCGGCAAGATCACCGAGCTCGCGGTTCGCGACGTGGTCCACGGCCGGCCGGTGAAGAACACCGAGGCGCTGGCCAATCCGGAGGCCTTGGCGCTCTACGACGACCTGCAGGAGTTGCGATCATAGGGGCGAGCTTGACCGGTAGGTTTCGGTCTCGTCGAGTACCCATCGCCAGAACGCCTTGATCTTGGGACGGCCGGCGGCCAGCGCCGGGCACGCCAGGTAGTAGGCGAAGCCGGATGGCAGGCTGAGATCGAAAGGCGCGGCGAGACGGCCGGCGGCGATGTCGTCGTCCACCAGCACGTGGCCGCCGAGCGCGACGCCGTGGCCGTCCATCGCCGCCTGCAGCATCATGTGGGTGTGGCTGAAGCGCGGCCCGCGCGTGGCGTCGATGCCGGTCACGCCCGCCGCCTCCAGCCAGGTCGCCCACACCGGGAAGGGGTCCAGCGGCAGCATCTCTTCGTGCAACAGGGTGAAACGGGCGAGGTCCGCGGGCTCCCGCAGTTCGTCGACCAGCGCCGGTCTGCACACCGGCGTCGCCGATTCCATCGCCACCAACTCGGCATGGACGCCGGGCCAGCCGCCGCCACCGAAACGAATGGCCACGTCGACGGTGTCGCGGGCGAAATCCACCAGTCGCTCGGCGGCGGCGATGCGCAGCTCGATTTCCGGGTGGCGGTCCTGAAACCGGCTCATGCGCGGCACCAGCCACTTGGCGGCGAACGACGGCAATGTGCTGACGGTGAGCGGTCCGCCGGCTTCGCGCGCCTTCAGTCTCTGGGTAGACTCGGCGAGGGCGTCGAAGGCGTCGCGCACGCCCGGAAACAGCATCTGCCCCTCGTCGGTCAATAGCAGGGCGCGGTTGAGACGGCGGAACAGGGTTATCCCCAGCTGATCCTCCAGCGCCCTGATCTGATGACTGACCGCCGCCTGGGTAACGTTCATCTCTTCGGCGGCGCGCGTGAAACTCAGATGGCGGGCGGCGGCTTCGAACGCCCGCAGCGCATTCAGCGACGGAAGGTAACGACTCAATGCACGTCCTCACATTAGTTTTACTTATGCATACCAGAGAAATGGTCGTTTGTGGAGAGGACGCGAAGTCGATTATTCTATCGTCATATCAACCGGCTGGTTCGTCGAACCAGCTCGACAGATGAGGAAACGGCGATGAATGCAGGAATGGCACAGGTTTGCGGCGTGGCCCCGACGATCTCGGCGACCCCGGTCCGGGGACAGGATCGTTTCGCCGCCGCAAAAGAGATTCTTATCTGGGCGTTCGATTCTCTTGGGGATTGGCAGGACCGCGCGCGGGAACGCCGCCAGTTGATGGGGATGAGCGATCGCGGTCTCCACGATCTCGGGCTTGCGCGGACGGTGATCGATGCCGAGGCCGCCCGGCCGTTCTGGAGGGGCTAATACCAACGACCGTTGGTATAAACCCTACCCCTGCTACGTGGGCCATGGGCCGGTAGGACCGGTGGGACCGGTCGGTCCAGGGTGACCGGCCAGGGGCTTTGCGAGGGCGAGCCCGACGATGAAGCCGCCGATGTGGGCCCACCACGCGATGCCGCTTTCGGCTTGCTGGGTCAGGTGGAACACGCCCTGAAGCACCTGGATGGCGAACCACAGCGCGGTGAACCATAGCGCTGAGAGATGGAACAACACGGGGAAGATGAATATCGGTTGAATAAGCGCGACTTTTTCCGTGGGAAAGAGCCGCACGAACCCGGCCAGAATGCCGGCGATGGCGCCCGAGGCGCCAAGCGCGGGGACGGTGGAATCCAAGTTGAACACCAGGTGTCCGACGCTGCCGGCGGTCCCGCAAACCAGATAGAACAGCAGAAAACGCCACGGCCCGAGCCGGTCCTCCACCGCCAGGCCGAACAGCCACAGCGTCCACATGTTGAAGATCAGGTGCAGATAGCCGCCATGCATGAATGTATTGGTGAGGAACGGCATGACGTTGAGGGGATCGAAACCCGCCTGTCGGGCGAGCGCCGGATTGCCATAAACGGCCGGGACCAGGGCGTAGGAGTAGATGAATCGCGCCGCCTCCTCGGGTGCCAACCCCTTCTGAATGAAGAACACGGCGATGTTGGCGACGATCAGGCTCATCGTCATGATGGGTGACGCGTGCGACGGGGCGGTGGTGCGAAAGGGTATCATCGCCGCGCATGGTAAGGGCTGCCGGGCGGCGCGTCAGCAGAAAGTGCCGGAGCGAACGGTCCGATCGAGAGAGGATGGCGGACGGATCGCGCCGAAATCCGAAGGTCAGTGCTCTTCGGCGGCCACGGTGACGCCGGCGTCGTCCACCAATGCCGCAAACCGCAAATTCTGTTCGGTGACGTGGGCGTGGAAGCGCTTAAGGTCTCTTCCGACCAGACGAAGGGACTCCAGGGTCTTGACCTTCAGTGGATTGATGCGGCGGCCATTCTTGATGATCTCGTAGTGCAGATGCGGTCCGGTGGACCGCCCGGTGGTGCCCACGGCCCCTATTTTCTCACCCTGCTTGACCCGTTTGCCGTTGCGGATGCCCTTGGCGATCCGGTGCATGTGGGCGTAGGCCGTGGCGTAGGTCCCGTTATGCTTTATTTGCACGTACTTGCCGTAACCGCCCTTGCGGCCGGCGAATTTGACGACTCCGTCGCCGGCGGCGAAAATGGGTGTGCCGCGGGGCGCCGCGAAGTCGAGCCCCTGATGCATTTTCGTGTAGCCGAGAATCGGATGCTTGCGCCGTCCAAAGCCCGACGACAGCCGCGCGCCGTCGACCGGTGTCCGCAGCAGCGCCTTGCGCACGCCGAGACCTTGGTCGGTGTAGAATTCGGTCGTGCCGTCGGCTTTGGTGAACCGGTAAATGGCGTGGCGGCGGCCGCTGACGGTCAGCGCCGCGAACAGCAGCTCGCCGCCGCGAACCACCTCTCCTCGATCGTTGATAAACCGTTCGTACATGATCTCGAACTGGTCGCCCGGCTGGATGTCGCGCTGGAAGTCGACGTCCCAGGAGTAGGCGCGGATCATGGTGGCGATGATGGCCGCGGGAACGCCCGCCCGCTGGCCGGTCACGAACAGACTCGAGGTGATGGTGCCGCTCGCCGCCACAACGTCGCTGTGGGTGGCGAGCGGCTCCTTGGACGCATCGAACGTACCGTCGGGCGCGCGGACCAGGGAGACGGCGTGCAGCGGATCGGATTCGAATGTCAGGCCAAGCAACTGGATGGATCCGGCTTCATCGCCGAGCGGCTCGATGGTCAGGGCGATCTCCTGGCCGGCGCGGATCGTGCGCGGGTTGAAGCGCTTCTTGAGGGCGGTGACGGCGGCGTGACGCTCGGCGCTGGCGATGCCGACGCGGCTCAACACGCCGGCGAAGGTGTCGCCGCGGTTTACGCGGACCGTCTGATATTGGACGGGAGGAACGGCGAACCCCACCGGTTCGATGACCGGAACCTCGGGACCGCGGATCTGAAGCGACAGGGGAGCCGGCGCGAGCGAACCGGCGGCGCTGTCGCTGGCGGTGGCGGCTGGCGCGTCATCGCTATCGCTGTCGATCACGGCGGCATGGCTCGCCGTGTCCACCCCCGCGTCCGACAGATGTCGAGCGGCAATCAACGACAAGGCGGCCGTACCGATGCACAGCGTGACGGCAATGGTGGCTGGAAATCCCCTGAACAGCATCGGCGGGCTCTCGACTGTTTTTATGAATCCACAATGCAAATCCACGGTATTCGGCGCGGATCCACGCGTTGATGATTGATATTCGGCTACGCTACCAGCAACCAAATAAATGCTGGTTAACCGGGCGGCAAGTCAAGCCGCTACTCCCGCCGAATTGCGACAACGCGTGGAAACTATTGGGATATTCAGCCTAATTCGGAGCCGTATCGCTGTCTGAACCGGCGCTTTCGCGCGCCCGCCGGGCAAATCGCCAGGCAAAACGTCCGGGTGATTCGGTCGGGGAGCACAAAAGCGGTCTTTGCGCCTGTTACCTTGGGGCCCTAGCGGGCGGAATGGGGGGTCGCAAAACTTGCAACATACCAACAATATGCAACTTCAGGTGCCGGCCCTCGGGCTTTCTTTTTTTTCACCACAATTTGGTTTGACAGGGTTCGGCCACGGATTTATAAGCTGCGGTCCCGGCCAAGGGGACGTCCCGCGAGGGAGCGCCTTTCGGTGGGGATTTTTTTTG
>CAWAYL010000017.1:0-214025 GCA_963786305.1 uncultured Alphaproteobacteria bacterium
TGAAGTGGGTGATCTCCTTCGAACTCATCGCTTGCAGGCTGGCCTGACCATATCAGACCTCCAAAATATTATGCATACGCGAAGCTTACCTGAAGGCCATTGAAGATGGGCGTTTTGCGGAACTGCCGGGACCGACCTACGTCGCCGGATTTATCCGCACCTATTCAGAACACCTGGGCCTAGACGGTATGAAGTGGTGCGCCAGTTGAAGGCCGAGCCCTTGAGCATGGACGGTAGCTCGGAGCTTCGATTTCCGTCGCCGATGTCAGAGGGCGGGATGCCGACCGGCGCTATTTTGTTGCTCGGCATGTTTGTCGCCTTGGTTGCCTATGGCGCGTGGTACGTAGTACGACCCGAGATGAAAGTGTCGCCGAACTGATTTCGCCTCTGCCAGAACGACTGATCGCTTTTCTGCGCGACGAAAACGGCGGCCCGGAAGGCGAAGAAACCATGCTGCCACGCCATTGCCGAAAGCCGAGATTGAGCCACAAGCTGCGCCCTTCTCGGTTGTGACTGAAAGCGAAACGACCGTGGAATCCATCCTGAAAAGACGAAGACGTCGAGATTGCCGCGGACACCGGCAACTCCGAAACGCCGGCTGGACAAAGAAGGATACCAACGATGAAGCCGCGGACGCGGAGGCTGTTGTCGATTCGGAGCGGCCGGAGGCCGAGGGTGTTGACGCCGAGCGGCCGAGGCCCTGTTCTTGACGCCGAGCGGCCTGCGACAGCGGACGGGCCGGTGGCTTCAGGAGCTCGAATCGTACTGCGGGCGAAGAGCGAGAGCTGGATCGAGATACGAGAAAATGGCACCGATCGCATGGTTTTTGCGAAGTTGTTAGAGCCTGGTGATACGTTCGAAGTGCCCAGGAACCCGGACTTGAAGCTCCTAACCGGAAACGCCGGCGGGCTTGAAATTCTTGTCGATGGCGAACCCGTTCCGCAGCTTGGCGCTGAAGGCGTGGTCCGGCGCAATGTACCATTGGATGCCGCACAACTCCGTTCTGGAGCTTTGGCTCGCAATTGACGTCGCTTGCTTGCATGTGTACTGACTAAGATTGCGTGCCGTTGTTTCGTTGGCTGGTGGCTGCGGGTACGCCGTGCGACCCTGCTACCGTCGGCCGGCAATACTGGGTTGGCGAACAGGCATCAATAAGAGGTTGGATGCAATGGCGAAAAGTTCGCCCTCGGGTGCAAGGCGAAAGAGTTTTTCGGTTAGGGTCGGAAATGTCGTAATCGGCGGTGAAGCGCCGATTGTCGTTCAGTCCATGACCAACACCGATACGGCTGACGTTGAGGCGACCGTTGCGCAGGTCGCGGCGCTGGCGCAGGCGGGCTCGGAACTCGTTCGGATTACGGTCGATCGCGAAGAAGCCGCAAAGGCCGTGCCTTACATTCGCGATCGCCTTGACGCGATGGGGTCGGCGTACCTCTGGTCGGCGATTTCCATTACATCGGCCATAAGTTGCTGCTCGGACATCCCGCGTGTGCCGAGGCGCTGGCGAAATATCGTATCAACCCGGGGAATGTGGGTTTCCGAGAGAAGCGTGACCTGCAATTCGCGACAATGATCGAGGTTGCGCTCAAGTATGATCGTCCGGTCCGGATCGGCGTGAACTGGGGAAGCCTGGACGGCGACCTTCTGGTTCGTTTGATGGACGAAAACGCCACGTCGCCAATGCCCAAGAACCGCCGAACAGGTCACCCGGGAGGCGTTGGTGGTCTCCGCCATCGAGAGCGCGGCCGGGCGGAGGAGATCGGCCTGGGTGCAGACCGTATCATCCTGTCGTGCAAGGTGAGTGACGTACAGAGCCTCGTCGGCGTGTACGGCGAGTTGGCGCGCCGGTGCGATTACGCGCTGCACTTGGGCCTTACCGAGGCCGGAATGGGATCGAAGGGCATCGTTGCTTCGACGGCGGCCATAGCGATTCTGCTTCAGGGCGGCATCGGTGACACCATCAGAGTGTCCCTGACCCCCGAACCGGGCGGCGATCGGACCGAGGAGGTGATCGTCGCACAACAGATTTTGCAGGTCATGGGCCTGCGCTCGTTCATCCCGTCTGGTCACCGCCTGTCCCGGGTGCGGACGCACGACGAGCACGGTGTTTCAGGAACTCGCCGGCCAGATCCAAAGTTTCATTCGTGCCCGCATGCCGTCGTGGCGGCGGGATTACGAGGGCGTCGAAACCATGTCCGTCGCGGTCATGGGGTGCATCGTCAACGGGCCGGGAGAGAGCAAGCACGCCGATATCGGCATCAGTCTGCCCGGCACCGGCGAAGAGCCGGCGGCCCCGGTCTTCATCGATGGGCAGAAACGGATGACGCTGAGGGGCCCGCAGCTCGCTACGGAATTTCAGGCCCTCGTCGAAGACTACGTGCGGAACCGCTATCCGTCCCGGGACAAGCCGGCGGACCATGACGATACGCAATCCGTATCCTCCGCCGCCGCTCAATAGCCGGATCGTTCTCACATGCCCGCATTGAAGCCGGTTCGCGGAACACGCGACATTTTGCCCGATGAGAACCGACGGCGCCGACATATCGAGCGGACGTCGCGTTCGACCTCGCATCCCGATACGGTTTCGGCGAAATTTCCACGCCAGTGTTCGAATTCACCGAGGTCTTCGCCCGTACGCTCGGCGACAGCTCGGATATCGTCACAAAGGAGATGTACACTTTCGCGGATCGCGGTGGCGACAGCATTACCCTTCGTCCGGAAAATACCGCCGGCGTGGCCCGCGCGTTCATCTCCAACGGCTTGACCCAGCATGTCCCGTTGAAACTGTTCTACCGGGGGCCGATGTTTCGCTATGAGCGTCCACAAAAAGGACGTTTCCGCCAGTTTCATCAGGTCGGGGTAGAGCTTATCGGGATCGCCGAGCCGTTGGCCGATGCCGAGGTAATCGCTCTTGGCGCGGATATCCTGGCGGCAATTAGGGTTGAGCGATCTCGTCACTCTCGAACTGAATAGCTTGGGAGACGGCGAGAGCCGAATGGCGTACCGGGACGTTCTCGTGGATTATCTGCAATCCCATCGGCACAGCCTGTCGGAGGAAAGCCTGTTCGGCTTGAACGCAATCCGCTGCGGGTCCTGGATTCGAAAGATGAGGGGGATCGGTCGGTGGTGGCCAACGCGCCGCTCATCACCGACAGCCTCAATGACGCTTCGCGGGCGTTCTTTGAAAAACTGACCGAGTTTTCTCGAGTGCGCGGAAGTCGCCTATCGCATCAACCCGAGACTGGTGCGGGGGCTTGACTACTACTGTCACACGGCGTTCGAGTTCACGACCGATGCCCTGGGGGCGCAGGGGGCCGTTTTGGCGGGGGGACGGTATGACGGTTTGATCAAAGCAGATGGGCGGACCGCCCACCGCGGGGACCGGCTGGGCCGCGGGCGTCGAGAGATTGATGATGCTGGTGGATGACACGGACGACGCCGCGCGGCCGCTTGCGGTAATTCCGCAAAGCGCCGGACCAGGTGAAGGATGCCTTGGTCATCGCTCAGCGGTTGCGGCATGCCGGATTGGCCGTCGATCTCGGCTATTCGGGCAATCTTCGGAAAGCGGATGAAGCGGGCCAACAAGATCGATGCCCGCGCCTGCGTCATTCTGGGCGAGGACGAAATCGCGCGGGGGATGGTTACGGTCCGCGACATGGATACGGGTGAGCAGAAGGAGGTGGTGCTGGAGGATATTGAGGATCACCTCGGCCGCTACCGTTAGCGGCGTAATGACCGGGAACGTGGCCCCCACGATGAGCGCCCTGGTGGTTGGCGCCAATCAGCGATCAAGCTCGATGATCGTTCGCGACCGTGTGTTCGTCGATTTTGGCGATATGGCGCGAGTTTCTCCGCGGCTTGCGTCGAGCGGGATTGACCAGGCTCTGGTGATCTCCACGTGCGAACGCACCGAAGTGCAGGCGATCCACCATGACCACGAGCGCGGCGTTTCAGAAAATCATCGAACTGATGTCCAGGCATGGGAGATCGCTTTCGACGAACTCAAGCAGCAGGTCTACCGGCGATCCGGGGAAGCCGCGGTACGCCACATTTTTTCCGTCGCCGCGTCGCTGGACAGCCTCGTGATCGGCGAGCCTCATATTCTCGGGCAGATCAAGGCCAGTCACCGGATCGCTCGCGACGTGCGGCATGATCGGCAACGAATTGGAAGGGGTCCTGCAATCCGCGTACGCCGCGGCCAAGCGAATACGCCGCGAGACGTCGCTCGGGGAGTACCCGGTATCGATGGCGGCCGCGGTGGCGGATCTGGCGCGCGGTGTCCACGGCGATCTTGATCGCTGCAGCGGGCTGTTCTTGGGGACCGGGGATCTGAGCGAGACCGTCGCCCGCACGCTGATGTCGTCGGGGCTGGCTCATTTGGTCGCCAGCCATCCGACCGTATCGAGGGCCGAGGCCATGGCGCGGGCGCTGGAGTGCCATGTGGCGTCGTTCGAAACGTTGAGCGAAACATTGCCCGCTTGCGATATCGTCGTGACGTCCCTGGGATCGCGACGCCACATCGTCACCCGCGAGATGATCAAGGCCGCCCTGAAGGCTCGCCGCCATCATCCGGTGGTTCTCGTCGATCTCGGCATTCCCGGCGATATCGACCCTTTGTTGGAAACGCTCGACGACGCATTTCTATACAATCTCGACGATCTCGAACAGGTCGCGATGAAAGGCCGGGCGACCCGCGAGAAAGAAGCGGCCGCCGCATCGCGGTTGCTTGACGAAGAGGTCGCGGCCTTCCTGCGGGGTCGCGCCGAGCGCCAGGCGGTGCCCGCGCTGACGGCGCTTCGCGAGTACTTCGAGACAGGCCCGCCATGCCGCGCTCGCCGATGCCGACGATGATCCGGAAAAGGCGACGCGGCTTCTCATCAACCGCCTGCTTCACAACCCTACCCAGGTGCTGCGCGATCTGGCCGGCCAGGACGCCGACGGGGTCGGGGATCTGAGAGAGATGGAAAGCGCGCTCAACAGGCTGTTTGGACTGGGTGACGGTCCCGGGGAGAATGGAAGATGACGCTGCAGCATAAGCTTGACCGGATTGTCGCCCGCCACGATGAGCTGGCCGATGCGCTGGCAAGCTCGGAAACGCCAAGTCCGGACGCAGTTCACGCGTCTGTCGAAGGAGTACTCGGAACTCACCGCCATCGTGGACGCGATCAACGAGTTGAGACGCGCCGAAGCGGAATACGAAGATCTGGAAACGTTGGTCGCGGATCAGGACGCCGACGAGGAGGTCAGAGCGCTCGCGCGCCATGAGTTGAACGACATGGTCGACACACTCGCCGAAAATGAAAGGCAAATGAAGCTTTTGCTTTTGCCGAAGGACGAAGCCGACGAAAGAAACGCCATTCTCGAGATACGGGCCGGGACCGGGGGCGACGAGGCGGCCCTGTTCGGCGCCGACTTGTTCCGCATGTATCAGCGCTATGCCGAGAGCAAGGGCTGGAAATTCGAGGTCATGTCGGTCAGCGAGACCGGGATCGGCGGTTACAAGGAAGCGTCGGCGTCCATCGCGGGACGGGGCGTGTTCGCGCGTCTCAAGTTCGAATCGGGCGTGCACCGGGTCCAGCGCGTTCCCGAGACCGAGTCGAGCGGCCGTATTCACACATCCGCCGCTACCGTCGCCGTATTGCCGGAAGCCGAAGACGTGGACGTCAAGATCGAGGAAAAGCACCTGCGCATCGATGTCTACCGGGCGAGCGGCCCCGGCGGTCAGTCCGTCAATACCACGGACAGCGCCGTTCGCATCACCCACGTGCCGACAGGTCTGGTGGTCACCCAGCAGGACGAGAAGTCGCAACACAAGAACCGGGCCAAGGCCATGAAGATCCTCCGCGCCCGACTGTATGAGCTGGAACGCTCGCGGGCCGATCAGGAGCGCGCCGCCGAGCGGAAACTGCAGGTGGGATCGGGAGACCGCTCCGAGCGGATACGGACCTACAATTTTCCGCAAGGCCGGGTGACCGACCACCGGATCAACCTCACTCTTCACAAATTGGAGCGGGTCATGGGCGGCGAACTGGACGAGGTCGTCGACGCGCTGGTCGCCGAAGATCAGGCCGCCCGGCTGGCGGAGACTGAGTGAGGGTCGCCATGACCGTTGCCGCCGCCCTCGACGAAGGCGCAGCGGGCTCTGATCGCCGCCGGCATTCCAAATCCTCGGCTCGAAGCCCGGATCCTGGCCAGCCACGCCCTCGGCATAACCGTTGAGACGATCATCGGTCATCCCGAACGCCGCGTCACCCGTGGTTGCAGAGCCGATCTGGACGCCGCGGTGAGCCGCCGGGCGCGGCGCGAGCCGCTTGCGCATATCGTTGGACATCGGGAATTCTGGAGTCTTCCCTTTCGTGTCAGCCCGGATACCCTAATTCCGCGTCCCGATACGGAAACCCTGGTCGAGGCGGTGCTGGATTGGCTTGGCGAGCGCACACGCCGGCGTCCGTATTCTCGATCTCGGCACGGGAAGCGGTTGTATCTTGCTCGCCTTGCTGACCGAGTTGCAAGGAGCATGGGGGGTCGGCGTCGATGTATCGATCCATGCGCTGGAAGTGGCCCGTCAAAACGCGGCGGCTCTCGGACTTGCCGGCCGGGCCGGTTTCGTGCTGGGCGATTGGGCGAGCGGCCTGCGCGGCGGCTTCGACATCGTGGTCTCCAATCCCCCCTATATCGCCGAACGCGATCTCGCTGGCCTGGAGCCCGAGGTTGCCCGATTCGAACCGCGGTTGGCTCTGTCCGGCGGCACTGATGGTTTGGCCGCTTATCGCGCAATCGCTCCCCAATTGGCCCGGCTTCTGGCTCCCCGGGGCGCGGCTTTCTTGGAGGTCGGAGTGGGCGCGGCCGGGGCCGTAACGGAACTAATGCGGAATGATGGTTTTGAACACATTGAAATCAATAGACGATTTTGCGCGTATTCCGCGCTGTGTGCGGGTCGGCAAGACTATCTAGGACAGCAAGGAAAAAAACAGTTGGAAACCCATCAGTTCCCGACTAGTTTTATCTACGTGAGTGGCGGTTGCGCCACGGGAAAAACTGCCGCTAGGCATTTATACAGCACGCCCCCATACAATAGGTCCTCCTCGAACGGTTAACGGTTCGAAGCACCGGTATAAGTGTCAAAGCCCCAGGCAGGGGCTTTAAGCTGCGGGCGGTATGCGGCCAAAAAATCTTAAGGTGAAATGAAACACGGTCCAAATCCGAGACGTGGACGTAATCGCGGTAGTAGCAAGCGCGGTACGTCGTCGAGAAATCAGACGTTTGAGAGCAATGGCCCAGACGGTAAGATTCGCGGTACGGCTCAACAGGTTCTCGACAGGTACCTTGTGTTGGGCCGAGACGCGTTTTCCGCGGGCGATCACATTACGGCCGAGAGCTTTTACCAGCACGCCGAACACTACTATCGCCTCGTCAGCATTGCCGACGCCAACGGTGCGGGCCGAGGCCCCGACCGCGGGCGGGTGGCTCCCGTGACGGGCGAATCCTCGGCGAACAAGTCCGCGGTGGAAACGGACGCCTCGGAAGCGGCGGCAAATCAGGCGCCGGCCGACGAGGCGGAAACCGCGGCGTAGGTCGGGGTCGTCGCAACGGGTTTGTATGGACGGCGGTTGCTACACTATCGCTCTACGCGCGTCGGTGCGGAGCGTCGAAATCGACCACGGGGCCGTCGGGAACGATGCCGAGTGGGTTGATGTGGCGGTGGGAGCGGAAATAATGGCCCTTGATATGTTCCATGTTCACGGACCCCGCGACCCCGGGAACTTGGTACACGTCGCGGGTGTAGCCCCAGAGATTGGGGTAATCCACCAGACGCCGGATGTTGCATTTGAAATGCGTCACATACACGGAGTCGAATCGGACCAACGTGGTGAACAGGCGGACATCCGCCTCGGTCAGTCGGTCGCCGCAAAGATAGCGTGACTGCGCGAGTATGGCCTCGACGCGATCGAGCGCCGCGAACAAAATACCCACCGCCCGGCTGTAGGCCGCCTGGGTCCGGGCAAAGCCGCAACGGTACACACCGTTGTTGATGTCGGAATAGATCCAGTCGTTGAGCGCGTCGATCCGGTCGCGAAGCGCTTCGGGGCGAAGATCCATTTTCGGGTTGCCGGCGAGGTCCTGAAATTCTTCATCAAGCATCCGAATGATTTCGGCTGATTCGTTGTTGACGATCGCGCTGGTCTGTTTGTCCCAGAGGACTGGAACCGTCACCACGCCGTCGAAGTCGGGAGAGGCCCGGAGATAGACCTCCCTCAAGCGATCGAAGCCATTGACCCGATCGCCGGTGGCGCCGTCGGCATTCCGTTCGAACGTCCAACCGTCCGACAGCAGCAGCGGATGGACCACATCGACGCTGATGACGTCCTCCAGTCCCTTCAGCTTGCGATAGATCAGGGTGCGGTGCGCCCACGGGCAGGCCAGGGACACATAGAGGTGATACCGCCCTCGCTCGGCAAGAAAATCCGAGCTGCCGTCCGCCCGGATTTGCGATCTGAAGCCGGCCGGACGACGAACGAACTCGCCATCGTCAACCTCGCGATCCCAGGTATTGCCTTTCGACGTATTCTTCGGTTTCGTATTCATAATCATCTTTCCGCCCAGATGTCTGTTCGTACTTTAGAATGGGCCCATTCCCTTGCACCGAGAGGCGGGCTGTCCAACTTAACATCAGAGATCCCTCATGGAGCCCGCAACCGAATGACCAAAATCCTCGTTCTGTACTACAGCAGTTATGGACACATCGAGACAATGGCAAGCGCCGTCGCGGAAGGCGCCAGACAGGTGTCCGGGACGGAAGTGGTCATCAAGCGCGTGCCCGAACTGATGCCCGAGGAGGTCGCTCGCAACGCCGGGATCAAACTCGATCAGCCGGCGCCTGTCGCGCGGCCCGGCGAACTCACCGACTATGACGCGATTATTTTCGGAACACCCACCCGTTTCGGCAACATGGCGTCGCAGATGCGGAATTTCCTCGATCAGACGGGTGGCATGTGGATGAAGGGCGGGCTGGTGGGCAAGGCGGCGAGCGTGTTTACCTCCACCGGAACCGGCGGCGGCAACGAGACCACCATCACGTCGTTTTGGAACACGCTGGCGCACCACGGCATGGTGATCGTGGGCCTGCCCTATACCTGCGAGGACGTCGCGGACATTTCCGAGGTCAAGGGCGGGTCGCCCTATGGCGCGGGAACCATCGCCGGCGCCGATGGTTCGAGGCAGCCGACAGACAAAGAATTGGGCATGGCTCGGTTCCAAGGCCGCCACGTCGCGGAAATCGCGGCGAAGCTCTGCGTTTGACCGACGGGCCGAGCGCGACACGTCTCGGCGAGCCGTTTTATCCATATTAATATTCGGTTGCTAACGTGGCGCGACTGTCAGTTCCGCAGCGCGCGCGCCCCGACCACATCCATAGCCCTATCGGAACCGACGTTTTTGTAAAGTGTCGACCAATGCCGGCCTGGGTCGAGTTCCGCCCTGTGGACGCTCGGATCTTAAATCAGGGGAAAATCTTGTACTCTTCCGCCAATTTCGGCATTCTCCCGCACTCTCGAATAAGTGGAGACGTCAATGTCCGGTGACCGTGTCTATCTGTACGACTGCACCCTGCGCGACGGAGCGCAGACCCAAGGCGTGGATTTCAGTATCGCCGACAAGGCCGCCATTGCCCGCGAACTGGATGGTGTGGGCGTCGACTATATCGAAGGCGGGTGGCCCGGAGCCAACCCCACCGATGACGGCTTCTTCGCGGCTCCACCCAAGTTGCATCGCGCCCGGCTTTCCGCTTTCGGGATGACGCGCCGGACGGGCCGCAGCGTGGAAAACGATCCTGGTTTTACCGCGCTGCTGACCACCAAGGCGAAAGTTGTCTGCATGGTCGGCAAGGCCTGGGATTTTCAGGTCGAGGTGGCACTCGGTATCGGACTTGACGAGAATGTGAAGATGATTGCCGACAGCATCCGTCATGCCAACGGAAAGCTGGAAGAGGTGATGTTCGACGCCGAGCATTTCTTCGATGGCTACAAGGCGAACCCCGAGTATGCCACCCGGTGCGTGAAGGCCGCATATGAGGCCGGCGCGCGGTGGCTCGTCCTGTGTGACACCAACGGCGGAACCTTGCCCCATGACGTGGAGGCGATCATCCACGACATCACCAAGCATGTTCCCGGTGAACGGCTGGGAATCCACTGCCATGACGACACCGGCAACGCCGTGGCCAACAGCCTTGCCGCCGTCAGAGCGGGCGCACGTCAGGTGCAGGGCACATTGAATGGCCTGGGAGAACGGTGCGGCAATGCCAATCTGGTCTCCATCGTTCCGTCGCTGATGCTCAAAATGGGATATGAGACCGGGCTTTCCGCCAACGATTTGACCCGGCTGACCCATGTTTCGCGCCTGTTCGACGAGCGGCTTAATCGCGCGCCCAACCGAAGCGCGCCCTACGTGGGCGAATCGGCGTTCGCGCACAAGGGCGGCCTGCACGTGTCGGCGGTGGAGAAGGATCCGCGCTGCTACGAGCACATCGTTCCGGAATTGGTCGGCAACCACCGTCACATCGTGGTGTCGGACCAGGCCGGACGCGCCAACATACTGGCGCGGTTCAGAGACATCGGACTGGACGTGGACTCCGATGATCCAAAGGTGGCCCGCCTGGTGGAAACGGTCAAGGAGATGGAATTCAACGGCTATGCCTACGACGGCGCGGAGGCGAGTTTCGAGCTGCTGGCCCGGCGCGCGATCAACGGCGTGCCAGAGTATTTCAATTGCAGCAGCTTCCGTGTGATCGACGAGCGCCGGTGGAATGCTCGCGGCGAGCTCATCACGTTATCCGAAGCGACGGTCAAGCTCGAGGCCAACGGCAACCAGTATATGACCGTCGAGGAAGGCAACGGTCCGGTGAACGCCCTGGACGCGGCACTTCGTAAGGTCCTCATCCCCGTCTATCCGTCGCTGGAGCGGGTACGCCTCGTCGACTACAAGGTGCGAATTCTCACCCCCGGCGATGGCACCCGCGCGTTCACCCGGGTGATGATCGAGTCCGCATCCGATCATGGCGAGCACTGGTCCACGGTCGGCGTATCGACCAACATTATCGATGCGTCCTATCGCGCGCTCTATGACGGCATCGTCTACAAGCTCTACCGCGACGGGGCCGTCGCGCAAGCCGCCTGATCCGATCCACCATGGCGGGCACGGACTCCACCCGGGCCGCCGCTTCGGGTGGTGGCCCGGCGGTCGTGCTGGTCGAACCCCAACTCGGCGAAAACATCGGTATGGTGGCCCGCGCCATGTTGAACTTCGGGCTGACGGATCTGCGCCTGGTGCGGCCGCGCGAACCTTGGCCCAACGACAAGGCGGCGGCGGCATCCGCCGGCGCGGATCAAGTGCTCACCGCCGCGCGGCTGTTCGACGCAACCACCGAGGCCGTCGCCGATCTGTCGCGGGTCTACGCCACCACCGCGCGCACCCGGGACATGACCAAACGGGTCGTCACCCCCCGCCAGGCGGCGATTGAGCTGACCGCTTCGCCGGCATCGAACGGCGGAGATGGTATTTTGTTCGGCAAGGAGGCGAAGGGACTTCACAATGACGATGTGGCGCTGGCCGATGCCGTGATCATGGCGCCGCTGAACCCGGCCTTCAGCTCGCTCAACTTGGCCATGGCGGTTCTGCTGGTCGGATACGAATGGTATCAGGCGATCGCCCTCTCCCCGCCATCGTTCATGACCATGCCGAAAGAAACCCGGCCGGCGCGCAAAGAGGAAATGCTGGGGCTGTTCGAGCAGCTGGAAGACGAACTGGACGCCTGCGGATTCCTGCGCGTTGTCCAAAAACGTCCGGTCATGGTTCGAAACCTCCGCAACCTTCTCGGGCGGGCGCAACCGACCGAACAAGAGGTGCGAACGCTGCGCGGTGTCATTACGTGCCTGGTGTCCCGGCGTCGGACGTAACACCCCGAAAGCTAAACCCGTTCCGACAGCCAGATCGCGAGCCGGGACCCGGCCTTTATGGCGCCCGTCAATGCCTTGTATCCTGGGGCCTGTTCCGCGCCGTGCTGGAGGCCCGTGTCGCGGTGTTCGAGTTCGTCCTGACGGTAGCGCTCGCAAATGTCCCTGAGCTCCGCTTCGTCATCGCCCAACTGCGCGATCTGTTTCGCGTAGTGCTCGTCGATCACCTCTTCGACCGCGACGGTGCAGGCCATGGCTCCGCGCGGCCCCAGCAATGCGGTCGAGGCCCCCAACGCAAACCCCGCCACATGCCAAAGCGGTTGCAACGCCGTCGGTCGAACCCGTCTTTCCGGCACCAATTCGTTGAATTTAGCCAGATGCTCGCGCTCTTGGACGGCCATGCGACGAATAGCGCCTCCCGCCGGGGTGCGGCCAAGCACGCTGAGTTGACCTTCGTAAATCCGCACGGCGCCATACTCGCCGGCTTGGTTTACGCGAATGATCCGGTCTATGAGTTCGGCTTTCGTCGGGTCGCCAGGCAGGCGGCCGGTCGCCGGCGTTTCGTGTCTCACTGTTCGGTTTCCTTTCCGAGATACCAGCCGCCGGCAAGGGCGGCCAAGCCCAAACCCATCGAAATGAGGCTATTGTAGCCAGCCATCGACAGGCCAAAAAGACGCCAGTCCACTTGATCGCAGGGTTTTTGCGGGCCGGCCAACTGGGTTGCCAGGTCCGTGACGTTGACGCCCGACGATAGCTGGCCGCCGCAGGCCGCCACCGATCCCCACCAATGCTGTTGGACACCCACATGATAAAAGGCGAGCGCCGAGCCCGCCAGGAACACGGCCCCACAAATGGTTACAAGCCATCGCGGCGAGCGGCCGCGCGCCGCAACAACGATCGCGACCGCCGCCAGGGCGGCGGTGAGGGCATACGGAACCCGCTGGTAGAGACAGAGGATGCATGGCTCAAGATCGAAGACATGCTCGGCGATCCAGGCACTCGCAATCGCGCCCATGCTGGCCGCGAGAATGGCGAGGGGAATGGCGCGATCGTATGTGTGACTGTCCATGGACGCCGACATGCCCATGATATAGCGTTTCCAGGGTCATCATGACAGCCGGGAATCACCTGCCGACGGCCACCCATTGCTCGGGTTTTCGCCTACAGGAGATACTTGACCGCGACGAACCCTCCGAACAGCAAGATGAAAAATACCGTCGCGAGCAAGGCCAGGTTGTTCTCTACGAACCGGCGGATCGGCTCTCCAAAATACCACAGAAGTCCGGCAACGATGAAAAAGCGGGCGCCCCGCGATAGGAAGGAAGCGACCGTGAAGGTGGTCAGGTCGAGGCCCGTTGCACCGCTGGCGATGGTGATCACCTTGTAGGGGAACGGCGTAAAGCCGGCGCCGGCGACGATCCAGGCGCCCCATTCGTTATAAGCGTCGCGAAAGGTCTCGAATTTCTCCCCATAACCGTAAAACTCGATGACCGGCCTGCCGATTTCTTCGAACAGGAAGTGGCCGATCCCATAGCCGGCAAGCCCTCCCAACACGGAAGCGATCATGCAGATGGACGCCAACAACCATGCGCGATTACGGGCCGCCAGAACCATGGGAATCAACAGGATGTCCGGTGGAATTGGAAACACCGAGCTTTCGGCGAACGTGAGCGCCGCCAAAACCCAGATGGCATGACGATGCCCAGAGAGGCTCATGGTCCAGTCGTAGAGGCGTCGGAGCAAGGGGGGTGGATCTCCTGGGAGGGACTTTCGAGACATGAAGCACGCTACATGTAGCAGCCGCCAACCGAACGAACAACGGTCATGCATTCGGACCATGGTTGTGATCGACGCAATAGGTCTCTACACCATCCTCCGGAACGAAATACAACGAGGCGGACGGCTCATGATCGACAGCGACAAAAGCTCGGACATCGACCTGACCGATCCCGCCGTTTTCGCGTTCTGGACACGCGATACCGTCCGATTTTCGGATATGGACCGTTACCGCCACGTCAACAACGTTGCCACCGCCACCTATTGCGAGACCGGTCGGGTTGAATTCGCCGAGACTTTGATGCCTGGGTCCACATCCGGAGTGGGTGCCGGATGGGTGATTCTGCGACTGACGGTCAATTTTCTGGCTCAAGCGCACTATCCCGGCTTCGTGAAGATTGGAACACGGGTGGACCGGGTGGGACGCAGTTCATGCACCGTCGGACAGGGGCTGTTCAAGGATGGGGTCTGCTTCGCGACCAGCGAAGCGGTGCTGGTCTGGTTGGACCTCGATGTCGGTGGCCGGCCAGAACCAATTCCCGATGACCTGCGCGCCCGAATGCTGGCGAATGCGACGGCCGGTCACTCAGCCACGCCAAATCCGGTCGGTTGACCGAGCCCCATCCGGTCCGATTGATTGAGCCGCCGTATTGACCGCGCTCGTCCCAACGCTATGATGGCCCCGTGGCGTGGAGCCCCTGTGGCGGAACCGGTAGACGCGGCAAACTCAAAATCTGTTTCCCGTAAGGGAGTGGGAGTTCGAGTCTCCCTGGGGGCACCATTCCAAATTTGTCGCATACACGTCGGCCGCATAAATTGCCATTGTGAAATTGATGGTGCCACCTGTAGGACTCGAACCTACGACCCTCGCATTACGAATGCGATGCTCTACCAACTGAGCTAAGGTGGCTTCAATTCACGTCAGGTCTTGTTTACCGGCACGCTCGGAAGTCGTCAACGTATCCGAAGCTGCATAACCGCTTGTCGTCGCCTTGACCGATGCGGTTCACTCGGCGGAACCCGTCGCCCGGGGCGCACGGGCAGAGACGTCCGCGCCTCGGCCGTCGTCGGTCGCCCGCATCAGCCAAGCTGCGGGCCCGGACAAGATCGCCATGCTCGGCCTCTTCGAGTTCGGCCATCAGCCGGCACACGCGCGGCGGTGCGTCGTCTCCGGCGACCGGTTCCAAAGCTCTTTCGCGCCTCGCCCCACAGCCGCGCCTCGAGGGAGGCGGCCGCCACGTTGATGCGGCTTTCCAAATGACCGGGATTGTTCTTGGCCAGACGTTTTGCGGCTTCCACTTTTTGCAGAGCGTCCTCTGCCTTGCGCGCCAGGAAATAGATCTGCGCTAGTTCCGCGTCGGGATTGTGCCGCCACGCTTGCTCGATCACGCCGGCGGCCTTGCGCGGGCTGCCCTCCGCAATCAGCAGCCGGGCGTAGCGAGCGGCCGCGGGGACAAACGCTGGATCAGCGTTGAATGCCTTCTTTTCAAGGCTTATCGCCTCCGCCCCGGCCGCGTCCAGAGAACTGTTGTGCAAAAGCGCGGCACGCTGGGGTGGCAACTCGCCGGCTGGGATCATCTTGCGTTTTGCCGAATTCCTCGAGCGTCGCCGTCGCGCCCGACCATTCGCCCGTTTTTTTCTGCAGTTCGTAAAGCGTTTGGGTCACCCACTCGCTTTTGGGATTGAGACGATGAGCGCGCCGCGCCAAACCCAGCGCCTCTTTCCAGTCCTCGCGCTTAAGGGCCTGGCCAAGGAGGCCGCGGACCCCGAGAAACTCGGTCGAGGGCCGGTCGAGCATGGCGGTAAAGAATTTTTCCGCCGCTTTGTCATCGCCCTGGAGCTGCGCCGCCTGGGCGGAGAGCAACATGGTCAGCGGCCAGTCATCGATCAGCGCTTCGGCCCTGCGCGCGTGCCGGGTCGCGGTTTCGCCATCGCCCGCGGCCACCGCGACGAAACCACGGCTTATGGCTTGGTAGCCCTCCCGCTGGCGCCGTTCGTCGCGCCATTTCCGTACCGATCGAGGCGAGTGCGCAATGGAACTCCAGATGCGAAAGAGAACGATCGCAATGGCAACGAGCACCAACAGCTCGACAATCAGCAGCGCCACGGATTGGGTAATGCGATAGCCTAGCCAGTCGAGGGTGATGAAACCCGGGTGGTCGGCGAGCCAACCGGCCGCAAAGGCAAAGATCCCGAGGATCAGAAGGATGAGTATCCAGCGCAACATGGACTCAGCCTCCCGTCGCCAGGAGGCTGATCGCACCTTGCCGCAGATCGGCCAGCGCGGTCATGGCGTCAACCCGTTTTTGCGCCTCCGCGAGCCATGGCGCGGCCGCCTCGGTAGCGGGTCCCTCGAGCCTGTCCAAGGCTTTCGCGGCCGCGGCCACATCGCCAACGCCCAACGCCGCCTCGGCCTGGGCAATGATGCCGTCGGTACCCTCCGCGGCCACTGCGTCCTCACCCGTCTTGCGCACGCTGACGAGAGACGTCACACGGCTCATCGCCTTATCGACCCAATCCTCGCCCGTCCAGTCGGCGTGAACCCGGCTCACCTCCCGGGCGACCTCCGGGAAAGAGGCGCGCAATTCGATCAGGCTGGGCACTCCGGTGGCTGCCTGTTCCTCCAACACGCCAATGGGTTCGGCCAACGCCTGCTCATCCCCGGCAACGGCCTTCAGGGCGTCGAGTTCGGTTGTGTAGGGGACGCTCTGCATCACCGCTTGACTGAGATGGCTCATCGCCAGTACGACCGCCGCCTTGGTTTCGCCCGACGGTTTCTCCTGCGCGCGCTGCTCAATGTCGGATACCCGGCTTTTCACGCCTTCGACATCGCCAACGTCGGTTTCCAACTTGGCGATCCGCTGGGACAGGGTTTGCACCGAGGCGGTAATCGCCGCTGTCCCGGCGACCGCGGCCGTCGCCGCGTCTTTGTTGCCAGCCATCACCGCTCGCCTGCGCCGATGCGATGGAACTCAGGGTCTTTTCGAGGGCGTCCAGCCGCGCCGTCAGCGCGCTTAATTGAGCGTCTCCGCCGTCCGTTCCGCCGTCCGAGTTGACAAGCGCCTTCACGTCACCCTCGGTCATGACCTTGCGACCGGCCAATTCCGCGACCTTGTTCTCGAGATCGGATAGCTGCTGCTGGAGCGCGGCCAACTGATTCTCGACCACCATCCTTTCTTCCGGCGTTTGTACGGTGGGGACCACTTCGGCGATCTTGGCCTCCACGGGTCTTTTCACCGCATCCGGCCAGTAAGGCCACGAGTAGTAGGCGGCAACGCCGAGCACCGCGAGGATCACCACCAGCCAGACGAGCGCACCCAGGCAACCGCGTTTCTTTCTAACCGAACCCGCAGGTTTTTTCGGTGGCGGAGACGAGCCGGCGGCGCTCGATGGGGGTGTGCCCGGTCCCTTGGGTGTCCCCCCCGGACCTTGCGGGCCGCCGGGACCTCTTGGAGGCTCCCGCGCCGCCAGAGGCCGTTCCCGGTCGCGCACCGGAGGGCGATGACGCGGGCACCGAGCCCTTCGAAGGTTCCCTTGCGGGCTTTTCAGGTGACGAGGGTTTGGGTCGTCGGCGATGCGGCGGCCGATGACGCAGTGCTCGGCGACGCGGCGGTTGGCGATGGGGCGGCCGGCTTCGGAGGTTCCTTGGCGCCTTCAGGTGGAGCGCCTTCCGGTGGCGTGGCCGCGCCGCCGGGCGTGGTTTTCGCCGCCGTGCTCGTCGGAACATCCATTTTGGAAGGCTCCTTGGGGGGGGCCACGGGCGGAGTCGCGGGCGGCGATTTCGCATCCGAGTCGGACGTCCTCGTCATCGCGTCCTTGACGGCTTTGGCTTTTTCGCTGTCGTCTTTCTTGGTCGGGTCGGTCATTCCCCCATCCCTCAGTTCCGGTGCCGAACGTTCGTTATACCCATACACACTAACAAGGTAAAAGTCTTGCTTGGGAGGAAAAAAGCTTCCGATGCCGAAATAGCGCCTACTCATCCCCGGCGATCATGGCCTCGAGCATGGCGGGCTGCTCGGGACGGGCGGCAACGATGATGCGTTTCCAGGAGACGCCGGCAGCGCTGTCGGCCACCGCTTGACTGAGGCAGAAGGCACGGAGCGTCGAGCAAGCGCCCTGCAAACGCGCGTTGCGGATGAGTTCCACGAACGTTGCCGCGGTGCGCGGCGAGTACAGGACGATGCCTTGCAGTGATCGCTCCCTGACGGCCCGGGCGGCGGCGGGTGGCAGGCGGTCGGCCGTTCGCGCTTCGTACAGGACTTCCCGACGATAAAAAAATCCCGCCGCCGTGAGCATGCCGGACAGATCTCCGGCGAGTTTGGTGCCGGCCACATGCAACAGCGCGCCGGCCGCGGGATCGACCCTGTCGCGAACTAAACGGGCCAACGCCGCAACGTCACCCGTTGCGATCTCCACCACGCGAAATCCTTCTGCCAGCGCGGTTTTTGCCGTCGCGTCACCGACGGCGTACACTGGCAGGTTGCGTGCCTGTTCCCGGGCCGCGAACGCCCGAATGCCGTTTGCGCTGGTGGCCAGCAGACCCTGAACGCCCGCGAGATCCAACGGTCCGCCCGCGACGATTGCGGATATTCAGCAGCGGCGCGATGATCGATTCGACACCGAGCTTCCGCAAGGCGGCCGCCAATGGCTCGGCATCGTGCCATGGCCGGGTGATCAATACCTTCACTGGACCCTCACCGGTCAATCGCTCAAGTCGAAGAAGCCAGGTCCGGCCCGCCCGCGAAGTTCCATCCCGGCATCCCACCCAGCGCTCGGGCGTCCAGCCGCGGACCACAGCGAGACACCCGGAGCACCTCCGAGCCATCGGGGCGGGCGATGAGACCGCTCAGCGCAAGGCCGCCGTCCGCGTCCAAACGGGCAAGGGCGGCGATGGGAGTGCGGCAGGAACCGTCCAGCGCCTCGAGCATGGCCCGCTCGGCGGTTATCGCCGTGGTCGTCGACGTGTCGTCGAGCGCCACCAGCCGACCAAGGACACGGTCGTCACCGATGCGGCACGTCAGCCCGATAGCGCCCTGAGCCACCGCCGGCAACATCTGATCCGTTTCCATGGCCACCGTCGCAACGCTGGCCATCCCCAGGCGGTTGAGGCCCGCCATGGCCAGGAGCGTTGCGTCCACCACGCCGTCGGCCAGCTTGACAAGGCGGGTCTGAACGTTACCGCGCAACGGCACCACCCGCAGATCCGGGCGTCGGTTCAAGACCAGGGCCATGCGCCGGAGCGACGCCGTTCCCACCACCGACCCTGGTGGAAGGCTGTCCAGGGTGAAACCCGGGCGGCTGATGAATGCATCGCGGGGATCCTCGCGCGGCAGCATGCAAACCAGCGCGATCCCGTCGGGCAGCCACGTCGGCAGGTCCTTCATGGAATGCACGGCGAGATCGATTCGGCCCGCCAGCAGAGCCTGGTCTATTTCCTTGGTGAACAGACCCTTGCCGCCGATGTCCGCCAACGTCCGGTCGAGGAACGTATCGCCCGAGGTTTTGATGGTGACCGTCTCCAAGGCGCCCGCCTCGCCCAGGTCCTGAAAAGCATCGCCGAGCCGGCGCCGGACCTCATCGGACTGGGCCACGGCCAAGGGACTTCCGCGAGTGCCGATACGCAAGAGAGGCGCGGTCATGAATTCCTCTGTCTGATGAAATTGGCGTTCCTCAGAGTCAGAGAGTAAGGTCCCTTTCGCTGACACTTAAGGATCTTTTTCCATGATCGTGCTCGGGATCGAAACCAGTTGTGACGAAACGGCGGCCGCGGTGGTCACCGGCGACCGGCGGATTCTCTCCGATCGCGTGTTGTCTCAGTTGGATGATCATCGGCCGTTCGGCGGCGTGGTCCCCGAAATCGCCGCCCGCGCCCATCTGCAATACCTCGATGGGCTGATCGCGGAGGCCATGGACGAAGCGGGCGTGACGTTCGCCGATCTCGACGGCGTTGCCGCCACCGGCGGACCGGGTTTGATCGGCGGCGTCATCGTCGGGGTGATGACCGCCAAAGCCATCGCCACCGTTCACGATTTGCCGCTACTGGCCCTCAACCATCTGGAAGCGCATGCGCTGACCGCGCGGCTGACCGACGATGTGCCGTTTCCTTTCCTTCTTTTGCTGGTGTCGGGCGGCCATTGCCAGCTTTTGGCGGTGGAAGGCGTTGGTGCCTACACGCGCCTCGGCACGACAATCGACGACGCCCTGGGAGAGGCCTTCGACAAGGTCGCGAAAATGTTGGATCTGGGCTATCCGGGCGGGCCTCTGGTGGAACGGGCCGCGACAGTCGGCGATCCGGCCCGCTTCGCCCTGCCCCGGCCGATGAAGGGGCGGCCCGGCTGTCATTTCTCCTTCTCCGGTCTGAAAACGGCGGTGAAGCACGCCATCGCCGCCCTGCCCGCGGGCGCTCCGGCTCCGGCCGATGTGGCGGACGTCTGCGCGTCGTTCCAGGCGGCGGCCGCGGACGCGCTGGTGGACCGGACACGAAACGCCATTCGTGAATTTCGAACGCGCTACCCCGGCGCGGATAACCTCGTGGTCGCCGGCGGCGTGGCCGCCAACGGAACGCTGCGCGCCCGCCTCGGTGAATTGGCCGAGCACGAGGATATGCGTTTGACGGCGCCGCCGCTGTCGCTCTGCACGGACAACGGCGCGATGATCGCCTGGGCCGGGATCGAGCGGCTTCGCCTCGGCCTCACCGATCCGCTCGACTTCCGCCCGCGCCCGCGCTGGCCCCTGGACCCCGACGCGCCCCCGGCGGCCTTCGCCGGCGTGAAGGCTTGAAGGAGCTTTCCGGTTCGGGATTGTTCGTCCTATGTTAGCTGACTTGCCCAGTGTCCTTCGGACCGGCATAACGGGCTGATGGATCGGATCGGTATCATTGGCGCGGGTGCTTGGGGGACGGCGTTGGCCATCACCGCGCGGCGCGCCGGGCGGCAGGTCGTTCTCCAGGCGCACGAGCCCGGCGTCGCGGACGCCATCAATCACGATCATGAAAACGCGCAATTTCTCCCCGGCGTTCGAGCTCGATCCCGAAATCCGGGCAACGGTCGATCTCCGGCCGAGGCGGCCGATGCCGACGCGGTGCTGCTGACCGTTCCGGCTCAGTATCTGCGCGGCGTCGCCGGGCAGGCGGCCACGGGATGGAAAGCGGGCGTGCCCGCCATCGTCTGCGCCAAGGGGATCGAGGATGCCACCTGCGCGCTGATGCACGAGGTGGCGGGCGAAGCCCTGCCGGACGCCGTGGTGGCGGTTCTTTCGGGGCCGAGTTTCGCCGGTCGAAGTGGCCCGCGACCTGCCCACCGCCGTGACCTTCGCCTGCGCCGATCCCGGTATACGGGAGAAAATACCCGCCGCTCTGGGAACCCGGCGGTTCCGTATCTATTCGTCCGAGGACGTGATCGGCGCCGAGGTGGGCGGCGCCGTCAAGAACGTGCTCGCCATCGCCTGCGGCATCGTCGACGGGCGCGGCATGGGCGACAATGCTCGAGCGGCGCTGATCACCCGCGGTCTCGCCGAAATCGCGCGGCTGGCGGCGGCCAAGGGCGCGCGGCCCGAAACGCTGATGGGGCTTTCGGGCATGGGCGATCTCGTGCTCACCTGCAACAACATGCAGTCGCGAAATTTCTCGCTCGGCGTGCGGCTTGGCCGTGGCCAGGCGTTGACGAAAATTCTGGCCGCCCGGACGGCGGTGACCGAAGGCGTTTTTTCCGCCGCCTCGGTGACCGAATTGGCCCGCCGCCTCGGCGTGGACATGCCCATCTGCGCGGCCGTCGACGCGGTGCTCAATGCCGGCGCCGACCTCGACACGGCGATCGCCGGATTGCTGTCACGGCCCTTCAAGGCCGAGGCGCACGGACGATGATCCATCAACCGGAAGGGAGGAACAGATCATGCTTTTCATGTTTTTCTGCAACGACAAACCGGGCCACGAACAACTCAGGCTCGACACCCGCCAGGCTCACCTGGACTATCTCGGCGGCTTCAAGGACAGGGCGGTCGCGGTCGGCCCCACACTGACGGACGATGGCGAGCACATGAACGGCAGCCTGTTGATCCTGGACCTCGCCGATCGCAAGGAAGCCGAGGATTTCGCCGCATAATGACCCCTATGCCCAGGCCGGGCTTGTTCGAGAGCGTGACCATTCGGGCGTGGAAAAAAGTGATTCCGGCGGACTGAGGTGTCGCCGCCCGCGACCTGCTATTGGGGAACAGTTTTCGAGTTGGTGGCAAAAGAGATCACGGGCCGCCCGAGCGGCCATACAACGGACTCCAGACAACGGATGGCACGGATGGCTTACTGGCTGGTGAAATCCGAACCGGGCGCATGGTCATGGGACCAGCATGTAGAGGCCGGGGTCGCTGAATGGGATGGTGTGCGCAATCACCAAGCGTGCAACAACATGAAGGCGATGAAGGTGGGGGACCGAGCGTTCTTCTACCACTCGGTCGGCGAGAAGTCGGTGGTCGGCATTCTTGAGGTGGCACGGGAATACCATCCGGATCCCACCGATGCCTCCGGCCGATTTGGCATGGTGGACTTCAAGGCGTTGGAGCCGTTGCCCAGGCCGGTGTCGCTGGCGGAAATCAAGGCCGACGGGCGGCTGGATCATATCGCGCTGGTTCGTCAATCCCGGCTGTCGGTCATGCCGATTGACGATGACGCCTGGCGGATCATTTGCGAAATGGGCGGCGCCGCATCGTGAGCGTTACGCCACTCGGTCATCTGGACGACATCCCGGCCGACGGATCCGCCGGCTTCAACGTCGACGCCCCGGGCGGCCGGCGGTTCTATATGGCCATTCGCCGCGATGATGACATCTACGTCTACATCAACTCCTGTCCGCATCTCGGCTCGCCCCTCGATTTCACGCCGGGAAAGTTTCTGAACTTGGAGAAGACCCATATTCAGTGCGCCACGCATGGGGCGATGTTCCGCATCGAGGACGGCTATTGCGTATCGGGGCCGTGCGCCGGAAAAAGCCTCCAGGCGGCACCGTTCGAGATTCGCAACGGTCTCATTCTTCTGTCGGATTGACTTGTCCCTTGGACTCTGTGCAAATCACGTCGGTCACTTGTATCGAACGGGTTTTTGAGATAATTGCGGCCCGTTTTATCGCGCCCCGGTCGGGCATCAACAATAAGTCGCCAACCTAATCCTAGGGGAGGAGAAAAACCATCATGACGGAAGACCACGTGTACCCGGTTCCCGAGGCCGTCGCCAAGTCGGCTTGGTGCGACAATGACAAATACCTGGAAATGTATAAACAGTCCGTCGCGGACTCCGAAGGCTTCTGGGGCGAACAGGGAAAGCGCCTCGATTGGATCAAACCATACACCAAGGTCAAGGATGTCAGCCTCCAGGCGCCCGATGTCCATATCGGATGGTTTCAGGATGGCACGCTGAATGCCTCCGCCAATTGTCTGGATCGGCATCTCGCCACGCGCGGCGACCAGACCGCCATCGTCTGGGAGGGCGACGATCCCAACGACAGCAGGAACATTACCTACAAGGAACTTCACGAACAGGTCTGCAAACTCGCCAACGCCATGAAATCCCTCGGGATCAAAAAGGGCGACCGCGTCACTCTCTACCTGCCGATGATTCCCGAACTCGCGATTTCCGTGCTGGCCTGCGCGCGCATCGGCGCCATTCACTCGGTGGTGTTCGGCGGGTTTTCCCCGGACTCGCTGGGCGGACGCATTCAGGATTGCGATTCCAATCTGGTCATCACCTCCGACGAAGGCGTGCGCGGCGGCAGGCCGATCCCGCTCAAGGCCAACACCGATGCGGCGCTGGAGAGCTGCCCCACGGTCAAGAATTGCATCGTGGTCAAGCGGACCGGCGGCGACATCGCCTGGGTCGAGGGCCGCGATGTCTGGTACGAGGATCTGGTGGCGGACGCCTCGGCCGACTGTCCGCCCGAGGAGATGAACGCCGAGGATCCGCTGTTCATCCTCTATACCTCCGGCTCCACCGGCAAGCCCAAGGGTGTGTTGCACACCACCGGCGGCTACCTGGTCTTTGCCGCCATGACCCACCAGTACGTGTTCGACTATCACGATGGCGATGTCTACTGGTGTACCGCGGACATCGGTTGGGTTACCGGGCACAGTTATATCGTTTACGGACCGCTCGCCAACGGCGCCATTTCGGTCATGTTCGAGGGCGTGCCGAACTATCCGGACGCGTCGCGCTTCTGGGAGGTGGTCGACAAGCATAACGTCAACATCTTTTATACGGCGCCGACGGCCATCCGCGCGCTGATGCGCGAAGGCGAGGGGCCGGTGAACAAGACCAGCCGCAAGTCGCTCCGCATCCTCGGCACGGTCGGTGAGCCGATCAACCCGGAAGCCTGGAACTGGTACAACAACGTGATCGGCGAAGGGCGCTGCCCCATCGTCGATACCTGGTGGCAGACCGAAACCGGCGGCATTCTCATCACGCCGCTGCCGGGCGCGACGGCGCTCAAGCCCGGCTCGGCGACCCGCCCGTTCTTTGGTGTCCAACCCGAAATCGTCGATGCCGACGGCAAGACCATGGAAGGGGCGTGTTCGGGCAACCTGTGCATGGCCGACGCGTGGCCGGGAATGATGCGTTCGCTGTATCAGGATCACGACCGTTTCGTGCAAACCTACTTCTCCACGTACTCCGGCAAATATTTCACCGGGGACGGCTGCCGTCGCGACGAAGACGGCTATTACTGGATCACCGGCCGGGTGGACGACGTGATCAACGTGTCTGGCCACCGCATGGGCACCGCGGAAGTGGAAAGTGCGCTCGTCGCTCATGCCAAGGTGGCCGAAGCGGCCGTGGTCGGCTGTCCTCATGACCTCAAGGGCCAGGGCATTTACGCCTATGTGACCCTGAACGCCGGCGAGGAGCCCACCGAGGAGTTGCGCAAGGAGTTGGTCAAGTGGGTGCGGACCGAGATCGGCCCCATTGCGTCGCCCGACTTCATTCAATGGGCGCCGGGCCTGCCGAAGACCCGCTCGGGAAAGATCATGCGTCGGATCCTGCGCAAGATCGCCGAGAACGATTACGCGGCTCTCGGCGACACGTCCACGTTGGCCGATCCAACCGTGGTCGAAGACCTGGTGGACAACCGGCAGAACCGCCAGTAGGCAGGCGAATTCTTATTGCAATCTCGAAGTGCGCAGAGTCGGGGCCAAATGGCCCCGTCTTTTTTTTCGCTTTTTACCGGATGAGGGAATCGGTTCGAGCTAACCGGCCTTGCGGTTGGTGGCCAATGTCTGGAGACGTTTGATCCGGCGCCGCGTTATCCCGGCGTGATAGTCGGCGCCACTGCGTTCGAAAATGGACAGTGCCGTGCGAAAAGCCGTTAGCGCCTCGGTGAACCGGATCGGGTTGTTTTCCTGCTCTCCGAGCGTCCACAGGGTGTTGCCGAGATTGATCTGCGTCAACGCCCAGTGCACCGGCAGCCGCTCGCGTGCCCGAACCTCCAAGGCCGACTTGTAGGCGTCCACCGCCGCCTTCAACTCGCTCGACGTTGCCATCGCGCTCGCCCAGTGTTTGCAGGGCGTTGCCGAGATTGTTCTGGGTCATGGCCCATGCCAGCGGAAAGCGTTCGCGGTTTCGCACCTCCAAGGTCGCCCGGTACGCCGTTACGGCGTCGCTCAGGAACTGGGTTCCCTCCTCGCGATCGCCAAGCGTTCGAAGGGCGTTGCCCAGGTTGTTCTGGGTCGCGGCCCAGTCGAGAGGAAACTGTTGGCGCGTATAGACGGAGAGCGCCGCGCGGTGAGCCGCGACGGCCTGCCTCAAATGGGGAGTCCCTTCCTCACGCTTGGCGAGAGTCCACAATGCGGTGCCGAGATTGTTCTGGGTCATCGCGAAATGGAACGGAAGTTCGTCACGGACGTATACTTCCAAGGCCGATTTGTACGCGGAGACCGCCTCTTCGAGATGGCGGGTTCCCTCCTCGCGCGCCCCCAGGTTTGAGAGCGCGGCCCCCAGGCTGTTCTGCGTTTTCGCCCAGTCGAGCGGACGGCGCCCGCGGGTAAGCACCCGCAGTGCGGCACGGTAGGATTCCACCGCGTCCTCGAGCGGAGCCGTTCCTTCGTCGCGCTCCGCGAGCATCTGCAAAGCGTCACCCAGATTGATCTGGGTATTCGCCCAATCGATGGGATAACGGTCGCGGGTCAACACCACCAGGGCGGAGCGGAAGGCCTCGACTGCTTCCTCCAGCCGAACCGTTCGGCCGAGCCGGCTGCCCAGCGCGCACAGCCCCGCGCCGAGCTTGTCCTGGGTCAAGGCCCACTCCGTGGGCAAGCGGTCCCGCGAAAAGATCTCCAACGCCGAACGGTAGGCCGTCACCGCGTCGTCCAGACGTTGCGCCGCCTCGCCGTGCTCGCCAAGCGCGTGGCAGGCCGCGCCCAGGCTGCTGTGAGTCATCGCCCAATGCAGAGGCAACGCGTTGCGGGTAAGGGTCTCCAGCGCGGCGGTGTGCGCCGCCACGGCTTCGTGAAGCCGCTCCGTGCCCTCTTCACGCCGTCCCAGCGTTCTGAGCGCGACACCCAGATTGTTCTGGGTCATGGCCCACGTGACCGGCAGACGTTCCTTGGTGATGACCTCCAAAGCACCACGATAGGCGGCAACCGCGTGTTCGAGATCCTCCGTGGCTTCACCGCGCATGCCGATCGACCACAACGCAATCGCCCGGTTGTTTTCCAGCATGGCCCAGTGCAGCGGCATCTGGTTGCGCGTGTAGATATCCTCGGCGGCGCATGAATGCCGCCAGCGCCTCATCGAGATAATCGGCCCGCTGTTCCAACTGACCCAGCATCCTCAGCGCGTTCCCGAGGGCGTTGAACGCCATCGCCCTTAGATTGGGGGTCTCGAACGGGTTGGTTTCCTGCAGAACCAGTTTCAGATCGGCCACGGCGCACTGCAGCCACTCCGGATCGTCGGCGGTCTCGCCGATGGCCGCCGCCGCCGTGCCATGGGCCGCGCGAATCCGTGCCAGGCCGCGCGCGGTGAGACTGTTGGGCGGATTGTCGAGAATGCCGCGGGCCACCGCGGCGGCCGGAACAAGCAACGCCAGCAGACTTTCCGCCTGAGCCTCGGTCGCCGGATCGATGCCGGTGAGCGCCACCCCATAGATGACAGCCCCTAGATCCTCTTCGAAATCATCGGGAAGCTCGAGGACGTTGCTGACGGGCCGGAACGCCCGAACCTCGCCACGCGGCGTGACGGCCGCGGATAGAAATCGCAGGCGGATGGACCGTTCGCCCTCCGGCCGCTCGCCCCAGACCAGAACGTCGGCGCCGGCACCGCGGGTGATCGCCCGTCCGGTTCGGAGCGCCTCCGCGAGGTTTTCGACAGGATCTCCGGGGCCCTCGGCGCTCAGCGTTCTGTTGCAGCGTGCCACCGTTATCTCAGGGTGGCGTTGCAGGGCGTTCACCACGTGCAAGGTCTGAGATTTGGACGCGTCGTCACCCGCCAGATCGGCGACCATCACCTTGAATGTCGTGGTTGCCTGGAGCGGGCCGCGCGGGGCGGGAGCCGGCGGTGGCGCCTGGATCGGTTCGACGACGGCGCCGGCAACGCCGGGCGGCCCATCGAAGACGACCGGCGATCTCAGTTCCTCGAAGCGGAACAACGCGAAGACGCGATTGCCATTGTAATCGAGGACGCGAAGGTCATCGGTCTCGTGAAGATCCCGTTCGACCAAATTAAAATGGGCGCCATAGCGCGCCTTGGCGAGTTCGAGGGGTATCTCGTATGAGACGAACTTGGTAATGCCCTTGCTTTCGAGCTTAGCAAGCAGACGTTTTTCGGTCACCGTATCATAGGACGTGAGGATCGTCAGGGGTCCCCCCGCCGTGAGCAACATGATTGCTTTCATACGCGCTACCCCCCAAAGGGTTTTTATTCATTGCGTTCGCGGGCCCGGGCCCGCGACGGATGCTTCCACACATATAGTCCAAGGCACACGTCGGCGAAACGTGTTATCGTTCGCCCTTGATCGGCCGATGCACCCGATCGACATGTTCAAAAATCGATGCACCGGCCCTTCTTCTCCCAATCGCCATAGCGGGTGGGCTCGGGGCCCGCCGGGCCGCCGACTTCTTGCCCGGCCTCCACGGGATCTTTCTCGGCGCGGGAGTCCGTGTCGTCGCCTGACACAGGGTCGTCGGCCGACACGGGAACGGTTTCCGGGGCAGTCGTTTCCACGGTAGTATTCTCTAAGGAAGGGGCGTCGGTATTGGCGTTCTTGGTCATGAATTTCTCGTTTGTAGAGGTTGCGGCTTGGCCTTCACGATACTACTACAATAACCAGCCACCACCATATCACGCCCCGCCGATAAGCGAACTGGCAGGTCTGAAGATGAGCACGCTACGCACAGGGATTCTGCTTGCCGGCATGACGGCGCTTTTTCTCGGCATCGGGTTCCTGCTGGGCGGCCAAACCGGCATGATCATCGCGTTTCTTGTCGCGCTCGGGACCAATGCGTACGCCTATTGGAACGCCGACAAGATGGTGCTGCGCATGTACGGTGCGCGCCAGGTGGACGCCCGCTCGGCGCCCGGCTTTTACGGTATCGTGGAGCAACTTGCCCATCGCGCCGAACTTCCCATGCCGAAGGTCTACATCATCGACAACCCGCAGCCCAACGCCTTCGCCACCGGCCGCAATCCCGAGAATGCCGCCGTCGCCGCCACCGCGGGTTTGCTTGAGATCCTCGATCATGAGGAGATCGCGGGAGTGATGGCGCACGAAATGGCGCACATCAAGAACCGCGACACTCTGATCATGACGGTAACCGCCACCATTGCCGGCGCCATAAGCATGATCGCCCATTTCGCCCTGTTCTTCGGCGGCAACCGGGACAATCCACTGGGACTGGTCGGCACGATCCTATTGATGATTCTGGCGCCCGTGGCGGCCATGCTGGTGCAGATGGCCATTTCACGAACCCGGGAGTATGGCGCCGACCGCATGGGAGGCCAAATCTGCGGACAGCCCATGTGGCTGGCATCGGCCCTGCGGAAGCTGGAAGCGGGTGCCCAGCGGGTGGACAATCCGGTTGCCGAGAACAATCCCGCGACGGCCCATTTATTCATCGTCAATCCGCTCCACATGCGGTCGATGGACAGCTTGTTCTCTACCCATCCCAAGACCGAAAACCGTGTTCGCGCGTTGCGCGAACTGGCGGTGGAGACGGGCACGGCGGGGCCATGGGGTTGATTCGACATTTCGATGCCTGAGGTTTACCGGCGGGTTCTCCCATGAAAACGGAGCGGCGGCGGGTACGGCCGAATGCGGCGATCGCCGGCACGGTGCCGGCGCCGCGGGGTCTGGCGCCGCGCGCCCTGGCGCTGGACCTGCTGGCCGCCGTGCTCGGCCACCACCGGCCCCTCGACGAGGCCTTCCACGGTCACAAAGGATTGCCGTGTCTGGATCTCCGCGACCGCGCCTTCGCGCTCAACCTGGCTGCCACGAGCCTTCGCCGCCTCGGCCAGCTCGATGCCCTTGTCGACCATTGCCTGAGCCACCCGTTGCCGAAGGAAGCCAAGGGCGTACGGGACCTGCTCCGGCTGGGGATTTGCCAGTTGGTGTTTCTGGAAACACCGCCGCACGCGGCCGTGGATACCACCGTCGCCCTGGCCCAGAGCCGCCGCCGCGAACGCTACGCGGCGCTGATCAATGCCATCCTGCGCCGGGTCGCCGCCGACGGGCCCGCCCTCGCCGCCGGCCAGGATGCGGCGCGCCTGAACACCCCCGAGTGGCTCTGGCGGACGTGGACCGAAAGCTACGGCGAGGATACCTGCCGGCGCATCGCCGAAGCCCACCTCGGCGAACCGCCTCTGGACATCACGCTTCGCGATGACCGCGCGGATTTGGCCGGGTCGCTGGAGGCCGCCGTGCTCCCGACGGGCACCCTGCGGCTCGATCATCGTGGCCCCGTGACCGCTCTTTCCGGTTTCGATGCCGGAAAATGGTGGGTACAGGACGTGGCCGCGGCATTGCCGGTGAGGTTGATGGGCGACATTCGGGGCCGGACGGTGCTCGATCTGTGCGCCGCGCCGGGGGGCAAGACCGCGCAGCTCGCGGCGGCGGGCGCCCAGGTCACGGCGTTGGACCGCTCACCCGAGCGACTGCGGCAACTCGAGCACAATCTCGCGCGTCTGCGCCTGCCGGCCGAAACCGAGGTGGCCGACGCCTGCGCGTGGCGGCCTTCGCAACCAGCCGACGCCGTGATCGTCGATGTGCCGTGCTCGGCCACCGGCACGATCCGCCGCCATCCCGATGTTGCGTGGCTTAAGAACAGCGGAGACGTCGCCAGCTTGGTCCCGGCACAATCGCGGTTGCTGGCCGCCGCCGCCACGATGGTCAGACCCGGCGGGCTCCTGGTGTACTGCTCGTGCTCTCTGCAGCCCGAGGAGGGGCTCGGACAAGTCGACGCCTTCCTCGAACGCCAGCCGGCGTTCCGGCGCGTCCCCATCGAGCCCGCCGAAGTGGGGGGTCTCCGCGAATTGATCACGGAAATGGGCGATCTCAGGACCCTGCCTTGTCATCTCGGCGAACAAGGCGGCATGGACGGCTTTTACGCCGCCCGCATGCGGCACCGTTAGATCACCGGTAGGGGCACGCCGAGAAGGTAGACAAGGCGCCGCGCTAGGCGATACAAGACCGGAACGCGAAGCGTGCCGATCGGTTGGCGACTTTCACTGCCGTTCCTCGGAACGCCGTTGCACGTTCCGAAAGAAAGTCGCGGAGGGGTGCCGGAGTGGTCGATCGGGGCGGTCTCGAAAACCGTTGTACCTTTTACCGGGTACCGTGGGTTCGAATCCCACCCCCTCCGCCACCATGTGGTCTGATGATGTGGGTCAACGCACAGACCACGATGCGCTTGGCTTTTTTCACAATTTTTCGACAAAAACCGTTCTGTTCTCGACATGGGAGCGAACGACGGTAATCACATTGATGGTCCCCGAGGATATGGCCACTAAGCTCTATTTCATACCATCCTTGGTCCACAATGGACGAGTATAAAAATTGCCAGTTTTTACTTGATATAAATGCAAATCAGACAAAATAAAAATACAAACAGTTTATTTTTATGTTGGAATAGATATCAGCGGAGGACTATTGAGCTCTGCCGGTATTTCAACATCACTCCTTTTTTTATTTCCAAATCTTTTGGTAAGTCATATTTTGTGTTGTTTAATTATTTTGTACAATCTCTAAGCACTTTTGGTTGTTTAGCAAAGAAACAGCCCGACATAATATGGGTGCAAATGCCTCCCGTTCCTTTGCTTTACATTGCTTTTTTCTACACTACCGCCTTTTGCCGTGAAACCATTCTTGTCGCGGATTGCCACAACAGCATGATCAGGCCTCTGTGGCTGAAATGGCCTTTCGTGAAGCCCCTGCTTCGTCGTTGCAGCGTTGTTCTGGTTCATAACGAGGAGGTCAGGCGCGAGGCACTGTCGCTTGGATTGAGTCCGGCAAATCTTCGGGTTCTGGGGGATCGGCCGGCGGATATCGATTGTTCCGTTCTCGCCGACGCATCGCCAGTGATCGAAAGACCTCATATTTTGTTTCCGTCGTCCTTTTCGGACGATGAGCCCATTGACGAGGTGCTGTCCGCGGCTCGCCTCTATCCGGATGCGCTGTTTTATCTGACGGGCGATCCGAGGAGGGCCGTCGGCCGCCATGATCTGTCATGCGTGCCGGAGAATGTTCGCGTCACGGGTTTCGTGCCGGAGGAGGAGTTCAATCGCCTTCTTTGTGGCGCGTCCGTTGTTCTCGCTCTCACGAAAAAGGAAGGAATACAGCTGAGTGCATGTAACGAAGCCATAGGGGCGGGACGGCCGTTGATCGTCTCCGGCACTTCGATCCTGCGGGAGCTTTTCGGGAAAGCGGCTTTGCCGCTGGATGGGCACGACCCGAAGCTCATTGCCGAAACCTGTCGTTCGGCGATTGCAAACGAAACCAGGCTAGCGTCCGCCATGGGGGCGTTTCGAGCGGAGCAGATGGCCAAGTGGGATGCAAAGGCTTCGGAAATCGCTCGGCAATATAACCGATCAGAGAAAAACGAATAACCGATGCATCGGAATTTCGTTGATGCGCCATCCAAAGTCGGAATTGTTCTGGTCAACTGGAACGGGTGGGAAGATACCCTGGATTGCGTCCATAGTATTCGTGCTTCATCGTATGTGAATTGGCGGATTATCATTTGCGACAATGGGTCGCGGGACGACTCCATCGGCAACCTGGTCAAACACCTGGGACTAACAGAGACGGATGAACGCCGGCGGGTCGGAAATTCGCCTGAAATTGCCGTCAATCGGGTTTTCGAAAATGTTTCAGATAATAACATCGTCCTTTTGGATATAGGGATAAACAGAGGCTTCGCCGCCGGCAATAACGCTGGTATTTCATACTTGCTTGAAAGTGAAGTTCAGTATTTCTGGATACTCAACAATGACACGGTTGTTTGTCCAAACTCCTTATCAATTCTGGTCGATCGGATGGAGGCGGCCACGGGACCCCGGATAGGGATGACGACCGTGTTGTACCATCACCAGCCCCATACCGTTCAAGCGCTAGGCGGCGCGCGCTTTCACCCATGGACCGGATTGGCAAAACACGTCGGTGCGGGAAACGAATGGCCTCAGCGGGTCCGTGCAGAGTCCGTTGAACAAGGCATTGATTATCCATTTGGCGCGTCAATGATGGTGTCGCGCGAGTTCATTCAGAAATTTGGGCTCATGTCCGAGGTTTATTTCTTGTATCACGAAGAAATCGACTGGGTTCTTCGAGCAGGGAACGCGGTGCGATTGCTTTATGAGCCCAACGCTGTCGTTTATCACAAGGAAGGCCAATCGATCGGCTCGAGCTCCGAGGTCGCGAAGCGCAGCAGACGTTCCTATTACCATCTTTTTCGAAGCCGAATGATTTTGGCCCGAAGATTTTACAAAGCGCGCTTGCCGATCTGGTTGTTGGTTTCGTTGGCGCAGGCGGTCCGGACGGTCGTGAGAACGGGCGATTTCGGGATTTTTCGGTCCTGCATACACGGATTGTTCAGAGGTCTATGGGCTAGATATCGATGGTTTGCGGGACGATGCTTCGTAGGTGCGGACAGCAAGGCGCAACGGCGTGAACGACGGACAGTAATGCTGACACCCAATTTTTTCGTCGTGGGGGTACAAAAAGCGGGCACGACATCGCTTCACAATTATTTATCAACTCATCCCCAGATATGTTTACCTCACCAAAAGGAAACAAAGTTTTTTATCGTCGATGAATATTATAAAAACGGTCTGGCATTCTACGAGTCCAAATATTTTGCAGATTGTACCAAGGAAGCGATTATCGGCGAAGTAGATCCGGATTACGTTTTTTTTCCGGCTGCAATGGAGAGGCTGGACCAGAATTTTGATTTGTCATCCATAAAGTTCATTGTCGTTCTTCGTGATCCCGTTGGAAGAGCGTTCTCTCACTATCTCATGACCTATCGGCGAGGTCTGGAGCCGCTGGCTTTTTTTGAAGCGATCCAAGCAGAACATCGGCGTCTGGACGGAAGCTTTCACAACCAAATGGATTTTAGTTATGTCGCTCGTGGCTTTTACATGGATCAGATTGAGCGACTTCTTCGATACATCGATCGACAAAATCTTTTGGTGTTGCCTTTGGAGGATCTTAGGGATTGCCCGAGGGAAACGCTGCGGACGGTTTTTAATTTTCTCGGGGTCGCGTCGGATTTTGACGTAACCAATCTCAAGCAACAGTATCACAAGGCGACGGTTCCCCGGTCCGTGGCTCTGACCCGGGCGTTGCGCGAACCTTCTTCGTTGAAGCGCTTTTGCAAACGCCTTCTTCCACTGCCGGGTGTATGGCATCGGTTGGGAGCGAGGATGCACGAACTGAACGCGCGAGATGCGGAAAAGAGGATCCAGCCGGACGACGAGTCGGTGCGGTTCCTTTCTTCACGGTATGCAAGCGCAAACGCCCGTCTTGCCGACTTTCTCGAGCGCGACCTCGGTCACTGGTTATGACGAACTCGTCCGATCTCGCATCGGCGGCCCGTGCCGACGAGATAACCGCGTTTCGATCGATTGTTCACGGTGGCGGTGTTTTCTTCGTCGGCACGATGAGCGCGACCATGTTGAGCTTCGTGGCCAGTGCCATCGCGGTTCGCATTGTCTCGCCGGAAGAGTTCGGTCTCGTTTCGCTCTCCATGGTTATCGCCCAGTTCACGGGCTTCGTGTCGGTGATGGGCATGAACCTAGGTATCGTTCGACTGATCGCGCAGGCCAAAGCGAAAAATGACGGCGACGAACTGCGGCAACTCTACTCGTCGGCGATTGTCATCGGAAGCTGTGGGAGCCTTGTCTGCACGGCGCTCCTGTTCCTGGGCACGGATGCACTCGCGCAATTATTCAATAAACCTGCGCTCGCCCCGATACTTGCCGCACTCGCGTTTATCATTCCGCCCTTCGCGGCCATCACCTTATTGGTGGCAATGTACAGGGGTCTCGGCATCAGCCGAACCAAATTGATTTTCGACGATCTGATCCCGAATTCCTTGCGTGCGATCGGCTTGATCATCGTCGCACTGTCGGGATGGACGCTTTCCGGCGTCGTCGGTGCCTACCTCACCGCCATTTGGGCCGCCGCGTTCATTTTTGTCGCGTATACCGTCAGATCGGTATTCGCCATACACGGAATGGCGTTCAGCGCACCGACATCGAAGCAATTGCTCCTGGTTTCGTTGCCGCTGATGGGACCGGCGATGCTGGAAAGCCTTATCGCCTGGGGAGGAACGTTCGTGCTGGGCGCGCTGGGGACAGAACAGCAAGTGGCGTTCTTCGCCGTGGGGCTCAGGCTTTCTGTTGTTTTGACCATACCATTGGTATGTCTCAATTTCATTTATTTGCCCGTGGCCGCAGGTTTATTGAAGGAAGGCTCGATCGAGCGGGCCGAAAATATGTACTGTGCCATGTGCAAATGGACGGCGATTTCGGTCTTTCCCATGGTCGCCTATATCACGATCGAGGCCGAGACATTGACGGCGTTCCTGTTCGGTGAGCCGTATCGGCAAAGCGGCGCCGTGTTGCGAGTTTTGTGTTTGGCCATTACCGCTGGCGCTTTGAGTGGCCCAAATCAGATGACGCTCGTTGCCGCCGGGTCGTCGCGATTGGTTCTGTATGGCTCACTGATCGGCGTTGCGACCGTGTTCGTCTTTTCGGGCATTCTCGTGCCCTACTTTGCAGAGATGGGCGCCGCTTTTGCCGTGGGGCTTGCCTATGTATTCCGTAATTTGTTCTCGTCGGTGGCCGTTCACCGGCATCTTGGTATCAACCTGTTACGGGCGGATCTTTGGAAGATCTATCTGGTCACCCCGGTGGCGATGGCGGCCTATTCCTACTGCCTGATGCTTCTACCCGTGCACCCCGTTGTCCATCATGGACTTCTGATCCTCGGTTTGGCCACTGTATCACTGCTGGTGCCCTTCTTTACGCGGTCAATGGGCCCGTTGGAGATGGAGTTGATCACAACCGTGGAAGGCAGACTGACGGGGAACTCTCGTCTGTCAGCATGGCTCGCGGGTCATTGTCGTGCATCACAGCGATACGAACGCTAGAAGACGGCTCGCGCGTGCTGGATTTGATCGATGAACGTTGTCTGTTCAATGTTATCAGCCCCCCATAAGCCTGATGGGTCTCTTGCTAAAGTCCCGATGTTTACGGCTCCCTCTAATGGAGGCCCAATTAAATTGGGCTCTACGAAATGGTTATACTTCGAGAATTTTTTCGGTCTTTGCTAACCAAGATTCGGAGCTTCTACCTCCGAAAATTTTGGGGCCACGCCCTGCATCCGACAGCGCGCATCTCATACAGGGCGTTCTTGGACCGCACTGTCCCGAGCGACATCGAGATCGGCGCCTATACACTGCTAGCACGTGGCGTCGTCGTAATGTCGCATGACTTTGCTTCGAGGAAAAAGGGCCTCACTCGGGTGGGCAGCTATTGTTTCGTTGGTGTGAATGCGGTTGTCCTTCCAGGCGTCAAGATCGGTGATCATTGTGTCGTGGGGGCGGGGGCGATTGTGACAAAAGATGTTGCCTCAGGCGTCGTGGTGACAGGCAACCCAGCGCGGCCGCGCGCTCGTATTCACACCGGCCCATACGGCCGAATATTATCAATGCGAGCTAGTAAAAAAGCGCAGGATATTGAATAGGCTTCAACTTCTCTGCTTCGGAAATACCCGCGAATGAAAAAACCACCCGTATGGTTCGGGAGCGAACGTGGAAGCGTTAATACGCACTCGCTACAATCCTTGATCGGTTATTCGTAGAAAAAGGATATTGTGGATAATGATCAGCCCTGTTTTCAGGCCACGCGTGATAGACCCGCGCCATACTCATTATGACTTCCAATACGCCATTTCCGAAGATGAAACGTGGCTTCCGCGGTCGTTCGATGTAATCCGCTTCGAAAATTGGCTAGTAGCCCGAGATCCAAAATTGCCAGTGACCCGGATTTTCTGAATTAAATGGCACAGTTTGTTCCTTATTTTTGGGATGGGTGTTTTACAAAGGCGAATTGGCATCGGACACTATTGATATCGATAAGGAATTATTAAATATTTCAATAGGGGAATTTTTAGAACACTTCATTGGCCGCTACGTCTTATTGCAGAAACACAATGATGTAATTCATTTCACAGTAGACTGCGCGGGCGCGTTGCCGGCCGTATTTTCAGAGAAACGCAAAACGATAGCTTCGACGGTCAATCTTATACCATTCGATGAAAATAGCGCATTTCAAAGCGAATTATTATCGATCATGGGATTCCCGAACAATGGCGCGTGGCTTCCGTTCGGATTGACGTCTAGAACAGACGTCAAGCGGTTGTTGCCAAATCATGCCCTCGAATTGGACAGTTTCAAGCGCAGCAGGATTTGGCCATGCAGTTACATTGAACCTTTATCCATGGGTAGCTCGGTTAAGTTCGAAGAAGATCTCACTGCTCTATCCCGGACTCTGGCCGAAACCATCGTTGCTAACGTCCGCACGCTGTCCGCGCTCAACCCAGCCATTCACCTCACCGCGGGCCGAGATACTCGGATGTTACTTGCGGCATCGAGAAGTATTTGTAAAGCGAGTGAATACATGACGCTCCAACTCCCGGGAGCGTCCCATGACATCGACACCACAACCGCTTCAAAACTTGCGCGAAAACTTGCACTCAAGCACCGTTTTATTCCATACGTGGAACCAAAAACGGATAGCGTAGAAAACTGGTTTGAGCAGACGGGCTGGTGCGTCGTGGATGGCGTGTCATACCTTCGTGAAACGCTTGAACAGATTGGGAACCACGCTTTTTTTATGTCTGGCATCGGCGCCGAGACTGGTCGCAGTATTTATTGGAGTGCTGCGGACATTGGGAAAGCGTCGTTAAATTCCGAGAAATTACTTAGCAGGCTGAAGCTTCCTGCACATAAAGCGATTAAGGATGGCGCGGATGATTGGCTGCAGGATTTACCAGTGGGCCCAGATACATGGATATTGGATATGGCGCTCATAGAGCAGAAAAGAGCGGCATGGGTGTCTGCCTTTTTTTACGGGAATGCTGATTTGGTACCGAGCTTTAGTCCATTTTTGGACTGGAAAGTATTTTCCTTGATGTTTAAATTACCGCTTCACTATCGTGCTGAGCAAAGAATGGGAAATGACATTGTTCGGCTATATTGGCCAGAGGCATTGAGTGTTCCTTATAATACAGCGCAAGGATTTCTTCGTCTGAAGTGTTTGCCACACGAACTCGTTCGGGCGCTTCCCGTAAGCATAACATCGAGAATCCATAAATTAGCTTTGGAGACCGAGGGCGAAAAGCGCAGCTTGTTGTCAAAGGTGGTTAAACGTTTTGTAAGCCGATTTAGGTCATGGAAGAGCCGTGTCGGTGGGACTCAAGCGAAACCGCACTGATAGGAACGTTTTTGCCGGATTGCGTCATTCGATGAATAGGCAATGCGATTGTCGACCGGTAATTAAGACCACGGGCGCGCGAACGGTCAAATTTCCTTGACATGCGCCTAAATTAGGCATATTTACCTACGACCATTATACTGTCTCGAATTATCTTGGCCGTCGCGAGCTTCCTTTTCATTCCAATCGCAATTCCAAAGTAATTTTCGAAGCAATTGAGGCTTTTTTATAATGTTTATGATACACCCGCCACTGAGCTCGGCAATACCAGCGAATGACACGTATTTCGTTGGTGATTTCGGAGCGGATCGAACCGGAACCACCGACTTGTCCGCGGCGTTTCTTTCCGCCATCATCGCCGCCGCCGGCAAGCCGGTTTATGTGCCCAAGGGTGAGTATCTGGTCGATCTCGACATCGCCACGGCCACCGACGTGCATCTGGTCGGCGAGGGGACGCTGATCTACAACGACGATGCGTCGGCCTGCATCTCCTACGCTCCGCCGTGGGGTTCGGCGATCACGCCGACGGCGATGAGCGACGAGGCGATCGGCGGTTCGGTCCAGAAGCAGACCCGGATTACGGTCGATCCCGGCGACATCGGCGCCTTCGACGAGGGGCAGGTCTGGGCGATCTATTCCGACGACAAGTACATCGCGACGGACAATGCCTACATGGCCGAATTGTTCGTGGTCTCCTATGTCGATACCGGCAACAACCACGTCTATGCGTCGCGGCGGCTGCACGGCAACCTGGGCGGTGTCGGCGACTATACGGTGGAAAACTCGCGTCTCCGCAAGCTGCCGGCCAGCACGTTCATCGTCGACGGTCTGCGGTTCCGCGCCAACGGCGATGTCTTCGCCGCCGATGGCGTGTCGCAGCCGCCGTGCATCAAGATCAGCGGCGCGGCATGGCCCGTGGTCCGCAATGTCGTGATCGAGAAACATTGGGGCGTCGGCGTCAACTGCATCTCGTGCTTCAAGCCGGAGATCGAGATCCAGGCGCGGAGCGCCGGGTACGATGCGTCCGTCGGCCAGTATTCCTACATGGCCGTCGCCGGCGGGGCCACCACCGGCGGGCGGTTCAGCATCAACGGCATTACCAGCGTCGACGGGTTCACGACTTCCTTGCTCTCGGGCGGCGTGTTCTCCGATGCGAACTACCGCGATTTCGGCATGCCGGCGTACAATCTTGTCCATGACAGTCACATTCTCGGCAGTCGGGCCGTCGGCCTCGGCACGCATCACGCATTTTACACGACCTTTACGGACTGCATCGTCGAGGGCGGAAGTTCCGGCGCCGGATCCTCGAACGTCAATGCGTTCTCCAACCGCGCGGCATGGACCACCTACAACAACTGCCGTGCCATTGGCTGTTATGCCGGGTTCGAGGAAAACGCGTCCTATGCCTATGCGCACTACTTCGAGACGCGCTGGAACGGCTGCGAGACGGACCGGCTGGATGGAACCGCCCTAAGCGTCGACGACGACCAGACGCTCGGTGGCTACCGCGCCATCTGGAACGGCGGCAAGTTGAGCACCGATGGCGGCAACGCGGTCTCCGTCAATTCCAACGCCAGCAGCGCCGAACTGACCTTGATGAATTGCTCCGTGGGCGGCGAAATCCTCGGCCGGTGCATTGTCTTGCAGGCGGGCACGACGATCAATCTGTGGAACGTCGAGATCGATCTTCGTAGAGCACCGACTTACTCCGGCGAGATCGAAATGCACGATGGATCAACCGTCAATGTCCAGGGGCTGCAAGTCTTCCGGGGGCCGAACCAGAGCGCGGCGGGCGATCCCATATTCAAGATGCGCGACTCTTTCGGGGCGGCGAACGTCATCGGTCACGGGCTCTGGTGCGATGACCCCGAAGCGGTCAACCCCACCGCGACCGACGGCGGAACGATAAACCTGACCTATCGAAATCTGTTGGGGCCATAGCTTACGGGGATGTTAACCCCAACGATGTATTCACGAGGAAACAGCCGAGAAGGGTGAGCCGCGGCGCCATGCAACCAAAACGAATTGAAATCCTCGGGGTTCCGGTCGACTGCGTGAATATGAAGCAAGCGGTGGAGGCGGTCGACGCGTTCATCCAGACCGGCCGTCGTGCGAGCATCATCGCCATCAATCCGGAAAAAATCATTGCCGCCCATAAGAGTCCCGTGCTGATGGAAGCAATTCAGAACGCCGGGCTTCTCATCCCGGACGGAGTTGGTGTCGTGCTGGCCGCGCGCGTCCTTGGACTGGCCCGCCTCGAAAGAGTGCCCGGGGCCGAACTCATGCCCGCGATCTGCGCGGCGGCCGCACGAAAGCACTACCGGATTTTCATGTTCGGAGCCAGTCGGGAAGTCAATTTGAAAGCGAGCGAAGTCCTGCGGGAAAGGTATCCGGGCATTCAAATCGTCGGCAATCATCATGGGTATGTCAGCGAAACGGATTCCGAGCACTTGATAGACGACATCAACGAGGCCAATGCCGACCTCCTGTTTGTCGCACTCGGCAGTCCGCGACAGGAGCGGTGGATCAATGCGTGTCTGCCGAAATTGAATGTCAAAGTATGTCAAGGTGTCGGCGGCACGTTCGACGTGATCGCGGGTAACGTGAACCGCGCTCCCTCCGCCTTCAGAAAGGCCAACCTCGAATGGTTCTATCGCCTTGGTCACCCAGCCCAAACGCCTTTGGCGCCAAACCGACCTGATCCGTTTCGTCATGTGCGTTTTGCGCGAAAAACGATCCGCCGGGTGACCCGCTTCGCCGACGAAAACGGACGGCGATCCGCGGTGATCGTTGGCAAATGGGTCGGAGCCGCTTGGTTCTGGGCGCGGCCCATGGTCGTGGTGGCGATATCTGGGTGTTGCGCCGTTGAAGATCGCGGTGGCCGCCGCCGGTTTCTTCGTCAGCGCCGAGGGGCACTTCCTCTCGGCCCGACACGTCCTCGGTTGCACCCATCCAGCCATTGAAACGCCGAAGGGGGAGATCGTTGCGGCGGAAACCGTTCTGGTCTCCGAAGAGCACGATCTGGCCCTCGTCAAGGCGCTCGGTTTCCGACCCCGGCACTTCGCTCGATTTCCGATGGATCCCGCGCGCGCCCTCTCCGGAAAGTTGATGATTGCTCGATACAAACGCGGCGATGGCGCCAACGTGCCGCGCTTCACCTATGCCGCCTATGCCGGCGTTCTCTCCTCGGAAAAGGGGCTCCTCGCGCTGACAGCCACGGGTTCGTTGAGTGCCGCGAGCGGGAGTCCCGTCGTCAATGAGGGTGGGACAGTTGTCGGCATGGTCGTGGCAAGATTGCGCGATCGTCCTCGCACCGCCGTGGTGGTCGACGTTTTTACCTTGACGGGGTTCATGGCGAGCGCCGGCGTTGCCCCGGAAACGGTACGAGCCTCACCGAATTCCACGGGGAAAAGTCCCATCGATGCCTTAAGACGCTACACTTTCCTCACTCGGTGCCTCCAAGCCGAAGGTCGGGGCGCCCCGGAGGTGAGCGCCAAATAAAACCAACAGTACGGCCTACTGCGCAATGTCGACGACGGCCGCCTGTTTTGTGTTAAATGCCCTGAGAGCGTAAGGGGCCAGCTCCACGGTTAGCTTCGATGCCTCCGTCGTACCCTCTCGTCCCAATTCATCGATCAACGCGGTTTGCGAGGTGATTACGGTGGCGCGCGCCGGATGCGCGCTTTCATTGACCAGATACACGTAGTGCTCGCCGTTCACCTGGGCACTTCGTGCCACCACACCGTTCTCCAGTCGCGCCGAGATCGTGAAATCCGCGACCGGCAAGGCGCGATAGACGCGTGAGAACTCCATGAGCGTCAATTCCGCTCCCATGACGGCCTGCCACCCCCCGTCGAATATGGCGGCCGGGTCCAGATCGGCCATCCAATGGGCGAACCGAGCCAGATTGCCGCGCCCGAATGGGGTGATCGTGTTCACCAACCATAGGTTGCTTTTGTGCCAACGCTCAACCTGCTCGTCGAACGCGGCCAGGGTTGTCTCGCCGTATTCATGAAACGCGAGGATCCCCGTCCGACTGCCGTTCGGGTAAAGAGCGTTGATCGCTGGCGCATCGCGGAAATGGAGGCGCGCGGCGCGTGTTTTTTCGCTTCGTGAACCATAATACGATCGCGGGCCGGTGCGAACCGGACGCGTGACAACCATCCCCGTGGAGCGTGTGTACTGCCGAGGATCCAATCCTTTCCGCCTGAACAGCTCGGCCAGATCCCGTCCCGCCGCGGACCATTCAACGGCATTGTCGCTCACGCCGATCGAGTATAGGGTGTTCATGTAATTGACGAACACCCGCAAATCAGGACGAACCGAGTGGACGACCTCGGAGATCTCACGCATCAACGAGGCCAGTTTCCGTATCCGCCATTCGATCCACATGTCGCGCTCGTTGGCCATCAGCCAGGCGTAACGCTCTCGATAGCGCGTCGGGTCTTCCCGGCTGACCGGAACGGAAACACCGGTATCGGTTTCAAACAGGTCGATGGGCACATCACCATATCCCCAATCGAGCCCGGGATACTGCACATAGGACAAACCACGATGCTGGATTGCCAATCCCGCGAGCGCCGGCGAGTCCTTGTATCGTTCGACGATTTCGCGAACCGCGGCAATGATCGTCGCCCTCACTTCGGGATGAGTGGGTTCATACCAATGCCCAATGCTATGTCGACCAGCCGCGCGCAACCCCTCGGCCGTCTTCCCGTCCTTGCTCACCATATCGATATCGGCGATCCCTCGGGGATCGGGCATCCGTATGAACTCGAGAGACGCGATCGTGTGCTCGAAGTTCAAACTGGGAACAAGAAACAAGCCATCGCGAGCGAATACGCCGAGGAGAAGTCGGAGGATGTCCTTTTGTATGGGATCCATACCGTCCGGTGACAGCCAGCCGCCATCATAGCGACCCGTATCGTCAACGAAATCGGAGGGATAGAGACTGCTGAGGTACCCCACTGACTGTAACAACGTCGCATTGTAACCGGCATACCGCATGTATTCAGCCAGGTTTCTCGCCGATAACAAGAACGTGTTCCAATCCTTGATCGATCGCTTGTTGTAAAGGCGATAGGGCCCACCGAAGTTCGAGACGATATTGGGTTCTTCGTAATAGATTCCCAGCAAACGGCCGTTGTCCGGAGCGACGTCCAGGGCCGGCAAGCCCTCGGTGAGTTCGAACACCCGAATATCGCCGACCGCCGCCCGACTTCCCTCCATACGATTGGTGATCAACAAGATCGGAGAGTCGGATTTGGGCCAGAAGATCAGCGAAAAGGTTTCCGTCGTTCCGGAAGGAGAAGGCTCACCATCGCTGTCCAACCCGGTGTCGAGGTTGTTGGCTCCAATCCGTCCCCTGGCATCGGGTTCGATGATCGAAATCCCGACGGTCCGCCCGGCATCGTCTGGAAAGTCGATCTCCACGAGGTGCGGACGTCCGAGATTGCCGACAGGCAGGCGATGAGCGAACCAACCCATGTGATCTTTGAACCGCGGTTTGTAGCCGGCACGCGTGCCCTGCGTCGACGTCGCTCGAAAGTGCCCCAGCTTCCCCGCCCTGACGCGCGACTGACCGTCCCCAAGGTACGAAATGAAGGGCGGCGCCGTGGAGTCGATGGCCGTGATCAGCTTTTTCTTCAGCCTGCCGGGAGATCCGGCCTTTCTTGCCGGGTCGAGGACAACGAACTGCAGGCGTGCCGTTGCCCCTTGGAGGCCCGGACCGCTTCCCCTTGCAAGCACCTCGTAAACACCTTCGCCATTGGGGGCGTCAACGGTGACCGTCCAAAGCAAGGTCGCGCCACTTGCCCTTCGTCCTTCGCTCAGTGTCTTCGCGTAGGAGAATCCGATGCCTTCGAGGGAAATCCGCGCCGTTGGCTGGAAGCCCGCCGACGTCATTGGCTTGGCCAACAGGTCCAAGGTAAGCGGCTGTCCAGGCGCCAACACCAGGTGGTCATGTCTAGGCGCGAAGCGCAAACGATCCCGGAGGTCGCGCCGTACCCGCACCCGTCCGCCACGATAACGCGCCTCGATCTGCTGCTTGGTCAGAATGTCGGCCAGCGAGAACGCCAGCTCCAAGTCTTCGAGCGCGACGTTCAGCCGTGTGGCCAAGCCGCCCTTGACCGTGATCAACAGTCCGTCGGAAAGGCCGGCGGCCTGCGTTTCGAACTGGAGGTTTCGTCTGGAAACGGCCGTGACGCCAAGATCACTGGGTTCCATGTGATATCGCTTGCTCGCCATGATCTCACCATCGACCACGTCCAGCCGCCCGGTCCGGGTGGATTTCGGTCCCCAGCCCCACTCGACCAGCAGATCAACCGTATACGCCTCCGTGGAACTCGCCGGAAGCGGCTGAGCTTGCGCGCAAAGAACACCGATCACCGACGCGGCGAGCAAGATAGCGGTTCGCAACGCGGCCGCGGAGATCAATTTCATCTTGTCGTTTTCTGATCTCGAACAATGCCGAGAGGCGGCACGGGCTTGTTGCCTTTGTTCGATAAAGGCTGATTGACTTCAGTTGGTGCCCTGGAACCGGCAGTCCATGCAGGTATCTCATCTTTGCTCGGTTTTGGTATCTCCACCTCTTTCGATTGCGCCGAATGCAAGGAGAACATAGCCAGAAAAATACTTATAACGACAATCCCATCCGACTGCAGAAACCATGGAATGGTGACCGAGGAAATCATCAGGAACACTAGAAAACTGAACAGAAATGACAGAATAAAATCCGTGTCTTTCACGTAAATTTCTCTGTTGCTTTTCGTATTTCGTCGAACATACGAGTATACATAATAAAATATCCAGAGAAGCCAAATCATTCCCACTAGACCGAAGGTTTTGAGGAATGAGAGATAACCGAGATCCGCCGTGTACGCGATGTTCGCAAGCATGCCTTGGTAGGTTGTTCGTGCTTCGTCTGGGAGCATGCGGATAGCCGAACCGCCGCTTCCCAGCAGCGGATATTCCAGGAATACGTCCCACGCGAATTTAGCCTGTTGCAGGCGAGACCCCCACGTACCCGTTCCTTCATACACCTCTTCAGCGGCGGAACTGAACGGGTTGACCGCCAGACCAACGGCAACGTCGTCGCCCGCCCACCATAGACCCAATGCGCCAATGCAACCGATTGCCGCAACCATCATCCAAGCTGTCATGCGACTTCGAAACAGGCAGACGACAATGACCCCAGCCGCGGCGATCAGCAGGGATCTTGTTTGCCTGAGTATATGAACCACCATAAAAAGCCCCGCCATGAAGCCGGCACGGGCCCGGCGTGATGCTCCAGCCGCGAAAAATATGGTAAGATTCCATACCAGCAGAAAACTCATCAAACGGAAACCGGGCACATCAGCCCTGGGGACATCCGAACGGAACATATCGATCACGTAAACGGTCTGAAATAAACCGCCAACGAAGTATTGGTAAAGGCTCGCGATCGCTACCGCGACCATCATCCAGTTAACATACCTGATCAACCGCACAAATTGTTGGAGATCACGAAAAAGAGATAGTAACAAGAAATACAAAAGAAAAAGAGCCATTACGCGAATTGCGATGAAACCATTCAGGACGCTTTGTCCGAATTGTAAACTTGCCAGGAAAGGTTGAAGCACGATCAAGAAAAGGAGAAAAACGACAAACCCGGTGATTTCTTTATTTGTTTTGAGCACGCTCGGTTTGAACACGACCGCCAAAAACGATGCGGCGACCGTCACCAGTGTCGCGAGATCACGATACTGTAGAGCATCGCGTCCGCCCAGGGGAGGAATCAGATAGAAACCATCGAAGAAAAAAAATAGCAATACGAGAACGAAAACATACCGCATCAGCGATAATTTCTTCCAGAAAGATCATAAGGAGCCGTACAAATGACGGTCGACTTTTTCACATAGACCCGCATTCTTGGTTCAAATGAACGCACGTTACGCCAATAAACGAGATTCACCATCGTAACTCGGGACCGAAAAGAGGGTTTTTTTGGTATGAATATTTGATTCGGTAGAGTTTCTTTATGGTGATTAATCTATCATATGATAATTAGGCGGCCAACATGAAACTAAACAAGTAATTACACTTAGTTCGTAAATGACGATCTTTGAATATGCGCGGGATTGGTTGCGGCTGGAACCCGGGGCCCGGACGGGGGGGCCCGGGGGACTCCGGGATTTTTTCTCGCTGCATCGTCCGGCGGCCGACGTATGAACCCGCGATCCATCGATACGCCCGACGCCGCCCTCGGCGTTCTGGTGGTGGTGGCGACGGCTACGAGCATCAGCTTTTCCAATATCCTGGCGCCCGTGGTTTATGGCTTGGGAAGCAACCCGCAAACGTTGCTGGTGTGCCGCTTCGCCTCCTTCCTTGTCGTTTGCATTGCTTGGCTGAAGTTCCAGAAGATCTCCTTGTTCGTCGCGCGGGGCGAGCGGCCGCACTGCGTCGGGGCCGGCCTCGTCTTTGCCGTCGGCTCGGCGTTCCTGGTCGCCGCCTTCGCCACCATACCGGTGAGCTTGGCGGTGTTGATCCTCTATACGTTTCCGCTGATCACGCACCTGGCCGAAAGCGCGCTGGACCGACGTCGGCCGACCCTTCGTGAGCTGGCGGCGCTGGCTGTGGCACTGGCGGGCCTGGCGATCTGCCTCGGCATCGGTCTGGACCAACTCAATGGCAACGGGGTGGCCTTCGCCTTTCTCGCGGCGCTCGCCATATCGTGCTCGTTCGTGTGGACCGGCCGGAAATTGAGGGCCGTCCAACCGACCGTGATGACCGCTTATATGGCGGGGACAGGACTGGTTTTGGCCCTCGGCCTCACTTTTGCGACCGACGCCTGGGCCTTGCCGCGGTTGGAACCCATGGCGGCGGGTTTGATGGCCGCCGCCGCGCTGAGTTTTGCCGGCGCGTTCCTGGGCATGTTCGTCGGTGTCCGGCTGATCGGGGCGTCGCCGACGGCGATGATCATGAACCTCGAGCCGGTGCTGACGCTCGCCCTCGCCGTTCTCCTGCTGGACGAGGATCTCTCCGTTCATCAACTCCTCGGCGCCGCTCTCGTGATCGCCGCCATCGCCGCGGCCCAGATTGCGGCGCGGGCCAAAACGCTGTAATACCCACGTCTTCGGCACAAACGGGCGTTGACGCGCTCCGACCTCCAGCCGCCTCGGTCTTGCCGGCCGCTCCGCGGCGGCCCATATCAGCGCGCGGGACTGAAACCTTGGCTCGCTTGGCGGAGAAACTTGACCATCCATGGAAGGCACTCGACGCATGAGCGATACTCAGCGCAACATCGATTTTGCGCGGGAGGTCAAAGCCAGGGTCAACGACCACTTCGAGCGGAAACGACTGTCGAAGCACGCCAATGCCGCGATGATTGCCAAGACGGTCATCCTGGCCGGTCTTTACTTCGGGTCCTATGGCTGGATCCTATCGGGGCTATTGCCGCTGGCGATGGCGTGGTTACTGTGTCTGGTCATGGGCGTCGCCATGGCGGGCATCGGGTTCGCGGTCACTCACGACGCGCTGCACGGCGCCTACTCGGCCAATCCGCGTGTCAACCGCCTGATCGGCCTAATGTTCGAATGCCTGGGCGCCAACGGCTATATCTGGAAGATCACCCACAACACCATCCATCACACCTATACCAATATCGAAGGCTACGACGAAGATCTCGAAGTCTCGCCGCAGATCCGGTTGAGCCCTCATACGCTCTATCGGCCAATCCATCGGTTCCAGCATTTCGGTGCTTTTTTCGCCTATAGCCTGGCTACTCTGTTCTGGGTGTTCGTCAAGGATTTCAAGTATTTCTTCATGAAGGATCTCGGCCCCTATCGCGACAGAAAGCATCCTCGTTCTGAGTGGGTTTCGCTCTTTTTGAGCAAGACGACATACTATCTCGATGATGATTGCGGTCCCGCTCATGGTGCTCGACATCACCTGGTGGCAGTTCCTGATCGGCTTCCTGAGCGTGCACCTGACGGCGGGGTTGATCCTCGGCGTCGTTTTTCAATTGGCACACGTGGTCGAGGCGACCGAACACTGGCGCGAGGAGCACGGCGCGTCGCTCAAGGGCATATGGACGCTCCACCAGATGCGCACCACCGGCAACTTCGCGCCCGACAATCGACTATTGTCGTGGTACGTGGGCGGCTTGAACAGCCAGATCGAGCATCATCTCTTTCCGAGAATATGCCACGTCCATTATCGCGGCCTCAGGCCGATCGTACGGGAACTGGCCCTCAAATACGGAATTGCCTATAACAGCAGTCCGACCCTGCGAACCGCAATCCGTTCGCACTATTGCACGCTGAAGCGCTTCGGCACTCCCGAGGCCGCCGCCGCCGCGGGCTGACGAGGCCCGGTAATCACGCCAGGAGGCGTTCGAGCAAGGCGTTCAGACGCTGAAGCCCGGCGGCGGTACCACGAAGTCGCTCGTCGTCCATGGTGACGAAACCGCCGTCGACGAGGTGCTCGAGACCGCGCGGATCGATGACGTCGGTCAGTGCGACGCCGGTCAATTCGGCGAACCGCGAGACATCGATGCCTTCCTTGAGCCTCATGCCAACCAGCAGGAGTTCCTCGCTGCGCTCGCGCGCGGCAATCGGCGTGCGGCCGGCGGTTGCGTGTCCCCGCCTTTCCACGGCGCGCAGCCACTTTTCGGGCGCGTTCAACTGGCGCGTGGCTTCGCTCCGGCCATCGCGGGTAAGCCGGCCGTGGGCGCCGGGGCCGATGCCCGCGTAATCGCCGCCGCGCCAGATGTTCAGGTTGTGGCGGCACTCGCCACCGGGCGCCGCGTGGTTGGAAATCTCATAGGCCGGCAAGTTGGCGGTCTCGAGGACGTCTCGGGTGATTTCGTACAGGTCCGCGCCGCGTTCCGCGTCGATGGCCGCGACACCCTGGCGGTAGAAAGCCGTGCCCGGCTCGATGGTAAGCTGATAGACCGACAGATGATCGCCGGCCATGCTTACGGCCTCGCGGAGCTGGCGGCGCCAGTGGTCGCCGGTTTGCCCGGGAAGGCCATAAATGAGGTCGAAGGAGAAGCGCTCGAAGCACGCCCGCGCCCGGGACACGGTGTTTCGCGCCGCCGCCGCCGAATGCGTCCGGCCGAGAAATGTCAGCGCCGCATCGTCGAGCGACTGAACGCCCACCGACAACCGGTTGACGCCGGCGTCTCGGAACGCGGCGAACCGGGCGGCTTCCGATGACGTGGGGTTGGCCTCCAGCGTAATTTCCAGGTCGTTCGTGACGGGCCAGTGACGGCGGACGGCGGCGATCAACCCGCGGACGGTTGCCGGATCCATGAGCGACGGGGTGCCGCCGCCGAAAAAGACGCTGCCCACCGTCCGGTCCGGCGTCTCGGCCGCGAAATGGCCGAGCTCGCGTTCGAGCGCCGTCGCCCAGCGCCGGTGGTCGACCTCATCGGCCACGTGACTGTTGAAATCACAATACGGGCACTTGGATCGGCAGAACGGCCAGTGAATATAGATGGCCAGCGGAAGGGGGGGCATCACATGGGCGGGCACATGGGGATGAACCGTGCGATCCGCGGCGGTCACCCGAAACAGGCCGCCACGAGCTTGCGGAAGGCATCGGCGCGATGGCTGATACGGTGCTTTTCCTCTGGGTCCATCTCGCCGAAAGTGATGTCGCGGCCCTCGGCGACGAACATGGGGTCGTAACCGAAACCGCGCTCGCCCCGGGTCGGCCACACCAAGGTGCCATGAACCGTGCCCTCGAAGGTCTCGCAGTGACCGTCTGGCCAGCAAAGCGCCAGCGCGCAGGCGAAATGAGCGCCGCGGTCGCTCTTTCCTTGCAGACCGTCTTCCACGCGCCGCATGGCGATGGAGAAATCCTTGCCCGGTCCGGCCCAGCGGGCCGACACGACGCCGGGATCGCCGCCAAGCGCCTTCACCACCAGTCCGGAGTCGTCGGACAACGCCGGCAGACCGGAGGCCTCGGCCACGAACCGCGCCTTCAGCTCGGCATTGGCGATAAAGGTGGTGCCGGTTTCCTCGGGTTCCTCCAGGTTCAGCTCGGAAGCCGATATCACGCCGACGGCAAAGGGCCGCAGCAGATCGCCGATCTCGCGGACCTTGCCGGGATTATGACTGGCGATCACCAGCGTGCCGCCCTCGAAGTGCCGTGGCATGGCGTGTGCCTCGCTTCGTTTCGCTCAACGGGACGGACTTGCGTCGATGGCCGTGCGTTGCAGAGCCACCAGCTCGCCGATACCCTTGCGCGCCAGCGCCATCATCTCCATCAATTGGGCTTCACTGAAGGGCTCATGCTCGGCGGTGCCCTGGATCTCGACGATGCCGCCGGAGCCGGTCAGCACAAAGTTGGCGTCCACCTCGGCGCCGCTGTCTTCCTCGTAGTTCAGGTCGAGCAGGGCGGTTTTCTTGTAGACACCGCAGGAGATGGCGGCGACCTCACCGATCAGCGGAACGCGTTCCAGAAGGCCCAAATCCACCAGACGCTTGAACGCCAGGTGGAGGGCGACGTAACCGCCGGTAATGGCGGCCGTTCGGGTGCCGCCGTCGGCTTGCAGGACGTCGCAGTCCACCCGCACTTGCATTTCGCTCATGGCGGTCAAGTCGGTGACCGCACGCAGGCTGCGGCCGATGAGGCGCTGAATCTCCTGGGTCCGGCCCGTCTGCTTGCCACGCGCCGCTTCCCGGCCGGTGCGCTCGGCGGTGGCCCGCGGCAGCATGCCGTATTCGGCGGTCACCCATCCGCGGCCGCTGTCGCGCAGCCAGGGCGGCACCCGGGATTCCACGGTGGCCACGCACAGCACGTGTGTGTCGCCGAAGCGGGCGAGGCAGGAGCCTTCGGCGTATTTGTTCACGCCCACGTCCAGATCGACGGAGCGCAGGGAGTCGGGCGCGCGGCCTGAGGGTCTCATATGAGTGTCCGGTCATTGTTTCGCTGGGCCGGCAAGCTAACGCGCCCGCCTGCTTACGTAAAGGCCGGCCAAGTTGACGATGGCCGAAGGCACGACTAAATTCACCCCACGGTCGGCATCCGATCCCGGCCATCGATGCCGGCCCGCTGCCGGAACCCGACGCCGGGGATCGGCATCGTGCCGCCCCTTGCACCACGATATGTACGAGCACCCGTGTCAATGGCGTTAGACCAAAATCGCTTTGTGATCTCGGAACTGAACGAGCGGTCGAGGGAGATCTTTCGCCACGTGGTGGACGCCTATCTGGAAACGGGAGAGCCCATCGGATCGCGCACGCTTTCAAAGCGCCTGGCGCTCAACCTGTCGCCGGCGTCCATCCGCAATGTCATGTCCGATCTCGAGGACTCCGGTTTGCTGTTCGCCCCTCACACCTCGGCGGGCCGATTGCCCACGGAAGCGGGCCTGCGGTTGTTCGTCGACGGGTTGCTGGAGGTGGGCGACCTGTCCGAGGAGGAACGCAGGAACCTGAAGGCGCAGTGCGCGGGGCTCGGCGTCGGCATCGAGGAGATGCTGGAAAAGGCCACGTCGGCGCTTTCGGGGCTGTCGCGCTGCGCCGGGCTGGTCATGGCACCGAAGATGGACGAAACGCTTCGGCATATCGAGATGATCAGCCTCAGTCACGGCCGGGCGCTGGTCGTGATGGTGAGCGAATCCGGTGTCGTCGAAAATCGTGTCATCGAGACGCCGCACGAATTGACCCCCTCGGCTCTGGTGGAGGCATCCAACTTCTTGAGTGCGCGTCTCGTCGGCCGCTCCATCTCGGAGGCACGCCAGGACATTCTCCAGGAACTGGCGGCGCACAGGGCGGAACTGGACGAATTGACCAGCCGGGTGGTGGAATCGGGCTTGGCCATCTGGGCCGGCGGCGACAGCGGCGGCTCGCTGATCGTTCGCGGTCAGGCCAATCTTTTAGAAGACGTACAGGCCATCGGCGATCTTGAGCACATCCGCTCGCTGTTCGCCGCCCTGGAAAAGAAAGAAACCATGCTTAAGGTTCTTTCCACGGTTGACATCGCCGAAGGGGTACAGATCTTTATCGGCTCGGGAAGCGCGCTTTTCAATCTCTCCGGCTGTTCGATGATCGTGAGCCCGTATCACGACGGCCGCGAGCGGATCATCGGCGCCATCGGCGTCATCGGGCCGACGAGAATGAACTACGCCCGCATCATTCCCATGGTGGACTATACGGCAAAGCTGGTTGGCCGACTGATTGGATAAAGTCGGCTGATTGGATGAAGCCGGCTGATTGGATAAAGAAAGAGAGGACGATCACATGGTGGATCAAAAACAGCAATCCGGCGACCGGGACGCGGCCGCGCCCGATACGGAAGAAGCGCTCGAAGCGGCGTCCGCCGGGACCGTCGCCGAGCCGGAGCCGGCCGTCGAGACGGATACCGACCTGGCCGAGCGGCTGGCGGCGGTGGAGGCCGAGCGCGACAAACTCCGCGACGACTATCTCCGCGCACTGGCCGAGGTGGAAAATACGCGCCGCCGGGCGGTGCGCGACAAGGCGGATGCCGGAAAGTACGCCATCTCCGGCTTTGCCCGCGATCTGCTTTCGGTGAGCGACAACCTCCGCCGCGCAGTGGACAGCGTCGACGCGAAGGACCGGGATGGAAATCCGGCGTTCGAAATCCTTGATCGCGGGGGTGGAGATGACCGAAAAAGAATTGATGACCGTGTTCGAACGAAACGGCATCAAACCGATCGCCGCCCAGGGCGAACCATTCAATCCGCATGTCCACGAAGCCATGCTCGAGCTTCCCGACGAAACGGTTCCCCACGGCACGGTGTTGCATGTGCTGGAGCCTGGCTTCACGATCCACGATCGGCCGCTGCGCGCGGCCCGGGTCGGGGTGTCGAAAGGGGGTCCGAGGCGAGGCGCGGAGGAGGACGAGAATGCCGGCGCCAAGGTGGAGCCGTTGCACAAAGGCCCAACGGAGGCTTACGAGAAGCAGACGGAAAGCGACCTCGACGCTTCCGGCGCGCGGCTCGACGAAAAGCTCTGATAGCGGGGTTTACCGGGTCGCACCCAAGAACTCCGACATGGGATCGTGGCTCTGAAATCGGCGTTTTGCGATTTGACGGCTGTTTACGGCGTAGCAGTAGACGCAGCCATGCGGACAACTGTCGTAGGCGCCGATGTCTCTCGATGACCAGCAACCGCAGGTTTTTCGATGGGGACGCCTCGGTACCGTGATGGTGCGGTCGGCGATGCGGCTGAGTCGTTCCGCGTCGATGCAGCGGGCACGCGCCGATACCCTCGCATCGCAGATCCGCCTGGTCGCAAAGGGTCAGCCTCAACCCATGGCCATCCGCAATATCCGCGAGATCCGAGAGCAGGGCGCGTTTTTCCTCGGCCGGCGGATCCCACCATTGAAAATCGCCGTTACGCGTTGCCGCCGCCATGTTGCGCGCGGTCTTGCGATACATTTGGGCGCACGATACCACCACTTCATCGACCGCACCCCGCGTCGCGCCGCAGAGCCGATGAAAGTTTTTCCGGTGCCAGGCGGGCGAAGTGAGGGAACTGAACACGATGGGATCGTAGCGCCAGACGGCGACCCCGGGTCCAAAGACCGACGCGACCGTCCGGATGTGATCCATCGCCCGCTCGGGATCGATCGTCGCCGCGTCCAGGATGCGGGGATAGCCGGTGACCGTATACTGGACGACGAACGGCAGGTTGGTGCCGCGCACCGCCTCCAGGGCACCGAAGAACGGTTCCAGGTTTCGTGTCCAGAAGACGAACCCGTCGACGGCGGCGGCCGTGAGCGGCACGATGCTGACTTGTCCGCCGTAGGGATTGACGGTCCGCGCAAACCCCGCTTCCAGGCGCTTCACGAACCACGGAGCGTAGAAAGCGGGAATGTCGGTTCTGTAACTCGCCGAGATGATCATCGCGCCGCACAGTCTGCCATGGCGGCGCCATCCAAGCAAAGATCCCCGCTCTCAGTCATCTTCGCGGCACAACCGGAAGACAGCGGCGCAATGATTGATACAAGCCGCCTAAGAATGCGGGTCCGGGTGCCGGAAAACCGAGGGTGCACAGGTTGCGCCGCCGGCGCGGGCCGCATATATAACGGCGGGTAAGGGGTTTTGAGCTTCATTCGTTTTGTTCCATTCGGGGGGCCCTGAACGTCGCCGCAGTGGGTCGTGGAGCCCCGCCACACAGTTGAGGTGAAATATGAGCAAGGTCATCGGAATCGATCTTGGAACGACCAATTCCTGCGTCGCGGTCATGGAAGGCGGCGACGCGAAAGTGATCGAAAATTCAGAAGGGACGCGCACCACGCCGTCCATCGTGGCGTTTACGGATTCGGGAGAACGCCTGACCGGTCAGCCGGCCAAGCGCCAAGCCGTCACCAATCCGGAAAACACCCTTTTTGCGATCAAGCGGTTGATCGGGCGCCGTTTCAATGATCCCGTTACGGGAAAAGACAAGGAAATGGTGCCGTACAAGATTATAGAGGGCACCAACGGCGATGCGTGGGTCGAGGCCGAGGGCAAGAAGTACAGTCCCAGCCAGGTGAGCGCGTTCATCCTTCAAAAAATGAAGGAAACCGCCGAGAGCTATCTCGGAGAACCGGTCTCCCAGGCGGTGATTACGGTTCCGGCGTACTTCAACAACTCGCAGCGGCAGGCAACCAAGGACGCCGGCAAGATCGCCGGTCTCGAGGTGCTGCGCATCATCAACGAGCCGACCGCGGCCGCCCTCGCCTACGGGTTGGAAAAGAAGGGCAGCGGCACCGTCGCCGTTTACGATCTCGGCGGCGGCACGTTCGATGTTTCCATCCTGGAAATCGGCGATGGCGTGTTCGAGGTGAAATCCACCAACGGCGACACTTTTCTCGGCGGTGAAGACTTTGACCTCAAGATCGTCCAGTATCTGGCCGACGAGTTCAAGAAGGAGCACGGTATCGATCTGCGCCAGGATCGGTTGGCGCTGCAGCGTCTGAAGGAAGCGGCCGAAAAAGCCAAGATCGAATTGTCGAGCACCATGCAGACGGAGGTCAACCTGCCGTTCATTACGGCCGATCAGACCGGTCCGAAGCATATGAACATCAAGCTCACCCGGGCCAAACTGGAGGCCTTGGTGGAGGCGCTCATCGAGCGCACCGTCGGTCCGTGCAAGGCGGCGCTGAAGGATGCCGGCGTGTCGGCTGGCGAGATCGACGAAGTCATTCTCGTGGGCGGCATGACCCGCATGCAGAAGGTCTTCGAGACGGTCAAGAACTTCTTTGGCCGCGAGCCCCATAAGGGCGTCAACCCCGACGAGGTGGTCGCCATCGGAGCCGCCATTCAGGCGGGCGTTCTTAAGGGCGAGGTCAAGGACGTCTTGCTTCTCGACGTTACCCCGCTGTCTCTCGGTATCGAAACGCTGGGTGGTGTGTTCACCCGCCTGATCGATCGCAACACCACCATCCCGACCCGCAAGAGCCAGGTGTTCTCGACGGCGGAGGACAACCAGACGGCGGTGACGATACGCGTGTTCCAGGGCGAGCGCGAAATGGCCAGCGACAACAAGGCGCTCGGTCAGTTCGACCTGGTCGGCATTCCGCCGGCGCCGCGAGGCATTCCGCAAGTCGAGGTCACATTCGATATCGACGCCAACGGCATCGTCAACGTTTCGGCCAAGGACAAGGCCACCAACAAGGAACAGCAGATCCGCATTCAGGCCTCCGGTGGTTTGACCGACACCGACATCGAACGAATGGTCAAGGACGCGGAACAGCACGCCGCCGAGGACAAGCACCGTAAGGAGAAGGTGGAGGCCCACAACCACGCCGACAGCCTGATCCACGCCACCGAAAAGCATCTGAGCGAATATGGCGACAAGCTCGCGGACGCGGACAAGCAAACGATCGACACCGCCATCGCGGATCTTCGGGGCGTGATGGACGGCGACGATGTCGAGGCGATCAAGGCGAAGACCGATGCCTTGAGCCAGGCGTCCATGAAGCTCGGCGAAGCCATGTACCAGGCAAGCCAGGCGGACGCGGCCGATGGCGGACCGGGGGGCGAACCGGGCGGTGATGCCGGCGGCTCGGGGGCTTCCGGTGGCGAGTCCGATGAAAAGGTGGTTGACGCCGAATTCGAGGAAGTCGACCCCGAAAAGGACAAAAAGGCCGGTTGATCCGGAATTTCCCGTGAGGGTTGGTTCAGGAACGATGTTGCCAACGGCCCGAATGTTCGGGCCGTTGGTGAATTGTTTTAGGGGCGATTGATGTCGAAGGAAGACTATTACCAAATTCTCGGGGTCGATCACGAGGCCAGCAAGGACGAAATCAGGAAAGCCTACCGCAAGCAGGCCATGCGCTACCATCCGGACCGCAACCCGGGTGACAAGGACGCCGAGCATCGGTTCAAGGAACTCAACGAAGCGCACGAGATCCTGAAAAACGATCAGAAGCGCGCCGCATACGACCGGTTCGGTCACGCCGCGTTCGATCAGGCCGCGGGCGGTGGGTTCGGCGGCGGCGGCGCCGGCATGGGCGGCGGTTTCGCTGACATTTTCGAAGAAATGTTCGGAGATTTCGTTGGCGGCGGCGGCCGGCGCGGCGGAACCCGCGGGGCGGGCCGCGGATCGGATCTCAGGTACAATATGCAGGTGTCCTTGGAGGACGCGTTCACGGGCACGAAGTCCACGGTCCGCGTTGCGGCGGGTGTCGGCTGCGATGATTGCGGCGGGAGCGGAGGCGCGGGAGGCGCCCAACCGGCGACCTGTTCGACATGTCATGGTGCCGGCCGGGTACGCAGCCAATCCGGCTTCTTCACCGTCGAGCGCAGTTGTCCCGGATGCGGCGGTACGGGTCAGACCATCAAGGATCCCTGCCGAAGCTGCGGCGGTTCGGGCCGCGTGCAACAGGAAAAGTCCCTGCAGGTCACCATTCCCGCCGGCGTCGAGGATGGAACCCGCATCCGGCTCGGCGGAGAGGGCGAGGCTGGGTTGCGCGGCGGCCCGGCCGGAGATCTCTACATCTTCGTTTCCATCGCGCCCCATCGGATTTTTCAGCGCGACGGCGCCGACATCTATTGCCGGATGCCCATTCCGATGACGACCGCGGCGCTTGGCGGAAGCGCCGAGGTGCCCACCATCGACGGGGGACGGGCGCGCTTGTCCATGCCGGCCGGCACGCAAACCGGAAAACAGTTCCGCCTGCGCGGCAAAGGCATGTCGGTTCTTCGTTCTCACGCCCGCGGAGACATGTTCGTCGAAGCGATGGTGGAGACGCCGATCGATCTCACGGATGACCAGAAGAAGTTGCTGCGCGAGTTCGAGGAAGCAGGCACGCACGAGACCCATAGTCCGCAATCCCATGGCTTCTTCGCCAAGGTCAAGGAGCTGTGGGAGGACCTTCGCGAGTAGCGATGCGTCGATCGCGGGCGTAAAGCGGCACCGGACATGCGTGTCCGCGACGGCAATTGAGGACGTATCATGAAAATCGGAATTGCCGGATGTGCCGGTCGCATGGGCCGGATGCTTGTGGAGACCGTACTCGCAACCGAAGGAGTGACACTTTCAGGCGGCACCGAGAACCCAGGCAACGGCGCTGTCGGCGCGGATATCGCGACCCTCACGGGGGCGGAACCGTGCGGCGAGACGATCGGGGACGATCCCGACGCGCTGTTCGCCGCATCCGATGTCATTATCGACTTTACATCACCCGACGCCACGGTTCGGCACGCGGGCCTCGCGGCTACCCATGGCACGGCCCTGGTGGTAGGGACCACCGGTTTGCGTCCGGCTGATTTCGAGGATCTCGAAACGGCGGCGCGATCGGTGCCGGTGGTGCAGGCCGCCAACATGAGCGTCGGCGTGAACCTGCTTCTCGGTCTGACCCAACAAGTTGCCGCCATCCTGGGTGACGCGTACGACATCGAGATCGTCGAGATGCATCATCGCCATAAGGCGGATGCTCCCTCTGGAACCGCTCTGGCTCTCGGTCGCGCAGCGGCCGATGGCCGCGGTGTCGATTTGGACGCCGTTGCCCTGCGCGTGCGGGACGGCATGATCGGCGCCCGTCATCGGGGTGATATCGGCTTCGCCACGCTGCGCGGCGGCGACGTGGTCGGAGAGCACACGGTGATCTTTGCCGGCGAGGGCGAACGCATCGAGCTTTCGCACAGGGCGACATCGCGCGCCGTGTTTGCCCGTGGCGCCGTCCGCGCCGCCGTGTGGACGGCGGGGCAGCCGGCGGGTCTGTACTCCATGCGCCAGGTCTTGGGGCTGGAAAAGAAATAATTCCAACGGTGATATAAAGCCGGGCTTGCGGCGCCGATCGATTTATGCGGATCGGGTCAACCGGGTGAGTTCGCGCCGCAACACGCGGGCTAATTCCGATCGTTCCCGAGGCTGCAGAAACATGCCGATTACCAGCGAATTCCCATGGGAACGCAGTTCCAGCAGGCTCAAATTGCTCGGCGGCTCGTCGAAATTGACCTGAAGCCAGTGCGGCGGAAACGAAAATTTCTTCTGTTTTCCCCAAAAATTCACGCGCCGGACCGTCAGGGCGGTGTCCGTCAGGTTGATGGCCTCGAGCGCGTTGCCGGCATGCGCGCTTAGACGGAAGGCGCCATACAACAACACGACCTCGAGACCGAGAAACGGCGCCACTGGCCAGGCGCCCACGGCGGCAAACACCATTCCCACCAAACACCACGTCAGCGCCACAAGGCAGATGATGGTGCGGACCGCGCCGGCGCTTGCGCTCCGGTGGGGTCGCAGAACAACGCTGTACCTTACGGCTTCGCCAGGTTGCTCAATCATCGCTTCCACTGGCCTATCGCGAATGAGTGTAATTCTAAATTTATCAAGATACGGACGCAAATCCAAGCGCGAAGGAGCGGCACACAGGCAGTCCTCGCGGCCGAGAAATCCGCAAAGGCGCATGGTTCACTGTCCTATAACAGGAACAAATTCCTTGACATAAGGGGCGGGAATGTCATATGTTCCCTGCATGTTCCTATCTCGCGAACCAATGAAACACTCAGCCCTGGAACCCGGAATCGGCGACGGCGGTCTCGGGGCACGGGTTTTCTTCATCACCAACCGAAACGAGTTGAGAAACAGCGACACCATCGTCGGGTTCGGAAACGATCCTCATCAAAAGGGGCCGCATTGGCTGCGCTTCGGCAATGCGACCTTGGATATCACCGAGGACGAAGCGAGAACCTGCCACTACGCGACCGACGACGACATCAACCTTACCGATTTCGTGGTGTATCCGGAAATCATTCAGAATTCCCCCGATCACCACCATCTGGGCAGCAATCGGCTGTTCGCCGACCTCCAACGCAGTCTTCGTGAGGAACAGAAGGATCTCATCCTTTACGTCCACGGGTACGACACCACGTTCAAGGAGGCACTCTGGTCGGCCGCACAGATCCAATTGCGCTACAACCGCGTGCTTGAAGACCTTCTCGATGACGATGCCAGCGCTCCCTTCCTCGCTCGTTGTCCCAGAGGGTTCGAAACCCTGGCCTTGAGCTGGCCATCCGATGGGCAGCGTCTTGACCATTGGGGGGACCGGCACGCGGCGCTGCAGAGTTCGCGGGCCTTCGGCCGGGCGCTGCTGAAGGCCCGCGACTTTGTCGAACAGAGCTACCAAAGCGCCTTGGCGGATGTTTTTAACCGCTCGGCGTCGCACGCCGAGCTGCTGCGAGCAGGACCGTCACGAAAGATCGCCTGTAACGGGCAGATCCACGTTATTGTGCAAGGCGTGGGCAGCTTCTTGTTTCGACGTGGATTTCAAGATTTCCTCGCCGATCCGTCCACCGCCGGCGGCCTCCCGAAACTGCTCGGCCAGGTGTTCATGACCGGCGCCGACGAAGATCCCGATACCTTTGAACACGACGGCAAACTCAGGCGATTGCCGGAATTGGCCTCCCGGGTGACGTGCTACTACAACCCGGAGGACTTCTTCACCACGATCACCCCATTTTCCAAGCACCCACCCAAGCGCATCGGCAACGCCGGCCCGGCGCGGCCCGTCGACCTGGCGAATGTCGATATCGTCAATTGCGCCGGCGTCATCGATCCCATGATGGACGGCTTCGGCCATTTCTATGCGCGGACCAACGACACCGTGATCCGCGACATGGTTCTCTCCATGTGCAACGTCCGCCCAGACCGCCGGCCGCACCGTAAAAGCCTGGAACCTGACGGCCGCGTGCACCTGGTCCGTTAAAGCGATCGGATTGACGATGTCTAAAACTAAACGGATTACACGGCGATCCGAAAGGGCCGGACCTCGATGCGGCGCCAGACATCGCCGGTGACATAGGGATCCGACGCCAACCACGCGTCGAGCTCGGCACGCGACGGGAACTCGACGAACATCGCCGAGCCGATCATATTGCCGTCGTCGTCGAGAATCGCCCCGCCCGTCAGCATCGAACCCTCTTCCTTCATCCGCGCAGCGCCCTCGATGTGTGCCGGCCGCGCTCGTGTTCGCCGGTCGGACGCTTGCGGGTCCTCGCCGTCATGGGCCACCACGAAGAATTGCATCGTTTTCCCTCCGCCGGTTCACTTCAGACAATCAGCTTGATGGCGCTGTCCCGAACAGCCAGCTCGCCGGATCGGCGATGGGCTGGCGCTCGCCCAGACGCTTGATGCCGATAACGCAACGGACGATCAGCCAGACGGCGGCGAATGCCAGAATAAACCAGCCCACGAAGACGGTGGCCGCCAGGCCGCCGATGATCGAAAACAACACGAACATCCAGAACGTGCGGATCTGAAATCGATAGTGGGACGCCAGCCAATCCTCGGCGTCGCCGCGGTAGATGTAGGCGACGACCACGCCGGCGAGGAACGTGATGCCGACGATGAAGCTGCCAAGATAGAGGGCGTAAACCATCATCGCGGTCTTCCTGGCGTCCTTGTGGATGCCGGGTGCCTCTTCGACCCTCGAGTCCACGTCTCTGTCCGTCACCACTTTGCTTCCTTAAAAAATGTCGCTCGGATGTCTTGCTAGGGCGCACCCCTTTCCGAATAACTCATTCCACGAGAAGGAGCGAGCGTCTCAAACCTCCTGAGACGGAGCCCGAAATGGCGGTCGCTTGGGTTGACGGATCGGGGAGGTGCGGTATGTCTAGACGTATAGCGGTTTTAATGGTGGTGATCGGCATGGCGATATGGCCTTTCGGCAATTTCGGCAAAGCACAGGATGGCGAGGCGGCGGTATCGTCCGCCCGCGCCCTGAGTGAACGGATCGACTCGCTTGAACGCAAGGTTGAAAGACTTGAGAGAAAAATCAGCCGCTTGGCAAGCCGCCTTGAAAGTGACAGCGGGACCGCCAAGGCCAAGGCCGACGGCACGCCGGCGGACGCCGGAGGCAAGGCCCAGGGTAAAGGACCTTGTCGCGGTGAATGGCGTCAGGTCGGCGGCGGCTGGGTCTGCTATGACCCGAACGCGAAATAGGGTTTCCGGCCAAAACACCGCGTAACCATTCCCGCCGGCAAATCCCGGACAGCCATGCCTTGATGCCGAGGTGCGCCGACGTTATAAGCCGTCCCGTATCTGTCGGCCCCGGCTTGGCCAGGATCGGTGGCCGGGTCGAGCGCTTCCGGAGTACTGTCATGAACATCACCATGCTTCATTCGAAGATCCATCGCGCAACCGTGACGGCGGCGGATCTTCATTATCATGGAAGCATTACCATCGATCGAACATTGATGGACTTGGTGGACCTGCTACCCCACCAACAGGTCCACGTGTACAACATCACCAACGGCGCCCGGTTCGAGACCTATGTGATTGAAGGCGAACGGAACTCCGGTGCCATTCAGATCAATGGTGCCGCCGCTCATCTTGCGGGACCCGGAGACCTGGTCATCATCGCGGCCTATGCCGACATGTCTCGGGACGAAGCTCTCTCCTGGCAACCGGGGATCATCATCGTCGATGATCAAAACCGGCCCGTGGCAGGGGAATCGGGTGAAAAAATCACGTGGTGATGAGGCTTGCTAGGAAGTCGTCGTCCCAGGCGGCGACTTTGCGCCGGAGGCGCAGGGAGTCCTTGCTCGGGGCGTTTCGCAGGAGGTTGATGGCCATGTGCTTGATGGTGGTGAAGTTGGCGGGGGCGTGATCGGTTCGCACGCGGCATTCGTCGTCGCGAAAGATCATGTCCATGACCCAGTGCAGGCTGTTCTCGATGGCCCAATGGTCCCGCACGACGGCGCCGAGTTGCACGGCCTGAAGGCCCAGGGATGTGATGTAGAAACGGGTTTCCTGCTTGATTGCGCCATCGATGTCGCGGCGGCTCTCGACCATGACGATGCCGTTTAGTCCCGGCCAGTCGTGGCGCTCCTGGAGCCAGGCGACATCGTGGATCACGGTTGTCGTTCGGGTCTCGATGCGTCCGTGGTCGCCGTCGACCGTCTGGTGTCGGCTGATGGTCGTGTCCTGGAAGTCCCTGGCGTTCTGCTCGGCGACGAAGACGTCGTTGCGCAAGCTCCCTTGGTTGCCTTTGAGGGCGAGAACATAGTCCGCCTTCTTGTCGATGATGGTCCTGGCAATATGGCGCTGGCATCCGATCGCGTCGATGGTCACGATGGCGCCCGCGATGGCCATCATCTCCAAAAGCGGCTCCTCGACGTTTCAAATGGAATTGAACAGGTTTCCGAGCGGGGCGGCGATCAGGTAGATCATGGTGATGAAGGTTGCGGTGTTGCGGTAGCCCCTGGCCCGCGCCCTGGCCGCCTGGAACAGGCCGTTGAGGGCTTCGATGCGAGCGTTGCTGTGGGTCGAGGTCCATCGCTCCAGGATGCGCTCGGCGTGTTTTTCAACGGTCTGCAGGGCCTTGGCCACGGCCTCGAGCAGCGGTCCGTGGCCGATCTGTTGATGGGCGTGGCGCAGGAAGTGGGAGAGCCGCCAGCGGGCGGCATGCGGGGTTTCCGCCCGTCGCACCCAGCGGAGCTTTTCCTTGATCCGCCAAGCCTTGGCGGTGAGGAAATCACCGGTTTCCAGCTCGGCCAGGGCAGCGGCCTGTTTTTCGGTCAGCCTGCCGCCGTCGTGGGCTTTCAGCACTGCCCAGCGGGCGGCGGCGGGCATGCGTACCAGCCGGCGTTCCGCCTTGCGCACGTCGTCGACCGCCTTGGTAAACAGTTGCACCACGTGGAACCAGTCGACGGTCACGGTGGCGCCCGGAAAGTCCTTACCGACGGCGGCGAGGAAGGCGGGCGACATGTCGCAGACCACCTCCTTGACGCGGCCGGGCTCACCCCCGTGCTCCTTCAGGAACCTCTTGAAGGCCTTGACGGTCGCCTTGCCCTTTCCCGGCGTGGCGAAGATCACCGGCTCGCTCTTGCGGTCCGCGTCGATGAACACGGTGACGTAGTTGTGGCCCCTCTTGGACGCCGTCTCATCGAAGGCGAGGGCGGTGAGGCCGGAAAGGTCGAGATCCCGAAGCGCCTTGGCGACGTAATGCTCGACGATCCGCCACAGCCGCTTGTCGGTGATGCCGATGAACCGAGCCACCGCCAGCACCGGCATCTCGCGCACCAGGGTCATCGCCGCCTGCTCGAACAGCAAAGTGAAACCGCTCCCCTCCCGCGCCCACGGAACGTTTGCCCGCTTCACCCCATGCTCGGAGCAGTCCGTTCGCGGCACCCGCGCGGTGATCAGGCAGTGGTGCTGGAAGAAGTTCAGGTGACGCCACGTGAAGTCCTTGAAGTCATGCGCCTTGCAGGGCCGGCCGCACTCCGGACAAGAAAACTCCGCCCCACGCTCCGTCTCAAGCAGGATCTCCAGCACATGCGGGCATTTGCTCGTGTCCAAGCGTTGATCCGCCAGACGCCACGGTGGCGAAACCCCAAGCCCAAGCGCCAGCACATCCTTCGTATCCATCTCCCGTCCCTCCGTCGCCGTCCATGCCGACGGAGGGTAGCCCATCACGACCTACGAGACCTCTTGGATTCCACTTGTAACGTCGAAGAGCCCCAAAAGCTTGGGGATCGCGACGATTTCGTTCGATTTCTCCGCCACCTTCACTTGCCCGAGCACCAACCGCTGGCGCGCCGCGAAGGCCGAGACCATATGAATGGCAGGCGCCCTTCGCTCCCTTCTTGTCGCCGGAACGCCGCGCCGTCTTGCCATCAATGGCGATCACGTCGCTCGCCACCCCGGTCTCGGCCGAAACCCAGGCGACGAAGCATTTCTGAAATTGCTCCGCGTCCAGTGTCGCGAAGATGTCGCCCAGATGGTCGTGCGCGGGTGTCCCGTCGCGAAAAGGCCGGAAGCGCCGCAGAAGGTCCAGCTTCTTCGCCCCGAAACGGGCGATATCGGTGAAGGTTTCCGCCCCGGCCAGGACCGACAGCAAACAAAGCAACAGAATCTCGTCTAGCGGATACACCACCTTGCCGGCTTGCCGGGGGTCCGGAAAATCCCGGAAATACTCAAGAAAAACAAGCTCCCTCCCCAATCGCTCCATCCATCTCCATCATGACCTCCCATATCCAATCCGAGGCCATCCATCAATTAAGAACTTTAACCCTCTGTCATCAACTCTTTCACCCGATTGCCCTGCGGCCCGTGGAGGGTGCGCTTGACGCCGCGCAGTAACGAGCGCGGAGTTTTGCCGTTGTCGCAGATCGAGATTTTCGGTGCCCGATGCTACCACTCTCCCGTGTTCTCCATGCTGGACCACGGCTCGCGCGCGGGCAGGGCCTGGCCCTCTTGCAGCAATTCGACTGAAATGCCATCGGGCGAGCGGATGAAAGCCATTCGGCCGTCGCGTGGCGGACGATTGATGGCGACACCGCCATCCATCAGCCTCTCGCACGCGGCATAAATATCGTTCACGCGAAAAGCCAGATGACCGAAGTTGCGCCCGCCCGAGTATTGCTCCGGATCCCAATTGTAAGTCAGCTCAATCAGCGGTGCGCTGTCCGTCTCGGCGCGGTTCACATCGTCGGGCGCGGAGAGGAAGACCAGGGTAAACCGCCCTTTTTCGCTCTCCGTCCGCCGGACTTCCTTCAGTCCGAGCTTGTTACAGTAAAAATCCAGGCTGTCGTCGAGATTGCCGACACGCACCATGGTGTGCAGGTACTGCATTGTTTTTCTCCCCTTTGGTTTCAGAGCAAAATCCGATTGCGTGGAGGCGCGCGGTCCGGCATGCGCGGCCGCCGCCCCACTCAATGTGGGCCACTTCTCGTTATTTTTCCACGATCACCGGTTCTTCGGCAATGACCAGCCGGATGATGTTGCCGTCGCCCCGGCAATGTTGGCAAACGGCATCCGTGTTGTCCCGCCCAGTTACGCCAGTTACGCTCAGTCCGCCACAGGCATCGCATACAGCACCACCCAGCTTGCCGATCCTCGACGACCTGCCGTCGGCTGGTGGTCTGGATCCATCGCAGCGCATTTACCTTCTATGCTCGGAAAGATGGTATACAGGGGCGATGATCGTCGTTTGTGTGCTTGCCAGACTGAGGTCGTTTGATGGATCTGGCGGACGACCGCTCACGGCATGGGCTGACAGAACGCAAGAGAGGCGATGGTGTCCCGAGCAAGCGGTTCGCTAACCCGAATGAGGATCGCGATACTCGTCGCTGTCGGGATCGTCGCCCCGATCGGCAATGACGGGGGGGCTGTCGACCCCATGCAGCTTCTTCTCGTCCCGCTGGGACGTCCCGTCCCGGAATTCAGCCTGCCTGGCATCCACGACCAGACGCCCGGCCTTTCCAGCGCCGATCTAAAGGGTGATGTCTCGATCGTGAATATTTTCGCTTCGTGGTGCGTACCGTGCCGCCAGGAGCATCCGTTGTTGATGGCTCTCGCCGATCAAGGTGCCGTTCCGATCTACGGGCTCAATTACAAGGACCGGCCGGAAAGTGCCCGGCGCTGGCTGCAAACGCTCGGCAATCCATACGCGCGTATCGGATCGGATCGCGATGGCCGCGTCGCGGAATCATGGGATCTTTTCGCACTGCCGCAAACGATGGTCGTGGACAAGTCGGGTCGAACCGCCTTTTTTCACACAGGCGTCCTGGACACGTCCATTCTCAACGACACGATACTGCCTCTCATAGCAAAGCTAAAAGCCGAAGCCGTCACGCCTTGAAAAGGATCATCGCCGAGCGCCAGGATCGGGTTCCATCGGATCAAAATCTCCCGCATCCCGACTGTCCAGCTCTTGTCCGCCGGCGTATTCGTCCGGCCCCACCGCAGCTTGTTCCCTGACGGCTTGCCCGCGGGGTGCCGACTCCAGGCGATGGTACAGCCGCCTGTCGAGGAGCGCGGACTCCGCCACGGTCAGTGAGCGCCGCGGGGCTCGCTCATCGATAATTCTCACGTGCGGCGGCAACCCCGCCAGATCCAGTTTGTGCGATACCAACCAGATATTTCGAGTGTCATCCAGGACTTCCGTCACTTTCATGAAGCGGTCATTGGTTTCGACGGCGCTGCTCCGTTTTCGGCGAGAATTGTTGTCGCGCGGCGAATTTTTCACGGGAAACTCCGAAGCCATTCCGGCAAATGTCGATTTCTGCACAGCATCCACCCACAGTGTAGGCGCGAAGTGCATCGCTGGCTAAGATAATATGGCCCTCGGGGTTTGGGTCTAACAAATCGTAGCGATACGATCGCGTTTTGCATTCCCTCGGCAGCGGAGCGCACGCTGGCGGGCTTTATCAAGGACATCAGATATGCCTATTCGAAATACCCTATTCTTTCTTGAGCATTCCGCCTAATTGCCGGCCGGCGAAGACGTGTACGTGGAAGTGCATCACTTCCTGGTGCGCATCGGCGCCATTGTTGGCAAGAATTCGGTATCCGCTTTCCACCACGCCGACCTTCCGCGCCGCTTCGGCGACGGCTTGAAAAAAGCCGCCGACGAATTCCGCCGACGCATTGGCGGTCATGTCATCAAGAGACACATAGGGTCCCTTCGGAATGACCAGCAGATGCACCGGCGCGAGTGGCCGGATGTCGGGGAAAGCCACGGCGTAATCGTTCTCGTAGACCTTGTCGCAAGGGATTTCGCCACGCAGGATTTGGGCGAAGATGTTGCCATCGTCGTATGCCATCGTTCTTTCCTCATGTCTTGTTGTCGTTCGGTCGCGCCGCCTTTTCGGCAATCCCGGAGACGCCCTCCCGCTGGGCCAATTCGTTCCATACGTCCTCTGGCTCGAGATGCGCGTCCGCCCAGAGCACGAGCAAGTGATACAGCAGATCGGCGCTTTCCGTCGCGAGCTGTTCCTTGCCCTCGCTCAACGCCGCGATGACAACTTCCAACGCCTCCTCGCCGGTCTTCCGGGCGATCCTGGCGCGCCCGTCGGCAAACAGCCGGGCGGTATAAGAGGTGCTGGGATCGGCGCCGCGGCGGCTCTCGATAAGGGCGAAAAGGCGCTCCAGCGCGCGACCGTCAAGGGGTTCCTGCGTCATCGGCGTTCACGCCTTTTCGTCGAGACGAATGGGTATGCCCGCGTGCTTCATGTGCGCTTTGGCTTCGGCGATGGTGTAGGTGCCGAAGTGGAAGATCGATGCCGCAAGCACCGCGCTCGCATGGCCCTCGACGATCCCCTCCACCAGATGGTCGAGCGTGCCCACGCCTCCGGACGCGATCACCGGAACCGTGACGGCATCGGCGATGGTTCGGGTCAAGGGAATGTTAAAGCCCTTTTTCGTTCCGTCGCGGTCCATGGACGTGAGCAATATCTCGCCCGAGCCAAAGGCGACCATTCGTTTCGACCACTCGACGGCGTCGATACCGGTGGGGTTCCGGCCGCCGTGGGTAAAGATTTCAAATCGGTCCGGACCCACACTTTTGGCGTCGACCGATACGACGATGCATTGGTTGCCGAATTTCTCGGCGGCCTCGCGGACGAATTCGGGATTGTGGACCGCCGCGGTATTGATGGAAACCTTGTCGGCGCCCGCCAGAAGCAATCGCCGGATGTCTTCGAGGGTGCGCACCCCGCCACCGACGGTCAGCGGCATGAAACACTGTTCGGCGGTGCGCGCGACGACATCGTAGATGGTGTCGCGTTGCTCGTGGCTGGCGGTGATATCGAGAAAGCACAGCTCGTCGGCGCCGGCCTGGTCGTAGACCCGCGCCTGCTCCACGGGATCGCCGGCATCGATCAGGTCCACGAAATTCACGCCCTTGACCACCCGGCCGCCTTCCACGTCGAGACAGGGAATGATCCTCGCTTTCAGCATCGCGTCACCCTCTTCGCCTGGCCCCGCCCGCCAGCAGCGCCACTGCCGCGGCCGGATCGATCCGCCCGTCATAAAGCGCGCGGCCGCTGATCACGCCCTCGATGAGACCATCGCCCGCCGCCTTGAGCGCGGCCAGATCGTTCATGGACGCGACGCCGCCCGATGCGATGACGGGCGTCGACACCGCGCGCGCCAAGGCCACGGTCGCCTCGATATTCGGTCCCTGCATGGCGCCGTCCCGCGCCACATCGGTATGAATAAGAGCGGCGGCACCGGCGTCCTCCAGCTTTTTCGCCAGGTCCAGCGCCGTGATATCCGAAACCCGCGACCAGCCTTCGACGGCCACCCATCCGTCCCGCGCGTCGATACCGACCGCGACACATCCGGGAAACGCGCGGCAAGCCTCGCGGACCAGTTCCGGATTGCGCACCGCCGCCGTACCGAGAATGACGCGACTGAGACCCTGGTTCAACCAGGCCTCGACGGTTTTCATTTCGCGGATGCCGCCGCCGAGCTGAACCTTCATCTCAACGGCACCGAGTATTCCCGCGACGGCTTCGCCGTTGACCGGCAATCCCTCGAACGCACCGTTCAGGTCCACCACATGCAGCCAATCGCATCCGGCGGCGGCGAACGCCCGAGCCTGAGAGGAGGGATCGTCGTTGAAGACCGTCGCACTATCCATCTCGCCTCGCAGCAAGCGCACGCACTGGCCATTCTTGAGATCGATGGCAGGATAGAAAATCATGGCCGCCATTTCAGAAAATTGGCGATCAGCCGCAATCCCACGGCCTGGCTTTTTTCCGGGTGGAACTGAGTGCCGAGCATGTTGTCGCGGCCGATGACCGCGGTGACGGGGCCGCCGTAATCGACGGTGGCGAGCGCATGATCGGCGTTCGAGCAAGCAAACCCGTAGCTGTGCACGAAATAGGCGTGGGCGTCGGGCTCAAGGCCCTGGAAAAAGGGATGGGTCGGATCTCTGAACCGTAGTCCGTTCCAGCCCATGTGCGGGATTTTCAGATGCGCCGCGTCAGGCCCGAGCAGGACAACCTCGCCCGGGATCCAGTCCAGGCCCCGATGCACGCCATGCTCCCGGCCCGCGGTCGCCATCAATTGCATGCCGACACAAATGCCAAGAAACGGGCGCCCCTGATCGACGACGGTCCGCTGAAGGGCTTCGACCATGCCGGGCAGCGCATCGAGACCGCGCCGGCAGTCCCCGAACGCCCCCACGCCCGGCAGCACCACATGGCTGGCATCGAGCAAATCCCCGGCGTCTCCCGTCACCTTGACGCGCAACGCGAGGTTCTCGTCGGCGATGGCGCGCTCGAAGGCCTTGGCGGCGGAACGAAGGTTGCCCGATCCATAATCGACGATGACGACGTTCATCATCGAAGGTCCGACACAAGGTGAGGATTGAGATCGAAGAAGCGGTGCTCCGCCGCGTCCACATTGGCGGCGGCGACGACGCCGATCTGCTGGAAGCCCCTGCGGCTCAGCGTCCAGCGTTTGAGGTCATTGCCCAGCAGGCCCGTCAATACGGCCAAACCCATCGAGATCGCCGATTCACTCACTGGATCCACCCCCAAAATCGTCACCGCCGCGCTCAGGACGGCGTTCACCACGAACAGCCCGAGCGCCACCCACCACAGCCGGCACCAAAGCGCCCAGAACAGCGAAAAAAACAGGGCCGGCCAGCTGAAACCTTCTTTGACCAACACCATGCCGCCATCGGGATCAAGGGTCTGATGGCGCATATGAACGGTGTAGACACGCATAAAATGCCTCATTCCATCTGCCGGGGGGACGGGACACCGCGGCTACAACGTTCCTCCCAGAACGCCCTTGGTGGAAGGCACATCCCCGGCTTTGCGCGGATCGATTTCAATCGCATCGCGGAGAGCCCGAGCCAAACCCTTGTAGCAGGATTCGCAAATATGATGGCTGTTTTCGCCGTACAGGTTTTCCACGTGCAACGTGATCCCGGCATTCTGAGCGAAAGCCTGGAACCACTCCTTGATAAGTTCGGTGTCGAGGTCACCGAGCTTCGGTTGTCCGAAGCCGACCCGCCAAATCAGATAGGGGCGATTGGAGGCGTCGACGACCACGCGCGACAATGTCTCGTCCATCGCCGAAAGCGCCGAGCCGAACCGCCGGATACCGCGCCGCTCGGCGAGAGCTTCCGACACGGCTTGCCCGATGGTTATGCCCGTGTCTTCGGTGGTGTGGTGGGTATCGATGTGGAGATCGCCCTCGGCCCTCACGGTCAGGTCCATCAAACTATGCCGCGCCAGTTGTTCGAGCATGTGATCGAGAAAACCGATGCCGGTCGATATATCGTATTGCCCGGTGCCGTCCAGCTTGACCGTTGCCGTTACCATGGTTTCAGATGTTTTGCGCTCCACCGTCGCTGCGCGCATCTTCGCATCCCTTCAAAAGTTTCGGACGCTTTTAGCAGGATCGCGCGACAACCGCTATCCGCTTGCTGTCGCATTAACCTCCCGCTCATGCGCCTGGAAACGGGGTCGTTGTGTCGAGAACATACCGGCAGCGCCCTTGACCAGGCCCACCAACCGGCATAAATCCAGGCCAAGCAACACTCGTCGCGGGCGCCACGGCGCCCCTTCATCACTCCAGAATGCTGGAATCCATGGCCGATCAAAGCGGGCAGAACTGGCACGGAACCACGATCCTTGCCGTGCGCAAGGGTGACCGGGTCGTCGTCGCCGGCGACGGTCAGGTGAGCCTGGGCAGCACCATCATCAAATCCAACGCCACCAAGGTGCGGCGCCTGGGGGACGGTTCTGTCATTGCCGGGTTCGCGGGCGCGACGGCAGATGCCTTTACGTTGTTCGAGCGCCTCGAGGGCAAGCTCGAACAGTATCCCACTCAGCTGGTTCGCGCGTGCGTGGAACTGGCCAAGGATTGGCGCACGGACCGCTATTTGCGGCGCCTGGAGGCGATGATGGCGGTGGCCGACAAATCCGTTTCTCTGGTCCTAACGGGAACCGGAGACGTTCTGGAGCCGGAGCAAGGACTGATCGGCATCGGCTCCGGGGGAAACTTCGCGTTGGCGGCCGCCCGCGCGCTCATCGATCGTGACGACATGGATGCCGAAGCCATCGCCCGGCGGGCAATGGCCGTCGCCGCCGATATTTGCGTTTATACGAACAGCAAGATTGTAGTCGAAACCCTATGACCAGTTTTACGCCCCGCGAAATCGTCTCCGAACTGGATCGCTACATCGTCGGTCAGAACGATGCCAAGCGCGCCGTGGCCATTGCCTTGCGCAATCGCTGGCGGCGCCAGCAACTGGAAGACGACATGCGCCAGGAAGTTCTGCCCAAGAACATCCTGATGATCGGCCCCACCGGTGTCGGCAAGACGGAGATCGCGCGCCGGTTGGCCAACCTGGCGCAGGCACCTTTTCTAAAGGTGGAAGCCACCAAGTTCACTGAAATTGGCTACGTCGGACGCGATGTGGAACAGATCATCCGCGATCTGGTGGAAATCTCCGTCCACATGACGCGCGAACGGCTTCGCAAGCAGGTGGTCGCCAAGGCCGAACTGGCGGCCGAGGACCAGGTGATCAACGCGCTTGTCGGAGACACGGCAAAGCCGGAAACCCGCGAAAAATTTCGCAAGATGCTGCGAAACGGCGATCTCGCCGATCGGGAAGTGGAGATCGAAGTCTCCGACAGCAGTGCTCAACAGCTTCCCACGTTCGATATCCCGGGCGTGCCGGGCGCACAGATGGGTATGTTGAACATTGGTGAAATGCTGGGAAAGGCGTTTGGCGGCGCACCGACCAAGGCCAAGAAAATGAGCGTCGCCGAGTCGTACGAGGTGCTGATCGGTCAGGAAGCGGACAAGCTTCTCGACGAGGACAAGGTCGTCAAGGAAGCCATCGAGGCGGTCGAGGACAACGGGATCGTGTTTCTGGACGAGATCGACAAGATCACGGCGCGGTCGGAACGCCAGGGCGCGGATGTCAGCCGCGAGGGCGTGCAGAGAGATCTGCTGCCGCTGATCGAGGGAACGATGGTGCCGACGAAACGGGGATCGGTCAAAACCGACCACATCCTTTTCATCGCATCGGGCGCCTTCCACGTTGCAAAGCCGTCCGACATGCTGCCCGAACTACAGGGGCGCCTGCCGAACCGTGTGGAGCTCAAGGCCCTGACCCGCGACGATTTTGTTCGTATCCTGACCGAACCCGAAGCAAGCCTGATCAAGCAATATACCGCGCTCCTTAACGTGGAGAATGTGTCGCTCACGTTCACCGACGACGCCATTCAGGAGATCGCCACCATCGCCGAGGAAATCAATCACGGCGTGGAGAACATCGGTGCCCGCCGGTTGCAGACGGTCCTGGAGAAGCTCGTGGAAGACATCAGCTTCACGGCGTCGGAGCGCTCGGGCGAAGCGTTGACCATCGACGCGCAAATGGTCAGAACCACCGTGGGCGAACTCGCCAAGAACGCCGATCTGACGAAGTTCATTCTCTGATCTCGTCTCCGCTTCGCCGCTTCCGCCGCAGCAAAACGTAAAGAGCGCCCTCGCCGCCATCGCGCGGCGTGGCATGGGTAAATGCCAGGATGCGTTCACGGTTGGGTGCTTCGTTCATCCAGCGCGGCACGGCGTTGCGAAGGACACCCTCGCCGCCGTCGGCGCGCAGTCCCTTGCCGGTAATCACCAGCACGCAGCGGCGTCCAATGGCGTGTGAGCGAGCGAGAAATCCCTCCAAGGCCTGGTGAGCCTCGTCCTGGGTGCTGCCGTGAAGATCGATCTCCGCCTCGATGGTTATCTGACCGCGGCGCAGCCGGGCCAGCGTCCGCTTGTCGAGGCCGGCGGCGATGCCGTGCGCCAACGTTGCTTCGCTCGCGGTCGTCGGCCGTACTTTCGGCAAAGGCGGTTTTGGGATCGGCGCCAGGGTCTTCGGCGGGGGCGTTCGCGCCTGTCCGGAAGGATCGACCGGTGCCGGCGCCGACTTCGCGCGTGAGCGGAGCGGCCTGACCTCGGCGGTGATGCGCTTCCAAAGCACCTCGTCCGGGTCATCCGCTTCGCGGCCGCCGCCCGTTTTCCTCCCTTTAGACATCGACAACCAGAATGTGCAGCCTCAGGGGCCCGTGAGCCCCCAGCAGCAGCGTCTGTTCAATGTCGGCCGTTCGCGAGGGTCCGGTGATCCAGTTGACGACACGCGGCATGCGACCCGGTCCAAGCGCTTCGCGAAGCCGTGCCCAGATCTCTTCGTAGGTTCCGACGATGCGATCCGCCGCGATGATCGCGATGTGGGTGTCCGGCAAAAAATTCAGTGTGGTCGGGTGCTCGGGACCGGACAACATGACCAGGGTCCCGGTTTCGGCCACGCCGCCGAAAGCACCCGTGACGCTGACCGTGTCGCTTGCTTCGGCGATCCCTGTCGCGACGCTCAACATCGGTTCGCTGGACCACGAAATATCGTTCAACGGCGGGCCGGTGGCCACGCGCAACGCGGTGGGAAGATCGCCGGATTTCAGATACCCGGCGATCGATGACGGAATGTCGTACCATCGCTTCAGCCGATCGATGGTCGCATTTACCCGTTCCGCCTCGGACATGAACAGCTTGATCCGGGACGCCTTGTTCAGGCGGCCGCGCGCGGGAGTCACGTTGGATGCGGGATGTTCAAGGCGGCTGTTCAACGCCGCCGTGTCGGGTTCCGACCCCGGTGATCGGCCAAGGGACCGCCGGACGCCGGCCAGGACCTGGTCGCGAGATGCGCTCACCGTCTTCGGCCTCCTCGCGCCGACCACACCTGTTGGAAGGTCTGTCCTTGCGGCGCCGGCAGGTCGCGACTTTTGGTCCAGCCGCCCGCCAGTGGCAGGCGCGTGAAACGGCCGCGGCTCCGTCCCAACATGCCCATGGCGGCCACGCCCAGTCGGGTCGCCAGTTGATAGAGGACGGGGCGGCGCGCCAGAAATGCCCAAGCCTTGAGCCCCGATCGAACGGTCCGTGGCGTCAGTCCCGCCTCGAATTGCCGCTCGCGAAGCTGCCGAAGCATGCGCGGCAGCGGGATGCGCATGGGACAGACCTCTTCGCAGCGTCCGCACAGCGTCGATGCGTTGGGCAGATGGCCGGCTTCCACGTCTCCGATGAGGTTCGGGATCAGCACCGCGCCCATCGGACCGGAGTACACCCAGCCATAGGCATGCCCGCCAATGGCGGCATAGACCGGGCAATGATTGATACACGCGCCGCATCGAATGCACCGAAGCATCTCGTGGAATTCGCTTCCCAGCATCCGTGTCCGGCCGTTGTCCAGCAGCAGAACATGAAAGTCTTCCGGTCCGTCGAGGTCGCCGGGGCGGCGCGGGCCGGTCGTAAAGGTCGTATACACCGACAAATCCTGCCCGGTCGCCGAGCGAGCCAGAACGCGCAGGATCGTCGATGCATCTTCCAAGGTCGGCACAACCTTCTCGATGCTGGCAATGACGATCTGGACTTTCGGCAGGGATTGGGTGAGGTCGGCGTTTCCCTCGTTGGTCACCAGAACGATGGAACCGGTTTCGGCAATCAACATGTTGGCGCCGGTGATGCCGACGTCGGCGGCCAAAAATTCGTCGCGGAGCACCGTCCGCGCTTCTTCCAGCATGATCTCCGGTTCTTCCAGGGATCTGTTGCGCCGGAAACTGCGTGTGGTGCTCACGGAAAGCGTCGGCCACCTGTTGCTTCGACAGATGCACGGCGGGAGCGATGATGTGGCTCGGCGGTTCGTGGCGGAGTTGGATGATGTATTCGCCGAGATCGGTTTCCACGGGACGAACACCTTCGCGCTCGAGAAAATCGTTGATGCCGATTTCCTCTCCGATCATGGATTTCGCCTTGGTGACGGTGTGGGCGCCGACATCGCGGCAGATTTTCAGGACCGTTTGGCGGGCCTCTTCGGCGTCGACGCACCAATGAACCTGTCCGCCGTTTTCGGTGACCTTTTCCTCGAAGCGTTCCAGGTAGAAATCGAGGTTCTCGAGCACATGATCCTTGATGTCGCGCCCGGCGTCGCGCAGGTCCTCGAATTCCGGCAGCCTCTCCGCCGCGAGTTTGCGTTTGACGGAAAAGCCCTTGCCAAAACGGTTCAGGGCCTCTTGCAGGGTCGCGTCATCGATCGCTTCGCGGGCATTGTGAACGAACCTATGCGCTGTCGATTGCATGGTGTTTCATCATTTTTGTTTCGGCTGGCCGATGGGTGGCGCGTCTTCTGTCATTCCCGCCAGTACTTCGGCGACGTGGCGGACCTTTATTTCACAGCCGAGACGCTGCAGACGACCGGCCATGTTCATCAGGCACCCGAGATCACCGCCGAGCAGGGTATCGGCGCCGGTGCTCTCGATGTCCTTGGCCTTAGCGTCCACCATCTTCTCCGAGATGTCCGGGTACTTGACGCAAAACAGCCCGCCGAACCCGCAGCAGACTTCCGAGGTTTCCATTTCACGGATTTCCAGGCCGTCGACGCCCGAAAGCAAGACTCTCGGTTGGCGCTTGATCCCCAATTCCCGCAGTCCGGAGCATGAATTGTGATAGGTGGCCGTTCCCGCATACCTTTCGGATACCGATTTGATGTTCATGACGTCGGTCAAAAAAGTGGTCAATTCGAAGGTCCGCGCCGCAAGCTCTTCCGCCCGCTCGCGCAATTGGGGATCCTTGGCGAACAGTTCTGGGTAGTGCACCTTGATGGTTCCGGCGCAAGACCCCGACGGCACGACCACATAATCGAACGCCTTGAACGCATCCAGCACCTGGCGGGCGATGGCGGCCGTGTCCGCGGCGTCTCCGGAATTGTAGGCCGGTTGGCCACAGCACGTCTGGGAAGCCGGCACCGCGACATCGCACCCGGCGTCTTCAAGCAGTTTTACCGTTGCCAACCCAACCGACGGGCGGGTGAGATCCACCAGACACGTGACGAACAGGCCGACATTTGGACGAGAACCGCTCATAGGCGGACAATGGGCATTTCCGGACAACAGTGCAAGAAATCCGGATCGTGTCAGTGTTTATACACGGACTTCGGGAGCAACAGATAGTAACGCCCGGCCTGTTTCATCGGTCCCGCCCTGAGCCGCCGCCGCCGCGCCGAAACCCCAGAACAAGTCTCCGCGCACCGGCCCCTTGATGGCCCCTCCGGTATCCTGGGCAACGACGAGCCGGCGAAGCGGCGTGTCCGGCGAAAGCGGGTCGGTGGTGTCCAGCCACAAGGGAACGCCGAGGGGAATGTACTTGCGGTCCACGGCCAGGCTCCGCCCGGGCGTCAGCGGCACGCCTTGCGCCCCTATAGGTCCTGGCCCTTTCAATTCCCGAAAAAAAACGAAGGAAGGATTGCTCGCCATCAATTGCGGCGCCTCGTCCGAATGGTCTTCCAGCCAACCCCGAATGGCCTGCATGGACATTCGTTCACGAGAGATGGCCCCGCGCTCGATCAATTCACGGCCGATCGCGACATATGAATGGCCGTTCTGGGCGGCGTATCCCAGCCGGACGATCTCGCCATCGTTCATCACGACGCGGCCCGACCCCTGGATATGAAGAAAGAACGCGTCGACGGGATCGTCGACCCAGAGGATTTCCAGATCCTCGCCCGCCAGTGCGCCGGCCTCGATCTCCGCGCGCGACGGGAAGGGACGCAGGCGACCGTCGACGACCCGACCGACCAGGGTCTTGCCCTTCCATTCCTCCCGGAACAGACCCAGATCGGCGGTGACCATATCCTTAGGTCGCGCATAGATAGGCGTCTGATAGGCTTCCCGCCGCGTCCGGGATCCATGGAGTTCCGCCTCATAGTAACCCGTGAACAAGCCCTCGGCGTTATCGTTGTCGTCCGCGAGAAACGGATCGAACCAAGTCTCGAAAAACGCGCGCGCGGCCGTGCCGGTGTCTTCGGCATCACGCCGCTGCCGAACAGATCGGACGCCAATCGGCAATGGTTCCGGCCAACGCATCGGGACCGACCTTCGGTCATCGGAAACCCATCAAAGCGCGCGCATGTATGCCGAAGCGCCGACAGGGCGCCGGATAGATCATCCCGCCGCCAACCGGACAAATCGTCATAGGAAACGGGCGTCAGCACGAGGCGTGGTGGCGGCGGAGGTCCGCAATGTGTGAGAACCGCCAGGCAGGCGGCGACCACGGTAGATCGGCCGAGCATTGATCGGACATCGAAGCCGTGTGAAGAAAGGTGGAAAGCCTCCGAGCCCGCCGTCAGGGGCGAGATGGGCTCAATCAAGGCTGCCGGTTGCGACCAGCATCCAGTTGGGATCCGAACTGCGGGTGTCGCGCGCGAACGTCCAGAAGTCCGTTACGTCGTTGATCGTGCTCAGATCGCCATCGACGATCTCGCCATCCTTGCCGCGCACCACGTTGATCTGCTGGGTGACGAATTTCATGGTGATATGCGCTGTCCGGCCGGCCATGTAGGCCTCGACAACATCGCTCGACTTGAATCCCACCAAGGTCGTTTCCATGGTTTCGCCGGCCTCTTCCCGCTCCCGGATGGATTGAGAAAAGTTGCCGAAAACCTCGGGGCTGAGAAGGTTCTTCAGGGCGTCGGTATCCGCCGCCGCGAAGGCCGTGAGGATCATTTCGAAGGCGATGCGCGATCCGGACTGAAATTCGTTGATGTTGAACTTCGGATCCGCGACCCGGATCTGGGTCAGCCAACCTCCAATGGCGTGCCTTCCGTGCGCGCGTTCGCCACGTCGTCATCGATCTGCGGATCGATGTCGGTGGACGGCTCGGAACGATCCGGAAGTCGAACCACCTTTTCGTCCGTTTTCTCGCGCGCGACGCGTTCTCGAACGGATCGCGGGTCGGTCCCTCGTGTCCATTGCGCCGGCCCAGAACACTCCGAAGCCGCAGAATCAGAAACGCCGCGACAAGCGCAAATAAAATAATGTCGAGAAACTGATAGCCACCGCTCATAATAGTATCTTAATGATGTTTGCGCGGCTGAAAAAGTCGAGGCATTCTTGGTTTTTAAACAGCGATCCAGGTAACTGGCGTGAGCCGCCGCATCCAGCCACCTTCCGTCTGCTCGCCTATCGCTACACAGCTAATCAATAGATAAGCCTTTGCAGGTCCTAACGCAACCATGGTCCTGATTCTGTTAGTCGCGATGATCGGCGTGCCGATCCTCGAAATCATCGTCTTCATCGAGGCCGGAGGATATCTCGGCCTGTGGCCGACCGTCGGCGCCGTCATCCTGACGGCGATCATCGGCAGCGCCTTGCTCCGCCATCAAGGCCTATCGACGCTGGCCCGCGCTCAAGAGAACCTGGCGGCGGGCCGGCTTCCGATGACCGAGGTGTTCGACGGACTGTGCATCGTCATCGGCGGCGCGCTGCTTCTCACGCCCGGATTCATCACCGACACGATCGGATTTCTGCTCTCTCGTTCCGCCGGTTCGCGACATCTTGCGGCAATGGTCCGGCCGATATTTCGCCAAGAAAGCGGAAATCCACACCTGGACCGATACGCCGTCACCGGGCGATGGTTCCGAGCCGCCGGGCGATGGTCCCGGTCATCGATGGCCAGTTCGAAGAGGTCGATCCGCAGGATCGACGACCAAGGCCCGTCCAGACCGACTCCTTCCGACACTCAGGGTTCGTCCAAGTGGCGACGCCGACAGCCCCCGCCGACAGTTGTCCGGCCGGACGATCCGTGATAGCCAGATGCTTCACTGACAGATAGGGGGTCATTTTGACTGACGAAACAGAAGACACCGCACCCGGCGACACTCGGGCAACGGCGGAACGGAACCGCATGGCGCGGCGCGGCCGAGGAAGGCCAGCAAAACGCACCCGCATTGGCCATCAATGCGCAATACATCAAGGATCTTTCCTTCGAGGCGCCGGCGACACCGAGATTTTCAAGGAACTGCAGAACAAACAACCGAACATCTCGGTTCATGTGGACGTCAAGGCCAAGAACATCGCGCCGCCGGCCTATGAAGTGATTTTGAGCATCAAGGCCGAATGCAAAATCGACGACGCCGCGGCGTTCATCATGGAACTGTCGTATGGCGGGGTCTTCACCATCAACGTGCCGGAGCAGCATCTTCGCCCCGTCCTTTTGATCGAATGCCCGCGCCTGCTGTTTCCTTTCGCGCGCCAGATCGTCGCCATGACGACGGTGAACGGCGGTTTCCTGCCGCTGATGCTGGGCCCCGTGGATTTCGCCGGTCTTTACCAGAGACAGGCTCAGGAAGCGCAAGCCGAGACCCCGCCGCCGGAAGACAACGACGCCAAGCTGGTATAGGTGCCGACGGGAAATCCACGGGCCGTCTCGACGCGGCGTCTCTATCCGGAGACGTTCCAAAGCGGCTCGTTGATCTTCCCGAGAAAGTCCGCGTGGGCTGCCTCTTCGTCGGGACCGGGGACGAGAACCCGCGGAGGGCGCTGACGCTGGAATTGCGCGACCGCCTTCTGGCCCGCCCGCGACAGCAGTTTCAGTCCGGGCTGGCGACCGCCGAGAAGCTCCAGATACACGTCGGCCAGGAGGCGCGCGTCTTTCAGCGCCCCGTGCAGAGCACGATCCGATATATCGATCTGAAACCGTCTGCACAGGGCATCGAGGCTGGCGGGGGATCCCGGATACTTCTTGCGCGCCATTAGCACCGTATCGATGGCCCGTGCCGTGTCGATCGGGGGCTTTTTCAGGCCGGTGAGCCCGGCGTTGATGAATCCCATATCGAAAGCGGCATTGTGAATCACCAGGGGAGAATCAGCCAAGAAGGCGGTGAGGCTTTCGGCAATGACCGCGAACACCGGCTTGTCGGACAGAAAGTCCTCCGAAAGGCCATGAACCTCGAATGCTTCGGTGGGCATGGCGCGCTCCGGGTTGACGTAAACCTGATACGTCCGCCCCGTGGGAACATGGTTCAACAACTCAACGCAACCGATTTCCACGATGCGGTGGCCCTGACTGGGATCAAAACCGGTGGTCTCCGTGTCCAGAACGATCTCACGCATGGCGTTGACCCTTCATCCGCCCACGATCACGGCGACGCGGCCTCGACCGGTCGGCGGGCCGGCTTTTGCCGCTGGTTCTTACTGACGCAACGATTGTCCGGATCCTCCGCATTGCAAAATCCCGTCCCAGTCCCGTCGGGATGACATAGTCCGCCCGGCGTCTTTTTTCGCCATCGGACATCTGGAGGCGACGAATGGCCTCGATCCGTTCACGGGTCATTTCCGGCCGCTTGAGCAGTCTCTCGGTTTGAACGAACAGAGGCGCCGATACGACCGCCACAGCATCGCACATCTCGTCGCCGCCCGTTTCGAACAGCAGCGGGACATCGAGAACAACAAGCGTATCGCCCCGCCGGGATGCCGTGTCCAGAAAAGATTGTTGATCGAGCCTGACAAGGGGGTGAAGAATGCTTTCCAGGCGCCTGAGCGCCGCATTGTCCGCGAAAACGCGTTTTGCGACAGTTTCATGATCGATGGCGCCATGGCGAGCCGCTCCGGGGAACGCCGCTTCCACCGCCGCCACCGCCAGACCCCCTCGCCCCAGCAGACGATGCACGGCTTCATCGGCATCGTGAACCGGCACGCCCAGCCTCCGAAACATATCCGCGGCCGCGCTCTTTCCCATGGCTATACAGCCGGTGAGGCCAAGAATGACCATCCTTCAACGACCCTCGAGGACGAATTGCCGAAGGTTCTCGGTGACGTCGGGATCGACGCCGAACCACTCGAAAAAACCTGGCCGGGCCTGATGCAGGAGCATGCCGAGCCCGTCAATGATCGGGTTTCCGCGTTGCTCGGCATCTTGCAAAAGGGCCGTTTTAAGCGGCGTATAGACAATGTCCGTAACAACGGCCTCCTTGGCAAGGCCGCCGAGGTCGAGATCGAGCGGCGGCTGACCCGTCATCCCCAGGGTCGTCGTGTTCACCAGCAAAGCCGCGTCCATCAAGGCCCGCGCTCGATCTTCCCAGGCGATCACTTCGATGGAACCTGCGAGATCCGTGGCCAGGGCGTTCGCCCGGTCGCGGTTACGGTTGCAGATCTTCAGGGTCGGAAAGTGTGCATCAAGAAGCGCGGCACACACGGCCCGAGCGGCACCTCCAGCGCCCAGGATCACCGCCGGTCCCGTCGTCCGGGACCCCGCACCCTGGACCGATTTCAGGTTTTCCGCGAACCCAAAGGCATCGGTATTGTCGCCGTGGAGCGATCCATCCGAGCGAACGACAACGGTATTGACGGCGCCGATCCGCCAAGCCTGGTCGGTTGCGGTATCGACGGTGGAGAGCGCTGCTTCCTTGTGGGGCACGGTCACGTTCGCGCCCGCGAAGCCGAGTTTCGGCAACGCGTGCAGGGCTTCGACAAAGTTTTCCGGCTTGACCGGCAGCGGCACGTACGCTCCGTCCACTCTGTAATGTTCCAGCCAGTACCCATGAAGCCGGGGCGACAGGGAGTATGCCACGGGCCATCCCATGACCCCCGCGATCTTGGTTGTGCCAGAGAGAATACTCATTGTGTTCCGGCTCTTCGTGGGTCGCTCATTGATGCCGATCCGATCGGGGTCAAGTCTCGAGGAAACCATTTTGACGCAGAAAATCGAGGAGCGGTAGAAGCGGCATACCGAGAATGGTGAAACAATCTCCTTCGAGCCTGGAAAACAATTGGATTCCCATTCCCTCGATCCGATAGGCTCCGACCGACGCCAGAATTTCGTCGCCGGCTTGGTCGATGTAGCGTCGCAGAAATACATCGCTGAAAGGTCTCATGGTCAATCGAGCGGTATCCACGAACCGCCATGGACATGCCTCATCGCGCGCGACGACCACGGCGCTGACGAGAATATGGCTCCGATCGCGCAACTTTTGCAGCGTTTCGGTAGCCTGTTCTTGGTTGTTGGGTTTGTCGAACCAATCGTTGTTGCATTCGAGGATCTGGTCCGCACCGATAACGATGCCGCCACGGCGGCGTCTGGCCACATCCATTGCTTTCGCCTCCGCCAGTGCCAAGGCTGTTTGCCCGCTGGTGGAACCGTTTAACCGCATTTGGGTCTTGATCGGGCTTTCATCCACGGTGGACGGCTCACAGACAAACGAGACGCCGGCATTCGCTAGCATGGCCGCACGGGCGATGCTCGCCGAAGCCAGCACGAGATCGCGTCGCCGGCTCAAAGCGGCGGCTTCCTGGAGCGACTAGTTACCCGCAAACTCGTTCTCCGCGCCGCGTGGATCGAGTGTGTACAAGCTGGTGACGAAAAGGGGACAAGTCGGACCCTCCGTGTCTGGTGCGCGATCGATCCGAGTTATCCGTTCAAACGTAAGCTAGATATACGCTGTGATTGGATTGACCCACCGTGTGCTTCCAACCGGGAAAACACGGTGGAAAATGACAATTTTCGTGATTGTCCCCACTTGTCCTTCCCGGGGCAATTGCTTCCAAAGGCTCAACTTCATGGACTTTCGCAGCCATCCGCCCACAGCCCAAATGTTGTCCGCGCAAAGCCAGGGCATTTCGTGGGATAAGCTGTGGACCGCCAACAATCCCCAGATTTAGCCCTCCCAACAACTACAACAAAGATTAGATTCTAAGTTAGATATGATTTAGTGAGAACGCATGAAAACCGGGAAAACTCTCCCGTCAGCCGGTAAAAAACATGATCGAAAAGCATTTCCTGCGGGTTTTCAGTGGCCATGCGTCCGAGAGGCCCCCTTTCTGGTTCATGCGCCAGGCTGGACGGTATTTGCCGGAATATCGGGAACTTCGGAAGCAAGCACGGGACTTTCTCTCATTCTGCTATACGCCCGATCTCACTGTGGAGGCGACCCTGCAACCACTCCGCCGCTTCAAGCCTGATGCTGCCATCCTGTTCTCGGACATCCTGGTGATCCCGGATGCGCTCGGATGCGACGTGCGGTTCGTCGAGGGGGAAGGACCGCTGTTGGAGCCGTTGAGGTCCGAGACGGACATATCGATTTTGACACTGGACAATCTGGAAGAGCATCTGCGGCCGGTGTTCGAGACGGTTCGTCGGCTCGCCGGTGACATTCCGGCGGAAACCGCCTTGATCGGCTTCGCGGGATCGCCGTGGACCGTTGCCATTTACATGATCGAAGGACGCGGCGGTACGGCCTGCGAAACCGCGCGCCAATGGGCATACCGGGACCCGGATAGTTTTGGGAGGTTAATCGGTATTCTCGTGGACGCGACGGTGCTTTATTTGCGCCGCCAGATCGAAAATGGGGCCGAAGCCGTGCAACTGTTCGACAGTTGGGCCGGCATTCTGGCGGAAACCCAGTTTCGCTCATGGGTCATCGCACCGACCAAAGAGATCGTGCGCAGGCTGAAGGGCCATTTTCCGGACGTTCCGGTGATTGGATTTCCGCGGGCGTGCGGCGTTCAATGTGAAGAGTACGTCATCGAAACCGGGGTCGACGGCGTGGGTATCGATCCGGGCATTCCCTTGTGGTGGGCGCGTAGGAAATTGCAGGATCGATGCGTCGTTCAAGGGAATCTCGACAACCAGCTCCTCGTTGTCGGCGAGGACGCGCTCGAAACGGAAACCACGCGCATTCTGGATGGTTTGGGCGGCGGCCCCTTTGTGTTCAATCTGGGGCACGGCGTTCTTCCGCACACACCGGTGGAAAATGTCGCCCGCGTGGCGGAAATGGTGCGTGAGTGGCGAGTTCGCTGAACCATCGCCCCGAACGGCTGGCTGTCGTGCTGTTCAACCTGGGCGGTCCGGACTGCCTGGCGGCGGTAGAGCCTTTCCTGTTCAACCTATTCAATGATCGGGCCATCATCGGTGCGCCTCAACCCCTTCGCTACGGCCTGGCCAAACTGATTTCCCGGCGGCGCGCACCGGTCGCCCGACAGATCTATGCCGAGATTGGCGGTCGATCGCCATTGCTCGAAGAAACGATGCAACAAAGCGATGCACTCGAGGCAAAATTGCGCGCGATGGGAGCGTCACAAGCGCGAGCGTTCGTATCCATGCGCTATTGGCACCCTTTCAGCGCGGAAACGGCGGCGGCGGTCCGCCAGTTCGGGCCGGATCGGATTGTCCTTCTGCCTCTGTATCCGCAGTTTTCAACGACGACGACAGGGTCGTCTCTGAAAGATTGGCACCGAGCGGCGGCGCGGCAGGGGCTGACGGTTCCGTGCCACGCGGTTTGCTGTTATCCGCGGGAACCGGGATGGATCGCGGCACAAGTCAGGTTGATAAGGGATGCACTGGAAACGGCGCGGCAAACGGGCACGCCGCGGATCCTCTTTTCAGCCCACGGCCTTCCGAAAAAAGTGATCGCGCGCGGTGATCCATACCAGCGGCAAGTGGAAATGTCGGTTGACGCCGTCGTTCGGGAATTGAGCAAAATGCCGGGTCCGGTGGACCATGCGATCTGCTATCAAAGCCGTGTTGGACCGCTTGAATGGATTGGTCCGGCGACGGAGGAGGAACTGGCCCGGGCGGCCAGCGATGGCGTGCCCGTGGTCGTGGTTCCGATCGCTTTCGTTTCGGAACATTCAGAGACGCTCGTGGAGCTCGATGTGGAGTATCGCGAGAAGGCCGAGGAGCTCGGCGTGCCCGGGTATTTCCGTGTCGCGACCGTGGGGATCGCGGACGAATTTATCGAAGGCCTGGCGGCAACGGTCGTAGACGCAGTGTCGCGGGAACGGACGCCGGGGCCGGCGAACGGCGAGCGCATCTGTCCTTCGGAATGTTGCCGGTGTATGTGTGCGGGCTTGGTTGACGTGAACCATTGATTGTTGGAGTTGTCGTGGACGGATACATGTGGGCGAAAGCCCTTCATTTGATCAGCATCATCGCCTGGATGGCGGGGCTTCTCTATCTGCCCCGATTGTTCGTTTATCATACGCAGCAACCTGTCGGATCGGCGGCGTCCGAGACCTTCAAGATCATGGAACGACGATTGCTGAGGGCGATCATGAACCCGGCCATGCTGGCCACTCTCGTCACCGGTGGATTTTTAATCTGGTACTTGGGTGAAGCGGTCTGGAGCATGGGATGGTTTCACGCGAAAATCACCTGTCTCATCGGGCTATTCGTGGCGCATGGCTTTATGGGCCGGTGGAGAAAGGCGTTCGCGGAGGACAGAAACCGGCACTCGGAACTTTTCTTCCGCATCAATAACGAAGTCCCCACCGTTCTGATGATCGCGATCGTGATTTTGGCTGTAATTAAGCCCTTTTGACCGATTTGGTGAGAAGCGATTCTTTGTTTGACAGCGTGTGACCAAATGGTCCATGGTACTATTCTTAAGGTATTCACACCTGTCGTTTAGCTACTTTCCTCACCGTTTCTTCAACGCGGACCCTTGCCAAGCGGTCCGATCCTATATGACGTCGGACACGGGACAAGATCCGCCATGAAAGTATCGTGGCGGTCAAAGAAGTCATCGTTGAACAGCGCCCTCGGAGCTCCTAATCGATTATGAACCTGAAAGAACTCAAAGCTAAACCTCCGGCTGAACTCCTGAGCTATGCCGAGGAATTGGACATCGAGAATGCAAGCTCTTTACGCAAACAAGAGATGATGTTTGCGATATTGAAGCGGCTGGCAGAAAATGGAACTGCGATATTCGGAGACGGCGTACTTGAAGTATTGCAAGACGGATTTGGATTTTTAAGATCTCCGGAAGCGAATTATTTACCTGGTCCCGACGATATTTACGTTTCTCCGAGCCAGGTTCGAAGATTTAGTTTGAGAACAGGGGATACAGTCGAGGGAGAAATTCGCTCCCCGAAAGACGGCGAGAGATATTTCGCCTTGCTGAGGGTCAACCAGATCAATTTCGGCGAGCCGACCGAGGTCCGCCATCGGATCAATTTTGATAACCTCACACCGCTGTATCCGGACGAAAGAACGGTGATGGAGATCCAGGATCCGGCGAACAAGGATATCACCTGCCGCGTTATCGATTTGATCACGCCGATTGGCAAGGGGCAGCGCGCACTGATCGTGGCTCCGCCGCGGACGGGCAAGACGGTGATGTTGCAGAACATGGCGCACTCCATCGCCGCCAATCACCCGGAGTGTTATCTGATTGTCCTGTTGATTGACGAACGGCCCGAAGAAGTTACGGACATGGCGCGGTCGGTCAAGGGCGAGGTCGTCAGCTCGACCTTCGACGAACCGGCGTCGCGCCATGTTCAGGTGACGGAAATGGTGCTGGAGAAGGCGAAGCGTCTGGTAGAGCACAAACGCGATGTCGTGATCCTGCTGGATTCCATCACACGCCTCGCCCGAGCTTACAACACCGTGGTTCCGTCGTCCGGCAAGGTTCTGACCGGTGGCGTCGACGCCAACGCATTGCAAAGGCCGAAGCGGTTTTTCGGGGCGGCCCGCAACATCGAGGAAGGCGGCTCGTTGACGATCATATCCACGGCGCTGATCGATACCGGGTCGCGCATGGATGAAGTGATTTTCGAAGAGTTCAAGGGAACGGGCAACTCGGAAATCATCCTTGACCGGAAACTGGCGGACAAGCGGACGTGGCCCAGCATCGATATCACCAAGTCGGGCACCCGCAAGGAAGAGCTTCTCGTCGACAAGGGAACGCTGTCGAAGATGTGGGTGCTGCGGCGTGTGCTGATGCCCATGGGCGTCACGGATGCCATGGAATTTCTGCTGGAAAAGCTGAAGCATTCGAAAAACAACGCCGACTTCTTCGACGCCATGAACAGCTAAACGTTGCTTTTAGGCCGGCGGGTCATGGGATCAGAATGGTGGACCCCGTTGTCTTCCGGGCTTCGAGATCGGTGTGTGCCTGTGCGGCGTCCTTGAGCGGGTACGTTTGGTTGACCGAAATTTTGACGTCGCCGTTCTCGACAACGTGAAAAAGTTCGCGAGCGGCGGCCTGAAGGTCCTCGGATTTGGCGGTGTAGGTCATGAGGGTCGGGCGGGTGAAAAACAGAGACCCCTTGGCCGACAGAATGGCCGGTTCGAACGGGGGGAACGGGCCCCGAGGCGTTGCCAAAGCTCACCATCATGCCGAGCGGCCTGAGACAATCGAGCGAGGCTTCGAACGTGTCCTTGCCGATGGAATCGTAAACCACCGGGACACCGTCGCCGCCGGTAATGTCGCGAACCCGATCGGTAACGCTCTCGCGCCTGTACAAGATTGGGAAATCACAGCCGTTGTCGCTGGCAAGAGCCGCCTTTTCTTCGCTGCCGACCGTACCGATGACGGTCGCGCCGAGGGATTTGGCCCATTGGCAGACGATAAGCCCGACACCACCCGCCGCCGCGTGAATGAGGATGGTGTCGCCGGGACGCACGGGGTAGGTGCGGCGGAGGAGATAGTGCGCGGTCATTCCCTGAAGCATCATCGCCGCCGCTTGCTGGTCGGTGATGGAATCCGGAACAGCGACGAGACGATCGGCCGGCATCAGACGCGCCTCGGCATAAGCGCCGGGTGGAGGGCTGGCGTAGGCGACCCGCTGTCCGAGATTGAGATTGGCAACGCCGTCACCCAAGGCTTCGACGATGCCGGCCCCTTCCATGCCGATGACCGCGGGAAGCGACGCCAAGGGATACAGGCCGGAGCGATGATAGACGTCGATGAAGTTCAAACCGATCGCTGAGTGCCGAACGCGGACCTCTCCATAGCCAGGATCACCGACGTCGACAGGACCCCAGCGCATCACTTCGGGGCCCCCGGTTTCATGGATAAGAATGGCGTTGGTCATTGTTCCTCCGATGTTTTGCGGCTTAGCCGTCTTCTGGAAAAGCCAAGTTGGAAAAATCCGCGGCGTTTTCCAAGGAGAGCAAGGCGTTCTTGGTTTCAACGCCGTCGCCGCCCGAGTAACCGACGAGGGCGCGACCGGCGCCGACGACGCGATGGCAGGGAATAACGATGGGCAGCGGATTGCGGCCGCAGGCGGTGCCGACGGCGCGCGGGCTGGTGTTCAGGGCGGCGGCGACCGCGGCATAGGTCTGAATGGCGCCATAGGGGATGGATCGCAAGTGCCGCCATACTGTTTGCTGAAAGGGTGTACCCACGGGACGCAGGGCAAGGTCGAAAGAACGAGAAACGCCCTCGAAATAGGCGTCGAGCTGGTCGCGCGCCTTTTCCAGAAGGACGCTCGAAGAGGCGCCGGATGCCCGGCCCCATTCAATGGCGACGAGGGCGTTCTCTACTTCAAAAAGAGTGAGTTCGCCGACGGGGCTCGCGAGGGATAGGTGAGGCACGACGGACCCTAGGCGCCCTAGGCCGGCGCCAGTTGCTTTTGCAGATCGGCGACCGTGGTGACCGGCAGTCCGCAGCTCGGCACCGATACAGACATAGGCCGTGCTCCGCCCGTCCACCTGCGCCTTTCCGGCGGCTGGATGGTGTTCAGGTAGAGCTTGTCCGGGGCTCACCAGAGATATGACCTTGCAGACGGCCGGTGAGCGGTGCGCCGCGGCACGCAAATCGGCGGTTCCGGCATCGTCGGGATCGCCGATAATGGCGATTTGCACGGGTTTCATGATATATCCGTAGGCGGTAAGTAACCCGGGGACACTCAACAGATAATTGGGATTGTTGCCGGAAAAGAGAGTTGACGACGGCGTTCGCGCGGTCCCGTGCCGATACATCTCCCGTTTGAGCGTACAGGCGGGCCAGCACTTCCACCATCATGCCGTTGCCGGAAGGGGTTGCGTTGTCGGCGACGTTCTTGCTCCGGGTGATGACGTCCTTGGTATCATCGGCGGAGAGAAAGTACCCCGCCTTGGCGCTATCCCAAAAATGTTGATTGGCGACGTCGATCCATGATGCCGCCCTGGCCAGATACGCCTGTTCGCCCGTCACTTCGAACAGGCGTCAAGGCGGCGCGTGCCATGTTGGCGTAATCGTCGATCACCGCCGGGTGGCGGGCATCGCCGGCACACCAGACATGGCGTAGACGACCGTCTTGGTCCATTTCCTTGATGACGAACGAGAACACCGTTTGCGCCGCTTCCAGCCAGGCGGGTTGATCGAAAACCACGGATGCCTTGGCGAGGGCGGCGATCAGCATGCCGTTCCAGTCCGCAAGGACCTTATCGTCGCGCTGGGGAGCAACGCGGTGCCTTCGGACGGCGAGCAGCCGCTCGCGGCAATCCGCGAGTTTGCTCTCAAGCTCTTGGTCCTGCAGGGCCGGGGGTGCCGGTTCGGTTGAGGATGGTGGCGCCTTCCCAATTGCCGGCCGGGGTCACGTCGTAGGCTTGCTTGAAGGCGGCGGCGTCGGACCCGAGGATCGTTGTCGATCTCCGCTTCGTGCCAGACATAGTATTTGCCTTCGACGCCCTCGCTATCGGCGTCAAAGGCGCTGGCAAAGGCGAACGACTGGCGGTCGGCGGCATCGACACGCATGTCGGTCAAAAGCCACTGAACGGTTTCGGATATGCGCGCGGCATACAGGGGGTTCTCGGTTTCCAGCCAGACGTCGGTCAACAGATCGACAAGCAGCGCGTTGTCATACAACATCTTTTCAAAATGCGGGGCGAGCCAGCGGTCATCGGTGGAATAGCGCGCGAAACCGCCCGCCAGATGATCGTAAATGCCTCCCTGGCAGATCGAGGTCAGGGTGGTGACGACCGCGTCGCGAAACGGCTTGGACCCCGTCCGCTTGTAGGCGTGCCACAAGAAGCGGAAGAAGATCGGTTGCGGAAACTTGGGCGCGCCGGATGTACCGCCGTGGACGGGGTCGACGAGCCGCAGCGCGGTGGCGGCGGTTTGATCCAGCAGGTCGATGGTGATGCCATGACCGGATCCCGGATCGGCCAAACGGGCAAGGGCGTCCCGAATGGCGACGACGTTCTGGGAGATTTTATCGTGTTCCGAGTGAAAGGCGGCCGAAATGGCGGTAAGAACTTCGGGAAATCCGGGTCTCCCGTATCGCGGGGTAGGTGGAAAATAGGTACCGCCGAAGAAGGGCTCGCCCTGCGGCGTCAAGAACATGGTCAGCGGCCAACCGCCCTGCTGGCCGGTGAGCGCCAGGGCGGACTGGTAAATGGAATCGATATCGGGGCGTTCCTCGCGGTCGACCTTGATGTTGATGAAAAGGTCATTCATCCGGCGCGCGATGTCGGGGTCTTCAAAACTTTCATGGGCCATGACATGGCACCAGTGACAGGCAGCGTAGCCAACGGACAGCAAAATGGGTTTGTTGTGCCGTTGCGCTTCTTCCAGGGCCGCCGAATTCCAGGGCCGCCAATGCACGGGATTGTCCTGGTGCTGCAGCAGATAAGGGCTGGTTTCCCGGGAGAGCAAATTCGCGGACATGGCGGCCGGTCCCATACTTCATTGTCGGTCGAGCGACACTGTGGGAGAGGCGTTGCGCAATTCGATGCCCTTGCTTAATTTGGCGTTGCCGCCCGGGGCTGCAAGCCCCAAGTGTCTGGAGGCACTAATAACATGGGTGTATACCCGAAACAACCGGGGCTTGGAAAAGGTAGGCGGAATGAAAGTTCATATCGATATTGATTGCACACCGGAGGAAGCACGGACGCTTTTCGGTCTTCCGGATGTCAAGCCGATGCAAGCGGCACTGTTGAAAGACATAGAAGATCGCATGAGAAAGGCGCTGGCCTCGACCGAACCGGAGGCGTTGATGAAAATGTGGATGCCACTCGGGATCCAAAGTTTCGAGCAATGGCAGAATTTCCTGTGGTCGCGCTTTACCGGGGCGGCCGAGAAGACGGCAAGAGAGGAAAAGAGCGGAAAGGAATAGGCGTTTGCCGAACGAGACCGATGAGCCGGATTTGTACTATCGTTGTCATGTTTTTTGTTGCGTCAACCAACGGCCGCAGGGTCACCCGAGGGGATCGTGTTCGCGGCGCGGTTCGGTGCGCCTGCGGAACTACATGAAGGCACGCGCGAAGGAACTGGAATTGGAAAAAGTGCGCGTCAACGCGTCGGGTTGCCTTGATCGCTGTGAGCTCGGACCGACCATGGTGATTTATCCGGAGGGCGTCTGGTATCGGTATGAGACGCGCGCCGACGTGGACGAAATTCTGGAAGTACATCTCCTCGGAAAGGGCCGGGTCGATCGTCTGTTGTTGAGACGCGTCGGATACGCCGGACGGCGCGAGCTAATTCCAAAGCGAAAGGCGGGAAAGCGGATCGGCGATGGAAACCATATTCGCGGTCGCCACCGGCGCGGTTCGGGCGGGCGTCGCCATCGTTCGCGTGTCCGGCCCGGGGGCGGGATCCGCTCTGGAAAAGATGACGGGGAAGCCCAGACCGCCGGTTCGGGTCGCCTCCCGGCGGCGGATCGAAAATGCGCGCCGGGGAAATCATCGACGACGGTCTCGTTCTTTGGTTTCCGGGTCCGGCAAGCTTTACGGGCGAAGACGTGGCTGAACTTCATGTTCATGGCGGCTTGGCCGTCGTGGCGGGCGTGCTCGGGGCCTTGGCGGCGATCCGGAGGGTTGCGGCCGTCGGAGGCCGGGGAGTTCACCCGGCGGGCGTTCGAGAACGGCAAACTCGACCTGACGGCGGCGGAGGGGCTGGCGGACCTCGTCGACGCCGAGACCGAGGTCCAAAGGCGCCAAGCGCTCCGGCAAGTTCAAGGAGAGCTGGGTGCGGTATACGACACATGGCGGGCCCGGTTGCTGAAGGCCATCGGACATCTCGAAGCGACGATCGATTTTGCCGATGAAGATCTTCCGGAGACGTTGGAGCAAGGGGTATTCGCCGACATCGTGTCGCTGAGGCAAGCCATCGCGGAACATTTGGCGGATGGCGGACGCGGCGAGCGGATACGGTCGGGCATCCGCATCGCCATCATCGGACCACCCAATGCGGGAAAGTCCACGTTGTTGAACGTGTTGGCGAAGCGGGAAGCGGCGATCGTATCGTCATGCCCGGGGACCACCCGCGACGTGATCGAAGTTGCGATGGATGTGAGGGGCTTCCCGGTTATCCTGGCCGACACCGCGGGCCTTCGCGACGCGGCGGGGGAGGTCGAGGAAGAGGGCGTACGCCGGGCGCGATCGGAAGCCCGGACCGCCGACCTCAAGCTGGCGGTTTTCGATGGCGCGTTATGGCCGGCGGCGGACGAGGAAACGAAGAAGGTGATGGATGGCGACACCATCGCGGTGGTGAACAAGTCGGACCTCGCCAAGGGAACTTGGGATACGGATGTTTGCGGGATGCGGGCGATGGCCGTGTCGGCGCGTACCGGAGACGGGTTCGCCCAATTGCTGAGTGCGGTCGAAAGCGCCGTGCGGGAGCGCTTTTCGCACGCGAATGTTCCGGCATTGACAAGGGTTCGCCACCGAGCGGCCCTGGAGGAGAGTTACGAGGCGCTCGGCCGGTGCCGGCGTGGCTTGGAGCCGGAACTGGTGGCCGAGGATCTCCGGCTGGCGGCCCGCGCTCTGGGGCGGATTACCGGCAGGGTCGATGTCGAAGATGTGCTGGATGTGATCTTTCGCGACTTTTGTATCGGCAAGTGATGTTTCACGTGAAACAGCGAAACAGGATAATGTGGTCATTCGACTGAAAGACCGCGCCGAATGGGAACGGATTGAATGAACCGCTTTGATGTCATTGTCGTGGGTGGAGGACACGCGGGTTGCGAGGCCGCCGCCGCCGCCGCCCGCATGGGCGCGCGCACCGCCCTGGTTACGCAGCGGTTGGATACCATCGGCGAGATGTCGTGCAACCCGGCCATCGGCGGCTTGGCCAAGGGGCAATTGGTTCGCGAGGTCGATGCCCTCGACGGACTGATGGGGCGGGCCATCGACCGGTCGGGGATCCAGTTCCGAATCCTCAATCGGAGCAAGGGACCGGCCGTCGAGGGACCGCGCGCGCAGGCCGATCGGCGCTTGTATAAGCGGGCCATGAAAGCGTTGTTGCGGGACCAGCCGAACGTCACCTTGAAGGAAGCCACCGTCGAGGACTTTGTTTTTGACACAAGCGGGGGCAATCGCCGGTGTGAAAACCGCTGGCGGGGGAGGCCTGAAGGCCGGCGCGGTGGTGATAACGACCGGGACGTTTCTGCGCGGCGTAATCCACATTGGTGATTCCCAGTTTGCCGCTGGACGGGCCGGCGATGCGCCGGCCGTGGGGCTGGCGGACAGCTTTCAACGACTGGGGTTCCGCCTCGGGAGATTGAAGACCGGGACGCCGCCCCGCCTCGATGGACGGACCATTCGGTGGGCGGAACTGGAACCGCAGAAGGGCGATGATCCGCCAACGCCGTTTTCGTTTCTCTCGGACGGCATCACGGTTCCGCAGATCGATTGCTATATCACCGGCACCCATGCCCGCCACGCACGCCCTTATCCGCGATAACTTGCACCGCGCTCCCTTGTATTCCGGTCAGATCGAGAGCATCGGGCCGCGGTATTGCCCGTCGATCGAAGACAAGGTCGTTCGCTTCGGCAGACCGGAACCGCCATCAGATCTTCCTCGAGCCGGAGGGATTGGACGATACGACGGTTTATCCCAACGGCATTTCCACGTCGCTGCCAGAGGACGTCCAGATTGCGCTGCTGAAGACCATTCCGGGTCTGGAGGATACGGTCATGCTCCGGCCCGGCTATGCGATCGAGTACGATTTTGTCGATCCACGGGAACTTCGGCCGAGCCTGGAAACAAGGCGGGCACGAAACCTGTTTCTTGCCGGCCAGATCAACGGCACCACGGGGTATGAAGAGGCGGCCGGGCAGGGTCTGGTGGCCGGGGCCAACGCGGCCCTTGCGGCTGGCGGGGGCGAGGCGGTGACGCTCGATCGCTCAGAGGCGTATATCGGGGTGATGATCGATGATCTGGTGACCCGGGGCACCAGCGAGCCCTATCGCATGTTCACGTCGCGGGCGGAATACCGGTTGTCTTTGCGGGCCGACAACGCAGACCAGAGGTTAACGGAAACGGGCATGAACTGGGGTCTCGTCGGCAAGCGGCGAAGCGAGACATTCGCGGCCAAGACAGGAGAACTGGCGAAAGCGCGCGAGCTCGGTGTCTCGGTTGACCGCATCCCCGGCAACGCTCCGGGACCATGGTCTTGACGTCAAGGGGGACGCGCGGCGACGATCCGCGCTGGACGTGCTGGCTCAGGGCATGGGGAACATGCAAGCGTTTGTCCGGGTGTGGCCAGAGATTGGCGAAGTCTCGCGCGAGATCTTGGAGCAACTGGTCAACGATGCGCGGTATGCCGGATATCTGGATCGACAAGAGGCCGATATTCGCGCGTTCAAGCGCGACGAGGCGCTCGAAATTCCGGAACGAGCTGGATTTTGACGCCGTGGCCGGTCTGTCGAACGAAGTCCGCTCAAAACTTTCGGAAGCGCGGCCAGCGACATTGGGCGCCGCGGCACGAATATCGGGGATCACGCCAGGGGCGTTGACGGCGCTGCTGGGATATGTTCGCAGGCGAAACAAGGTGGCGGGAGACACGGCCCGCCTGAGTGCTTGAGTGCCGACGCGCCCGAGCAGGGCGTGTTTCACGTGAAACATCCCATTGTCGTCGGCCGCGTTCAAGGAACTGACGAGCGCGAGCGAACGAGAGATGGATCGCCTCGCTGTCTATTTGGACCTTCTGGAGAAATGGAACCGCCGGATAAACCTCGTCGGCCGCGAGTTCCATGACCGATCCGTGGCGCCGGCATTTTCTCAATTCGGCGCAATTACGGCCGTTGTTGCCCTCGGGCAGTCCCGTGGTGGTCGATTTCGGCAGCGGAGCCGGCTTTCCCGGTCTGGTGCTGGCGATCATGACGCCGGCCCGTGTGACCCTCGTGGAGAGCAATTCGCGAAAATGCGCGTTTTTGAGGGAAGCCGCGCGCCTCACCGGCACACACGTGAGCATTTACAACGACCGAATCGAGAAGCCTTCACCTTAAAAAGGTGGACGTCGTAACGGCCCGCGCCTGTGCATCGCTGGCGACGCTACTAAATTTTGCGTTACCATACTTGTCTGATACAGGATTTGGTATATTCTTAAAAGGTAAAAGCGCGGAGAAGGAATTGACGGAGGCACGGAAAGCGTGGAATATGCGCGTCTCTTCGATCCCCAGTGGATCCGATCCTCACGGCGTTATTCTCAAAATTTCGGATGTCGGGCCTCGCCATGAACCCTGAACCCGGGCCCTCGAAGCCCTCCGGTCCTCGCATCATCGCTATCGCCAATCAGAAAGGGGGGGTGGGCAAGACCACGACCGCGATCAATCTCGGCACGGCACTTGCCGCCACGAAAAAGCGCGTGGTGATTCTCGACCTGGATCCACAGGGCAACGCCAGCACGGGTTTCGGCATTTCGCGCGGCGACCGCCAACTCAATGTCTATCATCTGCTGATCGGCCAGGCGACGGTGGCCGAGGCCATAAAGAAGACCGACATTCCCGGACTCTCGATCGTGCCCTCGGGTGTCGATCTGTCGGGGGCCGAGATTGAGCTGGTGAATATGGAGAACCGGGAGTTTTATCTCAAGAACGCCATTCGCCGCGGCGCCGAGGAATTCGATTATGTGCTGATCGACTGTCCGCCGGCGCTCGGGCTCCTGACGCTCAACGCCTTGACCGCCGCCGATGCCCTGCTGGTGCCGTTACAATGCGAGTTCTTTGCGCTCGAGGGCATCAGTCATTTGCTCCGCACGGTGGAGCGTGTGAGGCAAACGGTCAATCCTTCCCTCGAGATACAAGGAATTGTGTTGACGATGTTCGATAGACGTAACCGGTTGTCGGATATGGTCGCTTCCGATGTTCGCGCCCACTTCGGCGACAAGGTTTACAAGACGGTTATCCCGCGCAATGTGCGTGTATCGGAAGCGCCGTCCCATGGACGGCCGGTCCTCATATACGACATCAATTGCGCCGGGTCGCGCGCATACCTCCACCTTGCGGGCGAGGTCTTGCGGCGCGAACGGCTGGCGGTAGCCTGATGCCGGCGGAGGCGAAGCGCCCCAACCTGGGCCGGGGGTTGTCGGCGCTGCTCGGTGCGGAGGAAAACGAGGATTACGCAAAACTCGACCGCCTGCGCTCCTACAAGACCATTGAAATCGATCTGCTTCGACCAAGTCCATTTCAGCCTCGCCATGGCATGGACGAAGAACACCTGGACGATCTCGCCCGTTCCATCGCTGAAAAGGGTATCCTCCAGCCCATTCTGGTTCGGCGGCACCGAGACGAAGGCAACGTATTCGAGATCATCGCCGGCGAACGCCGGTGGCGGGCCGCGCAGAAAGCGCAGCTCCACGAAGTGCCGATCGTCATCAAGGAGCTCGATGACCGCGAGGCTCTTGAAATTGCGCTGGTGGAGAACCTTCAAAGGCAAGATCTTTCGCCACTCGAGGAAGCCGACGGATATCGCCGGCTGATGGACGATTTCAGCCACACGCAGGAAGACCTGGCGCGGAGCATCGGCAAGAGCCGCAGCCATGTCGCCAATATGATGCGGCTGCTCAATCTTCCCGAACCCGGTCAAGACCCTGCTTCATCGCGGCAGTTTAAGCGCCGGTCATGCCCGGGCGCTTCTGACCTCGGCCGACCCGGCGGCGCTCGCCGAGGCGGTGGTCAAGCGCGGGCTCAATGTCCGGCAGACGGAAAAGCTTGCGAAGAAGGCGAGCGCCGTGCCCCGGGCCGCTTCGAGCGCCCCGCAAAAGGACAGCGATACCATTGCCCTTGAGAGAGATCTCAGCAATCTTTTAGGCCTCGAGGTGGAAATCAAGTTTCGTGGCGCCGGCGGTTCCCTGATCCTGCACTACCGCTCCCTCGATCAACTCGACGAGGTCCTCCAGCGCCTCAGCCACGGCGCCCATGGCGGCGGCGCACCCAGAGACGCATCGGCGCATGTCACCGGTGACGGCGGCGCTCACTACGGCAGCATCTCCGATGCGGAACCCCTGGGGCCCGATGGTCAGGGAATGGGGTTTTCCGGCGATGAAGATCCGGCCGGCACGAGTGATGTCGACGACGTCGACGATGACGCCGCGTCCGGCACTCGAACCTGATCGTCAGCGCGTCCCGGCGCCGCTTCGAGCCGCGAATGCCAAACGAATGAGCGTTCTGCCGCACACCGCCTGAGCCGGCGTTCCCGTGCTTTTGCATTCGATTTCCGCGCCCGTCACCAGCTCCATCGCGCTGCTCAGGCGTGTCTCGTCCCAACAGCTCAATTGGGTCCGAAAAGCGTCCTTGACGGCAAAAAATACGGAGGGCCTCAACGCCTGCATCGCTTGTTCCGTCGACCGGCCCGAGGACATCAATCCCCGCGCCATATGCAGGCGAACCAGGTGCCGCGCCACCGAACGCAGAATAGCAACCGGCGGAACGCCTTCGGCCACCGCTTTTTCCAGCGCCCTATCCAGGCCACCGGCGTCACCGCCGAATGCGGCATAAACGACCGCGTCCATGGAAGTCCGCGTGCTGTCGCCAACCGCCGCCTCGGCGTCTTCCAGCGTTACAACACCGCCGCCGCCCTTGAACAGCGCCAGCTTTTCCAGTTCCTGACGGGTTACGGCGCGGTCTCCACCGAGATTGGCGACGAGGAAAGCATTGGCTTCCGGCGTTGCCTTGAGGTCGTGCTTGGCGAGACTTTCGTGGACCAATTGATCGAGTTTGCTCTCGTTGTCCACGTAGCATGGCAACGTCACCGTGTCGGCGCCGCCTTCGAATATCTTCCGAAGAGACGATCGCGCGGCCAGCTCGCCGGCCTCGACAATGACAAGAGCCTCGCCCATTCCGGATTTAATAAACGACGCGAATTGTTCGGAGACGGCATCGGTCGCGCCCCGGACGCGGACAACGCGGCGCCCTCCGGACAACGACAGGGCGGCCGCTTCGTCCATGAGACGTGTCGCATCCCCCTTCAGCGTATCGACGGAGATCTCGACGGAGCGAAACGGGTCCGACGCATCACCCGTGGCGGCGGCAAGCAAGGCATCGGAGCGTTCCTTGACAAGTCCGCGGTCGGCGCCATAGACGAGAACGCCGCGAACGCCGGGGTCCGGACTGCGCATGAAAGCGTCGATGCGACCGGCCGTGAGCTTCATTTCGGATCCTGTTGCAAGTTCTCTTATCGATTACCCGAGGCCACGTACCCGGCCCTTATACATAGCGTAATTCCGGTGGTCACTCTCCCGGGCCTATAATGCGGGGTCGATAGCAACGCCCCAAAGGGCCAAACAAGGAGAGTGACCATGGTGGAGTATGTTGGATTGGACGTATCGAAGGAAGAGACAGCGTATTGTGTGAAGGATGCGAACGGGGAGATTTTGGCATCCGGCAAGGTTGCCACGGATCCCGACGCCTTGTTTGCGGTGTTGAAGGAGCATTGTGTCTGTCCGGAGCGGATCGTGATGGAGACCGGGACGCAGTCGAGCTGGTTAGCGCGGGAGCTTCGCCAGCGCGGGCTTCCGGTCGAGTGCGTGGATGCGCGGCGGGTCTATCCGGTGCTGCGTATGCGGCATAACAAGACGGACAAGAACGACGCGGAGGGTCTGGCGGAGCTTGCGCGGTTGGGTTTTTTCTGCGCGGTCGCGATCAAGAGCGAGGCGGCGCAGGCGGATCGGGTGCTGGTGAAGGCGCGGGCGCAGCTGGTGAGCGGGCGGCGCAGCCAGGAGAACGCGCTGCGCGGTCTGCTGGCGTCGATGGGTTTGCGCTTTCCCAAGGGCGTGGCCAAGTTCGCCGAGGGTACGCGAGTTGGTGGCGGATCGTCCCGAGTTGGTCTGCGTGGCGGAGACGATGCTGTCGGCCCGCGCGGCGCTGATGGAGAGTATCGCGGCGCTCGATAGCGAAGTGGCGCACCGGGCGAAGCGGCGGCCAGACTGCCAGCTGTTGATGAGCATGCCCCATGTGAAGTCGCTGACGGCGCTGGCGTACTGCGCGACGATCGACGACCCTACGGTTTAGCGGCTCGCGGGCGGTGGGGGCGTATCTGGGGCTGACGTCGCGGCGCTGGCAATCGGGCGAGGTGGACTATGGCGGGCGCATCTCCAAGATGGGCGACAGCCTGATGCGCTCTCTGCTCTACCAGGCGGCGAACGGCCTGCTCACGCGGGTGCGCCGGGCGCATCCGCTGAAGGACTGGGCGCGCAAGCTGAAGAAGCGCACCAGCCATAAGAAGGCCTGCGTGGCGTTGGCGCGCAAGCTGGCGGTGATCCTCCACAAGATGCTGATCACCGGCGAGCCCTTCCGCTGGCCGCAAATCCGAGGCTGTCAGAATATCTGTGTAAGTTTTAGCCGACATTCCTATTGCTTCGGGAATTGGTCGGCAAAGAGGATGGCGAATTGGTTCATCGCCGCATTCCATTCCTTCAATGGCATTTTCCACTTCTTCTCAGCATTTCGCAATGCCAGGTAGATGAGTTTGATGGCCGCGTCATCGTTCGGGAAGGCTCCCTTGGTTTTGATGATCTTTCGGACCTGGCGGATGGCGGCCTCGATGGCGTTTGTGGTGTAGACGACCTTGCGGATCATCGGTGGGTAGGCCAGGAACGGCACGATCCCGGTCCAGTTCCTCTCCCATGAAGCGGAGATGGTTGGGTATTGGCCGTCCCATTTGTCCTTGAAGTCATTGAGCGCCATCCGCGCCGCATCCTCGTTGGCCGCGTCATAGATGGCCCTGAGATCCCCCACCATGGTGCGGCGATCCTGCCAGGACACATAGGCCAATGAATGTCGGATCATGTGGACGATACAGAGCTGCACCTGGGTTTCGGGGAAGACGGTGGCGATGGCTTCGGGGAAACCCTTGAGACCATCGACGCAGGCGATGAAGATATCCTCGATCCCCCGGTTCCTCAGTTCGGTGATGATCTGAAGCCAGAATTTCGCCCCCTCGGCGTTGGCCAGCCAGAGGCCCAGAGCCTCCTTTTGGCCCTCCATGGTGACGCCAATGGCGAGGTAGACGGATTTGGAGACAATATGCCCCCGGTCACGGATTTTGACCCGAAGGGCGTCCAGATAAACGATCGGGTAGTGACTTTCCAGGGGGCGGCTCTGCCAGGACCTCACCTCGTCCAGCACCGCGTCGGTGACTGTCGAAATCAGCTCGGGCGAGACATCCGTGCCATAGAGCTCTTCCAGGTGCCCTTGGATCTCACGCATGGACATGCCCCGGGCATAGAGCGAGAGAACCTTGTCGTCGAACCCCTCCAGGCGCCGTTGGCCCTTCTTGACCAATTGCGGCGTGAAATCCCCGTCCCGATCGCGTGGAACCCGGATCGCCAAGGGCCCGGTCTCCGTTTCGACAGTCTTGGCGCCATGGCCGTTGCGCCGGTCATCGCCGGCCGCCGAGCCGTGGAGCGGATAACCCAGATGGTGGGTCAACTCGGCCCCCAGGGCGCGCTCAATCAGCGCTGATTGAAGCCGTTTGAAAAGCCCGGCCTCTCCGAAAATTTCCTCCGGTGTCTCATGCCCGGCAAGTAAGGCATCAAGGGTCTCATCGGAAAACTCTTCACTCTTACGCTTGGTCTTTGTCATCTCCGTTATTCTCCATGTCAGTGCCTAATCCGGCCCGGCCTATGGATAAGTTCTCCGCTCGTTCGACTCTATTGGGTCGCTCGCTGCAAACTTAACCACAGGCCTCCGTTCAAAACACTTACACAGGCCAAATGACAGACCCGCAAATCCAGGAGGCGGGCGCCAAGGCATAGACCGTGACGACAAGCTAAGAGATTTCGCCTACAGGCGGAAACCCTGTCCCCGCCGGGACGAAGGCAGAGGCGAGCCCGCTCCGTTGGTTGCGACGCGAACACCCGTTCGCAAAAACGCGCCTAATACCCTGGGACGCCCCAGCCGATTGAACGCTACCCTGAAGCGACCCGGCCGCAACGCCGGCGACGACTTCGTAGACAACCGACTGGGTCCATGAGCATCTGGGCATCGCCCGCCTGACCGCCTGGCGTTGGCGACACCGGCTTCTGACTCCACTAACCACTGTCCGGCGCAGATGCTTTCGGGCATTGTCGAGGCCGACGAGACGTACTTTCTGCGGTCTTTCAAAGGGCATCGTGGCTGGAAGCGCGGCCATCCGCCGGAAAACCGGCCGCCGCGCTACCGCGGGTCGGGCGCCACCAAGCGAGGACTTTCGTCCGAACAGGTGCCGGTCGTCACCGCGCTGGATCGTGCGGGCGGTGCGGTCGAGGCCGTCCTGGACGGGCGCCGCGAAGACGACATCGTCATCGCTCTGTGTGGCTCCATCACACCGGGATCGCTGATCTGCTCCGACGGCCTCAGTGCCTATCCAAAGTTGGCCGAACTGGTCGCCAGCGAGCATCATCGCACCATCGAGCCATTCAAGCCAACTCCCGAACAGAAGGCTGCCGGACTATCCTGGCGCCGCCCCGGCACCCTGACCCTCGGCCGGGTCAACGGTCACCATGCTGTCCTCAAGAACGCCATCAATGGACTCTTCAAGGGAGTGTCGACACGCTATCTGCCCGACTATCTCGCCTGGTTGCGAACGCTGCGTAACAAGCCGGAACCGGTCGACTTCCTCGCCGCCATCGCCGCCTGATCCCGTCAATTCCCGCACCCGCGGAAGCGGCCGGGCCGACCCATCGATCGCGGCGGTCCACGCATGCCCGGACGCGCCGACGCGCGCCGTCAACCAGCCATATTCCCGCCACCACCGCCGCAATACCGGCCGCGCCCAGCCAACGGCTACCCGAAACACAAGAATGTCCGTATTACGGGAAATAGACGCATCAATCTGCTTTTACGACATCAACAGCCAAGTCGAATTACGCCAAGTTTTTTTAAAATCCTCCATGGCCAACGCGTTCTGCGCATAGTGGCGTGGACGGGCGGACATCTTGCGGAAACCCAGCGCCTTCAGTTGCCGCCCCACGGTGGTCTCGTCCAGCGAGATGCGGAATTCCTCCCAGATCCATTGTGCCAAGTCCTTGAGACGCCAGCGGACCACGCCATGCACCGCCGGGATCGGCCCGCCCTCAACCATCTCCGCCAGCGCCTGGCGGTGCTCGCCGGTAAGCTTCGGCGACGGGCCCGGCGCCTTGCGGTCAATCAGCCCGTCCGGGCCGTCCGCGTTGAAACGCAGCACCCAGTCGCGGATAACCTGAAGACCGACACCGCCCACACGCGCCCCATCCGAACGCGCACCGCCGTCATAAATCTCCGCCAAAGCAAGAAGCCGGCGGCTCTGCGCCGCATCCTTCGACGCTTTGGCAATTCGCCGCAAAGCCGCACCATCAAAATCTTCCCGCAACAATATCGCTGAACCCATCACAAACCTCCGAACCATCTCACCTCATTGATTCAGACATCCGACCCGATGGGAAGACACAGCGTGAGTCTCAGCCTACGCAGCTTGGTATAATACCCTGGGACGCCCCAGCCGATTGAACGCTACCCTGAAGCGACCCGGCCGCAACGCCGGCGACGACTTCGCAGACAACCGTGAACCCGGCGAGAATTGGTATAGGCAGAGCGGACTTCAATGCATAACCTCGCCACGCGCTATGGCTAAGTGATGCCGCTGATGGTGGGCCCCCGTCGCCATTAGGCCGAAGAATCCAAGCGCCCGGATCTTTACTGCATCTGCTTCGGAGGACGCGGTCACTGACCAGACGATCTCTTCGTCCCCAAGGTCAACGGTTGAGCTCCATCCAGTTTCTTCGCCCAATGCTGGCCCATGCATCGGAACCATGCGGCCAGCTGCCTCGCCACCAAGACCGCTTCGCGAAACGCGTATGCGAACCCCATCGGGGACGGGCTCCTGAGTTACCCTCGCCTCCGTGACGAGGGCATCCATGTCGAGCAGGTGCTGGCGGAGAGCACCGATATCGACGCGCGACCACTCCGTTTCCGGATCGTCGTTAAGCATTTTCACGATTTCGGCGATGGCACCGAAAAGGTCATCACCGGCTGCCCGTGGCACGGCCGTGCGAATAGCGGCATGACTACCATGATCTTGCGCCATTTGCGCAAGCGCGGGCATGCCAAGCATCATACCCACCGCAACCACACTGAAAACTGTTCGCTTCATGAAAAACCTCGTGGGAAAATTCATCGCTTCATGGTCAGGAGACGAGAGCCGAGGGCTGCCAGCACCACCGCGATTAAACCATAGTGTGAACTATCGAGAAAAGGGGAGGGCCGACAGGGCGGCGGGAAAGGTCGCAAGGACGGCCGCGCGGAGGCGGTCGCTTCGGGGCGCACGCGAAGGCGTAAGGCGACGGACCGGGATCACAGGACCGGCATGTCGTCGGTGACGATGTCCAGATCGTATTCGATTGTGTCCAGGTCCACGCCGTGGACGATGACCTGGCTGGCGCCCGCGAGGTTAGCGTTCAGGTCGATGATGGTCTTGTTGTTTCTATACGTGACATCGAGCGGATCGAAACCGTCCACCTGCAGGTCCGGATCGAATATGACGATCTTGTCGGTCGCCGGATCGAAGTCCTTGATATGGTTCTTGCCGTTGTTCGCGAAGTCGCCCACCGAGAACCAGAATTCGTCCGCGCCGTCGCCGCCAAAGAGCGTATCGTTGCCCGGACCGCCGACGATGGTGTCGTCGCCGTCACCGCCATGGAGCTTGTCGTTGCCGTCGTCGCCCGCGATCCGATCGCTCTCCGTCATCGCCCTTGAGCGTGTCGTTGCCCGAACCGCCCCAGATGCGATCGTCACCGTCGCCGCCCTGAATGGCGTCCGTTGCCGTCGTCGCCCTTCAAGGCGTTGTCGTCGGCGCTGCCAATGATCCGGTCGCCGCCGTCACCGCCCGAAACCATCGAGACATCGTTCAATCCCATGTCCTGGAAATCGAAGACGTTGGCTTTTTCGGTGCCGACGATGGCGCTCTTGCCGCCACTGTCTCCGGAATAGCCATTGACGAATTCAATGGAGGCCTTGGCGTTGAGGCCGGCGAGAGTGACGACGGGCGTTTTGAGCACCAAGGTGTCCGTGCCCTGCCCCCCTCTCAGGACGTCGGTCGTGTCGTCGTTTCCGCTCACCTCGATGACGTCGTTGCCGTCGCCGCCCTAGAGCGTATCTTTTCCCTCTCCACCGCGAAGGGTGTCGTCGCCGGCGTCGCCATAGAGCTTGTCATCGCCGTTGTTGCCGTTCACCGAATCATGTCTGGTCGCCGCCCTTGACGACGTCGTTGTCCTCTCCACCCGACAGAACGTCGTCGCCGCCCAGTCCCTCGATGGTGTCCTTGCCGGCATCGCCATTGATCCTGTCCTTCCGGCATGGCCCCGGGCAAAATCGTTAGCCGCCGCCAACGGAGATCAGCGGCACGCCGGTGATGTCCCGCACATTTGGAAGTTGAACTTGTTGTTGTTTCGTTGCCGAGGATGCTGTTGCCGTTGCCGTCGATCCGTTCGACGGACATCTCGGGGTTGAAACCGTTCAGAACGAGTCCGGCGTTCCGGTGACGACCACGGTGTCGTAGCCTGCCCGCCGTAGAAAGTATCGAATTGATCGCCCGTATAGGAGCCGTCCGTCGCTTGGGCTTCCGCATTTCGCCCGAGCCGCGGTTTCGGCCGCCCGTTGCCGATGACCAGCATGTCGTCGCCGTCGCCGCCGCTCAGGACATCCTTGCCGTCGCCGCCCGAGAGCCTGTCGTCACCCGTGCCGCCATGCAGTGTGTCGTCGCCCGCGTCGCCCTCGAGGGTGTCGTTGCCCTTCTCGCCTTTCAGAAGGTCGTCGCCCGCGCCGCCGCGCGCTTCATCGTCGTCGTTGCCGCCGTAACAGCTTGTCGTCGTCGCTGCCGCCATCGAGGGTATCGTCGCCGTTCTCTCCCTTGAGGGTATCGTTGCCGGCATCGCCGCGAAGATGGTCATTGTCGTTGCCGCCGAGCACCGGTCCTTGTCGCGGCCGCCCTCGATCTCGTCCTCTCCATCGCCGCCGCTCACGGTATCGTTGCCGTCATCGCCGCGCAGGCGGTCATCGCCCTTGTTGCCCGACACCTTGTCGTTTCCGCCGGCGCCCCATAGCCTGTCGTCGGATTTGCCGCCGGTGAACACATCGTTGAACCGGGTCCCGCTGAAGCCTTCGATGCCCGTGTAGGAATCCCCCCTGGTGACCTCGCCCCGAAACGATCCGGCGCCCAGGTTGAGTTGTTACTCTCGAGGCGGCCTTCGAAAGTCGACGATATCGCTGCCCTCGCCGCCATCGATTTCGTCCGCGCCCGTCGGTGCTCAAGAGGGTGTCGTCTCCCGCTCCGCCGTGCAGCGTATCGTTCCCGCCGTTGCCGTCGAGCCAGTCGCGGCCGGCCCGCCGTCCAGCCGGTTGGCCCGGCTATCGCCCGTCAGCCGGTCATCGCCGCCGCCGGTGAGGACGTTCTCGATGGCGATCAGTCTGTCGCGATCCAGGCTCGTGGCCGGCGGGCGCGGCGGACACCGATGGCGGTTTCATCGCCAAGATCGACGTCGACCGACTGGTCGGTGTAGGCGGCATAATCGACGATGTCGATGCCGGCGCCGCCGTCGATTTCGTCGTCGCCCTGTCCCCCGGTCAATCTGTCATCGTCGTCATCGCCGTAAAGGACATCGGCTCCGACGCCGCCGACCAGGGTGTCGGCGCCCTTGCGGCCAACCAGCGTGTAGGGTTCGGAATCGGGAGCGGCAATGAGATTGTCACCGTCGTCGCCTAAAATTTCCCTCATGGTTGTTTTCTCCCTCGATTTTTCCGGCGCGCCGCGCTGTCACCGAATACGGCGCTCTGCCCTGACGTTTCCACTCCGATTTGAGGGTCAAACTGCGAGTGTCGTTGGCCGGACGCAACGGTGTTTCCGTTTTGGTCCATCCGATCCGCCCGAACCCCTTGACACTGCTCGAAGATTGGGAATCGGTGACGCAGCCGGAAATTGAAAGAAGTTCAGGGTTTGTTGAGGCGAATCACGGCGTTATGGGGCGAATTGCGAGTTCAGATGGAAGGTCTACAGACCCCGGAGCAGGCTGTCCAGGGTGTCGCAGATGCGCTCGAGGTCGTCGGGCTCCGACATGCGGTGTTCGCCGTCCTTGACCAGGGCGATCTCCACGTCCTCGGAGCGCAGCTTTTCGGCGATGCGCAGCGAGGTCCGCCAGGGCACGTCGGGATCCCTCATGCCGTGGATCAGCCGCACCGGGCAGTCGAGCGGGATCTCGTCGCGCAGCACCAGGTGATCGCGGCCCTCGTCGATGATCAGTTTGGTGACCGGCGTCGGTTCGGGGTCGTAGGGGCTGTAGACCGGGACGACGCCGTCGCGCTCCATCGTCGCCTTCTGCTCATCGCTCAGCATGTTGGCGATCAGGTCCTCGGTGAAATCCGGCGGCCGACGCGATGCCGAGGATGGCGGCGATGCGCTCGGGGCGCCGCAGGGCGGCGAGCAGCATGATCCAGCCGCCGAGGCTGGAGCCCACCAGGATCTGCGGGCCGTCGGTCAGGGTGTCGAGGGCGAAGGTCGCGTCGTCGGCCCAGCGGCCGATGGTGCCGTCGGTAAACGCCCCGGACGAGGCGCCATGCCCGAAATAATCGAACCGCAGATAGGCCAATCCGCGCGCCCGGCAGAAGTCCTCCAGACAAATGGCCTTGGTGCCGGTCATATCGGACATGTAACCAGTGAGAAAGATTACACCTGGCGACTTGCCACGAGTCCGATGGTACGCAATAGTCTCGCCATCCTCCCGCTGCGCAAATTTTGGTTGAGGAACGGTCGCGGTGTCACCCATGACGAACTCCCAGGCATGACGTTGGAACGGGACCATAACACCGCATCGGCGGCCGGCGCCACGGCCAACCGCCATGGCTTTCCCGGCGCCCCGGTCGGCGCCCGGACCGGCGAACGGCGCTGGCCGTCCTGCAGGTGCTGCCGGCGCTGCGCGACCCGGGCGAGGTGGAACAGACCGTCCTCGCGGTCGCCACCGCCGTCGCCGAGGCCGGGGGCCGGTCCGTCGTCGGCTCGGCCGGCGGTCCGTTCGTCCACACGCTGACCCGCGGCGGCGCACAACACGTTGAATTACCGCTCGATAGCGGCAATCCGCTGACCCTGTACAAGAACGCGGGCAAGCTCGCGCGAACTGATCGAAACCATGGATCTCGACGTGATCCACGCCTTCGCGCCGGGCCCCGCGTGGAGCGCGTGGTGGGCGGCGCGGCGAACCGGCAGAGCCCTGATCACCACGTTTTACGGCGTGTCCGCCGCACGCCAGCCGGACGTGGCGCCGCTACACCGCAGGTGATGACCTGGGGAAGACCGGTCATCGCGGTTTCGCGTTTCGCCGCCGGACGGCTGAACCGCGATTACGGCGTGCCGGCCAGCAATATCCGGGTGGTTTATCCCGGTATCGACGTGGATCGTTTCGACCCGCTGTCGGTTTCCACGGATCGAATCGTTGCCCTGGCGCAACGCTGGCGGCTGGACGACGGCCACCCCGTCGTCATGGTGCCGGGCGACCTCGTGCCCGGCAAGGGCCATGACGTTTTGCTGCGAGCCGTCAGCGCGCTGGGCCGCGACGATATCTGCTGCCTGTTCGTGGGCGCCGAGAGCGATGACGGGCGCTACCCGCAGGACGATCGAGGATCTCGCCGCCGCTTCCGGGCTCGGCGGCGGCGTTCGGATCATCGAGCGCTGCGACGATATGCCGGCGGCCTACATGCTCGCCGACGTGGTCGTCTGCCCGTCCACCGAGCCTCAGGCGTTCAATGCCCACATCATCGAGGCGCAAGCGCTCGCCCGCCCGGTCATCGGCACCGACCATGGCGGCGTGCGGGAAGCCATCGACACGGACTGGACGGGGTGGCTGGTGCCCCCAAACGACGCCGCCGCCCTGTCCGCGGCCGTCGCGAGCGCGCTCGCGCTGAGCATGGAGGAACGCGCCCGGCTGGGAGAGGTTGCGCACGGTTACATTCGCGAGCATTTCTCCAAGGACGCGCTCCGCGCGCGCACGTTAAAAATCTACCACGAGGTGGCGAAGATCCACCACGAGGTGGCGGGCTCGGCCCGTCGCGGCTGACCGCGCTGGATCCAACGCAATGCGTCCGTCGCCCGCATCCGCGTCTTGACTATCAACCGCACGGGTCTAGATTGCCGAGCCACTTGATAAGACATCGATCGAGAGAAAGGCGAACCGGTTTTGCACAGCGAGGTTAACGCTCGGGAACGAGTCCGCATCACCTTGCCCGACGGCACCGTCAAGGGCTTCGACCGCCCCGTCTCCGGCGCCGAGGTGGCCGCCGGCATCGGTCCGGGACTGGCCAAGGCTGCGCTTGCCGTGCGGGTCAACGGCGCGATCAAGGATCTCGCCGTTGAATTGGACGGCGATGTCGCTTTGGCGATCGTCACGGGCAAGGACGCCGATGCCCTGGAGCTTCTCCGCCACGACGCCGCCCACGTGATGGCCGAGGCGGTTCAGGAGCTGTATCCGGGCACCCAGGTGACCATCGGTCCGGCCATCGAAAACGGCTTCTACTACGATTTCGCCCGGGAGCAGCCGTTCACCCCGGACGACCTCGAAACCATCGAGGCACGGATGCGCGAGATCGTCGAGCGCAACGAGCCCATCGCCCGCGAGGAATGGGACCGCAACGAGGCGATCGAGTTCTTCAAATCCATCGGCGAACACTACAAGGCCCAGATCATCGCCGAGATCCCCGAGGGCGAGGCGGTGAGCATCTACCGCCAGGGAAACTGGCTCGATCTCTGCCGGGGACCGCACCTGCCGTCCACCGGCAAGCTCGGCAAGGCGTTCAAGCTGACCAAGCTCGCCGGCGCCTATTGGCGCGGCGACTCGCGCAACGAGATGCTGCAACGCATTTACGGCACCGCCTGGGCCGACCAGAAGCAGCTCGACGCCTACCTCCACATGCTGGAGGAGGCGGAGCGGCGCGACCACCGGCGCCTGGGCCGCGAGATGGGCCTGTTCCACCTGCAGGACGTGGCCGCCGGCTCGGTGTTCTGGCACCCCAAGGGCTGGACCCTCTACCGCACATTGAAGCAGTACATGCGCGACCGGCTGGAGCGGGCGGACTATGTGGAAGTGAACACGCCGCAACTGGTGGACCGGGGTCTGTGGGAAGCGTCGGGGCACTGGGAGAAATTCCGCGAGCACATGTTCACCGCCGAGTCCGAGGACCGGATCCTGGCGCTCAAGCCGATGAACTGTCCGTGCCACGTGCAGATCTTCAAGCAGGGCATCACCAGCTACAAGAGCCTGCCTTTGCGCATGGCGGAATTCGGCTCGTGCCACCGCGACGAACCGTCCGGCGCGTTGCATGGTCTGATGCGGGTGCGCGCGTTCACCCAGGACGACGCCCATATCTTCTGCACCGAGGACCAGATCACCGCGGAGACCGAGGCGTTCTGCGCGCTGCTGCTGGGCATCTACAAGGACTTCGGCTTCGACGACGTGATCGTCAAGTTCTCCGACCGGCCGGACATGCGGGCGGGCTCCGACGCGACCTGGGACAAGGCCGAGAACGCGCTCAAGGAAGCGACGGCGACGGCGGGCCTCGCCACCGAACTGAACCCGGGCGAGGGCGCGTTCTACGGCCCCAAGCTCGAGTTCGTGCTGCGCGACGCCATCGGCCGCGATTGGCAGCTCGGCACCTTGCAGGTGGACTTCGTTCTGCCCGAGCGCCTCGACGCCACCTATGTGGGCGAGGACGGAGCGAAGCACCGCCCGGTGATGCTTCACCGCGCCGTTCTCGGATCGTTCGAGCGGTTCATCGGCATCCTCATCGAACATTACGCCGGGCGGTTTCCGCTATGGCTGGCGCCGCTGCAGGTGGTGGTGGCGACCATCACCGAGCACGCGGACGCCTACGCCCGCGAGGTTCATCAAGCGCTGGTATCGGCCGGTCTGAAGACGGAGCTCGATCTTCGCAACGAAAAGATCGGCTTCAAGGTCCGCGAGCACAGCGTCGGCAAAGTGCCGGTGATCCTAGTGGTTGGCGCGCGCGAACAGGAAAACACGACCGTCGCCATCCGCCGCCTGGGGTCCCAAAACCAAGAAATACTTGCTCTTGATCAAGCGATTGCTAGACTTCTCGCCGAAGCGGCCGCACCGAGAGGGACGGCCTGATCGGGACATGGATGTTGCGATTGGTGTCGATACGCTCTTGACGCAAATCCCGTTTCGGCGGCGTATGGTACCGCGCCGGGCGTTGATGTATGAGACCATGTCCATCCGAGGCGCAAAGCAGCAGCAATCCAGGCCTGTCGGCTCGGGAGAGAGCGAGGCACAGAAGAGGGAGTTCGTTCCATAGCCAGAGTACCATTTGACCAGACGCCATCACGCGATGGCCCGCGCGTCAACGAAGACATCAGCGTGTCCAAGGTGCGTGTCGTCGATCACGAGGGAGAACAGTTGGGCGTCCTTGCCATCGGCGACGCCATGGATCGGGCGGCCGATGTCGGGCTCGATCTCGTCGAGGTGGCGCCGAACGCGGATCCGCCGGTCTGCAAGTTTCTCGACTACGGCAAGTACAAGTACGAGGCGCAGAAAAAGAAGAGCGAGGCCCGGAAGAAGCAGAAGATCATCGACGTCAAGGAGATCAAGATGCGGCCGGGCATCGACGAGCATGACTACCAGGTCAAGATGCGGAATATGCGCCGGTTCCTTGACGATGGCGACAAGGTCAAGGTCACCATCCGGTTCCGGGGCCGCGAGATGGTCCATCAGGATCTCGGAATGAAGGTTCTCGACCGCGTGCGCGACGAACTCGACGAGCTGGTCAAGGTCGAGTCGATGCCGAGGCTCGAAGGCCGGCAGATGATCATGATCATGGCGCCGCGCTGATTTCGCGCCGCCCCGCGCCCGGCCCGATACGCGACCAACGAGCCGCGGAGATTTCGCAATCCGGCCAGCTTGCGTTTGGTGTGCGCCGGGCTTATAAACGTCGCTTTCGTGCGCCTGACACAGCGGTCCGGCGAGGGCATGCCCCGCCGCTGACAGGCGTTTTTTCGCGTCGATCGTGAAAAATACGTCGATCGCGAAAAACACAACGCTCGGGACAAAGGAAAACCCAAATGCCCAAGATGAAGACCAAGTCATCGGCGAAGAAGCGCTTCAGCCTGACCGGCACCGGCAAGGTCCGCGCCAACGTGGCCTGCAAGCAGCACAACCTTCGCAAGCGCCCGAAGAAGATGAGACGCCAGGCGCGCGGCTCCATGATCCTGTCCGACGCGGATGCCCGGATCGCCAAGTCCTGCATGCCAAACAGATAGGGAGGATCAGACATGGCGCGCGTTAAACGCGGGGTTACGGCCCACGCTCGACACAAGAAAGTCATCGGCAAGGCTCGCGGCTATCAGGGCCGGGGGCGCAACGCCTTTCGGGTCGCCATCCAGCGGGTCGAAAAGGGCCTGCAGTATGCCTATCGCGACCGGCGCAACCGCAAGCGGTCGTTCCGGCGCCTGTGGATTCAGCGGATCAACGCCGCGGCCCGGGAACACGGCCTGACCTATTCCCAGTTCATGCACGGCCTCGCCAGGGCCGGCGTCGAGATCGACCGCAAGGTTTTGTCCGACATCGCGGTGCGCGAACCGGATGCGTTCAAGGCCCTGGTCGACCACGCCCAGGGTGCTCTCGCAACCACCGGTTAGGCCAAAACACCAGCGCGGGCGACACCGGCGGCATCGGCGTCGCATCCGGTCGACGGGCACAACGGCGCACGCGCTTTTTCTCGCTTTTACTGAGCGGTTCTGCACGAATACCATGGAAGATCTGGACAAGCTGCGTTCCGAACTTGTGGCGGCGGTCAACGGCGCGTCCGACCTGGACGGCGTCGAGACCATCCGCGTCGCCGCGCTCGGCAAGAAGGGCCGTCTGACGGCGCTGATGAAGAGCCTCGGAAGCATGGCTCCGGACGAGCGCCGCGGCGTCGGCGCGACGCTCAACGTCGTCAAGACCGAGGTCGCCCAGGCCATCGAGCAGCGCAAGGCCGAACTGGCGGACAGGGAGCTGGATGCCCGCCTCGCCCAGGAGAGCGTCGACGTGACGCTTTCGGCGCGGCCCGAACGGGTGGGCACGATCCATCCCATCAGCCAGACCATCGACGAGGTCGTGGCCATCTTCGGCGAGATGGGTTTCTCGGTGGCCGAGGGGCCGGACATCGAGAACGACTGGTACAACTTCACCGCCCTCAATATTCCGCCCGAACATCCGGCGCGCCAGGAGATGGACACCTTCTATCTCCCGAACGACGCCGACGGTAACCGGATGGTGCTCCGCACCCACACCTCGCCGGTGCAGATCCGGACCATGCGCAACGGCGCGCCGCCGCTTCGCATCATCGCGCCCGGGCGCACCTATCGCTGCGACTACGACGCCACCCACTCGCCGATGTTTCATCAGGTCGAGGGGCTGGTGGTCGACGAAACCACCAACATGGGCCATCTCAAGGGCTGCCTCATCGAGTTTTGCCGCGCCTACTTCGGCGTCGACGACCTGCCGGTCCGGTTCCGTCCCAGCTATTTCCCGTTCACCGAGCCCTCGGCGGAGGTCGACATCGGCTGCACCCGCGAGGGCGGCGCGTTCCGTATCGGCCACGGCGACGACTGGCTGGAAATCCTCGGCAGCGGCATGGTCAATCCCAAGGTGCTGGAAAACTGCGGTATCGACCCCGATCGCTACCAGGGGTTCGCTTTCGGCATGGGCATCGAACGCATCGCCATGCTGAAGTACGGCATTCCCGATCTCCGGACGTTCTTCGAGTCCGACCTGCGCTGGCTGCGGCACTACGGGTTTTCCGCGCTGGACATGCCGTCGATGGTGTCGGGAGCGGGGGTGGCGGGAGCGGGCTCATGAAATTTACGTTCTCCTGGCTGAAGGACCACCTGGACACCAGCGAGTCGGCCGAAACCATCGCCGAAAAACTGACCATGCTGGGTCTGGAGATGGAAGGCCTGGTGGACAGGGCCCGGGCGCTTCGCGATTTCGTGGTGGCGCGGGTGACCGACGCCCGGCCCCATCCCGATGCCGACAAGCTGACCATCTGCACGGTGGATACGGGGTCCGGGACCGTCGACGTGGTATGCGGCGCGCCCAACGCCCGGGCCGGGATGATCGGCGTGTTCGCGGCCGCCGGGTGTCACATTCCGGGCACGGACATCACGTTGAAGAAAGCGAAGATCCGTGGCGTCGAGAGCAACGGCATGCTGCTGTCGGAACGCGAGATGGGCCTCTCCGACGATCATGACGGCATTGTCGAACTTGCCGATGACGCGCCGGTGGGCGCCGTGGCGGCCGAGGTGATGGGCCTCGCCGATCCGGTGTTCGATGTCGCCATCACGCCGAACCGGGGCGATTGCCTCGGGGTGCGGGGTATCGCCCGCGATCTGGCGGCCGCCGGGCTCGGCGCATTGAAGCCGCTCGACACCGGCGCCGTGCAAGGCGCCTTCGAAAGCCCGATCAACGTCCATCTGGAATTCGACGCCGGCACGGCCGACGCCTGCCCCTATTTCGTCGGCCGCTACGTGCGCGGTGTCCGCAACGCGGAAAGCCCGCAATGGCTGAAGGACAAGCTTCTCGCCATCGGGTTGCGGCCGATTTCGGCGCTGGTGGATATCACGAACTACATGACCGTCGATCTCTGCCGGCCGCTGCATGTGTTCGACGCCGACAATGTGCGGGGCGATCTGCACGTCCGCCTGGCGCGCCCCGGCGAGCGGCTGATGGCGCTGAACGAGCGGGAATACGACCTCGATGCCGAGATGACCGTCATCGCCGACGACGCGGAGCCCGAGGCGCTGGGCGGCGTCATGGGCGGCATGCGAACGGCCTGTACGGGTGAGACCGTCAACGTTTTCCTGGAATTGGCGCTGTTCGATCCGGTGCGGACCGCCACGACGGGCCGGAAGCTCGGCTTGCCCTCCGATGCGCGCTACCGGTTCGAGCGCGGCATCGATCCGTCGTTCCTGGCACCCGGGATGGAGCTGGCGACGCGGCTGGTGCTCGAGCTGTGCGGCGGCGAGGCCTCCGAAATCGTGGTCGCCGGCGCCGAGCCCAATTGGCGACGCACTTTGGCGCTCCGTCCGCACCGGCCCCGGGACCTTGCGGGCGTCGACGTGCCGCTTGAGGAAACGCGCCGGATTCTCGCGGCGCTCGGTTTTTCGGCCGAGGGCACGGATGAGGTGCTTAATGTGCAGGTTCCGCCGTGGCGCAACGACATTGTTGGCGAGGCCTGTCTGGTCGAGGAAATCGTTCGGATCTACGGCTACGACCGCATCCCGACGACGGCGATGGCGCGCGAGACCGCCCTGCCGAAGCCGGCGCTGAGCTCGGAACAGCGCCGCACGCGGACGGCCCGGCGCGCGCTCGCGGCGCGGGGCCTGGTGGAGGCGGTAACCTATTCGTTCGTCTCGTCCGATCGCGCGGCTCTGTTCGGAGGTCATTGCGAGGCGCTCCGGCTGGTCAATCCCATCAGCGCCGATCTCGACGTGATGCGGCCGTCGCCGCTGCCCAACCTGATCGCGGCGGCGGGGCGCAACGCCGACCGTGGATTGACCGACGCCGTTCTGTTCGAGGTCGGTCCGCAGTATGCTGGGGATACGCCCGAAGACCAGCAAACGGTCGCGGCCGGCATCCGGTCGGGGCGAAGCGGTCCGCGCCATTGGGCCCGGCCGCCACGCCCGGTGGACGTCTACGACGCCAAGGCGGACGCGCTGGCCGTGCTGGCGGAACTGGCGGCGCCCGTCGACAAGCTCGCCATCACCGCCGACGCACCCGATTGGTACCATCCCGGGCGGTCGGGGGTTCTCCGGCTTGGCCCCAAAACGGTTCTGGCGCGGTTCGGTGAGTGCCATCCGCGGGTGCTGAGACGGATGGGCGTGAAGGGTCCGATGGTTGCGTTCGAGGTCTTTCTCGACGCCATACCCGGCAAAAGCGGCAAGCGCGGCTCGACCCGGCCGCCGTTGAAGCTCGCTCCGTTTCAGCCGATCGCGCGGGATTTCGCGTTCGTCGTGGACGAAGGAGTCCGAGCCGCAGACATGGTCTGCGCGATGCGTTCGGCCGAACCGGCGCTGATCAGCGAAGTCCGGATGTTCGATGTGTTTTCCGGCGGCAACCTCGGCGGCGGCAAGAAGTCGCTTGCCGCCAACGTCACCTTGCAGCCGGTCGACAAGACCCTGACAGAAGCGGAGATCGAGGCGATCGCCGCGAAGATCGTCACGGCCGTCGAGAAGGCGACCGGCGGAGTTTTAAGAGCTTAAAACCCCCGCCTGCGGTAAATCCGGGCTCTAGCGGTCGGCCGGGCCGACGCATCCACGGCGCTTGACGGGAATGAGAGCCGGTTTGAGCTGTCGCGATTGCGGCGGGACGGGAAAAAACGTGTCGAGCATGTTCTTGGAAATTTGCAGGTACTGTATCAATGCGTTGATGTTCGCCCACATGATGAACTTCATTGGATTCTCCATCGTCGTTTCGTCCTCGCTGCAGAAGTGGTGCCGTGGACAAAACACACACTGCACACGGCTATTGGGGGCGGCGCGCCTGGCCCCAGATTCTTTTTTCGACGCTCAAGCCCATTCCATTGGCACGCGCCAAGGCTTGATGTTACCACACTAAGGTGGACATCAACTCCTCTTATTGCAATGAAAGGTCACTCCGATGACGAGCGAAGTCCTTCACGCGCCGCGAGAAAAACTGTCTAGTCAGACGATTGCGCTGCATCAGGCCATCACTTCCCTGATGGAGGAGTTGGAGGCCGTGGATTGGTATCGGCAGCGCGCCGACGACTGCGAGGACGCGGCGCTGAAAGACATTCTCCTGCATAATATGCGCGAAGAGATGGAACACGCCGCCATGGTTCTGGAATGGATCCGCCGCAACAGTCCCGATTTCGCGCACGAGCTGAAAGACAACCTTTTCAAGGAGGGACCGATTACCGGCCACCACGACTAATCGCTACCGTCCGTACCCGCCGGCGGCCTGCCCGCGAAGAGGTGGTTCCAACCAAAGATTGCTTATTGCAGAGCGGTATTAGGACAGCACTCGGCTAGGTCCGCCGTAGGGCGTGCCGAGCGCGGCCTCGCCACGCGCTTCCGGTACGACGCCGATGTCGATGAGTAGGCCGACGAGGATGACGGTTTTCTGTAACGAATCTGGAACGAAAAGAAAAATGCCGGGCTTAAAAAAGCCCGGCGAGTTCAACAGGGAGGCTTCACGTCTGGGAGACGTAGGACTCTTTGGGAAAGAGCCCGGTTTCCGGGACTAGGCCCGAAAACTGTTTGAATGCTGCAATGCAGCACGCATGGTTTTGTTATACGGGTGTTCGCCGGCGCCGGCCACTCGAAAAATTGCAAGTCAGCCCTGCGTAAAATGCATAGCTTCGCCAATTTGTGGGTTATTTGTCTTAATTCGGGATAATCGGCCTATTTCACTGGTCGAAAACCTATTTTTATGGCCGATTTTGGGTGGTCGGCTTTTGCGAAAAACATCCGATCGGGGCCGGTTCCGCTTGCACTGCAGCAAGTGCGTAAGGGGCGTCAGGCGTTCAACTCTTCAATTTTCCGGATGAGAAAGTCGCGGAACACCTTGATCCGGATCGATTGGCGCAATTCATCGGGATAGACGAAGAAGACATCGACGTCGGGACCCCGCAGTTCCGGCAGGATCTCCACCAGGTTGCCCGTTTCCTGATTGAGATAGTGCGGCAACGCCCCGATGCCGATGCCGCTTTGTACCGCCCGGAAGATACCATAGGTACTGTTGACCTTGAGAAACGCTTTGCGTTCTCGCCCGACGCGGACGCCGGCGTGCAGAAGCCAGTTGAGGCTGGGCACCGGCATGCGGGCATCGTCGCCGAAGACGATCAGCCGGTGGTTGTCGAGATCCTCGGGCGTGCGGGGCATGCCGTGCGCCTTCAGGTAGCTCGGCGCGGCAAACACGTGATAGCGCAGGGTCATCAGCCGGCGTTGCACGAGATCGGCCTGGGTGGGGGGCGTCAGCCGGATTGCCACATCGGCCTCGCGCATGGACAGGTCGAGCTCGTTGTCCGACAACACCACCGAGGCCTCGATCTCTGGGTAGTCCTCGAGAAATTCCTTCAATCGCGGCGCCAGCCAGACGGATCCGAACGCGATGGTCGTGGTGATGCGGAGCGGCCCCGCCGGCCGCTCGCGGCTTTCGATGATGCGCGCCTCGGCCATGCTCAGCTTCTTGGCGATGTCGCGGGCCGTGCGCAACAGGGTCTCGCCCTGCTCGGTCAGCATCAGGCCGCGGGCGTGGCGGTGGAACAGCAGAACTTCCAGGTTTTCCTCGAGCGCGCTGATCTGCCGGCTGACGGCCGATTGGCTGAGGTTGAGGCTCTCGCCGGCGTGTGTGAAACTGCCGGCCTCGGCAACGGCATGAAAGATGCGGAGCTTGTCCCAGTCCATGAGCGTCCCTTGGTTGTGTTCCGGCGGGCCTCGAGAGGCAAGTGCCGGACGAGCGATCCTCATTGCGCCGCGATGGTCATTCCGCCGCTATCTGGGCGTGCTCGGCAACGAAGCGCTCGACCTCCAAGGCCGCCATGCACCCGGTCCCGGCGGCGGTGACCGCTTGACGATAGATCTTGTCCTGGACATCGCCCGCCGCGAAAATGCCGGCGACGCTGGTGACGGTGCTGTCGGGGGCGGTCCGGATGTATCCCTCGTTATCCATGTCCACGTGACCGCGGAACAACTCGGTGTTGGGGGTGTGGCCGATGGCGACGAACACGCCGTGCAGCGGGATCTCCGCCACCGCGTCGGACTTGAGGTTGCGCACCCTGACGCCCTCGACGCCGGGCGGCGTGCCGCCACCCAGGATCTCTTCCACGGCGCTGTCCCACACCATCTCGATCTTGGGGTTGCGGAACAGCCGATCCTGCAGGATTTTTTCGGCGCGCAGCGCGTCGCGCCGGTGGATGACCTTCACCGACGTCGCGAAATTGGTGAGGAACAGGGCTTCCTCCACCGCGCTGTTGCCGCCGCCGACGACGGCCACGTCCTTGCCGCGGAAGAAAAATCCGTCGCAGGTGGCACAGGCCGACACGCCGAAGCCCATGAACGCCTGTTCGCTCGGCAGCCCCAGCCAGCGCGCCGAGGCGCCGGTGGCGACGATGAGCGTATCTCCCCCATAAACGTCGCCGGAATCGCCCGTCACCCGGAACGGACGGCACCCGAAATCGATCCCGACGGCCATATCGTCGAACGCCCGCGTCCCCACCCTTTCGGCCTGCTGAAGCATCTGTTCCATCATCCAGGGTCCCTGGACGGGTTCCGCGTAGCCGGGATAGTTCTCCACTTCGGTGGTGATGGTCAGTTGCCCGCCCGGCTGCAGCCCCTTAATCAGGATCGGTGCGAGGTTCGCGCGCGCCGCGTAGATGGCGGCGGTGTAACCGGCCGGCCCGGACCCAAGAATGACGACCTTGCTTTGATGAACGTCGGGGCTTTGATGAACGTCGGGCATGCGCGACAGGGACTTTCCCGGGCCGAAGGACGGAAATCAACGGTTAATGAAGCCGCTGCGAACCCTAGGATAGAAAGCCGGACGGTTGCGCGCAAGGCCGGCCCGGTTTTTTCCCGGCGGCTGTAACATTACGGTAAGGGATCTTTTGCATCCTCGGGCCCGAAGTAATATAGTTGCGCTTCCCAGGGAGGGAATTGGAGAAAAAAAACGTGCGTCGGGTCAAACTCGATAAAATCGATCAGCGTATTCTGCACGATTTGCAGTCGAATGGTCGAATCACCAACGTCGAACTCGCGCGCCGCGCGGGAATTTCGGCGCCACCGTGTCTGCGGCGCGTGCGCGCGCTCGAAAAAGCCGGTTTCGTGTGCGGTTATCACGCCGAACTCGATCCGAGGGCGCTCGGCTTCAATGTCACCGTGTTCGCGCACGTCGGACTTTCCAGCCAGGCGGAGCACGATCTGGAGGCATTCGAAGCCCTCGTCGCCGAGTGGCCCGAGGTTCGGGAGTGCTTCATGCTCGCCGGCGAAACGGACTTTCTGTTGAAGGTGGTCGCCGAGGACTGGGCCGCGTATCAGGAGTTCGTCACCACCAAACTGACCGCCGCGCCCAACGTCAGCCAGGTCAAGTCGGCGCTGTCCATTCGCAAATCGAAATTCAGGCCGGGCGTGCCCATCCTGCTGGACGGCAACAACGAAAAAGATCCATAGCCGCGGGACGACGCGCTCGCGGGATTTCAGGCAAATTGCCGGACGACGGCTCGAACCCGCTCGCGAACCGAGCGGCCCGGCTCGGCGGGCCGGAACGGCCGGCCCGTCACGGTCTCGAACAAGGTGATATATCGGCGGCTGAATTCGATCAGGGTATCGCGTGGGAATATCGGGGATCGGGTCTCGATAGGGATCGCATCTGCTCGGCGATCCACAACCGCAGAAACTCCTTGTCCAGGCTGTCCGGGTTGTCGCCCGCGGCGAAACGGGCCGGGTAGCTCGCCGATTGCCAGAAGCGGCTGCTGTCCGGGGTGTGGATTTCGTCGGCCAGCACGATGCGCCCCGTTTCGTCCATGCCGAATTCGTACTTGGTGTCGACCAGGATCAGCCCGTTGCGCGGCCGCGATGTCCCGGCCGCGCGCGAACAGCGCCAGCGCCGCCGCCGCCACCGTATCCCATTGCTCGCGGCCGAGGAGGTCCCGCTCGATCACCTCGGCCGGCGTCACCGGCACGTCATGCGCGCCATGGGCGGCCTTGGTCGTCGGCGTGATGATGGTCGAGGGCAGCTTCTCGTTCTTGCGGAGCCCGTCGGGAAATTCCACGCCGTACATCGCGCGGCTGCCCGGCCTCGTACAGCGGCCAGATGGACGTCGACGTGGAGCCGGTCAGATAGTCGCGAACGACGATTTCGATGGGCAGCATGTCGAGCCGCCTGACCACCATCACATTGGGATCCGGGTACGCGAGCACGTGATTGGCGACGATGTCCCCGGTGGCATCGAACCAGAACCGCGCCGTTTCGGTGAGAACCTGCCCCTTGAACGGAACGGCGGTCAGGACCTGGTCGAAGGCGCTCTGCCGATCGGTGGCGATGATGATCCGGCGCCCGTCGGCAAGGTCGTAGCTGTCGCGGACCTTGCCGCCGGCGTATCCCGGCAGCTCGGCAAAGCGGGCGTCGACAAGAACGTTGTCGATATGCGACGGCGATCAGGTCGACAAGCGGAGGGTCGGTGCTCATGGTGCTCGGCCGCGCGGACGGGGATACGCGTAAGACGGGACTACGCGTTAAAGGTGATTTTCACGACCTCGTAGGACTTGGACCCCCGTGGCGTGGTCACTTCGACCATGTCGCCGAGCGTCTTGCCGATCAGGGCGCGGCCCAGCGGCGAGGTGATGGACAGACGCCCGGCGGCGGCATCCGATTCATGGCTGCCGACGATGCAGTAGGTGGTTTCCTCCTCGGTATCCTCGTCGGCGAGAACGACGGTGGCGCCGAACCGGATCACGTCGCCGCTCAGCTTGGAAATATCGATCACGTCGGCGCGGCGCATGATGTCATCGAGTTCGGCCATGCGTCCTTCGATGAAGCTCTGGCGCTCCTTGGCGGCGTGATATTCGGCGTTCTCCGATAGATCGCCGTGTTCGCGCGCGTCGGCGATGGCGCGGATGATCGCCGGCCGCTCCTCGGTACGCAATCGCTTCAGCTCGACCTCCAACTGAACGTACCCTTCCTGGGTCATGGGAACTTTATCCATATGTCAACTCTCCGGCGTCGGGGATGATCCAACACAATAGCCGCGTTCTCCCCATCGGCGCCACTCGACCGTCCTCGGTTAGAGGACGGCGGATCGGCCGTTAAAACGCGCGCTCAAGATAAGACTGCAGGGGAACCACTTCAAGATCGTCGCTTTCCACGAGCGACTCGATGGCCTCGACCGCGGCGCTGGCCCCCATGATCGTCGTGTAATGTGGCACATTGTGTCTGCAATGCCGCGGCGCGGATCGAAAAACTGTCCTCGATGGCCTGGGCGCCTTCGGTGGTGTTGATGATCAACTGGGTTTCGCCGTTGAGAATGGCGTCCTCGCAGTGCGGCCGGCCTTGCAGCACCTTGTTGATACGGCGCACGGTCAGGCCGTCGTCGGCGAGACTTCGCGCCGTTCCGTCGGTGGCGAGCAGCTCGAAGCCAAGGCTGGTCAGGCGCCTGCGCCAACCGGCGGCGGCCTCCTTGTCCCGGTCCTTGACCGAGATGAAGACGGTCCCCGCGGTCGGCAGGCTGGAGCCGGCGCCCATCTGCGCCTTGGCGAACGCGCCGCGGAAGTTCGACCCGATGCCCATCACCTCGCCGGTGGATTTCATTTCCGGGCCCAGGATGATGTCGACGCCGGGGAAGCGGGAGAACGGGAAAACGGCCTCTTTGACCGAGACGTGGTTGAGACGCGGGCGCTCCACCAGGCCGAAGGATTTCAGCATTTCGCCGGCCATGATCCGGGCCGCGATCTTGGCGACGGGAACCCCGGTCGCCTTGGCGACGAAGGGCACCGTGCGGCTGGCGCGCGGATTGACCTCGAGGATGTAGATGTCCTCGCCCTTGATGGCGAACTGGATGTTCATCAAGCCGACGACACCAAGCGCATGGGCGAGCGCGGCGGTTTGCTGTCTCGAGTTCGTCGATCAGGTGCGGCGCCAAGCGTATGGGGCGGCAGCGAGCAGGCCGAAATCGCCCGGAATGAATCCCCGCTTCCTCGACGTGCTGCATGACGCCCGCGACGTAGACGTCCGTGCCGTCGGCGACGGCATCAACGTCGACCTCGATGGCGTCCTGGAGGTAGGAGTCGAGGAGGACCGGCTTGGCTCGCCGGAGACCTGAACGGCTTCGTTGATGTAGCGGTGGAGAGCCCGCCGCGTCGTGAATGATTTCCATGGCCCGGCCGCCCAGCACGTACGACGGGCGAATCACCACCGGATAACCGATGTCCGCCGCGACCCGTTCGGCTTCCTCGCCGGAACGGGCGATGCCGTTGGCCGGCTGGCGCAGACCGAGCTGGTGCAGCAGAACCTGGAACCGTTCGCGGTCCTCGGCGAGATCGATGGCGTCGGGCGGTGTTCCGAGGATCGGGATACCGGCTTGCGAGAGCGCTTGCGCCAGCTTCAGCGGCGTCTGACCGCCGAACTGGACGATGACGCCCAGCACGGTTCCGCGCGACTGCTCGACCCGGATCAGCTCGGTCACGTCCTCGTCGGTGAGGGGCTCGAAATAGAGCCGGTCCGAGGTATCGTAATCGGTGGAGACGGTCTCCGGATTGCAGTTCACCATGATCGCCTCGAAGCCCGCCTCCCTCAGCGCATAGGCCGCGTGGACGCAGCAATAGTCGAACTCGATCCCCTGGCCGATCCGGTTGGGGCCGCCGCCGAGGATCACCACCTTGTCGCGGTCCGAGGGGTTGGCCTCGCATTCCGCCGGGATTGATCGGGATCGGCCTCGTAGGTCGAATACATGTAGGACGTCTGCGACGGGAACTCGGCGGCGCAGGTATCCACCCGCTTGTAGACCGGCGTCGGCCCCAGCAGCCGGCGCCGCAGCGCCACTTCGTGCAGCGTCATCCCGGTGAGCTCGGCCAGGCGCTGATCGGAAAATCCGAGCACCTTGAGGCGCTGATAGCCGGGCGCATCGCCGGGCAGGCCCCGCAGCCGGACCTCTTCCTCGACCTCGACGAGATATTTGATCTGATCGAGGAACCAGCGATCGTAACGGCACGCCCGGTAGACCTCCTCGATGTCGAAACCGTGGCGAAAGGCCTGGGCGATGACCAGGACACGATCGGGCCGCGGCATTGCCGCCGCCGCCAGCACCGATTCCCTGGTGCCGCCCACGAGCACTTCGTTGAGGCCGGTCAGATCCGTCTCCATGGATCGCAGCCCCTTCTGCAGGGACTCCGGCGAAGCTGCGGCCGATGGCCATGCCCTCGCCCACCGATTTCATCGACGTCGTCAGCATCTGCTCGGCGCCGGGAAACTTTTCGAAGGTGAACCGGGGGATCTTGGTGACGACATAGTCGATGGTCGGCTCGAACGACGCCGGGCGTGACGCCGGTGATGTCGTTCTGCAGTTCGTCGAGCGTGTATCCGACCGCCAGCTTGGCGGCCACCTTGGCGATGGGAAACCCGGTCGCCTTGGACGCCAGGGCCGAGGAGCGCGAGACGCGCGGGTTCATCTCGATCACGACCATGCGCCCGGTGTCCGGGTCGATGGCGAACTGAACGTTGGATCCGCCCGTTTCGACGCCGATTTCGCGGAGCACCGCGAGCGAGGCGTTGCGCATGATCTGGTATTCTTTGTCGGTCAGCGTCAGCGCCGGCGCCACGGTGATGGAATCGCCGGTGTGAACCCCCATGGGATCGACGTTCTCGATGGAGCAGATAATGATGCAGTTGTCCGCCTTGTCGCGAACCACTTCCATCTCGAACTCTTTCCAGCCGAGCACCGACTCCTCGATGAGCACCTGGCTGGAAGGCGACAGGGCGAGGCCGTTGGAGACGATGCGTTCGAACTCCACGGTGTTGTAGGCGATGCCGCCGCCGGTGCCGCCGAGCGTGAACGACGGACGGATGATCAGCGGCAGGCCAATCTCGCCGAGCACCGCGCGCGCCTCGTCGATGGTGTGGGCAATGCGGCTGGTCGGGCACTCGAGGCCGATGCTCTCCATCGCCTCGCGAAATTGCAAGCGGTCTTCCGCCTTGGCGATGACCGCCGAGTTCGCCCCGATCATCTCCACCCCGAGCCGATCGAGGGCGCCCGACGCATCGAGGGCCAGCGACGTGTTGAGCGCGGTTTGCCCGCCCATGGTCGGCAGCAGGGCATCCGGGCGCTCGCGCTTGATGATGTTCTCGACGATCCGCGGCGTGATCGGCTCGATATAGGTCGCGTCGGCCATGCCCGGGTCGGTCATGATGGTGGCCGGGTTGGAGTTCACGAGGATGACCCGGTAGCCCTCCTCCTTCAGCGCCTTGCAGGCCTGGGTGCCGGAATAGTCGAACTCGCACGCCTGACCGATGATGATCGGTCCGGCGCCGATGATCAGGATGGACTCGATATCCGTCCGTTTAGGCATTGGCGGCCATCATGCGCGTTCGGTTCATGGCATCCATGAACCTCTCGAACAGGTAGTGGCTGTCCTGAGGGCCGGGCGATGCCTCGGGGTGATGCTGGACGGAAAAGACCGGCCGGCCTTTCAGGCGCAGGCCTTCGTTGGTTCCGTCGAACAGCGAAACATGCGTTTCCTCGACGCTCCGGCGGCAGACTGTCGCGATCGACCGCGAAGCCATGGTTCTGACTGGTGATTTCCACGCGCCCGGTTTGCAGGTCCTTGACCGGGTGATTGGCGCCGCGGTGGCCGAGATGCATCTTGTAGGTGCTTGCCCCGAGCGCCAGGGCGAGCAACTGATGGCCGAGGCAGATGCCGAACATCGGGATATCGCGGCCCAGCAATTCGCGGATGACGGGGACCGCGTACGCGCCGGTCGCAACGGGGTCGCCGGGACCGTTGGACAGGAAGATGCCGTCGGGTCGGTGGCGCAGGACATCGTCGGCGCCGGCGGTTCCCGGAACCACGGTCACCCGGCAGCCGGCCGTCGCCAGGCAGCGGAGAATGTTGCCGCTTCGCGCCATAGTCGATGGCGACGACGTGGCGGACGGGCGCGGTCTGCCGGCCGTATCCCTGCCCCAGGGTCCACACGGTTTCGTCCCACGTATGCGTCTGCCGGCACATGACTTCCTTCGCCAGGTCCATGCCTTCGAGGCCGGGCCACTGGTTGGCCATGAACTGCAGCGCCAGCGGATCGATGTCTTCGTTCGGCGAATAGATCAACGCGCCCTTCGGCGCTCCGCCATCGCGGATGCGCCGGGTGAGCCGCCGCGTATCGACGCCCGTGACGGCCACCAGGTTGCGCACTTTCAGCCAGGTGTTCAGGTGTTCCGCCGCCCGCCAGTTGGCGGGATCGGTAATGGGCTGGCGCAAGACACAGCCGCGGACCGCCGGCGTGGTCGTTTCAACGTCTTCCGGGTTGACGCCGACATTGCCGATGTGGGGAAACGTGAACGCAATGATCTGGCCCGCGTAGGACGGATCGGTCAGGATTTCCTGATAGCCCGAAATGGACGTGTTGAAGCAGACCTCGCCCATGGCCACGCCCTGGGCGCCGGCACCCTGCCCCCAGTAGACGGTTCCGTCTTCGAGGACGAGTGCCGCATCCGCCGCCGGCGGGCGGCTGGAAGGGCCCGCCGCGCTGGAGCGAGCGGCGGTTGGCTGTATATGGCCGTTGGCGCCATGGAGCACCGGTCTCCTGATCAACCTGGCGCGGAAACGATCGCGACTCTCGAAGGGAATTAGCCGACAGACGAGTTAGCACCGTGTACGACGTGCTCGCTCTTAAGCAAAAGCGGGTCTGCCGTCAACCCTCCGTCGAGCACCGGCCCTCTCGCCACCCCATTTCGACATTGGGGATTACCGTTGGATCCAGAGCACTAGAATGCCGCTCTGCACTTTTCGAGAGGTATGGTGTTGCGCGAGCAATTGAACGAGTCGTTGAAAACCGCGATGCTGGCCAAGGACGCACTCGCGGTCGCCACCCTGCGGCTGATCCTTGCCACATTGAAGGACCGGGATATCGCCGAGCGGGGCAAGGGCAACCACGGGGGCCTGACCGACGACCAGATCGTCGTCCTGCTTCAGTCGATGATCAAACAAAGACGCGAGAGTATCCAGCTCTACGAGCGCGGCGGGCGAGCCGAGCTTGCCCGCCAGGAAGCCGAGGAAATCGCCGTCATCGAGCAATTCCTGCCGCCGCAGATGGACGACGCCGAAGTCGAAAGCGCGGTCGGCGACGTTATCGACGAGATCGGCGCCGGCTCGCTGAAGGACATGGGCCGCGCAATGGCGCTGTTGCACGAGCGGTATGCCGGGCGGATGGATTTCGCCAAGGCGGGCGCGGCGGCGAGGGCGCGGCTTGCCTGAAACGGCGGAGATTCGCTCCGCAACGACGACCCCGTGAGAGCAGCGGGATTTCAGGCGATGGACGATGGCGTTCTCGCCTGAATTTCTCGATGAGATCCGCGCCCGCGATCGGTCTGGCCGACGTGATCCGGACGCCGCGTCCGGCTGATCGCCAAGGGGCGCGAATATCAGGGGCTGTGCCCCTTTCACAGCGAGAAGACGCCGTCGTTCACGGTCAACGAGCAGAAAGGTTTTTATCACTGTTTCGGCTGCGGCGCCCATGGCGGCGTCTTCGACTTCGTCATGCAGGCCGACGGCCTGAGCTTTCGCGACGCGGTGGAACGGCTGGCCGCCGACGCGGGGCTGCGGGTGCCCGTCGATACCCCCGAGGAGCGCGACCGCGCGCGCCGCCGGCAATCCTTGCACGAGGTCATGGAGGCGGCGGCCGCGCTAGTTCGAAAAAATGCTGCGGATGCCCGAGGGCGGAACGGCCTCCGCCTATTTGCGCGATCGCGGCGTCGGAGGACAGCGGCGATCGGCCGGTTTCGCCTCGGATATGCCCCGGACAGCCGCTCGGGCCTCAAGGCGGCGCTGGGGCGCGAGGGCATTTCCGAAGACCTGATGGTGGAAGCCGGGCTCGTGATCCGACCCGGCAAGAGCGCGGCGCGCGCATCATACGATCGTTTTCGCGGGCGGCTGATGTTTCCCATCGCCGACCGGAAGGGTCGGGTCGTCGGCTTCGGCGGCCGCATTCTCGGCGACGGGCAGCCCAAGTACTTGAATTCGCCGGAAACCCCGGTTTTCCAGAAAGGGCCGCTTGCTGTACGGCCTTCACCTGGCGGCCAAGGCGGCGCGCGATCATGGCGCCGTGGTGGTGGTGGAAGGGTACATGGACGTGATCGCTCTTGCCCAGGGCGGCTTCGAAAACGCGGTGGCGCCGCTTGGGAACGGCGTTGACCGAGGATCAGATCCGCGAACTGTGGAAGCTGGTGGACGAGCCGGTGCTGTGTTTCGACGGCGACGCCGCCGGCGGGCAGGCGGCGGTCAGGGCGGCCGAGCGCGCCCTGCCGCTGGTGCGCGCCGGCAAGGGGCTGCGGTTCGCCGAGCTTCCGCGCGGGCGACGATCCCGACACCCTGATCGCCCGCGAAGGCGGCGAGGCCATTTCCCGCATGCTCGCCGGCGCCACGCCGCTTGTCCGCGTTTTTGTGGCGGATGGAGACGCGCGGCCGCTCGTTGGGCACGCCGGAGGCCCGAACGGCGCTTTGGGGCCGCCTCAAGGAACACACCCAGCGGATCGCCGACGCGGACATGCGCTCGCAGTTCAGAAACGCCTTCCGCGCCATTCTCTGGCCCGAGCGGCGACCCGGGCAGCGGCCCGAGTGGCGGCCGAGCGGCGGGGCGGCGGCCCGGATTTGGCCGGAACCGGCCGCCGGCGATGGGGACGGCGCCGGCGGAAAGCCCGCACGCGGTCACGACGCGCGTCGACCCGCTGTCCGTCGCCGCCAAAACCCTGCTCGCCATCTTGATCAACCATCCCGATTTTTTTCATGAGGTCGAGGAGGATATCGGGTCCGTCGATTTCCGCGAGGCGACGTTGGATCGTTTGCGCCAGGAGATTATCGCGATGCTGTCGGGATCGGCGCGCATGGATCCGGAAGCCGTAAAGGCGGCGCTCGCGGCCCGCGGGCTGTCGCCGTCCGTTGCGGCGCTGTTTCGCGATGACCTGATCAGGACGAGCGCCTTCGTCAGGGTCGAGGCTTCAACCGCCGAGATCCAGTCGGTCTGGAAGGAGTGCATTCGGGCGCTGAAGGAAGCGGCGGCGCGGGGCGAGGCACCGTGCCACGGGCTTGACGCCGACCCATCGGAAACCGATTGGCAACGGTGGCTGGCGCGAAAGCGAACGATGCTGCGTCAGGACGATGACTAGTATCGCGGCCCCCACACGGGGTATTTTGGGTCGGCTCTCGGCAACCGTCCGCTTGACAAATTTCGCCGATACCCTTTAAAGACAAAAGGTTTGGGGTAACATCTTGACTCGGTGAAGTTCAAACGCCACCTCAAAAAATGCGTTTGCGATGAATGCCGGATTCGTTCGTGGGTCCTCGGCGTGGAAACTTTTTTTTTATAGCTGCGGTTTACGATCCGAATGGCTAATCAGACAGAGACGTTCAAAATCCCGCGTTGCAAGCGCCCTCTATCGGAACAGATTCCACGGAACGGGGGAATAGTTCCACGGATCGGGCAGCCGGCATGGGGCCGACGGAAACGGCAAGCGTCTTGTAAGGCGCGATGACAGCACGGGAGGTCGCTATTCTCGGACGACCACCCCCCTTGAGTTGGGCAGTCGTTGACATGTTAGCAGGCAACCCAGGCGGCATGCACCGCCCGAGCGGCGTCGCCATGGCGATGGAGCTCCCACGGTTTGATTGATTTTTAGCGGGGATTAGATGTCAAACAAGACGACAGCGGTGGCGGAAGCGCCCGAAGCGAAAACCGAAACCACCGACGGTCCGTTGCTCGACTCCCTTGGCAGCGGCATCAAGAAGATGATCGCCAAGGGCCGGGAACGCGGCTACGTCACTTACGACGACTTGAATGGCGCCCTGCCGCCGGATCAGGTTTCTTCGGAACAGATCGAAGACACCATGGCGCAATTGTCCGAACAGGGCATCAACGTCGTCGAAAACGAGGACAGCGAGGAAGCATCGCCGCCGGCCGAGGTGGCGGAAGCGGGCACGCCGGCCGGTAACGTCGACGAGAGCGACATGGGCCGCACCGACGATCCGGTGCGCATGTATCTCCGCGAAATGGGCAACGTCGAATTGTTGTCGCGCGAAGGCGAAATCGCCATCGCCAAGCGTATCGAAGCCGGCCGGGAAATGATGATCGGCGGCATCTGCGAAAGCCCGCTGGCCATCCGCGCCATCATCGACTGGCACGACGCCCTGGCCGAGGGCCGGATGCTGCTGCGCGATATCATCGATCTGGAAGCGACGTATGACGGCGCGACGCCGCCCGCGAGCGGCGAAGCGCAACCCGGTGGCGGCGCCGGAGGCGTCCCCGGAGCGATTGCGGTGGCGGTTCCCGCCAGCCAGGACGAGACCGAGGGCGCGCCCGCCGGCGCGCCGGGCGATGGCGATGAGCAAGCCAGTCAAAAAGGCAACGGTGCCGATGCCGCCGCCGACGACGACGAGGACGACGACGACGCCGCCGAGGTCGCGAGCGAGAGCGGCAATGACGGCGCCGACGACGACGATCCCGAAGGCGAGGAGCAAAACCTGTCGCTCGCGGCGATGGAATCGGCGCTGACGCCGAAAGTCATCGACACGTTCGAACAGATCGCGGCCACCTACAACAAGCTGCACAAGCTGCAGCTTCAACGAATCCAGGCCCTGCAGCGCGGCGAAGAGGTCAAGTCGACGCTCGAGAAGCGGTACGGCCGGTTCCGCAAGGAATTGGTCGTTCTGATGGAGGACGTCCACCTCAACAATGCCCGCATCGAGGAATTGATCGAGCAGCTTTACCACCTGAACCGCAAACTCATCGGTCTCGAAGGGCGGCTGTTGCGCCTCGCGGTGGACTGCCGGATCAAACGCGAGGACTTTCTGGAGCATTATCGCGGTCACGAGCTGGCCCCCGACTGGCTGGATCAGATGGCCAGCCTTCCCGGCAAGGCATGGCAGAAATTCGCCACTCTCCATCGCGATACCATCGAGATGATGCGCCAGGACATCGCGGCCGTCTCGCACAGTGTCGGCCTGCCCGTCACCGAGTTCCGCCGCATCGTCTCCACCGTCCAGAAGGGCGAGCGCGAAGCGGCCAAGGCCAAGAAGGAGATGATCGAAGCCAACCTGCGGCTGGTCATTTCCATCGCCAAGAAATACACCAACCGCGGATTGCAGTTCCTCGACCTCATCCAGGAAGGCAACATCGGCCTGATGAAGGCGGTGGACAAGTTCGAGTACCGGCGCGGCTACAAATTCTCGACCTATGCCACGTGGTGGATCCGACAGGCCATCACGCGGTCCATCGCCGATCAGGCGCGCACCATCCGAATTCCGGTGCACATGATCGAAACCATCAACAAGCTGGTCCGGACTTCGCGCCAGATGCTCCACGAAATCGGCCGCGAGCCGACGCCCGAGGAGCTCGCCGAGAAACTCTCCATGCCGCTCGAGAAGGTGCGCAAGGTGTTGAAGATCGCCAAGGAGCCGATCAGCCTCGAAACCCCCATCGGCGACGAGGAAGACAGCCATCTCGGCGACTTCATCGAGGACAAGAACGCTGTTCAGCCGCTGGACGCGGCCATCCAGTCCAACCTGCGGGAGACCACCACCCGCGTGTTGTCGAGCCTGACCGCGCGCGAGGAGCGCGTCCTTCGCATGCGGTTCGGTATCGGCATGAACACCGACCACACGCTGGAGGAAGTCGGCCAGCAGTTCTCGGTGACACGCGAGCGCATCCGCCAGATCGAGGCGAAGGCGCTGCGCAAGCTCAAGCATCCGAGCCGGTCGCGCAAGCTTCGGAGTTTCCTGGACTATTGATCCAGACTTCGCTAGTCACCTAGCGGATGCATGCGCTTCCGATCGCCCGTACCGGCAGCGGCACGCTTGCGCCGCTCATCGATGCCTCGGGCCCGTAGCTCAACTGGTTAGAGCCGGCCGCTCATAACGGTCTGGTTGCAGGTTCGAGTCCTGCCGGGCCCACCAGGCCGCTTTGCGATCTTGCCGTGCTCTACACGCACTTGTAGGCGCGGATGGGCATCATGTATTGCTTTTTGCCGGTGTCTTTCAAGGTGGACTGATAGACGGCGCGCTTGCCGTACTTCCGACAGTGTTCCTCGGCCTCGGCGTCGAGATCTCCCACTTGGATCAGCGACTCCTCGAGCCAGATGCCGTTCGCGTCCGCATCCAGCGCCGACGAGCAGCCCAACAGGGGGACACACGTCAACGCGATCAAAAGTATCCGCATCATTTCTCCTCTTGTCCGTCTCGGATACCATCACGGCGGATCCGGACCCTCAAAACCGCACCTCGGAATCAAGCCACAGACGAAATCCACCCTCGAAGGCATTGACGTTGTTGCCACGCCGCGCATAGGGCGGAAGCGCCGTCAGCAAGCGGGCGTTGCCGCCGCCAACGACCACATAGTCCGCCACCAGGGCATCGCGCAGCAGTCCGATGACCCGGAAGACCTCGGCCGTCCATGCCTCGAGCCCGAGACGCGCGATGGCGCTGTGGCGAACGTAATCGCCGAAAGTGGCGCCGTTTTTGTAAGGGAGCTTTGACAGCTCCATGGGTTGCACCAGCTTGTCGATCACCAGGGCCGAGCCCATTCCGGTTCCGAGGCCGAGAAACAGCATCCGGCCGCCCTGGTAGCTGCCGAGCGCCTGCATCGCCGCGTCGTTGACCACCTTCACCGGCCGGCCGAACGCCGACTGGAAATCGAACCCGATCCAGCCGGTGCCGAGATTGTGGGGTTCCTGCGACGGCCGGCCGCTGCGCACCTCTCCGGGATATCCGAGGGACACCGCGTCATAGGACCAGTCGGCCGCCAGCGATCGCACCCGCTCCACGAGGTCGCGGGGGGTCATGGCCGGGCCGGTCGGCCCCTGGCGGACCTCGTCTCGGTGATTGACGCGGATCTTGACGCGGGTCCCCCCCGTATCGATCACCAGAATATCCAGATGACGCTGATTGTCTTGGTATCTCATCGGAACACTTCAACATATCTCGCCAGGCACGGGGCGGACCGACATAACGGGCCCGTGGTCTGGATCGGTGACGGTCGTGATAATTTGATCGCCGCCTTGAAGCAAAGGACAAATGCCCTAATGTCTGAGTGGGTGAATGGCTTGCGGACCCAGAAAACCCCGTTTTGTCCCCTTTGTACATGGATCCGGCATGAACTTTTTCCAAACCCTGTTGCATCCGGATCGCGAAGAGCTGGAAATGGGCGACCGAATGATCGTCTCCTCGGCCGCCAATCTGTTGCAGGTCGGCGAATTCCAGTTTCTTCAACTGGCCTATCGCGAATGGTTCGGCAAGGATCTTTCGGAAGCGTTGATCGCGCGCCTGTTCAGCTCCTACATGCTGCAAAACGAGGTGCCGCACTGGGCCCGACATTACGCCCGGCTGATCCTGAGCCGCGAGGAACGGGGGCAACTGGATGAAAACGACCCCGACTTCCATCGCTACGATCATGATTACCGCACCTTCGTGCCGCAGGGCGTGCGCCAGTTCTGTACCGCCGTCGGGCTGTTGACGGTTTTCATGGTCACGGCGCTGCTGGTGGCGAGCATGAGCGTCGATAAGCCGACCTCGCTGCTGCCGCCGTACTTTGACGCAAAGGAACTCAGCCCCGCCGGTCAAGACGAACCGACGGAAGCGCCATGGGGACGCACCGACCAACCGACGGGCTACGACCAACCGACCGGCGCCGGGGCCCCCTCCCGCTAATCCTTACCCCCGAGCCCGATCCCGCCGCGAACGCGCTCCGCGAGCATGACATCGGTTGCCACGACCCGCGACTATCTCTAGCTTGTGGCGATGTTTGACTTCGCTGGCGATCTCGAGCCCTTCATCAACTTCGTGTTTCTCATCGTCACGGCAGCCATTGCCTGGCACGGCATCCGTTACCGCGACGCCGATGGAAACACCGATTTCGTTCGCTTGCTGTTCGGCTGCATCGCCGCCACCTATTTTTTCCTGGTCCTGTTCCAGGACGTCCTCGGCATCATCCAGTTCTAGCCCCTACGCAAATACCCACTGCGCTGCCCGTCGGCATAGGAAGATGGCGTTGCGCGACAGTCAGCGCAGGATCCATAGCGTCCACGAGCGTTCAGTCCGACAGAACGGTCGTGCCGAACGCCAAGATCGCCAGTGGAACGGGCGCCACCGCGAGGACGATGGTCGCGAGAAAACCAGCGATGGAATACAGTTTGCTGGCGCCGGCCATGAGCGCGATGCCGCCGCCGCCGCCGATGACGATGTTGCCGGGAAGGTTGATGGCGATGGCCAGCGCCAGGTAGCGGTGGCGGAGCAGCAGGGGCACGAAGCGGTTCGGTGCCGTCGAGAGCAGGAACGTAAGCCGGCCCTCCCCGTCCATCGGATCGATAGTTTCGAGCAACGCGCCGGCCCTGACGAAATGAAGGTCGCGGAGGAGGCTTATCAATCCGGTAAACGAGATCAGGCGGCCGGCGGCGAAAGCGACGGAGAGACCCGCCAGTGTGCTCACATACACGAGAAACACGATGGGGGGACCGAACATGCCGATGAGGGTGAGGCCGATTTCGACGCCGGGAAAGAAGGGGATCGCGATCAACACCGCATAGACGATCGCGGAGATCGTGATCATCCGGTGTACCATCTCCTCGTTGTTCGGCCGCAACTCGAAGTTGAGCGCGTCGATCACCCATTCGGCAGCCACATGGGCAGCCAAGATTAGAAGAGCAAAGAGGATCAGTTTGACGGCAACCGGCCCGTAGCGGGTGAACGGAGCCGTGTCCGACGACATTCTACCGCTCGCTGGCCAGAGGAATGTCGCGATCGGCAAGCGTGCCCTCGAACCAGAAGTCCTTTTCAACGGTCCAATACCAGCGATCCGCGGTCCAGGTGAATGTCCCCTCGATGGTGCCGTTCGCCACGTCGACGGTGCCCCGCCAGACAATGGTTGAGTCTTTGTCCGAGCAGTGGGTTTCGGCGACAAATTCGGTCTTGCCGCCCACATGACGGATGAAGTAGGGGGCGGGGGGATAGGCGCACCGCCTCTCGCATTCTTTCGACACAAACATGCCGTTTTCGAAAATTAGGAAGTCCGTGATGTCGCCAGGCTTACCAAGCGGGCCGAGTTCGCTCACAAAGCTCATGCCGTCGAGGATTGCCGAGGCTTCGGTCCCCGCGGGCTCGACCTTTGCCGCGTGTACCCACATCGCGGCTGGCGCCAACACCAGCCAGCCGCCGGTCAGGGCAGCCAATACAACGGTAATCGCCAGAACCGTCTTTGAATGCCGTTTCATCGGGTATTTCCACCCGCGGTGTGTCCCAAACGCCTCGGCGCACGGTTCGCCGCTCGCAAACCGCGCGTCCCCGTAGGCGGAATCATACTGCAATCGCTTCCGAAACTCAAAGGACAACGCTTGAAGAAGAGACGAGCGCGAAGTCTGACGTTTCAGGCGGCGAGCGGCGGGGTGCGTTCGAGGACTTCGAGGGCGTCGTGGCGCACGTGGTTTTCGCGCATTTCGTCGCGGATCATCGTCTCGCTCACGATGCCTTTGTCGAGGCATTCGCGCAGCAGTCCGAAGAAGAACCGTTCCTGGTTGGGGTCGGGGTGCGGCTTGTAGTGGCCGAGGAAAGTGTAGTCGCCGAACACCCGGCGGCGCAACCGATTGAACCAACCGAGCGGCGCCAGCCCCGACGGTTTCTCGGGCGGCAGGAAATCCACCGGCAGGCCGGTCTTCCACGGCTGCGTCTTTCGCTTGGTGTTGTGGATCAGCTTGGTTTCGGGCGTCAGCCGGTCGAAGTCGTTCCATTCGTTTTCGAACAGCGTGACCGTCCCCGGCGCCTCGTATTGCAGGCAGATCCATTGTGCATAGTCCCGCTTCATCTCGAACAGTTCGTTGAACTGGTCTTCCACCTTCCAGTGGGTCAGCTTCGACGAGTCGAGCAACATCACGCTACTCGCCATGAACCCGCGCTTCTGCTTGGAGCCCGAGCGCGGCCGGCACATCACCGCCGCGCCCTGCATGTCGCGGGTAAGAAGCTCATAAACGTCTCCCGCCGCGAACACGTCCGGGTCGACCACCACCGCCTGCCCGGAATAGCCCATCAGTTCCGGCGGCATGAAGCGGAGCGGCGTGAACGACTGGAGGTCGTCGTTGTGCCACCGCCGCGTGACGCCGTCGCGAAGGTATTCCTGGCCTTCGCGCGCGCGAAGGAACGGATAGTCCCGGGTGTGTATCGTCCGGACATCGAACGCGTCCGCATGCCTGGAGTTGCGGCGCATGGAGTATTCGGAAACAAGGGCTCCGACGATTTGCTTGTCGTTGGTGTGGATAAAGACCGTCGGCTTCATAACAAGTTCAACCTCTCAGGATACGGCTTCTTCGAATTATCTAGCAGGTCGCCCATTTGCTCGCAAGGAACGGCAACCGGGAGCATTGGCTCACGGTTTGTCGCGGGGTGATGGCATGGCCCGCTGCTTCCAATAGCCCTCGTCCCTGGAGACGACGAAGTCGGTTTCATGGCTGGCGCCGGTTTCTTTCCGGTCGCCCTTCATGTGGTCGATATATTGGCCGAGCCGGCTGTTGACGAACACATGTCCGACGTCGAGACCGAGGCCCTCGGCGATGTCGTAGGTCTTGTGGCCCTTGCGCTCGAAGCGCTTGCGGACGACGTCGAACAGGAAGGAATCGTGATACTGCTCTTCCTTGAACAACAGGTCGTCGGTATAGAGCGCCTTGAACCGGGCCAGGAAATCTCCGATCGCCGGATGGCGCAGATTGTACCCGACGAAACCGCACTCCGAGAATTTGGGGCGCGCCAGATAGCTGAACATGCAATCGGCCGGCATCATGTCCTCGAGAAAGTCGGGGGGAATGTCGGCGAACATCCGGGTGTCGGCGTCGACCCAGAACAGCACGTCGGCGGGGCACCGTTCGGCGGCGTCGAAAATGGCGAAGGTCTTGTGGGAGAAACGGACGGCGTCCCACAGATAGCCGAGCCCCCATTCCACCCGGCGCACCCTCAACTTGGGTTTGCGCCAATCCATCCGCACCCGCAGGCGGCTGCGTCCGCGCTGGCCATGGGCCACCGGATTGTCCTTGTGCCGCTCCTTGAAGGCGACGAGTTCCGGGCACGCGGCGAGGAGGTCGCGATGGACGATGCGGTCGCTCGGCAACTCGGGAACGAAGTTCTCCGCGTAGAGATAGAGCGGCACGTCCCGGGGCCAGTGCGCATCGAAGCTCTCGACCATGGCACGGCCATAGGTGTTGTAGCCGTCCTCATGGCAAGTGGTGACGGCGGCGAAGGTTCTCATCGGCGTGTTTTTCCTGTGGGTCCTGTCGGCCCCGTTGGCCGGCGGGGTGGCGGTGGGGAGCGGTCAGGCGGCGAGCGGCGGCGTTTGCTCGAGGACCTCGAAGGCGTCGTGGCGGACGTGATTTTTTTTCATTTCTTCACGAACGAGATCCTCGCCGACGACCCCTTTGTCGATACATTCGCGCAGCAGGCCGAAGAAAAAGCGTTCCTGGTTGGGGTCGCGGTGCGGCTCGTAGTGTCCCTTGGCGCCGCCACCGAAGACAGAGCGCCGCGCCTGCAGGAACCAGCGGTGGAGCGGCGATTTCTTTCGCTTCTTGTCGGTTTTCTTGGCGTTTTCCGGCACGGTGAATTCGAACGGCAGCCCCGTCTTCCATGGTTGGGTCCGACGCTTGGTGGTGTGGAGGAGCTTGGTGTCCGGCGTTAAGGTATCGAAGTCGTTCCATTCGTCCTCGAACAGGCCGACGGTGTCCGGGGCCTCCAGCTTCAAGCCCATCCAATCGGCGTAGTCGCGCTTGAACGCGAACAGCTCGTCGAAATCGTGCTCGCAGCGCCAATGGGTCAGTTTGGCGCAATCGAGCAGCATGACGCTGGTGGGAAGAGCGCCTGCCGTCGCCTTGGTTCCGGCCGCCGCCGCGGGCGCCCGGCGGCACATTACCGCCTTGCCCGCCATGTCGCGGGACAACAGCTCGAAGATGTCGGCGACGGCGAAGACGTCGGGGTCGATCACCACGGCGCGCCCGGCATAGCCCATGAGCTCCGGCGGCATGAAGCGGAGCGGCGTGAACGATTGCAGGTCGTCGTTCAGCCAGATCGCCTCGGACCCGCCGCGCAGATAGCGCTGGCCTTCCTTGTCGCGGAAAAAGCCGTGGTCGCCGTGGTTGATGATCCGCACGTCGAAGGCATCGCCGTGGGTGGACGCGCGGCGCAGCGAATACTGCGAAACCAGCGCGCCGAGCATCTGGCGATGATTGGCTTGAATGAAAACGCAGGCCCTCATGGCGCCCCTTCCGAAGGTTATTTTCCGTTGTTCAGAGCCCTAAATAACCGAGGTCCCGCCGACTATGGGCAAGCGTGGGTTATAGTAGGCGAAAGCCTGATCGTCTTTACACCGGGCCGCGGGAGTTTTATACACCGCGTGCGTCTCATTGCGAAACGACTTTGTAACGACGTCGCCGCGCATGTCCGGCCATCGCGCCGGTTGCGCCGGGGCATCGGGGACGCATGGGTGACTGAGCAGGCATGGATCGAGCGGTCGAACAGGAGTCTACGCTGCGCATGGTTTCGGACCTCTATGGCCGTCACCGGGGCGAGGACATCTTCGTTGTGGGCACGGGGCCCAGTCTGCGCGTGTTTCCGCCGGAGGTCTTCGAGGGCAAGACGGTCATCGGCTGCAACATGGCCTGGAAAGTGGTGCCGACGCAGTACGGCGTGACCATCCACCCCGATCTCAACATGCCCGAATGCATGGACGGCGAGCAGCCAAGGCCGGAAATCACCTGGATCACCAAGCACCGCAAGACCCGCCGGCTGCTCTCGCCGGAGCAGTTCGAACGGGTGCAATCGCAGTTCTACTATTTCGAATCGGAGGGCCAGCCCAACACCCAGCCGCCGGATGAGCCGAACGATGCCGGGCGTATCGTCGATTGGGTCCGGCGGCCGACGGGCGATTGTCTGTACCAGTGGTCGTCCATTTCCCAGACGGCGTGCAATCTGGCCGCCAATCTCGGCGCGCGAACCGTCATCCTGGTGGGCTGCGATAACACGGCGCTGTTCGACAGCCACCACGCCCACCAGCAGCACACCCGCTGGAAGGGCGTCGATCCGAACCACCGCTACCGACAGTACTACGAGGGATTGGCGGAGGTGCGCGCGGCGCTGCACGAACGCGGTGTCGCCATGGTGAGCATGACGCCGTTTCTCTCGCTGGACAGCCCGGAGGACGATTTTCTGCGGCTGTGCCGGGAACTCGGAAAAGAGGCCCACATCGGCGGCGAGGACCTTCCCGCCGGCGACAGCGCGGTCTCGCCCTTCAAGCGAATGCGCCGGGCTTCCAAACGGAAGCTGCGCGCCTGGACCGGCCGCAAGAACCGACCATTAGGAGTGTGGATTTAGACCATGGCCCGGATTGAGTTGAGCCCCAACGTCGACAATTACTTCGAGCGGATGGATTGGCGCGAGTCGCAAGGACAATCTGCCGGAGTTCCGCAAGACCCTGATCGAGCACTACGAGTCCGGCAAGGTGATCTTGCTGGAGAACACGCCCTTCAAGATCGATTACGACCTGTTGAACCAGGTCACGATCCCCGAGGGCCGCCGCTTCAAGAAACTCACCGACCGGTTCTTCCTTCAGCCGAAACTGTACCGGCCGGCCGATGCGCAGGCCTTTCTCGCCACCTTCGGCGTCAATCCGGCCTTCTACTTCAAGGTTCGCCGCGAAGTGCAATCGGTCAACGCCCAGGTCCGGGAATTCGGCAAGACCCTGTTCTCCTCCTACGAATTCCTGGAATGGGATGTCTCGTGGCGGTTCACCCAGACCGGCCCGGAGGATCTCCACCTCGACAGCTTCGGCAACAACGAGGATTTCCAGTACGTCCGGATCTTCATCAACATCGACCACAAGCCGCGGATCTGGAACGTGAGCCATCGCCTCGATGAGCTTGCCAAGCGGTACTATCAGTCCGGTCACCTGGAAAAGCTGCGCGATCGCAGTGGCAACGAGTTCTGCTACGAGCTCAATCTGCTGGCCTTCGGCGGCATGGAACGCGCCGGCCAGGACGGCCACGACCGCCACGTGGTCGAGCTGGAGCAGGGCGACGTCTGGCTGTGCGACAGCCGCGTCGTCTCCCACCAGATCGTCTCGGGCCAGCGCCTGGTGGCCTCCCACTTCAAGGTGGACACAAGCTCGATGCAGGACCCCAACGCCGGCATCAATGCCAAGGTGCGCCATCTTCACGAGCTGTACGGACCGCAAGAAGCGGCCCGCGCCGGTTGAGGCCGGGCACGTGATAATGGATTTGAGGTCATAGCGATGAGCGGAGTTGTGCGATGGGGGATTATCGGCTGCGGTGACGTGGTCAAGCGCAAGAGCGGCCCGGCGTTTCAACGCGCCGAGCGCAGCGACCTGGTGGCGGTCATGCGCCGGTCCGCCGACCTTGCCGAAGCCTTCGCCACCGAGCATGGCGTGCCCCATTGGACCACCGACGCCGGCGAACTGATCGATCGATGCCGACGTGGACGCGGTCTACATCGCCTCGCCGCCGGCGACCCACCTCGATTACGCCCTTCGCGTCTGCGCCGCCGGCAAGCCGTGTCTGGTGGAGAAACCGATCGGCCGTTCATCGGTGGAATGCCGGGAGATGACCGACGCGTTCGCGGCGCGCGGCATCCCGCTGTTCGTGTCGTACTACCGCCGCTACCTGCCCAAGTTTCTCAAGGTCAAGGAGATCCTCGACTCGGGCCGGTTGGGGCCCATCGTCGCCGTCACCTACCGGTGCGGCGGGCCCGGCAAGACCAAGGCGTGGCGGCTCAATCCCCGGCTTTCGGGGGGCGGCATCTTTTACGATATCGGCGGTCACGTTCTCGATCTTCTCGATTTCTGGTTCGGGCCGCTCGACCTGGTCGGCGGCGACGCGGCGAACGTCTCGCGGACCCACGATACCGAGGACGCGGTGTCGCTGGTTTTTCGGACGCGAGAGCGGGTGATCGGTACGGCGTCGTGGAATTTTCTCGCCGCCAAGGGCGGCGACCTGATGGAGATCGAGGGCCGCGACGGCACGATCCGGCTTTCCTGCGCCAACTACGAGACGCCGTGCACCCTGGAACGCCAGGAACTGGACGACGGCTCCGGCTCCCTGCTTTCGCGCCAGAAGGTCAAGAACACCGCCCGGCGCCTCGCCGGCAAGCCCAGCAAGGCCAAGGCGCGGACGGTCAGCGAGCGTTTCGCGTTTTCGTCCATCCCCTACCAGCATCAGCCGCTGGTCCAGTCCGTGGTCGATAACATTCTCGACGGAACCGCGTGTCCCACTGACGGAGCATCGGGTCTCAGGACGTCGATCCTCATCGACGCGGTTCTCTCGGACTATTACGGCGGCAGACAGGACGCCTTCTGGGAGCGCCCGCACACCTGGCAAAGCGCCAGCGCGTTGGCATTGCGCCAATCCGGCGACCGGCACTTCGAGCTGACGGCGGAACAGGTGGCGTTCTACGAGAAGAATGGATACGTCGGTCCGTTCACCTGCGACAGCGGCGCGCTGCAACGCCTCAGGGTGCCCAAGCATGGCCGGGCCGACTTTCATCTCGGCGACCCGACCGCTCTCGAGGTGTTTTCCGATCCATCCATCGTCGATCGCGTCAAGCAGGTCCTCCAGTCCGACGGCGCGCTGCTGTTCAAGAGCCGGCCGTGGATCAAACAACCGCAACAGCACCGTCGCCGCGCCTTGGCATCAGGACGTGGGGCAGTCCAACGGCGGATACCTCCCCGACGGCCAGCCGGTGCCGTCGGTAACGGTTTGGTTCGCGCTGGACGGTGCCACGAAGTCAAATGGCGCGGTCAAGATCCTGCCGGGCACCCACAAGCGGCTGTTCGGCGACTGGCACGACAGCATCAATACGGGCATCGAGGAAAGCGGCGCGCTCGCCGAGTTCGATCTCGACGGCGCCCCCATCCTCGAGGCCCGGTCCGGGGAGTTCTATCTGATGCATTCGTGGCTTCTCCACGCCAGCGGGCCGAATACGTCGGACAAGCGGCGCGCCGGGATCAACATCCGCTACGTCGCGCCGGGCCATGACGTCGATCCCATGTATCACTACGTGCGTGTCGGTTAGGACCGCTATCCATGTTCAATTTCGACAATCTCGATTTCAGATACGTTCCCTATCCGATCGCGGTCGCCAAACCGATCCTGGACCCGTCGTTCTACAAGCAGCTCGTATCCAGCTTTCCGCCGCTCGAGCTGTTCGAATACATGCCGAGCGTCGGTCACAAATACGCCCTGTCCGAGACCCGCAACGCCAAACACTATTGGCAATACCTGAGCGACAACGCCGTGTGGGGGGAATTCATGGCGTACATCGAAGGGGACTTCGTCAAGGACGTTTTCGCGATGCTGAACACCAACAACATCAATCTCGGCATGGTCACCCGGGAGCGATCGCTCGCCAAGCGCCTCAAACGGTGGATCAAGAAGGACATCGGACGCGGCCGGCTGCCCGAGCGCGATGTTCTTTTCAAGCCGCGCTTCGAGTTTTCGGCCATCCCCGCCATGGGCGGCAACATCAAGCCGCACACCGACGTCGAGCAGAAGATCGTCTCCATGGTGGTCTCGATCCTCGAGGACGGCGAATGGGACGCGGCGCGCGGCGGCGCGACGGAGCTGGTCTTTCCCAAGGACGTGACCCGGTCGTTCAACATGATCGGCGACTGGGGGCTCGATTTCGACGAGGTGGATGTCCTGCATCGCTACGAATTCCGGCCGAACCAGGCGGTCTTTTTCGTCAAGACCTTCAATTCGTGGCACGCCGTTCAGCCGATGAACGGCACCGATCCGAACACCTTTCGCCGGACCCTGACGATCAACATCGAACTGGTGGATTGATGGACGCGGACAAGGATGTGAAGATCGACGGCGGTAAAGAGGACGGCCAAGCGAGCGAAGCGGATCAGCAATCCTTGCGGGTTACGGTGTGCGCGTGCACCTACAAGCGCCCGGACGGCTTGGCGGCCCTGCTGGACGGATTGGCGAAGCAGACGTTTTCGAACGGTCCGCCGCCGCGATGGGATATCGTGATCGCCGACAACGAGGGAAGCGCAGGAGGCGACGCCGCGCGTCTGTCGGACCTTCCAGGAAACCTCGTCCGTGCCGCTCACCTACGTCCACGAGCCGAAACGCGGCATCTCGCACGCCCGCAACGCGTGCCTCGACCGCATTCCGCCGGACAGCGATTTCTTCGCGATGATCGACGACGACGAAATCCCCGAGCCGGACTGGCTCGACCAGTTGCTGCTGGCGCAGCGCGAAACCGGCGCCGATGTGATCCTCGGACGGGTCCTGCCGATCTTCGACGCCTCGGCGCCGCAGTGGGTCAAGGACGGCGGCTTCTTCGGCTCGCCGTCCCGCCGGCCGGGGTCGATCGACGACACCCATGCCGATCAGGAAGAAATCGGCGGCGGGGCGACCAACAACGTGCTTGTCCGCTGCTCGGCGTATCGCCGGCTGAACCTCCGGTTCGATCCGGAGCGGGGCCTGACCGGCGGCTCGGACTCGTTGTTCTTCAGGCTCCTGAAGATGGCGGGACACCCGATCATGTTCGCGTCGAACGCCAAGGTGTGGGAGACCGTCCCGCCCGACCGGACGACGCTCGGCTATCTGCTGCGCTCGGAGTACCGGGGCGGCAATCTCAAGCTCCGCAACAAGCTGCAGGCGAGAAAGGCGGATGCCGGGAAAATTGGAAACCGCGCGAATGGCGATGAAGCTGTGTGGCCGCGGTTTCGCCGAGATCGCCGCCGGTTCGTTCGAAGCGGTGCGGTCTTATGTCCGCCCGCGCCGCCGGATGGATGACGTCGCCATGGGCGCCATGCGCGTCGCCGGCGGTTGCGGCATGCTCGCGAGCCTGTTCGGCCTGCGGTTCGAGCATTACCGCTGAGCTCGAATTCTATCTGGCGCCTTCGGGCAACCGCCAGCAGGATCCGCTCGTAGCGTTCGACGGCCCGCTCGGCGGTGAATTCGAGGGCGCGCGCCGTCATCCGCTCGGCGGAGATCGGCGCGTCGAGCGTCCGGGCGATGGCGTCCGCCATCTGCGTCGACGTCCCGCATCGGAACGATGCGGGCCGAAGGCGCCGTTTGCCAGGATCTCCGGCGGTCCATGGGGGCAATCGGTGGCGACGACGGGACAGCCGCACGCCATGGCCTCCACCAGCACGTTCGGGAAGCCCTCGCGCAACGAGGACAACACGAACACGGCCGCGCGGCTCATGTAGCGATACGGATTGATCGTGAACCCCGGGAAGTCGATGTCGTCCGCGATGCCCAGTTCGGCGACCAGCGCGTTGATCTCGGCAAGGTATCTGTCGCGCTTGTTGCCCGGTTCGGCGTCGCCGAGGATAACCAGCCGCGCCGGCCGGCCGGATCGAACCTTGGCGAACGCCCGGATCAGGGTCGGGAAGTCCTTGTTGGCATGATAACGCCCGACACCGAGGATCACCGGCGGCTGGTCCGGCGCGAACCAGGGATGATCCAGCGGCTCCTTCGCCTTCTCCATCATCTCCGGCGTGACGGTCGGATTGTAGACGGTGGTGATGTGATCGCGGGCGAGGCCGGTGAATTGCGGCGAGGTCGTCGGCGACACCGTCCGACACCGCGATCACCGCATCCGCGTCTCCGTACTCACGCCGGATCAGCGGCGCCAGATAGCGCATCTTCCACTCGCGCGCCCTTTCCAGATTGTCCCTGACGGCGTTGACCTCGCTGACGACGACGCGGGTATCGGTCCCGGCAAGCTTGCGCGCCAGCACCGCGATGACGTTCATGTGCGGCATGGCGGTGAACATCGAGCGGGGCTTCCGCCGAACCAGGAGCCGGGCGAGCGACGGCAGGAACGGCAGCATCCGGGGCGGTTTGCGGGGCACGCAGGACCGGTCGCAGCAAGGCGCCGAGCGCGCCGGGATCGGCCCGGACGGCGGCCGCGCGCGCCTTCCACATGGGCGCCTCTTCGAGATGGAACGACCGGGATGCCATCGGCGACGCTTTCCGCCAGCGGACCATCCGGAAAGCAAACGGCGATGGCGACGCGGCGGCCTCTTTGTTTCAGCATCGCGGCGAGCCGAAGAACTTTCTTCTCGACGCCGCCGCCGGCGAAATTATGGAGGAAAAACAGGACATCGATCGGCCCGCCTGTCGGTTCGCCGAGCGTGTGGTCGTTTTGCAATGTCTCGTCCATGAGGGGGTGCCGATATGCCGGTATCGAGACCGGTAAAACCATATTTTTTTTACAGGATGGCGACCTGCTATCATTGACAGGAGGTGGCCGCAAGGATATTTCCACGTCTTCGTTCCTCGGGATGGGGCCTGGGATGGCGCTGACCTTGTCTGTACGTAGCGCTCGCTGATGGATGGCGCCCCTAACCCGAGCCCTCGAATTGCGCTTGCATTTCATGGTTTTGCGGGTGGCGGTCTCGAGCTCTCGATGCTGCGGCTGGCGTCCGGGTTGAAATCCAGCGGGTGCATCGTCGACTTCGTGGTCAAGCAGCGCAGCGGAGAGTTCGCCGATCGTTTGCCGGCGGGGATGGCCGTCCACGAGGTCGGCGCCGGACGGCCCCGTGCCGCAGCCAAGGAAGGCAGCAAGATCCTCCGAAAGGCGAGCAATATTGCGTGCAACATGCGGCTTCGCGCCGAACTCGCGCCGAGCAACCTGCCCGATCTGCGACTGCTCCTGAGCCGTGACATGAAGGCCCTGAACCCGCTGGATTTCCCGCAGGTGTTTCCCGGGCTCGTCCGCTACCTGCGTCAACACCGGCCCGACGCCGTTTTGGCGGCGGAACCCCATTATAACGCCATGGCGGCGTTGGCGCGTCGCGTCGCGGGAACGAACAACCGCGTGGTCGTCAGTGATTGGATTAGCCATCTTTGCATATCCAGGGTCAGGGTCTCTGGAACAATGCGGATCTCAAGGGATTTCTGCGTCGCGCTTACCAGTCCGCCGACGCGATTGTCGCCATATCCGATGGTGTCGCGGAGGACCTTTCGGCGCGCTCGGGCATCCCGCGGGCACATATGACAACCATTTACAACCCGGTCGTCGACGCTGAACTCCTGGAACAGGCGCAAGAACCAATCGACCACCCCTGGTTCGGCGAGGACCAACCGCCGGTCGTTCTTGGTGTTGGGCGGCTTCATCCGCAAAAGGACTTTCCGACGCTGATCGCCGCATTCAAACGATTGCGAGAGACACGTCCCGCTCGACTTGTGATTCTGGGGAAGGCGGACCGGATCCCGGTCAGATCCCGCCGAGACGAGCTTGAACAATTGGCAAGGCGGCTGGATGTCGCGGACGACGTTTCGATGCCGGGTTTTACGAGCAACCCGTTCGCCTTCATGTCGAAGGCCGATGTGTTTGTCCTGTCGTCCGCGTACGAAGGGCTTGGCAATGTTCTCATCGAAGCCATGGCATGCGGATGCCCGGTTGTCAGTACCGACTGCCCGAGCGGTCCTCGCGAGATCCTCGAAGACGGTCGCTACGGACCGCTGGTCGGGGTGGCCGATGCCGAGGGCCTCGCCGAGGCGATCGGCCGGGTGCTGGATCGACCCACGGACAAAGAAAAACTCCAATCGCGGGCAAAAATGTTCACGGTTGAGCGCGCGACACGCAAATATCTGGATCTTCTATGCTTGGCGAACTGATTCAAGGGTGAGACCGGCAGGGGCACCGTCGCTCATTCGTCTCGTCCCGGGGTTGAGACAGCGATGAAGCTCGGCATTGTTGCGAGTGAATTTGCTCCGGAGCCGGGCGGAATGCAACAGCACGCTCTCGGGGCTTGCGGAAGCGCTTTCCACGTTTTACGAGGTCGTCGTTTTTACGAGTGCCCAACACCGGGATCATCGCTACGAGACCGACTTTGAAGTGAGGCCGGTCCTTCATAAGAAAAGGCATCCGGATTTTGATATGTCTGCGCTGCCGAAGTGGATGCATCCTTACCCTGAACGCCGGATACTGCGCTTCTCTCACACTATGCCAGCAAACCTGTCTTTTGTTACTGCCACGGCAATGATTACTTGAACCCTTGGGTCATTTTGGCCGCCGCGCCCGTCGCCCGTCTTCTGAAAAAGTTGGAAAAAAAATTGCGCAAGCGGCCGAACCTGGAGCAGTACCGGCGCAATGCTCGGCGGGCCGTCTGCAGGTTCAATATGGCTCGCGGGCTCAAACGCGCGAGAGCCATATTCGTCAATAGTACGTACACACAATCACGCCTATCCAGCACCTTTCCCAACTGTCGGACGCCAATATACGTAGCGCATCCTGGCGTTCCGGATTACATGTTTGATGTGAGCGAGACCGCCCGATCACATCACCGCAACAATGGGCCGGTCCGGTTACTGACGATCGCGCGCCTCGCCCGAGCCGCCCGGAAAAAGAATGTCGACAATATCTTGCGAGCATTGGCGACCATAAAAAATGACATTCCGTTTGACTACACAATACTGGGCGACGGCGATTTGCGGCCAGATCTCGAGCGCCTGGCGCTCGACTTGGGCATATCGGCGCAAACGCACTTCCTGGGGAACGTCCCCAATGAGGAGATCCCGGTTTGGCTGGATAACGCCGATTTGCTCGTGCTTCCTTCAAAGGCTTCCGAACTCGATGTGGAAAGCTTCGGCATTGTTTATGTTGAGCGGCCGCGCGGCGGCGTGCCGTCATTGGCGAGCCGTGCTGGCGGAGCGACGGACGCCGTGGGCGATGGCATAAGCGGCATCGTCCTTGATGGCAGCGAACCCGATGACATCGCGGCGGGAATTCGCCAATTTGTTTTGCAAGAGAGGAAGTTCTGCCGTTCAAGCATCATCGCGTTCGCCAACGACTTTCGATGGGAGCGTGTCGCCCAGTTCATGCAGGAAAAAATGGGGGAACACGTCGATCATTAGCGAGCCGTTAGTTTCACCGGCGGGCTGGTAAGCTTATCGGGTGCGTGGGCGTTAACGCTGGTGCTTCGGGATTATGCTGGCGACCGCGACCCATGTTGACGATCCAGCCTGCATGGGCTTCGACGCTCGGACTGATTGAAAGATAGAAGAGTAGAGGTTCGTACTTGTGGGCAAAATGTGGAAAAAAACCAACCTGAATTCGGATAGTATATCGGCACACGGTCGCGCCGGGTGGAAACTACGGAGCTTGACGGGGCAAGTACCCTTCGCGTGTCTTTGCTTCTCTCGCTTCCGACCCGTTCAGTCGGGACAATGCGGTGCCTTCATAGGGGGATTTTTCGGAAGAAATCTTGAAGATCGCGCGACCTAAGAAGTTAGTTCTCGTTGACCCTTGGATTTATCAGGAAGAGGGAACATACGGTGACGCATTATATGGTGGTGAAAAGGGTCAAAATCAAAAACACATGGACGATCGACATGAGTCCGTTTTGGAACAATACTCTAAGGAAATAGATGCAGAAAAGTATTTGTGTTGTTCGTGATTCTTCCGAAAGCGCTTTACGCGCATTGGATGATAACTCTCTTGATTTTGTGTATATTGACGGCAACCATTTATATGAATACGTAAAGAAAGATTCATATCTGGTCGTTTACGAAAGTGCGACCTGGAGGCGTTATTTCAGGAGATGATTATACCATAGGGGGATGGTGGAAAGGTGGGGTCAAAAAAGCCGTTGATGAATTTGTTGAAGACAATACTATCAGCACATTAAAAATAATGGGCGACCAGTTTTCGATGATCAAACCAAATCGCCACGAATAATAGCAACGACCTCATTCGGCGATAGGGGCAAGATGGCCAACCCAGGAGGACGAGGACCGCATGGCCGCGCACTATTTCACTCGGGGTTCCGTCCGCAAATTCATGATAGGTGCCGCCCTGGCAATGGCTAGCGGCCGCCCTGTCCGCCGCAAAGCACAGTTTTCTCCTTTTTTCATAATTGGTTCGGGGCGAAGCGGGAATACGTTGCTACGGCGCATCATCATGGGACATCCAAACGTCTATATTCCACCAGAAACCTACGTACTGGGTCCATGTGTAGCTGCCTACAAACGGTATTCGCATCTCGATTGGGATGCGCTTTCGCGAATTATACTATCCATGTTTGCTTTCAGTGAAGATTTCGAAACATTTCCAATACAATCTTTGCATGATCTCCACAACCAAATTACATCGTATTCGTCGAAACAGAAAAGCCTAGATTATATAATCAACGATTTTTATATGTTTATGGCGAGAAAGGTGAAGCCAGAGACTTTAACGTGGGGGACAAGACACCAATGAACGCTTTCCATCTCGATGAGATCGATAGCGTCTTCCCCGATGCGCGCTACATACACATTGTCCGCGACGGTTGCGATGTAATTTCGTCCTATCTGGAGATGGGGAGATATCCGAACATCAGCAGTGCGGCGACGCGATGGCGCGATGCCACAACCCTTGTCAGGACTTTGGGCGGAAAATCGCCGATAGATACCTTGAAATTAGATACGAAGATCTCGTCACTCGACCCCATGCCACAGCGGAAAAGGTATGCCAATACATCGGTATTGAGTTCAGTGACGACATGATCGAACGTCCGCCCAATATTGAAGTGTTGGGCGACGTGACGGCTCGGAGCCACTATTCTCGGGTAACCGGTAAGATTTCATCGGAGTTTATTGGCAAAGGTAGACGCCGTCTTTCAGAAAAAGATCTAATGGAGGTACAATCGTTAGTCGGAGACCATTTGGCGAAATTCGGATATAAAGCGGCTTGCGAGTGATTATGTATAAAAGACGAACGATTACGATTACCATTCACTTTCTCTTTATTGAGGGTAAACATAATCATCTATCAGATCGTCACTGCGTAATCAGCGCCGCGGGCGCTGGAAATTTCCGCGGTTCGTGCTTGATCGGGACATAAAGTGCCTTTGAAGAACGGTGCCATCGGCGATAATTCGCGGTGTAGATCCTTCTGAACTCGGATTGTTTTCTGAACCCCACCTCGAATTTTTGCGCACTGGTTAGCGTTCCGGGCTGCTCCCGCCCGACGGACAGGAAGAAGCGTTCATCACGAAACTGTCGCTGACCGAACGCCGTCACCAATCGATCGATCATCTCCACATCGGCGCTCACCTTCACGGAGTCATAATATCCGACCGAATCGCGAACGGTATCCGTCCGGAACAACAACGACGAACAGTTTCGATGCATGATTCGGCCCCTTTCCAGACATCGAACCGGAAACGCCAGGCTCGATCTTACCCACTGACTGGTATTGGCGACCCCATCGGAGCGGAGCAACGCGCCGACCTGGCGCTCGATCTTCATGGGATGAGACCAGTCGTCGGAGTCGTGACAGGTAAACCAACGGCCGATGGCGCGCTCCAGCGCGCGGTTCTTCGAGCGGTAGGTGCCGATATTGGTCGGGTTATGGATCGGGATAATGCGATCATCTATGGACGCGTATCGCTCGATGATCGCGGCGGTTCCGTCCGTGCTGTTGTCATTGATGATCAAGAACTCCAGGTTGCGCCAGGTCTGGTTGATCACCGAACGAATGGCGTGCCCGATGGTCCGCTCGGCGTTGAAGGCCGTCATTGCCAGGGAGACCTTGTCGCCGTGCGCGGGCGGGCACTCCGGAAAACCGAAGCGATCGACACCCATGCCCTCGGCAATGAGCGGTGGCGCGGGTAATCCATGGCGTTCGAATATCGGGAGCAGCAAGCCATACGCGTCCACGTCGGGATCGTCCGCGAGCCGCATGATGATCATCGTGTCATCGTCGTCCCGCGCGGCGAGAATTTTCCGCAAGGTCTCCGGCAGCGGCTTGTCGCGGCGAATAAGCGAGAACGTTAAAAGTCTCTGGTAGTGATCCCGAAGAATTGCAAGCTCGTTCCCGTCGATCTGCTGCAGGAGTGCGTCAAAGCCCGCATGATCACGGGCTTCCTCGCCGTTGGGATCCGCCTCCAGATCCTGCATGAGATACCTGGCGAAGCGCCGAACGGCTTTGCCGCGGTACCGAGAAAACCGTCCCGCCTGTCGTACATAGCGCGCGGCCCGCGCCGTATCGCCCATTTCCGCTGCCATGCGGGCAAGCCCGAATAGCGCTTGGCACAAGGGCCACGGCAGCACCTCTCCCCAACGAGCCGACAGCATTCCCCCCTATTTCCCTTCAAAAAAACAATACAATCAGACTGTCATGACCGATTCTCGCACCATGCGCAACCCCAGGCGGTCGGCGTTTTCTGGGACCGGTTTGCTGCGCTTTTATTCGAGATGCCGATGTTCCCGTCAACCCCGCTGCGGGCGGAAATGGTGCGAACCGCTCGGCTCGCCTTGGATGCGGCCGTCCTCGACGCGGTACACATGGTCTGCGATGTCGAGGAAAGCCGGGCGGTGGGTGATCGCGAGAATGGTCACCTCGCCCGCCAGATTGGTTCGGATGTTCTCGCAGATTTCGCGCTCCGTCTCGGGATCGAGGGCGCTGGTGACCTCGTCCATGATCAAAAGCCGCGGCTTGGCGGCGAGCGCCCTGGCGAGCGCGATGCGCTGACGCTGGCCACCGGACAATTTGGAGCCCCTCTCGCCGACGACGGTGTTCAAGCCGTTCGGCAACTGCTCGATGAACTGCCGGGCGCCGGCCGTTTCCAGGGCCTCGCGGGCCTCGCGCTCGCCTATTGCCTTGTCGCCCAGGCTGATGTTGGCGAGAATCGAATCGTGGAACAGAACGAGTTCCTGGGGCACGTAACCGATCTGGCGGCGCCAATTCGTCATGTCGATCTCGTCCAGCGGCACGCCGTCGATCAGGATCCGGCCGTCGGTCACCGGGTAGAAACCGATGATGAGATCGGCGAAGGTCGTCTTTCCGGCGCCCGACGGGCCCACCACGGCCGTTATGGAGCGGGCCGGAACGGTCATGGACACCGATCGCAGGATCGGTTTCTCATCGTATCCGAAACTGACGTTTTCCAGACGGATGTCGCGCCCGAACGTCACTGGCGGTTTCGCCCGACGTCTGTTCGCGCGCTTTTCGGGTTTCCTTGAAAAGCTTCTGGATGGCCACGTAGGGCGCTTCGACGCCGGCCGCCTTTCGCACCATGCTCTGCATCTTGTTGAAGCCATTGAGGCTGCGACTGAGAACCGCGCCGACGAGCACGAGCTCGACGATCTGGATCTCCCAGAATGTCATGGCGATGAAGAAACCCGACTCCCATGGAGAGGGTGACGAGGATTTCCTGTCCGCTCTTCATGGTGGCGCCCGCGGTAATGGACCGGCGGAGTTCCTTCTTGACCGACAGGACCTTCCCCTCGAGGAGGCTGACGAACGCCTTTTCCTTTCCCATCGCCTTGAGAGGCTTGAGATTGTTGAGGGTGTCGCTGAGATAGACCATCAGCTCGCGCATGCGCTGAGTCTGGCGCCTGCCGGCCTTGCGGGTGGTCCGCACGAGAAATTGCAGGGCAATGGCGATGACGCCGCCGACGATGATGGCGAGCACCGCGGCCGGCCAGGATACGACGAAGGCGATGACAAGATAGACGACCACCTGGATGACCTGGGTGACGAACGTCGCCGCGATTTCGTAGGCCCGCCCGACACGGTCCGATTCGCTGCCGATGATCGCCGACACCCGCCCGATGGGGTGTTGGATGATGAACCGCCATCCCACCTGGAAGAACTCGTGAATGACCCGGGTTCTCAAGTCCGTCACGACGTCCGTGATGGCGAACGAGACCAATCTGTTGGCGAACAGGGTGAAAATGGAATTGAGGACGAGAAACATGACGATCCAGGCAAGCAGCGGACCGAACTCGAGCTGCAGGCCGAGCGTGTCGAAAACGTTCTGCGCGATCCGTGTCAGTTCCGATTGTTCGCCGCTCTTGTTGTCGAGCACGACATAGAACAGGGGAACCACGCTCAACAGCCCGATGCCCTCGAGAAAACTCGATACGAACAGACAGGCAACGACGAGCCACCAGGGCACACCTTTGAACGTGAAAAACAGGGTAAGAGCGTGGCGCACTACTTATGGTATCCGTTTTGAACAATGCGAAACGTGGGGGCATCAATCATGAGTGTATCGCCCGCACATGTGTTTCTACGGGCGGCTCAGCCCGATTTTTCGTTGGCCCGCGTGCCAGCCCTCGAATATCGCCAGGTGAAACATCACATGGTTGAGCCGTTTCCAGCCGGCGCGATGCTGGCGCCAGAACCGGCTGAGAGCCCGGGTATCGAAGCAGTTATGGCTTTGCAGACGCTGCTCGCTCAACTGCTCTCCGACCCATTCGCGCATGGTCTCTCTCAGCCACGCGCTTGGCAGGGCAAACCCTTGTTTCGGGCGGTCGAACAGCGGCCTCGGCACATAGCGCTCCAACAGGCTCTTCAGCACGCGCTTGCCATTGCTGTCGTCCAGGCAGTACGCCAGCGGCAGGCTCCAGGCAAACTCGATGACGCGATGGTCGAGGATCGGACTCCGCACTTCCAGGCTGGCCGCCATGCTCGCCCGATCCACCTTGACCAGAACATCGTCGCTCATGAAGTTGAGGACATCCATGTAGCGCATCGCCCGCAGGGGTTCGCTCGTGCCGGCGCGCGCGTGGCCATGGCCGAGCAGCGATCTCGCCTTCTCGGAGCCGAGCGTCACGGTATCGGCAAAGGGATCCGACATGCGATATCGATCCAGCAAGTCCTCCGGGCATTCCGCCGACATCTGCCAGCTATCCATCGCCAACCGGCTCGCCCGCCTGTGCCATTTGCTTGGCAGGTTCAGCGCGCGCGCCGGCGCCGAGTCCATGACCGCCCACGTCCCGCGCCGCGCCGAGCGCAAGAATGACGACAGCGGACGGCGAACCGCCAGCGGAATACGCGAGACCTCGTTCCATCGCCGCAGCGCGTCGTGATACACCGGATAGCCGATGAACGCTTCATCGCCGCCGTCTCCCGACAACGCGACCGTGACCTCGCGGCGCGCCAGTTCGGATACGAGATACGTCGGGATCTGCGAGGAATCCGCGAAGGGTTCGTCGTAGATTCTCGGCAAATCCGGGATGATCCGGCTGACGTCATCGCGGGTGACGTACAACTCGGTGTGGTCCGTCCCGAGATGCCGGGCGATCGCTTTCGCGTATTCGGCCTCGTCGTGTTCATGCGAGTCGACGCCGATGGAGAAGGTTTTCACGGGGCGGTCGCTCCGCGCCTGCATCAAAGCGACGATGCTGGAAGAGTCGATCCCGCCGGAGAGCAAAGCGCCCAGCGGCACGTCTGAAATCATCCGCTTGCCGACGGCGTCCGCAAGCAGGCGATCGAGTTCGTCGACGGCTTGTTCGAAACTGCCGCTCGAACGGTTCACGTTCTCCCTTTTCGGCGGCCTCCCGGGCGCTCCAGAAGGCCACCGGCTCGGCCTCGAGGACATCCGTATCCGCGCTCACCGTGACATGGGATCCGGGCATCAACTTGCGAAGATCGCTGTAGATGCAATAGGGCGTCGGCACCCATCCGTATTTCAGGAACATGCCCAGCCCCTGGCGGTCGATTTCGCCCTGGAACTCCGGGTGAACGAGAAACGGCTTCAATTCGGACGCGAAAACCACGGATCGGCCGCAGCGGCCATAGTACAGCGGCTTCTTGCCGACCCGGTCGCGCGCCAACGTGAGTGTGCGGTCCTTTCGGTCCCAAAGCGCGAACGCGAACATGCCTTGCGAGCGCGTCAGCGTCTCGTCGACGCCCCAGTCCTCGATCGCGGCCAACAGGACTTCCGTGTCCGAATGTCCGCGGAATTGATGACCCTTGGCCGACAGATCGGCCGCGAGTTCGCGAAAATTATAAACCTCGCCATTGTAGCTGATGACGTACCGGCCCGACGGCGAGACCATCGGCTGGGCGCCCGCTTCCGACAGATCGAGGATCGACAGCCGGCGGTGTCCCAACGCGACGCCGGCCGAGGCATCCGACCAAACGCCGCCGGCGTCGGGACCGCGGTGTTCGAGCCTCGCCGCCATCGTCGAGGCCAACCCTTCCAGGGCATCGGCGGCAAGACCGCCATGCCGATCGAGGACGCCGACTATCCCGCACATGGGCCGTCTTCCCCGTGACGCGACAATTGGCGGCGGGCGGTGTTTCCCTCGCGTTCTTCGGACGCAATCGACCGGCGCATGATCTGTTTATTTCCCTTAACGATCAGGATGTATACCTACCCGTTCCGCGTTGTGCCTTGCAACATCTGGATCTCAGCCGGCTCCGCGCGCGCCGACGCCGCGCTCGACCAGCCCCGGCAGGTCGCTCATGTCCTTGAACACCGTCGTCGGCGCCGGAGGCGCGCAGCATCGCCGCGTATGCGTCGCTTGCGTGACTGCCGCCGGCGAAACCGAGAACGCGCATCCCCGCCGCCAGTCCCGCCTGGATACCGGCCGCGCTGTCTTCGATCACGACGCACCGACTGGGCTCGGCCCCCATGCGCTCGGCGGCGTACAGAAACAGATCGGGCGCCGGTTTGCCATGCTCGACCATCTGGGCGCTGAACAGGTGCGGCTCGAACGAAGAGAGCAGCCCGGTGGTGGTCAGGGTCAGCCGCATCTTGGCGACGGCGCCGGAAGAGGCGATGCAGCGCGGCACGGTCAGCCTCGGCAGCATCGCCTTGACGCCGGGCACGGGCCGAAGCTCGGTCTTGAACGCCTCGAAGTCCTTGCGCTGCAGGGTGTCTTCGAAATCGTCCGGCGGCGGACGTCCCAGCATTTCCTCGATGCGCGTCATCACCGCGGCCATGGTGATGCCGGTGAACGCGTCGAGACAGTCCTTGGGGGTCAACGGCAGGCCGAGAGCGTTCAACTCCCGCGACAGGACCCGGCACGCGATGATCTCGCTGTCCACCAGCACGCCGTCGCAATCGAAGATAATCAGCTCGGGTGATACGGACACGGCCATCAGACTCCGAACCGCCGGACGATGCCCTCGACGGCGGACACGTAGTGACCGCCGAACAACCGCGCGTGAACCAGCAGTGGATAAAGGTTGTAGAGATCCCGGCGCTGCTCGAAGAAGCCGGGCCGGAGCGGCCGCGCGCGTTGGTAGCTCTCGAAGAACGGCGGTCCGAAGGTGGCGAACAGGGTCGCGAAGGCCAATTCGATTTCGGCGTCGGCGTAGTAGATCGCCGGATCGATGAAGGCGGCGATCCGCCCGTCGCGGCAGAGCACGTTGCCCGACCACATGTCGCCATGAATAAGCGACGGCCGCTCCGGTTCCTCCAGCCAGCGGTCGAGCCGGCCCGCGAGCGTCTCGATGCTGGCCATCAGCGGCGCCGGCAGACGTCCGGCATCGAGCGCGGTTCGCGCCATGGCGAGGAGACGCTGCTCGCGAAAGAAGTCGATCCACGAGGACGTCCAGGGATTGGGCTGCGCCAAGCCGCCGATGACGGTGTCGTATTCGAAGCCGAAGGCGTCGGCCGAGAGTTCGTGCAGCGCCGCGAGCAGGGTCGCGGCGTCGGCCTCGGCGGCGGCGGTGATGCCGCCGGCGGTTTCCACGTGGCTGAGCAGCAAGAGGGTGTCGTCGGCGTGCAGAACGTCCGGAACCGGCACCGCGCCGGTCGCCGCGAGGGTGCGGAGCATGGCGCCCTCGAGGGCGAGATTGGATCCGGGCGGGCCGGACTTGGCGACCACCGCACCGCCGTCGGCCAGGGTGAAACGCCGGACGTTGGCGACGCATCCGCCGCCCATCGGCGCCGACGATGTCGGACGCTGGCCGGTTGCCTGGAGGATCGTCTGTTCGATGCGGAGCCACCGGCCGGCCTACAGATGCGTTCGGCGGATATGGGCCAGCAGTTCGCGCGAACCGCCCTCGATGAGATCCAGCATGACCTCGAAGCCCCGCGCGCCTCCATAATAGGGATCCGGAACGTGCCGCTCGCCGAGCGCCGGCGCGAAATCCAGGAACAGCGCCAGGCGCTCTTCCCTGCCGGGCGGGCACATCGCCTCGAGGTCGGCGAGATTGTCGTCATCCATGGCGAGAACATAGTCGAAACGATGGAAGTCTTCCGGCCCGACCACGCGGGCGCGCAACCCGGAGAGATCGACGCCGCGCCGGCTCGCGGCGGCCTGCGCCCGGTGATCGGGCGGATTGCCCACATGCCAGTCGCCGGTTCCGGCGCTGTCGACGGCGATGCGATCCGTCAGCCCCGTGCGGTCCACGTGCGCGCGGAATACGGCCTCGGCCGAGGGGGACCGGCAGATGTTGCCCAAACACACGAACAAAACGTTGACCAGGATCGATTCCTCCGTAGCCTATCCGGCGCGGACTACCATGAACTCCAGGCGAGCGGCAACACTACCGATGCATCAGACCGATCATTCCCCGCAAAACATCGTTATCCTCACCGGCGCCGGCGTCTCGAAGGAATTCGGGGCTCGATACATTTCGCTGCGCCGACGGGATCTGGTCGAAGGTGCGCCTCGAGGACGTGGCCACGCCCGAGGCCTTCCAGCGCAACCCGGTGATGGTCCAGGACTTCTACAACGATCGCCGCGCCATGCTCGACGACGCCGGCGTCGCCCCCAACGCCGCGCACGAGGCCCTGGCGCGGCTGGAGCGGGAATGGCCGGGCGAGGTGCTGATCGTCACCCAGAACATCGACGACCTGCACGAACGGGCGGGTAACCGCAATCTTCTGCACATGCACGGAGAACTGCTGAAGGCCCGGTGCGGCTCATGCGCGAGCCTGTTTCAGTGGTACACCGAGCTGACCGTGGACACCGCGTGCCCCGCGTGCGGCCACCTGGGAGGGATGCGGCCCCATGTGGTGTGGTTCGGCGAAATGCCCCTGGAGATGGAGCGGATCTACCGCGTGCTCGAGGAATGTTCGTTGTTCATGTCCGTCGGAACCTCGGGCAATGTCTATCCGGCGGCCGGTTTCGTCAGTCATGTCCGCCAGTTCACGGCCGCGCATACGGTCGAGCTCAATCTCGAGCCGTCCTTGGGCTCGACGCTCTTCGCGCAGGCCATCTACGGCCCGGCATCGGAAATCGTTCCGGCCTACGTCGAAAAAATCCTCGGCGAGGGCCTGTCGCCCTGACGCGGCTTCATGGCGTTTTCGCCGGAGATGGGCGCGCTCGTCTCAGCAATCCGTGCCCGGCGTCGAGGGCCATCAGGCCGCGGTACACCCCTCGCCCAAGACCCGGTCGCCGCGTGCATTGTAGTGCCCGTCCATCCGCGACTGAAAGAACCCGGCGATGCGCTCGCCGCGAGCGAATTCCGGCAGGAAATAGTCCATGGCATCGAAAGTCGCCGGGTATCGCTGCTTGGTTGTCTCGAAAAACGCCGCATAGGCTGATGCGCTCGGGGTCCCGGAGGGCAAGGGGAAGATAGAAATTCTGCTTCAGGCCAACCACGATGAAATAAGACGCGCCCTCGATCGCCGCGACGAAAAGGACGATCAGCGCTACCGCGAGTAATGCCTAGAAACGGCGATCCCGCCGCTTTTCCTTTTTTTCTATGGAGTTCATCGAAAACGCCCTTTGCGCGTCATTTGCCAGCAAGCAGCGGGAACCCTTATACTGTCCGGTGCTATGATAGGTGCGGCCGGCCGCGTCCGTGGACGTCGCATTAAAGCAATGTTAGTGGGTCGCATGCCATTTTCTTCGATGATTTGCGCGAGCTGCCAGGTCCATGACGGGCAGGCGTTTCAAGGGCACCGCCGATGTTAGGATCCAGAGATATCATGGCGTCCCCGGGCATCCCCACGGATATCGCCGTGGTTCGGGTGCTGTTTCCACTGATCGTCATCGCTCAGTATGGCTACACCTTCGCCTTCAATTACGTGGATGTGTCGCTTCGCCATCCATGGGCGGGCGCGCTGGCGGTTGTCGCATGTCGCGCTGGCGCTGCTGGCGCTCGTCAACCGTCCCCGCGCCTGGAACCTGTTCATTCTGGCGGGCGGAGCGCTGATCGCTCTGTGCTGGGTCGCCAGCTACGGGTTCAGTTTCCAAGATCCCGCCGCCGCCGCCCGCGGCACGTCGATACCCCAGGGTTTCAAGACCATCGCCGTCTACGCCATGGCCATCTGGATCCTGTCCTATGCCGACGTCCTGCCGATCCGGCTGCTGCGCGGCGTCGTCATGGTCACCATCATCCTCGGTGCGCTGATCGCGCTGGTCGGCCCGGCGGCCACGAAAACAGAGGGTCTCGAGGTGTGGGCGCCCATCACCGGCCTGTCGTTCTTCCCCTATACACCGGGCATTCACGCCAGCGCCTACTTCATGCTGATGAACGTGTTCCTGCTGGATCAGATGCGGCGGTACGATCTGGTGCCGGCGACGGCGGCGTGGCCGCTGCTGGCGCTGGGCACCGTCATCTCGCTTGGATACCATAGCCGCACGGCCTGGCTGATGCTGGCCCTCTATACGCTCTACGCCGTCTATCATGCCACCCGCGACGGGGAGACGTTGCGGACGCTGCTGTTCGCCGGGCTGGCGTTGGGCGCGGTCGGAGTTGTCGCGTATCTCACCCACACCGACGAAAACGTCGTGACGCTCGGCAGCGGCCGGATCGGCAACTATATCCATCGCTGGGGCATTCTGTCCTCGCGCGACCTCGGCCCGCTGTTGTTCGGCACCGGGATCGATAGCGACTGGTTCACGTCGCCGATCTGGTCGTGGAAGATGTCGAACTCGCATAGCGATGTCATTCACGTCATGGTCGAGGCGGGTCTCGTCGGTCTCGTCGGGCTGGTTCTGGTTTTCGTCGGGCTCTATCTCCGCCTGCCCGGTCGGGCGAAGGCCTTTTTCTACGTGCTGGTGATCAGCGGGCTGATTACCAACGGGCTGCTGATGCATGTCTCGACCATCGTCTATTTCTTTCTGGCCGCGGCACTGCCTATAGCCGTCGCGGCCCGGAACGCCGCGCCATCGCCGGCCCGGCCGGCCCCGTAATCGCCATAGCGCGCTGTTCATGGGGCCGGGTTCGGGGCCGGGGCCGTGTCGAGGACCTCGATCTGCTCGGGATGAGTGGCGTCGATCATCGGGCCGCTGTATGACTTCAGCCATCCGCGCACCCGGATTTCCCGGCCGCTCAAGCTCAACGGGTCGAGACCCGCGTCGGCGAAACGCTTGAGGATCTTCACCGGGACGCTGACGGTGAAATCGGTCCGCCAATCGTCGCCGAAATTGAGGTAGACATAGCGCTTGACCCGCGCGGTCTTTAAAACGCGGCCCTCGACGATCTGGAAGCTCCCCATATGCCGCCCGGCCTCCTCGGGCGTGAGAACCGCATAGGACGGATCGCCCCACATTCCAAGACCGTGCTTGCGCGCGGTGTCCTCGAGGCTCAGCATCTCCGCCGCCAGCGCCCGGTTGTCGGCCAGGGAAAACACCCGGCCAAGGCCGCGCTCCAGCATCTCGCCCTGGATCCACGTTGCGTCGTCGCGATAGACGTGGGCAAGCAGGCGGCCGTGCCGGTCGGCCTTCGGGCCGGTGAACCGGAGCTCGACGGTGTCGTTCAGCACGAGCCCGGACAGCGCGTCGCGCGCCTGATCGGCCAGCCGGCTGGCTGCGGGCGTAGGCCGGCCACCGGAAGGCTTCGGCGCCTGGATCCCCACCAGCTTGACCGTGCTGGCGCCGTCGATCGCCGGTTCGATGGCGACGGTATCGCCGTCGATGACCTCCTTGACCACCGCGGAAGCGGACGCACCGGGCAGTTTCCCAAGGCCCTCGCCGAACGCTGGATGGCCGACGCAAAGGACGATCGCGATGGTAAGCAGAGGGCGGTGCATGTCACCTGTAGGGAAGGTGCGGGAGAGTTTTATTTCGCATGGTCTTCATATCGACAATAAAGGTGGAGAATATGATTTACAGAAAAAAATGCTAGCGGAAACACGCGGTCTAAGGTCTTATTTGTGTCGTATACACGGCGATTACGTATAGCTCGTCAGAGGCGCGCATGATGGATACCGGTTATTTCCGCGACGATCTGTACCCGGAAACCGAGCCGTACGAGACCGGCGTGATGGTCCTCGATGCTCGGCACGCCATGTATTGGGAACAATCCGGCAATCCCGACGGCAAGCCGGTGGTGTTCCTGCATGGTGGACCGGGTGCCGGGTCCGCGCCCGCGCATCGGCGGTTTTTCGATCCGCAAGTCTATCGGATCATCATCTTCGACCAGCGCGGCTGCGGCCGCTCCACCCCGCACGCGGACATCGTCGACAACACGACCGATCATCTCGTCGACGACATGGAGCGGCTTCGCGAGCACCTCGGCATCGATCGCTGGCTGCTGTTCGGCGGATCCTGGGGGTCGACCCTGGCGCTGGTCTACGGCACGCGGCGGCCGGAGCGGTGTTTGGGTTTCGTCCTTCGCGGCATTTTTCTCGGCACCGCCCTGGAAGTGGACTGGTTCCTGCACGGCATGGGAATCTTCTTTCCGGAGGCCAACCGCGCCTTCCGGGAATTCCTGCCGGCGGCCGAGCGCGGCGACCTCCTGAAGAGCTATTACAAGCGCCTGACCGACCCCGACCCCGCCGTCCACCGCTCCGCGGGCGTCGCCTGGAGCCGCTACGAAACCGGCTGTTCGAACCTCATCCCGCGGAGCGAGAAGCTGAACCTGAAAGCCATCGGCGGCGTCATGTCGGCGCTGGCCCTTGCCCGCCTCGAGGCGCACTACTTCGTCAACGATCTGTTCCTGGGCGACGAGGACCTGCTGGAAAAAGCCGAGCGCCTGCAAGAGATCCCGGGCGTCATCGTCCAGGGTCGCTACGACATGGTCTGCCCGATCGCCACCGCCGACTTGCTGGCTCGGAAATGGCCGCAAAGCAGGTACGTCATCGTCCCCGACGCCGGCCACTCGGCGATGGAGACGGGCATCCGCAAGGCCCTGGTCCGCGCCACCGAGGACATGAAAACCCGCATATCGTAAAGTGCGTCGAAGGCCGCGCGGGCCGGCCTATCCGTTCGAAGACGATGTGGAAGATTTGGCCTTCGAACATCTTCATCAATTCCGCGGTTTCGGCCTTGGCCTTGACGCGCTCCTGCGAGCCCAGGGTGCTGTCGAGAGCCTCGCGCGACGGATAGTCGAACTCGAGCGCCATGTGGATGGTCGGCGCATTCGGGTCCGAATTCGACGCGGCGCAGCAAGCGCACACCGGCAACCCCCGGAAATGTCCACCACAGCGGCATCAGGCGTTCCTCGATGAATTGATCGAAGGCCGCTTCCTTGCCTTCGACGACATGGCCCTCGAAAAAGCCGCAACGGGTCAACATCGACGGTATCCTCCTGGTATGATAGCAACGGTCGTTGGTATGAATGGGCTGAACGTGAGCGGCACGTGTCGGCGGCATCAGCGTAGACGGTATCGCGGCCTCGGGAAACCGTCCTGCGCGGCCGCTCTTTACCTCGGTGCGCCTGGGGCCCCCAGCATCGTGAAAGCCCGCTTTTCGAACGCCGTAACCATGGTGCGGGCGGCCCGTGGCAACAGGTGGTCGATGGCGGCCTGCAGGGACGGCGCCGTCATTTCCCAGGTCAGCGCCACCGAGATCCGGCAGCCCGTGCCGATGGTGTCGAAATCCCAGCGGATGAAGAACTCCTCGAAGCGCTCGTCGTCGGACGTCACCTCGACATACTGCGGCCGGACCAGGTGCGTGCGGGTTTGAAACCGCTCCTTGATGCGGCCGAGGCCCACCTCCTGCTCGGTAAAATACCGGTCCCCCTCGCGGCGGTAGACGTTGGCGTCGCGCCACAGCGGCAGGAAGTCCGGATAGCTTTCCACGTCCGCGACCAGATCGAACACCTTGCTGCGGGGCGCCATGATGACGTGGCTCACGGCATAAACGGTCATGGCTCCCGACCCACCGATTTTGCGGAGCAACGGCGGCGCCGCCGCTCCTTCTCCTGTTCCTCGCGCTCCTCCGAACGCTAGCCGCTTTCGCTTTCCAGTGGAAGAGCCAACCGCCACGCGACGGCCCGCGGACATCCGGCGCCGGTCAGACCCCGGTCAGACCCCGGCCAGACGATCGACCGATGAACCAAACGGCGGCAAATGTGTTATCCCAACGGCCGCCGATGATAACCGATCATAAGAAGCGTTTGGGAGGTCCGAACCGGCCGAGATAACAGTTAGGAAAAAACGTGCCCGAAGACGTGCCGCGCATCCTCGTTGTTGAGGACAATTTTCTCGTTGCCATGGATGAGCAGCTCATGGTGGAGCAGTGCGGCTGCATTGCCGTCGGCCCGGTCAGCAGTGTCGGCGAAGCATTGGAACTTATTCGCCAGACCGTACTGGACGGCGCCGTCCTCGACGTCAATCTCGGCGACTGCCGCGTTTGGCCGGTGGCGGAGTTGTTGCAGGAGCGGGGCGTGCCATTCGTTCTCGCGACCGGCTACGACAAGGAGGAGGTTCCCGCCCACCTGGGGCCTCGTCCGATCCTGACCAAGCCGGTGCTCAAGCATGGTCTCGACGCAGCGTTGAGAATGCTGGGTGTGATCCGGTAGAGCCGTACACCCGACCGTTGGTATTACTGCCGCTCCGGGCGGGCGACCTTGTCCCCCGGCAGCACGAATTGGCACCGGAAGCCTTCGGGAGCGAACTCCGGCGCGCACCCGCCGCCGAATTCGTACTCGATGCTGTTGCGAATAAAGCGCAGCCCGAAGCCAGGCTTCTCGGGTGCCTTCGCCGCGGGCCCGTCATGCTCGGTCCACTCCACTTTCACCGATCCCCGGTCGCTTTGCACCAACTCCCAGTTTAGCGAAACCGACCCATCGGGCGTGGACCAGGCGCCGTATTTTGCCGCGTTTGTCGCCATCTCGTGCAGCACGATCCCCATGCTCACCGTCACCTCGGGACGCAGCTCGACGGGCGGGCCGGAAAGCGAAAGACGCGGGGAGGGCGTCTGACCGAACGGCGCCAGCACGGTCTGTGCGAGCTGCCGCAGATCGCCATGCTTCCAGGCATTGTCCGAAAGCAGATTGTGCGCCACGACCATGGCCTGAAATCCGCCCCTCCACGATCGTCGAAAACTCGCGGACCGACGATGCGCCCGGCTGGCTCTGGCGCATGATGGCCTGAACGGCGGCGAGGGAGTTCTTCACCCGGTGGTTCAGCTCGGAGACCATGGACGAGAGATGGTGTTCCGCTTTCTTGCGCTGGGTGATGTCGATAAAGGTCAGAACCGCGCCGCGCGCCTGTTCGTGCTCGTCGAGGTAGGGCATCAGCCGCATGATGTAGGTCCGCGGGTCCTCGCCGCCATTCGAACTCGACTTCGCGCTCGATGGGCTCGCCATCCGCCAGCACCTTGCCAACGTCGGCTTTCAGGGGTCCGAATTTCACCCGCCCCGCCAGCTCGTCGAGCGGCCGGCCGATGTCGTGGTCGCGCAGTCCGAACAGCGGCTTCGCCGGCGGCGTGAAATTCATGATGCGGTACGCTTCGTCGAGAAACAGCATGGCGATGCGGGTGGCGGCGAACAGGTTCTTCAGATCGTTGTTGGCGCGGCTGATTTCGTCGACGCGGCTGCTCAACTCGTTGTTGACGGTCCGCAGTTCCTCGTTGATCGACTGGAGCTCTTCCTTGGACGTCTCCAGTTCCTCGTTCGACGACTGCAGTTCCTCGTTGACCGAACTCAGTTCCTCGTTGGCGGCCTTGAGGTCTTCGTTCGACGACTCCAGCTCTTCCAGCGTACCCTGCAAACGCTCCTTGGTGGTGATCAGCTCCAGTTCCAGCGTCCGGGCCACGTCGTCGTCGCGGTCCCTTGCGGGTCGGTCGCTCGGCGCCGGCTTGACCGGAGAGCCCTCCTTGAACACCACGAGATACAACGGGTTTTCCGCCGTCGAGCCGGCGAACGGCTCCACCACCAGCGTCAGTTGACGCTGCTGCGCTCCCTCGCCGATGGTCAGGCCTTCGACCGTGTGGCGCTCGCCCGACGCCGTCGCCGCGGCGACGGCGGTCCGGATGTCGACGACGAGCCCGATGCGCGCCATCGCGCCGAGATTGGTGCGGGGGCGGCCGATCGGCAGCTCCAGATAGGCACCCGTGCGGGCCGACGCCTCGAGGATATCGTTCTGCGAGTCGATGATCACATAGGCCGGCGCGAACTCGCCGAGGATCCGATGCGCCGCCCGGGTGGACAACTGGTCGGCCGTGTCGAAAACCTTTTCCGGGCGCCGCACGGCGGCCTCGCGCCGGCCATTCTTGCCCGCGGCAATGGGAAACTCCGGCAGCCGCCCAACGTCGCCGATGCGCCGAAAAATGCGGTGGACGCGGTCGAAATCGCGAAACAGCGCCGTCGATTGGCTCGCATGCTCCGCCGGGCCGAGGAAGAGATAGCCATCCCGCCGCATGGCGTAATGGAAGACCGGCATGAGACGGTGCTGCAGCTCGGGTGTCATGTAAATGAGCATGTTCCTGCACACCAGCAGGTCGATCCGGGAGAACGGCGGGTCCCTGAGCACGTTATGGCGCGCGAACAGGCACATCTCGCGAAGCGGGCCGCGCACCACGTAGGTCCCGTCCTCCTTGTCGAAAAATCGTTCCAGGCGACCCGGCGACACGTCGGCGGCGATTCCATTGGAATAGCGCCCGAGCCGGGCGACATGCAGCGCGCCGTCGTCGATGTCGCTGCCGAAGATCTTGATCTCCGGCTTGCTGTTAAGCTCAAGACGCTGCTCCTCGAACATTATGGCGATGCTGTAGGCCTCCTCGCCCGTGGCGCAGCCGGGAATCCATACGCGAATGACGTCGTCTGAGGTCTTGTCGCCGAGCAGTTTCGCAACGACCTTCGTGGCCAGGGCCGCGAACGCTTCCGGATCCCGGAAAAACTGCGTGACGCCGATCAGCATGTCGCGAAACAGTAGCATCGGCTCCTTGTTGCTGCTTTCGAGTCGCGCCAGGTACGCGCCCGGTGTCGTCACCCCCAACATCTGCATGCGGCGGAGAATACGGCGGTCGACGGTGCTGGATTTGTAACCGGAGAAATCGTGGCCGCTGCCGTGCCGAAGCAGATCGCAGGCTCGCGCGCGCTCCGCGTCCGTCAGCGTCTTCTCGACATCGGGCTCGGTTTTCCACGTCAGAAAGCGAACGAACGCCGCCGCCATCTCCTCGATCGGCAACTCGGTATCCACCAGGCCGGTGCGGATGGCGCTCAACAGCATGCTGTCGTATTCGGCCACGTCCAGGGTCTGCGTCACGGTGAAGCCGCCGGCCTCCTTGATCGCTTTCAGGCCAATGGTTCCGTCGGTACCCGCGCCGGACAGCAGGGCGCACCCCGTCCGGTTTCCCCGATCCTCGGCCAGCGACAGGAAAAAGGCGTCGATGCTGGATTGCCGCGCGGCGGGGTCGTGGTCGGCCACCGGCTTCAGCACCCCATCGCGGATCGTCATGACCCGGCCCGGCGCAATCAAATAGATGTGATTGGGCATGACCGCCGTCCGCTCGGTCACCTCGATGACGGGCAGGGCGGTCTTGCGCGCGAGAATCTGACGGAGCTGGCTTTCGCGGTCGGGCGCCATGTGCTGAATGAGCACCCAGGCGATACCGGCGTCCGTGGGCACATGGGCGACGAAGGTCTGATACGCCTTGACACCGCCGGCCGATGCGCCGAGGCCGACCACCGGCGTGACGTGCCCGCCGTCTTTCGTGTCCTCGTTTCCCGGCGCGTTGCGACCGAGGCGTTGCTCTTCGCCGACTCTGTTTCGCCGACCCCATGATGCCCCTCTCGCTGTCTTTAACAAATCGTAGGCACATTTCCGTGAAAAAGCGATCCCTGTTTCGCTTGCCGGCGCGGTCCGGCCGGCGCCGCGCGGTCGGCGGTGCGGCGCGAGGGTGTTGGCGGCGATGGCGTCGGCGTCGAGCCCGTCGCCGTTGCTCGTTTACCCGAGCGCTTGCGGTTTTGGCCCGCCGGTCGCCCAGTCGAGCAGTTCCACCGTGTGAACCACCGGCACGTCCGTGGCGCCGCCGATGTGGGTGATGCAGCCGATGTTGCCGGCGGCGATGATCTCCGGCGCGGTGGCCTCCAGGTTGCTCGACCTTGCGCTGGCGGAGTTCGATCCGCCAGCTCCGGCTGGAGAATGCTATAGGTTCCCGCCGAGCCGCAGCAGATGTGCGATTCGGCGGGCTCGCGCACTTCGAACCCGGCGTGCGACAGCAACTGCTTGGACTGGGTGCGCAAACCGAGGCCGTGCTGCATCGAGCATGCGATGTGATACGACACCACCTGGCCGGTGGCGACCGTCGGCTTGTCGAGCCCCAGCTTCAGCAGAACCTCGGAGATGTCCTTGCTGAGCTCCGAGATCCGCGCCGCCGGCCGCCCCCACCTCGGATCGTCGCGCAGCAGATGGCCGTAGTCCTTCAGCGAAACGCCGCACCCCGAAGCGTTGAACACCACGGCGTCGAGGCCGCTTCGGTTCAGCTCCCGCGTCCAGGCGGCCACATTGGCCCGCGCCGCCGCGCGCGACGCCTTTTCGTGGCCCATGTGATGGACGACGGCGCCGCAGCAGCCGGCGCCCTTGGCCACCACCACTTCGCAGCCGTGGCGGGTCAGAAGCCGGACGGTGGCCTCGTTGATCTCCGGGCGCAGCACCGGCTGGGCGCAGCCGCTCAACAGCGCCACCCGCATGCGCCGCTTGCCCTCGGCGGGGAACACCTGCGGCTTGTCCACCGGCGACGCTTTGGCGAGCTTGGCCGGCGCCATGCCCACCATGCCCTTCAACCGCCCGGGCATGAAACGCTGGAACGGCCGGCCGAGCCAGCCGCCGATGAGCGACAGTCGGAACACGGTCGGATTGGGAACGACGGTCGCCAGCAGGCGGCGCAGCATGCCGTTCCGGCAGCGGCCGGGTGTAGGTCTTCTCGATGTGGACGCGGGCGCGGTCCACCAGATGGGCGTAGTGCACGCCCGACGGGCAGGTGGTCATGCACGAAAGACAGGTGAGACAGCGGTCCAGATGCTTGACCACGCCCGGCGTCGCCGGCTTGCCGGACTCCAGCATGGTCTTGGCGAGGTAGATGCGTCCCCGGGGGCTGTCCAGTTCGTCGCCGAGCAGCAGATAGGTGGGGCAGGTGGCGAGGCACATGCCGCAGTGCACGCAGGTGCGCAGGATGTCGTTGGCTTCCTGGACGGAGGCGTCGGCGAGTTGGGCGTCGGTGAACTGTGTCCGCATGATCCTAGTGGTCCCGATCTAACATATGGTACCCATACGATCGCGTTTCGCACTCCCTCGGCAGGAGGGCGCGCGCCGGCGATGGGGATCCATCGTCAAGGGCGTCGGACGCCCCGAGGGAGTGCGAGACGCGACCCTCCGGGCGGCCTTCCGAGCCCCCCGGTGTCGTTGCGCGGCGCTTGTGATGCGACAGCATCACGCCGCGCCACGCGCCTAACCAGCAAAACTCGGAACACCGTCGTATGGGTACCATATGTTGGATCCGGACCACTAGATGCCCTCGTACATGCGGCCGGGGTTGAGCACCCGCGCGGGATCGAACCCGTCCTTGACCCGCCGCGTCAGCGCCGCCAGCGGAGCCGGTTGCGGCTGGAACACCGGCACGCGGGCCCGCACCTCGGGCTCGGCGCGGATCAAGGTGGCGTGCCCGCCGCTCCGGGCGAGCGCTTCTCGGACCCTTGCGTGGCGGGCGTCCGGCGCCGGCGGAAGGCTCACCCATATCAAGCCGCCGCCCCAATCGAAGAAGCTCTGGCCGTCCGTGCCCGACAGGATCTCCCGGGCAACGGCGGCGCCGGCGGTGGGCGGAACCGAGAGCTTCCAGATCTGGCGTTCGCTGTCGCCGACGAAAAAGCCGACGTCGCGCACCTCCCGCCAGAACGCCAGCGAGTGGTTCTTGCCGAGCTCCTCGATCACCCCGAAGGGCGCCAGCAGATCGCGGATGCGCGCCGCACCGGAACGCCACCGAGGGCGCCGGCCCCTCGATGCGGATGGCGGTGACCGCGCCGCCCGCGGTCGCGACGGGCGAGGTTTTGGAAAGAACCGCCACGTTGCCCGGCAGATGCGCCGCGCCGGACACCTCGTAAGGCGTCTGGAGGGCCTGGGTCAGGGCGCGGAAGCCGTCGTCGTCCCCGCATCCGAGCACCAGAACCGTCCGGGTTTCCTCGGGCGTCGGCAGAACGCGGACGCTGACCTCGGTCATCACCGCCAGGGTTCCGAACGAGCCGGCGATCAGCTTCGACAGGTCGAAACCGGTTACGTTCTTGATCACCCGGCCGCCCGACTTGAACGGCTCGCCCCGGCCGCTGACCGCGTGGAAACCGAGAAGATTGTCGCGGGCCGCTCCGAACCGGATCCGCCGGGGGCCCGCGAGATTGCACGCGACGATGCCGCCGAGCGTGCCGCCGTTGTGCCCGAACCGCTTTCCCGGCACGCCCAGCAGCGGCCCGAGATTTCCCGGCTCGAAGGCCAGTTGCTGGTTCTTCTTGGCCAGCGCCCTTTCGATCTTGGGCATCGGCGTCGCCGCGCCGGCCGTCAACACCAGTTCCTCCGGCTCGTAGAGCGAAATGTCGGAGAACGAACCGCATGTCCAGGCGGTTGGCGATCTCGACGGACCGGCCGATGGCCGATTTCGTGGCGCCGGCAACGACGTCGAGGGGTTGTTTGCCGGCAACCGCCCATTTTACGGCGTCGGCCACTTGTTCGAGGGTATCGGGTCGAAAATTTTCAGTCATCGGCGCCTTTTCATGTCGGACGGAGCACTGTCGATCAGGGTGGTCCCGTGGCATCAGAACCTCGGGATATCCGGGAACTTGAGCTTTCCCTGGTGGACATGCATCCGGCCCAGTTCGGCGCAGCGATGCAGCGTGGGATAGACCTTGCCGGGGTTCAACAGCCCCTCGGCGTCGAAGGCGCATTTGAGGCGTTGCTGCTGTTTCATGTCGTCTTCGGTGAACATTTCACCCATAAGGTCGCGTTTCTCCACGCCGACGCCGTGTTCGCCGGTCAGCACGCCGCCCACCTTCACGCACAGCCGGAGGATCTCGCCGCCGAATTCCTCGGCCTTTTCCAGCTCGCCCGGAGCGTTGGCGTCGTAGAGAATCAACGGATGCAGGTTGCCGTCGCCGGCATGAAACACGTTGGCGCAGCGCAGGCCGAACCGTTCGGACATCGCGGCGATGCCGTCCAGCACCTCGGGCATGCGGTTGCGGGGAATGGTGCCGTCCATGCACAGATAGTCGGGCGATATCCGGCCCATCGCGCCGAAGGCGGCCTTGCGCCCGGCCCAGAAGGCCTGACGCTCGTCTTCGTTCTGGCTGATCCGCACCGACACCGCGCCGACCTTGCGGGCGATGCCGTCAACCTGCTCGATCAGGTGCGTGACCTCGGCTTCCGGACCGTCCAGCTCGACAATCAGCAACGCCTCCACGTCGAGCGGGTAACCGGCGTGGACGAAATCCTCGGTGGCCTGGATCGCGGGCTTGTCCATCATTTCCATGCCGCCGGGAATGATCCCGGCGCCGATGACGTCGGCGACGCACTGACCGGCGGCGCTGGCGGACTGAAAGCCGATGAGCAGCGCGCGGGCGGTTTCCGGCGCGCGCAGGATGCGGACGGTGACCTCGGTGATGACGCCGAGCAGGCCTTCCGATCCGGTGATGACGCCGAGCAGATCGTAGCCGCCGCTATCCAGTTCCTTGCCGCCGAGACGCACCACATCCCCGTTCATCAGCACCATCTCGGCGCCGAGCACGTTGTTGGTGGTCAGTCCGTATTTCAGGCAGTGCACGCCGCCGGCGTTCTCGGCGACATTGCCGCCGATGGTGCAAGCGATCTGGCTCGAGGGATCGGGCGCGTAGTAAAAACCGCGGTGCGACACGGCGCCGGTGATGGCGAGATTGGTGACACCCGGCTGCACCACGGCGCAGCGGTTGCCGAAATCCACCTCGAGGACGCGATTGAACTTGCCGAGCCCGAGAATGATGCCGTCGGCGAGCGGCAGCGCGCCGCCGGAAAGCGACGTTCCGGCACCGCGCGGGACCACCTTGACGCCGTTGTCGTGGCAATAGCGCAGCACGCCCGATACCTGCTCGGTGGTTTCCGGCAACACCACGATCAGGGGGATCTGCTGGTACGCGGTCAGACCGTCGGACTCGTAGACGCGCAGTTCGTCCGGGTCGACGATCACGCCTTCCCCCGGAACGATGGCGCTCAGACCCTTGGCGATCTGCATGCGCCGAGAGATCACGTCCGCGTTGGGCTCCGGCATGTGCATCCGACAACTCCCGTAACCGAAAAATCGATGCCGGCCGAAGAAGGCCGGTTGATCTCAATTTAAGGATACGGGGAGCGGAACAAAAGCCAAACCAAAAAAACGCAACAAACACGCCGTCTTGGCACGGAAAACCGCCACAAGCGAGTCGGCTTCGGCGCGAATTTCCGGGTCGGGTCAGCCCTGGCGGGTCTTGAAGCGGGGGTGGCGTTTGTTGATCACGTAGAGCCGCCGCTTGCGCCGCACCACGACGCAATCGCGCTGGCGGGTCTTCGCCGACCGAATGGAGTGTCTTACTTTCATCGTCTTTTTCCGTCTATCGCTTGGTTGGCGCCCGGGCCGGCGGTTTGGCCCGGACGATACGGTTTCATCGGCGAACTGTCAATTTATACCAATTCTCGCTGATAGGGACGCATTGTGATCGTGTTTCACGCTTCCTCGGCAGGAGGGACCGTTCTGGCGATGGGGACCCATCGTCAAGCGGTTTCGCCACCTTTGGAACCTGGGCCCCGAGGAAGCGCGAAACACGACCCTCCGGGCGGCCTTTCGGGGTTTCCGGGCAGCGTCGCGCGGCGCTTCTGATGCTCCCGCATCACGGCGCACCACGCTCCTTGCCGGAAATCCCGAAAGGCCGTCACAATGGGTTCCTATCAACGAGAATTGGTATTTGGACCGCGCTCGATCACGGTTTGGCGTCGAAACCGGCCGCCGCCTCGAGAACGCCGGCGGCGCGCAGCACGGTTTCCTCGTCGAACGGCCGGCCGATCAATTGCAGTCCCAGCGGCAGGCCGCGTCCGCTCAACCCCGCCGGGACCGAGATCCCGGGAAGCCCGGCGAGACTGCTGGGCACGGTGAACACGTCGTTGAGGTACATGGTGATGGGATCGTCCATCTTGTCGCCGATGGCGAAGGCGTCGGAGGGTGCCGTCGGCGTCAGGATCACGTCGCAGTTCTCGAACGCCCGGGTGAAATCGGCGGCGATCAGGGTGCGCACTTTCTGCGCCTTGAGGTAATAGGCGTCGTAGTACCCGGCCGACAGCACGTACGTCCCGATCAGGACGCGGCGGCGCACCTCGGCGCCGAAGCCCTCGCCGCGGGTGTTCCGGTACATTTCGTCGAGGGTGTCGCCCGGAACCCGGAGACCGAAGCGGACCCCGTCGTAGCGCGCGAGGTTGGACGACGCCTCGGCCGGCGCGATGATGTAGTAGGTGGCGAGCGCATGGCGGGTGTGCGGCAGCGACACCTCGACGGTTTCGGCGCCGGCGGCCTCCAGCCATTCCACCCCCCGGCGCCACAACGCGTCGATCTCGCCGGCCATGCCGTCGAGGCGGTACTCCTTGGGCACGCCGATGCGCAGCCCCCGGATGTCGCCGGTGAGCGCCGCCTCGAAATCGGGAACGTCGATGGGCACGGAGGTGGAGTCCCTCGGGTCGTGCCCGGCCATGGCGCCGAGCATGATGGCGGCGTCGCGCACGCTCCGCGTCATCGGTCCGGCCTGATCGAGACTGGAGGCGAAGGCGACGATGCCCCACCGCGAACAGCGCCCGTAGGTGGGCTTCAGGCCGACGAGACCGCAGAACGACGCCGGCTGGCGGATGGAGCCGCCGGTGTCGGTGCCGGTGGCGGCGAGGCAGAGGCGGGCGGCCACCGCCGCGGCGGAGCCGCCGGACGAGCCCCCCGGCACGAGATCCTTGCCGTCGCGCGGCCCCCAAGGGTTCTTCACCGATCCGAAATAGCTGGTGATATTGGACGACCCCATGGCGAATTCGTCGAGGTTGGTCTTGCCCAGCATGACCGCGCCGCCGGCCCGGAGATTGGCCGTCACGGTGGATTCGTAGGGCGGGATGAAGCCGGCGAGGATATGCGACCCGGCGGTGGTCGGCACGCCCTCGGTGCAGAACAGATCCTTGATGGCGATGGGGATACCGTCAACCGGTCCCGTGCTCGCGTCGCGGAACCGCCGCGCATCCGACGCGGCCGCCCGTTCGAGCGCGAGTTCCGGCGTTTCGGTGATGAACGCGTTGAGATCGCGGGCCCGCCCCATGGCATCGATGTGAGCCCGGGTCAGTTCAACCGACGAGAACGCGCCGGACGTCAGACCGTCGCGGGCCTCGGCCACGCCGAGGTCGGTCAGCGGCGTACTCATTCCACCACCTTCGGCACGGTGTAGAACCCGTCGGTGCCATCGGGCGCGTTGGCCAGCACCGCGTCGCGGCGATCGCCGTCGTTGACCACGTCCGCGCGCAATTCAGGCGTGATGTCCGTCACGCTGGTCATCGGCGCCACGTCGTCGGTATTCACCTCGCTCAGTTGCTCGACCCAGCCGATGATGGCCGACAGCTCGCGGGCCAGCGGCTCGAGCGTTTCATCGGCGACCCGGATGCGGGCCAGTAAAGCGATATTCCTGACGGTATCGAGTGTCGAGCGACATGGCGGCGTTCTGACCAGACGGTGAAAGTGGGCGCGCGGGTTCGACGGAAAGGCGATTGGACGTTGCCGGAAAAACGGCGCGGACCCTACCATCGCGTACCATCCCGCGCAAGCGAACCGGTCACGGGCCGCTTAGGTCACGCCCGGTTGCCTCGGGGGCCGATTGTCGCCGCCGCTTAGCCCTTACGGGGCCGCGCCACCGTAGATCGGGACGCCGAAGACGCCGTAATAGTCGTCGATGCGCTTCCCATAGGCGCGATCACGCCAATCGGGCTCGGTGCCGCGATCATAGTGTGGACCGCCTTCGAGCTGCTCGCGTGTCAGCGAGATCACATATCCGTCCCTCTCCACGTCGTAGGTCAGGGCGTCCCAGGGGAGCGGGTGATAGCTCTCGCCCATGCCGAGGAACCCGCCGAATGACATGACGGCAAAGGACACTTTGCCCGAATACTTGTCGATCATCAGCTTGTCGACGGTGCCGAGCTTCTCGTCGTCCGCGTTGTAGACCGGAGTGCCTTCCACCTTGTCGGCGGCGATCAGGGAGACCGTCTCGGTAGCGACGAGTTCTTCCTGCGTCATCTCGGATTTGTTCGCCATGGCTTCCTCCACTGTTTGCCAATGCATGGAAAACGCATATTCGCGGCGGTGGTTCCAAAGGGGAGGCGGCATTTTTGGCGGAGCGAGCAAGTCGGCGCGAAGAATTCGGAGAGCCGCGTCATCAGGCCTTCTCGGCCAGGGTGATGATGGCGAACACCGCGCCTTGCGGGTCTGCGAGAACCGCCATCCGGCCGACATTGGGAACGTCGAACGGTTGCTTGATCACGGTGCCGCCGAGTTCTCCGGCCTGGGTGACGGCGTTGTCTGTGTCGCTGACGACGAAGTACAGCAGCCAGTGCGGCGGCGCGCCGCCCCATTCCTCGGTCATCCGCAGCATGCCGGCGACGGAGCGTTCGCCAATCCAGAACTCTGTGTACGACACGCCCGAGGCCGCGGAATCCTTGCCCGTCCAACCGAAAAGCGCGGTGTAGAATGCCTCGGCGGCGGCGGCATCGGTTGTCGCCAGTTCGGTCCAACAGACGGTACCGGGAACCGGGCCGAGCTTGGCGGCGCCGGCATGGGTGCCGTCGCGCTGCCACAGGCACAGGACCGCCCCTTGCGGATCGCCGATGACCGCCATGCGGCCGGCGTCGGGGATATCGAAAGGCTCGGCGAGCACGGTGCCGCCGAGATCCCGCGCCCGCCGGGCGGTCTCGTCGCAGCTCTCCACCGCGACGTAGGCGTTCCAGTGCGGCGGAATGTCGTGGTTCCTCTCCTCTTCCTGCAGGCTCATCATGCCCGCTACGTCCTGGCCATTGAGCCGGAGCATGGTATAGACGCCCGCCTCGCCCCTATCGTTGTCCTCGCCGCCCCAGCCGAAAAACGCCGCGTAAAAGGTCTTGGCGCCATCCGGATCGGACGTCGCGACATCGGCCCAGCAAAAAGTCCCATGATCGTATTGATCGGTCGCCATGAGCATTCCTTCCTCTCGTCTTCTCGTTTAACAGGAATGCAGCTTGCCTGTTGACCCCCGCCGGAAGAAGTGAAATCCGCGTGACCGGCGGGCGGTGCACGCAGCCGTCTCGGCGGACCGTCGCGGCCGCCAGATGGCCAGGCGGGCCTTTCCGTTGCCCGAACAACTCTCCATCTTAGGCTATGACATCGAGCAGAAACACATTTTGGGAGAAATGGAATGATCAAGGCATATGCGGCATTCGAACCGGGCGGTGACCTCAAGCCGTTCGAATACGACCCCGGGCCGCTCGGCGCCGACGACGTGGAAATCGATGTGGAACACTGCGGCATCTGCCACAGCGACGTGAGCATGCTGAACAACCACTGGGACATCGCCGAATACCCGCTGGTGGCGGGGCATGAAGTGAGCGGACGGGTCGCCGCCGTGGGCGACCATGTGCGGCACTTGCAGGTCGGCCAGCGGGTTGGGGTCGGTTGGCACGCGGGATACTGCATGACCTGCGAGTCTTGTCTTTCGGGTGATCACAATCTCTGCGCCACCGCGCAGCCGACCATCGTCGCCCATCACGGCGGCTTCGCCGACAAGATGCGGGCCGCCGCCGTCAGCGTGGTAGCGTTGCCGGAAGCGCTCGACAGTGCCGTCGCCGGACCGCTGTTGTGCGGCGGGATTACCGTGTTCAACCCGTTGCTGCAGTTCGACATCAAACCCACCGCGACGGTCGGGGTCATCGGCATCGGCGGGCTCGGTCACCTGGCGCTGCAGTTCTACAACGCCTGGGGCTGCGAGGTGATCGCGTTTACCTCCAGCGCCTCGAAACGCGAGGAAGCCTTGCGGCTCGGCGCGCACGATACCATCAACTTCCGCGACTCCACCGCGCTGGAGGCGGCGGCGGGGCGGTTCGATCTGATCGTTTCCACCGTCAACGTCAAGCTCGACTGGAACGCCTACCTGGGCGCACTCAAGCCAAAGGGCCGCCTTCACATCGTCGGCGCGACGCTGGAGCCGCTGGATTTGCAGGCGTTTCCTCTGATCATGGCACAGCGCTCGGTTTCCGGTTCGCCGGTCGGCAGCCCGGGATCCATCGGCACGATGCTGCACTTCGCGGCCCGCCACGGCATCCAACCGGTGACCGAACATTTCCCCATGGACCAGGTCAACGACGCGCTCGAGCATCTCGAGAGCGGACAGGCGCGCTACCGGATCGTCCTGGACCGCTGAGCCGAGCGCTTCGGTGATTTTTGTTTTCGTCAACGGAGCGAAAGTGTATCAGATCCGGTAACCTTGAAAAAACGCGGGAGGGCTCCGGCGTGAGTTCTCGACAATCTGCTGGTTCACCTCGACCATTCGCCGGCCTGCGCGAGCCGTCTGGACGTGGCCATCGGCCTCGCCAAGCGCGGCCGGTCGCGGTTGACCGGTCTTTACGCCGTTTCCGATCCGCACGTCCCCAGCGCCGCTTCGCGCAACCGCAAGGCGTTCGCCGCCAAGGGGGCCGGCGAGATCGAAGCCATGTTCAACGACCGCACCCGCGACGCCGGCCTGAACGCGCATTGGGAAAAGCTGGTCGCGACCAACGATGCCCGGGTGAACCTCGACATGGTTCGCGCCGCCCGCAATTACGACTTGGTGATCGTCGGTCAATTCGACCCGAAAACGTCGGACGGGAGCATCCGGGGCGACCTCGTCCAGCAGGTCGTTCTGCGGTCCGGGCGGCCAGTCCTGGTGATCCCCTACGCCGGGCACTTCGAGAGCGTCGGCCGGCGCGCCGTCATCGCCTGGAACGCCAGTCGCGAAGCCGTCCGCGCGGTCAACGACGCGGTACCCTTGCTGAGCGGCGCCGAATCGGTGACCGTGCTGACACTGGATGCCGCCGGGCAACCGCGCAGGGACGTGAACGGACCGCTGACCGATATCGTCGACCACCTGGCGACCCATGGTATCGAGGCGACGCACGAACGCCTGGCGTTCGACCGCGGGGCCATCGATCCGGCGGACCGGCTGTTGTCTCATCTCGCCGACGAAGCCGCCGACCTTCTGGTGATGGGCGCGTTCGGGGACATGGATGACCGCAGCCAGGCCCGCACCGGCTTGACCGTTCCCATTCTCCAGCACATGACGGTGCCGGTTCTGCTGTCCTGCTAGTGGTCTAGCGGCCTTCGCGCCACCAAGCGGCGCCGAGACCGCCCATGACGAGCGCCAGCAATAGAAGTCCCGGCAACAGCGGCACCTCCGAGACGCCGGTCACCACGGAGGAACTCGTTGCGCCGCAGCCCCATCCAACCCTGGCCGGCGGCGACCCGGTCGGCTTTGACGGGGCGGACATCCGGGACGCCGTCGGCCAGCCAGGAAACCCCGCCGCCCGACGCCTCCGCCAACGCCGCCGCGATCTCGTCCGTCGCGCGAAGATCGTCGAGCTCCACCGGCGCGATGGCGCCCGAAGCCGCCACCGCCGTTCGTTCGCCATCGCTGACACGGTAGATGCCGGTCTCCGAAACCGCCACATCGGCGCGCGCGATGCCGTCCGCGCCCGGTTCGAGAACCACCGTGGTGACGTCGCCGAACGGACGGGTGACGGTGGCCTGCGCGTTGTCGAGCCGCAGGCTGCGCCGCTCGATGAGCAGCCGCCCGTTCTCCACCGTCGCCGACAGGCTCTCTTCTTCCAGTTCCGGCTCCTTCATCAGCCAGTGCGCCAGACGGCGCAGCAGTTCGGCCTGCGGGCCGCCGCCCTCGAAACCGCGTCCCCACAGCCAGATGTGGTCGCTGTTGAGTTGCGCGATCCGACCCTCTCCGACCCGCTGCACCATCAGGAGCGGACGGCCCTCCGGACCATCCATGAGTATTTCGCCGTCGCCGGGCTCGACCTCGACGAGACGGAACCAATGTCCCCACGTGGGCCCGGAGGCTTCGGAGACGTCGTCGGCGTCACCGGAGACCCGCTCACCCGGAAGCCCGGACGTTACGGGATGACGGTGGCCGAGGTCGGTGACCGTCGGACGAAATGCCTGTTCCACCACCCGGCCGGTGGGCGCGCCGGGCATGACGGCGCCGAGCGGCGTGCGGAACAGGCTTTGCGGGCTTGCGAACTCCGGACCCACCGCGAGCAATACCGCCCCGCCGTCGGTCAGGTAGTCGGCGATTCGCTGCAGGTACCTGAACGGCAGGACGCCGCGCACCACGTAGCGGTCGAAGATGACGAGGTCGAACTCGTCCAGCTTCTTCTCGAACAGTTCGTCGACGGGAAACACGATGAGCGACAATTCGCGAAGCGGCGTCATGTCGTCTTTTTCGGGCGGCCGCAGGATCGTAAAATGGATCAGGTCCACCGACGGGTCCGACTTCAACAGGTTGCGCCACGTGCGTTCGCCGGGGTGCGGCTGTCCCGAAACGAGCAGCACCTTCAGGCGATCGCGGACACCGTTGATGGTGACGGCGGCGCGGTTGTTGAAGTTCGATGCCTCGCCTTCTTCGCCGGCGACTTCCAGCTCCACGATGGTCGGCCCGGCGTGCTGGAGAACCAGCGAGTAGGCCCGCGGATCGTCGACGGTCGCCGCTTCGGTTTTGGCCAGGGCGCCATCGACGAAGACTCGCACCTCGGCCGTCGCCGGCCGCGTCTCGCCGCCCTCGGATGTCGTTTCGCGGACGGTGTATTTGATGGTGACGTCCCGTCCCACCAGACCGTAGGCGGGCGCCTGATCGATCACCAGCCGGCGGTCCCGTTCGTCCGGCGCGCCGCTCACCAGGACATGCACGGGCGCGGCCAGAGCGATGTCTTCGGCGTCCTCGGGGAGGTCGTGGATCTGCCCGTCGGTCAGCACGATGGCGCCGGCGAGCCGCTCCCGGGCGGTCTCGGCGAAGGCTTGCCGGAGCGTGGAGAAAAGGCGCGTGCCGCGACCGTCGCCGTCGCGGCCGGTCCGAATGACCCGGGTTTCGAGATCCTCGACACCGGCGAGGGTCGCGCGCAGGGACGCCAACGCGGCTTCGGTCTGGGCACTGCGTTCGCCGACGGTCTGGCTCAACAATTCGTCGACGACCACCACCGCCAGATCCGGTTGCGGGTCGCGCTCCTCGCGGATGACCAGCGGGTTGAGCAGGGCCGCGATCAGCGCCGCCATGGCGAGGCTTCGAAACAGCCATCCCCGGCCGCCCCGGATCAGGGCAATGGCGATCAGAACGACCGTTACCGCGCCCAGCGCCGTCACCACGGGCCAGGGAACCAACGGCGCCAGGGTCACATCGTACATTACTGCCCCAGCCTCTCGATGATGGCCGGCAGGTGGACCTGGTCGGCCTTGTAGCTGCCGGTCAGCACATGCATCACCACATTGATTCCGAACCGGTAGGCCATCTCGCGCTGGCGCTCGCCGCCCGGCACCACGGCGAACATCGGGCGCTTGGCGTCGTCCACCGCCCACGCCGCCGCCCAATCGTGGCTGCCGGCGAGGACCGATGTCACCCCGTCTTTGACATGGGCGCCGCCTGGTTCGATCCACACCGTGTCGCCCACCCACCGGCCGGGAAATTCCGAAAGTAGGTAGTACGAGCGGCCGAGCACGTGTTCCGCCGGAACCGGAATGAGCCGCGGCAGATCCAATTCGCGGGCCAGTTGCCGCAGTCCCGCCGACCGGCCGCCGCCGCGCCGCCGCGTATCGAACAGAATTGTGCCGCCATTGCGCATATACCCCTCGAGCCGGCGCGCCGCGGCGGGCGAGGGAAGCGCCATCCCGTCGTCAAGCGGCCAGTAAAGCAGCGGATAGAAGACCAGTTCGTCGGTCTCCGGGTTGACGCCGACGGGCGCGCCGAGCTCGACGGCGGTGCGGCTGTTGACGTAGGCGCCGAGGCCGGCGAGGCCGGCGCGGCTGACGGCGTCGATGTTCGCATCGCCAGTCTCGACATAGGCCAGGCGCGTGGTCAGGCTTGCCGCGACGGCGCTGCCATCGGCGACGCTCGTTTGCGCCGCCGCCGGCGCCGCCGGCGCCGTACCGCCGCTCCCGCCAGTCCGGTGGCCAGGATCACCGCCAGACCAGTCGATTGCCCGCCGGCCGAATGCCCGCCGATGGATCGCGGCGTGAACCGCAGGAGCCCGCGCATCGCCAGGCTGACCGCCAGATCCACCACCGCCAGCAAAAGGCCGACACCCAGCAGCCATGGCCTGAGATCGATCTCGGTGACCCCGCCGTAGGCCGCACGCGCGACCCCGTCCGGCAGGGTGCCGAGGGGCCGCAGCTCGGACCAGCCGGCCGTCAGGTTGAGGGCCCGGCGGTGGGCGGCGGTTCCGTAGAAACCGGGCGGATGGTCGCGGCCGGCCACGGTCTCGTCGAACGCGTCGGCGGCCACCGCCCGGGCGGCCGTCGGCGGCGCGCCCAGGGCTCCAAAACCGTCGAGTGTCTGCACCGGCGGAAGCGGCGGCCCGTCGACACGATCGACGACGCCGCGGCTGAGCGCGACGATGCGGTTCAGCATGTCGACGAACAGGCCGGAAAGCGCAAGGTTGGACCACTCGGCGGTGGACGTGGTGTGAACCAGCACCAGCCAGCCCTCGCCGAGGCGCCGGGCGGACACCAGCGGCGTGCCGTCGTCCAGTCGCGCCCAGGTGCGCTCGGCCGGATCGAGAGACGGCTCGGCGAGCACCTGGCGATTGATCCGGACGTCATCGGGAATGGTCAATCCGAAGAACGGGCTCTCGGATGCGAACGGCGCCAGGTTGGCGGGACTGCGCCACGACAGCGCCCCGCCGATGGCCCGGTCGCCGCCGCGCAGCCGGACCGGCAGCAACGGATCCGGCCTTCGCGTGCCGCGCGCCATGCGCGGGCCGGCGAAGCGCAGCATGATGCCGCCGTCCTCCACCCAGCGCACGATGGTTTCCCGCTTGGACCGCTCGAGACGGCCGGCATCGGCCAGAACCAGCACCGCCAGTTGGCGCTCGAGAAGCTGGCCGACCGGGCCTCGGCGCACCTCCGCCGACGGCTCGAGGGCGCGCTCCAGATAGTAGACGTCGCCGACGAGCGGCTGGTCGGCGGTGCCGTCGCCCTCGACGACCAGGCCTACCGGCCGGCGGCGCCAGCGATCGTCCACCAGGATCACGGCGCCCGCCGTCCGCTCGCTTTCGATCTCCACCCGGGTCAGGCGCGCCAGCAGCTCCGCCGGGAGCTGGAGGGAGCCGGTAGCGTCACGCGCGCCATCGGCGAAGCTCACCGGCGCGGTGGCGAGAATGCCATCCTCCTCGGAGAAGGCCCGCAGCGTAACCGCCATCGCTCCGTCCGTACCGGCGCGAATGGCGGTAAAGGCCAATGCGCCGGTTTGCGCTTCCGGAGGAAGCAGTGCCATGGCGGTGTCCACGACGGGCGGCGCGACCACCGTCACCTTTCCCAGCGGCCGCAGCGACTGGGCGAGGGCACCCACGGAGAGCACCGAGCGGGGCTCGTCAAGGCCATCGCCGAGCCATGCCACCTCTCCCGGCGGCCAATTGGCCTCTCGGCCGAGTTTGGTGAGGGCTTCTATGGCGGCGGCCCGATCGGTCGCCCATGGGTTCGGTTCGAGGGCCTGGACCGCCGCCCGGGCTTCCGAAGCGGACATCAGACGGGCGATGTCCTCGTCTCCCTCCTGGCTGGTGGGCGCGGTCGTGACCAGAACGACGCTCCGGTTTTCCCGCTCCGCGAGGTCCACCAGGCCGGTCATGCGGACACGGCGGTCGTCCCAATCCTCGGCCGCCGCCCACCCGTCGTCGACGATCAGCACCAGCGGCCCCGAACCGGCGACGCCGCCGCCGGTATTGATCAGAGGGTGGGCCGCGCCGAGAATAACGGCCATCGCCAGAAGCAAGCGTAGCACGACAAGCCACGGCGGCGTCCGGGCGGCGCTTTCATCGGTCGACGCCAGCGCCGCGAGAAAGCGGATAGGCGGGAAATTGACATGGGCCGGCGTCGGCGGCGTCACCCGCAGCAGCCACCAGATCGCCGGCAGAGCCACCAACGCAACCAGAGCGGCGGGCGCCGCGAAGGCAAGGGTGCCCAGGGTCAGCATCGCGTCACCGCCCGGAAACCTCGGACAGACCTATGAACAGCGCCATCAGCGGCGGCTGCGGTGACTGGTCGGTATGGTGGGTCAGCACCGTCCAGCCGGCGGCCCGCACCAGCGCCTGGAGGCCCGCCCGATGGGCGGCGACGGCGGCGCGATAATCGTCGCGGATCGATTCGGTTCGCCCGAACAGGACCTTGCCCTCGCCCTCGACCCCTTCAAACAGCACCCGCCCGGAAAATGGCAGGTTTTCCTCCGCCGGATCCACGACCTGCACAAGGTGGCCGCGGATGCCGCGCGTCGCGAAATCGCCGAGCCTCGCCTTGATGTCGTCCAGCGGTGACAGGAAATCGCCGAACATGACGACGCGCGCGAACCGCGGCAAGGGCTCGAGCATGGGCAGACCCGTACTCGTCCGCCGCCGCTCGAGGGCGGCGGCCAGCCGGTGCAGCGCCTTCCGGCCCGATCCCGGGGAAGCTTGTCGATCGCCCAGCAGCCCCACGTGCTCCCCGCCCCGGATCAGGAGCGAGCCGAGCGCCAGCAGCAAAAGCTCGGCGCGCTCGATCTTCTGCGGCCACGTGCCGGCGGATTGGTAGATCATCGAGGGGGACGAATCCCGCCACAACCAAATGGTCTGCGCCGCCTCCCACTCCGTCTCGCGAACATACACGCGCTGGGTCTTGGCCGATTGGCGCCAGTCGATCCGTTGGGCCGAATCGCCCGCCTGATACCGACGGAATTGCCAGAACGTCTCTCCCTGTCCGACGCGGCGGCGGCCATGAATTCCCTGGGACACCGTCGCCGCCACCCGCTCGGCCGCGACCAGCAGCGGCGGCAGGCTTGCCGCCAGCTCCTCGGCTCGATGGAACACCTGCGGGCGCTCATGACCGCCGGCGCCCCGCAGAGCGCCTGAAGCGCCGCTGTCCAGCCGGGCGGATCGATCGCCGTCGCGGCGATTTTCTAAGCGATTCGTCGGCACAACTGCTCGATCACCTCGTCGATGGTCACCCCTTCGGCGCGGGCCGCGAAGGTCAACGCCATCCGGTGGCGGAGCACCGGATGAGCCAACGCTACCACATCGTCCACCGAGGGCGCCAACCGTCCGTCGATCACCGCGCGGGCCCGTACGGCGCGCATCAAGGCCTGTGACGCGCGCGGGCCCGGACCCCAGGAGACGTGCTTTTGCACTGCGTCGATGGCAGTGGTCTCCGGCCGGCCTGCACGCACCAGCTCGAGAATGGACTCGACGACGCTCTCACCCACCGGCACGTGGCGGATCAGCCGCTGCGCGTCCAGCAAGGATTCGGCGTCCATGACCCGCACCGCCGTCTCATCGCTCGGGCCGGTGGTCGCCAACAAGATCTGCCGCTCCGCATCGAGCTCCGGATAGGCAACGTCAACTTGCATGAAGAAACGGTCGAGCTGGGCCTCGGGCAGCGGATAGGTGCCTTCCTGTTCGAGCGGGTTCTGCGTCGCCAGGACATGGAACGGCGTGGGCAGCCCATGGTAATGCCCGGCCACCGAGACACGATGCTCCTGCATCGCCTGCAGCAGGGCCGACTGCGTTCGCGGGCTGGCGCGGTTGATCTCATCGGCCATCAAGAGCTGGCAAAAAACAGGTCCTTGAACGAATTGGAAGCTCCGCCGCCCCAATTCCGATTCCTCCAGAACCTCAGAGCCGAGAATATCGGCCGGCATCAGGTCGGGTGTGAACTGCACGCGGCGCTCTTCGAGCCCGAATACCGTTCCCAGCGTTTCCACCAGGCGGGTCTTGCCCAGCCCCGGGACGCCGATGAGCAGCAGGTGTCCGCCCGACAACAAGGTTATAAGGGTCTCGTCGACGACGCGCCGTTGTCCAAAAATAACTCGGGCGATCGCGTTACGAGCCTTGACCACCTGACTCCCGAGTTGATCTATCCTATCTATAAGCTCAGAACTGCTTGGTTCGGAGATTTCCGTCATGGAGCTCGTCAAACTGCTTTCCCCACGTTGCGCCGAACAGTGGCATCAATGAAAAAGTATCCGTCAGACACCGGCGCCATCCGTAACGGCACCCAAACCGCGCCGGGCGACAAAGGCTTCGTGCCGCCGCCCAGAATGAGAGTCGTCTGCGATGACATGGACATGCGAATCGATCGCGAAGGCGTGTGGCACTATCATAATTCGCCTATTCGTCGTAAAGAACTGGTCTGCCTTTTCGCCTCTGTATTGACCCGAAACGAGGCGGGCGAGTATTGGTTGGTAACCCCCTCGGAAATATGCAGCGTCGAGGTGGAGGACGTACCGTTTCTCGCCGTCGAACTCTTCTTCAGTGGATCGGGCCGCCAACAGGTCATCAGCTTGCGCTCCAATGTGGACGAAATCATCACCGTGGACAACGACCATCCCATATATGTGATCGACAATCCCGAAACGGGAGAGCCGTCGCCGTATTTGATCTTGCGCGGCGGCATCGAGGCACGCCTCACCCGGGCGGTTTTTTACGAACTTGTGAACATGGGCACCGAACAAGACATCGACGGCGGGCGCTTTTTCGGCGTGTGGAGCCGAGGATCGTTCTTTCCGCTGGGCACGCTGGACGGCGGTGTATGACCTGCGTGCCGACGCGCGAAATCGTGATCGACAGGCTCGCGGATCGCCGCGACGTTCCCGGCGTGCCGCCGGCGCCCGCCAGCATTCCGGACGAGCGCGGCGATCACGACCTCAATGACGGCCTGACGCCGATGCAACCGCTGAAGCCGGCGGCGGTGCTAGTGGGACTCGTGGATCGCACGGATGGGTTGACGGTGCTGTTCACCCAACGGACGGCGCACCTCGCCCATCACGCCGGCCAGGTCAGCTTTCCCGGCGGCCACCTTGAGCCCAATGACGGCGGTCCCGAGGAGACGGCGTTGCGCGAGACCGAAGAGGAGATCGGTCTTCACCGGCGCCATGTGGAGGTGGTCGGACATCTCGACACCTACATCACCCGCACCGGGTTCGTCGTGACTCCGGTGGTCGGCATCGTCGATCCGCCCTTCGAGATCCAGCCCGATCCTCACGAAGTGGCGGACGTCTTCGAGGTGCCACTGACGTTTCTGCTGGACCCGAACAATCATCAGCGGTGCAGCGCCGAATTCGAGGGTATCGTTCGCTATTTCTATGCAATGCCGTACGGAGAGCGCTACATCTGGGGAGCGACCGCCGGTATGCTGGTGAACCTGTACGAAATTCTCTGCCGCCGATGACCCGAATGCTCCTGCAATACCTCCTGCCGTTGCTGTTGCCGATGGCGATATACGTGCTTTGGGCTTGGTTCGCCCGCAGACGCCAGGCGGCCGGCGCGGCGCCTTATCGCTTACAGGACGGCCCATGGTTCTGGCTGATCGTCGCCGGCCTGGTGCTTGCCGCCAGTGGTCTGGTGTTCACGGCGCTGACTAGCGGCGAGCAGGCTGGCGGCGTATACACGGCTCCGCGGTGGGAAGATGGACGGATCGTCCCCGGCCGCATCGAATAGTCCTTCTGGAAACGACGCCGGGCCCGATCTTCAACGGAGCCAACGCCCCATGACCGACACCCCCCCTGACGAGAGGCCCCTCGGCCGAGCCGCCGGACATGGCCGGGAGGGCGACGAAGCCGCGCCCCGCGACGACGTGGGAGTGGGCACGCTCGCGCCGCAGCCGTGGATGGAGGCGCCGGAAACCCGGGCGGTGTTGGCGGCCCTGTCCGCCGAAGGGGCCGAGGTGCGGTTCATTGGCGGCTGCGTCCGCGACGCCCTGCTCAAACGCCCCATACGGGACATCGACATGGCCCTCGCGGCACCGCCGGAAAGGGTCATGGGTTTGCTGAAGGCGGCGGGCATCAAGGCCATTCCCACCGGCATCGATCACGGTACGGTAACCGCCGTCGTTGGCGAAAAGCTTTTCGAAATCACCACGCTGCGGGTGGATGTGGAAACCGACGGCCGGTGGGCCCGGGTCGCCTATACGGACAACTGGTCGCTGGACGCGGCGCGCCGCGACTTCACCATCAATGCGCTGTCCTGCACGCCCGACGGCAGCGTCTATGATTATTTCAACGGGCTGCAGGATCTCGGCAACGGGTTGATCCATTTCGTCGGCAATCCGCGCGACCGCATTCGCGAAGATCGACTTCGGCTGCTGCGGTTTTTCCGGTTTTATGCCTATTTCGGGCAATCCGCCACCGGATACCCAGGCGCTGAACGCCTGCCGCGAGCTGGCTCCCGAGCTTCACGCGCTTTCCGGCGAGCGCGTGCGGGTGGAGATTTTCCGCACCCTGATGGCCGCGGATCCGGCCGCTGTCTTTCTATTGATGCGCGAGTACGGCGTGCTGCGGCACATTCTCCCCGAAGCCGGAGACGTCAGCCGTCTGCGCGCGGTCTCCTGGCTCGCAAGCCGAGCCATCCGCATGGACTCGGTGGAACCCGACCCGGTGCGGCGCCTGGCGGCCCTGCTGGATACCGACGCAGATGGCGCCGAGGCGGTCGCCGGGCGCTTGAAGATGTCGAACCACGAGAGAGACCGGCTGGTGACGCTTGTCGATCCGTCCTTCTCGGTTGGCCCCGATGTCGGCGGGCACGGCCTCCGCAAGGCCCTGCACCGTCTCGGGCCGGATCGCGTTCGCGACCTGGCGTTGTTGACCTGGGCGGGTAAATTGACGGTAACGGCGCGGCTGCCGCGGCCGGAAACTCAGGCCTGGATCGAATTGCTGGAAACAACGGATGCCTGGACGCCGCTGAAATTCCCGCTCCGAGGCCGCGACGTCATGGACATGGGCATCGAACATGGTCCGCGCGTCGGCGAACTTCTGGAAACGGTGGAGGCTTGGTGGGAAAACGGCGACTATGGCGCAAGCCGCGAGCAGTGCCTGGAATATCTCAGATCTATCCGATCTGATCGCACTGTGCTTTAAGGCCAGGCGACATCCGGCGGGAGCGACATGAAGATGGCCTCGATGTTGCCGCCGGTCTTGAGACCGAACAGGGTGCCGCGGTCGTAAAGCAGGTTGAATTCCACGTAGCGCCCGCGCTTGACGCGCTGATCGTGCTTTTGCGCCTCGGACCAGGGTTCGTTCATATGGCGGCGGATGATCGCGGGGCAGACCTGGAGGAATGCCCGACCGACATCCTGGACGAATGCGAAATCGGCGTCCCAGTCGCCCGAATTCAGGTTGTCGAAGAAGATGCCGCCGATACCGCGCGGCTCGCCTCGATGCGGAAGATAGAAGTACTCGTCGCACCAGGTCTTGAACCGGGGGTAGTCGCCGGCCGGGTGGGCGTCGCACGCCGTTCGCAGCGCGTCGTGAAAGGCGTTGGTGTCGTCGTCTCGCGGATAGACCGGGGTCATGTCGGCGCCGCCGCCGAACCAGCTTTCGGCGGTCATGATCAGCCGCGTGTTCATATGGGCGGCCGGCACCAGCGGCGAGCGCGGGTGCACCACCACCGAAATGCCCGAAGCCCAGAATCGCGGGTCTTCCGTGGCGCCCGGGATCCGTGCGCGCAATTCGTCGCTTAAAACGCCGTCGACGGTGGAGACGTTGACACCCGCCTTCTCGAGCACGCCGCCGCGCATCAGCGCCATGGTTCCGCCGCCGCCGCCTTCGCGCTCCCAGCCGGTGAACGCGAAACGGCCGGGCGGAACCCCCGCCGGCCCGTCCGCCTCGATGCTTTCGAAAGCGGCAACCAGGCGGTCCCGCAACGCCTCGAACCAGCCGACCGCCCGCGTCCTGCGCGCGCCCTCCACCTCGCTCATGCGGCGCCCCCGGACCCGCCGGTTTGCCGAAGGGCCTCCCCCAGCACCATGGCGACGGCGACGGCCACGTTCAAAGAGCGGCTGCCGGGCATCATGGGCACCACCACACGCGCATCGACCGCGGCATGGATGTCGTCGGGAACGCCGCTGCTTTCGCGTCCGACCATCAATACGTCTCCCGGCCGGAACCGAAAATCGGTATAGGTCATTTCGGCGCGGGTCGTCAGCAGCACGAGGCGGCCTTCGGCGGCGTGGCGGCGAACGTCCTTGAAAACATCCCAAGACACATGCCTCTCGAGTTCGAGCGTGCGCAGATAATCCATGCCGGCGCGCCGGAACCGGCGGTCGCCGAGAAGAAATCCGCAGGGCTCGATCAGATCCACGGCAACGCCGAGACAGGCGGCCATGCGCATGATGGTGCCGGCATTTTGCGGGATGTCGGGCTCGTACAGAGCAACGCGCATGCCGGGATCACGCAGCGGAACGGGATGCGAAGGACTGGCGCATGAAGGTCTGGCACATAAGGTGTTTCCGTTTTGCGGCCGTTATAATATACCCCGTGCGGGCACGATTGCCATCCGCGATGGTACGCGCAGGTAGAACGAGCCCGCATGGAAGGAAACACGAAACGCGGAAAGTGTTTTAAACAAGTTTCGGGCGTTGATTTCGGTTTGGAAATCCGGGTATTTTGCAGTGCATCATTTTTGCGCTGACCGCAGATTCCAGGCTGGCGCGGGTCGGGGCGCTGCGCCCGTCCGTTCGCGAAGACCAAGAAAGGATTTCCCATGGCAGACACGGCATCGACTTCTCCAGAGCACGTAGACGATGGAGAAACCCGGCGCGATTTTCTGCTTATCGCAACCGGTGTCGTTGGCGCCGTCGGCGCCGCTCTCGCGGTATGGCCCTTCATCGACAGCATGAACCCGGCGGCGGACACGCTGGCCCTGGCGAGTACCGGTGTCGATCTTTCCGCCCTCGAGGAAGGACAGGCCATCACGGTGGTCTGGCGTGGCAAGCCGGTCTTCATCCGCCACCGCACGGCGGCCGAGATCGAACAGGCGCGCGAGGTGCCGCTCGACGTGCTGCCGGATCCTCAAACCGACGCGGCGCGGGTCATCGAGCCGCAATGGTTGGTGATGATCGGGGTCTGTACCCATCTGGGATGCATTCCGCTAGGTCAGAAACCGAGCGAACCCAAGGGCGAGTTCGGCGGATGGTTCTGTCCTTGTCACGGTTCTCATTACGACACATCTGGGAGAATACGCAAAGGGCCGGCACCGTTGAACCTTCCGGTTCCGCCTTATGAGTTCTCGGATGAAACCACAATCATGATCGGCTGAGGAGCGCAACCATGGCGACGAAAACGTGGAAAAATCCTGTGGTGGCGTGGATCGATGATCGCCTGCCGATCTTTTCGATGATGAATGCGGAACTTGTCGACTATCCGACGCCGAGGAATTTGAATTACTGGTGGAATTTCGGATCCCTGAACGGGATCGTCCTGGTGATCATGATCGCCACCGGCATTTTTCTCGCGATGCAGTACACCGCTCACGTAGACTATGCCTTCGAGAGCGTCGAACGGATCGTGCGCGACGTTAATTACGGCTGGTTGATGCGCAACCTGCACATGAACGGCGCCACGATGTTCTTCATCGTCGTTTACATCCATATGTTCCGCGGCCTGTACTACGGCTCGTACAAGGCGCCACGCGAACTTCTGTGGATGAGCGGCGTGATCATTCTGCTGGCGATGATGGCGACGGCGTTCATGGGCTACGTGCTTCCCTGGGGTCAGATGAGCTTCTGGGGCGCCACGGTGATCACCAACCTGTTTTCGGCGATTCCGCTGGTGGGCGAGTCGATCGTCACCTGGCTGTGGGGCGGCTTCTCGGTGGACAATGCCACCTTGAATCGGTTCTTCGCGCTGCACTACCTGCTGCCCTTCGTCATTTTCGCCCTCGTGTTCGTTCACCTCTGGGCGCTGCATGTGAAAAAGTCCAACAACCCGCTCGGCATCGACATCAAGGGGCCGCAGGACACCATCCCGTTCTCGCCGTACTACACCGCCAAGGACGCGTTAGGGCTCGGGGTATTTCTGATCTTCTATCTGTTCTTCGTGTTCTTCGCGCCCGACTTTTTCGGCGAGCCCGACAACTACATCAAGGCCAACCCGTTGCAGACCCCGCCGCACATCGTGCCGGAATGGTACTTCCTGCCGTTCTATGCGATCCTGCGGGCCTGGACGGCCGATTTCATCCTCTACTGGCCGATTTCCTGGCTGATGTCGGCGAAGTTGGCGGGTGTCATCGCCATGTTCGCCTCGATCCTGATCCTGCTGTTCCTGCCGTGGCTCGATCGCTCGCCGGTCCGCAGCGCCCGTTTCCGGCCGATCTACAAATATTTCTTCTGGATCTTCCTGGCCGATTGCGTTCTGCTCGGCTACATCGGCGGCAAGCCGGCCGAAGGTATTTACGTTCCCATCGGTCAGGCGGCGATGACCTACTACTTCGCGCACTTCCTGATCATCCTACCCTTGCTTGGGTTCATCGAAAAACCGAAGCAGTTGCCCGCGAGTATCAGCGCCGCCGTTACCAAGGCGCCGGCCGGCAAAACTCAATCTGCCCCAGCGGAATAGGAGGCCGCACCATGCGAAATACTGTTTTTGCCGCAGCCATCCTCGCCGCTGTCTCCGGTTCCGCCATCGCCGCCGAGACGCCGGAAGCACCGGATCAGGACTGGAGCTTCGATGGCCTGTTCGGAACCTTCGATCGGGCATCCGTTCAGCGGGGCTTTCAGGTCTACAAGGCAGTGTGCTCCAATTGTCACTCCCTGGATTTCGTCGCCTATCGCAATCTCGAGAGCATTGGTTTCTCACCGGAACAGGTCGAGGCGGTGGCGTCCGAGTACGAGGTGCAGGACTGCTGCACGGACGATGGCGAGCCGTTCGATCGGCAAGCCAAGGCCTCGGATCACTTTGTCAACCCGTTCCCCAACGATCAGGCGGCGCGTTCGGCCAACAACGGCGCCCTGCCGCCCGATCTGTCGTTGATCGCGAGATCGCGGATCGGCGGTCCCGATTACTTGTATGGGCTGCTCACGGGGTATCAGGAGGAACCGCCCGAGGGCGTCGAACTGATGGAGGGCATGTATTATAACGACTACTTCCCTGGTCATCAGATTGCCATGGCGCCGCCGCTCTATGGCGACGACGTGGAATTCGCCGATGGCACGGAAGCCACCATCGAGCAGTCGGCCAAGGACGTGACGTCGTTTCTCAGCTGGGCGGCGTATCCTAACCTGGAGGAGCGCAAGCGCATGGGGGTCAAGGTGCTTTTGTTCCTGATCGTATTCACCGGCATGCTGTACGCGGTGAAGCGCAAGATCTGGTCCGACCAGCACTGACGATCAAGCCATCCGTCTTCAGACAAAAACGGCCCCGTCGCCTGATCGGGGCCGTTCCCTTATGGCCGCGCCGCTAAATGAGGGCGGCACCGCGCCGCTGGAATCGTTCAGTTGTTCTTGGCGCCCTGCTTGACCCAGTCGCGGATGATGTTCTGCTGCGCCTTGAGAAGCGGTCGCTGGTCATGCGGCATCTGCACCTGGGCACGGCCCTCGATCAGGACGTTCAGGTTGCTGGTCAGGGAATCCCCCGGGACGACGACCCGGCCGTACTTCGTTCCCTCCATCAAGCCCTCGTAGGTGCTCAGGTCGAGGCCGCTGGCCTGAAAGCCCGAACCGCCCGGCTCGTGACATTGCACGCACCGGCTCGAGAGGATGGGATAGACATCCAGTTCGTAGCTGACCACCTCGTTGGCTGCCCGGGCGGTCTGCGACCAGCACGCGCCGGCAACGATGACGGCGGAGAAAGCGCCCACGAACCGTGTTCTGCGCTTTATGTTATGTGTCATTCTGCTTGCTCCCCCGAGGCATGAATTTGAGTGCCCTATCGCCAGTCCGATACAATCTCGCAGTTTATACCAATTCTCGTTGATAGGAACCCATTGTGACGGCCTTACGAGGCTTCCGGCAAGGAGTGCGGTGCGCCGTGATGCGGGAGCATCACAAGCGGCGCGCGACACTGTCCGGAAACCTCGCAAGGTCGCCCGAAGGGTCGTGTTTCCCGCGTCCTCGGGGCGTCGGAACCGCTTGACGATGCGCGCGCATCGCCGGCGCGCCCCCTCCTGCCGAGGAAGCGGGAAACACGATCACAATGGGTCCCTATCAGCGAGAGTTGGTATGAGCACTTGCGGTAGAATTTCCAACCTCGATCGGTGCCGACGGACTAAATGTCCCCTTCCTTGGACAGCCTACCGGACGGCGGCCGCGATGTTGCCGCCATCGACGGTCATCACCGCCGCCGTGGTTTTGCGATCGAGCGCCAGATGGACGAAAGCCTGGGCCACGTCGGCGGCCGTGACTTCGCGCCCCAACAGATTGCCGGACATGTACGCCGTCTCGCTGACGCCGCGCGCCTTCGAGCGGCTCGCCACCATTTCGCCGGTCAGCAATCCCGATCGGATGCGGTCGGCATTGACGGCGGAGGCGCGAATGCCGTCCCTGCCGTAATCAATGGCATACTGGCGCATCAGGGCCAGCGCGGCCGCCTTGGGCAGGCCGTAGGGGCCGAAGTCGGGCCCCGGGTTGACCGCCTGTTTCGAGGCATTGAACAACAGGCATCCGCCGGTATTCTGGGCGGTCATGATCGCCACGGCCGTGCGCGCCACCGTCTGGTGGGCCCAGAAATTGAGCTCGAAGCTGTCGCGCAGGACCCGGTCCGACACCTCGCCGATGCGGCCCTGCCAGGCGGCGCCGGCGTTGGAGACGACGATATCGACGCCGCCGTACAGGGCCGCCACCCGATCGAACGCGCCGCGCACCGCGCCGGCGTCCGTGACATCGCACCCGATGCCGATGCCGCCGATCTTCGCCGCCACCGTTTCGGCGGCGGCGCCGTCGCGGTCCAGCACCGCCACTTCGGCGCCCTCGGCGCGGAACGCGGCGGCACACGCGGCGCCGATGCCGGATCCGCCGCCGGTGATCACGGCGACGTGGCGGGCCAGCGGCTTCTCGCCGCCCTTGCCCAGCTTCGCCTGTTCCAGCGACCAGTACTCGATCTCGAAAATATCCGGCTCGGGAATGACCTGAAAGGTGCTCATGAGCTCGGCGGCGGCGATCACCTCGATGTTGGTCTCCGCGAGATCGGCGGCGACCTTGGCGTCCTTCCGCGAGGCACCCAGCCCGAACAGCCCGAGCCCCGGCACCAGGATCAGGCGCGGCACTGGGTCCAGCTCCGTCCTCGGCACCGGCTGATGAGAATTATTCCGCGCGAAATAGGCGTGATAATCGGCCTTGTAGGCATCCATCGCGACCCGCGCGCCGGCGGTGAACGCATCGAGCCGGCCGGCCTCGGGCGGCGGCGTGATCAGCGGTTTCGGCTTGGTGCGAATCACGTGATCGGGGGTCGCCGTGCCCTGCTGGCTATAGCGGTCGACGTCCTGGCCGTTGACGAACTCGAGGATCTGCGGGCCGGTGCGGAACTCGAGAACCCAGCGAAGAGAGTCTCCGTCGCCGCGCTCGAGCGCGGCGAGGCCGCGCACGATGGGCGCCACCTCGGCGACCGGCGCGATCCGGTCGGGCAGGGTAATCGGCGTGAACGACTTCGGCCGCGATTTGCCCATGCCCTTGGGCAGCGACACGCCGGCCACGGTCGCCCGGCCGGCCCTGGCGATGCGCTGCTCGGCCTGGGTGACCTTGTCGATCATCCGGCCATAGGCTTCCTCGGCGCTCTCGCCGAAGGTGAAGATGCCGTGCTTGAGCAGGATCATCCCCTCGACATCCGGGTTCGCGCGGTAGACCTCCATGGCCCGCTTGGCGAGCGCGAACCCCGGCATGATGTAGGGCACATAGGCCATGGTCTCGCCGTAGACCTCGCGGCAGAGATCGTCGCCGTCCGGCTGGTCGGTGAGCGCGAGGACCGCGTTGGAGTGGGTGTGGTCGATGAACTTGTGCGGCAAAAAGGCGTGAAGCAGGGTCTCCACCGACGGGTTGGGCGACGTCGAGTCGAGCAGATTGCAGCGTTGCGCGTTGACCATGTCCTCGTCGCTCAGCGCATCGCGGGCGGCCAGCTTCAACAGCGGCTCCAGGCGCACCGCCGGCAATCCGGCGGGCTCGATGGCGCCCATGTCCCAGCCGCTGCCCTTGACGCACAGCACGTCCACCTCGTCGCCGGCGAAATCGGTCATCACCGTCTTGACCGACGTGTTGCCGCCGCCGTGGATCACCAGCCTCGGCTCGGAACCGAGCAGGCGGGTGGTGTAGGTTCTGAGCGCGAGGTCGCGATTGACGCCGCGACCGGCGTAGTACGCGACGGCCGCTTCCGCGTCCTTGTCGGACCAACCGTTTTCCATGATCTCTCCCCGTTTTTCCATGGCGGCCTTTATAACGGCGGCTGGACCGAAATCACAACAGCGTCCCTTGCGCCGCCGGATAGTGCAAGGTGCCGTCGGCTTGGCGTTCGGCCTCCGGCGTCAGGTGCCCGGGTTCCGTCTTGCCCGGCCCCAGAATGTGGATGACCTCGTCGCCGGCGCAGAGCAGATAGTCGGTGATGATCCGGCGGTGACAGCGCCACCACAGCGTTTCGGCGCACATGATCGCGCATGGGTGCGCGCGTGCCAGCGCCCGTAATTCATCGAGGGACTCGCGGAACCCGGCGGTCAGCGCATAATCGGCATAGTTGCGAAATCCGTCGTTCCTCCAGAAATCGTTTGGCGAGCGTTCAATTGCTTTTTGGCGGCCGCGCAGACCGCCGAGCCCCTTGAGATGGCGATAGCCGACGCCGGAAGCCCGCAATCCGTCGGGCAGGGTATCGGCGTTGAACTGCGGGTTGGCGCGCGAGCGCGGCACCGATCGCACATCGATGAGAAACGTGACATCCGCGCTTGTCAGCAACGCGATGAACGCGTCGAGCGGACGCGTGGAATGACCGATGGTGAAAAGCCTCGTCACCTCATCCGCCTCGTCACCCATCCATAAGCGTTCCGCTGGCCGGAACGGGGCGCCCGGTCCCACGGCATCTTCAATTCCGGCGTCTCCCGCGCCGCCGGGATCCGCCGCCCCTTCCATGCCGGCATGCCCGTTTTTCGAACGGCGTCGCCTCTCGTCAAGAGTCCGAAAATGGGTACTTTTTGTGTACATTCAAGGCCGTTTTGTGTACTTTCGTTACGCAACCGTGGCGCTTAAGTCGTTGATATTCAACAATACCCCATTCGCCGCGAATGTGGGATGTACACAAAAGTCTACAAAAGTACACATTGCCTCGGGCTAAATCCTTGATTTCCCTGGAATGGGCTTTTCGAGCAGGTACACAAAAGTCACCATGAATTCCGCATACCCTATTGATTTATATGCCATTTCCACCGAGACAAAAGTCTACATTTTCAAGCCGCCGGCGTGCCGGACAGCATTCCATCGAAAGGTCCGAGACCCGGACAGCCCCCCGGGGCCGAAGGAGTTCGGCGTTGCTCTTGTGGAATATCGCAGCACCAATCGCACCCGCGATGGTGATCCCGTAGGAGATTAGCCGCAGGCTATCCTCCGTCCGGCTAACATACTGAATAACAATTTCTTCAAGTATGATAAGACGCTAGCTGTGACTACGTTAAATTAAAAATCCTGTCGCAAGCGTTCAGCAATCCATAGCTTGATCAGTGATTGCCGCGTCACGCCCAGGTGCCGAGCCTGTTTGTCCAAACTTTCGACGACCCACGCCGGAAAATCCACGTTCACGCGCTTGGGCTGGTCGTTCCGACGACGCGCCTGGGACCAGTCGATTGCATCGCTCACGTCTTCCCCTGCGTCGAACTTCTTGTCGAATTCAGTTGCCTTCATAGTAGCTGATCTCCTCTTTCCGGGCGCGGCGCACCGAAATGATCCGCACCGCATCACCTCGCGGCGTCCAGACGGCCGCCCAGTGCTTGCCATCGATCTTCCCGATCGACAGAAAGCGCGGTTCGTCCTCGGTCTTGGCGGGCGCTTCGAGCATCCATGGGTCATCCCAAAGGGCCTGTGCCTGATCGAAGTCGATACCATGCTTCGACATATTCGAGGCACTTTTGGCCGGGTCATACTCAAAATCCATGCCTAAATATGGTATAATAATTATCCATTTTCAAGCGTGGTTCTGTCTGGCCATCCCCGCCAGATCGGCCCTCCGATATTCGTAGGTCTCCGGTCCGAGCTGGCTACGTTCGGTTTCCAGGGTTCCGGGGGACATGGAGTTCCGGGAACATGTTATTTAATTGCCATTCTCCACACGAGATCAATAACGTGTCCCCGGAACTGCGGTTACGACAGACACCCACCACATATGGCGTAAACGACGCGCCATGCTAACACCGCCCAATCGGCCGGTTATGACCCATCGCTGCCATTTATCCGCGACCCACTCCCTCCGATGTGGTACGAGATCCGCACGATCCAGGAGCTTCTTGGTCAAGAGGAAGTCAACACGACAAGGATCTACCCCGCGTAGCAGAGGACGCGCCGCAAGCGTCGTACCAGTGAACGCGAACATTACATGCCGTCAATCCAATGAATACCCTTTGCTTCTCCACGAATCTCACGAAAGTGCAGAGTTGGCGGCGTGGGTTCAGGCCATCGGGTCGGTCTTGGCAATCGTGTTGTCGGTGGGGGTCGCGATCTACGCAGCGCGAAAACAACACAGCAGCGCATTGGCAGTGCAAGCGGCTCAGCGACAGGAACTCGAGGGTTGAGCTGGCTAAGACGCTGTCCGTTCTTTCGAACAACTGCCTCAAGGATATGACTTTTCTGATCTCGCAGCTGAAAGACAGAGAAGCGGTGCACTTCATAGCTGAGGGGAACGTTCATTTCGATCTAAATGGTTAACCCGCCAGGACTCCGCCATCGCTGCAATTCCGCTGTATAACTTTCCAAGTTCTCTTGTAACCCCGACCATAATTCTGGGTGCAACAGTCCGGCAGTTTCGAGAGAGGTGGAGCAGGTCTTGCGAGTGCCTCGCAGCATGGATGCTACGGAGTTTGAAGGCTTCTTTAGGGTACTCGCTGAGATGCAAGACAGCTTGAGGGCTACCTGCACAGATATTGAACGTGAAACCGAGGAGCTTCAAAGAGGCGGCTTGTAACCACTGGTTCCAGCGGACGCGGCCGCCTTGCGGCAGCTGTTCCTTCGGGCCTTCGGGCCTCGGCGCCCCTAAGGATAGCTGGTGCGGTAAGTTGTATTGGCTTCAAAGTCTTCTCTTGGCTAATTGCTGCTGTAACAAGGTGTGTGCGGCAACCCTATATGTAGTGGGTGTCTGCCTTAACCGAATAGGCACGGTCTTTTGTAGGATGCCGCGTCGCTCCGTTTCTCGCATTAACGCAGCGACAGGGCCGATCCCGCCCCATCCTGCTATCGTCGGCGCGACCGCGAGCCTTCGCGACCCAGACAGCGATCCATCACCGCCACCTGTCTCGGACACAGGCAGACATCTTGACGGCGGCGGGCGGGCCCGACCGGTTGAACGAAGGGGTCCCGCGACAAATATGTTCACCGGTCAACGATGCAATCCGGGTGGGAGATGAAAATGGCCGCGAAGAAAATTCTGATGCTGGTCGGAGACTATGGCGAGGACTACGAGATCATGGTGCCGTTCCAGGCGCTGCGGATGGTCGGCCACACCGTCGACGCGGTGTGCCCCGACAAGGCCGCCGGCGACAGCGTGCGCACCGCGATCCACGATTTCGAGGGCGATCAGACCTATTCGGAGAAGCCCGGTCACACCTTCGCGCTGAACGCCACCTTCGCCGACATCGACGTCGCCGGCTATGACGCGTTGATCCTTCCCGGCGGCCGGGCGCCGGAATACCCGCGCCTCAATGACCGGGTCCTGGAGATGGTCCGCCACTTCGCCGACGCCGGCAAACCCATCGCCGCCGTTTGTCACGGCGCGCGGATGCTGGCGGCCGCCGGCGTCATCCGGGGCAAGCGGGTCTCGGCCTATTCGGCCTGCTCGGCGGAAGTGAAGCTCGCGGGCGCGGAGTATGCCGACATCGACGTCGCCGACGCGGTGACCGACGGCAATCTGGTGACCGCGCCGGCGTGGCCGGCCCATCCGGCGTGGCTCGCCCAGTTCCTCGCGGTGCCGGGAACCGAGATCGCCCAGGCCGCCTGACGGAGCGAGAACCGAGGCGGCGGACGCCGGCCATGCCCCGATCGCTGTCGGCGGCCGAAGTGCCGGGCCTGTTGCGGCCGGGTCTGCGGGTTTACGCGCCCGGCCTCGCGGGCGAGTCGGGACTGATCGTCGACGCCTTGCGGTCGCGGCCCGACGCCAGCGCCGGCGTGCGCTACATCGGCGTCTGGCTTCCCGGCATCAACCGGGTGGACTATGCCGGCCTGCACCCCGACGCGCGCTCGACGGCGTTCTTCATCTATCCCGACCTGCGCCCGTCGTTCGATGCCGGGCGCATCGACTTTCTGCCGCTTTCGTACTTCTCGGTCTATGCCTATCTGCGCGACCGGGCCGCCGTCGATCTGGCGCTTTTGCACGTTTCGCCGCCGGGCGACGACGGGCGTTGCAGCGTCGGCGTCGCCAACGATTTCACGCCCGCCATCCTGCCCAAGGCCCGGATCAAGGTCGCTCACGTCAATCCCCGCATGCCGCGGACCCGGGGCGCCGCCACCGTCGCCTTCGAGGACCTCGATTACGTGATCGAGGGCGCGCATCCACTGCTGTCCGACGATCCGGCGAGCGACCCCGACTTCGACGCCATCGGCCGCCACATCGCCGACGTCGTGCCGGACGGCGCGACGTTGGAGGTCGGCGTCGGCCGGGTACAGAGCGTGTTCGCGGCGCTGACCGGCAAACGCGACCTGGCGCTGCACACCGGCGCCATCACCACACCGGTCCTGCGCCTGGTGGAGGCCGGCGCCATCGCCGCGCGCGACGGCGCGATCACCACCGGCGTGGCACTGGGCGACGACGCCCTCTACCGCTTCGTCGCCGACAATTGCCGCGTCCGGTTCGCGCCCGTCGGCTGGACGCACGACATCGCCACGCTGCGCGCGATCGATCGGTTCGTCGCCATCAATTCGGTCATCGAGGTGGATCTGCTGGGCCAGGCCAACGCCGAGATCCTCGGCGGGCGTCAGGTCAGCAGCGCCGGCGGCATCACCGATTTCATGCGCGGCGCCCGGCTGTCTGCCGGCGGTTTTGCCATCGTGGCGCTGCCGTCGACGGCACGGAGCGGGACGCTTTCGCGCATCGTCCCGGAACTGGCCGACGGCGCGGCGGTGAGCGTCGCGCGCGGCGACATGGACCTCGTGGTCACCGAGAACGGCGTCGCCGACCTGCGCGACCGGACCATCGACGAGCGCGCCGAGGCGCTCATTTCCGTCGCCGCGCCCCGGTTCCGCGACGCATTGACGGCGGCGTGGCGCGAGCGGCGGGCCAAGGTATGTAGCGACTGCGACGCGTCCTCAATTGCGCTGGGAGCGGAGCTTGCGAAGCAGATCCTCGATGCCCGCGTGTTCCGGATCGTCGCCGGGGCGGGCAAGATAGTTCTCCAAGGTGGTAATCGCCGAGCCCACCTGCCCCTGTTGAAACTGAAGAACCGCGCGTTCCCACCACAGCTCCGTGCGCTCCGGCGCGAACAACGTCATGACATGGAGGATATCGATGGCGCGCTCGACATCGCCGTGGCGCACCGCCCGCAGCTTGATGTTGTTCTGCAGGCGGACCAGGATGTCGCGATTGCCCACGGCCGCGTAATGAGAGGGGCCCATTTCGGCGCTGGCGCCATGCAGGTCCTTGAGCCGCCGGCGCAGATCCCGCGAACTCATGACCCGTCCTCCGTGAAACGGGTCGAAGATCGCCCGCTGTGCGCGCGCTTCGAGGCGCAGCAGGAAGTGCGAGGGAAAATTCAGTCCGACGACGTGGGAACCGCAAGCCCGGGCGGCATGGAGATACAGAATGCCGAGAGCCACCGGCAGGCCCTTGCGCCGGTCGATCACATGCATCAGGTTCGCGTTGTGCATGTCTTCGTATGTTTCGGCGTCGCCCTCGTAACGGAATTCCACCGTGAGGACCTTGCGCAACGCCGAAATCTGCATGCCGACACTGGAAGTCGCATCGATCGCCGCGTTCGTCTTGTCGGCCAACTCGGCCAGGTGATCGCGGTAGGGGGCCGTGTCGATGCCGGGCCGGTCGAGAGCCGCCAGGATCAAGGCGGTATCGGCCAGGTCGATGTCGGCGTCGTCCCGTGCTCCGATTTCGCACAACGCTTCCATGAACTTCGACCGCTGTGACACGCCGGCTCGCCTCCTTCCTTTCCCGACTTTCGTTTTCAGCGGCCTTCGCTTTCCCGGTTTTCGCTATTCGACTCCGCTTCGTTTCCTAGTAGACGAATTCGTTGCAAGGGACGAGGCAAGCGAGGTGAAGGATAGAACGTCGATTTTCCGTCCCGGCCTCAGAAATCGCGAAAGTTTGAAAAAGCGCACCGCCGCCGCCAGCGACCCGGTCACGATGCGGCGCGGCAGCAGAAAAGGTCCGAAGGTGGCCTGACTCAGCAGGCCGGTGACGTGCACGGTCTTGCACGCCGATCACATCCAGGGCTTCCCGCGCCACGGCGCCGGGATCGGCGGCTCCCGGCACCGGACCGCCATCGAAACCGGCGCGCGCGCCGAACGCGGTCCGCGTCGCGCCGGGGCAGAGCGCGAGGACGTCGACGGGATCGTCGCGCATCTCTTCGGCCAGGGCTTCGGCAAAATAGAGATTGAACGCCTTGCTCGCGGCGTAGGTGGCAAAATAGGGAACCGGCGAAAACGCGGCGGTGCTGGACACGATCACGACGCCGCCCCGCCGCCTCGCCGCCGCCGCGCGTTCGATCATCCCCGGCAGAAGCCCCCGGGTGAGCATAACCACCGCGACCACGTTCAGCATCGCCGTATCGCGTTCGGCGGCCGGATCGTTGTCGACGAGGCGCCCGAACTGGCCGACCCCGGCATTGTTGATCAACAGATCGATGCCGAAGGGCGTCCGCCCGCGCGGTCAGCTCCCGGACCGCGCGCTCGTCCGTCAGGTCGGCGGCGTGGATTTCCACCGTTCGTCCCTTCCGACGCAGTTCGTCGCGCTTCGCCCGGAGTTTTTCTTCGTCGCGGCCGGCCAGCAGAAGATCGGTGGTTGGCGGCAGTTCGGCGGCAAAGGCCGCGCCGATGCCACTGGTGGCGCCGGTGATAAGGGCTCGGCGGTAGAGTTTCATGACGGCGTCGGCCCCAGATCGGCCTTCTCGACTGAAGTTCACGATCATACCCTGCTTTGTCATTGGTGTCGCCGGCCCGCGCGCTGGCTTTCTCTATGCGTATATGGCGGCGACGTTGGCGATGCGCACCCCTCGCGATCGCTATCCGCGCACGCCGGGTATGGCTTTTTCCGTAACCTATGGTAGTATCCGCTCGCTATACGCGTATTTGCGGCCGGCCAGCGCTTGCGCTGGGGGGACCCTCACCTATCGAGGAGAGACAAATGAGAGCTGCATTGGGCATGGCGCTTGCCACTTTGTTGGCGGTGCACGCGCTGCCCGCCACGGCGCAAAGCAACAGTATCGCGCGGATTGGCATCCTCCACTGCAAGCAGATCCCCGGCCGGGGGTTCAATGTCATCATCCATTCGCAATCGGTCTACGACTGCGTGCTGATCGCTCCCGAAGGGCGCGAACGCTACATCGGCGAGGCCGGTATCGGGTTCGGTCTCGATCTGGAGTGGACCCGGGACAAGACCATTTCGTACAGCGTTCTGGCGTATGAAGGTTCGGCGCAAATTGGAGATCATGCCCTGGCGGGCACTTATGTGGGGGTCAAGGCATCCGCCGGTGTCGTCGTCGGCGCCGGCGCCCAGGTGCTGGTGGGGGGCGGCAAGCGCAACATATCCCTGCAACCGCTGGCGTTGGAAAGCTATTCGGGTCTCGGCGCGACGGCCGGCTTCGGGTATCTGAGCCTCGAAGCGGCGCTCCCGACACCGCCGCCGACACTGGACCCGGTAACGGGACAGGCGTGGTCGGCGCCATCCGGTGCGACGGGCTACAGCTACCGGTAACCTCACCGGGGTATCCGGTCGGGATAGTCGGAAAACACTGCTTCGACGCCCCAGTCGAACAGCCGTCGGGCACCCTTTCCATCGTTGACCGTATAGCATCGAAGACCGTAATCCGCCGCCCGGATCTCGGCGGCAAGATCCGCGGTCATCCGGTCCGCCGCACCGTGCAGGGCGGTGCATCCGAGCCCCGATAGGTGCTGGCGCCAGTCGCCGGGCACGTCGACCACAAGGAGGGCGCGCGGCGCGTCCGGAAGCCGGGCGCCGGCGGCGCTCAGAGCGTCGGTGGCAAAACTGGACAGAATGGGCGGCGGCAGGTTTCCGGGCCACTCCCGCGCCAGCGTCCGGCCCACCGCGTCGCCGGTTTCGGCCTCACGCCCGGCATCGGGCTTGATTTCGACATTGGCACCCAGTTCGAGCGCAGCGAGCACGATCAGCGCTTCGCTCAGGGTGGGAATGCGTTCGCCCCTGAAACGCTTGCCGAACCAGTCGCCCGCGTCGAGGGTCCGGAGCGCCGCGAGCGGCGTGTCTGCGACGCGTCCGGCGCCGTCGGTGGTGCGTGCCAGGTTCTCGTCGTGGAACAGAACGATCTGCCCGTCGCCGGTAAGCTTGGCATCGAACTCTACCCAGCGGACACCCATAGCGGCGGCGGCGCGGATCGACGCCACCGTGTTTTCGGGTGCGTACCCGGCGGCGCCGCGATGACCGATGACCGGCGGATCGATCATCGTTCGCCGTAACCGTACAGCCATCGCGTCGTGCCGGAATGAATGTTTTTCACCGAATGAAGGGCGTTCTTCGGAATGAAAATCTCATCGCCGGGCATGGCCGCATGGCGCTCGCCAGCAATGGTGACCTCGAGCCTGCCGTCGGCTACCGTCACAAGTTCGTTGACGGCGTGCACGAAATCGTTCCATTCCCGGCCGGGCGGATCCACGAACAGATCGCATGAATATCCCCGCCCGGCCCAATCGCCTGCCACCGCCGCGCGATCGACCGGCACCGCGAATTTTCCGTTCACTACCCATTCGCCCATGTCTTGATCTCCTTGTACCAACGGCACGAAGAAAAGGACGTGCCGAGGAATTCACTTGCTCAAAGTCTAAACCGCTACGAAAGTACGCAGCATGATCGAAACGCTTTGTCACCATATTAACGGCGCCGCCGTAGCCGGAACCAGCGGGCGGTTCGGCGACGTGTTCAATCCGGCGTTGGGCGAGGTCCGGGCCCGTGTGCCGCTGGCGAGCAAGGCCGAGACGGAAACGGCGATCGCCGCCGCCGCGGCCGCTTTCGCGGAATGGGCCGCGACGCCGCCGCTGTCGCGCGCCCGCGTGCTGTTCCGTTTCAAGACCCTGATGGAACAGCATTTCGACGAGTTGATCAATCTCGTCGTCACCGATCACGGCAAGGTTCTGGAGGACGCCCGCGGCGAGATCACCCGCGGCATGGAGGTGGTGGAGTTCGCCTGCGGCATTCCCCATCTGCTCAAGGGCGACTACACCGACAACGTCGGGCGCGGCATCGACAGTTGGTCGATGCGCCAACCGCTCGGGGTCTGCGGCGGCATCACCCCGTTCAACTTTCCGGCCATGGTGCCCATGTGGATGTGGCCGGTCGCCATCGCCTGCGGCAACACGTTCGTCCTGAAGCCATCGGAAAAGGTGCCGACGTGTTCGCTGCGGGTTGCCGAATTGCTCAGCGAAGCCGGCCTTCCCGACGGCGTGTTCAACGTCGTCCACGGCGACAAGGAGGTGGTCGACACCCTGCTTGCCGACCCGCGCGTCCAGGCCATCAGCTTCGTCGGCTCGACGCCCGTGGCGAAATACATCTACACCACCGGCTGCGCTCACGGCAAACGGGTGCAGGCGCTCGCCGGCGCCAAGAACCATATGGTGGTGATGCCCGATGCCGACATGGATCAGACCGTCGAGGCGCTGATGGGCGCGGCCTACGGGTCGGCCGGAGAGCGCTGCATGGCGGTACCGGTCGCGGTTGCCGTGGGCGCCGCGGGCGACGCCCTGGTGGAGCACCTGATGCCGCGGGTACGGTCGTTGAAGGTCGGTCCGGGCCTGGATCCGGAATCGGAAATGGGTCCGCTGATCACCGCCGAGCACCGCGCCAAGGTCTCCGGCTACGTCGACCTCGGCGTCGAGGAGGGCGCGGACCTGATCGTCGATGGCCGCGATCTCAAGCTGCAGGGGTACGAAGACGGCTTCTTCATGGGCGGCTGCCTGTTCGACCATGTCCGCCCCGAAATGCGCATCTATCAAGAAGAGATCTTCGGCCCGGTATTGAGCATCGTCCGCGGCGCCAGCTTCGACGAAGCCCTCGCCATGGCCAACGGCCACGTGTTCGGCAACGGCGCCGCCATCTTTACCCGCGACGGCGATACCGCCCGGGAATTCGGACAGCGTGTCCACGCCGGCATGGTCGGCGTCAACGTGGCGATCCCGGTGCCGCTGGCGTTCCACAGTTTCGGCGGTTGGAAGCAATCGCTGTTCGGTGATCACCACGTCCACGGCGGTGAAGGCGTGCGCTTCTATACCCGTTTGAAGACAGTCACCTCGCGCTGGCCGTCGACGCCGCGCGCCGCGTCGACGTTCGCCATGCCCACCATGGAATAGCGCCGCGGTGCCGTGACCCAAATCCTATCGCCAAACCTATCGCCACCGGGCCGGACCGCGCCCGTCATGTATACCGTCGCCCATTTGTCGGACGTCCACTTGCCGATGCCGCCGGGGCCGGGCGTCGCCGCGCTCCTGAACAAGCGTCTGCTCGGCTATCTGTCGTGGCGTCTGCGGCGATCGAAGATCCATCGGCCGGAGGTTCTGGAGGCGCTGCAAAGCGATCTGCGGATCCAGGAGCCGGATCACGTCGCGGTCACCGGCGATCTGGTCAACATTTCGCTGCCCGCGGAATTCGAGTTGGCGGCGAAGTGGTTGCCGCTGCTGGGGCTTCCCGACCGGGTGACCGTCGTTCCCGGCAATCACGATGCCTATGTCACCATGCCGTGGGCACAGTCGTGGTCCCATTGGGCGCCTTACATGGCGTCCGAGACGGCGACCGGCGAGATCATCGCGCATGCCGGTTTCGAGGATTTTCCCCTGGTGCGACGGCGCGCTCCCGTGGCGATCGTCGGACTGACTTCGGCGCTGCCGACGCGGCTCGGACTGGCCAGCGGGCAATTGGGCTTGAGGCAGGCGACGGCGCTCGCCGAGCGGCTCGTGGAGCTTGGCCGGGAAGGCCTGTTCCGGATCGTGCTGATCCATCATCCGCCCATCGCCGGAAGCAACAGGCGGCGCAAGAGGCTGGACGATTCCGAGCTTTTCCGCCACGCCGTCGAAACGGCCGGCGCGGAGCTGGTTCTGCATGGCCACAACCACCGTTTCGAAATGGGGGACCTTGTCGGCCCGCATGGTCCGGTGCCGGTTATCGGCGTGGCCTCGGCTTCGGCGGTGACGGGAACCCACAATACGCCGTCCAGCCAATATCACCTCTACGGGATCGCGCGAACCGGCAACGGCTGGACGTTGACGTGGCGAACCCGCGCCTATGACATGGCTTCCGGCGTATTCGTGGACACCGCCGTCAAGACACTGGATTTCCCGCGATGAAGGTCATTCAAGCCCTACGGCACTTGCAGTGCAGAATCGAGTGATGCGTTTGGCGAGGAAATCGTCGTTCCATCCAAAGGGTCGCTTTGGCCGGGAAAACAGAGTACATAGCGAAATTCTTTGCCGGAGGATCGTTGATGCGGCCCCTTTCAGTGTCCCGAGCGTTCGCGGTTGCGGCCGTTGTCGTTGCGGTGATGTCGCTGGCCCTTGCCGGCTGTTCGCTCCGCCAGAAGAACCAGGTCCTCAACGAGGGTCCGGATGGCATTACCATCCGCTACGACAGCCGTTTTCCGACCATGGCCGGCGTCGACGCCGACGAGCATTGCGCCAAATTTGGAAAAATGGCGAAACGCGTCGAGACCACCAAGCCGAGTTCACCGGACACCATCACCCATCCACACGCCGCCCAGGGTGTTTTCGAATGCGTCAGCGCCGAATGAGCGGGTGGACGGCCCCGTGCGCCCCGCCTGTTCCGGAAGAAGCAAATTTGCCGCTTGATAATTCCAGTGGAAACGCTAATTCTCGATCCTCGCGCCGGAAAGGATTTCGGCGCGGGTGAGGGATAGGCAATGAATAGAACCGTCGCGTTGTTCGTGATGGCGGCGATCATGGCAACCGGTGCCGGAGGTGCCGCCGCCGTCGGCGCCGAATGGTCCGCCACCGGCCACAAGGACGTCTCCGTGACCTTTTCCGAGGACGCCGCGAAATGCGGCATCCGCGGCGAGGACGAGTTCGCCAGGCGGCTTCGGAACAGCCTCGGCGAAATCGGTATGCGCGTCGACCCCAGCCAACCCCTTGTCGTCCGCCTGACCGTTTCCGCCAAACCCGTCGAGGCGCTGGAGGGCCAGTGCGTGGCGATCGTCGCGGTGGCGTTCGTCATTCCCATGGAGATGGATTTCGTCGAGATTACCGAGAAAGTGACCAACCGCGAAGCCGTGGTCGCGGTGTTGGAGAAGGCCCGGCGGTTTCCCATCGTGCTCTACGAGGACAGCGAATTCACTGCCTCGTGGCCCACGAACATGCACAGCGACGCCCTGTATCTGGTGGATCAATTGGTACAGAGATACGCTGGGCGACACTGACACATTCATCCGCCGGTACCCGGCGACATAAGAAGGAATCTGGGGAAATGACACCCATCGTTCGCATGATCGGCATCCTCGCTGTCATGGCTGTGCTGACCACCGCCGGAAACACGGTTGCTCAGGACAAACCGCAAAAGATTACCGGGACCATCGAATTCCACGAATTGCAGGTGGCTTACATTGGCAGCGGAACCATGGGCCACGGCACTTTGTATTTCCAGGGCGAGTCCTATCCGATCAAGGTCGCCGGACTCGGCATCGGCGGCATCGGCTTTTCGGAAATTCAGGCCCACGGCGACGTCTACGGCCTCGAGAACATAGACGCCTTCGAGGGCCTCTACGGTCAGGCCCAGACCGGGTACGCGCTTGGGGATCAGAGTTCGGGTCAAATGTGGCTGGAAAATCCAAACGGCATCATCATTCATCTCGACACCAAGCGCGAGGGCCTGATGCTTTCCTTGGGTGCCGAGGGATTGAACATTCAGATGGATGATTAGGCCAACGCCGGCCGGGGTCGCGGATCGACCGTGATGGACATGACCAATAGCGATAACTGATGGGTGACAAAATGTTCGCGAGAAAGATTACCCCGTACCTGGCTGCGCTTTTCTTGACGTTCGCCGCCATCGGCAGTGCGCATTCCGAGGGAACCGAGGGTGCGCTGGTCGAGGGAGCGCTCGAGGAACTACAAGGCTACTTCAAGCACACTCAGTGGGACGGGGTGGAGAACATACTCGGCGGAGCGAAGGGCGTCATCATCGCCCCGGACGTCACATCCGGGTCCTTCATCGTCGGCGTGGAATCGGGAACCGGCGTACTCCTCGCCCGCCACGGCGAGACGTGGAGCGATCCGGTCTTCGTGAAGCTGTGGGAGGAGAGCGCGGGCTTTCAGGCGGGAATCGAGCAATCGAAGGTGCTGATGCTGATCCTGACACGCGACGCCATCAAGCAGGTTGCCGACGGCGTTTCGCGCGTGGGCGGAACCGGCGGATTCGCGCTTGGGCCCCTCGGCGTGAGTGCGACCGGCGCCGGCGGGATATCCGGAGGGATCCAGATCCTCACCGTTGCCACATCCGAGGGTGTGGAAGCGGGGAGCGCGCTCGCAAACATGAACATCAACCCGGTCGAGAAATTGAACACCGCCGCGTATGGCGGCGATTTCAACGCCAATGACATTCTCGCGAAGCCGGGCGGCCGGTTGGATGTCGCCAAATCTCTGCGGGAGCTTTTGGCGGAAACAACAAAGAGCGCATGGAACAAATAAACATGACCGATCCGAAACTTTGCCGGCACCTGGGCCACGCTCTCGGCGCGGCTGTCCTTGTGGTTGCGACGATGATGCTGACAACGGGCGCGCGGGCGTCCGACGCCAAATCCATGGAGAAACTGTCGGCCGACGACGAGTGCCCGAAGTGCGATCTCAGCAAGGCGGACCTGAGCGGCGGCGCCTACCCCGGAAGCGACTTTTCCGAGGCCAACCTGAGCGGTGCCAACCTCCAGAGCGTGGTCATGAACGAAGCCAACCTGGAGGGCGCGAACCTGAGCGGCGCCGATCTCACCGACGCCATTTTCGAGGCCGCGAACCTGCAAGGCGTCAATCTGACCGGCGCAACGCTGACGCGGACCGACCTCAGCGGCGCGGATCTGAGCGGCGCGACCGGTCTGACCCAGGCGCAGCTGGATGAAACTTGCGACGACGGCTCGGACGATCCGGCGACCGCGACGCTGCCCGACGGACTGGAGCTGGAACGGTGTGAGTAGAATGATCCGGTCCCTGTACAGAGGTTTACCGACATGAGCGACCTGGTGGTGATGGGCTTCGACGATGAATCCAAGGCCTTCGAGATGCGGGCGGCCTTGGCCAAGATGCAGAAGGAATACCTGATCGACATGGAAGACGTGGTCGTGGTGACCAAGGACGACGCCGGCAAGGTCAAGCTGCATCAGGCCGTGAACCTGACCTCGGCGGGTGCCGTCGGCGGCGGGTTCTGGGGACTGCTGATCGGCATGCTGTTTCTCAATCCGCTGCTCGGCGTGGCGGCCGGCGCGGCGGCCGGCGCGCTCGGCGGGGCGCTATCCGACATCGGCGTCGACGACAAATTCATGAAAAAACTGGGCGAGACGTTTACGCCGGGGTCCTCGGCCCTGTTCGTGCTGATCCGCAAGGTCACGACCGACAAGGTGCTCGAGCAACTCAAGGCCATGGGCTTGCACGCGCACGTGCTTCAGACGTCGCTCAGCAAGGACAGGGAAGAGGAACTGCGGACTGTCCTCGAAAATGTCTAGCCGCGCAACCGGTCTCGCCCTGATCCTCGGCACGTCGCTGGCGGCGACACTGATCGCGGTCGATGCGGTGGCCGAGGAGCAGGTGGCGGAGATCATCGCCGTCCATGTGCGCGATCAGGGTCATCCCTGCGGCAAGGCGGAAAGCGCCAAGCGCGATGAGGAAGCATCCCGACCCGACGAGGAAGCCTGGATCCTGACATGCAGCAATGCGGTTTACCGCGTCCGGTTGATCCCGGACATGGACGCCGAGATCGAGCCTCTCGAGTAAAAACTTTCGACCGTTACCGTCCGGTCACCGAAGGCAGTGACCGGCGGTCCCGGTCGCCTTCTCCGCACCCGTACACGACGACGTGAATGTGCGCTGTTCGCTTCGTCCCAACGCGCCCATTGCCGCTCGCGTCATTTTTTGCAGCAGGTCGACCGGATCCTCCACCTCGCCCGACGCCATGATCGTGGCATGCCAGAGCGGCGCTTCCCCGGGGACGAAGAGCCTGAACGAAATCGACAGGTGCGAGGAAATATCGTCCGCGTCTCGCTCCCCCAGAGGAACCGTTACCTGATCGACGACCTCAAGCGAGCGGTAGCTGGCGGTCGGCGGCACATACGGCTTATCCATCGGCGCGGGCTCGTCGCGGGCCGCTGGGGGGGCGCCGGACTGGGCGCCACCGTAATCATGAAGCTGAGCACGTGCGAACCGGGAGGCCCGACGGCGATTCCGCGTTCGCCTAACGATTGGCGAATGGTGTCGCGGACTGCGCTTACGCGCGGCCCGTCCACGCCGTCCAGGTCCGTGTCCCGGGTTTCAATGGTGATGCCGGTCGGCGGGACCCAGGGATCGGTTGCGGAAACCGCGGTAAGACGGCTGAAGCCCGGTTGGGGCGCCCCGTCGTTGGTCTGAGCCTGAACGCTCGGATCGATCGCCGTCAGCATCATCGCGAGCGGCAACGCCGTGAGCCCGACTGCCCGCCGCGCGGACCGTTTGACCGTTGTCCTCATAACCGCGTCAGATTGCCGAGACGGTCCGGCAGATCGTGGGTCGGCACCTTGGTCAGGTCCTTGTTGATTTCGGTGGCGACCATCCGCCGCAACTCCACGCCGAACTCCGATCGAAGATCGCCCAGCACCTCCGGCGGCGCGACGACGACAAGGCTCTCGAAAGCGTTGTTTTTCCGCTCGGCTTCAAGGAGTTGCGCGATGTCATGAGCGAACGACCATTTGGCGTGGCGCTTGGGATCGGTCGGCGGCTCCATGGCGTGTCGGCCTTCGCCGCCGCTGTCGAAGGATCGACCGGGCCGATCGCTGGCCAGGTCGCGGCTGGGAAGATTGGTGCCGATCCATTCCTGCCCGAGGGCGGGTCTGAGGGCGCTTCCCGAATTTTCGGTGGCGAACAATCGCGCGCGGGAGCCATCGGCGATGAGAACCCACGTCACGCTTTTTTTTAGCATTACAAAAATCCTTTCTATCGGCCCCCTACGCCGCGTGTCCGCTTCCTGACATCGGGACCGAAGAAACGTCGATGCCGCGATCACGGGCGAGAGCGAAAATCGTCGAATATTCAGGACTTCTCTCCGCCCCTTCCAAAATCACGAGACTGTGCTCACCATGGTCGCCGGACGGAAACGCCCGCAGTTCCTCCACGGTCGCCGAGCGCCAGTCGGTATCGGGAAGGCTCTGATCCTCCGCCCAACGCCGCGCCAAATTCGAATCGTTGGCAAGAATGAAAATCATCGACGGTCTCCTTCGCTGCGATGGTTCCGACCTCAACGGCGGCCGATTTGCCAGCATGGCGCCGAAGCCAACGGCGGGGCATTTACCTGGGTTAACTATCGGATTGAGCGGACCTGAAACGATGCTATTCATAGCAAAAGGATGATATGACTCTTTCGACCCCATGTCGGGTAACAGGCGGGGCCACAGCCCATGGAGAACGCACGAAGATGAGGATCAAACACGGGGTCGTGCACTCGCTCTCCGCCTTGGTTCTCCTGGCGTCGGCGATGGCGGCCGCCCAGGCCTTCGACCCCAAGGCCATCGGCCAGTTGATGGACGACAACCATTGCGAGGGCTGCGATTTGAGCGGCGCCGATCTCGCCACGGCCGAGCTTTCGGGCGCCGGGCTCACCGGCGCCGATCTCGGGCACGCCGACCTGAAAAACGCGATCCTGCTGGGGGCCACGCTGAATGACGCCAACCTGAAAGACGCCGACCTCGGCGGCGCTTATCTCAGCGACGCCACGTTCGGCGGAGCGGATCTCACCGGCGCCAATCTCCACGGCGCCAAGCTCGACGGCGCCGATTTGGCAAATGCCGTCGGTCTCACTCAGGCGCAATTGAACCGCGCCTGCGCCGGTCTCGCCGGCGCGCCGCTCGAAACCCGACTGCCCGCCGGCCTGACCGTCCGGCGATGCAACAACTGAACGGCAATCAACGTCAATCCGGACGAAGGGACGTGTCCATGAAAACAGCTAAGCTCAGATTCCCATCCCTCCTGGCGGCATCATCGTGGGCCGTCGTCGCGGGCGTGTGCCTGGTGGCCGCGGGCTGCCAGGCCGTCGAGAACGAGCGCGCCGTCGACACCGAAGGCCTGCTGCAACAGGCCGGCTTCCAGGTGCGCTTCGCCGACTCGCCCGAGCGGCTCGACGACGTCAAGGCGTTGGAGCAGCGCACCTTCGTCAAGAAAGACCGTGACGGCGCGCCGTATTACGTCTACGCCGACGCCAAGGGCTGCCAATGCCTGTACTACGGCACCCAGGCCGAGTATCAGAAGTATCGCATCCTTGAAAACGATCAGGAAATCGCCGCCAACAACCGGCTCAACGAGGTCATGAACAACGCCGCCGCCCAACGCTATTACAGCCTGTGGTACGGTGAGAATGCCATGCCCGATACGCCACCGCCGCCGGGCGTCCTGCCGCCGTTCTAGTGGTCTGATCCAACATATGGTACCCATATGTGGGATCCAGACCACTAGCGGCGGGCACGCCAGACAGGCCAGACAGGAACGGAAACCCGAGCACATGTCCCTCACCGGCAAGACCGCCATCGTCACCGGCTCCACCAGCGGCATCGGCCTCGGCATCGCCCGGGGCTTCGCCGACGCCGGCATCAACGTCGTCATCAACGGCCTCGGCGACGCCGACGACGTCGAGCGCATCCGCGAAGACATCGCGGCGCGCAACGTGCGGTGCGTCCACGATCCGGCCGACATGTCCAAGCCCGACCAGGTGGTGGCCATGGTCGAGCGCTGCGTCGCCGAGTTCGGTTCCGTCGACATCGTCGTCAACAACGCCGGCATCCAGACCGTCAGCCCGGTGGAGGACTTCCCGCCCGAGCGCTGGGACCTGATCATCGCCATCAACATGTCGGCCGCCTTCCACACCACCCGGGCCGCCATTCCGCACATGAAACAGCGCGGCTGGGGCCGCATCGTCAACATCGCCTCGACCCACGGCCTGGTGGCCTCGCCGTTCAAGTCGGCCTACGTCACCGCCAAGCACGGCATCGTCGGCTTCACCAAGACCGTCGCCCTCGAAGTGGCCCAGGCCGGCATCACCGTCAACGCCATCTGCCCCGGCTACGTCAAGACTCCCTTGGTGGAAAACCAGATCGCCGACACCGCCAAGGCCCGGGGCATCACCGAGGACGAAGTGGTCCGCGACGTCCTGCTCGCCGCCCAGTGGACCAAGAAGTTCGTCACCGTCGAACAACTCGCCGCCACCGCCCTGTTCCTCTGCTCCGACGCCGCCGAAAACATCACCGGCATCGCGCTGCCCGTCGACGGCGGCTGGACCGCGGCGTGAAACGACCCGGCTGCCCTCGGGTGGCCGACAAGGGCGGTGTCGAGAAGGGGGGGAGGGTACGCCGATTTTCTTGAAAACAACCCCATGCACAGTAGCTTTTCATCGGCGAGAAAGTCGCCCTGTCCGCCATGCCCGGAATGCCTTCTGCTTCCGCCGGTTGATTCCAATGGATCCGGCGATCGACCCGGCCGCCAAAACAAACACATTGATGCAACGACGGACCGCCCTCTGTCGTGCGTTGGTATTAGTATCGGACTGCCGGAAAGCACCAGCAAGACGAATATTCGCGGCGAGGCGGTGGTTGTGGATTTGGGCGAGCGCGGGGTATTGTTTGCCCTGATCGACTGGGATTCCTACCGGGAGGTCAGCGAGATTTGGTATTACACGGCGGCCAAGGGCATTCCCGACCGTATCCGGCATTTCAAGAACCTGGAGCCCGGTCTGAAGGCGGAGCTGACCAGCCCCAAATAGTGGCCACGGATGGTGAATTTCGGAGATCTGGACGATCCAAAATCCGTGAAGGCCGTGGACCCGGATGATCTGGCGGCGGCGTTCGGCGAAGGTGTGAAGCTCAAGAATATCACCGTTGAGATCGTGCCTATCCGGTTAAGACAAACACCCACTACATATAGTGTTGCCGCACACGTCCTTTTTGCGGCAGCAATTAGCCAAGAGCGGTCATGGGCGTTTGCGGGAACGACTGCCGGGCCCGCTCTTGATGACACTAGCGAGGCGCTTGAGAGAGCCAATTTGGTCTTGAGGTTAGTACGACGTAAAGGACGGTATGTTATGCCAAGAAGATGTTTATAAGTTCAGTCGGGAAGTCTGCTGGAGCACGGTGCGGTTGACCGGATAGGCACGGCCATCGTTCTGTAGACTGGGGTGCCACTAAGAAATATAGGAAAATTAACCTGTTAATTTGACATTTATCCGATTTGTGGTATGTTAATTAAGTCTTGACCACCTTGGACTTCCCGGGTGACAACCGTCCCACGGCCTGAGCCACCTCGACCTTATCGTCCAGAGTAGTAAACTCGCCAGATTGCCCAAGCACATGAGCACCGCGACCGCCGCAAGTGACCGGAAAATGTTTCTCTTTGAACCAGTAAACAAGTCGCACTCAATTGTCGAAGTCGTATTATTCGTGCACTTCGACAAGGCTTTCCCGCCCAACACAATCGAGAGGATGACCTCGTTAAGGTTTGATCTGGAGGAAGAGTTTCCTAAATACGATGAACTGAAGAAAATCGAAGCTCAATTTTCTGCTGGGCCCGATACCCAACCAGGGCGGTTTGTCCAAGAAATCGGCGGGATTGAACTAAAAAGCATAAAGCGCGATGGAAATATAGAATGGATGTTACGCGTTCGGGATAATTCTATATCTGTGCATTGCTTAGATTATTCCGAATGGAACACGATATGGGAGCGATCTCACAGTTATTTTTCTAAGTCATTTAATAGAATAAAGGACGCAGATGTAAATATTACGAATATAGGTTTGAAATATATTGATAGATTTATTTTTAAAAGCGAAGAAGAAAATTATGATGCTTCGCAGTTGTTTAAAACTGAAAGCAACCTCTTGTTTCCACGAGCCTTTAAATCAGATATGTTGTGGTATTGCCATTCGGGCTGGTTTGAAAACTTGTCGAATAACACTAACTGCCTCAACCAATTAAATATAGATGCGAATTATATGCACGTCGCGGGGCATCGCAGCCATGTAACCACAATTGACCACAATGCGATCATCAGGATGGGGGGAGCCAACAGCCATTTCCGAATTAGAGAGTGAGGAAAGCTCAGTGGGTTTGGATTGGTCAATGAACGCGTTGCATGATACGAACAAGAAGGTTCTGCAAGAGCTGCTGACGGAGCGCACGCAAAAGAGAATTAACCTTTAGGGAGAAGAAAAGTCGTGCCTAGTCCATACCAAGATTTGACGTCCCACGAACATCTACCACCCAGCATCATTTATGATGATTGCGACGAGGAGGGCACGGCTATGATGAGAGGGCGTCGGCCTGTTCCAACGGGATATGTGCGCGGAATGGTCCCATCGACGTCTGTGCCGTTTGGCATTGAAGCCGCATCATTCGTTGAAACCTCAACAGCTCACTCGTTTGTGGAATCCTTAGCTCCCGATCAGAGCCTGGACGAGCAACGGCCTGACCTTCAGATTCTGAAGCAGGATCAGGGAGGTTGGAACCTATGACAATAGGTGGATGGCCTCGATGGTAAGCCATGAACCCGTGACCGGCTGGCGTGAATTAGAGGCCGAAGCCTTTGCGCGTTTATTGCCACTGGACAAAATATACGCTCCGCACATTTCCTTGGCCGGTGACGGCGAAATAACTTTCCTGTGGATCTTGCCAAACTTTAGGCTTGACCTCGGCTTCTTTGGTGTAGACGGCACCTATGCCTACTACGGCAAGACTCTCGAAGGGGATCGAGTACATGGCCGACAATGAGCCGTTTAAAAAGCCACTTTCCAGAGAGCTCATGTCCTTGCTAAGGAAGGAGCATGAAGTTTAGCGTTGACGACAAAATGGGCCCTCAGAGCGATACTCGCCTGGCCCGGTTCAGGATGAAGAGTATTTGCTGCGGAGCGGATTTCACCCTGAGCACACTAAGGATGGGCAAGTTATCGAAACGGCAATCCGGTCTGATGATCTGAAATACAGGGGATTTAGTGTCGATCGCCATAGTTATGCTAAACGGGAGATCGTCGAAAAACGCATTCAGAGGAGCAACAAGTTAAAGCTTCCGGGTCAAGCGCGATGAACCAGTTCATGCAACATTGCTATTGATGATGGTGCTGAGTACTGACGCGAGCGTGTGCATGGATGGTAGAGGGCTCTCCACTGTCATAGATACAGCGCAAGAGGACAACATCGCTCACTCATCATAGATAGACCGCCAAAGAAAGAACTAAGTCGGGCATAAAAAAACTCAAGACATTATTGCTGCCATTTTTG
>CAWAYL010000018.1:0-91488 GCA_963786305.1 uncultured Alphaproteobacteria bacterium
GGAACCGCCCGCACAGCCGCATCTGTGCCTTCCATGCGATCTCCCGCACCGACCTGGGTGCGGCCTCGACCTTTGCCTGCTTTTCCTTGCCGACCCGCGGCGGGTGCCGGTAGCTCCACGCAGATTCGACGAGGAGTCGCCGTGCCCGAGTATTGCCGGTCTTGGTGATGCCACCGCGCTTGACGCTCTCTCCCGTCGACCGTTCGGACGGCGTAAGGCCGAGAAACGCCATCAATTGACGCGGACCTTCGAAGCGCGAGAGATCACCAATCTCGGCAAGGAACGACATTGCCGTGACCAGGTCGATGCCGCGCATGGCCTGCAGAGCCTCGACGATCGGCGCCAGCGACCAGTCCGCCACGCTCTCGCGCATCGCCTGCTCCAATCGCTCGACGCGCTCCTTTGCCTGGCGCACCGCAAGCAACTGCTCCTCGAAGGCGATGCGCTGTTCGCGATGCTCGAGCTTTTGGCTGGCGAGCCAGTTCAGGTGCGCTTTGCCCCAGGTTTTCTTGCCCGGATAATGCCGGCCGAGCCGAAGCAGGAATGAGGAGACGTGCTGGCGCTTGGCCTTGTAGTCCTTCTGCGCCGTGTCGCGGGCGCGCACGAGATCCCGCATCGCCTCGTGCCGATCGTCCGGAACCCAGACTGCTGTGAGGTCACCGGCTCTGAGTAGCTTTGCCAGGTTCACCGCGTCGCGCCGATTGGTCTTGACCCGATCGCCCGGCCTTACGGGAATCATCGAAGGCGCGATCACGATGCAGTCGTGCCCAAGATTTTTGATCAGCCGATAAAGTCCGTAGCCCGTTGGGCCGGCCTCGTAACAAAAGGTCAGCCGCTGGTACTTCGCCTTGAGCTTTGCCACCAGCTTGCGGGTGCCGGTCTCGGTGTTGTCGATCTCGCCGAGATAACGCACCTCCCCATCGCGTCCGCTCTCGGCAACCGCCACTGCGTTGCGCAATTTCGATGTGTCAAAGCCCACGAATGCTTCGCTAATATGCACCACGACCCGTCCTCCTTGTGTGAGGCTCGGCCCGGCCAATCCGGGCAACCCTCGTTCTCACATCGAAGACGAGCCGCCTCTCACAGGAAAGGACATACGGTCTAAACCGCTGTCGCGGTAGTTTGGTGCGGCGTATGGCGGGGTCTGTGGGGTAACGGGTTGGGTCTGTCCCGTGTTGAGATTGTGGTTCCCCAACCATGAACTCAACACAAGGAGCAGACCCATGACGGACACAGCCATCAGCCCGTTGCGCCGGCGCATGATCGAGGACATGGAGGTCCGCGGTTTCACGCCGTGCACCCAGCGAGGATACCTCGCGGCGGTCAAGGATTTCACGGTGTTTTTGGGCCGCTCGCCGGATCAGGCGACGATCGAGGATCTGCGGCGGTTTCAGCATCAGATGAGGATGCGGGGCGCTTCGGCGGCGACGATGAACACGGCCGTTTCGGCGTTGCGGTTTTTCTTTGGCACGACCCTGGGCCGGGGGATGCCGAGGTTGGGATGACGACGGTGCGTCTGCCCCAGCGGTTGCCGGTGATCTTGAGCCCGGACGAGGTGGCGCGGCTTTTGGAGCATGCCCCGGGGCTGAAGGCGAGAGCGGCGCTGTCGTTGGCCTATGGCGCCGGGCTTCGCGCCTCGGAGGTGGTCTCGCTCAAGGTCGGCGACATCGATTCCCGGCGCCGGGTGATCCGGGTGGAACAGGGCAAGGGCCGCAAGGACCGTTACGCCATGCTGGCCGACGACCTGTTGGCGCTGCTGCGCGATTGGTGGCGGCTCGGCCATGACAAGGGGGTGATGCTGCCGGGCGGCTGGCTGTTTCCGGGCCAGAACCCGGTCAATCCGATGACCGCCCGCCAGTTGGGCCGGATCTTCCACGGCGCCAAGGATGGCGGCCGGGATCGACAAGCGCGTCGCGCTTGCACACGCTGCGGCACTGCTTTGCCACCCACTTGCTGGAGCGGAAGGTGGACATCCGGGTGATCCAGGTACTGCTCGGCCATGCCAAGCTCAACACCACGGCGCACTACAGCCAGGTCGACAGCCGCACCCTGAAGGCGGTCAAGAGCCCGTTGTCGCTGCTGCCGTCGAGCGCCGGGAGAAAGAAGAAGGCCCTGATAACGCGGCGGCTTCGTGCCCCGCGAAAGGCTGGAGGTCGCAGGACATCTTCCGGGCCTGCGGGCCAGCCTGGCGCAACGCCAATGCCGGCCACCTCAGCCTCGGCCAACTCAAGGTGATGGCGGCCATCGAGCGGTGCCGCACGGCGGCGCTGGGCGGCCATGTCGCGGCCTGCCAGGACTGCGGCCACATCCATGTGGCCTATAACTCGTGTCGCAACCGCCACTGCCCCAAGTGCCAGGGGGCGGCCGCCAAGGACTGGCTGGCGGCCCGCCAAGCCGAGCTGTTGCCGGTCCCCTATTTCCATGTCGTCTTCACCCTGCCGGCGGCGATCGCCCGTATCGCCTATCACAACAAGGCGCACGTCTATGGCCTCCTGTTCAGAGCGGCGGGCGAGACCTTGCTGACCATCGCCGCCGACCCCAAGCACCTCGGCGCCACCATCGGCATCACCGCCGTGCTCCATACCTGGGGCTCGGCGATGACACACCACCCCCATGTCCACTGCATCGTGCCCGGTGGTGGGATATCGCCCGACGGCTCGCGATGGGTCGCCTGCCGGCCCGGCTTCTTCCTGCCGGTGCGCGTGCTGTCACGTCTGTTCCGGCGCCTGTTCCTGGAGAACCTCGCCGCCGCACACGACGACGGCTCCCTCCGGTTCTTCGGCGATCAGGCCGGACTGGTCGATGACACAAGTTCGCGGCCTTTCTCGCCCCGTTGCGCAACACCGAGTGGGTCGTCTACGCCAAGCGACCCTTCGCCGGCCCCGAGGCGGTGCTGGCCTATCTCGCGCGCTACACCCACCGCGTCGCCATATCCAACAGCCGCCTCGTCGCCTTCGACGGCCACAGCGTTACCTTCACATGGAAGGACTACCGCGCCAAAGAACGCCACCGCCAAAAACTCATGACCCTCGAAGCGTGCGAGTTCATCCGCCGCTTCCTGCTCCATGTCCTGCCCAAGGGCCTCCACCGCATCCGACACTATGGGCTGTTCGCCAACGGCGGACGCGCCGACAACCTGGCGCGCGCCCGCAAACTCCTCCGCGCCAAGCCGACCCAAGACGCCGAAAACTCCGGCGACCAGGAGAACAAAGCCCACGACGCAGCCGCGCCACCGCCCTGCCCGGCCTGCGGCGGGCCGATGATCCTCATCGAAACCTTCGCGCCCGGACAGCATCCGCACCGGCCAAGACCCCGCGCCCCGCCAACCGCCGAGGCTCACGCCGCATGACCGCACCATCCAAAACCATCCGCAATCAAACCGCCGCAGCGCGGCCGCCCCGGCGCTCGCCCCAATCCCGGCCACAGCTCCGTAAAACCCGCCACACAGACCTGCCCGCCAGCAAAATATCCCTCAAACCCGCCGCCGACCCGCCTCCAGCCAAGGCCTTCGCCAAAACCAAATGCCGATCACCCGATCGTCCCGAGACCGCTTCAACCCCAATTCCCCATAGCGCCGGCTCCCAACAAAACCGAGCCTAGCCCCCCGCGGTTTCCTTCCCTGAGGCTTCTCCGACACCCGCCGCAAAGGTGCCGCGGCAACCGCCTCGCCGCGGCGGGTGTCCGACAACCCTTAACAAAAGGTATGGTCGCGGTCGATCATCAGGGAGGTCCGAAGCCGGGGGCAGAGCCGACTTAATTTGGCCAAAGCCCATTGCGCGGACGGTTATCCGGACTTGGGCATCCGAACCTTGCATATGCAATGACCGCCCATCACCAGGTGGTAGGCTTGGGGTTGCGTTCTTCGAAATCGATCTGGTGCCAGTAGGGATAGATGGGCTCCTGGCGGCTCGCGGTGTCCAGGTGCGCGATCTGCTCGGCGGTGAGGGCGCGGTCGACCGCGCCGAGGTTCTGGACCAATTGTTCCTCGTTGCGCGCGCCCATCACCACATTGGCGACGGTCGGCCGATGCAACAACCACCCGAGGGCGACCTGGGCCACCGACTTGCCCGTCTCCTCGGCGATCCGGTCGAGCGCGTCGACCACCGTGAAGAGATACTCGTCGTCGACCACGGGACCGTGTTCGGCGCCGCCGGACGCGATGCGTCCGCTGGCGGGCGGCTGGCCGCGGCGGATCTTGCCGGTCAGGCGGCCCCAGCCGAGCGGGCTCCAGACCATCAGGGCGACACCCTGGTCGAGACCGAGCGGCATGAGCTCCCATTCGTAGTGCCGGCCGATCAGGGAATAGTACCCCTGGTAGACGACGTAGCGGGCGAGGCCGTATTTTTCGGACGTCGCAAGCGACTTCATCAGGTGCCAACCGGAGAAGTTCGAGGCGCCGATGTAGCGGATCTTGCCGGCCGTCACCAGGTCATCGAGAGCGCGAAGGGTTTCTTCCACCGGCGTGAGGGCATCGAAGCCGTGCATGAAATAGATGTCGATATGATCGGTACCGAGGCGCTTGAGGCTGGCCTCGCAGGCGCGCACCAAATGAAAGCGTGACGAGCCCATGTCGTTGGGCCTATCGCCCATGGCAAATGTCGCCTTCGTCGAGATGAGAGCCTCGTGCCGTTTGCCCTTGAGCGCCTGACCGAGCACCTCTTCCGCGGCGCCATCGGAATAGATATCCGCCGAGTCGAACAGGTTGGCACCGGCGTCGATGCAGAGGTCGACCATGCGGCTCGCCTCTTGCACGTTCGTTTCTCCCCACCGCCGAAAAAATTCGTTGCCGCCGGCAAAAGTACCGGTTCCCAAGCTGAGGACGGGTACCTTCAGACCGGATCGCCCGAGTTGCCGATATTCCATCACTGACCTCTCCATGCCGTGGGTGGGTAGAAACGAGCCTCTGACAGGCCATGAGCACCAGCGGAATGTCCCGCAGCTGTTCGTTCCGCGCAAGGGCAGAGTCGCGCGCGGACCGGCGGCGGCCGTTTCGAGGGACATGCCGGGTGCGCCGAGGTCGCGTTTCATGGCCGCGACCTCGGGGGAATGGGGCGAATGAACCCAACCGGCGCGCACGTCGAGGCCTTCCGCCCCGGGTCCCTCTCGGTGGTGCTGGGCGGCGCCGGCCGGATCAGCAGCGAGCACGGCCAAAATTTGATCGTGATCTACGGCGCGGTCATTCTCGGCATGGCCCTGACCCTGGTCATCGCCTTTCTGGTGCTCCGCGCGGCCGGTGGCATGGTGCGGTCATGGGGCCCCGCGGTATCGATGCCATGGCCCGATATAATGAGACAGGAGGACGCGAGGCGCCCCCTATCTTGGCGACGGAGCTCAGCCGGCGCGGCGTCGCGGCTGATTGCCGGTATCCGGCCGAGGAGTGCGCCGTTTCGGTTTCGATGGCTTGAGGAACCGCACATTGGCGAGTTCGCCGTCCGTCTTGCGCGGCGCGGCGGCGGCCGGACGGCGGCGTTTGTCGCCTCTCGGCGGAGACGCGTTCCGGTCTTGCCTTTCCTGGCGATCCTGCCTTTCCTGGCGATCCGGGCGGGGCGGCACCGCTTTGCCGGACACCTCGACATCAGCCCGCCGGGCGGCGGCTCCGCGAGTGCGGCGGTCCTCGGTCGCCAGCCGCTGGCGGATCAGCGCCTCGATACCGCGAAGATGGGCGCGCTCGGTGGCATCGCAGAACGAAATGGCGATGCCGGCGGCGCCGGCCCGCGCGGTGCGGCCGATGCGGTGCACGTAGCTTTCGGGAACGTTGGGCAGCTCGAAATTGACAACATGCGTCACCGCGTCCACGTCGATGCCGCGCGCCGCCACGTCGGTGGCCACCAGCACCCGGGTGCGTCCGGCCTTGAACCCATCCAGCACCCGCTGGCGCTGGGACTGGGATTTGTTGCCGTGGATCGCCTCGGCGTTGATGCCGGAATTGCCGAGCCCGCGCGCCACCTTGTCGGCGCCGCGCTTGGTGCGGGTGAACACCAGGGCGCGCCGCATCGCCTTGTCGGCCAGCAGTTCCGCCAGCAGCGCCGGTTTCTGGCCGGCGTCGACAAACATCACGCGTTGTTCGACCCGCTCGACGGTGGTGGCCTCGGGGGTCACCGACACCTGCTCGGGGTTGTCCAGCAGCTCGCCGGCCAGCCGGCGGATGTCCTTCGGCATGGTGGCCGAAAAGAACAGCGTCTGGCGTTCGGTCGGAAGCGCCGCGACGACTTTGCGGATCGGCTGGATGAAGCCCATGTCCAGCATCTGATCGGCCTCGTCGAGGACGAAGATTTCCACCTGGTCGAGGCGGATGTTGCCCTGGCTCATATGATCGAGCAGACGGCCCGGCGTGGCGACGAGGATGTCGACGCCACGGCCCATGGCCTTGATCTGCGGCACCGCGCCGACGCCGCCGTAAACGGCGGTGCAGGTGAGATTGAGCTTGCGGCCATAGGTGCGGAAGCTTTCGGTGATCTGGTTGGCCAGCTCGCGGGTGGGACTGAGCACCAGCGCCCGGCAACCGCGGCGCGGCGCCCGCCCGGGGCGGGCCGCCAGCTGTTGCAGCATGGGCAGAGCGAATGCGGCGGTCTTGCCGGTACCGGTCTGGGCGATGCCCAGCAGATCGCGGCCGCCGAGAACGTGCGGAATGGCCTGGGCTTGAATGGGGGTGGGTGTGTCGTACCGCTCGGCGGCGAGCACGTCGAGGAGCGGCCGATGAAGGCCGAGGTCTGCGAAACTTTTCAAAAAAGGTAATCTTTCGGTTAGAGCCACGCGACAGACGAGCGCCGGAACAACACCGGGTTTCCGCGTGTCGCTAGTGAACACTGTATTTGGGAGACGCCCCGCGTGGCCTGGGCAGTCGAATGAAAAACGCAAGGCATTCGGCAGGACAAGAACTTGTGGAACCAAGCCTTGCTCACGCGGCCGAAACGCCGCAAGCCGCTCTCACGGCTGGGCCTTATGTGGACCGCCCGCGCCCATAAGTCAAGAAGAACAGCATTTTAGGGGTGCGCCGGCACCGGGTTGGACGGCGAACTCATGACCGCTCGCGTTTGCCGGGCCGGGCGCGGCCCGGCGGCAACGGCAGCAAACCGACCGCGAACAGGACACCGGCTGCGACCACGATGGATGGCCCCGAGGGCGTATCGAGATGAAGCGATCCCTGCAGCCCGAGAACCACGGCGACGGCGCCGATGAGCGCCGCGATCACGGCCATCCGCTCGGGCGTGCGCGCGAAGCGCCGCGCCGTGGCGGCGGGGATGATCAGCAGCGACGTGATCAGCAGAACGCCCACCAGTTTCATCGCCAGCGCGATCACCAGGGCGATCAGCAGCATGAAGATAACCTTCACCTTGAGTGCCGGCACACCCTCGGCGCGCGCCAAGTCCTCGTGGACGGTCGACGCCAGCAGCGGCCGCCAGATCGCCGCCAGGGTCGCGAGAATGACGGCGCCGCCGGCGTAAATCCACAGAATGTCCATTCGCGTGACGGCGAGGATGTCGCCGAACAGGTAGCCGAGGAGATCGATCCGCAACCAAGCCATCAGTCCGATGGCGACGAGCCCCAGCGACAGCGCCGAGTGCGACAGAATACCCAACACGGTGTCGCTGGAGAGCCACGGCCGCTGTTGCAGCGAAATCAGCGCCAGGGCGATGAGGGTGGTCACGACGACGACGCCGAGCGTCGGCTGGATGTCCACCAGGAACCCGAGCGCCACGCCGAGCAGCGCCGAGTGCGCCATGGTGTCGCCGAAATAGGCCATGCGCCGCCAGACGATGAAGCACCCGAGCGGTCCGGCGACCAGGGCGACGCCGATGCCCGCGATCAGGGCGCGGACGAAAAAATCGTCAAGGGTCATGCGCCGGGGTCCTCGAGGGACGCCGATGGCCCGGGTTTGCCGCCGCCGCCCCTGAGCGGAACGACGCCGCCGGCGATGGTGTGCGCGTGATCGTGATGATGGGTATAGACGGCAAGCGCTTCGGCCGCCCTCGCGCCGAACATCCGGATGTATTCGGGATGCTGGCCGACCGTCTCGGCGGTACCGGCGCAGCACACATGCTGGTTGAGGCAGATGATCCGGTCGGCCGCCGCCATGACCACGTGAAGGTCGTGCGACACCATCAGAACGCCGCAGCCACGGCGATGACGCAAGGCACCGATCAATTCGTAGAGCGCGGCCTCGCCGGCGAAGTCGACGCCCTGGACCGGCTCGTCGAGCACCAGCAGATCGGGATCGACCAGCAGCGCGCGGCCAAGCAGGACCCGCTGCAACTCGCCGCCCGAGAGCGTCTGGACGGCGGCGTCGATCAAATGGCCGACGCCTGTTTCGGCGAGCGCCGCCTCGACGGCCGGGCGCGGACGCCGGACCGTCAGCGTCATCAGCCGCGCCACGGTCAGCGGCAACACCGGATCGATGGGCAGCCGCTGCGGCAGATAGCCAATTCGTAAGCCCTCTCGACGCCTCAGCGTTCCCGCGTCCGGCTTGACCAGTCCCAGCAAGATCCGCAGCAGCGTGGTTTTGCCGGCGCCGTTGGGGCCGATGAGGGTGACGATCTCGCCGGCTTGCACCGAGACACTGACGTCGTGCAAAATGGTCTGCGCGCCGTGGCGGAGCGAGAGACTCTCGCCGGCGATCAGCGTGTTTGCGTCGAAAACCACGCCAAACGCGTCCATGCACCCGTTATCGTGCGGCATCGTGGTGAGCGTCGAACCTCCCTGCCGGCAGCGTTGCGAAGCCAATCGCCCCCCTGTCGTCGGCACGTTATAGTGTAGCATGTTCAAACAGCGGCCGTTCGCACCATGTTTCGAAAACTCTTCGCAATCGTCGTCCTGAGCGCGAGCGCCTGGGGCACGGCCGCAGCCGATGCCCCGGATGTCGTGGTCAGCATAAAACCCATCCATTCGCTCGCCGCCGGCGTGATGGACGGCATCGGCGAGCCGGCGTTGTTGATCACCGGCGGCGCGTCGCCGCACGACTACACGCTCCGGCCGTCGGAAGCGGCATCCCTGCAAGACGCGGACGTGGTGTTCTGGGTCGGCGAGGAGATGGAGACGTTCCTGGAAAAACCCTTGCGGGCCCTGCCGCGAAATGCCCGCGTGGTGGCGCTGCATGAAGCCCCGGGCGTTCGCCTTCTCGGTGCCCGCGACGGTTCGCCGCACGGCCACGGCCATGGCGCGACGAACATGCATATCTGGCTGGATCCCGCCAACGCCCAGGCCATGGTCGCGGCCATCGCCGAGACGCTGATCGCCGCCGATCCGGACAATGCCGAGCACTATCGCGCCAACGCCGGCCGTTTGAACGCCAGGCTGGTCGCGCTGGATCACGAATTGCGGGCCGCTCTGGCGCCCATCCGCGACCGCCCGTATGTGGTGTTTCACGATGCCTATCCGTATTTTGAAAGACGCTACGGATTGACGCCGGTGGGCTCCCTCACCGTCGATCCGGACCGCAAGCCGAGCGCCAAACGGGTAACCGGGATTCGCGAAACAATCGCGGCGACCGGGGCGGTCTGCGTGTTCAGCGAGCCCCAGTTCGAACCGGCCATCGTCGGCACCGTGATCGAGGGCACCGCCGCCAAGACGGCCGTCCTCGATCCGTTGGGCGCCGGCCTCACTGCCGGCGCGGACGCCTATTTCCAGCTCATGCGCGGACTGGCCGTCTCGATGACGGGGTGCCTGGAGCGGTGACGTTCACCGCCGGCGGAGCGCCTGGATGGTTTGTTCGAGCGCCTGCAGGAATCGCGAGCGGTCCTGTTTGGAGAAGCTGGGGTTGAAGCCCTTGATCTCGCCGGTGTCGCGCAGGTGCGCGTTGAGATCGCGCATGGCGAGCGCCATGCCGATGCTGTCCTCGGTGAACGGCTTGCCGGTGGGGCCGAGCACCGAGGCGCCCCGCTTCAGGCACCGCGACGCCAGCGGGATGTCGGCGGTCACCGCGATGTCGCCGTCACCGATGGTGTCGGCGATCCAGTCGTCGGCGGCGTCGGGGCCCTCGGCCACGATCACCCGGCGAATGAGCGGGCTTTCCGCCACCCGCATGCCGCTGTTGCTGACCAGGTGAATGGCCAGCCCATGGCGCTCCGCCACCCGCAGCACCTCCGCCTTCACCGGACAGGCGTCGCCGTCCACATAGATCTCCAGCACGGTACCCTCGCCGCCCCGCATCAGGCGGCGCGCATGGCCTTCTTGCGTTCGTGCTCCTTGAGGAACACCTTGCGGATGCGGATGGATTTGGGCGTCACCTCCACCAGCTCGTCGTCGTTGATGAACTCCAGGGCGTATTCCAGCGTGGTCTGGATCGGCGGCACCAGAATGATGTTCTCGTCGCTGCCGGCGGCGCGGATGTTGGTCAGTTGCTTGCCCTTCAGCGGATTGACCACGAGATCGTTGTTGCGCGAATGGATGCCGACGATCATGCCCTCGTAGACCTCGGTGCCGTGCCCGACGAACATGCGGCCGCGATCCTGCAGATTGAACAGCGCATAGGCCAGAACCTTGCCGGTGGCCATGGAGACCAGCGCGCCGTTGCTCCGCTGGCCGAGATCGCCGGTGACCTTGGGACCGTACGCCTCGAAGGCGTGATACATCAGGCCCGAGCCCGAGGTGACGGTGAGAAATTCAGGGCGGAAGCCGATCAGGCTGCGGCTCGGGATGAGATAGTCGAGGCGCACCCGGCCGTTGCCGTCCGGCACCATGTCCTTCATCTCGCCGCGCCGCTCGCCAAGCCGCTCCATCACCGCGCCCTGGTGCGCCTGGTCGACGTCCACGGTCAGGGTTTCCCATGGTTCGCGCACCTCGCCGTCGATCACCCGGAGGATCACCTCGGGGCGCGAGATGGCCAGCTCGTAGCCCTCGCGGCGCATGTTCTCGATCAGCACCGACAGATGCAGCTCGCCGCGGCCCGACACCTTGAACTTGTCCGGGTTCTCGGTGGGCTCGACGCGCAGCGCCACGTTGTGGATCAGTTCCTGGTCCAGCCGCTCGCGGAGATTGCGGCTGGTGACGTACTTGCCTTCCTTGCCGCCGAACGGCGAGTCGTTGACCTGGAAGGTCATGGTGATGGTGGGTTCGTCGACGATCAGGTTCGGGCGCGCTTCCACGGCGTCGGGATGGCACACCGTGTCGGAAATCTTCAAGCCCGTCGATGCCGGTGAAGGCGACGATGTCGCCGGCGCCCGCCTCCTCCATCTCGACCCGTTCGAGGCCGTGAAATCCGAGTATCTGAAGGATGCGGCCGCGCCGCGTGCCGCCGCTGGCTTCGGCGACGGTGACCGGGGCGTTCTTGCGGATCTGGCCGCGTTGCACCCGGCCGATGCCGATGACGCCGACATAGCTGGAGTAGTCGAGGGCGCTGACCTGAAGCTGGAACGGTCCGTCCGGATCCACGTCCGGCGCCGGCACCCGCTCGACGATGGTTTCGAACAACGCCGTCATGTCGCCGCTTCGCGCCTTGGAATCGGCGGACGCCCAGCCCTCGATGGCCGACGCGTAGATCACCGGAAAATCCAGTTGCTCGTCGGTGGCGCCGAGACGATCGAACAGATCGAAGGTCTGATCCACCACCCACTCGGGCCGGGCGGCGTCGCGATCCACCTTGTTGACCACGACGATGGGGCGAAGACCCTGCTCGAGGGCCTTGCGGGTGACGAAGCGTGGTCTGCGGCATGGGACCTTCCACCGCGTCCACCAGCAGCAGCACCGAAGTCCACCATGGACAGGCCGCGCTCCACCTCGCCGCCGAAATCGGCGTGGCCGGGCGTATCGACGATATTGATGTGCCAGTCGCGCCACTTGATGGCCGTGTTCTTGGACAGGATGGTGATGCCCCGTTCGCGTTCCATGTCGTTGGAGTCCATGATCCGCTCCACCGCCTCGCCGTGGGCGCTGAGGGTGCCGGACTGCCGCAGGAGCTGGTCGACGAGCGTGGTCTTGCCATGGTCGACGTGCGCCACGATGGCGATGTTTCTGAGAGACGTGATGGTCTTGGGCATAGGGGCTTCGGTTCCAAATAGACTGTGCGGACATATGGGGGCAGCGGACGGATATACGCTACCTGTATTTGATGACAGAGTGATGAATGCGTCGCAAACAAACGCCGTCGGTCAGGACGCGTCCGCTTGCGCCTGATCCAGCGCTTCCTGGGAATGCATCCAGACCTGTTCGGCGCTCTCCAGGTTCTTTTCCACCTGGCCCAACCGCTGCCGGAGATCGATCAGTTTGCGGTTGTCGCCTTCGTATAACATAGGATCGGCCATCTTTTCCACCAGCCTGGCCTTTTCCGCTTCCAGTTTGGCGATACGGGTTTCGGCTTCGCCTAGTTTCTTCCGCAGCGGCGCCAGGGCGTTGCGCCGCTGCGCCGCCTCGCGGCGCTGCTGCTTTCTTTCCTGCGCGCTGGTTTCCGTGCCGGCCGGCTTTGGTCTTGCCGTTGGTGTTGTTGCCGCCATTCAGCAACAACTGACGGTAATCGTCCATGTCGCCGTCGTAAGGTTTGACGTCGCCGTTGTCCACCAGCCAAAACCGGTCGGTTGTCAGCTCGATGACGTGCGGATCGTGGCTGACGATGACCACGGCGCCCTGATAGGCGTTGATCGCCTGGATCAGCGCCTGGCGCAAGTCGATGTCGAGGTGGTTGGCGGGCTCGTCGAGCAGCAGAATGTGGGGCTTGGCGCTGGTCATCAGCGCGAACAGCAGCCGCGCCTTCTCGCCGCCCGACAGGTTGGCGATCTGGGTATCGGCGCGCGCTTGCGCGAAGCCGAAGCGGCCCAGTTGCTTTCTCAGCACGACCGGCAGGTCGCGCGGCCGCCGCCGTCCCAGTTCGACAAACGGCGTGGCTTCCATGTCCAACTCGTCGGCCTGGTGCTGGGCGAAGTATCCGACGCGCAGCTTGCCCGACTTGGTCACCGCGCCCGAAATGGGTTTCAGCCGGCCGGCCAGCAGCTTGATGAGCGTCGACTTGCCATTGCCGTTGGCGCCCAGCAGCGCGATCCGGTCATCGGCGTCCAGGCGCAGCGAGAGCTTGCTCAGCACCGGTTTGCCGTCGTAGCCCACGCAGACCGAGTCCATGCTGTAAAGCGGCGGCGGAAGCGGGTCGGGATCGGGAAAGTCGAAGGTGATACCGGCCTCGTCGTGATGCTCGGCGATGGGCTCCATGCGCTCCAACATGCGGATGCGCGATTGCGCCTGGCGGGCCTTGGTGGCCTTGTAGCGGAACCGGTCGACGAACTTCTGGATCTGGGCGCGCTGGATCTCCTGTTTGACGCGCATCTTTTCGTTCTGCTCCAGGCGCTCGCGCCGGGTGCGCTCGAAGCGGTCGTAACCGCCGCGGTAGAGCGTCAGCTTGGAATGTTCCAGATGCAGGATCTCATCGACGGCCCGGTTCAGCAGATCGCGGTCGTGGCTGACCACGAAGACGGTGCCCGGATAGTGCTTGAGGTACCCCTCCAGCCACACCGTGGCTTCCAGATCGAGGTGGTTGGTGGGCTCGTCCAGCAGCAACAGATCGGGCTCGGTGAACAGCAGCGTCGCCAGCGCCACCCGCATGCGCCAGCCGCCTGAATACTCCTCGCAAGGCCGCTGCTGCGCCGCCTCGGAGAACCCCAGACCGGCGAGGATGCGGGCGGCGCGGGCCGGCGCGGTGTGGGCGTCCTTGTCCTGGAGTCGCAGATGAATGTCGGCGATCCTGTGGGGATCGGTGGCGGTATCCGCCTCCGCCGACAGGCTTGCCAATTCCGCGTCGGCGGCCAGGACCGTGTCGATCAGGCTGCGCGGTCCGCCGGGCGCTTCCTGTGTGGTGATCCCCACCCGCCAGCGCGCCGGCATGTTGATGATGCCCTCGTCGACGTCGAGCTGACCGGCGATCAGGCGCAACAGCGTGGTCTTTCCGGTGCCGTTGCGCCCCACGAGGCCGACCCGGTGGCCGGTGTTGACGGACGCGTCCGCCTGATCCAGCAGCACCCGGGGGCCGATCCGGTATGTCAGTTTTTCAATGCTCAGCATGCACGCTGATGTAGCATCCCGTGCGGCGTTGTCAAAAAAGTTCGTGGTTTAAAGCGCGCAGTGGACGCAGCGTTCGTTGGTGGGATCGATGGATAGGCGCTTCGCCGGGATCTCCTCGCCGCATTCGCCGCAGTAGCCGTAGTCTCCGGCGGCGATGCGCTGAAGCGCCTCGTCGATCCGGAACAGCCGCCCCTGGCGGCGGGTCTCCACGGCCTGCGCCATGGCCTGCACCTGCAGCGCATCCATCCGCGACACCCGGCCGACGCTCTGCTGGTCCAATTCCACCGGCTTGCGGTCGTCGAGGGCGGACTCGCTGGCCGCCGCCAGTTCGTCACGTTCCCGCTCGAGGGTCTTCCTGATCTGTTCCAGGTCCATATCCGGACGATCGGTCATGGCCGTCCTCCGTTCTTGCGGCGACGGCGAGGGTTTTTCTTTCGCCGCTCACACCGGGGTGGGCAATCCATTATGGTATCACGGTCAACTGGAGAAACGCCATGACCGCCGTCACACCGTTCCGCGTACGGTTTCCCGAAGGCCGGACCAAGGCTCTGTCCATGAGCTACGACGACGGCAGCGAGCACGACCGCCGGCTGGTGGCGCTGTTCAACGCCTACGGCATCCGGTCGAGTTTTCATCTCAATTCGGAAGCACTCGGCCAGGACTACAAGATCGGACGCGACGAAGCCGTGTCTCTCTACCGCGGCCACGAGATCGCCTGCCACGGTGCCACCCACGCCGATCTGACGCATCTGTCCGACGACGCCATCCGCCATGAGCTTGGTTGGGACAAGCACCTTCTGCAACAGCTCACCGGCGCGCCGGTGCGCGGTCTCGCCTATGCCTTCGGCACCCATGACGACAGGGTGGCGGGACTGGTGGCCGAGGCCGGTTTTGCTTACGCCAGGGGCATTCACGACATCTGGAACTTCGATCCGCCGGACGATCCGCTGCGAATGACCACCACCTGTCATCATGCGGGCGCCATGGACATGGGCCGCAAACTGCTGGAATCCGACGGGCCCGATCCGCTGTGGATGCGGGTCTACGGCCACAGCTACGAACTCGACGGTTTCATGACCGGCGATCCCGGCAAGAACTGGGAATACATGGAAGCGTTCTGTCAGATGATGCACGCTCGGAGGTCCATCTGGTACGCGACCTTGATCGAGGTGACCGACTACCTCGCCGCCGCTCGCGCCCTCGAGGTCACCGGCGACGGCGCGGCCGTATCGAACCGCTCGGGCGTGTCCGTCTGGATCGACAAGGACGGCGCCGGCGTCGAAATTCCGGCCGGCCATACGTTGTATTTCTCTTGAGCAAACAGAGAAAGGGAGCGGCACCATGATGCCGCTCCCCGTCCCCAAGGCCACGTCTTCTATGGATGCCGGAGCATTATCCGGGTCGCGTCAGCCGACCATGGTGTCGAACTCGCCGCCGGCCAGGTCGTCCTCGAGCAGGTCGTTGAGGTATCTGGCAACGACATTGATGCTCTGATTGGCGTCTCCGTCCTCGTTCTCGAGGGTTTTGCCGTTGATCTGGAAGCCCAGATGATAGAGCTCGTCCATGACGGTGTTGATCGCCATTTTTCCGAAAAGCTTGGTCGTCCCGCCGTCACCCTGCACCAGGTGGAAGCCGGTCTCGGTTCCGTTGCCCTCGTCGTCGCCGTGGTGTTCCACCCAGTCATTATAGTGGTTCTGACGAATGTAGGCGTTCAGCTTACGCATGTCGTTGCCGTCGAACGTGCGGTCGCTGCCCGTGCCCGTCCGCTCGATCGCCTCGACGATGATATGGTTGAGCGCATTGGCCGCGGCGGCCCCGCCATGGATATCGCTGATTGGGGTTTTCGCGTTGAGACCGCGATCGGCAAGAATGATGTCAACCAGATCGTCGAGGCCGGTGCCCGTGTCCCGGCTCACGTCCGGAAGCGCCGACCCGCCGCTCAGGCTGCCGTTGGCCAGGTCGTCGGCGAGGGCGTTGTTGAGGTATCGGGCAACCACATTGATGCTCTGGTTGGCGTCACCGTCCTCGTTGTAGAGGGTTTTGCCCTTGATCTGGAAACCGAGGTGGTAGGCCTCGTCCATGACGGTGGTGATGGCGTTCTTGCCATACAGTTTCGACGCCCCGCCATCGCCCTGGACCCGATGAAAGCCGGTTTCGGCATTGCCCTCGTCGTCGCCGTGAAACCGCACCCATTCGTTGAGATGATTGGCCCGGATGTATTCGTTGACCTCGCGCATATCGGTACCGTTCAACGAGCCGTCGTTGGCCACGCCGGTCTCTCGGATGCCGTCGACGATGATATGGTTCATGCCGTTGGCCGCCTCGGCGCCGGCTTGAACGTCCGCCTTGCTGATCAGGCCGTAGCCTATTCTCGTCGGCCAGGCGGGATCGTTGAGGATGATATCCACCCAGTCATCGAGGCCCGTGCCCGTAAGTTTGCCCGTGTTCGTCGCGCCGCCACCCGTGTTGCTGCCTGTTCCCCCGCTCAGGCTGCCATCGGCCAGGTCGTCGGCGAGGGCGTTGTTGAGGTATCGGGCAACCACATTGACGCTCTGGTTGGCGTCACCGTCCTCGTTGTATAGCGTTTTGCCCTTGATCTGGAAACCGAGGTGGTAGGTCTCGTCCATGACGGTGGTGATGGCGTTCTTGCCATACAGTTTCGACGCCCCGCCATCGCCCTGGACCCGATGAAAGCCGGTTTCGGTCATTGCCCGCGTCGTTGCCGTGATAACCGACCCATTCGTTGAGATGATTGGCCCGGATGTAGTCGTTGACCTCGCGCATATCGGTACCGTTCAACGAGCCGTCGTTGGCACACGCCGTTCCCTTGATGGCGTCGAGATGATATGGTTCAGCCGTTGGCCGCCAGGGCGCCCTCGACAATCTCGTCGCTCGGCGCCCCCGTGCTCAGGTTCGGATCGCTCAAAATGATATCGACCAGGGTGTCGAGGCCCGTCCCAGTGGTTGGCCGTATGAGCGCGGTCTCGGTGCCGAAAAAGACCCCGGCATCGACATCGATGTCGCCTGCGTCGAGCCGCGCGCCCTTGACGATCACGGTGCCGACGTCATCGCCGTCGTGCGCGCCATTGCCATTCTGATTGCTGTAGAACTTGAGAATGGTGTCGCCGTTCTGGTGGGATAAACTCTTGAGATTGACGGTATGGCCGTGGAACAGGAGGGTGTCTTCCCTCTCGTTGTAGTCCACGATGGTCTTCGTGCCGATGCCTTGGGTTTCTACCCAATGGTCGTGCGAGTTGTTGTTTTCGCCGGCGACGCCGCCCGTGCCGGCGTTGTAATCCACGTAGCCAGAGTCCGGATCGCGGTGTTTTTCGAGAATTTCCGCCTTGGCGTCGATCAGCCAACGGATCTCGAACGTATCGCTGCCGGCACCGCCTATGAGCATGTCGCTGTCCGCAATAGGCTCGCCAGCGTTGATCAACGTTCCGTCCTGCGCCGCGACCGGCTCCCCACCCCAGGAGAAGCCTCGTACAAGGTCATCGTCGTCGCCGGCCCGGAGGACATCGTTGCGGGTCCCGAACTCGAGGATATCATTGCCCTGAAGGCCGAACAGTTGATCGTTGCCAGCACCGCCTACAGCATCTAGGAGTATTGCGAACCGATAGCTTTCCTCATTGTAACTCCGTGATTGGCCAATGGATTACCCTTCCTTGTATTGCGGAGGTGCCCTTGCGACGGCGCCCGCCGGTTTCGTGAAAACGTGCATGACTGACTAAGGGGTCTGCGCAAGCTGACGCTGCGACCGTTGGCTTGGGGACCCAAACCACGGCCGCTCTTGCCGACCGCTATCCCATGGCGGCACTAAGCGGGTGAAATGAGGCTAAATTAAAGCAAAAATGCGGCAAAATTGGGATAATTTGCCATATTTGGCGTTTTTTTAAGTAAAATTGTGACGTTCCGCTTAGTTTATTATAGATACGGTTTCGATATGAAGTATTCTCTTTTTTTGTTACGCTGCCATAATTATTTTTATTGTTATTTTGCTTATGCAATATATACGCAGTAAACAGATAATTTTTTCGGAAGAGAGACTTGGACGGCTGAAGCTTGGATATCCGCGCATGCGCAGCATGGAGCGCCGAAGATTTGGAATTGCATGCTTGAGAGACAGTAAGGGGGTTTTGACGATTAGTGGGGTTGGGCCCAATGCGAGACGTGGTGCATCCGGTGGTCGATCAAACCGAATTGCAAGGCGCCTTCTCTCCCGCTCGCCCAGGGTGCCCATGTTCGCGCAGCGACGGCCTTGCGCCCGTTCTGATGGGCTCTTCGGGGGTTAGAGGAACGCGCAACCGGCGGCGCCGATCGGAAAAGGACAATCGCCGTCCGGGCCGCTTAGGGTGAATGGATCGGGGATCGGCTGTCAGCGCTGACGATGGGCGGGCTTGGCCGACAGGGCGCAGATCGACCGTCCACTCGCCTCCATTTCGTGTGCCGCAAAGGACGACGCCGATTAGCCGCGGCGGATCGCTCTTCAGGCGTTCTCCTGGCGGTGTGGTGCGAATTGTCGGGCGGCGGAGTCGCCGAGGCACACGACGCGCCGCCGTTGAGACAGCCGACAGCAGAAGGGCCACTGCCGACCCCTCGGACCTCTCTGTGTGGATCTGGGGAAACGACGCCGGCATCGAGATCGCGGGGAAGCGTCCTATTGGATCTCAAACCGGATCACGGGGCGCCCAAACGAAAAGGAGGAGCGGCTCCATCGATACCGCTCCTCCGCCGTTTTTTCGTCTACCAAGGATGGCGTATCATCATTGGCGTCGCGCTAGAGCACGGTGCGATCAGATCGGCCCGATTTGATCGCAGGGCCGTGCTGTAAACTATTGCTCTAGGCAACAACGGTGTCGAACTCTCCAGCGGCCATATCATCCTCAAGCAGGCCGTTAAGGTAATCGGCGACCACATTCACGCTCTGGCCCTGATTTCCGTCTTCGTTTTCCAACATTTTTCCATTGAGCTCGAAACCCAGTTGGTAGACTTCTTCCGCGACGTGGCAAATGGCCTGGCGACCCAATAGTTCGGAATCGTTCCCCCAGTTGCGCACCAAATGGAAACCGTTGGCCTGATCGTTGCCGTGAAGCTCACTCCACTCGTCAGCGTAATTGCCGTGAATGTAGCCTTGAAGCTCGCGGACGTCGTCGCCACTGAAATGGCCATCTTTTGCGACGCCTGTCGCGTTTATGGCTTCGATGATTTTGCCGTTCATCTCGGCGGCCGCGTTCGCCGCTGTTTGGATCTCGGCTTGGCTGAGCTGTCCATACCCAACCCTCACCTGCAAGCCTGCATCGGAGAGAATCCTGTCCGCCAGAACATCGAGTCCCGTGGCCGTGTCGGAGACGTCTTTGGTGTTGGTGTTCGTGCTGGTGCTGGTGTTGTGTTCGTGCTGGTGCTGGTGCTGGTGTTGGTGCTGGTGTTGCTCGGGGACGTCGCGGACGTCTTCGCGCTTCCATTCGCCAAACTGCCGTCGGCCAGATCACCGGCAAGGAGGTTGTTCATGTATTTGGCTACGACGTTGATACTTTGATTGGCGTCGCCGTCTTCGTTCTCAAGCGTCTTGCCGTTGATGGTGAACCCAAGATGGTAAATTTCGTCGGCCACCGTATCGATCGCGTCCTTGCCATACAATTTCGACGCTCCGCCATCGCCCTGCACCCGATGGAAGCCCGTTTCGGTGTTGCCCTCGTCGTTGCCGTGAAACTTTAGAAACGCGTTGTATTCGTTGGTGCGAATGTACGAATTGAGCGGCCGCATGTCAGCGCCGTCGAGGACGCCATCCTTGGCAATGCCCGTCTCTTTGATGCCATCGACGATGAGGTGATTTAATCCATCGGCCGCGGCAGCGCCAGCCTCGACGTCGGCCTTGGTGATCAAACCGTACTTTATTCTGGTCGGCCAAGCCGGATCGTTGAGCGTAATCTCCACCAGCTGGTCGAGCCCCGTGCCGGTGGTTCCGCTGCCATTGCCTTGATATGTCGTCATTATTGATTTTCCCTTCCTTCAAACTTCGTCAGCCCCTATCCGCGGGTACCGACTGGCGTTGCATTTCAACCACGAGGGAACAGAGAAAGGACGTCAATTTTTTAGGAGTTTTGCCCTATATCGGGCGCGTACCGCTTTCCGCTTTCTCTTCCCTCCGTGCTCAAACGGCAATAAGGAGGGCGAATGCGGCCAAATTGAAGCGAGACTGTGACCAGGATAAGGTAAAACAAAAAATGAATATCAGCGGTTTCATTCTCCTGCTTCTACAATCTTTATAGTTCTCCAAATACAAATTGGGGTATATTACTAATCATTATTCATTCTACGCATGAAACAAACTGTATGATACTATAACGTATACGCACATAGCAATTTTGTCATACAATTCATTATGTAATGGAAATATGTCTTATAAGAATGAAAAACTATTCGCCGGGTGATTGAGCAGGCAGAAACTCATGAATCGGCGCATGGCGAGGATGAAATGCCGTTCACCTTGCTTCGATGTGCTTACGTTCTGCAACGCTGTCATGGCGGCAATTGTGGTCGGGATTGCGGCTGATCCGAGGCAATGCCCGTCAAAACGTCCCTGTTCGGGCGGCAAAGGGCCGCGCGCCCGGTCTGCCGGTCCCGATGGCCAGCACGTCCCTTGGGGCGTAAACGGTGTCGCGTAGGAAATTTTTCGTGCTGATCACCAAGCGGCGGCTGAGCGCTCGGGACCTTCGGTGCATGCCGGAGGAGCGCTTGGCTGCCCCCGGAATGGGGCGCCAAGCGCTCGGTTACGGCACTCGTCGAATAAGATCAGATAGACACGTTCGGCGAAACGCCGCGCCGGGGCTCAAGCCGATTGGCTCAAGCCGATTCCGCGGCCGCTCCCTTCGGCATCGCCGGGGCGCGCTTGCGGGTCCGCCGCGCCGGCCGGCGCTTCGCCGGTTTCGGCTCGGGCCGGGCGGTCAGGCCGCCGCTTGGCAACTCGACATTCACCTCGAGCATGGACACGCTTCCCTCGTTCTCGAACTCCACGGAAATCTTGTCCTGATCGATCTCGATATACCTCCCGATCACCTCGAGGATGTCGCGATGGAGCTGCGGCAGGTAGTCCGGCTGCGCTGTCCCCGAACGCTCATGAGCCAGCAGAATCTGCAATCTTTCGCGTGCCGCCGGCGCGGTGGGTTTCGACCGCCGCCAGAAAATATCCAAAATGCTCATGCCGTTCTCCACAACAACCGCTGAAACAAGCCGCGGCGCTCGGGTTTCATGAAGCGGTGCTCGATGGTTTCGCCGAGGAACCGGCTGACCGCGTCGTTGTAGGCCCGTCCCGCCGCCGAGATCCTTGTCGAGAATGACCGGAATGCCGACGTTGGACGCCTTAAGAACCGACTGGCTTTCCGGAACGATCCCAAGCAGCGGGATGCCGAGGATCTCGAGGACATCGTCGACCTTCAGCATCTCGCCCCGTTCGACCCGGCCGGCGTCGTAGCGGGTCAGCAGCAAGTGCTCCTTGACCGGCTCCAGGCCCTCCTCGGCGCGCCGCGAGCGGCTCTGCAGGACACCGAGGATGCGATCGCTGTCGCGCACGCTGGACACCTCGGGATTGGTGACGATGACGGCCTCGTCGGCAAAATAGAGCGCCATCAACGCGCCCTTCTCGATGCCCGCCGGACTGTCGCAGATGATGTAGTCGAAGTCCTCCTTGAGCTGGTCGAGGACGCGCTCGACACCCTCTCGCGTCAACGCGTCCTTGTCGCGCGTCTGGCTCGTCGGCAGGATCGCCAGGTTCTCCACCCGCTTATCCTTGATCAGCGCCTGGTTGAGCTTTGCGTCGCCGTTGATGACGTTGATGAAGTCAAAGACGACCCGGCGCTCGCAACCCATGACCAAATCCAGATTGCGGAGCCCGACGTCGAAGTCGATCACCACGGTTTTGTGGCCTTGGAGCGCGAGGCCGGAGGCGAATGCGGCCGCGGTCGTGGTTTTGCCGACCCCGCCCTTACCCGATGTCATAACGATGATTTTAGACACGTAATCCTCCGCGTGTTTCGAACGAAATGGGCGATCCGATCAAGTGCCCCGCCATCATGACAGTGTCACGACAGCGGCTCGATCATGACCCGTTCACCTTGCAAATAGATCTGAACCGGTTTGCCGATCAGATCCTCGGCAATATCGTCCCGGACGCGCCAGTATCCCGCGACCGAAACCAGTTCCGCTTCCAGGCTGCGACAAAAAATCCGCGCGCGGATATCGCCGGACACGCCGGCGAGCGCCCGGCCGCGCAACGGGCCATAGACGTGAATGTGTCCGTCCGCGAGCAGTTCGGCGCCCGGACTTGCCGTTGAAAGCACCACGAGATCGCCCTGATGAGCATAGACCTGGCGGCCAGACCGGACCGGCTGGGTAATCACCATGGCGCTCGCGTCGGATCGGTCGGACACGGCGGCGGCCACCGCGGGAGCGGCATCCGCCGCGGCCGGCTCGGCGGCGTCTTTCGCGGCCGGCGCGGCCGCCGAAACCTCCGGTTCCGTCGCGCGCTTCTCGCCGTCGCCATCGATCTCCACCAGGGCGGGCCGGCCTTCGCGGAACACGGTCCAACCGGCGTCCACCGCGACCTTGTTCTGCTCCGCCGTCCCGTTCTGGACACCGATGGGAATGAGCGAATGCTGGCGGAGACGGCGACCCATTTCGGCCATGTTGAACGGTGGCGCGTCGGCCAGATCCTTGAGGTCCACCACCACCGGCGCGAGACGGTAGAAATTCGGCGCCTGTCCGATCTTGTCGGCGAGCCGCGAATAGAACGCCTGGTCTTTTGGATCGGGCAGCGTCAGAACCAGCAGGGTGTACGAGGCGCCGCGAATATGAACCGCCAGCGTTTCACGCGGTTGCTCGAGTACGGCTTGCGATGCCGAGGTCATGGTTCGATCGAATCCCTTTTAGGCCACCCTGTGAGCATGTTCGGCTCTCTTTCCTCGTTAAAGTGCTTGCACGAGTCGCAATCCAGTTGCAAGCACGCCGCCGGGGTGGCGCCATGCCCCCTCGACTAAGCCCTCGGCATCATTGATGAATCGTTGCACCGCCGCACCTCCGGGAAGCAGCGCTTGGGCGCTGCCCGCCGCCGCCAAAATCCGCACCGGCACCGAATCGGCTCGGCGATTCGGTCTTGGCGCACAACAGGTTGTGGATGACACCGACCGCTCACTCGGCCACGAACCGGGCACTGGCGAGAACGTCGCCGCGGGCATTGGCCACCACGACGCGCCAGTCACCCGAATATTTGGCGGGGATGGTCTTGCTGGAATAGGCCCGCCAGCGGTCACCGCCGACCTCGAAGCGCAGCGTCGCCATGGTCCGGCCGTCGTGCTCCCATCGATGGAATACGGTTTCGCCGTTCAGGTCCTTCAGTTCGGTGAAGTAGAACAGCTTGCGTTGGCCGCGCTCGCCGATCGCGATCCGCGACGAAAGCCGGTCCACCGGTTCGCGCGCCCGCACCGACGATGTCAACTGAGAGCGGGCGACCGAGCCGCCCGGCGGTCGCGGCGAAGCGGCCGCCGCCATTGTTTGCTCCGGAACCGCCGGTCGTTTGACGGGTGGCGGCAACGCCGTGGCTTCATCGGCCAATCCGTCCGGGCCATTGGTCCCGGGCGCCACGCGTTCGGGCAATGCGGGCGCCGCCACCGGCGGCGGCGGCGCTGAACTTCCGGGACGCGGCGACGTGCTTTCGATGTCTCTCGCCGGCTGCCTACCGCCGGTTTCAAACCGTGAAAGGTCACCGCTGGGGTTCAACCGCGAAACATCATCATCGCCCTGACTGGCCACCACGGCCTCGGCCGTCGTCTCGGCGTCGCCGGCATCGGCCTCGCGGCGCGGCCCGATACCCGGCGCGGCGGATTGCGCCGTCGATGCGGTTTGTTCTTCGGGCGCACGGGTGTCGATGTCGGCGCGGATCGCGGCCGGCGCCGATGGACCGGACACGGTCGTATAGAACAATCCCGCTCCGATACCTCCGGCGATCACCAATCCACCGATCACCGCGAACGACAGGGGGCTGACACGGCGAGAGCGATCGAGGCCGCCGCTGCCCGAAGTGGCCGGCACCGCCGCCGCCGAGGCGCCGCTATGTGGTCGCGTCTCCCGATTGGGATACGTGACTTTGATCTTGACGAAGTCGCTCATGACATTTTGTCCCCACGCGTTGCGCTCTTGGCATTCCCCGCGATTACGGTTGGCGGTGTCGGATAGTTTCCTAACGCTAAACGCTGCGTCATCACACACCAAATATCAAATATTTGTCAGTCGGTCGGTACTACCCGTTGATTCTTAAGCGCTTCCAATCAGGCCGGAATGCACCCCGACCCGTGGCGGGTTCCGTCCGATTCGGATAGCGGACGTCATCGAGACGCCGAGTGCGCCGCTATGTGAAGGCGGCGCCGCTATGCGAAGGTCGACCCACGACCCGGACACATGATAATAATCGTGGTCGGCATCATCGTTTGACGGTGCGCAACAGGGTGAACGAGCGACGTGAAGAAACCGAATTTGCGAACGAGTTTACGGCGCCGGCGCAAAAAGCGCCGCGGCACGCCCGGCGCTCCCCCCGGCACGCTGGTGCCGGATCCGCACGCCGTCCACCCGAAGATCAGCCTGATCGCCTATGGTCCCGACGCGCTGGAAGAAAGCGCGATCGTGGATCTAAAGGACGTCGAGGCCGCCCTCGCACGGTTTCCCGTCACATGGGTCAACGTCGATGGTCTGGCCGATCACGAACTGATCCGTGAGATTGGATCGATTTTCCATTTGCATCCGCTTGCCCTGGAAGACGTGGTGAATACCCACCAACGCCCGAAGGCGGACGAATACGAGAGCAACGTCTTGATCGTCACCCGCCTGGCCCCGGTCGTGGGTGAACATGGCACCGAGCAACTTTCCATGTTTCTCGGCACCAACTTCGTCGTCACCTTTCAAGAATACCCTGGCGACTGTTTCGACCCGGTCCGCGAACGCATTCGCCACGGCCGCGGTCGCATTCGCGAGGTGGGGGTGGATTACCTCGCATACGCATTGCTCGATACCGCGGTGGACGGATACTTTCCCGCACTGGAAAAATACAGCGACATTCTCGAGGATCTGGAAATTCAGGTGCTGGATAATCCCGATGTCGCGGTCGTCAGCAGCATCCACACGCTGAAAAGGGAGCTTCTCGAATTCAAGCACGCCATCTGGCCGCAGAGAGATCTCTTCAGCGTGCTGATCCGCGACACGATGGATTTGATTTCGGACCAGACGACCGTTTATCTGCGCGACTGCTATGATCACACCGTTCAACTCATGGACCTGACGGAGACGCACCGCGAAACCGCTTCCGGGTTGCTCGATACCTATCATTCGAGCATCAGCACCCGCATGAACGAAATCATGAAGGTGTTGACCATCATCGCCACCATCTTCATCCCGCTCAGCTTCATCGCCGGCGTCTACGGAATGAATTTCGATCCGGAAAAGTCGCCTTGGAACATGCCGGAACTGAGCTGGTATTACGGCTATCCGTACGCGCTCGGCCTGATGGTCGCCGTGGCGGGCGGTCTCATCGTCTATTTCTTTCGAAGCGGCTGGATCGGGCGGCGTAATAGGTAGCCGGCAGCAGCATGCAGAAGCACGCGAGCACGAACACCTTGTTGATGAACCAATTGGTGGTCCAGATCGTCCATTCGGGGTCGGCGAAGAACAAAACGAACTTGGTGACGATGATGACGATCTCCACCACCGACACGCCGACGGCCAGCGCAACCGTATAGCGCCGCCAGTTCAGCAGCGCCCAGGCCAGCCACAAATGGGCGACCCACCAGAAATCCCAATAAATATAAGTGACGATGGGAACGCCCTCGGCGAGCGCCATCGCCACCGGAAAGATGAACTTGATTACCAGCGTCCATGCGGCGAGGACGATCAGCATATGGGCTAGAAACACGGTCATGGCGGCACCGCGCATGGGATCAGCCGAGCCGGGTGGCGGCGTCACGGGTCAGGTGCGCGATGGGCAGGCCGAACGGACACGCGCCAAGGCAGGCCTGATGGGAACACGTCGCGCAGGCGCCGGCGTCGGTGCCGAGGCGGGCGTAATCGATGGTCGCCAGCGTCCGGTCGCCATAGTCCACGTCGTACATGCGCGTCCGCAACACTTCGGCGATCTCGACGCCTTCCGGGCAGGCGCCCTCGCAGCCGTCGCAGCCATGCCGGCAATACCGGCTGTTCTGCAGGTAGGCGTAGCGGGCCAGGAGATTGAATTCGCCGCCCTGGATCGTCGGGTCGCCGGAGGCCCTGAGATATTCGTCGATGGCATCGCGGCCGTTCATCGAGATCAGCAGGGCATCCACCCGCGGGCTGGACAGAACCCAGCGGAACGCCGCCTGGGCGAAGGAGCCGCCCTCGCGTTCATACGGACGCATGTCGTTGAGGCGCGCGCCCATCAGCGTCTTCATGGCGAGCACGCCGACGTCCTTCTGCTTGGCCTTGTCGAGAACGCGCGGCAGGTCGGGCTGGATGGCCGGGAAACTCACGGCGTCGCGCAAACGTGAATAGAAGCCCGGATCCTGGCCGAAGTTGTAGGACACCAGCACGACGTCGACGAGATCCTCGTCGATGGCGTAATCGAGACACGGAACCAGTCGCGAACCGTGGCCGGACATCGCCCGAAAGCGGATCTTTCCCTGCTGGCGGGCGCGGTCGGTAAACTCCCGCCACTCCGGGTTCTTCATCCGCGCCACGTCGTTGACGGCGTGATTGAAGTAGATATCCAGGTAGTCCGTCCGCAACCGCCGCAGACTGCCCTCCAACGCCTCCATCATCTCTTTGCGGGTATCGGACGCGCCGGCCTTGGTCTTGGAGCTGATGACCACGTGGTCGCGGACGCCGTGAAGCGCCTCGCCGATGGCTTCCTCGGCATAGCCGAAGCGGTAGCTTTCGGCGGTGTCGAACAAGGTGACGCCGCGATCATAGGCATACCGCACCAGATCGGCTTCGGTCAGGCTGGACGACCCGAACGAGATGTCGGACACCTGAAGCCCGGTCCGTCCCAGAGTCACCGTCCGCTGGATACGGGGCTCCGACTGGGCGCCGCCTTCCGTCGGGGCAGCGGCCGGCTTGGCGCTGGGGAGAGAGGCCGCCGCGCCGCGGCGGCGGTTCCAAGGCCGATAAATCTTCGACGATCGATCATCTCTGGTCATTCCCTTGCGGCGTCAATCATTGGCCGCCCTCGAGTATCCCATGGGGTTCTTCGCAAAATCCTCCGGCGTGTCGTAATCCTTGAAAATACCCTCGTCGTCGACGGTCACCTCCGAGACGTGGGCGCCGAAGGCGTCGAGGACCGTCCGGGCCCCGGCGTCGCCGGCAAGCGACGCCCAGCTCGCCGAACAATCCCCGGCCGAACAGAACCGGATGGCCGCGGCGGCCGCGGTTCACCGGCACGCAAATTTCCATGCCGGTGGCGGGCGAAAAGGCGGCGATAAGGCGACGAACGGTATCGCTTCGAACGTCCGGCATGTCGCCGAGACAGATCATCGCGCCATCGATGGTTTCCGGGAGCGACGCGACGCCCCGTGCCAGCGACGTGCCCATCCCGGCGGCATGGTCGTCGTTGTGCACCAGCCGGATATTGGCGCCGGCGCCGGCGACGGCGGCGGCGATGCCGGGCGCGTCGTGACCGGTAACGACCACCAGATCCGTCAACTCGGCCCCAGCCAGCGTGTCGACGACGCGGCGAACCAGCAGGGTTCCGTCGATTTCGCACAACAGCTTGTTGCGGCGCCCCATCCGCCCGGACGAGCCGGCGGCGAGAACGATGGCGGCAATGCGCGGTTTCGGTCGTGCTTTCGCCCGGCGGCCGCCTGCCCCGCCGCGCCCAAGACCCGGAGAGCGGCGCACGCCGCGCCGTAGCCGTTGTCGATATTGCAGACGGTGACGCCCGGCGCGCAGGACGACAGACAGGAAAACAGCGCCGTCTCGCCGGCCCGCGCCGCGCCGTAGCCGGCCGACGTGGGAACGGCGATCAGCGCGCCGGGAACGAGCCCGCCGAGCACGCTCGGCAGCGCCGCGTCCATGCCGGCGACGGCGATCACCACCGGGTGGCGGGCGATATCGTCGATCCGCTCCATCAGCCGCCAGATCCCGGCCACGCCGACATCGAAGATGGCGGTCGCGCCGACACCGTGGAACGCCAGCGTTCGCAGCGCTTCGCCGGCCGGACCGGCGTCCGAGGTTCCGGCGGTGACCACGGCAACGCGCGGAGCGGATGCCTGGCGCGGCGCGTGATCGAAAAAGGCCGTCCGCGACGCCGCGTGGTAATCCAAGCCCCGGCGATACTCGGGCATAAGGGCGGCCAGCTTGTCCGCATCCAGTCTGGTGAGCAAAAGCTCCGCGCCTCGATCGCGGGCGATGCGCAGAATCTCGTCGATCTGGGCCGGCGTTTTCTGGGCGCAGAGGATTGCCTCGCCGAACCCCAGCCGGTCGGCGCGGTCCAGATCCAGCATGACTTCGGATCCGCTCATGCGACCGGCGTCCTGTTGCGTCGCCGAGAAACGCGCTGCCCTGCTCGTAGGGAGCCAGCTGAACGGCGACGCCGCCGAGCCCCGCGAGCCGCCGCTCGGCCTCCGAGATCAACGCCGCGCGGCCGCCCGCGTCGAGACCGTCCAGGGTCGCCGCATCGAGCTCGATGACGACGCCGCCTCGGCGGATGCGGCAGCGGACGGTCGCCGGCGATGCCCCGTCGCGAAGCCAGCTCTCCACGCCGTCGATCAGCCGCAGCGTCTCCGCTTCGATGCGAATGCCGGTCTCCACGCGGCTGGACAGGCACGGCGATGCCGGCAGGTCGGCGAGCTCCGGCAGGCCCATCCGCCTGGCGAGCGCGCGCACCCGGGTCTTTGCGAACCCGGCTTCCACATAGGGATGGCGAACGTTGTTCTCGCGCGGCCGCCTGAAGCCCGGGACGGTAGTCGCTCAGGTCGTCGGTGTTGGTACCGGACAGCACGACGCCGGCGGACAGCCTCCCGAGCGCCGCATAGAGGTTGGATTTGCAGAAATAGCACCGGTTGGCCGGATTGTCGCGGTAGCGCTCGTCGGCGAATTCGCCCGCGTCCACCACGTCCAGGCGCCAATCCTCGGCCGCCGCCTGCGCCCGCACCCGTTGGGTCGCGGCGACCGGCACGGCCGGAGACAACGCATGCACCATGCGGACCCGGCCGGCGCCCAGTACCCGCCGGGCAAAACTCGCCAGCGTCATGGAATCGACACCGCCGGACACGGCGATCGTCGCGCCCGCGCAATTGTCCGATCACCTCGGCGAGGCGGCCGCCGTCAACCATCGACGCTCTCCGTTTCGACTGCTTCGTCCTCCGCCCGGCGCCGCCGCGCTTGTCGCGACCGCACGCCCTTGACGGACGCCAAATCGCTCATTTCCGCCTTGGCCGACATCCCCTTGGGCCGGCGCGCCCGCTTGACCGCAAGGCCATCGAACGCCTGGATATCGCGTTCAAGGGTGGTTCGCGGAACCGTTCCCCGACGCACCCCGAGGGTCGTCGTCTCATTGAAAATCTCATCGGCCACCCGAACCGCTCCCTCGGGCCGGGCCAGGACCTGGATGGCGGCGGCCTGACGGCCCTTTTTCCCGAGCACGGGCCACTGACAGACATCAATGACGTCCGGGATAGCGCGCAGATGATCGAGTGCGACCGCCAAATCCTCGCCGGTCTGATCGTCGACCTCGAAGCGCATGACTTCCACCGGCTCGGTGCGGGGAGCGGATATTGCCTCGGCGAACAGCGATGCGCGCAGGATGTTGCTGCGTTCCCGCAGCTTCCGCGTTCCGAAACCGGTCCCCGCGCCGATCAGGCGCCGGGGGAGCGGATCCGCGTCCAGGCTCGGCGAGAGCGTCCGAAGGATGGCCGCGCCGGTGGGAGTGACCCGCTCGCCGTCCTCGCCGTCGTCCACCAGAACGAAGCCCTTGAGCAGTTCGAGCGCCGCCGGCGCCGGCACGGGCAACGAGGCCGTGGCGGGTCCGCGCCAATCCCCGACCGCGCGGGATCGGACCGATGGACCAGCGGCACGGCCCGAGCGCCGAAATGATTGCCGCCGCCGCGAGGATATCGGCGATGGAATCGTAGGCGCCGACCTCGTGGAACGTCACCCGGTCCACGTCGATGCCGTGGACGGCGGCCTCGGCCTCGGCGAGCGCGGAGAAAATGGCGAGCGCCACGGCCCGCGTGCCGTCATCGAGCGGCGCCGAGGCAAGCCGTGCCCGGATATCCCGCCAGGCTACATGGTCGCCATCGCCGCTCCGCCGGGGGACCGTCGACGACGAACCGCGATCCGGTCAAGCACGCCGTCGCCATGGCCGGCCAGCGATGCCCGGGCCCCGTCGGGAAGCCCGACGGCGGAAATGGCGCGTTCGCATGCCGGCCACAGATCGGGGCGGCAATCGAGCAGCGCCGCGGCAAACATGTCGCCGGCGACGCCGCCGACCGCATCGAGATGAACGGCGGCGATGGTTTCGGGTTTCCGTTCGGCACGCTTGACCATACCGGTGCTTTCCGCCCGCGTTGCGCCGGCCCCGACGGCCGCTTGCCGCCAGGCCCTGTTACCGAAATATGTAGCGTAGGAAACCGCGTTTGCGATCCCCAAGCCGCCCCGTCATTGCAATTTCACGCCCGGTGGACCGTTACTCGGGTAATCCGCCGCGCCATCTGGACGGCCTGGGCGAAGTCGGAGGCGAGCTGGATGGGACCGTCGTCGCCGATGATGCGCATTTGCCGGAGGACGCTCTCCGGTTGCGGCTGCAGACCGGATATGATGAGGGCCGTGCGATGTTTGGCGCATCTGCGCGTGAAATCCGAGAATTTGGAGGCGCCCGTCGCATCCATCATCGGCACTTCGCGCATCCGCACGATGAACGCGCGTGGCGAGCCGGCGACACTGTCGATCACGTCGGCCAGCCGGTTCGCGACACCGAAGAACAGGGGCCCACGCAACTGGAACACCTCGACGCCTTTCGGCAGGGCGCTGCGCTGTGCCGCATCGAACGCCGTCGAGGACTCGAAGTCATCGGCGTCGTCCTCGATGATGGTCTGACCGGCGGCGCTGATGGCGACCACCTGGGTCATGCGATGCATGAACATGATGGCGCCCAGGACAACGCCCACCTCGATGGCCACCGTCAGGTCGACGGCCACGGTCAGCCCGAAGGTCAGCACCAGGACGATACGGTCGCCCCACGGGCCGGTCATCAGGTGAAGGAACCGGTCGATCTCGGCCATGTTCCAGGCGACGATCACCAGCACCGCGGCGAGACACGCCAGCGGGATATAGTCGGCGAGCGGCGCGAACAGCAGCATGAACAGCAGGATGAAGACGGCGTGCAGCATGCCGGCGACCGGCGAGCGGGCGCCGCTGCGGATATTGGTAACGGTGCGGGCGATGGCGCCGGTGGCGGGCAATCCGCCGAACAACGCCGACGCCCCGCAGGCCACGCCCTGGGCGACGAGCTCGCAGTTGGAGCGGTGGCGGCGGGCGGTCATACTGTCGGCGACCACGGCGGACAGCAAAAACTCGACGCCCGCGAGGAAGGCGATGGTAAAGGCGCTCGGCATCAGATCGCCGAGCCGTTCGAGGGTGACGCTCGGCAAACTCGGCATGGGCAGCGCGCTCGGAATGCCGCCGAACCGCGAGCTGATGGTATCGATCGGCAACCCGGCGAGGGCGGTCACGACCGAGGCCAAGACGACCGCGACGAGGAATCCCGGAACCTTGGGCGCATAGCGGCGGAGCGCCGAGAATCAATGCCACGGCGCCCACCGCGACGGCCAGGTTCGCCGCGTTGACGCTGTCTCTGACGCTCCACAGGGCCGACAGCTTGTGGAAAAAGTCGGCGGGAACCTGCTCGAGAGACAGCCCGAAGATGTCCTTGATCTGGCTGGTGAAGATGATGACCGCAATGCCCGCCGTGAACCCGGTGACCACCGGCTCGGGGATGTATTTGACCCACGTTCCGAGGTGCAGGAGGCCGGCGACGATGAGCATGGCTCCAGCCATCAGGGTGGCCAGCACCAGGCCGTCGTAGCCGTGCTGCTGAATGACGCCGAAAACCACCACCACGAAGGCGCCGGTGGGACCGCCGATCTGGAACCGGCTGCCCCCCAGCATGGAAATCAGGAAGCCAGCAACGACCGCCGTGATGAGGCCCTTTTCGGGCGTCGTTCCAGACGCGATGGCCAGCGCCATGGCCAGCGGCAGCGCGACGATGGCGACGGTAAGCCCGGCAACGGCATCGTGTCGGAGATCGTCGACGGAATAGCCGTGTTTGAGGGTGGTATAGAGCTTCGGAACGAACAAGTGCCACGCGACGGTGGAGGGTGTCGGCGACGCTGCGGTGGGCGTGGTCATGGGATGGGGCGGTCTTCGATGAGTTCGGCGCGGTTCAACCGTTCACGCACGGTAGCATCTCAGACTAGCATAAGAACCCGCAAACAAGACATGGTTTTGTGCATCGCACAAATGTCCGCGACGAGGGCGGCTTCGCGGCGACTCCGATCTCTCGGGCCGCTCAACGGCAATTGGGACGCGGGCGTTCCGAGCCGTCTTCCTCGCACTCGCAGGCCTGAAGAATTAGACGGATCACTTCGCCCGCGCAGGCCATCGCGGTCTTGCAGTTCCAACATCGCCATCGCATCGTTCGACCCTTTCCTTGCCGAAAGAGATCCGATGATTGAACGCTGAAAAAGCTAAAAAATCGTTACCCGCTCGGACCCGGGCAATGCGGGGGTCCGAGAGGACGGCCCCGTGGATCGTACGAGAGAGGCCGGCAATCGGCCCCGGCGATGCAATGCCGGGTACCGATCCCCACCCCCGACAACCCCTAATTTCAGCGGCTACGCCGCGCGCCAGAGCGCTTCCTTCACCAATCCGTCGGCCACGGCGTCGACGGCGTTGCGCGCAATATCGACAATCTCGTCCACATCCGCAGGCATGGTGATCAACGGCGGCGCGAAACCGAGAATGTCACCGTGCGGCATGGCGCGCGCGATCAATCCTCGTTCGTTGCAGGCCGCAGAAACCCTGGCACCGACCTTCAGCGAGGGATCGAACCGCTCCTTGCGATCCCTGTCGGCGACGAACTCAAGGGCGGCCATGAGGCCTTCGCCGCGCACTTCGCCCACCAGCGGATGGTCATCGAAAACCTCGTGGAGTTGGGTCTGGAAGTAAGCGCCGGTGTCGCGCGCATTCTCCACCAGGTTCTCGCGCTCGATGATGTCGAGGTTGCACAGCGCCGCCGCCGCGCCCAGCGGGTGCGCGGAATAGGTCCAGCCGTGGCCGATCGGCCCCATCTTGGCCGTGCCCTGTTCCAGCACGTCCCAAACCTTGTCGCCGATGATGACCCCGGAGAGCGGCTGATAGGCGCTGGTGAGCCCCTTGGCGACGGTCATGAGGTCCGGTTCGATCCCGTAGTGCAGAGATCCGAAATCGGATCCCAGCCGACCGAAACCGGTGACCACCTCGTCGGCGATCAGGAGAACATCGTAGCGGGCGAGCACTTTCTGGATCTCTTCCCAGTAGCCCATTGGCGGCGGGATGATGCCGCCCGTTCCCAGCACCGGCTCGCCGATAAAGGCGGCGACCGTTTCCGGCCCTTCCTCGAGGATCATCGTCTCGAGTTCGCCGGCGCACCAGCGCGAAAATTCGCTTTCGTCCATTCCCGGCTCCGCCTGCCAATAGGCGTGCGGCGTCACGGTATGGAGAATGCGATCCACCGGCAGATCGAAGGCTTCATGGAACAGCGGCAGGCCCGTCAGGCTGCCGGTCACGATGCCGGAGCCGTGATACCCGCGCCACCGCGAGATGATTTTCTTTTTTTCCGGCCGGCCGAGAATGTTGTTGTAGTACCAGATCAGCTTGACCTGGGTTTCGTTGGCGTCCGAGCCGGACATGCCGTAATAGACCTTGCTCATGCCCTCGGGCGCCATGTCGATGAGGCGTTCGGAAAGACGGATCACCGGCTCGTTGGAGTGCCCCACATAGGCGTGATAGTAGGCGAGTTTCTTGGCCTGCTCGTAGATCGCCTCCGCCATCTCCGGGCGCCCATAGCCGATGTTGACGCAATACAGGCCGGCGAAGCCGTCGATGACGGTCGTGCCATTTCGATCGGTGATGCGGATGCCCGAGCCACCCTCGATGATCCTCGGGCCGCCGCTCAAGCCGTGAGCATGGTCGCGGAGATGGGTGGACGGATGAAAAACCGTTCGGCGGTCGATCTCCTCCAAAGACAGGTTGCGCAGTCTCTCCGGTGCCGTTGACATTGTTTTATCCTTTCGCGCTCTCGAGAACTCAGCGATCGATACCGCCGAGGCAAACGTATTTCAGTTCGGTGTAGTCGTCCATGCCGTAGCGTGAGCCCTCGCGTCCCAAGCCTGACTGCTTGACGCCGCCGAACGGAATGGGCGCTCCGGTCATCTTCGCGCAATTCACCGCGACCATGCCGTATTCGAGGGCATCGGAAAGGCGGCAGATGCGCCCCATGTCCCGGGCAAACACGTACGCCGCGAGGCCGTACTCGGTGTCGTTGGCGAGCCTGATGACCTCGTCTTCGTCTCCAAACGGCAGGATCGCCGCGACCGGCCCGAATGTTTCCTCGCGGAAAATCTTCATCCCGGGCGTGACGTCCGCCAGTACGGTCGGCTCGAAGAACAGGCCGCCCAGCGCGTGGCGGTGACCGCCGGCGAGGAGACGCGCGCCTTTTTCGATGGCGTCCGCCACGTGTTCCTCGGCCTTGGCCACGGCCTTGGCATTGATCAGGGGACCCTGGTCGACGCCCGGCTGCAGACCCGGCCCCACCCTCAGCTTGGCGACCGCGGCGGTGAAACGCTCGACGAAGGCGTCATACAGGTCGCGATGAACGAATATCCGGTTGGCCGCGAGGCAATCCTGGCCGGTCGTCTGGAATTTGGCCGCCACGGCGCCTTCGACGGCCTCCTCAAGGTAGGCGTCCTCGCAAACGATCAAGGGCGCATGACCGCCAAGCTCCATGGACATTTTCTTGACCGTGGCCGCCCCTTGGCCGAGCAACAGCCGCCCCACCTCGGTGGAGCCGGTGAACGAGACTGCGCGCACCGCCGGGTTGGCGCAGAGCTCGCCGACCACCTCGGACGCCGTGCCCGTCACCACCGAGAAGACACCCGCCGGCACGCCCGCGCGCTCGGCCAGCGCCGCCAGCGCCAAGGCCGAGAACGGCGTTTCGGAAGCCGGCCGGACCACCATCGTGCAACCCGCCGCGAGCGCGGCGCCGGCTTTCCGGGTGATCATCGCCGATGGGAAGTTCCACGGCGTCACCGCCGCGGCAACCCCGACCGGCGCGCGGCTGACCAGCATCATGCGGCCGGCCAGGTGGCTCGGAATGGTCTCGCCGTACAGGCGCTTCCCCTCCTCGGCGAACCAGTCGAGGAAGCTCGCGGCGTAATCGATCTCGCCCCGGCTTTCGGCCAGCGGCTTGCCCTGTTCGCAGGTCATCAGAACCGCGAGGTCTTCTTTGTTCTGCCGCATCAGCTCGGCCCAGCGACGCAGCAGATCGCCCCGTTCGGCGGGCAGCAGGCGGCGCCATGCCCCTTGCGCCTTTTCGGCCGCGGCGATGGCGGCGCGGGTTTCCGCCGCGCCCAGGTTCGGCACCGTGCCGAAGACCTTGCCGGACGCCGGGTCGGTGACCTCGATGACGCGCCCGTCCGTGCTGTCGATCCAATGGCCATCGATGAAGGCGCGTTCGTTGAACAGCGAGGGATCGTGGAGGCGACCGGCGAAAACGCCGTGCTCGACCGCCCAGATCGTTGCGGTGTTGGTCATGCTGCCATCTCCTTTTCCATGAACTCGAGCGGGCACGGTTCTTCGTCGAGCGCCGCGGCAACGGCGGGGTGCGTAAGCCGGCCGTCGGCGACGTTAAGACCGTCGCGCAAGTGCCGATCATCCGCGACCGCCCGACGCCAGCCCTTGTCCGCGAGCGCCGTTACGAAGGGCAAAACGGCATAGTTCAGCGCGAACGCCGATGTGCGCGGCACGGCGCCCGGCATGTTGGTGACGCAATAGTGAACGACGCCGTCGACTTCGAACGTGGGATCGGCATGCGTGGTCGGACGGCTGGTCTCGAAGCACCCCCCCTGGTCGATGGAGACATCGACCATCACCGCCCCCGGCCGCATTGCCGCGACCAGATCGCGATCCACCAGCTTGGGAGCGGCCGCGCCCGGCAAGAGCACCGTGCCGATGACGAGGTCGGCGGCGGTCACATACTTCTCGACGGCGTCGGCGGTGGAATAGGCGGACGTCACGCGGCTGCCGAACTGTCCCTTCAGATCGCGCAGACGATCGAGGGACTTGTCGAGGATGACGACGCGGGCCCCGAGTCCGACGGCCATCTCGGCCGCGCTCGTGCCGGCGACGCCGCCGCCCAGAATCAGCACCTGTGCCGCCTCGACCCCGGTGACGGAACCGAGCAGAAGCCCCATGCCGCCGTGCGCCTTCTCGAGATGGTGCGCCCCGACTTGGACCGCCATCTTGCCGGCAACCTCGCTCATCGGCGCCAGGAGCGGGAGGCCGCCGGCGGCCGAGGTCACCGTCTCGTAGGCGATGGCGATACAGCCCGAGCGCTTGAGCGCCGCGGCTTGGCCGGGATCGGGCGCGAGGTGGAGATACGTGAACAGCACCTGGTCGGCGCGCAGCATCGCGCATTCGCGCGGTTGCGGCTCCTTGACCTTGACGATCATGTCGGCGGCCGCAAACACGGCTTCGGCCGTTTCGACCACCCGCGCGCCGGCGACCCGGTAATCGTCGTCGGTGACGCCGATGCCATGCGCCGCGCCGCTCTCGACCACGACGCGATGGCCTCGGGCCACGAGTTCCCGCACGCTGGCCGGTACCAGCCCGACGCGAAATTCCTGCGGCTTGATTTCCTTCGGCACACCGATAAGCATTCGTTTTCTCCTTTGCCCGGCGATTTCCCCGGAGCCCATGATGACTTCAAGGCTAGCGGAAAACCGGCTGAGGGTGCTTTCGAATTGGCCCTTACGAACCGAAGGTCTGGAGCGAAAAAACCGGCGTTGCCGAAGAAACTTCGGCGGCTTATACGTCCGGTTTGGCGTCCAGCAAGGTGTGGATGGGATAGGCGTTTTGGCGCTTGACCAGCTTCGTCACGAAGTAGGTAAAGTATTTGGCGATGCCGATATCGGCCTCGAGCAGACGGTCCATGATCGCCTGATAGTGCTCGATATCGATGGCGACGACCTTCATGACGTAGTCGATGCCGCCGCTGATGGAATAGACCTCGAGGACCTCGGGGACGCCGGCGATGACCTGCTCGAAGCGCGCGAAATCGCTCGATTGATGTTTGTCGAGGGTCACCTCGACAACGGCGGTCGTGGTGTGGACAATGCGGCCGAGATCGATATCGGCGTGGTAGCCCTTGATGTATCCGGCGTCTTCGAGGCGGCGGAGGCGTTCGAAGCAGGCGCTGGGCGACAGATGCACGCGCTCCGCAAGCCGCTGTTTGGTCATGCGCCCGTCCTCCTGGAGCGCCGCCAGGATCTTAAGGTCGAGGGCATCCCATTTCATTGCCGTCGACGTCAGTACGGCCGCGGTTCGGAGCGCTTGGGACCTCTCGCCGGAATGTCCGAGGCGACCACCGCCAGACAATCGCCGCGCTGGATCAGACCCGGCGCATGGCGGCAGAAAACAAGACCGCCCTTCTTGGCGACGTACTCGGCGGGCGGGCGCTCGACATCCTCATAGTCATAGATCCGGGCCAGCAACCGGCCTTCCGCCACTTCGTCGCCGAGATCGACCGTCATCTCGAGAATGCCGGCGTGAGCGACGACGGTGAAGCAATCCGGATGCGGCGTTTCCATGAGCCGGGTCGGCGGCAGACCACGTTCCTCGGGACGGGTGACGGCGGCGTCGATTAGCCCGAAGTGCGACAGGAGATTGCGCACCCCCCGCTCCGCGATGCCGACGGAATCCGCCGACGACGTGCCGATGCCGCCAAGCTCCGTCGAGATGAAGACCTTGCCCAGTTGCTCGACGGCGGTATCCAGCATGCCCTGGGTGTCGAGTTCGCGGAGGATCATGCCAAGCGGCGCGCCGAAGCTCTCGAGCGCCGCGAAGGTCCGCTCCATGAGGTCGGGGTCGTCCAGATAGTGCATGACGACACTCGGAACGTAGTTCAGAGTCTTGCCGCCCGAGTGAAGATCGACGACCACGTCGGCGAGCGCCACCAGCTCCGAGAACACGAAATCGGCAATGACCTCGGTCACCGTTCCATCCGGGTTGCCGGGAAAGACGCGGTTCATGTTGCGGCCATCGATCGGCGAGAGCCGCGTCGCGCTGCGCACGGCCGGCAGGTTGAGTGTCGGGATGATTATGACGCGGCCGGCGACATCCGCCGCCCGCAAGCCGCGAGCGAGCTTGAGGAGCGCGATGGGTCCTTCATATTCGTCGCCGTGCGAGCCGCCGGTGAACATGACCGTCGGGCCGCGTCCGTTCTTGATGCACACGACGGGGACCTGGAGCGAACCCCATGCGCTGTCGTTTCGCGAATGAGGCACGGTCATGAAGCCGACATGGCGGCCATCGGCGTCGAAATTGATGGTGCACGAAACCCGGCTCGGCGTGTTCTCGCCTTGGGCCCTGAAGGCGGCGTCCACCACGGCCGGTTTTGCTGAAGGATCGATCATCTCACCCTCGGATTATTCTGAGCTTCCCGTCACGACCCGAATTTCGAAATTTGCCTTTCGTGAGATCGCCCGGGACGGAGTCACCGTTCCGCCCCGGGTTTTCTTCGGTAAAGCGCGTGATTACTTCGACGTGCCTTTCTCGGCTTCCGCGATTTCGGCCTCGAGTTGGTCGAGAATTTTCTGACCGCTTTCGCCGGTCATTTCGACGAATTTGTTGCGGGCCTCCATGCTGGCTTCCTCGAAAGCCGCGCGCTCTTCTTCGGACAGACGGATCATTTTCAGATCGGGCTTCGCCTGCTTGATCTTTTCAAGACGCTCTTCGTTGTATTGCTGCTGCACCTCGAAGATGTAGTCATTGAGCTCGGCGATAACGGAATCCAGCATGGCGCGCTGCTCGTCGCCAAGATCGGCCGCGTACCAGTCCGCATTGGTCACGACCGTCGTCGTGAACTGCTGCTGGCCGGCCCAGATCATGTAGTCCGATACTTCGTAGAACTTCATTTCCTCGATCGCGAAAATGGGATTGACCTGCCCGTCGATCGCCTTCAGTTGCAGGCCGCCGTAAACCTCGCCGTAAGGCATCGGCGTCGGGCTGGCGCCGAAGAACTCATAGGCCGCCACCAGCATCGGCGAGACCATGGTCCGCATCTTGAAGCCGTCGAAATCGGCCGGCGAGCGGATTTCCTTGTTGGTCGTCCAGACCATCTCGCCCTCGGGGAACATTGTTAGAAGCTTGAGGTCCTTCTCCGCGAAGTCCGCGCCGAGTTCCTCGTAGATCGTCGGGCTCTCGGTCAACACGGCCTTGTTCGCCTCGTTGCTCTGCGACAGAAGATAAGGCACGGAAAAGACCTGAATTTCCGGAACCATCGTGCCCAGGTGACCGGGCGACGCGTTGGCGAATTGAACGGCACCCTGCGTCACCAGTTCCGTCAGATCGGCCGACGTGCCGAGCGTCCCGTACGGATAGACGGTCACGGTGATGTCACCGCCCGATTTTTCCTCCACCAGACGCTTGAACTCCTGCGCATATGCATCCTGGACGCTGCCGGAAATCTCTTCGATGGCAAACTTCCATTCCTCGGCCTTGGCCGCGCCGACGGCAGCGGCAAGGCTCACCGCAATGGCGGCGGCGAAGCCTGTCCGGAAAACTGTTTTCATCATGTCCTCGTCTCCCTCGTGGTTGAGCTGTTTCGGTCGCTGTGGCGATCGCTCTTGATTGCGAAACCAGATCGGGCGCCATGGCGCGCTCGCGCGACCGCCTCGCTTCTAACAGCGAGTTCAGCATATGTTGCCTCAAGGAAGGGTTCAATATAGGAATTGTCCCATGACAAAATGGTTGCCGCGACTGGACCCGGCAAGTCGACCCCGCTACCTGGCGCTGGCCAATGCGATCGCGTCCGATATCGAGGCCGGCAGACTGGCTCCGGGGACGCGCCTTCCGACCCATCGCGACCTCGCCTATCGTCTTGGCGTCAGCGTTCACACCGTCAGCAACGCCTATGCGGACCTCGATCGCCGCGGCCATGTCATCGGCGAGGTCGGCCGCGGCACGTTCGTGACCTTTTCCGCCCGACCGGAGCCGGAGGAAACCGGGTTCATTCTTGGTCGGCGCGAGTCACAACTTGTCGACATGTCGATCCTGCGACCCGCGGTCGGCCCGATCCACGCCGAGAAGATAACGGAGGTCTTGACCCGGGTCGCCGTCGACCAGGAGTATTCATCGCTCCTCGCCTGCCGGCCCATCGTCGGCCTCGATCACCACCGCGTGGCCGGCGCCACGTGGGTGAACAAACATGGCCATACCGTTGGTCCGGAACGCCTGATGATCGTCAATGGCTGCGCCCACGGTCTGTTGGTGGCGTTGGCGACCCTGACCAAACCGGGCGACATCGTCGCCACCGAGGCACTGACGGACCACGGCCTCATCGCGCTCGCCGGCGTTCTGCATTTCCGCTTGCGCGGCATCGAGTACGACGAGCACGGCATCGTGCCCGACGCTCTCGAGCGCGCCGGCCACGCCCGTGACATCAAGGTGCTCGTGCTCACGCCGAACTACACCAATCCGATCGCCACCGTCATGCCCGAGGACCGCCGCCGCCAGATTGCCAGAATTGCCCAGCGTCAGGACATCATCATTATCGAGGACGACGTATTCGGACCGCTTCTGCCCCATGCGATCCCGCCCGTCGCCGTGTTCGATCCGGATCGCGCCCTTTACATCACCAGCCTCACGAAAACGATCGTCTCGGGCTTGAGGGTCGGATACATGGTGGCGCCGGAGGCTCTGTTGCCGAGGTTGGAAACCCGGCTTCGCGCCAGTTCGTGGATGGCTACCCCCCTGGTTGCCGAGATCGCCACTCACTGGATCGAGGACGGCACCGCCGCCGAATTGGTGGTCTGGCAGCAGACCGAAATGAGAGCGCGTCTCGACATCGTGAACCGGCATCTCGCCGGGCGCGTCTCTCAAGCCCGGCCCCACACACCCCATGTGTTCCTCGATCTGCCTTCGACGTGGCGTCCCGCCAACTTCGCCACCCATGCCCGATTGCAGAAAGTCGCCGTGACGCCGGCCGAGCCGTTCGTCGTCGGCGAAAGCCCCGAACCCCAAGCCATCCGCATCACCCTTGGCGCCGCCACCTCCAGGCGCCAGTTGGATGTCGGACTGAGGCGTCTCGGCAAGCTGCTGTCGGAAGATGCGGAACCGGCCTACATCAGCCTCTGAAATCAGCGCTACGATTGTGTCGTATCAATTCGGCGATTGACATGGTTGGATCGGGCGACAACCATGGCTTGGCAGGGAGGCGAGGCCCACCCCGAAAGTGGCTGGAGGGAACGAGAACCATGAGCGAAGGCCGAACATCCGGCGCCGGAGGCCATGGGTTCGTCCGCGCACTTGCCATGGTGGACGCCGTCATCGCCAAATTTGAAGTATGGGTCCTGGCCTACGGCGTCCTGCTCATGGCGGCGAATTCGGTTGCCAACGTCGCCGGGCGTTTCCTGTTTTCGCAGAGCATCTACTTCTCCGAAGAACTCAATCAGTTCCTGATCGTGCTGATTACATTCGTCGGACTCGGCTATGCGGCGCGCAAGGGCCGGCACATTCGCATGTCGGCGATTTACGATCAGCTCAGCGACCGCAATCGCAAGATCCTCATGATCATTATCGCGACCGTGACGTCGGTGATCATGTTCGTCCTCGCGTATTATTCGTTCGAATACGTCTATCGCGTGGCGCGGCTCGGCAAGGTGACCCCGGCGCTGCAGGTGCCGCTCTATCTGACCTACGTCTGGGTGCCGATCGGTTTTTTCATCACCGGCTTGCAGTACGCTCTGACCGTGGTCAGCAATCTCCGGCATTCCGACACATACATCTCGTACGAGGAAATCAATTCCTACGACGAAAGCCATCAGCAAACCGGCGAGGACGCCAATGGCGGCGGTCCGCCGGGAGACCAGCAATGAGCCCGGCGGCATTCAATTCGAAGGGGATGGGAACATGACCGAGGCGCTCGTCGGCACGATGATCGTGCTCCTGCTCTTGGGCTTTCCAATGATGGTCCCGCTGATAGCGGCGACGATGGTCGGGTTTTTCATCTTCTTCAGCGGCATGAAACCCGAAATCATAATCCAGCAGATGATCGGCGGCGTGAAGCCGGTCGCGCTTATCGCCGTGCCCATGTTCATTTTCGCGGCCGATATCGTCACCAAGGGGCACGCGGCGGAACGCTTGCTCGACCTGGTGATGCGCTTCGTCGGTCACGTCAAGGGGGGGCTCGCCATCACCACCGCCGCTACCTGCACGATCTTCGGCGCCGTATCGGGCTCGACGCAGGCCACCGTCGTGGCCATAGGCAGTCCCCTGCGCCCGAAGCTGCTCAAGGCGGGCTACAAGGATTCCTTCACCATCGCGCTCATCATCAACGCCAGCGATATTGCCTTCCTGATCCCGCCCAGCATCGGCATGATCATTTACGGGGTCATCTCGGGAACGTCGATCGCCGAACTGTTCATCGCCGGGATCGGGCCGGGCCTCCTCATTCTGGTGATGTTCTCGCTGTATTCCGTATTTTTCGCGGTCATCAATCACATCCCGACCGTGCCCAAGGCCACCTGGTCAGAGCGATTGACGGCCATGCGCCGGGCCCTCTGGCCGCTCGGCTTTCCCGTCATCGTCATCGGCGGCATTTATGGCGGCATCTTCAGCCCGACGGAAGCGGCCTCGGTCAGCGTCGCCTACGCGCTCATTCTGGAAGTACTGATTTTCAGGTCGGTGAAGATTCGGGAAATCCCCGAGATCGCCATGTCCACGGGCCTCATCACGGCCGTGGTCTTCATTCTCGTGGGCGCCGGCGCGGCCTTTTCCTGGACCATCTCCTTCGCTCAGATACCGCAGCAGATCCTGGGCTCGCTCGGCCTCAACGAAGCCGGACCCAACATGGTGCTGGTTGCCATCTCCATCGCCTTTTTCGTGGGCTGCATGTTCGTCGACCCTATCGTCGTGATCCTCGTCCTCGTGCCCATTTTCGCTCCGATCGTCGACGCGGTCGGACTGGATCCGGTGCTGGTCGGCACCATCATCACGCTGCAGGTGGCGATCGGCTCGGCAACGCCGCCGTTCGGTTGCGATATCTTCACGGCGATTGCGATCTTCAAGCGTCCTTATTTGGACGTAATCAAGGGCTCGCCGCCGTTCATCTTCATGCTGTTGCTGTCCTCCGCGCTGTTGATCCTGTTCCCGGGTATCGCGCTTTTCCTTCGCGATCTGGCGTTTCGATAGGCACGGTGCGACGATGATCGGTAACCAGACCGCCGCGAAAAGGAATTAGGGGCCATGTTGGGAAAGATCCTTGTCGCCGTTGACGGCTCGGAACACGCGGCCAAGGCCGTGGACACCGCGATCGAGATCGCTCGCAAATTCGACGCGCCGCTCGTGTTTCTCTCGGTCTACAAGCACTACAGCCGGATGGAGAGCACTCATTCCCTTGTGCAAACGCGGGAAGTGCCGCAGTCGCCGGACGAGACGTTGGGTACGCTGGCCAGGAACACGGCCGAACGGGCCGCAGCCTACGCCAAGGAACATGGCATCGAACGCGCCGAGGCGGTGTTCAGGCGGGGCCCGGTTGCCCGGACCATCGTCGAGTTCATCAATAAGCACAACATCGATACCATTGTCATGGGTCGGCGCGGCCTTGGCGACATGGAAGGTTTGTTGCTCGGCAGCGTGTCTCACAAAGTGTGCAGCCTCGCGGAATGCACCTGCATCACGGTCAAGTAAGGGATCGCTTAGCGATGCGAGACCAAATCACAGTCCTGCCCTTTCCCCTTTGGAACGCTTGGCTCCGGTCCGTGGCGTCTGTTATCGTCGCCATCGCCGTGGTTGCGGCGACGCCCGCGGTCGGCGCCCAATCGACGCTCGACAAGATCGTCAACGAAGGAAAGGTGACGATCGCCATCGCCGACGAAGCTCCCTATGGTTATCGCGATGACAGCGGCCGGGTTACTGGCGAAGCGCCCGAGATCGCACGGTTCGTGCTCACGGATATCAATCCTGACATCGACATCACCTTCGTTTCGACCGATTTCGGTCAGTTGATTCCCGGCCTCGAGAACGGCGACTTCGACATCGCCGCCGCCGGCATGTTCATTACCCCTCCCCGTTGCGGCCGTGTCGCTTTCTCGAACCCGACCTACGTCGTCGGCGAAGCGTTCCTTGTCAGCAAGGGCAACCCGAAGAACATCACCGACTATGTGTCCATCTCCGAAAACAAGAAAGCCAGGGTCGGCCTCATCGCCGGCACCGTCGAGTACAACTATGCGCTGGTGACGGGCATCCCGGCGGATCGCGCGCCGTTGGTGCGTAATTTCGCCAAAGCCGTGGAGGCCCTGAAATCGGGAGAGGTGGATGCGGTCGGCATGACATCCCTGACCGTTCGAGAGATCGTCGCCGCCGATCCGACTTTGGAATCCACCGAGCAGTTCTACCCCGAGGTCGACGGCACCGTCGTCAAGGGTTACGGAGGCTTTGCGTTCCGCAAGGAGGACCAGGACCTGGTGGAGGCGTTCAACGAACGGCTCGCCGACCTTCATCGGTTCCGACGCACACTTGGCGCTCGTCGGCCCCTTCGGCTTCAAGAGCGACATGTTGCCCGATAAGACCGCCGCCAAGCTTTGCGAAGATTGAAGCGACATGGCACAGCTTGCCCGCCCGGGCCCGGCAATACGCTCGGCTCGTTTCGACCCGGCCCTCGCCGATGAGCCCGGCGCCGCCGTACGCATCGGCCTCGTCGTTATCGCCACCGACCACACCAGCGAGCGGGACTTCCGGCGCATCCTGCCATCCACAATGGACGTGCTGGCGAGCCGCGTGCCCTGCCGCACCGTCACCACGGTCGAAAGTCTCGGTGAAATGGCGACCGACCTGACCCGGGCCGCCGATCTTCTGTTGCCGGAAAGCACCCTCCACGCCATTGCCTTCGCCTGCACCACGGGCGCCATCGTCATCGGCGAAGCCGAGGTGGCTCGAAGGATCGCACTGGTTCGTCCGGGCGTGCCGGTCACCACGCCCATTCGAGCGGCGATCGACGCGTTCGAGGCGTTCGGGGTGAAGCGGATCGGCGTGGTCCTGCCCTATGTGGAGGCGGTCAACGCGCGCGTCGTCGCCTGCCTGGAAGCGGCGGGTCTCGAGGTCGTATCCGTGGTGAGCTTCGAACAGGAATCGGACCGCGATATGGCACGGGTTCGGCCGGACGCCATCCTCGAAGCCGGCATCGCGGCGGACTGTTCCGACGCCGAGGGCGTATTCGTTTCGTGCACCGCGCTGCGCGGCGCGGAGGCCGCCGAGAAGTTGGAGCGGCGCCTCGGCAAGCCGGTGGTGACCAGCAATCAGGCGCTGTGCTGGCGCCTCATGCGCATGACCGGCGTCGACGCCAAAATTGCGGGCTACGGCGCCCTTCTCGTGGACCACTGATCGGTGCGGGACTACGGGGTTGCCCTTGCGGACATTCTCGCCGCGAAGACAGCGCTCCGCGGACGCGTCGTGCGCACGCCCGTCATTCCGGCCCCCTCGCTTTCCGACGGCAACGGCCGCTCGGTTTATCTCAAGCTTGAAACCCTGCAGCCGACCGGGGCATTCAAGTTGCGGGGCTCGACCAATAAACTCCTGAGTCTGGACGACGACGAAAAGGCGCGGGGCGTCGTCACCATGTCGACGGGCAACCATGGCCGCGGCCTCGCCTACGCGGCGCGCGCGCTGGGTGTGCGTGCCGTCGTTTGCATGTCGAAACTGGTTCCGGAAAACAAGATCGAAGCGATCCGCGCCGCCGGCGCCGAGGTCCGCATCATCGGCGATAGCCAGGACGAGGCCGAGGAGGAAGTCGCCCGGCTGGTCGAAAACAACGCCATGACGTTCGTCCATCCATTCGACGACCCGGCCGTCCTCGCCGGCCAGGGGACGATCGGCCTCGAACTCGTGGAGGACCTGCCACGGGTGGAGAGCGTCATCGTGCCGCTGTCGGGCGGCGGTCTGATCGGCGGCATCGCCTTGGCCATGAAGTCGATATCGCCGGGCATCCGCGTGATCGGTGTCTCCATGGAGCGGGGCGCCGCGATGATCGAGAGCATCGAGGCCGGTCGACCGGTTCTCGTGAAGGAGGAGCGCTCCCTCGCCGACAGCCTCGGCGGCGGCATCGGTCTCGACAACCGCTACACGTTTCCGATCGTCCGCGACTTCGTCGACGAACGCATCGTCGTCAGCGAGGCGCGCATCGCGGAAGCCATGGCCCACCTCTACTGGCGGGAAAGGCTCGTCGCCGAAGGAGGGGGCGCGGTGGGGATCGCGGTTCTGCTGCACCAAATGGCCCGATCGCTCGGGGGGACCGTTGCCGTCGTCATCAGCGGCCAGAACGTGGATATGACAGCGTTCACGGATACCGTCCTTCCATACCGGCCGGACGCATGAGAATAACGGGAGCGAAAAAATAATGACGACCGTCGCCATTCTCACCGAATCCGAGCTTCGTCGATCCGTCGGCCTCGACCGCGAATCCGTCGAGGTCGTGCAGGAGGCCTTCACGGCGCTCGCGGGCGGCAAGGTGATCATGCCGCCAATTCTCAGGCTCGACGTGCCCGATAACAATGGCGAGGTAGACGTGAAGACGGCATACATTCCGGGCCTTTCAGGCTTCGCGATAAAGATGAGCCCCGGCTTCTTCGACAACCCTAAGCTAGGATTGCCCAGCGTCAACGGCCTGATGGTGGTGCTGAGCGCGACAACCGGTATCGTCGAAGCCGTGCTGTTGGACAACGGTTACCTCACGGACGTGCGTACCGCCGCGGCCGGAGCCGTCGCCGCCCGCCATCTCGCCAAGGCCGACTGCCCGAGCGTCGGCGTCATCGGCGCCGGCGTCCAGGCCCGCTTGCAGGTCGAAGCCCTGACGCTGGTCCGCGAGGTCCGCCGCGTCCTGGTCTGGGCGCGCGATCCGGCGAAGGCCGGCGCCTACGCCGGGGACATGGAACAGCGACTGGGCATTGAAGTATCGCCGGCGGCGACCGCCCGCCAAGCCGTCACGGAAAGCGACATCGTCGTCACGACCACACCGGCGCGTTCGCCCATCGTCGAGGCGGATTGGCTGCATCGCGGCCTTCACATCACGGCGATGGGTTCGGACAGCGAGGATAAGAACGAACTGCATCCGATGGTCCTTGCCGAAGCCGACCTCGTCGTTTGCGACCGGCGTAGCCAAAGCCTCCGGTTCGGCGAGCTTCATCACGCGGTCGCCGCCGGAGCGCTCGGCGCGGATGCCGCGGTGACCGAGCTCGGCGAGATTACGTCCGGAGCCAAACCGGGGCGCGCCAATGACAGACAGATTACCGTCTGCGATCTGACGGGCACCGGCGTTCAGGACACCGCCATCGCTCTTTACGCACTGCGCGCGGCACGGGCAGCCGGCTACGGCGCCATCATCGATACCGAGGGAGGGGCTCCATGACAATGCGCGACACGGCTCGGGAGGAAGGCACTCGACCCGCCTCGGGTCTCGATAGGGCGAGCGCGCTCGCGTTCGATATCGCCGAATACGACGCCCGCGTGTTCAAGACCAAGGAGGCGATGCAGGCGCGCGGGATCGACGTGCTGCTGTCCGTCGATCCATCCAACATGGGCTATTTGACCGGCTACGACAGCTGGTCGTTCTACGTTCACCAACTGGTCGTCATCGCCCTGGAAGAGAACCATCCGATCTGGATCGGCCGTGGCATGGATGGGGCCGGTGCCAGGGTGACCACCTACCTCGAGGACCGGAACATCGTGGCCTATCCGGACGATTACGTGCAGTCGACGGTCAAGCACCCGATGGACTTCGTCGCCGATTTCCTCAGGACCAAGGGCTGGGATCGCCGGGCGCTCGGGGTGGAGATGGACTCGTACTATTTCACCGCGGCGGCTTACGAAGTGCTCAAGCGCCGGCTTCCCAACGCCACGTTCAAGAACGCAGACCTGTTGATCAACTGGATCCGGGTCATCAAGTCGACGCAGGAAATCGCGTACATGACGCAAGCCGCGCGCATCGTCGAAAAGGCGATGGCCGCGGCGATCGACGCGATCGACCCCGCCAACAGGCAGTGCGACGCGGCCGCCGATATCTTTCACGCCCAAATCGCGGGAACGCCCGAGTTCGGTGGAGAATACACCGCCATCGTTCCCATGCTGCCGACCGGACCCGGTACGGCCACGCCCCATCTGACATGGAACGACAGCCGTTTTGTTGCGGGCGAGGCGACAATCCTCGAGCTCGCCGGTTGCCGACGGCGCTATCATTGCCCCCAGGCGCGCACCGTACATATCGGCAAGCCGCCGCAGCGCCTTGTGGACACCGCCGAGATCGTCGTCGAGGGACTGAACATCGCCCTCGAGGCGGCCAGGCCCGGCGTGACCTGCGAGCAGGTGGAAGCGGCCTGGAGCCGTTCAATTCGCCGCCACGGCCTCGAGAAAGGGTCGCGCATCGGTTACTCGACCGGGCTCAGCTATCCGCCAGACTGGGGCGAGCACACCGTGAGCCTCCGTCCCGGCGACAAGACCGAACTCAGGCCCGGCATGACCATCCACATGATTCCCGGTATCTGGATGGACGACTGGGGCATTGAGATCTCGGAGTGCTTCCGGGTGACCGAATTCGGGCGCCGAGGCGTTCTGTACAACGCCGAGGCGACTGTTCATCAAGGATTGAGTGTCTTCGCCGGGTTGGCTGGGGCGTCAGGACTCGAACCTGAAATGCCTGGACCAAAACCAGGTGTGATGCCAATTTCACCACGCCCCAAGTACCACCGTAAAGTCGCCCATACTTAGCCGCAATCCGCCCCGCTCGCAACCGGCGGGTAAGGGCGGGAGCCGGTGCGGTTGCTTTCACGCCGCCGCGCCGTTGCCATTACGCTTGCTGGCGCGCTTCTCCGTGGGCGGCGGCGGGGAGAAGCTGAGAATCACGTCACCGGCCTCGGCCGAGGGTCGGCCCTCGTCGGTGCTGAAGGCGATTTCTCCGGACGGCCGCACCGCGAACAGCATCTCCGTTCCCTCGGGTCGATCGGACAGATAGCGGTCGAGATCGTATTCGTCGGTGAGGCGGGTCTTCTGAAAGCCCCACCCGTGACGGCGGCGCTTCGCCAGTGCGTAGTAACCGGTGCCGGACTGCAGCAGCGTCCGCCCCCGGATGGTGTGCGCCAGATCCTTTTCGTCGTCGTCGCCGTTGGTCCGGGTCCCGAGCTGATACACCCGGTGACGGCCGATCTCGGGAGCGAACTGGGAACAGACCAGGGCGTTGTAGGAATCATTGTCGGTCAGCGCTAACAGATACCCGAAGCGATTCATGTCGAGGTGGAATTCGGCGGCCTCGGAGAGAATCTCGCCGTAATACGTGGAGAGCCCGGCAAGCCGGATCTGGCGCAGCCGGCGCCAGTTGTCGTCGACGACAGTGGCCGGGATTTCGAGATCCTTGAGCGCGGTGGCGAGGCCCATGCTCCAGGGCGACGCGCCGACGAGGATCACGCCAGGTTTGTCGGTGGCTGACAATCCCAGGTGCCGGCTCAACCAGCCGATGGTGAAGCCGTGGGCGATGACCGTGGCGAACACGATGGCGAAGGTCAGCGGCACGAGCATGGCGGCGTCCTCGTACCCAAGGTTCACCAGCGACGGTCCGAACAGGCCCGCCACCGCCACCGCGACGATGCCGCGCGGCGCGATCCAGCCGACCAGGGCCCGCTCCCGCCAAGTCAGGCCGGAGCCGATGGTACTGAGCCAGATGGTCAGCGGCCGAACGATAAAAAGGATGGCGCCGACGAACGCGGCCATACGCCAGTCGGCGGACAGGATGACGTCGCGGGGCAGCGACGCGCTGAGCACGACGAACACGGCGGACACCAGAAGGACGGTGATGTTTTCCTTGAAGCGGCGCAACTCGTGAATGCTGGCCAGCCGCGCGTTGGCGAGGGTGATGCCGAAAACGGTGACGGCCAGCAGGCCGCTTTCCTCCTGGACGAGATTGGCGCCCTCAAAACAGGCGAGAACGACGCACAGAAGGGCCGGCGCCTTGAGGTATTCTGGCACCAGCCCGCGCGAAAACGCGTTACGCGAGCAGCCGTCCGAACCCGATACCGAGAACCACGGCCAATGCGATGGCGGCGACAAGCGTGGCACCGGCAACGACCAAAGTCTCGTCGCGGTGGGCTACGGTCACCACCTCGTAGACGAGCACGGCCAGCAACGCGCCGATGGGATCGTTGATGATCCCCTCCCACTTCAACACCGCCGCCGGACGCGAGGTCGAGTTTGGCCTGGCGCAACAGCGGAATGATGACGGTCGGGCCGGTGACCACGAGAATGCCCCCGAACAAAATGGCGACGGGCCACGACAGGCCGGCGGCATAGTGCGCCGCCAGAGACCCCAGCAGCCAACCGACGGGCGCGCCGACGATCACCAGGCGCCGGACCGCCGCGGAGACCCCCCGCAATTCACGGAAGTCGAGGTTCAGGCCACCCTCGAACAGAATGATGGCAACGGCGATGGACACCATCGGCTGGAACAGGGGGCCGAAATCCGTGACGGGGTCGAGAACGCCCAATACCGGGCCCGCCGTCACGCCCGCCAGCGCCAGAAGGACAATCGCCGGCAACTGCAACCGCCAGGCCAACCACTGCGAGCCGAATCCGAGCGCAACGATGAGCACAACCTTGATGATGAGATGGTCTTCCATTGGATCCTTCGCCGATTGCCCCCACCGAACGGCGGAGCATTGCTCAAGTCGTTACTCCGGAGCAACAACGATCGTCGAAGATTGAACGAACCGGTCTTTAGGCCGGCTGCGCCTGGGTCAGCGGCGCCGGTTCGATCCACCACTCGGGGTGCCCCTGGCGAAGGCGCTGGGCGCCCCGCTCCGCATCGTCGCGGATGGCGAACAGCGCGAAGCAGGTGGCGCCGCTGCCGCTCATGCGGCTCAACAGCACGCCCGGCAGGAGGTCGAGTTCGGCGAGCACCGTTCCGACAACCGGCTCTAGCTCCACGGCCGCAAGCGTCAGGTCGTTGCGGCGTTCGGCCAGATGCCTGGCCAACTGTTCGGCGTCGGCCGGCGGCGCGCGCAGCGGCGCCGCGGCTGAAAACGGGCCGTCGCGGCGCTTAAACACGACGGGCGTGGCCATCTCCACCCCTGGATTGACCAGGACCATCCAGCACGCGGGCAGAGCCGGCGCCAGTGCGATCTCCTCGCCAATGCCGGCGACGCTCGCCGGATAACCGGCGAGGCACACCGGAACGTCGGCGCCGAGCGTCAAGGCCAGCGCATGCAGATCCTCGGCTGCGGGAGTCACCGCCCACACGCGCATCAGCGCCTTCAAGGCCGCCGCCGCGTCGGCCGATCCGCCGCCGATACCCGCCGCCACCGGCAGCCGCTTGATCAGGTGAATATGTCCCCGCGCCTTGATCCCGGCCCCGGCGGCGAGGCCTTGCGCCGCCTTCAAGACCAGGTTCTCCGGGCCCGTCGGAAGGGCCGGCCCGAACGGTCCGGAAATGCTCAGCCGCAAGCTCTCGTCGGGGCGGACATGGACGGTGTCACCGATACCGGCGAAGACGACGAGGCTATCCAGCAGATGATAGCCATCGGCGCGGCGCCCGGTGACGTGAAGGTAGAGATTGATCTTGGCCGGCGCGTTCGTCGCGATCCCGTCCCTTCGCCGATCATTCATCGAGGACGGCGTTGGCCTCCTTGACCAATCCCTTGTCGAGCTTGTCTTCGAGCTTGGCCCGGAGCTCCGCGTCGGGTTCGAGGGCGAGAGCGCCGAGCCACTGATACCGGGCTTCGCGGGTGCGTCCCACCGCCCAGTAGGCATCGCCCAGGTGATCGTTGATCACCGCGTCTTCGGGCCGCAATTCCACCGCTCGCTCCAGTTCGCGCACCGCCTCTTCGTATTTGCCGATCTGGTAGTACGCCCAGCCGAGGCTGTCGACGATGTATCCGTCGTCGGGGCGCTGTTCCACCGCCTTGCGGATCATGGCCTGGGCCTCGTCCAGGTTCTGCCCCTTCTCGATCCAGGAGTAACCGAGATAGTTCAGGACGAACGGCTGGTCCGGCTCGAACTCCAGGGCCTTGAGGAAGTCCTGTTCCGCTTGCGGCCAGCGCTTGGCCCGTTCCAGCGCGATCCCCCGGGCGTACAGCAGCCGCCAGTGATAGGGGTGCAACTCGGGAATGCGCGAAAAGGCCCCGTCATAGGCATCCACCGCCTCATCGAAGCGTTCCTGGGACCGGAAGATGTCGCCAAGGTCGACCAACGGCTCGGGGTCGTCGGCATATTCGTCGGCGAGGTCGCGCAGTTGCTCGGCGGCATCGTCGAACCGGTTCATGCGGTTGAGGTTGAGCGCGATGTTGAGGCGCGCCTGACGCGACAACGGCGACGCCGGATCCACCGACGCATACAGCCGATTGGCCTGTTCACGCCGCTCCAGCGATTCCATCAAATCCGCCACCAGCATCTGCAGCGCCGGAAAATCCGGTTGCAGATAGAGCCCGAGTTGGCCCAGCACCAGCGCCATCTCCGATGTATTCTGGCGCGACAGCGCGCCGACGGCGTCGAACAAGGCCAGGGACGCCCCATCCGCCGCCGACTTGACTTCCCGTCGATTAACGGCGTTATCGTCCACACGCGTCAGCGCGGCGGAGATCATCGCTGAGCCCGGATGATCTTCCAGGTATCCCTGATAAAGGGCGCGTGCCTCTTGCGGCGCGCCGGAGCGCTCGAAAACGCCGCCCATGAGCTGGACCAGAACCAATGACAGCCGCTCGCCCCGCGCCGCCGCCCGAGCATAGCGCAGCGCATCCTCCTCGGCGCCGGAGGCGTCACTGATCAACGCCGCATGGAGATTGAACAATGTCTCCAAGCCCTGTTGATCGGCCAGAACCTGAAGCTCGGCGATGCCCCGTTCGGGATGCCCGAGACCATACAAGGTCCAGCCTCTCAGCATCTTGCTCAGAAACAGGCTGATCCGCCCCTCGGGCAGCGCCGCCAGACGGTCGTCGGCCGCCGCGTACTTGCCGAGACGGATGTCATCGACGGCGGCGACCACGTGCGCGAGGGTCGCGTCGGGTTTTTCGGTGCCGATCACTTTTCGGGCCAGCGCCACCGCCTCCGGAACGCGGCCATCGAGAAGCAGCGTCAGGTACGCCCGGTTGACCAATACCGGGTCGTCCGGCGCTCCCTCGAGCGCCGACAGCAGAAACCGGGCGGCGTCGGAGTCTCGGCGGACCTTGCTGGCATGTCGGGCGGCCAGATAATTGCCGGTCAACGTCTGTCCCGGCCTGACGGCGGCGGCGGTCGCGACCTCGTCCAATCCATCGACGCCGCTCGACGCGCACGCCACCGGCATCAGGCCGATGACCATGACGGCAACGGTCTGGCGCACGCTAAACAGCCGAAAACAACGCAACTGGGAATTCATCAACACCGGCCTCACATGTTCGGATAATTGGGTCCCCCCCACCTTCTGGCACCACCCAGTTAATATTTTGTGTCGGATCCTTGATGTCGCAGGTCTTGCAATGCACGCAGTTCTGCGCGTTGATTTGCAATTTCTTGTTGCCGCCCTCCTCGACGAACTCGTAGACGCCGGCTGGACAATAGCGCTGCTCCGGCCCGTCATAGACCGGAAGATTGACGTCCACGGGTACCGAATCGTCCTTGAGGGTCAGGTGGCTGGGCTGGTTTTCCTCATGGTTGGTGTTTGAGATGAAAACCGAAGACAGCTTGTCGAAGGTGATGACACCATCGGGCTTCGGGTAGTCGATCTTCGGGCTCTCGGACGCCTTCTTTAATTGCGCATGATCCGGATGATGCGTGAAGGTCCACGGTGCCCGGCCGAAAAACACATAGGTATCGAGCGCCGAATAGGTGAGCCCGGCCCAGAACCCCTTGTGGAACGCCGGCTTGATGTTGCGGACCTTGTACAGTTCGTCCCACACCCAAGATTTTTTGAGCGCTTCGGGATAGGCTTCGACAATCGGCTGGGGATCGTCGCCGCCGAGCGCCTCGAACACCGCGTCGGCGCACAACATGGCGGATTTCATCGCCGTGTGGGTCCCCTTGATCTTCGGGACGTTGAGGAAACCTGCGGTATCGCCCACCAGCGCGCCGCCGGGAAACACCAGCTTGGGAATGGACTGATAGCCGCCCTCCGACAAGGCCCGCGCGCCATAGGAGACGCGGCGGCCCCCTTCGAAGGTGGGGCGGATGGAGGGATGGGTCTTGAACCGCTGAAATTCGTCGAACGGGCTGAGATGAGGGTTTTTGTAATCGAGGCCGATGACGAACCCCACCGCCACCTGATTGTCCTCGAGATGATAGAGGAACGAACCGCCGTAGGTCTGGCTGTCCATCGGCCAGCCCACCGTATGCACGATCTTGCCGGGATGATGCTTGGCGGCATCCACCTCCCACAGTTCCTTGATGCCGATGCCGTAATTCTGCGGCGCGACGCCGTCGCGCAAATCGAAACGCTCGAACAGGGTCTTGGTCAGCGACCCGCGGCAGCCCTCGGCAAAAATGGTGTATTTGGCATGCAGCTCGACGCCGGGCTCGTAACCTTCGGAGGGCTTGCCGTCGCGGCCCACGCCCATGTCGCCGGTGGCGACACCCTTGACCCGCCCGTCCTCATGATAGAGCACCTCGGCCGCGGCGAACCCGGGATACACCTCGACGCCCAGGCTCTCCGCCTGCTCGCCCAGCCACCGGCAGACATTGCCGAGGCTGACGATATAGTTGCCGTGGTTGTTCATCTGCGGCGGCGTCGGCAGCTTGTAGGATTTCGTCTCCGTCAGAAACAGGAAATGATCCTCGGTCGCCGGCGTCACCAGCGGCGCTCCCTTGTCCTTCCAGTCGGGGATCAGTTCGTCCAGCGACTTGGTCTCGATCACCGCGCCGGAAAGGATATGCGCGCCGATTTCCGAGCCTTTTTCCACCAGGCACACGGAGATGTCGCGCTCGCTTTTCTGCGCCAACTGCATCAATCGGATGGCGGCGCTCAACCCGGATGGTCCACCGCCAACCACAACCACGTCAAATTCCATCGATTCCCGTTCCATGGGACTCCTTACTCCTCAAACAGCAGATATACCTCTTCATTCACTTTATAACATAAGGGAACCAATCGGCTCTGCACAATCAATCATACTCGTGCAACCGGTTTGAACGTCGAAACCGCGGTGCTACAGTGCCGCCATGGACCAGCAAACGAAACTTTCCATTGCCGAAGCGCTGCGCTGGCAGCTGGAATCGGGGGTGGACGAGACCATCGGCGGACAGCCGGTCAATCGATACGAAACCGCGGCTACAACGCGTGCGTCGGAGCGTGCGGTGGAGTTTTCGGCGGCTACCCCTGATCCGGAACCCGCTCGACCGCCCCCGACACCGACACCAACACCGACACAACTCCTGGACCCGACACCGGCCGCCGAGGCCTCTCCGATGCCGCCGCCGGCCATGCGCGAAAGCGCCGTGCATACCGCCACCGAACTCGCGGCCGGTGCCAGCACGCTGGAACAACTCCGCGACGCCCTCGTGGCCTTCGATGGCTGCGCCCTGAAAAGCACCGCCACCAAGCTGGTGTTCATGGACGGCAATCCGCGAGCCCGGATCGTCCTGATCGGCGAGGCGCCGGGAGCGGAAGAAGACCGCAAGGGGCTGCCCTTCGTCGGACCGAGCGGCCGTCTGCTTGACCGGATGCTGGCATCCATCGATCTCGACCGCGGCAAGGTGCTCATTTCCAACATCATTTATTGGCGCCCGCCCGGCAACCGCAACCCGTCCACCAGCGAGGTCGCCATGTGCATGCCGTTCGTCGAGCGACTCCTGGAATTGGTGGACCCCGACATCGTGGTGGCGCTCGGCGGCCCCGCCGCCGCCGCGCTTCTCGGACAGAAGACCGGCATCGGCAAGTTGCGCGGACGCTGGTTCACCTATCAGACGCCGGGGCTTGCCCGTCCGATACCGGCGCGGGCCCTGTTCCATCCGGCCTACCTGCTGCGGTCTCCAGCTCAAAAAAGGCTGGCTTGGCGCGATCTGCTCGCCATTCGAGAAAAAATTCAGTCCTCGTAGAATTTTATATTTATTTTAATCCAATATAATTTTCGGAAAGGGTCATCGATGATTTGCGGCTTTCACTTGCTCCATGTTGAAAAATACTTATACTTGAGAAAGTAGGTTCTGGTCTGAGGATAAATCCGTGGGTGTATGCGTCCGGCGATGGTTGGTCGTCGTGCTGGTTGCCGGTTGGTGTTTGACGCCGATCGCCGCTCGCGCCGACCTCGACACGGCGGGACCGGAGGACGCGGGGTTGGTAACATCCCTCCCCCGCGTCCTCTCGTCTTCGGATGTGCTGCACTACAAACAGATGTTCGCACTCGGCGCGAAGGGCCAATGGTCGCGGGTCGACTCTCTGGCCGCCAAACTACAGGACCGGCTCCTGATGGGTCATGTGATGGCCCAGCGCTACCTCCACCCTAAAGCCTACCGGTCACAATACCCGGAGTTGCAGGCGTGGATGACCCGGTATGCGGACCATCCGGACGCCGACGACATCTACTCGCTGGGTCAGCGCCGCAAACCCAAGCGCGGCGTGGGTCTGGCGCGCCCCAGCCGGCCGCAACAGACTTACGCGGCGTCGGGCCGGCCGCGCGCGTCTCTACCCGCCATACCGTCCAAACATCTCGGCCGGGCGGCACGAAAGCAGGCGGCGGCTCTCAAGCGCAAGATCCGCGCGGCCGTGTGGCGGGGACAGACCGCCACCGCCAAAACACTGATCCAATCGACGGCGGCCCAGCGCCTGTTTGGCGCGGTCGAACTGGACGACATGCGGGCCCGGCTCGGACAGCAGTATTTCATCGACGGACAGGACGCCTGGGCGATCGAGTGGGCCGGCGGCGCGGCGAAACGGTCGGGCCGCTACCTGCCGAAGGCCCATTGGACGGCGGGTCTCGCGGCATGGAGATCGCGCGATTACGCCCGAGCCGCGAGCCATTTCGAAGCGCTGGCCAAACGCAACGACCTGTCGCCATGGACGGTGTCCGCGGGTGCCTTCTGGGCCGCTCGAACCAGTCTTGTCGCCAATCGTCCGCGCTCGGTGAATGCCTGGCTGAAGGTGGCGGCGTTGCACCCGACCACGTTCTATGGCTTGCTCGCCCGCCACGTTCTCGGCGCGCCCATGCCCTTCCATTGGCGGTCGTCTCTGACCGAACAAGTCGCCCTCGATGCCCTCGCCCGGTCGCCCGGCGGCAAGCGGGCGCTGGCGCTGGTCCAGACGGGAGAGCTCGAGCGCGCCGAGCAGGAGTTGAGAATTCTGGCGGGACGCGGCAGCGCCGACATCGACCGGGGCATCGTCGTCGCGGCCAGCCGAGCGGGCATGCCCAACCTGGCGCTGCGTTTGCACGACCGGGTATTTCCCAATGGCGGTGGCATCGATGCCGCCGCCTATCCCGTTCCGCCATGGGTTCCCGACGGCGGTTTCGCCGTCGACCGGGCGCTGGTGTACGCGGTGATCCGCCAGGAGTTCGCGATTCAATCCCCGCGCCAGAAGCCGCGCCGGGGCCCGCGGCCTGATGCAACTGATGCCGGCGACCGCCCGCTATGTGGCGCGCGGCACCGGCTACAATGTCCGCGGGAGGGACACCCTCTACCAACCGTCGGTCAACCTGTCGCTCGGCCAGAAATACCTGCAGATGCTGCTCGGCGACGGTCTCGTCGACGGCGACCTGTTCCGCCTCGCCACCGCCTGGAACGGCGGCCCGGGCAACCTCCGGGACTGGGGACATCGGGTCGATCATATGAACGACTCGCTGTTCTTCATCGAGTCCATCCCGGCCCGCGAGACCCGCAATTTCATCGAGCACGTGCTGGCAAATTTGTGGATCTACCGCGACCGCTTCAACCAGCCGTCGCCGTCCCTGGATGCTCTTGCGGCGGGCCGTTGGCCGGCGTATAGAGCGCTGGACGGCAACCGGTTGCGGGTGGCTACCTATGGCGAAAATTGATGGCGAGCGCGCGTTCGTCGCGGTCAATATCGCGGTTCTGACCGTATCGGACTCGCGGACCCTCGAAGACGACAAATCGGGCCGCACCCTGGTCGAGCGCATCGCGGCCGCGGGACACACCGTCATCGATCGCAAGATGGTCGTCGACGATACCGACGCCATCGCCTGCGAACTGCGCGCATGGATCGACGACGACCGGGTGGACGCGGTGATCACCACCGGCGGCACCGGCGTCACCGGGCGCGACGTCACGCCGGAAGCGGTCGAGCGGGTCATGGACAAGGAGATCCCCGGCTTCGGCGAGCTGTTCCGGATGCTGAGCTACGCCAAGATCGGCACGTCGACCATCCAGTCCCGCGCCATGGGCGCCGTGGCGTCGGGCACCTACATCTTCGCCCTTCCCGGCTCCCCCGGCGCCTGCAAGGACGCCTGGGACGACATCCTGGTCCACCAACTCGACGCCCGCTACCGCCCCTGCAACTTCGTCGAACTGATGCCGCGGCTGAAGGAACATCTGTAGAAGCCGCCTCCCCGCCGCTCGAACGGTTCAGAGTATGCGGTCGAACAGAAGACCTAGTTCGTCCAGGGACCGGGCCACGTGGTCGGCCGACGACCGGGTCGGATTGTCCACCCATGTCTTGGCCGGGTCCGAGTCCAGCAGCAACCGGATCGTCCCGAACCCGCAGGCACGCGGCGTCTCCACGTCGCGCGTTTCGTCGTCGCCGACGTAGTAGCACCGGTCCTGGCCCGGGGTTATGCCGGTCTCGTGTTTCACGGCTTGGAAGAAGGCCGGCGAGGGCTTTTCGGCGCCCTCATGGCGCTGGCTCAGTCCTTCGCTGGTGAACACGAAGCGGAAAAACGGCGCCAGCCCGGCCCGCGTCAAAAGCGCTTGCGTCGCGTATTCCCGGTCGTTGGAAGCGACCCCCAGCGTCACCCCGCGTTCGGTCAATCCCAAGAGGATCCGACGCAGCGCGCCGAGATGGCTCTGCCCGGCGACCCCATCGAGGGCGAGCGTGCGGTAGGCCACCAGCAGTTCGGCGATGACGATGGGCAAATCGGCACGGTCGGCCGGGTCCACATCGTCGATCCGGCGCAGAATTGCCTGCCAGACAAAAACCTCTTCCTGCAGGAAATGAGCGGCAAAAGGAAAGTTGACCGCGTTGTTGACCAGGGTCCATTCGTCCAAGAATGCGCCAATCGCATGCGCCGGAAACGGCGAGCGGATCCGGCCCGCTCGCAGTTCGCGTTCAAGCCGCGACAGGACCTCGGGAAACGGATCGAAAATCAGCGTGCCCCCCAGATCGAAGAGCACGAACGCGGTGCCGGGCGAGACGCGATGAACCATGACGAGTTGCCTGTGGGCTGTTGGGCGGTGCCGGTGGGCGAAAGCGGAACACGCGCGAGGAGAGAAGCCGGGATCAGCCGCCTTCCTTATAGGCGATCAGATGGTCGATGAAGGTATAGGGATCGACGGCGTAGATCGTTTCGAACTGGGTTTCGGCCCATTCCAGGTATTGCGGTCCGAACAGATCGCTCAGCGCGGCCGGCAGAATGGCCTTCAGTCCGCCGGGGTTATCGGCGAAGCTGTGACAGCGGAGCCCCTCGATGATCAGGTCGTGGACTTCCACGGCCGTATCGACGGCATCGCCAAGCCGCGCGTCCGGTGGCTCCGGCGGGGGGCGATCTCCCCCTCCGGGAAATTTGATGACTGTCACGCTCACACTCTCGCTGCTCCAACCAAAAGCCGAGGGAGAGCGTAGCAACGAGATATGACTTTAGCGTAAACACCGCCGCGTCCCCTTCCGGGACCCCATGCGCTCGGTTCGTTGCGCCGACCGGGAAGCAGGGTTCGCGGTGGCAACCGGAAACGCCGGATGGATGCTGCCGCTCGGCGCGGTCATGGTGCACGAGGAATACAGCCCCGGGGGCCGAGCCCGGCGCTTGCCGCTGGGCTTCGGCCTGTTGTTCTGGTCGCTCGGCATCGTCGCCTGGAACCTCGGGACCGTTGGACGGACGCTACCCGACGACTTCCACCAGTTCGAGATCGAACGTCAGGTCCTTGCCAGCCAACGGGTGGTTGGCGTCGACGGTGACGTTGTCGTCGTCCACGGCCACCACCGTGAGCCGGATGGTATTGCCGCTGCCGTCCGAGGTCTGCAGCCCGGTTCCCACATCCAGGTCGATCTCGGCCGGAATTCGCTCCCGCTCGACCACCTGCACAAGGCTGGCGTCGTGCGGGCCGTAGGCCTCGACCGGCGCAATGGTTACGTTTTTGCTGTCGCCCGGGGTCATTCCGAGCAGAGCGTCCTCGAAGCCCGGAATGACCATTCCGCCGCCGAGCGTCAACTCGATAGGGTCGCGCCCGACGGAGCTGTCGAACTCCGTTCCGTCGGTAAGCTTGCCGGTGTAATGTACACGAACGGTGTCCCCGTTCGTCGCCTGTTTCGCGTTCATTGTCGATACTCCGTTTCCGTTTGGCTCAAGGTGACGCCCCCTGCCCCGCGGGATCAACGCGAATGACCGCCAGAGGGCGTATCGCGCTTCGACAGAACGTCACCGCATAGCCGGGACCCGCCTGGAAACGGCGAGCCCGATATACACGGAAAAATCCTGGCGAAGGTGTGAACCTAGGGTAACCAGGTCGCGATCGATGTCAAACGTAACTTGACCCGGTCGGTGTGACCCGGCGACCTGGCGGACGGACGTTTCATCCAGATTTAAACGGGTGGGCGGGGGGGGTCGGTGTTCTTTTTCGAAAACAACCCCATGCACAGTACCGGTTCATCCTCAAAGCGGGTGGTCGCGCCTCCCCTCGCCCGCACCGGGCTCAGGTTTCGAGCGACCGCAGAACCCTGCACGGATTGCCGGCGGCGACGACCCGCGCCGGCACGTCCTTCATGACGACGCTGCCCGCGCCGATGGTGGTATCGTCGCCGATGGTCACGCCCGGTCCGATGATCGCGCCGGCGCCGATCCACACCCGATCGCCGATGGTGACGGGATAGGCCATCTCCGGCCCCCTGGCGCGCGCCGCCGCGTCGAGCGGATGGGTGGCCGCCGCGATGGTGACATTGGGCGCGATCTGGACCTGGTCGCCGATGCGGACATGCGAGCAGTCGAGAATCACGCAGTTGACGTTCACGTACACGTCCCGCCCCATGGAGATATACCTCCCGTAGTCGCAGTAAAACGGCGGCTCGATCCATACCCCCGCGCCGGCCGATCCCAACAAAGCGCCGAGAAGGCGGGCGCGCTCGGCGTGGTCATCGGGATCGGTTTCGCCGAGCGCCCGGGTCAGCCGGCGCGCCCGTGTCCGCATCGCCACCAGTTCGGGATCCGACCCGGAATAAAGCTCGCCGGCGAGCATCTTGTCCAATTCCGAACGCGCGGTCATGATCGGCATGATCCTCCCGTGAAAAAAGCCGATCCCATGGCGCGGAACAATACCGCGAGCCGAGCCCGAGCGTAACGAAAAGAATCCGCGCGCGGAAGCGATGTCCTCGCGCGCGGAACCGGATCCGTGAAACCTTGCCGGAAACCTCGAAAGACCGTCACAACGGGTTTCTATCAGCAAGAATTGGTATAAAAGGAACGGTGAGAGGTTCGCCGTTAGTGGTCCGGATCTGACATATGTCAGATCCGGACCACTAACGGCGCGACCCCGGCCGGCGGGGAAGCGTGTGGGCAACGCGCGCGGACAGGGAAGAGGCGATGGAACACGCGGGAGATGGCGTTATCGGTGCGGTGGCAAGCCTCATCGGCTTCCTGATTGTCGCCTATCCGTTGCAGAATATTTTCGCGAGGGCGGGTTTTGCTCGCCTGTGGGCGATTGTGCTGTTGCTCGGTCCCATCGGCTGGTTCGTCTGCTGGACCATGCTGGCCGTTCGCCGCTGGCCGCGGCGTCCGGAGGCACCGGAGGCATAGGTCATGGAGCATTCATCGTTCACCGGGGCCGTGATCGTCCTCGTCATCCTTTTCGGGATCAATGTTCCCGCCTTTTGGGTGTTCCGCAAGGCGGGTTGGTCCGGATGGTGGTTCCTCCTCCTGCCGGTCCCGCTCGTCGGCCTCGTCGTGCTTTATGTCTTCGCGTTCCGCCAATGGCCGGCCGAGCGCGGACAACAGAACGCCAAACCGGCCCGTGTCGGGTAGCCGCAACATCTTTCCAGGTTGTTGTGATGAAGCGCAATACCAATTCTCGTTGATAGGAACCGTTGGTATTAAACCGCCGGCATGGCCGCCGCGCCCGGAGCCGCATGGCCGCCAGCTCCGGATCCGACGCGGAGTAAAGCTCGCCGGCCCGCATCTTGTCCCGTTCTGAACGGGCAGTCATATTGGTTTAATCCGTGCAACCCAGGCAACAATGTTCAGATCGTGCCTATCCGTTTAAGACGGACACCTCCTAGATATAGAATTGCCGCCCACGTCCTTTTTTACGGTAGCCATTAGCCAGGAGCGGTCTTCGGGGAATTTATGGTAGCCTTCCTAAGGAGGCGATTTTTGATTACGCTTGCAATTCATCACCTGACGACCTACCGATACCAGGCACCGATGGAGTTCGGTCCGCACCGGTTGATGCTTCGTCCACGAGAGAGCCGCAATCTGCGGCTCATCGCGCACGATATGACGCTGAAGCCCGCCGCGACGATCGCATGGGCGCACGATGTATCCGGCAATGCTGTTGCGACCGCGACGTTTCATGAGAAGTCGGACGTGCTCGTCATCGACAGCTTTGCCGAGCTCACGCTCGACGTCGAACAGTGGCCCGTCTTCGATATCGCTGCCTCAGCAGCGAACTACCCGTTTCTGCTAACCGAGGACGATATGACGGACCTTGGCGCGTTGCGGCTTCAAGGTTATCTCGATTCTTACGGGCAGCTTCGCATGTGGGCGCAGGGATTTGTTGCGGGAAACCCGACAGGGACCCTTGCCCTGCTCAAGGATATCTGCGCCGGCGTCGCCGCGCGGGTTGCCTATGAAGTTCGCGAAGGAGAGGGTACCCAATCGCCAGTGCAAACGCTCGCTCGTAATCAGGGTTCATGCCGCGACTTCGCCGCCCTCTTCGTGGATGCCGTACGTAGTCTTGGTTTTGGCGCGCGGATCGTATCGGGATATCTCTACGATCCGGATCGGACGCGCTCGGTTCAGCCGGTTCCGGATCGACGCATGCGTGGGCAGAGGTCTATGTGCCCGGCGCGGGGTGGATTACGTTTGATCCAACCAATCGAAGTGTCGGCGGTTTCAATCTCATCCCGGTTGCTGTCGCTCGCCACATTCGGCAGACCATGCCTGTATCCGGCAATTTCGTCGGTGGTCGAGATGCGTTTGAAGGAATGGATGTACAAGTTTCGGTTGCGCTTTCGGATACTGTCACCGCAAGCCCAAGCTGATACTGAAGCACGTTGAAGACCGCTCCGGGTCATCAGTGACGGTTCTCGTCGCCCTGAATGATGGTCCGCAGCTGAAGGTATTGCCGTCGTGGCCTGCCCTGGGTCGGCAAGGTCTTAGCAGACGCGAACACGCCGCAGGCGGCTCCCGAAAGGTCGTCAGAAAACGACGGCATCCCAGCGCCATATTAACCCGCGCTTTTAGCAAGCAGGTTACGAGCATCCTCATAGTGTTGGTTGATGGAAGCTTGGTCAACCTGTGGAAATACGGCCGCCAGGGCAATCGAAGACTTCAAGAGCAATTCCACAGCGCAAAGCCAGGAGGATTCCTGTCCATCGATTTCTGGCTCGTTCCGAAACTCCTTCACTTCTCCGTCGTCACCGAGGACAACGTGACGGTCCAGATCTATTGCGGCTCCGTGGGCCGACCAGCTTAGAACCATATAAGCACACCGATACCAGTCTTCCAACCCCGCTCTTTGAGCAAGTTCGAGAGTAGATAGCGCTTTTGCGTCGCTTGAACGGAATTCATGCAACTGCCCCGAGGCTGCTTCTGGCCTTAGCAATTTTTTTCCTTAGTATCGGGTCCTGCCAATCGGCCGACGTTTCGGGCAGCGCGCCTCTGTTCAGCTACATGCCCCTTTAACAGTTCATCCACTACTTCCGGAGATTTCGCTATCGCGGCAAGTGCGAAGTGTGCTTCCATGGCGGCACGCAGGAGAGTGCGCGCCTGTGGAACCAATCCTATCTCCAGAAGAAGAACGCTTGCCTGTGTTGTCGCCAAAATTCTCGCGTACAGCACCGCAGCATACTTTTCTACACTGCTATCTGTATGGATCACGAGCGCGTGCTGATTAACAACAGCAACGCGGTTCACGCGGCTCAGCAATGCCCGCCAATCAGCATACTTCTGACGCACGATGGCCCGAACGTCATCAAGAGGCTCCGCCAGGAATCCGTCTTCAGCTTCTGACATAATTGCCCCTGTCGCATATATTGGTCAAAACGGTCGACTCTTGCGGACCTCTCAGGACCACATACGTGTAAGAGTTGAGACTTGCCTTTTACAAGAAAAACCTCCTAAAGCCATCAAGCGTTGGATCCAGTTGTGATATCTGATCGGGCTTGCCTTTGGCCATTGTGATGTCAGGAGCTGACTTTATGCATTCCTTATGGTCGCCTTCTGGTCAAACTGAGACGAGAGCTCGAACCGGGACGAGCCCGGATCGTCGGCTCGGCCCCGAAAGCGGGAACTGATCCGGCATCTCTAGCCTGAAGTTTTCATTTACGAAGAGCGCAAGTGGTTGAACCGAAACGATGATTGGTCGGTGAGGTTTTTCGGTTACTGGACACGCGTGGGATCGATGCCGATGAGCTCGAAGGCCTTTCGTTGCAGGGGGGTGGGACGGGGGTAGGCGGTGAAGCTGTGGCTGCCCTGGAGGGGGACGCGCACGGCGTTGCGGGTCAGGGTGCCGAGATGACCGATCAGCTGGGTGAAGCCCATGACCGGCAGGCCCTGGTCGGTGCGCCGGGTGGCGCGCTTGATCCGTGCGGCCGGTGACGGCTCGGCTTTGGCGACCGGCGAGGTGCGCCGGGCGCGGCCGGTCTCCGGCTCGGGGTCATCGAACAGCAGCGGCTTCCAGGCCTGCCGGAGATGCCATTCGAGGTGGTAGGCCAGCAGACAGAGGAAGACATGGGCGCGGACCCGCGACGGCTTCCAGTGGCGGATCGGGCGGATCTCGAGTTCGGCCGTCTTCAGGCTGCGGAAGGCCCGCTCGACCCGGGCCAGATCCTTGTAGGCCTGCACCGCCCGGGCGGTGTCCAGCTGGTCGGCCGGCACGGTGGTGCGGATCACGTAGAGGCCGTCGAGCCGGGCCTCGGCGGCGATGGCGTCGTCGCGCCGGTGCCAGGTGAACCGGCCGTCGGCGATGTCGATGGCGATGTGCTTGGCCATCTTGTGCTTATCGAGGAGGGCGCCGACCGCCAGCCCGATATCGGCGGCGGTGCGCCGGCCGGATCGCCGCCGCTTGACCTGGTCGGCGATGCGCGACAGATCGCGCTCGGTGGCCGCCAGCAGATCGACCCGCTTGCGCTCGCGTTCGGCCGCCAGCAGCGGGTTGCGGCAGACGATCAGCCGTTCGCCGGGATAGTCGGGGCTGGTGATCTCGGCCATGTCGCGCTGATCGAACAGCGACAGTTGCAAAGGGCCGTCGTCACCCGCCAGTTTGGCGATCGCCGGCGCCCTGAGCGCGGTGATCCAGTCCAGCCCCGCCGGCTTCAGATCCTCGGTGATGCGCGCCGCGGTGATCAGGCCGCGGTCGCCGACCAGCACCACCCGCGACAGCTTGAAGCGCCGCTTCAGCTTGGCCACCTGAGCGCCCAGCGTCGCCGGATCGGCGGTGTTGCCCGCAAACACTTCCACCGCCACCGGGCAGCCGTCGGCCGCGCACAGCAGACCGTAGACGATCTGCGGCCGGTCGCGCCGGTGGTCGCGGCTGTAGCCGTATTGGCCCAGCGGGCAGCAGCGCCCCTCCAGATACGACGAACTGACGTCGTAGAGCACCAGGGTGTCGCCCTTCAGGTGCCGCCGGGCCAGCCCGGCCTCGATGCGCGCCTGCCGCTCGCCCAGCCAGTCCAGCGCCTCATAGACCTCGCGTTCGGCCACCGGCCCAAGCCCCAATGCCGGCCCCAGGCTGGTGCTGGCACTGTCTTCGTTGAGGCCGCGCACGGAAGCCAGCTTGGAGCGCGGGGCGATCAGCCGATCGATCAGCAGCGCCACCACCAGGTCGCGATGCCGCCGCGACGCCCTGTCCGTGGCCGTCGACAGCAACAGCCGGTCGAGCGCGATCTTGCGCACCATGCCGAGCGCCGCGGCGACATGACCGTGCGGCAGGGCCCGGGCAATCTGCAAGCCATCCTCGCCCGGACCCACCACATGGGCGCCGTCCAGAACGGCCCGGATCGCCGCGATCAGGTCCGCTGGCAGCTTCGACAGGTTGGCCAGTGTGCGCTTCCTGGTCTTGCCGCCTTCGCGATAGGCCTCACGCAACAAAATCGCCGGCGGCGAGGTCCGGTTGGGTACCGTGTCGATGAACATGCGTCCACAGAATCACGTCTCGGCCCCGTTGTAAAGCCTCTTACATGGATACATTGAAACAATACAAGCCAGCCAAAGTCCGCACAAACTCTACCTCAATCAATCGTGCCAAGTGGAAACTTCAGTTTAGCGCGGCAAGCCGTGCTCGTCGTAGCCGATGATTTCGTCCGCCGATCGGCCGGTTTTGTGCGCCATGGCGGCGGTGCGTCGGCTTATGGCCGTAATCAGTTTTATAAGTTCGAGCGCGGCATCATCATTTCTTCAGCATCAGTGTTTCCGCTTCCTCCTACAGGTGCTCCTTCAGCCGCGGCATCAGCTCGACGAAGTTGCAGGGCGGTGGCGGATGTCGAGCTGGTGGCGCAGGATGTCGTCCCAGGCGTCCTTGCAGGCGCCGGGCGAGCCGGGCAGCGCGAAGAGGTAGGTGCCGCCGGCGACGCCGCCGGTGGCGCGCGACTGGATCGTCGAGGTGCCGATCTTCTGGAAGCTGAGCCAGCGGAACAGCTCGCCGAAGCCCGGGATCTCCTTGTCGATGACGCGGCGGAAGGCCTCGGGCGTGACGTCGCGGCCGGTGACGCCGGTGCCGCCGGTGGCGATCACCACGTCGACCGCCGGTCGTCGGCGATCCAGGCGCGGAGCCTGGCCACGATGGCGTCCGGCATCGTCGCGCACGATGGCGCGCGCGGCGACGCTGTGGCCGGCCGCCTCGATCACGCTCGACCAGGGTGCGGCCGGACTTGTCGTCGTCCGCGGTGCGCGTGTCGGAGACGGTCAGCACGGCGATGTTGACCGGCAAGGAACGGTTTGCCGTCGATGCGCGCCATCGTCGCTGCGCCAGCCCTGCAGCCGCGCGTTGCCGTCCAGCGGTCTGTAGCGCCGGCCAGTCGCCCTCGGCAAGGGCGTCCAGCGACGGCGCCGGCTGGCCGAGCCGCTGGCGGTAGATCCACAGGTTGGTCAGCACCCGCTCGATGAAAAGCCGGGTCTCGCGCGCGGGATGCGCCTCGATGAACAGCAGCGGGTCGTTCATGTGGTCGACGCCGGCTGCCCCCAGTCCTGAGGTTGCCCGGCCCGCCGTTGTAGGCGGTCGCCAGCCTGAACAGGTCGCCATGACCGGCGTCGCCGATCAGCAGCTGCAGGTAGTTCTGGCCGAGCGCCATGTTGACCGCGGCTCGAAGAGCGTGTTGCGCTCGCGGCCGTGGCGCGTGCCGCGCGCCACGTAGCCGCGCGGTCGCCGGCATCAGCTGCATCAGGCCGCGCGCGCCGGCGTGGCTGTTCGCGCCCGGGTTGAATCGCCGACTCCTGGCGCATCAGCGCATAGAGAGAGCGCGGTCGACCCGAAACCGCTCTCCGGTATCCCAGGGCGGCAGCGGGAAGGCCGCGGCGTCGATACCGCCGCCGTCGTGGGTCAGCCGGTCGGCAGGCGCAGGGCGAGGTACGGCAGCTGCGCCCGCTGCGGCCAGGATCATCGCGCCTCGGCGTGCTCCGCGCCGCCGCCTCCGGCGCAGCGACCAACTCCTGCTGGGCCAGCTCGCTCTCCCGACCTGGATCAGCGCCGGCGCCCGCCGGCCGCCGGGGAGCCGGCGAGGGCGATTGAGCGCCGCCTGCTCGGCGGCCGAGCTATTCCCATTGGAACGGCATCGGCGCGCCGAGAACGTGGCGGGCGAGCAGGCCGTAGAACGTCGTCGGGTGAGGACGCCGCCACCTTCAGCCAGGTATTGACCTTTTGCGGCCGGTCGGCGACGAGGCCGGCGCGGGCGGCCCAGAAGGCGCCGGCGGAGACCATCCACGGCGACAGGTTGTCGGCGTCCGGCGAGCGCCTCGAAATGGACTGCGGCCTGCTTGTAGTCGCGTGAGCCGCCATGCCGCCAGGCCGGCCGTCCAGTGGGCGTTCGGCAGGTACTGGCCCGATCGCGTGGCCGCGCCGCCGGCCCATTCGACGGCCCAGGCGTCCTCGCCGTCGACGAAATACGCCTGACCGAGGCGGGCGCGCATGTCATCGAGTTCGACGGGACCGAGAAGCTGCCGGGCGGCGGCGGACTGGATCAACTGCTTGGCGGTCGCGGTCTGTCCCCGCCACACCGCGGCGCGAATTTCCCGCTTGAGCGCCGCCGCCTGCCGTGTCTTGGCGCGGCCGAGCTGTCCCGTCGGGATCGCCGGCGGAGACGGGCGGAGCCGGCCCGACGCGGCGTAGGTCTGCTGCGGCCGGGCGGGGCGCGCCAGCGGCTCGCCGCCCTTGGGCTTGCGGCGCAGGCCCAGCCGGTAGATGGCGTCGGCGTCGGGATGATCGGCGTGGCGGGCCATCCACGCATGCAGTTCCGCATACTGCGACCGGTACGCTTTCGGGTGGAGATAGCGCTGGGCCATCACATGACCCATGAGCAGAGGATCGGAGAGCTTGGCGACCAGGGCGTCGACCCGCGGCCATTGACCGCTCGCCCCGAGCGCGAACATCTGTTTGTAGTAGAAGACGTCGGATGACGAGAGGACGCGCGGCAACGTGACGGCCAATTGGGTGTCGACCCGGTAATCGGCCCGGGCGCCAACCTCGCCGTCGATGCGGCCGCCTCCGCCCCGGGCGCCGCCGAGAGCGGCACGCTCGCTCCGTTCGCATCGGCCCGAGCGGCGAGCGGGATCAAGGCCCAACCGGCAATCAGGACGGCGATCAATGATCGCCGAACGTATACACCCACGGATTATTCCCAGACCAAACTTACCTTTTTCAAGTATAAGTATTTCTCGCCGCAGAGCAACAAAAAGAGAAACTCTGATCGATTTTTTAATCTATTACTTCGGTTGTCGGAAAATAAATATAAAATTTTATAAAGACTGAATTTTTTCTCGAATGGCGAGCAGGTCGCGCCAGGCCAGTCTTTTCTGCGCCGGCGAGCGCAATAGATAGGCCGGATGGAAAAGGGCGCGCGCCGGGATCGGGCGGGAGAGCCGGGGCGTCTGGTAGCTGAGCCAGCGACCCCGCAACTTGCCGATGCCCGTCTTCTGGCCGAAGAGGGCGCTTGCCGAGGGGCCGCCGAGCGCGATCAGCATGTCGGGGTCCACAAGTTCCACAAGCCGCTCGACGAACGGCATGCACATGGCGACCTCGCTGGTGGACGGATTGCGGTTGCCCGGCGGGCGCCAGTAAATGATGTTGGAAATCAGCACCTTGCCGCGGTCGAGATCGATCGACGCCAGCATGCGGTCGAGCAGCCGCCCGCTCGGGCCGACGAAGGGCAGTCCCCTGCGGTCCTCTTCCGCTCCCGGCGCCTCGCCGATCACGAGATGCGGGCCTCGGGGTTGCCGTCCATGAACACCAGATTGGTGGCCGTGCTTTTCAGGGCGCAGCCGTCGAACGCCATCAGGGCGCCGCGAAGCTCTTCCAGCGTGGTCGCGCGGGCCGCGAGCTCGGCGGCGGTCTGCACGGCGCTCTCGCCGGCGAGCGGCGGCGCGACCCGAGCCGGAGAATGTGCCGGAGAATGTGCCGGAGAATGTGCAGGAGCAGGTGCTGGGACCGGAGCCGGGGCCGGAGCCGCGACAGGAGCCGGAGCGGCCGCCGTCGGGGCGGCCCGCCACGGCTGAGCCGAGGCGGCGCCTTGATAGCGATCGACCGGGTCCTCGCCGATGGTTTCGTCCACGCCGGCTTGCAACTGCCAGCGCAGCGCCTCGGCGATGGAAAGGGTCGTGTCCGGGTCCATGGCGGTCACTCTACCATCGCGCTTTCGACGGTCAAACTGGTTGCGCGCGCATGAGTTTGATTGTGCAGGGCCCGTTGGTTCCCTTATGTTATAAGGCGAAGGGTTAAATGGATATGCCGGTTGAGGAGAGGAGTCCCATGGAACGGGAATCGATGGAATTCGACGTGGTGATCGTCGGCGGCGGGCCGTCCGGGCTGACCGCGGCGATCCGGCTGAAGCAGCTCGCGCGCAGAAGAACGAGCGCGAGATCACCGTCTGCGTGGTCGAGAAGGGCTCGGAGATCGGCGCCCACATCCTGTCCGGCGCGGTGATCGAGACCGAGGCGCTGAACGAGCTGATCCCCGACTGGAAGGACAAGGGCGCGCCGCTGCAGACGCCGGCGACCGAGGACCAGTTTCCTGTTCCTGACCGAGACGCAGATCCTACAAGCTGCCGACGCCGCCGCAGATGAACAACCACGGCAACTACATCGTCAGCCTGGGCAATGTCTGCCGCTGGCTGGGCGCAGCAGGCCGAGGAGCTCGGGCGTCGAGATCTATCCCGGCTTCGCCGCCGCCGAGGTGCTGTATCACGACGACGGCCGGGTCAAGGGCGTCGCCACCGGCGACATGGGCGTCGGCCGCGACGGCGAGCGGACCGACAGCTACCAGCCGGGCATGGAGCTGCACGCCAAGTACACGCTCTTCGCCGAAGGCTGCCGCGGCTCGCTGACCAAGACGCTGTTCGAGCGCTTCGATCTGCGCGACGGCGTCGACCCGCAGACCTACGGCATCGGCATCAAGGAGCTGTGGGAGGTCGACCCGGCCAAGCACGAGCCGGGCAAGGTCGTCCACACCGTCGGCTGGCCGATGGACAGCCAGACCTACGGCGGCTCGTTCCTCTACCACCTGGAGGACAACCAGGTCGCGGTCGGCTTCGTCGTCGGGCTCGACTACCAGAACCCCCATCTCAGCCCGTTCGAGGAGATTGCAGCGGTTCAAGACCCACCCCGCGATCCGCCCGACCTTCGAGGGCGGCCGGCGCATCTCCTATGGCGCGCGGGCGCTGTCAACGAGGGCGGCTTCCAGTCGATCCCGAAGCTGGTGTTCCCGGGCGGCGCGCTGATCGGCGATACCGCCGGCTTCCTCAACGTGCCCAAGATCAAGGGCACCCACACGGCGATGAAGTCCGGCATGGTCGGCGCCGAGGCGGTGTTCGCGGCGCTCGGCGGCGACGACGCGCCGCCGGTGGTCGAGGCCTATCCCGAGGCGCTGAAGACAACCTGGGTGTGGGACGAGCTCTACAGCGTGCGCAACATCCGCCCGGCGTTCCACAGGGGCCTGTGGGCCGGGCCTCGGTCTATTCGGCGCTCGATACCTATCTGCTGCGCGGCAAGGCGCCGTGGACCCTGCACCATCAGCCCGACCACACCGCGCTGAAGCCGAAGGCGCGGAGTGCGCCAAGATCGACTATCCCAAGCCGGATGGCGTGATCACCTTCGACAAGCTGTCTCGGTGTTCATCTCGAACACCAACCACGAGGAAAACCAGCCCGTCCACCTGACGCTGAAGGACGCCATCGGTGCCGGTGCGACGTCAATCTCGCGGTCTATGACGCGCCGGAGCAGCGCTATTGTCCGGCCGGCGTCTACGAGATCGTCGAGGAGAGACGGCAAGCCGCGGCTGCAGATCAACGCGCAGAACTGCGTGCACTGCAAGACCTGCGACATCAAGGACCCGACGCAGAACATCAACTGGGTGGTGCCGGAAGGGGGCGGCGGGCCGAACTATCCGAACATGTGAGGCCGCTATTTCGATGATCTTTTCAGTTTCGCTACGCTTTCGGGCGGTCGAGGGCGCGAACCAGGCCGTCGCCGCCTTGGCCATTGGCCTGGCGCCGCGTGCGCGTGCGCGGCGAGCGGCGTCGACGGCGGCGGACGCCGGCGGGTCCGTCGCCGCCGTCGAGCCCGGCCAGACGTTGACCGGCAATTATCTTGCCGCCCGTCACGCCGCAAGGTCGACGCGAGGACACCGACGCCGCGATGTTTCTTTGGCGGCGCTGGACGAGGTCGCCGGACGATCCGGTGCTGGTCTACCGGGCGTATTGGCGCTGCTTCTCGACGGGCGCGTCGCCGGAGGCCGTGGCGCTGGCCGGCGCAAAGTCGATCGGCGACAGGTCCACGACGCCGCCCTCGCAGCACGTGGTCGTCGCCGTCGATGAGATCGAAGGGCGAGTACGCGGCGGCCGACGAGCGCCTGGCGGCGTTGCCCGAGGGCCGCGTCAGCCTGTTCCTCGGCGACATTCTGCGGGCCTGGGCGTGTACGGGCGGGGCCATCCGCGAGCGCGGCATCGCCGACGGCTGCGAAGGTCCTGGCCGACCAGCGGTCCGTGGAGACCTGTTCGACCTGCACGCCGCGTTGATCGCCGACGCCGCTGGCGCCGCGGCAGGACGCGCGCGCTATGCCCGGGCGGCCGCCGACGGCGAGCGGTTGTCGTTGGTGCGGTGCAGCTCATGGGCGGCGTCTTCGAGCGGGCCGGCGCGGCGGAAGAGGCGCGCGCCCTCTACCAGCGCTATCGGAGGAGCATGCGGGCGGCCATGATCTCTGCCGAGCTGACCCGCGTCGACGGCAACGCCGCTGCATCGGACGGGCAAATCAAGCCCGCGCGCGCCGATGGCGCGGCCGCTGGCGCTGTTCGACGCGGCCGGCGCGCTGTCGCGCCAGAGCACCGCGGAAATGGCGTTGGTTCTCGGCCAGCTCGGGCTCTATCTGCAGCCCGAGTTCCCGGCGCTGCAGATGCTGGTGGCGGATTCGATGGAAGCGATCGGCAGCGAACGACGCCAATCGGATGTATGCGTCGGTCGACCCTGCGTCGCCGCTGTCGTGTCAGGCGCGCCTTAACGCCGCGCTCAATCTCAATCGAATGGAGCGGTTCGACGACGCCGCGCGGCAACTGCGCGAGTGGCCGACGGAGAGGCCGACGATCCTGAGCCGCTGGTGGACGCTGGGCGACATGCTCCGCCCCAGGAACGGTTCGCCGAGGCGGTCAGGCCTACGACGACGCGTATCGCGCATGCCGGAGCGTTGAAGCCCAATCACTGGCGGCTGCTGTACGCGCGCGGCATCGCGCTGGAACGCGCCAAGCGGTGGCCGCGGGCGGAAGCAGGATTTTGTCAAGGCGCTGGAGTTCGAGCCCGACCAGCCGTTCGTCCTGAACTACCTCGGATATTCCTGGGTAGAGAAGGGGCAGAACCTGGACCAGGCCCAGGACATGATCCGCAAGGCCGTCGAACTGCGCCCCAACGACGGCTACATCGTCGACAGTCTCGGCTGGGCCTACTACCGGCTCGGCAAATACGAAGAAGCGGTGCGCGAACTGGAGCGCGCGGTCGAATTGCGGCCCGAGGACCGGTGATCAACGATCACCTGGGCGATGCCTATTGGGCGGTGGGGCGGCACGCGCGAAGCCCGCTTTCAGTGGCGCGGCGCTCTCGGTCTCGATCCCGATCCGGAGCTCAAGGACCAAGCTCGAGGGCAAGCTCGACAAGGGATCTGGTCAAGGAGGCCAACGCCGCCGCGCCATGATGAGCGCCAACGGCCGCGGGACTGCCGCGTCCGGCGATCGCGGCGACGCGCCCGCCAAGGTCAATCTCTACCTGCACGTCGTCGGCCGCCGCGCCGACGGCTATCACCTGCTGGACAGCCTCGTTGCCTTCGCCGGCATCGGCGAACCGTCCGGGTCGACACCGACACGACGCCGACTCGACGCTGGCGACGGACGACCATGCGGCTTGCGCCTGAGCGTATCCGGCCCGTTCGCGGCGGCCGTTCCGGCAGGCCCGGAAAATCTGGTGCTGCGGGCGGCTCGCGCTCTCGCCGACGCCGCCGGGACGCGAGCGCGGGCGCGGATCCAGCTGATCAAGCGGCTGCCGGTGGCGGCGGGGATTGGCGGCGGCTCGGCCGATGCGGCGGCCGCCTTGAAGGCGCTGGCCCGCTTGTGGCGCGGTGAGGCCGGCGGCCGAGGATCTCCGCGCCCTGGCCTTGACGCTCGGCGCCGACGTGCCCGTGTGCCTCGCCGGCCATCCGGCCCTCGTCGCCGGCATCGGCGAGGACATCGCGCCGGCGCCGCCGCTTCCCGCCGTGCTGGATGGTTCTCGTCAACCCGGGGATGGCGGTGGCAACTCCGGCCGTGTTCAGGCGGCGGCAGGGGCCGTTTTCGCAACGCCGCGCCGTTGTCGCGCGCCGCCGGCGGACGTCGAGGCGCTGGCGCGGCTTCTGGCCGAACGCGGCAACGATCTGGCCGCCGCGGCAGCGGCCCTGGCGCCGGTGATGGGCACGGTGCTCGCCGAGCTCGACCCGCTGCCAGGCGCTCTGCTGAGCCGCATGAGCGGCAGCGGCGCCACCTGCTTCGCCCTGTTCGCCACCCGCGCCGACGCCGAGCGCGGCGCTCGGCGCCTGCGCCGGGCGCGCCCCGGCTGGTGGATCGAGTCGGCGCCCCTGGCCCGAGCCTGAATGTTTCCGAGGCCGCTTCCGGGCGCTTCGCGATGATCGTTGTTGCTCTCGGATAACGACTTGAGCCATCTTCCGCCGTTCGGTCTTGCCGCGGCGCGAAGGACCCCATGGAAGAACTTCTCATCGTCAAGATCGTGTTGATCATCGCCCTCGGGTTCGGGTCGCAATGGCTGGCCTGGCGGCTGCAGTTGCCGGCGATCGTGCTGCTGGCGCTGGCCGGGGTGGCGGCCGGTCCGGTGCTGGGCGTGCTCGACCCGGTCGCGGATTTCGGGCCGCTGTTGCAGCCGACGGTATCCATCGCCGTCGCCATCATCTTGTTCGAGGGCGGCCTGAACCTCGATTTCCGCGAGCTGCGCGGCGTTTCCGCCGCGGTCCGCCGCCTGGTGATCCTCGGCGCGCCCATCGGCTGGGCGCTGGGCTCGCTCGCGGCGCACTACGCCGCCGGCCTCTCGTGGCCGGTCGCGATTTTGTTCGGCGGCATCCTCGTCGTCACCGGGCCGACGGTCATCATTCCGCTGTTGCGCCAAGCCAAACTCGGGTCGCGTCCGGCGGCGCTTTTGAAGTGGGAAGGGATCATCAACGATCCCATCGGAGCGCTACTGGCGGTGCTGGTCTACGAGGTCGTGACCGTCGTCCACCGCGACGAGACCTTCGTCGTCGCCGGCGCCGCGCTGTTGGTCGCCATCGGGCTGGCGGTCGCCCTCGGCATCGGCTTCGCCCGGCTGATCGTGTTCGCGTTCGATCGCGGGCTGGTCCCGGAGTACCTCAAGGCGCCGGCAATTCTGTGTGCCGTCCTCGCCTGTTTCGAGGGCGCCAACCTGGTCCAGGAGGAAAGCGGCCTACTGGCCGTCACCGTGCTCGGCATCGCGCTCGCCAACGCGCGGCTGGCCAGCATTCACGAACTGCGCCGGTTCAAGGAGAACATCACTATTCTCCTGGTGTCGGCCGTCTTCGTCGTGCTCAGCGCGTCGCTGCCGCGCGAGGTCCTGTTCACCGCCGACTGGCGCATGGCGGCGTTCGTCGGCGCCATGTTGTTCCTCGTGCGGCCGGCGACCATCTGGCTCAGCACCATCGGCGCCGGCCTGACCTGGCGGGAAAGGACGCTGATCGGCTGGATCGCGCCGCGCGGCATCGTCGCGGTGGCGGTGGCCGGCCTGTTCGGACCGTCGCTGGTCAGGCTGGGATACGAGGACGCCGCCCTGCTGGTGCCGATGACCTTCGCCATCGTGTTCGCGACCGTGATCGCCCACGGTTTCACCATCGGCTGGCTGAGCCGCCGCCTGGGCTTGTCGGCGACCGGAAAACCGGGCATCCTCCTCGTCGGCGCGTCGCCCTGGAACATGGGCCTCGCCAAGGCGCTCGAGGATCTGAAGATCCCGGTCACAGTCGTCGACGACAATTGGCGCCGGCTGCGCCAGATCCGGCTCGCCGGGCTGTCGACGTATTACGGCCAGATCCTCTCGGAGGCGGCGGAATTCCACCTCGACATGAACCGCTTCGGCTATCTCCTGGCGCTCACCGACAACGATTCCTACAACGCCCTGGTGTGTTCGCAGTTCGCGCCGGAGATCGGCCGCCACCGGGTGTATCAACTCGGCACCCGGACCAATGGCGACGACGAGATCAAGGAGGTGGCGCACACCATCCGCGGACGGACGCTGTTGCGCTCCGGCACCGGGTACTACGAATTGGCGAAGCGCCGCCGCCAGGGGTGGGTGTTTCAGAAGACCGGCCTGACCGAGGAATACGACCTCGAGCGCTATCTCTCCGACCGTCCCGAGGGAACCGAGATGCTGTTCGCGGTGCGGCCGTCCGGCGAGATGGCCTTCGCCACCGACGAGGGCCGGCCCCCGGCCGAGGCCGGCGACGTGATTCTCAGCTTCTCGCCGCCGCCGCCGGTGGAAAAGCGGGCCAACAAGCGGAAGTCCAACGGCCAGGCGGTCTGATACCAACGGTCGTTAATAATAACTCGTTGTGATCGTGTTTCACGCATCCTCGGCAGGAGGGGCCGCGCCGGCGATGGGGACCCATCGTCAAGCGGTTCCGACGCCCCGAGGATGCGCGAAACGCGACCCTTCGGGCGGCCTATCGAGGTTTCCGGACAGCGTCGCGCGGCGCTTATGATGCTCCCGCATCACCGCGCACCACGCTCCTTGCCGGAAACCTCGATAGGCCGTCACAATGGGTCATTATTAACGACCGTTGGTATGAGCGCAGCGCTCCGCACCCGCCGGTTGCGGGGGCCGTGGTTTGCGGTTAAGTATGGGGCGCTTTGCCGCGACACTTGGGGCGTGGTGAAATTGGCATCACACCTGGTTTTGGTCCAGGCATTTCAGGTTCGAGTTCCTGACGCCCCAGCCACATCCCGCGGACATTCAGTCCTTGACGAAGAGGCGCGCGCGGGTCGTGCAGAAGGGCTCGGCGCCGGCTTCGGTGACCCGGAAGCACTCCGAGATCTCGATGCCCCAGTCGTCCATCCAGATGCCGGGGATCATGTGGATCGTCATGTCCGGCTTGCAGCTCGGTCGTGTCGCCGGGGCGCAGGCGACAGGGTGTGCTCGCCCCAGTCCGGCGGATAGTTGAGCCCGGAGGAATAGCCGATGCGCGATTCCTTCTCGAGGCCGTGGCGGCGATCGGTCTCGCGCCAGGCCGCCTCGACTGCCTCGCGGTGGCGCCGGGCTGCGCCGTGGCCAGCGCGGCTTCGAGTGCCCTCGACGACCGACTCGGCCGTGTCGGCCAGACGCTGCGGCGGCTGCCCAGGTGCAGCGTGCGCGCCTGCGGGCAGTGGTAGCGCAGGCGGCAGCCGGCGAGCTCCAGGATCGTCGCCTCGCCGGCTCCTGAAGGGCGCGTCGTTCCAGGTCAGGTGCGGCGTCGAGGTGCCGGGGCCGGTCGGCAGCATCGGCACGATCGCCGGGTAGTCGCCGCCGAACTCCGGCGTGCCCGAGACTGCGGCCCGGTAGATCGCGGCCGCCGCGTCGCACTGGCGCACGCCGGGATCGATGGCGTCGATCGCCGGCGGCATGACCGGTCTCATGATCTCGCCGGCCTGCTGCATCAGCGCGATCTCGCCGGCGACTTGACGATGCCGGATCCAGTTGACCAGCGGGTCGGCGTCCTTGAAGGAGGCGTTGGGCAGCGCGCCTTGCAGGGCGCCGAGCGCGCGCCGGCGAGAAGTAGTAGCGTCCGTCTCGACGCCGATCCGCCGGCGGTCCGAGCGCCGTAGCGCTCCAGCACCTCGGCGACCCAGTCCATCGGATGCTTGACCGGCGTCTGCACGTAGTCGTCGGGGTAGGGGTGGATGTTCCGGCCTCAGGAAGGTGGTGACGCGGGCGCCGTTGACGTCGATGCCGCGGCCGATCCACAGCGGCTGGTCCTGGTCCTGGGCGATGACGACCAGTTGGTGGACGTAGAAGGACCAGCCGTCGTAGCCGGTCAGCCAACGCATGTTGCGACGTCGGTGCACGAGCAGCACGTCGAGCCCGCGCGCCTGCATCGCCTGCTTGGTTTTGCGCACCCGCGCGTCGTACTCGGCGATGTCGAACGCGAGCGCGCGCGCCATTTCCAGCCCCCCGGATACTTGAACCCCTTCGCGGTCCGTTTCCCGCGTCGTCATGGCGCCGCTCCCTCGGTGTCGATGATCGCCCCGAAGCCGCCGGCCCGCGCCGCGCGAAGGGCATAAAGGGCGATGGCGGTGTCCTGCGCGCCGGTGCCGGTCAAATCGCAGACCGTGATCTGACCGTCGTCGGCGCGCCCCGGTTTCGCTCCCGACGTGATCTCGCCGAGCTCGGTCACGCCGGCGAGGACGGCGTCGGCGTCGAGCACGCCGGCGGCGACGGCGTGGTGCAGCTCGCCGAGCCGGAGGCTTTGCGCCCGCCGGTCGCAGACGACGAGGTCGGCCTCGGAAATGACCGCCGGATGGAGTTCGTTTTTGTCCTCGGCGTCCGAGCCCATCGCCGTGATGTGCAGGCCGGGATGCAGCCAGTCGGCCTCGACGAGGGGCGAGCGCGCCGGCGTGGTGGTGACGACGATGTCGCTTTCGGTGACGGCTTGCCGGGCGGTCGCCACCGGCAACGCCGCGATGCCGAGCCGCTGTTTCATGTCCAGGGCGCAGGCGCCGGCCTTCTCGGGATCCCGGCCCCAGACCAGGACGCGGTCGATGTCGCGGACCAGCTTCAGGGCCTCGACCTGCAGGCGGGCCTGGACGCCGGCGCCGAGGATGCCGACGGCCGGGCACTCGGACCTGGCGAGATGACGGGCGGCGACGGCTCCGGCCGCGGCGGTGCGGATGTCGGTGAGGTAGCCGTTGTCCAGCAGCACCGCCTCGACGATGCCGGTCGCCGCGTTCAGCACCACCATCAGGCCGTTGACGCTGGGCAGCCCCAGCTTGGGGTTGTCGAAGAAGCCGGGGCTGATCTTGATGGCGAACCCGGCGTGGCCCGGGATGTACGCGGTCTTGACGTCGACCTCGCCGTTGTTCTCGGGGACGTCGAGCCTCAGGATCGGCGGCATGACCACCTTGCCGCCGGCCAGCGCGGTGAAGGCGTGCTCGACGACGGCGACGGCTTCGCGGTCGAGGCTGACGGAACGGCGAAGCTCCGCCTCGGTGAGAATGGTGACGCTGGGCATTGGTGGCGTTTCTCCCGCTGCGTTCAACGATCCGGCCGGTGGTGCAGTACGGCATCGGTGAACGCGTTCATGTCGACGTTCCGACCGCTCACGACGACGGCGACGGTCTTCCCGAGCGAGCGGGCGAGGCCGTGCAGCAGAACCGCGATCCCCACCGCCGCGCCGCCCTCGGCGACCAGCCTCTCGCGCCAGTAGAGATGCGCCATGGCTTCGGCGATCCAAGCCTCGCCGACGACGATGGTTTCGTCGACGAGGTCGCGGACGAGCGGAAAGGTGTAGCGGTTGTCGAGACCGATGCCGCCGCCGAGGCTGTCGGCGAGCGAGCGCTCCTCCGTCACCGCAACCGGCCGTCCGGCCCTGAGGCTTTCGATCATCGCGGCGCCTCGGTCCATGGAGACGCCGACGACGCGGACGCGCGGCGATACCGCCTTCATGACGAGGGCGATGCCGCCGATCAGGCCGCCGCCCGACAGCGGCACGATGACGCTGTCGAGGCGCGGCAGATCCTCCATCAGTTCAAGGCCGATCGTTCCCTGGCCGGCGAGCACGGCCGGGTCGTCAAACGGATGGACGAGCGTCATGGCGTCGTTCTCGACCAGCCGGGCGACTTCCCGCTCGGCCTCGTCCTGGCTGTCGCCGACGATCCGGACCTCGGCGCCGGCGGCGCGGATCGCCTCGATCTTGTTTTCCGGGACCAGCTTCGACATGCAGACGACGGCGCGCACACCGAGCGCGCGCGCCGCGAAGGCGACGCCCTGGCCATGGTTGCCCGTCGACATGGTGACGACGCCGCGGGCCTTTTCCTCGTCGCTCAAACCGAGGAGCTTGTTGGTGGAGCCGCGCAGCTTGAACGCCCCGGTCGGCTGCAGGGTCTCGAGCTTGAGATAAACGGAACGGCCGTTCCCGTCCGCAAGCGAGGCGGCCGGAATGACGGGCGTGCGCGCGACGCGTCCGAGAATTGCGGCCTTGGCGGCGAAGACATCGGCAAGGGTGATGCCGTAGTCCGGCACCGCTCAGTGCTCCGCGAGCAGGGCGCCGTAGCCCGCGATCCTGCTGTCGACGCCGGTCAGCCGCATCAGGCGCCAGCAGAGCGCCTGGTTGCTGGTCACCACCGGTTTGCCGAGGCGCCGCTCGAGGTCTCCGGCGGCTTCGGCGCTGCGCAGCGCCGTGCACGACACGAACACGCCCTCGGCGTCCGGCCGGTCCGCCGCCAGGCCGGCCGCGACGATGGCGTCCGGCCGGATCCGCGCCATGTCCCGGTCCGATTCCAGCTCGAAGCTGACCACGGAGACCACCTCCAGACCCGCCGCTTCGAGGCGGGCGACGACGCGCAAGTTGACCGCCTCCACATAGGGCAGGACGACGCCGATCCGCTTCAGCCCGAATGCCGCGAACGCGTCGAGCGCCGCTTCGATGGGCGTCGTGACCGGCACGCCCGGACGCACCGTCCCGACCCGCCGGGCCACCTCCGCCTCGCCGACGACGATCGCCCCGGTGGTGCAGGCAAAGGCGATGGCGTGAAGGTCGCTGCCGGGCAGCAGAAGGTCGGCGGCCCGGCTCAAGTCGGCCGCCATCTCGCCGAGGCTTTCGACCGTGGTGACGGTGCGGCAGGGGACGCGGCTCACCAGGACGTCCACGCCGGGCGGCAGAATGCGCCGGAAGTCCCGCTCGCTGGTGTGGTCGGTGGCGATCACGACGAGACCGATGCGCACGGCGGCGCCGGGCTCGGCGGCGAGGGCCGGGTCGACGCGGAGCCAGCGCGGCGGCGGGTCCGGGCTTGCGAACGGCGCCATGCCGCCTCACCCGTCACACAGTGCGGCGGCGGTCTTGTCCGCCACCATGTCGCTCTTGAAACCGAACGGCTCGACGAGTTCGAGGTGCTGGTCGGACCCGACGAACGAAGCGAGCCGCTCGTTGAACGCCACCGCCAGCTCCCGGTCCTGCTTGCGAAAGGCGAACCCCCCGTGGCCCTTGACGACGGCGCCGTCGATCTCGGGATAGAGACTGCCCGGTCGATTCCAGTCGCGGGTCGGCCGCGACGATCTCGCGGATGGTCAGCGACGTCATGCCGACCGCGTCCACCTCTCCCGCTTTCAGAGCCTCGACGGCCTTGGCGAAATTGCGGTAGAGCGGCGCCCGATCCGCCGGTATCCCGCGACGAGCGCGTAGTTGTACTCGACGGTGCCGGCGATCAGGCCGACCGACGCGTCGGGATTTGCGGAGATGGATCCATAGTCGGTGATGTCTTTCGGGTTGCCCTTGCGGACCAGGAAGGCCTCGCCGACGACGTACGTCGGATTGGAGAACGCGACCCGGCGGCACCGCGGCGGCGTGATGAACATGCCGGCGGCGGCGATGTCGAAGTCGCCGTTCTCGAGGCCCGGTATCAACTGGCCGAAAGCGACCGAAACGAAGGTGATGTCGACGTCGGGATTGAGTTCCGACAGCACGACCCGCGCGATCTCCGGCGCTTCGCCGGTCACGCGGCCCGTGGCGTCGCGGTAGCCGTAGGGGGCTTCGTCGGCGATGGCGACCGTCACCTTGCCCTCGTTCACGATCTTGTCGAGCGTCGACGGAGCGGCGTGCGAGGGCGTCGCGGCAAGGACGGCGAGGGCCACGATGATGGACGCCACGAACCGGAGCCAACCGTCCGGAAAGGGCAAGGACCTGAATGGAGTCTGGGCCGCGCATCGCTGATCGATCCCTTACTTGACCGTGATGCAGGTACATTCCGCGAGGCTGCACACCTTGTGGAGACGCTGCCCAGCAACAAGCCTTCGATGTCGCCGCGGCCGCGGCGCCCCATCACGATGGTGTCGATTCCGTGCTTGTTGATGAAATCGACGATGGTGCGAGCGACCGGGCCGCGCTTGAAGACCGCGTCGGCGCGCTCGATGCCGTGTTCCTTGGCGTAGGCCGCGGCGCGCTCGGCCGTCGCCTTGGCGAGCATCCCGAGCGTCTCGTCCGGCGTCCGCGGCACGTCCCGCGTTCGCACCAGCGAATGGGTGCTCTCGAGCCGGCTGTAGTGCTTGTAGACCGAGATGAACACCAGCGGCGCGTCGAACTTGCGCGCCATCTCGATAGCGGCGTCGACGGCCCGGGCCGCGTGTTCCGAACCGTCGACGGCGACGAGGATTTTCTCGAACATGGTCCCTATGTCCTTTCCGCGGCGGCGGTCATGGTCGCGTCCATCGTTCACCGAGCCTACCGAAAAGCCAGATCGCGCAGGAACAGCGCGATCTGCGGGAACACGATGAGCAGCGCCGGCGAGGCAACAGCATGAAGATGAACGGCGGCGTGCCCTTGATGACGTCCAAATAGGGCCGCTTGAAGATGGCGATCGCGGTAAAGATGTCGCAGCCAAAGGGCGGCGTCGCCGAGCCGATGGCCACCTGCAGGGTGATCAGGATGCCCACCAGCACCGGATCGAGCCCGGCGGCCTCGACGCTGGGGCGAAAATCGGCGTCAGGACCAGGATGACCACGATCGGGTCGACAAACATGCAGCCAACGAAGAAGGCGATGCAGATGGTGACCAGCACCGATCGGGCCGGCCTCGTTGATGCCGAGCACTCCCAGGATCGGCTGCGGGATCTGGGCGAAGGAGATGATCCAGGAGAACCCCTCGCCGGCCGCCACCAGGATGAAGACGACGGCGGTAATCAGCCCGGTGGACATGGCGATGTCGGTAGATATCCGGATCTTCAGCGACTTGAAGATCACGAACTTCCAGCAACAGGGCGTAGGCACGCAGACCGCGGCCGCCTCGGTCGGGCTGAAGATGCCGCCATAGATGCCGCCGATGATGATGACCGGGAAGCCCAGTGGCCAGAGCGCCCGGCGCACCGCGCGTCAGGCGCTCGCGCCAGGTCGCCTTGGCATCGGTGGGGAGTCGTTACGACGCGTAAAGCAGGAATAGAGGGAGAACATCACCAGAATCATCAGGCCCGGCCCGATGCCGGCGATGAACAGCTCGGCGATCGAGGTTCCTGAGATGACGCCGTAGATGATCATGCCGATGCTGGGCGGGATCAGAAAGGCGATGTCGCTGGCGTTGATGATGAGCGCCATGGCGAACGAGTCGGTGTAGCCCGCCTCAGCAGCTTGGGCCGCAGCGGGAGCCCATCGCCACCACCGTCGCCTGGGTCGACCCGGATACGGCGCCGAAGAGGGTGCAGGTGGCGGCGGTGGTGATGGCGAGACCGCCCTTGACGTGGCCAACGAAGCGCATGACCATGTCGATCAGCCGGTCCGCCGCTGGCCCTTGGTCATGATATCGGCGGCGAGGATGAACATCGGCACCGCGATCAGCGACGCCGGTCTGACGCCGCCGATCATCTGCTGGATCAAGGTTTCGGGCTTCAAGCCGTTGAACATCATGACGAAGCCGACGATCGATGCGGCTATCAGCGGGACCATCATGGGAAAGCCCAGCAGTAGCAGCACGATCATCGTGCCGACGATGCGCTTTCGTGTTCATGGTGCTTCGCCCTCCCTTCTGCCTCCGTCGCCTGCTTTCGAGGTTCGGCTGATGGCTTTTCGTCGTAGGAATTGATTTCCTCCTAGGAAATGTACGTGTCGGCGTGGCGGAGATTGCTGCACCACGGTCAGGGCGTACTGCAGCCCGGTGATGATAATCTGATCGGCACCCAGACGTAGGTGAGGTAGAGCGGCACCTGCAGCGACGGGTCACCTTGTCGAGCCGCGCCACGCGATAGACGTATTCGAACGTAGTACGCAGAACGAACATGATCGCCGACGTCACGGTGGCGATAAAGATCATCAGGATCTTGCGATGGCGGTCGCTGAGCTGGTCGTAGATCGCCGACATGCGGATGTGTCCCTTGCGGGCGGCGTAGCCCAGACCGACGAACGTGATCAGGACGATCAGGAACTGATTGAGTTCCTCCGAAAAGTAGATGCTCTGCGCAACAGAAAGCGCCCGGCGACGTTGGCGACCGAATTGGCGGCCATGAGCAGGACGCCGTAGGCCAGGACCCAGACCTCGAACTTGGCGACGACGGCGTCCAACGCGCCAAGCGCCCGGACGAACCCGCCTCTTGCCGCGCCGGCTGATCGGCCCTCGCTCATGGTTCTCGTTCCTCCTCTGCGGACGTCGGGCAGGCCACCACTCCCTTGGCGACCATGGTGATCGTCCGATCCAACCATGTCAATCACCGAATTGATACGGAACAATCGCGCCGCGGACTTGAGGCTGGGAATCAGAGGCTGATGTAGGCCGGCTCCGAATTTTCAGACAGCAGCGTGTCGAGACGCTTGAGGCCACGTCCAACTGGCGCCTGGACGTGGCGGCGCCGAGGGCGATGCGGATGGCCTGCGGCTCGGGGCTTTCGCCGACGACGAGCGGCTCGGCCGGCGTCACGGCGACCTGCTGGAACCGGGCATGGGTGGCGAAGTTGGCCGCCCGCCAGGTCGAGGGCAAATCGAGAAAGATATGGGGCGTGTGCGGCATGGCCCGGTAGGCGCGCCCGGCGAGATGGCGGGGGACGAGGTCGAGGCGCTCCCGCATCTCGGTCTGCTGCCAGGTCACCAGTTCGGCGGCGGTCCCGTCCTCGATCCAGCGGGTGGCGATCTCGGCGCCCAGCGGCGTCGCCATCCACGAACCGGCGCGCAGCCGCGTTTCCAGCCGCGGCAGCAGGGCCTTCGGCGCCACGATGTAGCCGACCCGAAAGCCTGAAACGACGGTTTTGGTCAGGCTGGCGATGTAAAGCGCGCGGTCCGGATCGAACGCGGCGACGGGCGGAATGGGCTGCGGCAAAAGCGGTCCGAACACATCGTCCTCGACGATGACGATGTCCTGAAGCCGGGCGATCTTGGCGACGTGCTCGCGGCGGTCCTCCGGCATGACCGTCGCGGTCGGATTGGCGTAATTCGGCGTCAGCACCAAAACCTTGACGTCGCTCGCGCGGGCGGCGCGCTCGAGCGCGTCGGGGACGATGCCATGCTCGTCGTGCTCGATGCCGCGCAGGCGGAAATGCAGGATGCCGGCGAGCGCGATGAGGCCGTGATCCGTCAGCGCCTCGGTGGCGACGATGTCGCCCGGTTTTGTCAGGGTCGCCAACGCCACCAGCAGGCCATGGGCGCAGCCGTTCACCAGCATCACGCGTTCCGGACCGACCGCATGGCCGTAGCGGTTGACCCAGGTGGCTCCGGCCATGCGGTGGTGATCGAGGCCGACGATGGGGCGGCAGGCGAGAAGCGACGAGAAGTCCTGGCCGTGGGCGACCCGGGTCAGCACATCGCGTATTCTTCGCTTTGGATCGCGCCGACCGCCGGCCTCAAGATCGACATGTCGACCAGTTGCGATTTGCGCCGGCCGAAGAAGACGGGTCGCTGGAACTCGGCAGCGGCGGAAAAGGCCACGAATGTGCCCCGGCCGACCTGGCCGATCACCTGACCGCGCCGATCGAGTTCCTGTAGGCGTTGCTGACGGTGTGAACGCTCATGCCCAGCCCGTACGCGAAATTGCCATGGTTCGTAAGACGCGACCCGGGGGGCAACCGGCCGCCCTCGATATCGTCCGCGATCGCATTGGCCAGTGCCAGATAGCGGGGGCGATGTGCCGTCCGGTCGGGAATGAGTCGGTCATGGGAGAATTGTCAGATTGAACCCTTCGCCAAGGCAACATATGTTGGAATAGCTGTTAGAAGGCGGCGGTGTCGCGGGCGGACCGGACGGAAACAACGCTGGGCGACCGAAAACGACGAGGGAGAGGAAAACATGACGAAGACAATTTTCCGGAATATGGTTCGCCGCCACGGTCGCGCTCGGCCTTGCCGCGGCCTCCGGCGCGGCCACGAGCCGACGAATGGAGGTTCGCCATCGAGGAGATTTCCGCGCAGTGTCCAGGACGCGTACGCGCAGGAGTTCAAGCGCCTGGTGGAGGAAAAGTGGGGCGGCGACATCACTGTCACCGTACATCCCGGACAGGGACGCTCGGCATCCGCCGATCTGACGGAACTGGTGACCCAGGGCGCGATTCAGTTCGCGAACGCGTCACCCGGTGACCTCGGCACGCGGTGCCGGAAATCCAGGTGTTTTCCGTGCCCGATCTCCTTTCGCAGAGCAACGAGGCCAACAAGGCGGTGCTGACCGGAGCTGACGATCTACGAAGAACTGGCGAGGATTTCGCGGCGAAGGACCTCAAGCTTCTCGACCATGTATCCCGAAGGCGAGATGGTCTGGACGACCAACAAGGAAGTCCGCTCTCCGGCCGATTTCTAAGGATTCAAGATGTGGACCATGGTCTCGCCGATGCTGGTGGCGGCCAATGAGTCCTCTGGCGTAACCCGACGCCGATGCCTTACGGCGAGGTTTACGGCGGCCTGCAATTGAAGCAGATTTATGGGCAGGTCAATCCCATTTTCGCCATCGAGGAGATGAAGTTCTACGAAGTCGGACTATATGATCTGGGCCGGCCAGCAGCAGTTCACTACGACGGTCGTGATCAACGCGGAGTGGTACGCGGCGACCTCCACCAGGAGCAGCGCGCCATGCTCGACTCCGTCATCGCCGAGCTCAACGATTATATCTTCGAGGTTCAGGAGCAATACAACGAAGAGCGGCTCGAAAAGATCAAGCAGGCGAAACCCGACCTGAAAATGATCCGCCTGTCCGAAGAGGAGCGCGCGGCGTTCAAGGAAGCGAGCATGGAGGCCCGCAAGAAATTCGTCGAGATGACCGGCGACAGCGGCCAGAAGATCCTCGACCAGCTCAAAGTTCGAAATCCAGGCGGCCAAGAAGAGCGCGTCGAAGTAGGACCACCAACACCCGGGGCGGTACGGCGGCTCCGTCCCGGGCGCTCTCACGGCAACCCGAGGGTGAGATGATCGATCCTTCAAGCAAAGCCGGCCGTGGTGGACGCGGCCTTCAAGGCCCAGGTCGAGAACAAGCCCGAGCCGGGTTTCGTGCACCATCGACTTCGAGGCCGACGGCCGCCATGTCGGCTTCATGACGGTGCCTCATTCCCGCAACGACAGCGCCTGGGGTCGCTGGGATCCCCATCGTGTGCGTCAAGAACGGGCGCGGCCCGACGGTGACGTTCACCGGCGGCTCGCACGGCGACGAGTACGAGGGGCCGATCGCCCTCCTCAAGCTGGCGCGCGGCCTGCGGGCCGCCGATGTCGCCGGGCGCGTCGTTATCGTCCCGGCACTTAATCTGCCGGCCGTGCGCAGCGCGACGCGGCGGTCGCCGGTCGACGGCCGCAATATGAACCTGGTCTTTCCCGGCAACCGGGATGGAACGGTAACCGAAGTTATCGCCGATTTCGTCTTCACGGAGCTAGTGGCATCTCGGACGTGGTGGTCGATCTCCACTCGGGCGGCAAGACGCTGAAAGTTCGGTGCCGAGGCCGGCGCCTACACCGGGGCGACCAAGGCGCGCGAGGGCAAGTTCGAGGCGGCCGACGGGCGGACGCCGTTCCTCGACGAGATTGGCGTAGTCGCTCGCTCGCCGGCCAGATGAAGCTCTTGGTGCGTGCCGAGACCGTCGGTTCGAACGGCTGGGTTCGAGTCGCGAGGTTGAGGTCGAGGTTCGGGCGATCAGCGCGACCAATGCCGACCTCGGCGACGATCCGCGCGGGTACGTTCCGTGAGGATTCCACCACCGGTGCTGGACACGATTCGAGATTGCTATTCCTGCTGCTCGCCGAACGTCCCGACGACATCCTCCCGCTCGCCGAGCACTTCACGGCGTCGTTCGGCGACAAGCGCCTCGGCACCGACGCCCGCGCCGCGTTGCGCCGGCACGCGTGGCCCGGCAACGTGCGCGAGCTCCGCAACACGCTCCAGCGCGCCGCGCTCCTCGCCACCGGCGCGGAGATCACGGTGGCGATCTCGCCCTCGGCCGGGGCGTCGACATCCACCACCGCGGCTACTTCCTGCGCACCCGTCCGAGCCCGATTGCGTTTGCGCATTGGTTGGCAGGGTCTCTTGCACATTTTTAAATCGTTCAACGCCAGGCGCAACTTCTGCCGCTCAATGGTCGCGGCGGCATGCGTTTGGCGATCGAGCCCGATGATCTGCTGGCCGTCTGCAACAAAGGCGCGCGTGTCGCTGATCACCAACTGCCGCCCATCAATCCAGGCATAACCTACCGCCCCAGTTTTTTCATCCAACGCCAGGAAATGATGAGGTCCCGAACTGTATATCTGACCGTCAGCCAGTACCGCCTTGGTTCCACCCACCACGCCGCCCGCCGTGGTGCGCCAGTTGATATTTCGCTGATACAGTTCCTTGCCCGTCTCCCGATCAAAGGCTGCCGGCAACGATCGGCCCGAAGGCACAATCAACCGTTGGTCGGACAACAGCAGATAACCTTGCGGCGAGAGCGGATTGCGGCCAGCATCCTGTTGGCTAATCGTAATCATTGCGCCAAATAATGGAGCCGTCTGCGGCGTTGACGGCAAACAGATAAACTCCCTCGTGAGGTAGAACGCCAGCACCAAAGTAGGCGATGCCGCCATCAACCATCACTCCCGTGCGAATCGGCCAACGCGAAATCATCTTCCCTCTGGCCAATAGACGCTCGTCGCTGGGCCCCGCGCGAAGCTTCCAAAGAAGCTCGCCGTCCTGCGCTCGAAGGCAGTAGACATATCCATCGTCCGCTCCAAAATAGATGCGGCCATCCGCATAGGTCGGGACCAGGCGGACCGGTCCGGCGGTACGAAACTGCCAGCGAATCGACGACCGGTCGATGTCAAAACAGAGCACCTGGTTGTCCACCGACGATCCGACGAATGCCAGCCCTTGGCCGCTCGTCACATGCAGCACCTTGTCAAAATCCACCCGATGCCGCATCTCCTTACCTTCGAAAGGCTCAGATCGTGGACCTTCCCAAGCCGTCTCCGGAGGCTCCGGACTGGTGTACACCCAACGCGGCGCCAGGGGCAGTTCCAGCTGTTGGGAGCTGTACCCGCAGCGGGCCAGATCGTTCAAATAGGTTGGCCAGTCGGCCGCCCGCACTGCTGCGGCACCCAACCCTGCCATACTGCCTACCAATGTGACACAGATCGCCACGCCGATACCTCGCGACTGACGCATGAGAAGACTCCGCTTGTCGAAAGTAAAACGAACTCCGGGCGACGCACCGCCCGGTTGTCCCTGCCTGACACCTGCGACTGCACGTGTCGCCAGTCCAGTACTCGAGCGACATTGTACACAATTTTCGGCACCACAAGCGCCTTCATTTCCGCCCCGGCCATCACCCCATGACGATTTCATCGTTCCCCAACACACCGCTAACTTGCTGCTTTCCTGAATTACCTTTCTGCCCCCGTTGGCGTATGATGGATGGCGGTGGCCGCCTCGTTGCCCTCACAACAGAACAAGAGACGAAAACACGATGATCTCGCATTACCGATTTTTCGGCGACAGGATCGCCAGCGCAGCGTCTGGGTTGCGGACGCTGATCCCCGTGCTCTGCCTGCTGGTGCCTGGCGCCAGCCGTGCCGCCGACGCTCAGCAAACCGACCAGGCGGTGCCCAACATCACGGTCAAGGAGGCGATCGAGGCGCTCCGCTCGTCCGATCAGGATACGCGCCGCCAGGGAGTGGTTCGACTGCGAGCGGCAGAGCTGCAGGAGGCCAAGAGCGCCGTTCCGACGATTATCGAAATCATCAAGCAGCAAGCCCCCGAGATACCGGCTGAACCGCTGATGGTGTTGGCAACACTGGGCCCGCAGGGGAAAGATGCAGTACCGGCGATTGTGGCGAATCTAGAAAAGTATGCTCCCGATGTGCAGCTCGGTTTACTGCACGTAGTAGCGGCCATTGGGCCCGACGCGAAAGCGGCCCTGCCCAGTCTGATCACCATTGCTACCAAACAGGCCGACAGAGCTACCTACGAAGGCTTCCATCGCGTCTATCTAGCATATCGTGCCATGGGCAATCTGGGTCCAGCCGGCAAGCCCGCTGTGGCCACATTGCTTCAGGGACTGAAGTCCGAGATCGCCTCGGACCGCCGTAACGCTGCGGCGGCCTTAGGTCGCCTGGGTGGCGACGTCGCGCCCCAGGCCGCCCCCGCGCTGATCCAGGCCATCGGCGACCCGCTGGTGCCGATCCGCGACGAAGCGATCCTGGCGCTGGCGAACTTCGGCGACCTGGCCAAACCGGCGATCCCCCGACTGCGCAACATCGTCAAGGACGTGAATTCCACGCAACGTGCTAAAGCAGCCATGACTCTGTGGGTGTTGACCAAGGACGCCGATTTCATCGTGCCCCGCATGGCCGAGCACCTGCAGTTCGGTGATCTGGAATGGGAAGCTGCTCAAGTGCTGGCTGCCATCGGGCCCGCCGCCGCGCCAGCCGTACCGCAATTGGTCCAAGCCCTGTCGCGCGACGAATCCGTGCAGCTGCCGGTCCTCGAAGCGCTCGGCAACATTGGCCCGGCAGCCAACGACGCGCTGCCTGCTATCCGCAAACTGCTCGAGAGCGATGAACCCGCCGTGCGCGTGTATGCCCAACGCGCCATCAAGTCCATCGACATATTACGGCGTCGCTTGTGGCGTTGAAATTAGGCGATGTGATTTGCCTGCCGGCGCTGTCGGACCGGGCGGTGGTGGAGCGGGAGCGCGAGGAGAGAGCCGCGATGTTTCTGGGCAGGCGTGAGCGGGGGAGATGGGGGAGAGGTATCGGGGCGCGTGAGGGGGTTCGCTAAGGCGCTCGATCCATAGCCGATCCAATGTCGTTCACCTGCGAGGCTCCAACCTTCTCCCGAGACCGGGAGAAGGTGCCGTTTGGCTGAGGCGGCGCGGCGGATGAGGGTTCAGGTCGGAGGTTAGGGCCAAACACGCGACCGCCGCGGTCATCCAACGTCACCGCCGCACCCGGGTTAGACCACAACCCTCATCCGTCTGCTCCGCAGACACCTTCTCCCAGGGCTTGGGAGGAGGCTTGGCGGTCGCGGGCTTCATCCC
>CAWAYL010000019.1:0-29139 GCA_963786305.1 uncultured Alphaproteobacteria bacterium
AAGGGTTCTCGGACACCTGCCGTGGCGAGGTGGTAGCGGTGCTCGGCGTTGATCGGCAGGTGTCGGAGAAGCCTCAGGGGAGGAAACCGCGGGCCGGCTCAGGCTCGGTGCTGGGGTCGGTGGGGTCTATGGGAATTTGACGGCGGCGACAGGGCTGCAGGATCTGGGATTGGCGGTTGGTCGACGATGGTCTGGCGCGACATTGGGTTGTTTGAGTGAAGCTTTGCCGATGTTGCCGTGCTGGCGAGGGGTGTTGTTGGCCGGGCCGCTCGCTGCTGTTGCGATCATTCGAGCGTCGGCCGAGCGTCGCCGTGGCTGGCGGCGGCGGCCAGCGTCGATGCTGCTTGTGGAACCGTTGAATGTCATGGACCCCTGGCGGTTCTGGTTGGCGGGGCGCGCGGTGGACAGCCTGGCTCGAATGTGTCGATGACGACCATGGGACCGCCGCAACAGGGGCAAGGCTGTGCGAGGCTGGGTGTCTCATCGGCCTCTGTGTTGGGTTCGGTGTGGTGGTCTGGCGGGGCCGGTGGATTGAGCAGTTCACGCAGCCGAACAAGGTTGTCGCTCCGCCCGCCATTGGCAAACAGCCCGTAGTGCCGGATGCGATGGAATCCAGTCGGGAGCACGTGGACAAGAAAGCGGCGGATGAACTCGTCGGTGGCCAAGGTCATGACCTTGTGCCGGGTGGTCCCCTTGGCGCGGTAGTCCTTCCATTTGAATGTGACGCCGGTGTCGTCGAACCGGATGAGCCGGCTGTTGGAGATGGCGACCCGGTGGGTGTAGCGCGCGAGGTACGCGAGTACGGCCTCCGGGCCGGCGAAGGGACGCTTGGCATAGACGACCCATTCGATCTTGCGCAAGGGCGCCAGATGGGCGGCGAATGCGTCCTGCTCAACCAACTTGGCGTGCTCATTAAAGAACTGCAGCTGCCCGGCCTGGTGTGCCGCAGCGAGCTTCTGCAAAAACAGTCGTCGAAACAATCGCGAGAGCACGCGCACCGGCAGGAAGAACCCCGGCCGGCAGGAGATCCAGCTGTCACCGGCGGGCGAGAGGCCTCCTCCTGGTACGATGCAATGGACATGGGGGTGATGGGGCAGCGCCGAGCCCCAGGTATGCAGCACGGCAGTGAGGCCGATGCGGGCGCCGAGATGCGTTGGGGTCGGCGGCGATGGTGATCAGGGTCTCGGCGGCGGCCTTGAACAGGATGCCGTAGATCACCGCCTTGTTGTGATAGGCGATGTCGGCGACCGGCGCCGGCAGGGTAAAGACAACGTGATAGTAGGGAACAGGCAGCAGCTCGGCCTGTCGGGCTGCCAGCCAGTCCTTGGCGGCCGCCCCCTGGCACTTCGGGCAGTGGCGGTTGCGGCACGAGTTGTAGGCGACATGGATGTGGCCGCACTCCTCGCAGGCCGCAACATGGCCGCCCAGCGCCGCCGTGCGGCAGCGCTCGATCGCCGACATCACCTTGAGTTGGCCGAGGCTGAGGTGACCCGCGTTGGCTTTACGCCAGGCGGGACCGCGGGCGCGGAAGATGTCCGCGACCTCCAGCCTTTCCCGGGCACGAAGGCGCCGCGTTATCAGGCCTTCCTCTTTCTCCCGTTGGCGGACGGCAGCAGCGACAACGGGCTGTTGACCGCCTTCAGGGTGCGGCTGTCGACCTGGCTGTAGTGGGCCGTGGTATTGAGCTTGGCATGGCCCAACAGCACCTGGATCACCCGGATGTCGACCTTCCGCTCCAACAGGTGGGTGGCGAAGCAGTGCCGGAGCGTGTGCAACGAGACGCGCTTGTCGATCCCGGCCGCGTCCTTGGCGCCGTGGAAAATCCGGCCCAACTGACGGGTGGTCATCGGATTGACCGGGTTCTGGCCGGGAAACAGCCAGCCGGCCGGCAGCATCACCCCCTTCTCGCGGCCGAGCCGCCACCACTCGCGCAGCAGCGCCAACAGATCGTCGGCCAGCATGGCGTAACGGTCCTTGCGGCCCTTGCCCTGCTCAACCCGGATCACCTGGCGCTCGGAATCGATGTCGCCGACCTTCAGCGAGACCACCTCCGAGGCCCGCAGTCCGGCCCCATAGGCCACGAGAGCGCCGCGCTCGCCTTCAGCCCTGGAGCATGCTCCAAAAGCCGCGCCACCTCGTCCGGGCTCAAGATCACCGGCAACCGCTGGGGCAGACGCACCGTCGTCATGCCAACCTCGGCATCCCCCCGCCCCAGGGTCGTGGCAAAGAAAAACCGCAACGCCGACACCGCCGTGTTCATGGTTGCCGCCGACGCACCCCGCATCCTCATCTGATGTTGAAACCGTCGCAGATCCTCGATCGTCGCCTGATCCGGCGAGCGGCCCAGAAACAACGTGAAGTCCCTCACCGCCGCGAGGTATCCTCGCTGCGTGCAGGGCGTGAAGCCGCGGACATCCATGTCCTCGATCATGCGTCGGCGCAACGGGCTGATAGCTTCGTCTGTCATGGGTCTGCTCCTTGTGTTGAGTTCATGGTTGGGGAACCACAATCTCAACACGGGACAGACCCAACCCGCTAACGCACAGACCTCACCAAACGCCAACAAAACTACCGCGCGAGCGGTTTAGTCCTATGCAGGAAAAGCGCCGCCTGTGTTTGGGCACACTTTGCTCCGACTTTGATTTATTCCAGTTGATTCCGGCGTCTCCCCGGATACCTTTGACAACCGGGTTGATTTGGTCTCGCCTCTGGTCACAATCGGTCGATTGGGCGGTGTAGGCACGGCGGGTCGTTTTACTCTAAATATAGGGTTGCCGCACACATCCCATTTTACGGAAGCAATTTATCCAGACTTTAAAATTATGGTTGGCCGGAAGCGGGCACCAGAGCGCGGGGTGCGAAGGGCTTAAGGTTTTCGCCCACAACGTACCTCTTAAGTCGCCCCTTGGTGCCAAATCGAGAATGTATCTAAAGTTGAGAAAACGTGCCGTTCTGCATTTGCGGCAATGCGCTTGTTCATGGTCGCAACGTATCCGGCTTTGAGGTGCACGACAGGTGGCAAAAATTCACCAAATGTCCCATAGAAACCAACGCGACGACCAAGTGGAAAGAAGACCTCAGATTTCTTCAAACCAAAGCCAACTGGGCCGCGCCGCCTATTCTTCCAAATTAGCGTGACGGGATCGTCGCAACATATGAATTCTGGACCTTGTTCTGGGGCGATAAGCACAGACCACGTTCGTTGACCGAGGATCGGTAGCAACTTATCGAAAGCCTCTGCAATTCGATACAGAGGTTGCTGCCGGGAGAGAACTCAATTCGATATCGGCGCTGTTCAACAAACTGCTTTATCTGCTCAAAGGGGACATTCTCATCGATTTCCTCGCCTGCCGCGCGCGCCATCTGAACATGATGATCGAAGGTCTTCTTATCGGAAACGAGAGATAACCCCCGTAGGTGCATTGCCTCTTCTCGCGAACGATTGAACGAATTTCGACGTTGCGGATGCCGTACAGCGATCAGTCCGAGCAGATTAAGTATCCAATTGCAGTCCTGGTCGTTCGGAAAGGTCCCACTGGCAATAGTTTTGTAGATAGCTCCGACTGCGCTCTGTTCAAACGGTGCAAATGACTGCTCGATGCAATCGGTGACAACCCCTCAATGGCAATTCTGTTGAAATCCCTCTCGGCTGCGACGTTCTTTGGTGACGTACGAAATGAGCGGCCACTCTCCACATCGAGAACAAGGAATTGACCGTGCTTACTCCCAGAGTCAGTGAACGAGGCTAGGTAAGCTTGCGGCAAATAGTGATGGAGTCTGGCGATAGGCTTCTGTTTCATTTTTCGTGAGTTTAATGACAAGTGTAAGAAATTCTATAAAGCGATTTCCGAAATAACTTTGGCGAATTTATCGGGCGGTGGAGACCCGACGCGTCACGGGTAAAGGCATGGATATTGGCGTGCTTGCCTTTAATTCTCAATGTTCGCAAAGCTCCTAGACCGTTTGAGTTTCGTAGCACCGCCAAGCGGATAAAGCCCGGATAAATGGCAGCAACGGGTCATGAGCGGTCGATTGGGCGGTTTCGGCATGGCGCGTCGTTTGCTCTATATGTGTTGCACTTGAAATGTGAATTTAGCGGCTCGCAAACGCGCTTGACGTTGGGAATGGCAAAACTAACTCTTCCGTCAGGTGGAAGCCACTAGAATCCGCGATGCTCAGGGTTTGTGCATGCGCTGTTCGGCGTCCTTCTCGGGCAGCCGGAGAAGCCGTTCGTTTTCGGGCAACGCCAGTTGCTGTTGCAGGTATACGGCCCGATCGCGAACGTTGGCGGCGCGCGGCATTACGTAGAGGACCTTGTCGACGATATTCGGCCCCTCGACGGCCTCGGCATCGATCCTCAGCGCCTGAATATAGTCCGACAGCGCCTGTTCGTAGCGGGCCGTCCGGTCATAAAGGATGCCCCGGTTGGCATACGCGCCGGCGAGAACGGCGGTTCCCGTCGGGTCGTCCGTTTCCAGGCTTTCCGTCAGGTAGGCGATGGTGTGGGTGAAGACCTGCTCCGCCTCGTCATAGCGCTCCGCCTGCAAAAAGGCGATCGCCTTGCCCATCAGGGCGCCGCGGTGATTGGGCATCTCACCTAGCGCCGCGTCGAAACGCTCCAGCGCCGCGTCGTACTTCTTGTCACCGAGCAGGATATCGCCCTGGCGAACCTCGTAATCGCCCGCCGCCGGGGCGACGAACATGGGCTTGATGACCATCCAGAATGTGAACATGGCGAAGGTGGCGACGGCCATGATGATGATCAGCCGGCGGACGACCCGTGGACTGGTGGCGTTCTTGGGGATCATGGGCTGACGATGAAGGTTTTGAACATCACGTGGACGTACACGATGGAAAAGACGAAGCACAAGAGGAACGACGTGAAGGCGGCGCGACGCTTGAGTGCGCGCCGCCGGTCTTCGTCGGTCGGCTGGCCCAATTTGCGCTCCGCGCGGCGGACCGACATCGCCCAGATGAATTGGCGCACCGGAAAGAACAACGCCGCTCCGAGAGCCACGGTCCACAGCCACTGGTATTCAGGCGAAAAAAGCTGCTGCATCTGACGGGCGGTGCTCGCGTCTCGAGTTTGCCGGGATCACACGGGATCGACGCGATACTAACAAAATTACATGTCGGGGGTCATGGACTTTCGAAAATCCGGATCGCTAGTAGTGCCGGTTGGCGAACCGCGACGTGCCGCATGCCTTTGTCGCCTCGCCCAAGGTTGCGATGCCCCGTTCCGACAACAGCGGGATCATCGCCAGAAAAATCTCCGCCGTGATCAGCGAATCGCCGAGCGCGGTGTGCCGGCCCGACGCCGTCACGCCGAGCCGCCGCGAAATGGCTTCCAGCCTGCGATCCTCCTGATGCGGCGTGACGATGCTCTCCAGCAGCAGCGTATCGAGGACCGGATTGCCGAACCGGACGCCGGAAACCGCCTCCTTGATTTCGAAAAAGCGCATGTCGAATGCCACGTCGTGTCCGACGATGACGGTGTCCTGCACGAACCGGTGCAGCCGCGGCAGGACCTGTTCGATCGTCGGTTGTCCGCGCAGCATGTCCCGCGAGATGCCGTGCACGGCTTCCGATTCGCCGGAGATCGGCCGCCGCGGATCGACCAGAGCGTCGAACAACTCCTGCCTGAGAATGCGGCCGTTGACGATCCGAATGGCGCCGATCGCAATGATCTCGTCACCGGCGCTGGGATCGAGACCGGTGGTTTCGGTGTCCAGGACCGTATAGCTGAGGCTGGTCAAGGGGACGTTTTCGAGGTCGTCCGCAAGGACGGTATGCCCGGGCAGGCAAAAATCGAAATCGATCCGCCGCCGGGCGCGGCGGCTGGGCGCGGCTGGCGGCTGGGCGGTTTCGGCCGGATCGGCATCGTTCAACGGCAAGACGAGGCGCAACGACGGACCGCTCTCGGCGGTCGGTGCGTGCGGCCAAATGGCGGCGCTATGGCGCTCGATCGACGTCGATCAGGGTTACCGTGGATCCCATCCGGTCCGACATGACATTGTGGTTTCCCCAAGCCTGGAGGGCCTCCATGTGAAGCGCCGCACCGGACCACTCCAAAGTGAGGGTGGCGAACGCGGCGCCGTGTTCGAGGGTCAGACTGACGTTTTCGGCCCGGCACGCGTGGCGCAACCGGTCGATGAGAAAGATCATCGACCGGGCGATGGCGTAGCTGTCCACCTTGAACCTCAGGGGCTCGATGGGAACGCTGACCGCGATCTCCACGTCGAGAATGCCGTGGACATGCCGCTGGATCGCCGCCAGAAGGTCACTGGCCAGCGCGTCCTGGAGCGGCCATTTGTCCGCGCCCTGGGCCGCCGACCGGTCCTCGAGGCCCGCGAACATCTCGCTCATCTTCAAGGCTTCCTCGTGGATCGCCCGATGAAAGTCCCGCCGGTCCGCATCGTCGATGTCCGGATAGGCGATGATGGTCTCGATGGCGCCACGGATCGCCGCCGCGGCCGATCTCTGCTTCTCGATCAACCGCCGCAGGCGCGCCGCCCGAACCGATTCCCGGGCAACACGGTGGGTGACGTCGTCGAGGGTAAGGATATAGCCGTGCCACAAGCGGGCGTTGCCGGAAATTGGAACCAGATGCACGTTGACGACCTGGCCTCCGCCTCGGGTAACGGCGAACGGTGCCATGGCCTCGGCTTCGCCGCGTTGGCGCCCGTGCATCAGGGTCATCAAGGCATGATTGATCTGGTGTTCGTCAAGCACACCGTGCACCGACCGGCCGAGACCGATCCAGTCGCCGGCGCCGCTGGAGCGGACGGTGCCTTCGAGCATTTTCTGAGCCTGATGATTGTAAAGCAGGATCCGTCCGTCGAGATTGCACACCAGTATTCCCTGCGAGATCTTCGACATCAGCGTCGACAGGGTCTTTTTCTCGTCTTCGAGGGCGGCGCCGGCTTCACGAATGCGATCGGCGAGCTCGCCTTGCAATCGCTCGTAGCGGTCCGCCAGGACGATCATCCCGGCGATCAGTTCGCGCACCTCCTGGGGTCCGGCCACGGCCGGCCGATATGCCGGATTGGAAACCGCGATCAGGCGCGCGTCTTCCGCCAGGACGCCGAGCGGAGCGACATATCGCGTGAAGACCCAGTGGGTTCCGAAGCCGATCAGCACGAGCAGATAGGCGAGCGTAATCACCACGTAGCCGCCGAGGGAGGTCCAGAGATCGGCAATGACCGTGCGGTCGTCCGCCGCCAGATCGGCCCACAGGGCGCCCGCGACGCCGACGATCACGCCGACCGTGAGGACACTCGCGATCAGAAACATGAGAACGGCGTTCCTGGACATCCCAGCGAGTCCCAATCAGCGAGTTTTAATATAACGCATCGATCGCGTTCCCGGATCAGCTCGAAATCATTCTTGCCACGTTGAGCGATGCTGCTCAAATCGTTTAACTATCGCAATGTCAAATGGAACAGCGAAGCGTCCGGAGCACGGTCCGATGCGTTGATTTCTTGCGCAAGTGATAGTAAAAATCACAATGTTATTCGTCTCGACCGGTGGCGGATGGTATCAATCCGATCGAGTAATTTCCCTCCAGCGCATATCGCTCCGTGGACGAACGTCCCCCTCGGGTCGGCATCAGACGTTGATCAGGCGACGATGATGCAGCCCCTTCGATAACGATTGAAATTGATCATGACCGCACCCCTCCAGGACGCCGATCCTTGCCCAAGCTGCGGCGGCACGCGTTTCCGGTCGTTGTTCACCAAGCAAGAACGGGAGTTCTGGCGTTGCGACGGATGCGGCGTCGAGCGGCAATACCCGTTGCCAAGCAACGAACAGCTGGAGCGTTATTACAGCACCAACTACCAATCCGGCCGGCTGTCTTCCATGCTGGAGGAACAGGAGATGATCGCGGTCCGGGCGGAGCGGCGGGTGCGCGAGGTGCTGCCGCATTTGCCGTCCGGCCGCTGGCTGGACGTGGGGTGTTCGAGTGGCGCGTTTGTCCGCGCCGCGCGCGCCGAGGGGGTCGATGCGCGCGGCATCGAGCTGGCCGGTCCCGCCGTGGCCAACGCGCGGGCCAGCGGCCTGCCGGTGGAACGCTCACGCATCGAGGAGCACATACCCGAACAACCCTACGATTGTGTCACCGCCTTCGACGTTCTCGAGCACGTCCAAGATCCCACGAGTTTCGTAACGAACGCGAAACGTCTCCTGGGGCCATCCGGAAAGCTTGCGTTGACGGTGCCCAACCTCGCGTCAGTGACCTGCAGGGTCATGCGGCGGCATTGGTACTTCTACATTCCGGACGGTCATTTGTACTACTTCACGCCCCGAACGCTGACGGCCCTGCTCCGGAGGAACGGGTTCGAGGTGGAGCGGGTCGTTGCCATTCCCAAAGCCATGACGCCGCGCTACGCGCTTGCCCAGCTGCAGGAACTGAACCCCGTACTGACGAAGCTCTCGAATCCGATTGTCCGGCTCATGCCCGAACGGCTCGCGAACCTGGCGCTGCCGGTCTATGTCGGCGAGATTCTCGCCATAGCGCGGCTGCCTTCCTCCCGACCCTGATACCCTCGATCACAATGGTCGCCGAGATCATCCGACCAGGTTCAGCTTGAAGTGATAGAGAATGAACTTTTTCAATTCCTTGACGATCTTCAGCGACGACCGCAACAGGTCGCGGTCCCGATTGCCGAGGTCCCTGGGATTGACGTAGTTGTCGCAGGGGTCGCCGCGCGCCAGTTGCTCAAGTTGGGCCCGCACGCGCAGGGACGACAGGATGTCCAGCGTTTCGATCAGGTCGGCCGACAGACCCCTCGTAAACACGCCCAGGCTGCTGAGAACGTGGATCCGGTCCAGTGTGCTGGTTTCCAAAACCCGCTGCTCGAGGGCCAGGCACCGAACGCCATGGACGATGGGAAAGACCCCGCCTTTCTTAATGTCGAGCTTGCCGGCGTTCGGCGGCTGTTTTTCGGTGATCAGCCGGTTGAACAGACCGAGCGGCGTTGGGAATGCGAGCATGGGTTTGGCGATATGGCCGAGAACGACGCTCTGATTGTCGAGCAGATCGAACACGTGCTCCTTGAGCGTGCTTAGCAGTCGGGCATCGCCGGCGATCGGGCTTGCATCCAGGAAAACCGCGAGTTGGTTGAACGAAATTTCGTCGGGCTGGTTGATCCACCGGCTGAGCGTCTTCTTGTACGCGTCGACCGGTTGCGTCCAGTCGGGGTTGGAAACCATCACGTCGCCCTCGCACGGCGGGTACCCCAGGTCCGCCAAGGCCTCGACGAAGGCGCGGGTCGTCGGCGCCACGTCCTCCCAGGTCAAGTTCGGGCCGAGAACCAGGCCGTTGTCCTGATCGGTCTTGACCAGCTGTTCGCCCCGGCCCTCGCTGCCCATGACCATGAGGCAGGACGAGCGGCGCACGTCTTCGGGCGCGATGTTTTCAAAGACCTGCGCGAGAAGCTCGCGGTTGAGGCGGGTGACCAGCCGCGCGATGTAGCGCGTCTTGACGCCCCGTTCGAGGAAGCCGCGGATCAGCTCGGTGATGGCCGCGCCGGCCTGCTTCAAGTCCTCCGACGATGACGAACTCCCTGACCTGGGCGGTGATCACGTTGGCGCGTCCGGCGAGGGACCTGAGCAGATCGCGCTGCTCGAACAATCCCTCGATCTCGGAACCCCGGGTGACCACCACATGGCGGATGGCATGGCGCGTCATCACGCGCAGGGCATCGAACAGCGTGTCGTCGGGATGCAAGGAAACGAGAGCGTCGCTGGCCAGCTCTCCCACCGGCGTGGCGGGCGGCAACCGCAACAGATTGAGCTTTTCGTGAAGATCTCCCTGGGTGAACACCCCGGGTCCGGCATCCCGGCGGACGAGCAGCGCCGAGACGTTCTCGGCCCGCATAATCGCGGTCGCGTCCTCCAGGGTGGTTTCGGGAGCGATGAAAATTGGGGGATGAAGATCCGAGGCGCCGATCGGCGCCATCAGCGCCGCCGCCGCTTCGCGACGTTCGTGCACGTCGACGATCTGATCGAGCCGCCGCGACAATATTTGGCAATAGTGCTCCCGGATCGTCGCGTTGCCATGCACCAGCATCATGAAGGAGCCGGCGGGCATGCGAAGGCAGCGGCACGCCGTGCGGGCGACGAACGTGTTCTCGCTCCGGCCTTCGATGAGCGCGCGTGGAGAAAACGCATCGCCCGGGGAATGGCGGCCGACAATTCCGGTGTTGTCCAGTTCCTCCACCAGCCCGTCGACGATCATGTACAGGTAATCGGGTGTCCCGAATCGTTTCAGGATGGTTTCGCCGGACGCGAACGCGCCGGGCGAGCAGACCGCGACCACATCGGCAAGCCCGTCCGCGTCCAGCCGATCGAATGGCTCCAGGGTCTGGACGAACGTCGCTTCGTCGGATGGGCTCACGTTGGGCCTAATACCAATTCTCGGTGATTGGGACTTGGAAAACGGTTTTGACAGATGATCGGAAGAAAAGACAAGCAACCACGGTCAAAGTCAAGGACAGCGCAGTCGAGCCGCGGCGTACGACATGAACCGGACTCACCGGCTCGGCGCGACCTGGCGGACAACGCCAGGCACACACACACACGAAAGAGGGGAAGGACTGGGTCCTTCCCCTCGGTCGCAGGCCGGTGCGTCGGATCTAGACGCCCGGCTTTTCGAGTGTCGTGTCGCCGATGTCTTCCACCAACGCCTCGACTTCCGTGTCCGGAACGGTGGACATTTCCATCTTGTAGGCGAGGAACCACATCATGAACACGCCGATCAGCCAGAACAGGATCTGCCATGCCCAGATGGACGGAATGCCAAAGGTCCAGGCATCCGGGGTGCCGGCGTTCGGCGAACCGAAGATATCGTTGCCGATGACCGCTCCCGGACCGATGCCGAAGAAGAACCATGCGAGGGTGAGGATCCAGGCAATGGGTTTCAAGCCCTTCTTCGATGCCCGCAGCGAGGCATGCTCACGCAGGAAGTTGTGATACTTCATGCGATGGGCGAGAGACTGCTCGTTCTGCGTCATCGCCGAAAGGACCCCGCAGACGATGACGTTGAACAGAATGCCCCAGCCGGCCGAGTGAATGGTCAACGGCCACCGGCCCCAGGGCAGCGCCCCGCCGGTGAGCGTCGCACCCAGGCTCTCGGTCATGATCACGGCGATCAGACCGGCCGCCAGACCCCACGTCGCACCCTGACGGGTGATCCACGGGAACCAGCAAACGGCGGCCAGCGCCGGCCACATCTGGAAACCGAACGCCACCGCCAGTCCGCCCAGAAGCACCAGGGCGTCACTGGAGAACGTGGCCACCAGCAGAGCCGACACCACGATAAAGGCAACGCCCAACCGCCCGAACATCTTCTGGGTGGTGTGGGTGGCGCCCGGGTTGAGGTAACGCTTGTAGAGGTCGCGGGTCAGGATGCCGCCGGCGGTGGACATATACGCCGCGCCGGTGGACTGCATCGCCGCGAGAGCGCAGACCGCCAGAAGGCCAACCAGCCACGGCAACGCGTCGCCGATCAGGTTGAAGTAATGCGGCACCAGGCCGCCTTGCTTGTCGTCCGAAAGATCGGGCAACCAGAACTCGCCCGTTGCCGGGTTGATATTCGGCACGATGTCCTGCACGAGCGCGGACGCGGCCGGGGTGGCGCCGATCAGGTGCGCGCCCATGCCCTGGAAGGCGGTGAAGAAGAACAGGATAAGGCCGATGCAGAAGGCGGATGCCCAAACCTGCTGCGGCGCGAACGGCTTCGGGTTGGTGTTCGCGAACGACCACATGCTGAACGCCGGGGCCGACTGGATGCCCATCAGCGCGAACATGTAGGTCAGACACATGATACCCGTCCACAGGCCGCCTACCGGTGTTTCCTTGCCCAGTCCGGCGGTCCACTGGATCACCCCCGGGATCGCGAAGTAGGCGTTGTAATCGCCGCCTCCGTAGCCCTGGGTGGTTCCCCACTTACCGACGTCCGACGCCCCCAGCTTGGCAAGCCCCATCTGAAGAGTGTCCCAGCCGCCGACGTAATTGAGGGCGATGACACCGGTAATGATGATGCCGAGACCCAGCAAGATACACTGCACGGTGTCCACGTACGCCACCGCGCGCAAGCCGCCCGAAGCGACGTAGATCAGCACGACCAGCGACAACAGCCACATGCCGAAGTCTTTCGGCACCAGGTCGTCGGTCAGCACGTTGAACAGGAAGCCCGATGCCCCGAGCTGCACGCCCAGATACGGGATCGAGAACAACAGCGCCACCAGCACGGTCAGGATACGGATCCCGTCACCCTGGAAATAATCCGAGAGCATTTCGCCGGGCGTGACATAACCGTAGCGCTTGCCCAGCATCCATTGCCGCTTGAGGAACATCACGCCGGTAAACGGGATGGTAATGACGTAGAAGGACGCGTAGGCGTATTGGAAGCCGTCGCGATAGACCAGTCCGGGATGGCCCATGAAGGTCCATCCGGAAAACGAGGTTGCCGTTGCCGCGAGGACGAAGACCCACAGCGACAACTGGCGGCCGGCGATGAAGTAATCGCTGGCCGTTTTCGCCATCCGCGCCCCTCTGATGCCCCAGAAAATACAGTAGGCCCAGTACAGAGCGACAAAGACGAAAAGCCATATGACTTTCGGTGCCAAGACAGTTCTCCCCAAAATCGTCGGTCAAGGCGGCCAACTCGCGGCCGCCGAAAACCTCAGATCACATCCGAGTTCGAGTTCAAGTTCGATACCTAAACCACTCTCTCGTATTTCTACGTGAGAGCCAGTAATGCCGAACGACTGACAGGGAAAAGTGCGGAAGGCTTGACCTTGGTATTTGGAGTCCGTTAACGGCCCCAGATGTTTTAGCCTTCCCCACGAACGCCTTTTTAAAGGCCGGCTCGAAGCCCGCGAACACGCGACGCTTCCCCGTTTTTCTCGTTCAACGTTTCCTCCCATTCTGCGAGGTTTACTTGAACCTTCAGACTGGGAACGATGTATGGATAACATTTTCTATCCCTACACACAATACGGCAAATTATGTTGCGTGCAAATGCGCCTGACGAAAATAGAACGCTAGCCCGGGAAAAACAGAATGCTAATTATTCTCGTTTGACAGTTACGCGCAGTAAAGGCGTTTCGTCCTCGAAGTCGATGATCTCGCCCTTGAAACCGGCCGGCGTCGGTGATTTGATCGCGGAGAACGCGCGCCGGGAGATGCGACTCGAGGGAGCTTACGGCAACGACCACGATGAATCTTCATCGGTGATCGCTGGCATCATCCCGATCCGGTACCATCGAGACCGATTTTATGGTTGAATGAAGAATGACGAAAACGACGGATGAGGGGTCGCACTCCCGGACGGCTGTTTTCAGCATGCTGGTCCGGGACTTCATGCGTTCCCGCTCGGATATGCTGGCGGTGCGGACCGGTACCCGCTGCGCCGACATGATCGCGTTGATGGCGGCGGAAGACGCGTCGTGCGCCATCATCGTCGACGCCGGCGGCCGGCCCATCGGGATCATTACCGAACAGGACATCGCCCGGCGCATCGCCTACCGGATTCCCGGAGAAACCCCGGTTGAAGCGGTCATGACATCGCCGGTCATGACCATCGAGCGCAGCGACTATCTCTATCATGCCATAGCCTGGATGCGGCGCCACGACCTGCGTCATATGCCGGTTGTCGAGCGCGGCGGCCGGCTGGCCGGCATTCTGTATCTTCATGACGCCCTCGCGCTGTCCACCGAGCGGCTGATGAGACAGATCGACCGACTTAGCCACGAGGGCACCCTCGAGGGTCTGAAGGACGTCAAGGAGGCCCAGGTGGAGCTGGCCGAGGAGTTGTTCGCCGACAACCTTCCGGCGCCGGAAATTCAGCAACTACTCACCCGTATCAACAACGACATGTACCGGCGCATCGGCGAATCGGCGATGCATCAGATGGTGGAGGAAGGGTGGGGAGAGGTGCCCGTCTCGGCGACGACCATCGTCATGGGTTCCGGCGGACGCGGCGAGAACTACCTGTTTCCCGACCAGGACAACGGTTTCATCATCACCGACTACCCGGACACCGACCACAACCGCATCGATTCGTACTTCATCGAATTGGCGGAGCGGATCTGCCGCGATCTGAACGCCGTCGGCATTCCCTATTGCAACGGGTATTGCATGGCGGTGAACCCGCTGTGGCGCAAGACGATGTCCCAGTGGCTCGAGCAGATAACGTTGTGGGGACGCAAGAGCAATTTCGTCGCCATTCGCCTGGCCGATATTTTCTTCGACTTCCAGCCGGTCTGGGGGGATCGCGAGCTGGCCGGCGAATTACGGCGCAAGGTGACGGAAATGGTCCGCCACAATCATTATTTTCTGCGCCAGATGTTTCAAGATCAGGCCGATCACAACGTGGCGCTCGGCTTCTTCGGCGGCTTCATCACCGAGAAGGAGAAAGAGGAATTCAAGGGCCAGGTCAACCTGAAGTACACGGGCACCATCCCCCTGGTGGAAGCGATCCGCCTTCTCGCGCTGCGCGAGGGGGTGGAGGAAACCTCGACGATCGAGCGGATCAGGGCGCTGCACGATCAAGGGGTCCTGTCCATCAACGAGCACGACGACCTGACCAGCGCCTTCTACCTGATTACCGATATTCTGTTGCGCAAGCAGATCCGCGACTACAAGGCGGGACGCCGCGTCAGTTACTACGTCGACCCGGACGCTCTGTCGAAACGCGACCGAGTGATGCTTTTGGAATCGCTGAAGGGGATCAACAACGTGCGCAAGCGCGTCCATATGGAATTCACCGCGGAGATTTTCTGACGCGGCGCCGGGCGATGCCGGCGGCCTATGGTTCCGCGTAGGGAACCGTGAAGAAGAAGGTCGCCCCTTTGCCCGGTTCGCTGCGCACCCAGATCCGGCCGCCCAGATGCTCCACGATACCGCGGCAGATGGCCAGCCCCAGTCCGGACCCCATGGGGTTGCCGGTCTGATTGGAGCGCACCTGGTGGAATTTCTCGAAAATGTTCTCTTGCTCGTTAACGGGAATACCCGGTCCGTTGTCGCCGACGCTCACCGTCAGATTGTTTTTCCCGGTTTTCAGCGCGACCTCGACGCGGCCGGTGCCGGCCGGGCAGAACTTTTCGGCATTGGAGAGGAGATTGATGGCGAGTTGGATCAGTTGATCGCGATCGCCGCGGACGGTCGGAATCGTATCCGGTTGGCGAACCTCCACCGTGACGTTCTTCTCCTCGAACAGGTGATGCATGGACGATACGGCGTGGTCGATGACCTCGGAGAGGCTGACGTCGCTCATCTGCCATTCCATCCGCCCGCTCTCGATCTTGGTGAGATCCAGGACCTGATTGATCAGCCGTGTCAGACGCTCGCTCTCGCGAATGATGATGCCGAGGAAATGCTGCCGCTCCGACAGGCCGAGGTCCGGCGTATCGTGAAGGATCTCGGAAAACGAGCGGATCGACGTCAGCGGCGTCCGCAGCTCGTGGGTCACGGTCGAGAGGAAATCGTCCTTGAGCTGATCGAGTTCGGTGAGCCGCGCGTTGGCCGCTTTCAGTTCGGCGCTGGCATGTTCCAGTTCATCCGATTTCTGCTCCAGCTGGCGGCTGTACTCCAGGACCTGGGAGGTTTCGTCGAGGATCTGCATGAGTTCCTCCATACCCACGCCCTCGCCCTTCAGCGTCGACGCCACCATGACCCGCGCCGACGCGGCGCCGATGACCCCCGCCAGCCGCCGTTCGACGAACTGCACCAGTTCGCCGCTGGCATCTCCCACCATGTCCAGCTTGATATGATTTTGCCGCGCATACTCGGCGAAGATCTCGTCGGTGCGGTCACGGCCGAGAAACCGTTCGGCCATGAACCGCAGATCGGTGACCGGAACGCTACCCTGCCAGATATTGGCGCCGGCGCCGGCGGTGCCGCCCTGGCGGAAGACTTCCACGAACAAGGTGGCCTGGATCCGCTCGATCATGCTCTGCCGGTCGACGAGCGATACCCCGACAAGCGCGCCGACATTCACCAGCAGGCTCCAGAACAGCGCATGGGAAATATGACCGAGCCCCTCGAGCCCGAACAGCGCATACGGCTTCAACAGGGCAATCCCGAACGGCCCCTGTTCGACGAACGACGCCGGCAGCCAGCCGGAAAGCGCGAACGACGGCAGCAGCAGGGTGTATCCCCAAACCAGAAATCCGCCGGAGATCCCGAGCAGCGCTCCGCGATGCGACGCCCCTTTCCAGTACATGCCGGCGAAAATGGCGGGTGCGAATTGCGCGGCGGCGGCGAACGAGACGAGCCCGATGCTCACCAGCGCATAGGAATCGCCGATCAACAGAAAGTACAGATACCCGATGAACAGGATGAAGCCGATGGCGCCCCGGCGGATCGCCAGCAACAGGCCCGACAGATCCTTCTTCTCCGACAGATGAAGCCACGCAAAACGCAGCAGAACGGGCATGATCAGGTCATTGCAGATCATCGTGCTGAGCGCCACGGTGGCGACGATGACCATGCCCGTGGCGGCCGACAAGCCGCCGATGAAGGCGAACAGCGCCAGCCCCGGCGCGCCTTCGGCCAAGGGAAGCGCGAGCACATAGGTATCCGCGTCGACCGTTCCGAGCGGAAATCGCAGCAGGCCGCCGAAGGCGATGGGCAGCACGAAAATGTTGATGAGCAGCAGATACAGCGGAAACAGCCAGATCGCCTTGTTGACGTGGTTTTCGTCGACGTTCTCGACCACCGTGACCTGAAACTGGCGGGGCAGGCAGAAAACCGCCAGCATGGCCAGCAGCGTCAGCGGCGCCCACTGGTTGCCGACCACTTCCATGGTCATCAGTCTGGCGATCGACGGCTCGGCGGCGGCGCGCGCGAACAGATCGCCGAATCCATCGAACAGCCCGAAGGTGACGAACAGGCCGACGGAGATGAACGCCACCAGTTTGACCACGGACTCGAAGGCGATGGCCGCCACCATGCCTTCATGGTGTTCCGTCGCGTCGATATGGCGGGTGCCGAACAGGATCGAAAAGACCGCCAGCAGCACCGCCACCCACAGCGCCGTATCGCCGAACACCGGCATGCCGCTCGCCGCCGCCGGCAGCGACAGTTCGGGATAGTTCACCAAAACGTTGAAGCTTGCCGAAATCGCGTCCAGCTGCAACGAGATGTACGGCATGATGCCGATCACGGCGATCACCGACACCAGTCCTCCGAGCACGTGGCTCTTGCCGTAGCGCGATGACACGAAATCGGCGATGGAGGTGATGTGATGGACCTTGCTGATCCGGATGATCTTGCGCAGGATCACCCACCCGAAGGCGAACATCAGCGTCGGGCCCAGGTATATGGGCAGGAAGCCGACACCGCTGCGCGCCGCGCAGCCCGACGCTGCCGTAGAACGTCCAGGCGGTGCAGTAAACCGCGATGGAAAGCGCGTAGATGTAGGGATTGAGGATCAGGCTTCGGCCTTGGTCGGAACGGCGGTCGCCATAGTAGGCGATGGCGAACAGCAGCGACAGGTATCCGAACGAGGCGAGAACGATCAGCCAGCCGGGAATCATGCCGTTACAACCTCGCTGGTTGGCCGGGCGGCCGGCGCGTCGGCTCGGGAGGCCGGAATCGTTGCGGGGCGCGCTCTCGGCAACCACGGCGATCAGCCCGATCAGAACGGCCCAGCTGACGAACAGATACAGAAACAGGGTCGGGATCCCGAATACGCTGTTTTCGGCGCCGCCATCGAAGATGCCCACCACCAGCGGATTGAACAGCACCATGCCCAACAGAAACAGCGCCACCAACCTCTCGCCGCTGCGGTTTTCGTCTTTCCTGTTCGGCATGACCGCACTCCTCGCTGTATCACCGTAACCGTGTCAGAAACCCGCTTGCTGGGCGCGGACCTCCACGATCGAATGGGAGGCTTCGATGGCCTGATCGAGGGTGTGGACCCCGCGCGCCTCGAGAACGTCGATCATTTTCAGGAAGACCCCGGCGGTCACCAGCGAATCGCCGAGGGCGGTATGACGTCCCTGAATGTCGATGCCGAACCGCTCGGCGACGGCATCGAGCGTGTGCCTGTTGGTATAGTCGTGCAGGTAGACCGACAGCAGCAATGTATCCAACACCGGATTGTCGAAGGAAACGCCGCATTCGCTCTCCTTCAATTTGAGAAACTTCAGATCGAACGCGGCGTTGTGGGCGACCAGCACGGCGTCTCCCACGTAAGTCGTGGAATTGCGGCAGAACCACCTGGACCGGCGGTTTGTCCTTGACCATTTCCTCGGTGATGCCATGGAACCGGATGGACCCCTTGGGGATCGGCCGCTTGGGATCGACCAGGCGCTCGAAGGATTCACCGGTCAGGATCCGGCCGTTCACCACCCGCACCCCGGCGATGGAGATGATCTCGTCGCCGGAAGAGGGCTCGAGCCCGGTGGTTTCGGTATCGAAGACGACATAATTGATGGATTTCAGGGGCCGGCTTCCCATGTCGCCCAAGCGCATCCGGCCGCTGCAGCAGCTCGAAGTCGTAGAACTCGGGACGCGACGGCCGGTTTCGGGCGCCACGCGCCGTCGGCGGCCGCTTGGCGGGCGGCAGCGGCAGGCGCAGGCGAGCCAGGCCGCCGCGATGGGGAAGGCTCCAGATATCGGTCTTGTGATGCTCGAGGACGTCGCGCAGCGACAGGCCGCCGAGCGTATCCTCGAGCTGATCGTTCCAGCCATGCGCTCAGCTCCGACGCCGGAATCGGCTCGCCTTTCCACATCACGTCCAGATACATGTGGCGTTCACCGGCCACGGCCTCGAGATCGAACGTCCGGGCGCCGGTATGAACGCTGAGCTTGTGGATGATCTGGTCGAGGAGCTCGACGAGGGTGTAGCTGTCGCCATGCACCCACAGCGGAATGCCGATCATCACGGTGTCGATCTGCGAGCGGTCCTTCAGCCGGTGGGAGAGGTTGTTGAACAGGTTGGAGGAATAAATGTCGGTCATCGGCCAGTGGCCGGTGATGACGTCGCGATACTGGGCGGAAAGCGTTTCGAGACGGTCCGCCAAGAAGGCTCCCTCCTTCGCCATGACCTGCTTGAAGGCGACCTGATCGTCCTTGGGCATATCGAGATTGGCGTTAAGGATTTCCGCCGCCGCCTTGAGATTGGCCACCGGCGCCCGCAGTCCCTCGGTGGCTTCGCGCAGGAGCCGGTCGCGCAGCCCGAGGGCGGCCAGCTCTTCGGTGTCGTCTTCGAAGGAAATCACGTAGCCCGTGGGGACGTCCTCGCTGTCGAGGATCAGGCTCATGCGACCGTCGAGCGTGTGCCGGCCGTCGATGGTCGAGCCGACGAACGAGACCATGGTTCCTTCCGAGTGCTGGACGTGGCGGCCCTCGGCGACCCGGTTGGTCAAGCGGTCCAGGGCATGCAGAACGGGCAGGCGGTTCATGAACGTGAACAGCGACCGGTCGAGACCGATCTCGCTGGCGATGTGCAGGAGGTCGAGGGCGCGCGTATTATAGAGGAGGATGTTGTGGTGCAGGTTGCAGACCACGACGCCTTCGTGCAGGTCCTGCAAAATGATACCGAGTCGGTCCTTCTGCTGTTCGACCTTTTCGGTGGCCTTGACGATGGCTTCGTCGACGCTCTTCTCGGCTCTCGCCAACTGCGCCACCAGGTCCGTGACCGCGCGCGGCAGTCCGCCGAGCTGATGCAGATCGGGGACCTCGATGCGATGGTCGGGATTGGCGTGCATGACGGTCTGGATACCGCGGACGATGGCGGCGGTGGGTTGCGCCAGGGCATGATCGAGATACGCCCAGACCACCGCGATCACCGCGGTCAGAAGAAAAGCGAGGCCGCCGCCGTAGACCATGACGATGTTGGTGATATCGGGGCCCTGTTCCGGCAGCGCGGCGGCGATCAGCCAGATACCGGCGCCCACCGCCGTCAGACAGGCGGCCGCCAAGCCGGCGAAGCAGACGATGAGGAAGAGCCGCGGACCCATGGACGTCAGTCGCCGATCAGCTTCAGCACGGCCGTTCAGTCCGAGCCCAGCAGCAACAGCTTCACCTTCTCCGTCAGATCGCGCGTTGAGAAGGGTTTGGTGACGTAGTCGTTGGCGCCGAGCGCGATGCCCTTTTCGCGATCCACCTCGCGGCCCTTCGCGGTCAGCATGATGATGTAGATGTTCGCGTGGTCCGGATTGGCGCGGATCGTCTGGCAAACGTCGTAGCCGTCGCGCTTCGGAATCATCACGTCGAGCAAGATCAGGTCCGGCGCCCGCTCCTCGACGGCCGCCAGCGCCTGTTCGCCGTCACTGGCGACGCGAACGTCGAAGCCCGCTTTTTTCATCAGGAACTGAAGCGACAGTACGATGTTCGGCTCGTCTTCGACGACGAGAATGGATTTGGCCATTCCCTCCTCCCGTGCATGCTCTTGCTGGTGCTTGGTTCGGCATTCGGCGCCTCCACGCCGGAACCATTAATATACCACTTTTGAATTTGTTTAACCTCTTTCACGAATTTGCCAACCGATTGCATGCGCCGGGGTCGGCGCGCTATACGAACCATCACCATCAGTAATCGTCGGAATGACAAACGCGGCGTGCGCGGCTCAGCATTCGATGCCGGTGCCGGATCGCGTCGCCCCTATGTTCGGAGAGGACCATGGCCGCCTATCAATACGTCTACGTGATGAAGGGATTGACCCGAACATTTCCCGGTGGGCGCGAGGTTCTCAAGAACGTCTCCCTGTCTTTTCTTCCCGGCGCCAAGATCGGCGTCCTCGGCGTCAACGGCTCCGGCAAATCGACCTTGATGAAGATCATGGCCGGCATGGACACCGAGTTCGAGGGCGAGGCCTGGGCCGCCGACGGCATTCGCGTCGGATATCTGCCGCAGGAGCCGGAACTGGATCCCTCCAAGACCGTCGAGGAGAACGTCCTGGAGGCCCTCGGCGCGACCAAGGGACTGGTCGACCAGTTCAACGCCATCAGCCTCCGGTTCGCCGAGCCCCTCGACGACGACGAGATGAACATGCTGCTGGCGGAGCAGGGCGATCTGCAGGAGAAGATCGACGCCGTCGGCGGATGGGAGCTGGAGCGGACCCTGGAGGTGGCGATGGACGCGCTGCGCTGTCCGCCCGGCGATGCCGACGTGACGACGCTGTCCGGCGGCGAACGGCGGCGGGTGGCGCTCTGCCGGTTGCTGCTGGAACATCCGGACATGCTGTTGCTGGACGAGCCCACCAACCATCTGGACGCCGAGTCGGTGGCATGGCTGGAGCGGTTCCTCAAGGATTACGACGGCACCGTCATGGTGGTGACCCACGATCGCTATTTTCTCGACAACGTCACCGGATGGATCCTGGAAATCGATCGCGGTCAGGGCATTCCCTATCAGGGGAACTATTCGTCGTGGCTGGAGCAAAAGCAGAAACGCCTGTCGCAGGAGGAACGCCAGGAGTCGGCGCGCCAGCGCACGTTGAAGCACGAGCTGGAATGGATCCGGCAATCGCCGAGGGCCCGCCAGGCCAAGAGCAAGGCCCGGATCACGGCCTATGAGGACTTGCTGGCGGTGGCGCGCGATCAACCCCTTGGCGTGGCGCAGATCGTCGTCCCGCCCGGGCCGCGCCTCGGCAATCTCGTCGTCGAGGCCGAACATCTGCGCAAGGGCTACGGCGACCGACTGCTGATCGACGACGTTGGACTTCCGCCTGCCGCCCGGCGGGATCGTCGGCGTTATCGGTCCCAACGGCGCCGGCAAGACGACGCTGTTCCGGATGATGACCGAACAGGAAGAGCCCGATGGCGGCACCATCAGGATCGGCGAAACCGTGACGCTCGGCTATGTCGACCAGTCGCGCGACACGCTCGACGCCAAGAACACCGTCTGGGAGGAGATCTCCGGCGGCCTCGACGAGATCGAACTGGGCAAGCGCAAGATGCAGAGCCGCGCCTACGTCGGTCAGTTCAACTTCAAGGGGCCCGACCAGCAGAAGCGGATGGAAAATCTATCCGGCGGCGAACGCAACCGGGTGCATCTGGCGAAGATGCTGAAATCGGGCGCCAACGTCCTGCTGCTGGACGAGCCGACCAACGACCTCGACATCGAAACCCTGAGGGCGCTCGAGGACGCGCTTGTCGAGTTCGCCGGCTGCGCCGTGGTCATCAGCCACGACCGCTGGTTCCTCGACCGCATCGCGACCCATATCCTCGCCTTCGAGGGCGACAGCCAGGTCGTCTGGTTCGAGGGAAACTACGAGGACTACGAGGCCGACCGCCATCGCCGGCTGGGCGCCGAAGCCGACCAGCCGCACCGCATCAAATACAAGCCGCTGACGCGGAGCTAGAGCAATATCCGTCAGGGGGAGGCACATGATCGGATTTACTTGCTCGACATGGTTCAGGCCGCGACCATGAACCGCTGGTCAGGAGGCGATGCCGAGCTCGAGTTGCAATTGCTCCACCTTGTCCCGCAAAACGGCGAGCAGGCTCTCCACGTTGCCGCCGGCCTGATGGATGGTCGACGCAAAATCGGACCGCAGCGTCTGGCTCAGCGATGTGCCTTCCACCCGGACATCGGTAATCCTGTACACGTCGCCCTCGTGCCCGACGCGCCAGTCGACCCTGATGGGTTTCTCGCCGCCCGGCCTGATGAACTCGGATAAAACGATGACGGAGTTCTTGTCGTTGCTCGCCGCCCGCAGGATTCTCAGCTTTTCTCCCGAGTAATTGCCGAAGCGCTTGACGTAGCCATAGACGATATAGTTCTCGAAAAGGGAAAGGTATTCCTTGCGTTCGGCTTCGGTGGCCTGTCTCCAGTACCGGCCCAGTACCCATTTGCCGATGGCCGAGGACGCGAAGTATTGGCGCAACAGGCCGCGAAACGCCTCGACCCGCTGTGCTGGCGTCGCATCCGATTGATTGAGTACCGTCGTCGCCGTGTCCGACAGGGACTGAATCAAGGCCTGCGCACCCTCCGTCGGTGCCGCGGCCCGCGTCGGCTGGCCGGATGTCAACAAGAAGGCCGACAACACCATCGCGATCAACGGAAATGCCGAAACCGGCCGTGTCACTCTCCGCATCGACTCCTCCATTGGGAATTGCAGCATCTTACTCGGGTAGCCCATCATCGAGTTCGGGCATGTCCGACATATCTGGAAAATCCGGGAAATCCGTGATCTGCGGTCCGATCGGTCCGGGCGCGCGTTCCGACGCCGGCTTCCATCGCTTGTAGGTATACCTGTCGATATCGTTGCGGCGGTTCTGCCGATAAAGACTGCGGATCGCGGCGTAGAAATCGAGCGACGTCTTCTCGATCTCGTCGAGTTCGCCGAGGAACCGCGACCGGGTGTCCACGGCGGTCAACACGGAGCGGGTCATCGAGTAGGGCATCAAGGTGTCGTTGCCGAGGGCTCCGAGCAGACCGATGGGGTCGAGCACGAGGCTGTCGACAACCCGGCCGGTGGCGTCGCGCGGGTTGGACGGGCCGAATACCGGCATCATCAGATACGGACCTTCCCCGACGCCCCACACCGCCAGGGTTTTGCCGAAATCATCCTCGTGGCGTTTCCAGCCGAGGTCGGTGGCCGGATCGCGGAGACCGCCAACCCCGAGCGTCGTGTTGATGAGAAAGCGGGTGAGCGTGACGCCGGCGTTGTTCATGTTGATCTGCAGCAGATCGTTGGCGAGAATGACCGGAGACTGCAGGTTGTTGAGGAAATTGTGGATCCCGGCCTGGAACGGCGGCGGCAGGAACACCGAATACATGATGGCGAACGGCTTGAGGATCAGCGTGTCAAGGCCGCGATTGAACTGGAAGATCACGCGGTTCATCGGCTCGAGCGGATCGTTGATTTCCTCGTACTCGGCATACGCTTCGCTGTCGGCGCGATCCGGCGCGGTAGCGCAGCCGGCGAGACCAACCAACAAAACGAGCACTGCCAGAAGCCGCGCCTATGGCGGCAGGACATGTCCGTACGCCGATCGTCGACCGAGAATTTCATACGTTTCATCGCTCGCTACCTTGATGCGGCTGTTGGCGAAATAGAGTATTATGGCCGATCCGCCACACGAATGCCTCGAAATCGCGCGGATCCGCCGGGTCTGGACGTGTCCCCCGCCGGCCCCCGGCGCGGGCACTATATTTCACAAAAACATCTGATGGTATTGCGACAATGACAATAGCCTTTTAACATTGACCTAACATAGGCCAAAAGAAAACGCTAGCGACGCCTTATACGGAGCGGCGACCGCCGTCGCTGCCGGCCCATGGCATGCGGAGTTGTATCGCGACCTGCATCATGGTTGACTTTCGCGGTCTTTATCCGGAAAACGACGGGAGCCGGCACGGCGGCGCCGATAAGGGTCGCCTGCCAAGCGCCTGGTGTGTTGGATGACGCGACCGCCAACCCCACAATATGACAAAGGTGCGGAGCCTCGATGGTTACGCTTGGAACGCGGACGATACTGCCCATAACGACGCCGTTGCCGCGCGACGTCAAGGTTTCGTTCGAGTTCTTTCCGCCCAAGACGGAAAAGATGGAGCGGAGCCTGTGGGACTGCGTCGAGCGGCTGGCGACGCTGAACCCGGCCTATGTTTCGGTCACCTACGGGGCCGGCGGAACGACGCGCGAGCGGACCCATGCCATGGTCACCCGGATCCGCCGCGAAACCCGGTTGGAGCCTGCCGCTCATCTGACCTGCGTCGGCGCCACCCGCGCCGAAATCGACGCGGTGGCGCGGCAATACTGGGACGCCGGCATCCGTCACATCGTCGCGCTGCGCGGCGATCCGCCGGAGGAGAGCCGATCGCTACGCGGCCCATCCGGGCGGTTATCGCCTTCGCCTGCGATCTGGTGGCCGGGCTGAAGCGGGTCGCCGACTTCGATATCAGTGTCTCGGCCTATCCGGAGACCCACCCCGAGGCGACCAACGGTCACGTCGACATCGACTATCTGAAACGCAAGGTGGACGCGGGTGCCAGCCGCGCCATCACCCAGTTCTTCTTCGACACGGACGTCTATTTCCGGTTTCTCGACCGCGTCCACGCGGCCGGATATCGGCGTCCCCATCATTCCCGGCATCCTGCCGGTCACCAATTTCAATCAGGTGGCCCGCTTCGCCAAGATGTGCGGCGCCTCGGTCCCGAAATGGATGGCCGACCTGTTCGAGGGGTTGGATGACGATCCGGCGACCCGCAAGCTGGTGGCCGCCTCGGTGGCGGCGGAGCAGTGCCGGGCGCTCAATGCCGGCGGGGTCGACCAATTCCACTTCTACACACTGAACCGAGCGGACCTCGCCTACGCCATCTGTCACATGCTGGGCGTCCGTCCCGAGACCGGCGCCGGTGGAGGCGCCCCAACTGATGCCAGCTCAGGCCGGAGAGTAATGGTGCCGGATCGCGCGCAACGCCGAGACGCCCTCATCCGGGCGATGGACCGAGCGCATCCTCGTCCTCGACGGCGCCATGGGCACGATGATCCAGCGCCACAAGCTGGACGAGGCGGCCTACCGGGGCGAGCGGTTCGCCGACTGGCCCCGCGACGTCAAGGGCAACAACGATCTGCTCGTGCCTGACCCAGCCGGACGTGATCCGCGACATCCACAACGCCTATTTCAGCGCCGGCGCCGATATCGTCGGAGACCAACACCTTCAATTCGACGCGGATCGCCATGGCGGACTACGGCATGGAAGACCTGGCCCGCGAAATGAACGTGGCCGGCGCGCGTCTCGCCCGCGAGGCCGCCGACCGGCGAACCGCGAGGAGCCGGACAAGCCGCGCTACGTCGCCGGCGCGCTCGGTCCCACCAACCGCACCGCGTCGATCTCGCCCGACGTCAACGATCCGGGATACCGCAACGTCTCGTTCGACGATCTGCGGGCGGCGTACCGCGAGGCCGCCGAGGGGCTGATCGAGGGCGGCGTCGACCTGCTTGCTGGTGGAGACGGTGTTCGACACGCTGAACGCCAAGGCGGCGCTGTTCGCCATCGACGAGCTGTTCGACGATCTCGGCGTGCGGCTGCCGGTGATGGTCTCGGGCACCATCACCGACCTCTCCGGGCGCAACCTGTCGGGCCAGACCGCCGAGGCGTTCTGGAATTCGGTCCGTCACGCCCGGCCGCTCACCATCGGGCTCAACTGCGCGCTCGGCGCCAAGGAGCTGCGGCCCTACGTCGCGGAACTCTCGCGGGTGGCCGATACGCTATATCTGCGCCTATCCCAACGCCGGCCTGCCCAACGAGTTCGGCGAGTACGACGAGAACCCGGAGACCACCGCCGCCCACATCGGCGAATGGGCCGAGCGTCGGCCTGCTCAACGTGGTCGGGCGGGTGCTGCGGCACGACGCCCGATCACATCCGCGCCATGGCCGACGCCGTCGCCGGGCTGAAACCGAGGGCCGTGCCGGAGGTGCCGAGGCGGCTGCGGCTGTCCGGCCTGGAAGCGTTCGAGCTGGCGTCATGACCGGCACCGGCATCTTCATCAACGTCGGCGAGCGCACCAACGTCGCCGGCTCGGCCAAGTTCCGCCGGCTGATCACCGAGGGCGACTTCGAGACCGCGCTCGACATCGCCCGCGAGCAGGTGGAGAACGGCGCCCAGATCGTCGACGTCAACATGGACGAGGGCCTGCTCGACTCCGAAGCGGCGATGGAGCGTTTCCTCAAGCTCTGTCGCCACCGAGCCCGACATCACCAAGGTTCCGATGATGATCGACTCGTCGAAGTGGTCGGTGATCGAGGCCGGGCTCAAGTGCGTCCAGGGCAAGGGCATCGTCAACTCCATCAGCCTCAAGGAAGGCGAGGAGCCGTTCGTCGCCCTGGCCCGGCAGGTCCTGCGCTACGGCGCGGCGGTGGTGGTCATGGCGTTCGACGAGAAGGGCCAGGCCGACACCGCCGAGCGCAAGGACGAGATCTGCGAGCGCTCCTACCGCATTCTCGTGGACAAGGTCGGATTTCCGCCCGAGGACATCATCTTCGATCCCAACATCTTCGCCGTCGCCACCGGCATCGAGGAACACAACGACTACGCCGTGGCTTTCTTCGAGGCGACGCGCCGGATCAAGGAGAACCTGCCCCACTGTCACGTCTCGGGCGGCGTCTCCAACGTCTCGTTCTCGTTCCGCGGCAACAATCCGCGTGCGCGAGGCCATGCACTCGGTGTTCCTCTACCACGCCATCGCCGCCGGCATGGACATGGGCATCGTCAACGCCGGCCAGCTCGTCGTCTACGAGGACATCCCCGAAGACCTGCGCGAACGCGTCGAGGACGTGATCCTCAACCGCCGCGACGGACGCCACCGAGCGCCTGCTCGACATCGCCGAGATCCTTCAAGGGGACGGCGCAAGGCCCGCCAGCAGGACATGTCGTGGCGCGAGCGCGACGTCAGCGAGCGCCTGACCCACGCGCTGGTCAACGGCATCGCCGAATTCATCGAGGACGACACCGAGGAGGCCCGCCAGAAGGCCGGCCGCCCCATCGAGGTGATCGAGGGGCCGCTGATGGACGGCATGAACGTCGTCGGCGACCTGTTCGGCGCGGGCAAGATGTTCCTGCCGCAGGTGGTCAAGAGCGCCCGGGTGATGAAGCAGGCGGTCGCCTATCTGCTGCCGTTCATGGAGGCGGAGAAGGAAGGCAAGCCGCGCCAGACCAACGGCAAGATCGTCATGGCCACCGTCAAGGGCGACGTCCACGACATCGGCAAGAACATCGTCGGCGTCGTCCTGCAGTGCAACAACTACGAGGTGATCGACCTCGGCGTCATGGTGCCGAGCGCCAAGATCCTCGAGACGGCGCGCGAGGAGGGCGCCAACATGATCGGGCTCTCCGGCCTGATCACGCCGTCGCTCGACGAGATGTGCTACGTGGCGGCCGAAATGCAGCGCCAGGGCTTCGACCATGCCGCTGCTGATCGGCGGCGCCACCACCTCGCAAGGTGCACACCGCCGTCAAGATCGCCGGCAACTACGACGGCCCGTGGTCCACGTGCTGGATGCGTCGCGCGCCGTCGGCGTGGCCGGCAGCTGCTGTCGCCGGGCGACGGCGAGGCCTTCGCGGCCAAGATCCGCGACGAATACGACCGCCGTCCGCGAGACGCTGCCCGCGGCGCGCGAGGACGGCCGCGGCTGCGCCATCGCCGAGGCCCGCGCCAACGCCGCCGACATCGACTGGTCCGGCTATCAGCCGCCGAAACCGGCCAAGCCCGGTCTGACGGTGTTCGACGACTACGACCTGGCGGAACTGGTGGCGCGCATCGACTGGCCGCCGTTCTTCCAGACCTGGGAGCTGGCCGGCAGCTACCCGCGACATCCTCGACGACCCGAAGGTGGGCGAGGCGGCGCGCGACCTGTTCGACGACGCCCAGGCCATGCTGCAGCGGATCGTCGGCGAGAAATGGCTGACCGCGCGCGGCGTCATCGGCTTCTGGCCCGCCAACCGCGTCGGCGACGACGACATCGAGCTCTACACCGACGAGAGCCGCGACGAGCGTCCTGGACCGTCATCCATACCTGCGCCAGCAGATGGAGCGCAAGGCGCGCGACCGGGCCAACTACGCGCCTCGCCGACTTCGTCGCGCCGAAGGCGAGCGGCGTTGCCGACTACATCGGCGGCGTTCGCGGTCACCGCCGGGCATCGGCGTCGACGAGCTCGCCAAGGAGTTCGAGGCGCGCCACGACGACTACAACGTCGATCCTGGTCAAGGCGCTGGCCGACCGGCTGGCCGAAGCCTTCGCCGAACGCATGCACGAGCGCGTGCGCACAGGAGTTCTGGGGTTACGCGCCCGACGAGGACCTCACCAACGAGGAACTGATCGCCGAGAAGTACCGCGGCATCCGCCCGGCGCCCGGGCTATCCCGCCTGCCCCGACCACACCGAGAAGCCGACGCTGTTCGATCTGCTCGACGCCGAGCAGAACGCCGGCATCACGCTGACCGAGAGCTTCGCCATGTGCCCGGCGGCGGCGGTGTCAGCGGCTACTACTTCGCGCACCCGGACGCGCGCTATTTCGGCGTCGGCAAGATCGGCCGCGACCAGGTCGAGGACTACGCCCGGCGCAAGGGCATGGACGTCGCAGACGATGGAAAGCTGGCTCGCGCCCAACCTGGCCTACGATCCGGTAGTTGGGGAGGGATAGGTCGGGACCGAGAGACGTCGTCGTGTTCCG
>CAWAYL010000020.1:0-105137 GCA_963786305.1 uncultured Alphaproteobacteria bacterium
GGAATCGGGTGAAAAAATCACGTGGTGATGAGGCTTGCTAGGAAGTCGTCGTCCCAGGCGGCGACTTTGCGCCGGAGGCGCAGGGAGTCCTTGCTCGGGGCGTTTCGCAGGAGGTTGATGGCCATGTGCTTGATGGTGGTGAAGTTGGCGGGGGCGTGATCGGTTCGCACGCGGCATTCGTCGTCGCGAAAGATCATGTCCATGACCCAGTGCAGGCTGTTCTCGATGGCCCAATGGTCCCGCACGACGGCGCCGAGTTGCACGGCCTGAAGGCCCAGGGATGTGATGTAGAAACGGGTTTCCTGCTTGATTGCGCCATCGATGTCGCGGCGGCTCTCGACCATGACGATGCCGTTTAGTCCCGGCCAGTCGTGGCGCTCCTGGAGCCAGGCGACATCGTGGATCACGGTTGTCGTTCGGGTCTCGATGCGTCCGTGGTCGCCGTCGACCGTCTGGTGTCGGCTGATGGTCGTGTCCTGGAAGTCCCTGGCGTTCTGCTCGGCGACGAAGACGTCGACGTCGTTGCGCAAGCTCCCTTGGTTGCCTTTGAGGGCGAGAACATAGTCCGCCTTCTTGTCGATGATGGTCCTGGCAATATGGCGCTGGCATCCGATCGCGTCGATGGTCACGATGGCGCCCGCGATGGCCATCATCTCCAAAAGCTTGGGGATCGCGACGATTTCGTTCGATTTCTCCGCCACCTTCACTTGCCCGAGCACCAACCGCTGGCGCGCCGCGAAGGCCGAGACCATATGAATGGCAGCCTTCGCTCCCTTCTTGTCGCCGGAACGCCGCGCCGTCTTGCCATCAATGGCGATCACGTCGCTCGCCACCCCGGTCTCGGCCGAAACCCAGGCGACGAAGCATTTCTGAAATTGCTCCGCGTCCAGTGTCGCGAAGATGTCGCCCAGATGGTCGTGCGCGGGTGTCCCGTCGCGAAAAGGCCGGAAGCGCCGCAGAAGGTCCAGCTTCTTCGCCCCGAAACGGGCGATATCGGTGAAGGTTTCCGCCCCGGCCAGGACCGACAGCAAACAAAGCAACAGAATCTCGTCTAGCGGATACACCACCTTGCCGGCTTGCCGGGGGTCCGGAAAATCCCGGAAATACTCAAGAAAAACAACTCCCTCCCCAATCGCTCCATCCATCTCCATCATGACCTCCCATATCCAATCCGAGGCCATCCATCGATTTAGAACTTTAACCCTCTGTCCATGGTACACGACGGATTTGCGGAGGGCGCTGAAAAGTCTGTATGTTTCCCGATTCTCTTGGTGGAGAGGGAGGGGAGACAATGCGTGCCAGACAAGACAGCGCCCTGAGGGATACGTTACGGGCAAGCTTCGCCATGCGCAAGAGCCGGCTGGAGAGCTTTTGCGTCCTGGTGATCGGGGTTTTCGTGGCGCGGACGGTGAACCTGTCGCATCTGGCCTGCCATTTTCCGGGGCGCGCCCAGACCGCCTCGAACTATCGCCGCTTGCAGCGCTTCTTTGAGCAGGTCACCTTCGATTTCGACGCCCTGGCCAAGGTCCTCGTGGCCGTGATGGGGCGCAAAGAGGGACCCTGGCGGCTGACCATGGATCGGACCAACTGGCGGCTCGGCCGCCACGATGTGAACATCTTGATGATCGGCATCGTTCACCGCGGCATCGCCATTCCCGTGCTGTGGGAACTCCTCGACAAGAGGGGCAACTCCAACACCCGCGAGCGCATCTCGATCGTCCAGCGCGTCATCGCCCTGTTCGGGGCTGACAAGATCGCCAGCCTGCTGGCCGACCGCGAGTTCCTTGGCGACGACTGGCTGGCGTGGCTGCAGGAAGGCGCCATCAGCTTCCATATCCGCATTCGCGCCAACATCAAGATCGCCAACGCTCGCGGGCGCATGATCAAGGGCGGCGAGCTGTTCCGAGACCTGAGGCCGGGGCAAAGCCGCGTGCTCCGCGCGCGACGGCGCCTCGGCGGATCAGGCCGCCCGAAAGCCCGGCCCGTCTGGGTCGCCGCCGCCTGCCTGGCAAGCGGCGAGCTGCTGATCGTCGTCACCAATGCCGAGCCGAAAGAGGCCCTGGCCACCTACGCCTTGCGCTGGGAAATCGAGACCCTGTTCGCCGCCATGAAGACCCGCGGCTTCAATCTCGAAGACACCCATATGACGAACCAGGAGCGCGTTTCGAAGCTCGTCGCCGTCCTCGCCATCGCCTTTTGCTGGGCGCACAAGGTCGGTGACTGGTTGCACGAAGCCAACCCCATCCGCCTCAAGAGCCACGAAAGGCCGGCAAAATCCATCTTCCGCTACGGCTTCGACCTGATCAGGCGACACCTCGTCAATCCCCCCGCCATACGCCAAGCCATTGACCCGATTCACTTCCTCGCCACCGGACAGCCGCCAATCCAGGCTCCCAGACCGCGATCATCGTGAAAGAGTTGTGTACCGTGCCCTCTGTCATCAACTCTTTCACCCGATTGCCCTGGAGAAGGCCACAACAGGGCTTGAAGTGGATATCGTGCGCCGTGCCCTCGCCGACCCGACGCTGCCGTTCGTGCAGATGCCCTACGCCGATCTGCAGACCGCCGTTCCGGAGGGCCGCGCCGACGTCTCGGTCGCGGTGCGCCAAAACGGCGACGAGACCGTGTTTTACTCCGAGCCGTTCATCACCTTCGAAAACGTCGCCGTCAGCAAGAAGGCCGACAACCTGAGGATCGAAGACATCACCGATCTCGGTGATCACCAGGTGCTCACCTGGCAGGGTGCGGACCGCGAGTTGGGCGACGCCTTCGAGCGCCTGTTCGCCCCGGATTCTCCGCACCACGCCAACTACGTGGAAGTCCCTAACCAGAAGGACCAGGTGCGGCTGTTCTGGGAGCGCGACGGCGCCGTCGCGGTGATCGACCGCAGCATCTTCACCTATTTCATCAAAGCCATGGGCCGCTCCATGGACGCCGTCACCCCGCACCACCTGTTCCCGCCCGTCACCGACTTCCGGGTCGCTTTTAAGGACCGCGACCTCCGCGACACCTTCGACCGCCGCCTGGCCGAACTCTGCCGCACCGGCGAGTACCAGGCGCTACTCGAACGCTACGACGTGATCGTAGGGAAGACGGTCTGCGGCAAGGAATAGATCAACCGGAACGGCGTTTTGGTCTGAATTTTGAAGTCTGAAGCAAAGAACGGAAAAAGTGCGAGAGAAAATTTTGCGGCGCCTTCGGGCGGCTGAGAACGAAAACGGGGTTCGCATCGTGTATGCCTGCGAGTCCGGTAGCCGCGCCTGGGGTTTCGCGTCGCCCGATTCAGACTTTGATGTCCGCTTCATTTATGCCCATATGACCGACTGGTACTTCTCATTCGATATCGAGCGGCGTCGGGATGTGATCGAGAACCCGATCGTAGATCTCATAGATTGTGGAGGCTGGGATGTTCGGAAAGCACTCCGTCTGTTCACCCGAACAAACGGTGCTTTGTTGGAATGGTTGAATAGCCCAATTGTCTATATGGAAGTTGGCGATTTTGCTCAGAGACTGCGTGAGCTGGCCCCTTTGGCATTCAACAAAACAGCTCTCTGCTATCATTACAGCCATATGGCCCGCGGCAACGCCCGCGGCTATCTTCTCAAGAACCAAATCAGGCTGAAAAAATATTTCTATGTCCTGCGGCCGTTGCTGGCGATCCGCTACATCGAAGGGGGGAGCGGTATTCCTCCCGTGGAATTCGAAAAGCTCGTTGACGCGGTTGCCCCCGCGGAAATACGCGACGCTATAGCGCGTCTACTGGATCTCAAGCGGAATACCGAAGAACTTGGGCTTGGTGATCCAATTCCCGAGATTGGTCACTTCATCGAATCAGAACTGCGGCGGCATGGCACCGAATTCGCCGGTCAGGGTCGCCCGGACTTGCTCGGTAAAAAGGAGATACACGACTCCCTCAATGAGGTCTTTCGCGCGGCCATCTCGGAGGCCACGTTGCACCTTGCCGCAAAAAACGGCATCAGAGGCAGCGGATGACTTGGCATCCGCCGACAGTCGAGCTCGTTCGCAGGGCGGAATAGCCTCGCGTATTCCGCCCTACGCGGTTAGTTCAAACCGTGCCTGTCCGGTTGTAACCCACACCCACTATATGTAGGCTGTGCCATCAAACGGCAGGCAGGGGTGTTAGAGTGGAAATGGACGTTTTGCAGCGGGATGACCTGCCATTTCCGGCGTCGCTTCCCGCGTTCCAACGGCTTTTCCCTGACGACGCAGCTTGTGCTGCATACCTTGAAAAAGCTCGATGGGGCAATGGGTTCGTCTGCCCTCACTGCCATGAGGCCAGAGATCCGTTCCGCTTCGCCAATCGCCCAGCAGTCTTGCGGTGCCGCAAGTGCCGTCGGGACACCGGCCTGACGGTCGGGACAGTGATGGAACGGACGCATACGCCGTTGAGCGTGTGGTTCTGGGCCGCCTATCTTGTTTCCAGTCAGACGGACGGCATGTCTGCAACGCAGTTTCAGCGTCAGCTTGGCCTTTCAGATCCTTCACAAGCTGCGCTCCGGGATGGTGCGTCCGGATCAGGACCGGATCGGCGGCATCCCTGACGAACACGTCGAAGTGGACGAAGCCTATGTGGGCGGGCGGACGCGCGGCAAAGGCCGAGGCGTCCACGACAAGGTTCTGGTGGTCAGCGCCGTCGAAGTCCGCCAGCGCGAACCGGGCTCATGGCTCGATAAGCGGAAGGGTGGGCGCTATGCTGGGCGCGTCCGGCTCGCTATCGCCCAGGACCGCAGCGAGGCATCCCTCTGCGGCTTCGTCGAAGAGGTCGTTGCGCCGGACGCACAGATCATCACCGACGACTGGACCGGCTACAACAGCCTCATCAAGCGCGGCTTCAAACACCTCGCCGTCGCTGAACGAGGCGATCATCGGGTGGCGGAGGAGTATCTGCCAATCGTCCATCTCGTCTTCTCCAACCTCAAGACCTGGCTGAACGGAACCCATCACGGCGTGAGCCATCAGCACCTTCAGGCCTATCTCAACGAGTTCACGTTCCGCTTCAACCGACGATTTTACCCGTTCAACGCCTTCCGATCACTGCTCGGCATTGCCGGAGATACCTCCGCTCCGACCTATGACGAGCTTTACTCAGGAGAGTGGGCGCACCCTAGATGTTGTGGGTGTGGGTGATAACCGGACAGGCACGGTTCAAACCTTCTTCGGATCATGCGACCCAGGATCGAACAGCATCACGCTCATCGCCTCGAGGTCGACAGGCCCAAAATGGAAGAGGCGGGCGAGAGCTTCGCGAACGGCGTTCTACCGTGCGAGGGGTTGTTTTCGGAAAAAAACCACGGACCCCTCCCCCCTGGGGCCAGCCGCGCTCCTTGCCGGAACCCCAGAAAGACCGTCACAATGGGTGATTATCAACGACCGTTGGAGTAAGGCATGCGTCGAGCGGGGAAAAGGGTTGTTCGGGCATCTTGTCTAGTGCTGGTCGGCATCGTGATCGTCTTGGTCGCCGGTGTCCTGTGGCTGCGGACGTCCCTGCCTCAGTCGGGCGAGGTTGCGCATCTGGACGGCTTGTCGGCGCCCGTTGAGGTGCTGCGCGACGGGCACGGGGTTCCGCATATCTTCGCGCAGTCAACCGATGACGCTCTGTTTGCCGTGGGGTATGTGCATGCCGAGGATCGCCTGTGGCAGATGGAAAGCATGCGCCGCCTCGGTGCCGGCCGATTGGCCGAAGTCGTCGGGTCGGCCGCCCTGAAGTCCGATCGGTTCATGCGGACGCTCGGAGTGTACCGCCGGGCGGAAGAGCAATACGCGTCTCTTCCCGACGATGTCCGCCAAGCGCTCGAGGCCTACGCGGCCGGCGTCAATGCGTGGCTCAGCCATCGCGAGGGCGCCCTGCCGCCCGAGTTCGTTCTCCTGGGTATCGACCCGGAGCCGTGGCGGCCGGCCAATTCCCTGATGTGGATCAAGATCATGGCACTGCGCCTGGCGACCAACCACCGTAAGGAGCTTCTGCGCGCGCGCCTCGCCACGGTTCTCACCCCGGAGCAGGTCGACGACCTCTGGCCCCCCTACCCCGCCACCGACCCGATGACGATCGGCGATCCGCCAAACGCCCTTCGCGGCATGGATATCGACCCTGTCCTCGCGCAACAGCCGGCATGGCAACGGCTGCCTCGGAGCGCATCCAATGTCTGGGTTGTCGGCGGCGCGCTTACAACGACCGGCAAGCCGCTCCTCGCCAATGATCCGCACCTGGGATTTGCCGCGCCGATCCTATGGTATCTGCTGCGGATCGACGCACCGGACCTTGCGTTCAGCGGCGCATCGATCCCTGGTTTCCCGTTTCCCGTTCTCGGTCACAATGATCGGATTGCCTGGGGCATCAGCGCCACGAGCAGCGATATCGAGGATCTGTTCGTCGAACGCGTCGATCCGGAAAATCCCGATCGCTATCTCGCTCCCGATGGCCCACGGCTTTTCGAGATACGGACGGAGACGATCAAGGTCAAGGACGCGGAAGACGTCGAGTTCAGCGTTCGCGAGACCCGTCACGGGCCGGTTATCTCCGATGGTCTCGAGCCGATCGCCGATGATCCCGGTGATCGCGTCCTTGCCTTGGCGGCCACCTATCTCCAGGACGACGACCGCACACCCGAAGCCGCGTTCCGATTGCTGACATCCGAAAACTGGCGGCGGTTCGTCGGCGCGCTCAAGGGCTTTCATGCGCCTCAGCTTAATTTTGTCTACGCCGACGTGGAGGGAAATATCGGCTTTCTCGCACCGGGCCGGGTTCCGGTGCGCCGCTCCGGTCGCGGCGGCGTTCCCAATCCGGGCTGGAACGGCCGGTTCGACTGGACCGGGTTCATCGCGTTCGACGATCTGCCGCGCGCCCGCAACCCGCGTTCGGGTCGCCTGATCAATGCCAACAACCGGATCGGACCCAAGGATTACCCCTGGTATCTTGGTGACAGCTGGGACGCCGGATACCGCGCGCGGCGGATCGCCGAAAGGCTCGCCGGCGGCGATCCGCGCAGCCCCGACACCATGGGCGCGATACAGATGGACAGCGGTTTCTCTGATGGCGCGGCATCTCCTTCCGATGATGCTGGGGGCGTTACCGGACCGGGACCGTTTCCACGACGTGGCTCGCATGCTGCGGGAGTGGTCCGGCGATATGTCTCGCGATCGTCCCGAACCGCTGATCTTCGTTGCCTGGCTGAGAGCCTTCAATCGCGCGGTCTACGGCGACGAGCTCGGCGATCGGTGGCGGCAGTACTGGAACTACCGACCCGGGTTCATTGCCTCCGTTCTCGAGGAAAAAAGAAGCTGGTGCGACGATACCGGCACGGCGGCCCGGGAGGATTGCGCGACGCAACTCGAAGCGTCTCTCGACGATGCAGTGGCCGGGCTGGCGAGCGAATTCGGGGAGAACATTGAGGAATGGCGGTGGGGTTCCGTCCATAAGGCCCGCTTCGATCATCCGCTTTTCACCCACGTGCCCGTGCTGAACACCATCGCCAACCTGGAGATCGAAACCGATGGAGGATTTTACACGGTGAACCGGGGGGGCAATCTGCTGTGGGATCCCGTTCGACCGTATGACCACGTCCATGGCGCCGGATTCAGGGCCGTCTACGACCTTTCCAATCTTTCGGCGTCGCGGTTCGTCATCGCCACGGGACAATCGGGGAACCCTCTGTCGTCACACTATCGCGATATGCTCGAGCTCTGGCGCGATGGCGGATGGATCGGTCTCGGGCAAACGCGCGAGGATCTGGAGAGCCTGGCGACCGGCCGACTGGTTCTCAGCCCCTGATCCGGCACGTTTGCGCATCATATTGCGGACTCCCCTCCTTTTGATTACACGACCCGGATTGTCATTCTCGTTTTCACCGGTCCCGCGTAATCATGAGGAGCAAATGCATGAGAAAGTCTCTGTCCCTATTCGGGTCCTTCACGCGCATCGACGAAGGCGAGGTCAGACCCATCGGCGACAGCGGGTACTACTGGGTCAACGACCGGAACGTGTGGGGGAGCCTCGGCGGCGACGGATATGGGAGCGGGAAAGCGGAAAGCGGTATCGAGGGCGGCTTTTTCATGACCTACGATGCCATCGTCGCGATCGAGGACCAGGAGGGCCCTTTCTGGGGCGAAGCGAAGCTCCATGACGAGGTCAACGATATCACCTACACCGCGCGGTTCTTCGCGTGCTCGGAGGGCGAGCTTACCACATTCGAAGCGGGCGTCGGCGGCACCATGGATCTGGAGATCGATGGCCGGCTGCGCTTCACCGACAACGCCCGCGGCCGCGCGGACTTCGACGGATCCATCGAGGTCGCGCTGGACGCGGAGGGCCATATCGCCGGCATCGTCCATAGCGAATTCAGCATCGAGGGCTACTGGAACCCCGACATCGGCGATGGCTGGCATCCCGATGCTCCTGTGGGGTTAGACACTACTTGCCCTGGCGTTCGGACTCCTCGCGGAAATAGGTCCAGGCGTCCATCTCGATGCCGCCGGGCAGGATACAGACGCCCGCGCTATCGGTTTCCCCCCGACCTCCGGTGTCCGCCTGACTCTCGGTATCCGGTGCGCCAAGCTCGTAGCGGCCGCCCCGGTCGGCGCAGAACACGGCGGCCGGGTTCGCCAACTCGGTGGCGGCGGCGGGCTTTGGCACATAGATGGTCGTGCTGTCCGGCCCGGCCCGGCCGACCACGTAATGCTCGGCGAGCGCGTGGTAAAACCCGGGTGTGAGCCGCCGGAGATTGTCCGGGCGCGAGGCGTCGATCTCGATCGCCCCGAAATGCCGAGTGTTCACCAGATCCACCAGCGTCAACTCGTCGACGGCGCCGAGCAGCATTTTCTGGCCGGTGGTGAAGTAATCCACCGAGAACGGCTTCCCCGCCCAGTAACACAGGGCCAGGCTTTCGCACATGGCGGGGCCTTCCTGCGCGGCAAGGAACCGGACGTCCGCGGCGAATGCCGCCGACATGTGCTCCGCCTTGCCGTGCCGCAGCAGATCGATGGTCGCTCCGAACGGCCCCGGCGTCGCGACGACGATCGTCTGGATCAGCAACACCATGGCCACCGCCCGAACCACCGGCCGGGAAATACGAGCGAATACCGGATGCTCGCCGATCTTCGCCACGAACAGCCCGGCGGCCAGGGCGAGGGCGATCACCAGATCGAAGAACGCATTGTAGGTAACACCAATACCGCCGACGGCGAAGGTGCCCCACAACAGGGCCAGAACGGCGTAGATGGAAATCAGCCGCGTCCAGCGGTCGCCGAAATCGATGGCGACCAGGGTCAGCCAGGCCAGCAGCAGCGGAAACAGCGGAACGACGAAAAGGTAAGATTGCCGGACCGCGGTGGATATCTTGTACGAGCGCGGCATGGCGACGAGCGCTTGAAACAAGGGCGCGCCATAGAGCAAGTACAGCAGCGCGAGCGCCGCCGCGAGCAGCGCGACCGCCGCCGCCATCCACACGAGGAAGGCGCGGCGGTCATAGAGCACCAACCAGAGCGTCGCGGCCAGCGGCAGCGGCAGCAGGATATGCTTGACCAGCCCGCCCGCGAGCATCAGAGCGCACGCCGCGATGACCGCCGGACGCGTGCGCTTGCCGACAACCAGGATCATCATTCCCGTGGTCGCGAGCGCGTGCGCCAGCCATTGCGGGTCGTTGGCGGCCACGTAGTTCGGGTACCAGGCCGCGACGGTGCCGATCGACAGCAGGCCGGCAAAAATCGCGGCGGCCGTCGATCCGCTCATCCGGCGCACCATCAGCGCGAGGTTCACGCCAACGACGAAGAGACTGACCAAAGCGATGATCCGGCCGGCGATGATCTCGTCGCCGGTGAACAAACCGAGCAAGCCCACCACGTAAAACGACAGCGGCGGATAGTTATTGGCGGTGAGCGCCGTCAGCGGTGGATAAAGCGGCGTGCTCGAAAAGGCGTGCGAGGCGTTGAAGGCGTTCCAGCCCTCGCCGTACAAGGCGGAAAAGGGAAACGGCAGGAGAACGACCCGCTCCGACAGCAAAACGACGACGACTAATGCCGTCAGCGCCAGGACGACGGGTACCGCAAGACGGCCGAGCGTGGTCGGCGCGGCCATTCGGGCTCCGTCAGGCCCCGGCGGCGTTGAAACTTCGTCTCGCGGTCGCGCGGGTCGCTGCATGTCTCCGTTGAGCGTCGTGTTCACCCTCGGCCCTCCATCCCCCTGAAATCGTTACGAGAACCTATCTCCGTTGACGATGGCTGTAAAGGCTTGCACCAATCTCAGGTCGCCGCGACCGCGGCGAGGTCGCGGGCCAGCTTGCGGACGCCCACAAGGCGGTCGCCGGGGGTTTCCCAGCCGCGCTTGAGCACCAGCTTGTGGTCGGGGCGGAGCTTGGCGGTGCTGGCCTGGCGAGTGATGAACTGGACCAGGCCGGCGGGATTGGCGACGGCGTTGTCGCGGAACGTCACTACCGCGCCTTTCGGGCCCGCCTCCACCTTCTCGATACCCGCCTTGCGGCACAATTGTTTGATCGCCACCACTTGCAGAAGGTTGTTCACTTCCTCCGGCATGTCGCCGAAGCGGTCCACCAGTTCGGCCGCGAAGGCCTCCATTTCGTCCGATTCCTTGATGTCGGCGAGCCGGCGGTAGAGGCCGAGACGCAGTCCCAGGTCGGGCACGTAGGGTTCGGGTATCAGGACGCTGAGACCGATGGAGATCTGCGGGCTCCATTCGTCCTCGCCGGCGCCATCCCCTTCGCCGCCCCGCGCCTCGGCGACGGCTTCTTCGAGCATCTGCTGGTACAGCTCGATGCCCACCTCGCGGATCTGGCCGGACTGCTCCTCGCCGAGCAAATTGCCGGCGCCGCGAATGTCGAGGTCGTGACTGGCGAGCGAGAAGCCGGCGCCGAGTGCGTCCAGCGACTGCATCACTTCGAGCCGTTTTTGCGCCGCCGGCGTGACTTTGCGGCGCTGCGGCAGGGTCAGGTAGGCATAGGCGCGGATTTTGGCGCGGCCGACCCGGCCGCGTAGCTGGTAAAGCTGGGCGAGGCCGAACATGTCGGCGCGATGGAGGATGATGGTATTGACCGACGGTAGATCGAGCCCGGACTCGATGATGTTGGTGGAGAGCAACACGTCGTAGGCACCCTCGTAGAATGCGCCCACCGCCGCTTCGAGATCGCGCGCCGCCATGCGGCCATGGGCCATGACCAGCTTGACCTCGGGCACCAGCTCGGCGAGCAGCTTGCGGACCTCGTCGAGATCCTCGATACGCGGGCAGACATAGAAGGTCTGACCGCCCCGGTACTGCTCGCGCAGGATGGCCTCGCGGATCACCACCGGGTCGAGCTCGAGCACGTAGGTGCGAACCGCCAGGCGGTCGATGGGCGGCGTCGCGATCAGGCTCAGTTCGCGGACGCCGGTGAGCGCCATCTGCAGCGTGCGGGGAATCGGCGTCGCGGTGAGGGTGAGCACATGGACGTTGGTCTTGAGCTTCTTGAGCTTTTCCTTGTGGGCGACGCCGAAGTGCTGCTCCTCGTCGACGATCAGCAGTCCGAGATCGCGGAATTTGACGTCCTTGGCCACCAGAGCGTGGGTGCCGACGACGATATCGAGCGTGCCGTCGGCGAGCTCGGCCTTGGTCGCCTTGGCCTGTTTGCCCACCACCAGCCGGGACAGCTCGCCGATGCGAACCGGGTAGCCCTTGAACCGGTCCACGAAGGTCCGGTAATGCTGTCGGCACAACAGCGTGGTCGGCACCACCACCGCCACCTGACGGCCCTCCATGGCGGTGACGAAGGCGGCGCGCAGCGCCACCTCGGTCTTGCCGAAGCCGACGTCGCCGCATACCAGCCGGTCGGCGGGATGGCCGCCGGCCAGGTCGGTGATGACATCGTCGATGGCGCGCGCCTGGTCGTCGGTCTCGGCGTAGGGAAAGCGGGCGCAGAATTCATCGAACAGGCCCTCGGCCGGGGTCAGCACCGGCGCGGCGCGCAGCGTCCGGGACGCCGCCACCTTGATCAGCTCGTCCGCCATGTCGCGAATGCGCGATTTCAGCTTGGCCTTGCGCGCCTGCCACGCCGCGCCACCGAGCCGGTCGAGTGGAACGCCGACGCTTTCCGATCCGTAGCGGCTGATGACCTCGATGTTCTCCACCGGCAGAAACAGCTTGCCGTCGCCGGCGTAGAGGATCCGCAGGCAATCGTGCGGCGCGCCGGACACCGAGATGGTTTCCAGCCCCTCGTAGCGGCCGATGCCGTGATCCACGTGGACCACCAGATCGCCGGGATTGAGCGACGAGGTCTCGGTCAGAAAATTTTCCGGCCGGACGCGGCGCGCCCGCGACCGCGCCAGCCGGTCGCCGAGAATGTCCTGTTCGGCGATGACCGCCCAGTCGGGCGTGACGAACCCGCGATCCAGGCCGAGCACCGCCAGCGCCAAGGTGTCGGACTTCAACGCCTTGGCCTCGGCCCAGCCGTCGACCGGCGCGACCTTGGTCAGGCCATGCTCCGCCATGACTGCCTTGAGGCGATCGCGCGAGCCGCGACTCATCGCCGCCACCATTACGCGGCGGCCCCGCTTGCGATGCTCCACCAGCCTGTCGGTCAGCAGATCGAAGACATTGACGTCACCGCGAAGCCGCGCTTCGGCGAAGTCGGGGCCGGGTCGGCCGGCGGCGTCGAACCCGCCGGTCATGTCGTCGGGCACCGCGAACGGCGACAATTGACCGACGGCGCGCTCCGCCAGCAATTGGTCCCACTCCTCGCCGCCGAGGTATAGACGGTCCGGCGGCAGCGGATTGTAGGGCGTCCCCAATTCGGCGAACCGGCCGGTGCCGAGGCTGCTGCGCGCGTCATGGTACTCGCGGATCAGGTCCAGACGGGCATCGCGGGCGTCGTTCAGGTGATGATCGAGGACGATCGCCGCGTTCGGCGCATAGTCGAACACCGTGTTCATGCGCGGGTGGAACAACGGCAGCCAATGCTCCATGCCCGCCTGGCGGCGGCCGGCCGATACTCCGGCGTAAAGCGGATCGTCGGCGCCGACGGCTCCGAACAGGGCGCGGTATTCGGTGCGGAACCGCGACACCGCCGCATCATGCAGCAGCACTTCGCTGACCGGCTTGACGACGAAGGAACCGAGCTTGTCGGTGGTGCGCTGGCTCGCCGCGTCGAAGGACCGCATGGTGTCCAGCTCGTCGCCGAAAAAGTCGAGACGAAGCGGCTCGCCGCGACCCGGCGGATAAAGATCGATGATGCCGCCGCGCACCGCGTACTCGCCGGGCTCCATGACCGATTCGGCGCGGACGTATCCATGGGTCACGAGGAACGCCACCAGGTCGTCGGGGTCCAACCGGTCGCCGCGCGCAAGGGCGAACGTGGCGCCGGTCAACGCTTCCTCGGGGGGCACCCGCTGCAGCACCGCCGAGATGGTGGTGAGAATGACCCGCCCGCTGCCCGCGCCGCGGCTCTCCAGCAACCGCGTCAGCGTATCGATGCGCCGGCTGGCGATGTCGAGATTGGGTGAAGCCCGGTCATAGGGCAGGCAATCCCAGGCCGGAAATTGCACGGTGTCGAGCTTCGGGGCGAAGAAATCGAGGCTTTCGCGCATGAAGTCCATGCGGACGTCATCGCGGGCGACGAACAGCACGCCGCCCGCGAGGCTCGACGCCAGCGAACCGACAATATCCGCGTCATAGCCGGGCGGCGCGCCGGAAATCAGCACGCGCCCGGGCCGTGACAACATGTCTGCTATGGGTTTCAATTGCTTAAGTTGACGGTTTGAAGTTCTGCGCGAAATCGATCAACGAGCGCAATACCGGATGATCCCACTCGAGGGGATAGTCTTCTTTCTTCATCATCCAGTTATACAAGTCGATGTCGTTGTTATCCATCATGAGGGATTCAAACCATTCCACGTCCGCGTCGCTCATGGTCGTCAGTTTCCGTTCCGCGAACGCCCCCATCAACAGGTCGTTCTCCTGCATGCCGGTGTGGTGGCTTCGAAACAGCACGCGCTTGCGCAGTTTGTCGGTCGGTTCGATCATTCCTCTCCTCCGGTCGAAACGATAGGATATAAGAGACCCTGTATTCCCTGTCAGCCGTTCATTTCAGATGCGCCCGCACGTTCTCTATCCCCTGTTCGCTCCGGCCCGCGCTCTCCCTGGCGTTGGGCCCCGTCTGGCCGGCGTCGTGGAAAAGCTGGCCGGGCCCAGGGTGGCGGACCTGCTATGGCACCTGCCCTCGGGTCTCATCGATCGCCGGTACTCGCCGAAGGTGGCGGCGGCGCGGCCGGGAACGGTGGCGACCCTGACCGTCCGGGTGTTGCGCCATCAGCCATCGGCGTCATCGCGCCGACCCTACCGGGTGCCGTGCGCGGACGAAACCGGCGAGATCGTGCTGGTTTTCTTTCATGCCCGCGCCGATTACCTGACCAAGGTCCTGCCGGAAGGCGCCGTGCGCGTGGTGAGCGGGGTCGTGGAACGCTACGGTCCCCAATTGCAGATGACCCACCCCGATCATATCGTCGAGGAAGGCGGGCGCGACAAGATCGCCATTGTCGAGCCGGTCTATCCGCTAGCCACCGGTTTGACCGCCAAACAGGTCGTCAAATTGACGCGGGCGGCGCTGGAGCGGGCGCCCGCGCTGGAGGAATGGCTGGATCCGTCTTACAAGGCTCAACGGAACTGGAAGCCATGGCGCGCGGCTCTGGACGCGGCCCACGCGCCCGCCGACGAGGCGGGGTTGTCGCCGCTCTCACCGGCGCGAGCCCGGCTTGCCTACGACGAACTGCTGGCCAATCAGCTCGCGCTCGCCCTGATCCGGCGTCATCAGCGCGAGATCGCCGGCCGCGCCATCCTCGCCGAGGGCAAACTTGCGCGCCGCGCCCTCGAGACCCTGTCCTTTACGCTGACGGGCTCGCAGGATCGCGCGATCGCCGAGATCACCGCCGACATGGCGTCACCCGCGCGGATGCTGCGCCTCCTGCAAGGCGACGTCGGCAGCGGCAAGACGGTGGTGGCCTTGATGGCCATGCTCACCGCCGTCGAAAGCGGCGCTCAGGCGGCGTTGATGGCGCCGACCGAAATTCTCGCCCGCCAGCATTACGCCACCATCAAGCCGCTGGCTTCGGCGGCCGGCGTGGACGTGGCGCTGCTGACCGGACGCGAGAAGGGCAAATCGCGGAACCCCATTCTCGCCGGCTTCGCCGAGGGCGTCATCCCGCTCGCCGTTGGGACCCACGCGTTGTTCCAGGACGCGGTGGCATTCAAGGATCTGGCGCTGGCGGTGATCGACGAACAGCACCGTTTCGGCGTCCACCAGCGACTCGACCTCGCCGCCAAAGGCACCGCCGTCGATATCCTGGTGATGACCGCGACGCCCATCCCGCGAACGCTGATGCTGACCTCGTACGGGGACATGGATGCGTCCAAATTGGTGGAAAAGCCGCCCGGGCGGCTGCCGGTGGATACCCGCGCGGTGCCCATGGAGCGTCTCGACAATGTCATCGCCGGCGTCGCCCGGAGCCTGACCGCCGGCGCCAAGGTCTTCTGGGTCTGTCCCCTCGTCGAGGAATCGGATGTTCTCGACGTCAACGCGGCGGAAGAGCGGTTTCACCATTTGAGCGGCATCTTCGACGGCCGCGTCGGTCTGGTGCACGGACGCATGAAGGGCCCCGCCAAGGACGCCGCCATGGCCGCGTTCGTAGACGGCCCCTTGGATCTGCTGGTCGCCACCACGGTGATCGAGGTCGGGGTCGACGTGCCCGCCGCCACGGTCATGATCATCGAGCACGCCGAGCGGTTCGGTCTCGCCCAGTTGCACCAGTTGCGGGGCCGTATCGGGCGCGGCTCGGTTCCGTCGACCTGCGTTCTCGTCTATGCGCCGCCCCTCGGCGAGGCCGCGCGGGCCCGGCTCGCCATCATGCGCGAGAGCGACGACGGTTTCCGCATAGCCGAGGAGGATCTGCGGCTCAGGGGCGCCGGCGAGCTTCTCGGCGTACGGCAAAGCGGCGCGCCGGAGTTCCGCCTCGCCGATCTGGCTTTTCATGGCGACCTTTTGCCGGTCGCCCGTGACGACGCCCGTTTGATCCTGGCGCGTGACCCCTATTTAAAATCGGCACGGGGCAGCGCGCTCCGCACGTTGCTCTACCTGTTCGAGCGGGACGCGGCCGTGCGCTATCTGCGCTCCGGATAGAGCGCAGGCCCGGATAAAAGGCGGGCGACGCGTCACTCGCGCTCCCGTTCCGAACTCGGGAGTTCATCATCGTCCGCGTTTGCGAACACAAGGGGAACCTGTTGTTCGGACTCCGTACGATGGTCCGGCGGCGTCACGATGCCGGCGGATATCACCATTTTGATCGCTTCCTCCACCGTCATGCTCAGCGGAATCAGATCGCCCTTGGGAACGAACAGCAAAAAGCCGGAAGTCGGGTTGGGAGTGGTCGGCAGGAAAATGTTGATGGTCTCTTCGTCGGTGAGATTCTGCACCTCCTCTTCCGTCCGCCCGGTAATGAAAGCGATGGCCCACAGACCGCGGCGCGGGTACTCGATGAGGACAGCCTGGCGGAACGCCGTGGACTGCTGTGCCAGCACCGTTTCGATGATTTGCTTCAACGCGCTATAAACGGTGCGGACCACCGGCATGCGCGCCAGCAGCCCGTCGTAGAACTTCATGATCAAGCGGCCGAAGAACCCGGCGGTCAGCATGCCGAGCAAGGTCAGGGCGACGACGACGATCACCAGCCCCAGCCCGGGCAGTCCGAAGGGCAGGTAGGCCGCGGGGTTGTATTTTTCGGGAATCCACGGTGTGACCCGGGCGTCGACGAAGCTGATGAACAGCCACGCCAGATAAAAGGTGATGGAAATGGGCGCGGTGATCAGGATTCCCGCGAAAAAATAGGCGCGCAGGCGCCCCGTGAGCCCCATGGGACGTTCCGGTTTTTTGGCGGCGCCGACGGTGGCGATAATCGCCCGCTTCTTTCTCGGCTTGTTCTTTTTCATGAGCGTACAATTAACCGGCGGACGGGGTAACGCAATGATTCAGTGCGCAAAAAAGTCCATCAGCCGGGAAAGGGTTTGGTCGGGCTGCTCTTCCGCGAGGAAATGGCCGCACGCCAGTTTGTATCCGCGAACATCGCCGGCGCGCTCGCGCCAGGTAGCAAGAACGTCATAGTTCCGTTCCATCAGGCCCCGCTCGCCCCACAACGCCAGAAGCGGGCACGCGACCTTGCGATCCATGTCGGCTTCGTCGTGCTCGAGATCGATGCTCGCGGCGGCGCGATAATCTTCGCACGAGGCACGGATGGCGGCGGGATCGCTGAAGCAACGGATGTACTCGGCCATGGCCTCGTCGGTGAACCCGTCCATCGAGGCGCTCCAGTGTCCCAGTTTGGTGGTGACATAGAACGCCGGATCATGGCCGATCAGGGTTTCCGGCATTCCGCCGCCCTGAATGAGGAAAAACCAGTGATAATATCCCGTCGCCACTTCCTTGGTGACGGTGGAGAAGATCTTGTGGGTGGGCACGATGTCGAGCACCGCCAATTTCTCGACCTTGTCGGGGTGGTCGAGGGCCATGCGATGCGCCACCCGGCCGCCGCGGTCGTGTCCCGCGACCATGAACGATCCGAAGCCCAGGGCCCGCATGACCTCCACCTGGTCCTGGGCGGTGGCGCGCTTGCTGTAGGCGTGATGGTCGGGATCGGACGGCGGTTTGCCGCTGTCTCCGTAACCCCGGAGATCCGTGGCCACGACCGTGAAACGTTCGCCAAGGGCGGGGGCGATCTTGTGCCACATGACGTGGGTCTGCGGATAGCCGTGGAGCAACAGCAGCGGAGGCCCCGAGCCGCCGTGGCGCGTGTGGATCACGGTTTCCCGTGTTTCGATCGCGCGGGTTTGAAAGTCCTCGAACATGGCAGCGCTTCCGTATCGCAGTGGTTCGCTCAGGAAGACCCGTCCCGGTCGCTGAACGATAGCAACCTCCGGTGTCCACCGCTATAGATCGATAGCGAAAAAGCGAAAAGGGTGTCGAAGGGAGTCCAACCGGTGAAACGCGAGTACCTGGAACGGCCTGTAATCGGCGTCGGCGTCGTCGTGTTGCGGGCTCGCGAGACGCTGCTGGTACGCCGGAGCCGCCCCCCCAGGCAGGGTCAGTGGAGCCTTCCCGGCGGCCTTCAGAAGTTGGGTGAGACCGTGTTCGAGACGGCTTGCCGCGAGGTGGCGGAAGAAACCGGCGTGGTCGTTCGCCCCCTCGGGCTGATCGATGTGATCGATCTGATCGAGCGCGATCCCGACGGGCGCGCCGTCCGCTATCACTACACCCTCGTGGACGTGGCCGCGTGCTGGCAATCGGGAGACGCCGTGGCCGCGACGGACGCGGCCGCCGTGGCATGGACCGACGTGGACGATCTGCGGAGTTTTGCGCTGTGGTCGGAAACCGAGCGCATCATCCGCCTCGCGCATGAGAAATGGCCAAGCGGCTAATAGTGTGCTTAATAAACGACGTGTTCATCCGCGTGGATAGCAACGGGGGGTTAATTCATGACCGTCAATGCATTGGTGTCCATCTCATGCCCCGACCGCGTCGGCATCGTTTCCGCCACCACGGGCCAGCTTTTCGAACTGGGAGCCAATCTCGGCGACACCACCTTCGCGGTGCTTGGCGAAGCGGCCGAGTTCACCTCCGTGGTGGAGATCCCGCCTGGGACCACGCCGGAAATCATCGAGGCCGCCTTGCGGACACTGCCGGAGCTGCACGACGCCGACATCAGCGTCTCGCCGTTCACCCTGCCGGCGGTTCATGGTCCGTCGGGTCGGGTCAACTACCGGATCACGGTGAGCGGCGGCGACCGGCCGGGCCTGATCGCCCGGCTCAGTGAAGTGTTCGTGGAATTCAAGGCCAACATCGTCCGCCTCAACGCCGAGCGGGTCGTCGCGTCGGACGCGACCCGGTACGCCGTCATCATGGCGGTCTACATTCCCCAAGAGCACGTGCGAAGTTGCCTGGCCACGGTCGCCAACACGGCCGGAAATCTCGGTCTCAGTTGCGAGTGGGAAGAGATATAGTTCCGCCGGCTCGCCGTTCTTGAACGGACCGCGGCAAGAAGGTCACACCTGCGCCGACATTGCCACTTTGGGCACGCCGAGGCGACAATAGCTTTTGCTCCGCTCGCGGCCGCAAGGTATTCTTTCAAAAGGGAAATGGACGAAGGATGGCGGAAACCGAGGGTCGCCGTCCGGTCGCTGTTTTATTTCGGCATTAAACCCTTACCCATGCTCGGAGCGGACGCGGGGGCGCCGCACGCAATGGACATCTACCTCCCCATCGCCGAGATTTCGGTCAACGTCTTTCTTATTCTCGGCTTGGGGGGCATGGTTGGATTTCTCTCGGGCTTGTTCGGCGTCGGCGGCGGGTTCCTGATGACACCGCTGCTCATCTTCATCGGCATTCCCCCCGCCGTCGCCGTCGCCACGGAAGCCAACCAGATCGTCGCGTCCTCGGTTTCGGGCGTGCTCGCGCACTGGAAACGCGGCAACGTGGATTTCAAGATGGGCATGACCCTCGTCGTCGGCGGGTTCGCGGGCTCCGGCGCCGGCGTCTGGCTTTTCACCTTGCTGCGCGACATGGGCCAAATCGATCTCGTCATCAAGCTGTCCTACGTGGTCTTTCTCGGCACCATCGGTCTGCTGATGCTGATCGAAAGCATCAAGGCCATGTCGCGCCAGCGCGGCAAGAAGCCGACGCAGCGCAAGGGCGGCCGGTCATGGAAAGATGTCCTGCCCTTCAAGATGCGGTTTCGCCGCTCGCGGCTGTATGTCAGCGCGCTGTTGCCGCTGAGTATCGGCTTCGTCGTCGGTGTTCTGGCGGCGATCATGGGCGTCGGTGGCGGTTTCATCATGGTTCCGGCGATGATCTATCTGCTGGGGATGCCCACCGCCGTGGTGGTCGGCACGTCGCTGTTCCAGATCATCTTCGTCACCGCCAACGTCACCGTCCTGCAGGCCGTCAGCAACCAGACCGTCGACGTGGTTCTGGCGCTGCTTTTGTTGATCGGCGGGGTGATCGGCGCTCAGTTCGGCGCCCGTGCCGGCGCGCTGCTGCGCGGCGATCAGTTGCGCGGATTGCTGGCACTCATGGTGCTCGCCGTCGCCATCAAGATCGCCTTCGATGTCATCGGCACACCCGCCGATGTTTATTCCCTGGGTAACGTGGTGAATCACTGATGAGCCGCCAGCGCTGGATACTCGTCTTGCCTGTCGTGGTGCTGTTTCTGGCGGCGGTGGGCGTAGCGCGCGGCCAACTGATTGTCGATCTGTCAAGTCACCTGGTGGCCATCACCACCGATTTCACCGGAACGGATGTCCTGCTGTTCGGAACGACCGAAGGAAAGGGCGATGTGGTCGTGGTGGTGCGCGGTCCCGAAAGCGAAGTGGTGGTCCGCCGCAAAGGCCGCAAGCTGGGGATCTGGGTGAACGACGCCGAAATGCTATTCCAGGGCGTTCCCGGATACTACGCCATCGCCGCCAACCGGCCGCTCGCCGAGTTCCTTCCCAAACGCGTCGCCGCCCGCCACCAGATCGGCGCCAGCAACCTTCGGTTTTCGGCGCCGCAAAATGCTGCTCCAAAAAGAGTGGAAGCCTTCCGCGAGGCGTTGATCCGCAACAAGATCAGGCAAAACCTGTATTTCGGAGAACCCCAATACATCGCCTTTTTGGGCAACCGCCTGTTCCGCACCGATATGCGGTTTCCGGCCAATGCCCCGGTCGGCACCTATATTGTCCAGGTCTTTCTGGTGGAAGATGGCGAAGTGGTGGGCGCGGAAATCACCCCCCTGGTGGTCAGCAAGGTGGGATTCGAAGCGGGCGTGTTTCATTTCGCCCATCGGCATTCCCTGGCGTACGGCGTCCTTGCTATCTTGATCGCCGTGGTGGCAGGATGGATGGCTAGTGCTGTCTTTCGCAAGGGCTGATCCGTGACAACCGACCCGCAACCCAACGAACCGGTAAACACATCCGAAGAGACGTCGGAGGAGTATGGCCGAACGTTTCTCTGTGTCGTCGACGAATCGGAGGAACTGCACCAGGCCCTGCGCTATGCGTGCCGCCGCGCGAAGCAGACCGGCGGCCGGGTCGCTCTGCTTTATGTGATCGAGCCCGCCGAATTCCAGCACTGGATGGCTGTCGGCAACCTGATGGAGGAAGAGCGGCGCGAGCAGGCGGAGGAAATGTTGCAGGTCGTTTCCTCGGTGGTTCAGAAACTGTCGGGCGCCATCCCGGTTATCTACATCCGCGAGGGCAAGCTCACCGAACAGCTCGAGGAGTTGCTGGCGAGCGAAGGCGATTTGTCCGTGCTGGTTCTCGGCGGCGCCACCGGCTCGGAGGGACCCGGCCGGCTGATATCCTATGCCCTGAAACGGATCGGCAAGCTGTCGATCCCCATTACCATCGTCCCCGGCAGCTTATCCGACCAGGCAATCGACGCCATCAGCAGCTAATAGGCGTTGGCATCGCCGTTGCCCTTATGGCCGCAAGGCGGCGTTGTTATTAAGGCCGCAAGGCGGCGATGGTCGAGCGGTAATCGTCGTCCTGGAACACGGCGCTCCCGGCCACCAGCACGTCGGCCCCCGCGGCGACGACAGCCGGCGCCGTTTCGGCGTTGACGCCGCCGTCCACTTCCAGCTCTATCGGCCGGTCACCGATCATCCGGCGGACCTGGCGGATCTTCTCCAGCTGCGCTTCGATAAAACTCTGGCCGCCGAAACCGGGATTGACCGACATCACCAAAATCAGATCGAGGCGGTGAAGCACGTGCTCCACGGCGGACGCCGGCGTGCCCGGGTTCAGCGAAACTCCCGCTTTCTTGCCCAGGCTCCGGATGACTTGGAGGCTGCGATCCAGATGGACATCGGCCTCGGCGTGGACGGTAATGATATCGGCGCCTGCGGCGGCGAACTCGCTGAGGTACGGCTGAGCCGGATCGATCATCAGGTGGACGTCGAACGGTTTGTTGGTATAGGGACGGATCGCGCGCACCACCAGAGGTCCGATGGTCAGGTTGGGAACGAAGTGCCCGTCCATGACGTCGATGTGGACGTAATCGCACCCCGCCGCGTCAATGGCGCGGATTTCCTCGCCGAGACGAGCGAAGTCGGCGGACAGGATCGACGGCGCGATCTTGACTTTCGGCGCCGGATCGGAAGCGAACGCGCTATTCGTCATAGTCGCCGGACCGGCGCGCCAGGGCCGCGCGCGCCTGGGCAACCACATTCTCCGCCGTTATGCCGAAGTGCCTGAATAGAGCCTCTCCGGGGCCGGACGCGCCAAAGCCCTCAAGACCAACGAACACGCCGTTGTCCCCGATGTAGCGGTCCCAGCCTGGCGAGATCGCCGCCTCGACGGCCACGCGCACGCAATGCGGCCAGCCCGGTCCAAGCACTTCCTGACGATACTTTTCCGGCTGAAGCTCGAACAATTTCCAGCATGGCATCGAAACCACCGCGGTGGGGATACCCTCTCCCTGCAGCAGGTCCCGGGCCGCCACGGCAATGTGCACCTCCGAGCCCGTCGCAAACAGGGTGACCTGCCGTTTGCCGCCCTCTTCCTCACGCAATACATAGGCCCCGCGAGCGCACAAGTTGACGCTTTCATGCTCGATGCGCACCGCCGGAAGGGCCTGGCGGGTCAGCACCAAACACGACGGCATGTCGTACCCGGTCAACGCGATCACCCAGCACTCGAAGGTTTCCACCGCGTCGGCGGGCCGGAACACCAGCAGGTTCGGCATCACCCGCAAGCTGGCCAATGTTTCGGAGGGCTGGTGGGTGGGGCCGTCCTCCCCCACCCCGATGGAATCATGGGTGAGAACGTATATCACGCGCTGCTTGTTGATCGCCGACATGCGCATGGCGCCGCGCATGTAATCGGCAAACACCAGAAACGTGCCGCCATAGGGAATGAAGCCGCCGTGCAGCGCCATACCGTTCATGGCCGCGCCCATGGCGTGTTCTCTGATCCCGTAATGGACATACCGGCCGGCGTAATCGCCGGGAGCAATCGCCTTGGTGCTCTTGGTCATGGTGCAGACCGACTCGGACAAATCGGCCGAGCCGCCGATCATCTCCGGAAACATGGCGGTGAGGATCTCGAGCGCCTCGCCCGATGCCTTGCGGGTTGCCCACTTGGGCTGGTCGATCGCCAGTTTCTGCTTGAAATCGTTGAGCGGCATCTGCCATCCCGGCGCCAGCCTGCCGGCGCTGGTCCGCTTGAACTCCTTCCTCCTGTCGTTGTCCATGGCGAGGAATCGCGTCTCCCAGGCTTCGCGCTCCGGAACGCCGCGGCGCCCCGCGAGCCGCCACGCCGCCAGAATATGGTCGGGAACATGAAATGGTGGATAAGGCCAGTTCAACACTTCACGGGCGCCTGCGATTTCGGCGTCGCCCAGCGGCGCGCCGTGGGTGGCGGCGGTGCCGGCCTTGTTGGGCGCCCCCTTGCCGATGGTCGTGCGGCAATCGATCAACGTCGGCTTGTCGGTCAGCCGCGCCTTGGCGATCGCCTGCTCCACCGCGTCCGGATCGTCACCGTCCACCACTTCGGCATCCCAGCGGCAGGCCTCGAACCGGGCGAGCTGATTGTCGCTGGTGGTCAGCGAGGTCGACCCATCGATGCAGATCCGGTTGTCGTCCCAAAGCACGATCAGCTTGGACAGGCGAAGGTGCCCGGCCAGCGAGATACATTCCTGGCTCAACCCCTCCATGAGGCAGCCGTCGCCGACGACACAATAGGTATAGTGGTCGACGATGTCGTCGCCCCACCGCTCGTTGCGAAGCCGCTCGGCGAGCGCCATGCCGACGGCGTTGCCCAGGCCCTGAGCCAGCGGTCCGGTTGTTGTTTCAATGCCAAGGGAGATTTCGTATTCCGGGTGTCCCGGGGTTTTCGAGCCGAGCTGCCGGAAATTCTTGATCTCCTCGATGGTCATCTCCTCGAATCCGGTGAGATAAAGGAGGGAATACAGGAGCATGGAGCCGTGCCCGGCCGAGAGAATAAAGCGGTCGCGGTCTTCCCAGTCGGGCTTCAGGGGATCGAATTTCAAAAACCGCGTCCACAGGACGGTGGCGACATTGGCCATTCCCATGGGCAGGCCTGGATGGCCGGACTTCGCCTTCTGAACGGCATCGGCGGCCAGCAGGCGGATGGCGTTGACCATTTCCTCGTGCGTGGCCGCGGCTTCCTCGTGCGTGGCTACGGGCCCCGCATCCAATTGGGACCGAGATTCCACGTCCAGCTCCGGCTGTACTGCGGTCATGTGCGGGCTCTCCTCAGATCGCATGGTGTCCTAACGCCGCGTTCAATAGGTAATGGGTGATCAACAACTGCGACAGAGCCAGCGGATGGCTACGGCGAGCGGTCTTCGCATTGTCGAGGTATATTCCGAGTTCGGGATGCTCGTCCGGCTCATTGGGGATCAGGCTCCAGAGATAGCTTTCCATCTCCTCGGCCTGTTTGTCGTCCAGACCTCCATATATATGCAAGGCGTCGACGGGTCGACCGTCGATATCGCGCGACAACTCCAGCATGAACCCGTGGTCGGAACCCGCGTCGAGCACCGGCGCCAGGTCCAGGTGCGGCAATGTCGGGCGGAGAATGTGCCTGACGTTCAAGCGCTCGCCGCTCTCGTCCGGATCGTCGTCCGGCGGATAAAAGCTCACCACCATGTCGGCGTAGGGGCGCTGCGGGATGACGGACTCTTCGCTGTCCTGGCGCAGCTGCTCCAGCGCCGCCTGCAAGTGCTGGGCGTCGTAGGCCTTGAATACCGTGTCGCGCTGCAGCTTCCACCGCAACCGCAAGTCCTCTTCGGGCTCGAGGTAGAATTTGACGTCGTAGGCGTCGCGCAGCTTGGGGGTGGCGTAGCCAAGAAGCCCCTCCAGAATGATGAAATCCCTCGGCTCGATATATTCCGGCGGACCCAGGACGCCGCCGTTATGGTTGTAGGTCGGCTTGAGGATCGGCTGACCATCGCGCAGCAGATAGACGTGCTGTTCGAGAATATCCATGTAGTTGCAATCGGGGTCGTGCGGCGTAATGCCGATTTCGGCGCGCTCGGCCCGCGAGTACTTGTGATAGTCGTCGATACAGATGTTGACTGCCCGTTGGGGGCCCAGTACCTGCGCCAAACCGGCGGCCAGGGTGGTCTTGCCGGCCGCGGAGTCGCCGACAATGCCAATAATGACGGGATGATCGCGGTTTTTCATGATCATGGTCTAAAAGCCCTAAGCCGCGCTCGGACAGTGCCGTTATGACAGTGACTGTGCGCCGGAATTGAAATTGCCTCTCATTCCTGAGCGGCAAGGTCCGAGAAAACGAAACACGTTGCCGCCCAATGGATCCTTGGCTGGAAAAAAGACCCAGCCGCGCCGCGCCCACCGATCAACGGGGATCGACCGGTCGCGTGGATGCGCATCGTGCGATCATCGATGCGCCCATGAATACCGCGCGAACCGTCGTTTGAAAACCCTGAGCATTTACGAAAAACAAGGATAAGCGGGACCACTGGCGCCGGCATCGGATTATCGTCACGAAACGTGCAACACAACGGACCGAAATGAATTTCGATAAAACATGAAATCTCATGAAATGATTTCGTGATACGCAATTGTCGCATATTTTATTCACGGCATTTGTAAGCAAAATATCGAGCTATCGGCTGCTGTTCGACGATATAGTCTCCATGATCGTAACCGGAAGTGAAGTTTTTGGCGACCGGTGGCTTGTGTGAGCCTAGGCCTCCACCGGTTGACCGTCAATTTTGTGTCCATTTCTCAGTTTCCCGCGTGTGGCTTTGTCGTTTCAAAACCGCAACCGTCGCAGCCAGCGGGTCCGCCACTGCTGTCACATGGGTTCGTCGGGGAGACTGCCCTTACGCCGATTGCGCGCGCTCTCGTCCTCGACCATGGTGGAGATGTCGGCGTCGAAAACGATTCGCTGCGCCCCGGAAACGGCAAGGAAGCGTTTGCCCCGGGCGCGCCCGATCAGCGTCAGATCGGCGCTCCGAGCCAATTCGACCCCCCACGCGGTAAAACCCGAGCGTGAGATCAGGATGGGAATTTCCATCTGTACCGTCTTGATGACCATCTCGCTCGTCAACCGGCCCGTGGTATAGAAAATTTTTCCCTTTGGAGCGATGCCGTTCAGCATCATGTAGCCGGCGATCTTGTCGATGGCGTTGTGCCGTCCCACGTCCTCCATATAGACGAGAGCCTGGTCCCGTTCACACAGCACGCACCCGTGAATGGCGCCCGCGGCCAGGTACAGGCTCGGTATGGTATTGATCTGGCGGGTCAGCGCGTACAGCCACGACGTATGAAGCCGCGCATCGGGATCGACCCGGACGTTCTCGAACTTGTCCATGACGTCGCCGAATACCGTACCCTGGCCGCAGCCGGAGGTAAGGATCTTCTTTTCAAGCTTCTTTTCAAAATTGGTCTCCGCCGCCGTGCGCACGACCACGGTCTCGATTTCGGCGTCGTAGTCGATGGCGACGATGGCGTCGTCGGGGTGAAGCATGTTCTGATTGAGCAGATATCCGACAGCCAGATAGTCCGGATAGTCACCGATGGTCATCATGGTGACCACCTCCTGGCCGTTGAGAAACAGGGTCAAGGGCCGTTCGGTGATGACCCGCGTCTCGATCCTCCGGCCCTCGTGATCAACCCCCGATACGCTAACCGTGAGCCGGGGATCGTCGGGATCGGGGATCACCCGTTGTTCGTTCATATAGCGCTCCCGCGTTTCGCGGATGGACAGGGACAGCCGCGCGGAGGATAATTCCGACCCGAACAATCGGATAACTCCAGGCTGTATAATCGGATAAGTTCGGCTTCGGACGCAATACCGGTTCGGCGAACGCAATGTGACCAGCCATGATGGCTCCGCGACACGGGTCGATGCCCATAAAGATCGTGACCGCCCTGGCCGTGGCGGTGTCTGCTCTGTTTCTGGTGAAACCCGGTTTCACCGATTTCTCCGGTCACGGGGGAATGATCCGCGGGATTGCCGTCTCCCCGGACGGATCACGGGTGATGACCGCCAGCTTCGATTACACCGCGCGTCTGTGGGATTTCGGCTCGCAATCCGAGTTGGCCGCGCTCAACGGCCATAGCCGGACCGGTCAATGCCGTGGCGTTTCTGCCCGACGGGACGCGCGCCGTGTCCGCGGGCGACGATGGCGTCCTGGTTGTCTGGGACCTCGGGGACATCGCCGCGATCGACCGGCTCGAAGGCCATACCGCAAAAATCGCCGACCTGGCGGTCTCCGACGACGGAACACGCGTAGCGACCGCCGGCTGGGACGCAACGGTGCGGGTTTGGGATCTCGGGCGACGAACCGAGGTTCAACGGCTCGATCACCCAACGGCGGTGAACGCCGTTGCGTTCGCGCCCGGCGGGACAATTGTCTACCTGGGCGACAAGGATGGCCGGATCGGCGTCTGGCGCGTGACCGACAGCGCGCTCGATCGGCACCTGCCGGTGCACGATAATGCGGCCCACGACATGGCGGTAACCGACATTGCGGTGTCGCCGGACGGCTCGCGGCTGCTGTCGGCGGGCATCGATGCGACCGTGCGGCTGTGGGACGTCGATACGCAGAGCGAGCTGCGGGTGCTGCGCGGCCACGACGGCCCCGTCTTCGCGGTCGCCTTTTCGCCGGATGGCCAGCGCGCCCTCTCGGCCGGCCGCGATGGGCTGGTCATCCTGTGGTCATTGGAAAGCGGCAACGCGCTGCGCTGGATCGAGGCGCACGAGGGCCCGGCCTGGGCGGTGGCGTTTTCGCGGGACGGCCGCTTCGCCCTCTCGGCGGGCTCGGACGAGACGCTGCGCATGTGGCATCTGGAGAGCGGAAGCCGCATCGGCCCGCCGGCGAACATCGATTACGCCGCCAAGCCCTGGCTGGACAGCCCGCACCCCGGCGCCAGGCTGTATCGCGCGTGCGCCGGCTGCCACTCCCTCGACCCGGAAACACGAAGCCGGTCCGGTCCGCATCTGGCCGGGCTGTTCGGGCGGCGCGCCGGAACGGTGCCCGGGTACGTCTACTCTCCCGCTCTCGCGGGCGCGGACTTCGTATGGAATCACGAAACGCTCACGGCGCTGTTTCGCGACGGCCCGGATGTGACGGTACCGGGCTCGAAAATGCCGCTGCAGCGCATCCCCGACGCGACCGCCCTCGATGCGCTCGTGGCATATCTGGAAATCATCACAGCGCCGGCCTCCGGTCGCGAAAGCGTGGAGCATCCGGCGCAACGGTAATCGTTGATATTCGCCCGGCTCTATTCGGCCGGCGCCGCCGGGGCGATGCCCGGTGTGTCCGTCCGCGTCTGCGCGTCGTCCTGCTTAACTTCCCGAAGCCAGACGCTATGGTGTTCGCGGGCCCAGTTTTCGTCCACTTTTCCCGTGGTCATGGTTTCGAGCGCGCCTTCCATGCCGATGGTGCCGATGTAGATGTGGGCCACCATGAGCATGCACAGGATTTGCGAGACCGTGCCGTGGATCGCTTGAATCCACTGCATCTGCTGAAGGTCGAACAGAACGAACGGAAACAGCAGATTGAGACCGGTAAAACTCAGCACGCCGCCGCCGATGATCACCGCCCAGAACACCGTCTTCTGGCCGAAGTTGAACTTGCGAGCCGGCGGGTGTTCGGTTTCGAACAACAGGCCGCCGCCCTTCTTGATCCAGCCCGCGTCGTATTTGTCCCAGATATTGTCCTTCACCCAAAGCACGAAAATCAACGCGAGGCCGGCCATGAAGGCAAATCCCAGGTAATTGTGGACGTACTTGCCGGCCTCGGTGAGGGCGGCGAAGGCCGGTTTGCCGAGCAGCGGGATGAGGACATGCTTGCCGTAGAGCATGTTGACGCCGGTCGCCGCCAGGACGAGGAACGAGACCGCCGTCAGCCAGTGCGCGAACCGCTCCAGCGACGTGAAACGGATCACCTTGCGGCCCGAGGGACCGTGCGAAATCTTGACCTTGCCGCGCAGCATGTAGAAGCCGAACACCACGAAGAACATGACCCAGAACATGATGGCGCCGACCAGCGCGATCGGCCCGTTTCGCCAGTTCATCCAGTTGTCGCCTTCCGACTGCACCAGTACGCCGGCCTGCTTGTCGGGCAGCGACACGGTCCCCTGGTCGCCCTCGCGAACCTGGCGCCAAAGCTCGGCATCGTTGACGTTGCCCAGGGAATCGCCCGGAACCCTTCCGTCGGTCTGGGCAAAGGCGGGGACGTCCAGCGCCGGCGAGAACGTCAGGCCCGCAACTCCCGCATAGAACACCGCGAGGGCCATCGCCATTCCGGCGGCCAATCGGCGCATTGTGATCCAAATCATGACGTTGGCTCCCACTCCCGGTTCAGCGCGACCGGATTCAATTTTCCTCCCGCGGCATGCCCGGTGGCCGCACATCCGACCCCTCGGATGACTCGTCGATCACCGTGAAGCCGCCGCTTGAACCGCTGGCAAGCCCCCCCTGGTATGCGGCCCGAGCCCGCAGCGCCCTCAATGTTTCTTCACTGAGTTCCGTGTGCGGTTTGCCCTTATAGACGCCCTTTTCGTAATTCAGCGGGCGACTCTGGTCACCGGAATCGCACGCGGCCGCACCGGCCGTGACGATTGCGATTGCACAAATCGTCAACACGGTTTTCCAAGTCCTCATAAAGCCACCTTGTTGCAACGCCGCCATTTCTCCTGCCCGGGTCAGGCGCCGCCGGATTTCATCCGGTAGGCGGTTCCCCAACCCCAGGCGCCGGCGCCAAAGCCGCGCGCCGCCGTCCGCTCACGAAAGATATCCGACACCGTGTCGCCATCGCCCGCCAGCAGCGCCTTGGTGGCGCACATCTCCGCGCACAACGGCAACTTGCCCTCGGCGAGGCGATTGGCACCGTACTTCTGGTATTCGGCCTTGGAGTTGTTCTCCTCCGGACCGCCGGCGCAAAAGGTGCACTTGTCCATCTTGCCGCGGGTACCGAAGTTGCCGGCCTGCGGATATTGCGGCGCGCCGAACGGACATGCGTAGAAGCAATATCCGCAGCCGATGCAGAGATCCTTGGAGTGCAGGACCACGCCTTCGGCGGTGTCGTAGATGCAATCCACCGGGCACACCGCGATGCACGGCGCCTCCGAGCAGTGCATGCACGCCACCGAAATGGAGCGTTCGCCCGGTTTGCCGTCATTGAGGGTCACCACCCGACGGCGGTTGATACCCCAGGGGACTTCGTTTTCGTTCTTGCACGCGGTGACGCAGGCGTTGCACTCGATGCACCGTTCCGCGTCGCACAGGAACTTCATTCTTGCTGCCATGGTTCAACTCCTCAAGCGGCTTCGATGCGACAGAGCGTAACCTTCAATTCCTGCATCTGGGTCACCAAGTCATAGCCGTAGGTGCCGCAGACGTTGGCGGCCTCTCCGAGCACATAGGGGTCGGCGCCCTCGGGATACTTGCTCCGCAGGCTCTTGCCGTCGTGATGGCCGCCGAAATGGAACGGCATGAACGCGACGCCGGGCGCGACGCGTTCCGTGACCATCGCCTGGATCAGGACCTTGCCGCCCTCCGGACTGTGCAGCCACATCATCTGGCCGTCCTGGATGCCGTTGTCGTTGGCGTCGCGCGGATTGACCTCGCAGAACATGTCCTGCTGCAGTTCCGCGAGCCACGGGTTCGACCGGGTTTCATCGCCACCGCCCTCGTACTCCACCAGCCGTCCCGATGTCAGAATAACCGGGAAGTCCTTGGAATAGTCGTTCTTCTGGATCGAACTCGTAGAGCGTCGGCAGGCGATAGGCCTGGGTGTCCGCGTAGGTGGGATAATCGGCCACCAGATCGCGCCGCGCCGTGTACAGCGGTTCGCGGTGGATCGGCACCGGATCTGGGAAGGTCCACACCACGGAACGGGCCTTGGCGTTGCCGAAGGGTGCGCAGCCGTGCTTTATGGCGACCCGCTGGATGCCGCCCGACAGGTCGGTCTTCCAGTTGGTCTTCTCCGCGGCGACGCTCTCGATGGCCTGGCGCTCGGCGTCGCTGAGATCGCCGTCCCAGCCGAGCTTCTGGAGCATCGCCATGGTGAATTCGGGATAGCCGTCCTGGATTTCCGAACCCGCCGGATAAGATCCCTCCGCCAGAAGATTGTCGCCGTCGCGCTCCACGCCGAACCGGGCGCGGAAACACAATCCCCCTTCGGCCACCGGCTTGGATGTGTCGTAGAGGTTGGGCGTTCCCGGGTGGCCCATCTCGGGCGTGCCCCACGCCGGCCACGGCAATCCATAGTACTCGCCGTCGCACGGACCGCCCTTGGCCAGCAACGTCGTCTTGTCGAAGGTAGCCTGGTTTTCCATATGCTGGCGCATGCGTTCCGGCGACTGGCCGGTATAGCCGATGGTCCACATGCCGCGATTGAACTCGCGGGTGATGTCTTCGATCAAGGGTTCGTATCCGTTCACGCTGATATGCTTGAACATCTCCTGGTCGAAGCCGAACTTCTTGGCGAGGAGATACATGATCTCGTGGTCGGTTTTCGCCTCGAACACCGGATCGATAATTTTCTCGCGCCACTGCAGCGACCGGTTCGACGCCGTCACCGAGCCATAGGTCTCGAACTGCGTCGCCGCCGGCAGCAGGTAAACGCCGTCCGTGCGCTCGCTCATCACCGCCGACAGCGTCGGGTACGGATCGATCACGACCATCAGATCGAGCTTCTCCATCGCCCTCTTCATGTCGGGCAGCCGGGTTTGCGAGTTCGGTGCATGACCCCAGAACACCATGGCTCGGAGATTGTTGGGCTGGTCGATGTTGTCCTTGTTCTCGAGTACCCCGTCGATCCAGCGCGACACCGGAATTCCCTTGGATTCCATGAGCTTCTGCGAGGCGAATCGAGCCCTTGAGATACTCGTAGTCGACATCCCAGACGCGGGCCCAATGCTGCCACGAGCCGGTTTTCAAACCGTAATACCCGGGCAAGGTATGCGACAGCACGCCCATGTCGGTGGCGCCCTGAACGTTGTCGTGGCCGCGGAAAATGTTGGTACCGCCGCCCGATACGCCCATGTTGCCGAGTGCCAGCTGCAGCACGCAGTAGGCGCGGGTGTTGTTGTTGCCGGTGGTGTGCTGGGTTCCGCCCATGCACCAAATCACGGTGCCGGGCCGGTTGGTGGCCATGATCCGCGCGACCCGCTTGACCTGAGAACCGGGGACGCCGGTCACCCGTTCGGTCTCCTCGGGCGTCCATTTGGCCACTTCCTCGCGGATCTGCTCCATCCCCCAGACGCGCTGTTGAATAAATTCCTTGTCTTCCCAGCCGTTCTCGAAGATGTGCCAGAGCATGCCCCAGATCAACGGCACGTCGGTGCCGGGGCGCAGCCGAACGTATTCGTCGGCATGGGCCGCGGTGCGGGTAAACCGGGGATCGCAGACGATCAGCGGCGCGTTGTTCTCCTCCTTGGCCTTGAGAATGTGGAGCAGCGCAACGGGATGCGCTTCGGCCGGATTGGAGCCGATGAAGAACATGGCGCGCGATTTGTGAATGTCATTGTAGCTGTTGGTCATCGCGCCGTAGCCCCACGTGTTGGCGACGCCGGCGACGGTGGTGGAATGACAGATGCGCGCCTGATGGTCGCCGTTGTTGGACCCCCAGAACGCGTAGAACTTGCGGAACAGATAGGCCTGCTCGTTGCTGTGTTTGGCCGAGCCGAGCCAGTAGACGAAGTCCGGGCCGGAGGCCTCGCGGATCTCCATCATCTTGTCGCCGACCTCGTTGATGGCCTGCTCCCAGCTGATTTTCTGCCATTTGCCGCCCACCAGCTTCATCGGGTACTTCAACCGCCGCTCGCCGTGCGCATGCTCGCGGACGCTGGCGCCCTTGCAGCAGTGACCGCCCAGGTTGAACGGACTGTCGAAGCCGGGCTCCTGACCGACCCACACGCCGTTGTCGACCTCGGCCACCACCGTGCATCCCACCGAACAGTGCGTACACACGCTCTTGATCTCGTCGAGCTTGCGCACCCGTATGGCGGTGGTCTGCGCGTCCGCCTTTCTGATCATTCCCGCCGGTACGGCCGATGCCAGGGCGGCGCCGCCGGCTGTCAACCCGGAGCGCCGGAGGAACGTGCGCCGGTCTATGGCGCCGCCAAGAACGCCCGCCATCGCTTTCGACATACGGGGGCCATTCGCAACCCCGTTATGCTTCTTGGTCAACATCGACTCTTCCTCTCTGTCGCAACGTCGCTAGAAACGAGAGAGCGCGTACACGCGGCGCACGTGCTCGGTTTCGCGGTATCCGGCTTCTTTGCGTCCGGTCGAGTCTGCCGTTTCCGCCTGGGCGGGGGACGGTTCCCCCAGGGTCACGGCGGCAACGCCCGCGGCGCCCGTGCCCATTGCCGCGCCACGGATGAACATGCGGCGACTGATGGTGTTGTTTTTGCTTTTTTCGTTCATGACGACTGTCTCCCTTCGTGCGTGTGCCAGGACCCGGTCCGCCTGCCTACTTGACCATGGGCCTACTCCACCATGGAAAATGCTTCGCGCTCGATGGCAATGAAGGTGCGGCCGATGGCGCCGATCGGGCGATAGAAAACGGCGTTTTCCGCGGTCTCCAGGTCCTCGAAAAACCGAGATGCCCATGAACCGACATGGGTTTCGAAGAAAACCTTTTGCGTCCCGAGATCCGCCGGCGAATCCAGCGAACCGGTAATCAGCCAATGCATGATTTCGAACAGCGACGCGATATGGTCCTCGGGCTCGGACACGTCTTCGGCGCTCCGCAAACCGAGGGTTTCCATGTCCGCGCGCAGATCGGCCAGCGGTTTTTCGTAGAGGAATCCCGTCAGATAGTACGAAGCATAGGGGGTCAGTTCCCCCTCGGAGAGGCCGATGAAAAGGTCGTTGAACTCTTGTTCGACGTCCTCGACCGTCGCGGCCGCCGCCGCCTTGCCAAGGTCGCCGAGGGCGCGACCCATGTCGGTGCTGTCGCCGTCAAGCCGCTCGAGGCCGGCGAGCATTTCGGCGCGCGGCGGGCCGCTCAACAGGTTGGCCAGCAAACCGTAAAAACGGGCTCGCAGCAGATCTTCTTCATGAAGATTTTGAGCGCCCCCTCCCAGAGGCTGAGTCACTGTTTCGCTCCTAATCTGTGCCGGCGCGGACCATTGTTGTTTGTGTCATTCGATCGCCGGCGGAGGAATATTGTTATATTTTCTAAGTCTTCCCCTGTTTTTTAGAATTCAATGGCACTGGCCAAATGTCAATAACGAATATCAGACCGCCCGCCGCCGTTCCCCTTGGCTTTCCTCGACTTTTGCGCTTAAGCCTCTGACAGACCATGATTGGGTAACCGCAAAAATATTATGGTTTCATTATGTTTTTTCTTCGGGCGCGGCGCCGTTTGAACCGGCAGTTTCGGTTTCCGGCGGCGACGGTTGCCGGTGCGCCGTCCGCCTCCACGTCCTCGTCCGCGCCGGCTTGTTCCGCCGCTCCATCGTCGGAGGCTTCGAGCGCGTCGGGCTCCGCCGGCGAGTCGCTGACCGGCGGTTGCTGTTCGGCGCGCACATACCCCTTCCCGGCCCGGTAGGCGCTCCGCACCGCTTCGGCAATGGCGCCGGCGGAGCGGAAGTCCTCGTCGTAGTCGTTGAGGCCATCGAGATTGGCGAGCACTGGATCGCTCCGCCACAAGACCCGCAGCGCACGCCGGCGGATCTCTTCCGATACGCCTTCGCGCAGGAAGGCCGAAAAGTCCGAGTTGGCGTTGAGTTCGGCAATATCGGGAAGATCCGGGACAGGCGTGGCGTCGACCTCTTTCGACGGGGGTCTTCGCCGTGTTCGGCGGCGGGAGTGTCTCCGGACGGCTGTGCGCGAAGCGGGAATGGTTTCAGGATGCTGCTGTTGTGGCGGGGGTCGCGGGTCGCGTTCGACGTCGGCCCGTTTCAACCGCGACCATCGAGAAAGCGCTGTTTCTCGTTTATCGCTCACGCCTTGCCTCGCCTGGTTTTCGCGCGAACGGTTCGGAGGTCACGCCGCATTGCTTGGGCTTCTGCTTGCGCTTGATGAACGGTTCGTCCACGTGATGGCGTTCGACGAAGGCCCGGATCCAGGCCGCCATCTCCGGCGGCATCGCGACGATCTCGACGGTCTCCTCGCCGCTGTCCATGTAGTCCTGGGCCTCGAACGGACAGGCGGTGACCAAGAACGGTTCCACCTCGTGCTCGCCTTCACCCTCCCCTGCGCCTTCATTCGGGGCGCAGCACCACGTACAGCGACGGCGGATTGCACGAAAGGTTCTGGCGGTAGCCCTCCGTTTCGCGGCGAAACAGGTGAAGATCGAGGCAGCCGGCGTAGTATCGCGTCCATCCGGAGCCCGTTTCCAGAACCCGCCAGCCACCGGCCGGGCCGCCCCCCGGCATCACCCCCTTGGCGCTCCAGACATGATCCTGCCACGGATGGATGCTGTCATGGCGTTCAAGGATAATGCCGACGCTCAAGCAATCCGGCAGAGAAGTCGAAACATGCTTGTCTCCGTCCGTCATGGTCGTCTCGTCGCCTCCTTTAACCAAGATAGGATATGACGAGACATTCGCCAACAACCGTCGGTTCAGCGGGGCATAAGCGATCTCGGCGCAACGGGGTGTTGCGCTCCCCCCGCCATCTGTTGGATGATCGAAAAAGGCAAGCAAGAAAACGCGGTCTCGGAATACCGCGCACGCCGGCCACGTTGGCCGGCGGAACGGGAGACAAGGTCGATGAAGGTACGGGACAAGCGCGTGCTGGTTTGCGATTGCGAGCGGACGATGACGCTCGACGTCAAGCGGCTGGCTTCGACCCTGGGGACCGATCCGCCGTTTCTCCATACCCATCTGTGCCGAAGCCAGGTTGACGCCTTCAAGGACGCCGCCGCGAGCGGCGAACCCCTGCTCGTCGGCTGCACTCAGGAAGCCCCGCTGTTCGGCGAAGTGGCGGCCGAGGTAACCTCGGATCCCTCCGTTTCCTTCGTCAACATCCGCGAACGCGCCGGCTGGTCCGAGCAGGGCGGCAAGGCCGGCCCCAAGATCGCCGCGCTGATCGCCGAGGCCGCTCTCGACTTCGAACCGGCGCTGTCCGTCACCCTCAAGTCCGACGGCGTGATTTTGGTTTACGGCTCCGGCGAAACCGCGCTCGACGCGGCGCAACGATTGGCCGGGCGCCTCAACGTCACCTGTCTGCTCAAACAACCGGGCGACGCGCTTCCGCCGACAGTGGCGGACATGCCCGTCTTCAAGGGAACGGTGCGAACGGCCACCGGCCATCTCGGCGCCTTTCAGCTCACCATTGACGGCCTCGCTCCCAGCTCCGCGTCTTCGCGGTCGGCCTTCGCCTTCGAGAATGGCAGGGATGGCGCTTTATCCGCCTGCGATCTGATCCTCGACCTTTCCGGCGATCCGCCGCTGTTCAGCGCGCCCGGCAAGCGCGAGGGCTACATCCGCGCCGAACCGGGCGATCCGCTCGGCGTGCAGCGGGCCCTGTTCGACATGGCGGACATGGTGGGGGAATTCGAAAAGCCGCGCTATGTCCGCGTCAACACCGCCATCTGCGCCCATTCGCGCAACCAGGTCGTCGGCTGCGACCTCTGCCTCAACGCCTGCCCCACCGGGGCCATCGTGCCGGACGGCGATCATACCGCCATCGATCCCTACATCTGCGTCGGTCATGGGAGTTGCGCCAGCGTATGCCCCACCGGCGCCATCGCCTTCGATTTGCCGCGGGGCAACGCCTTGTTCGAGCGTCTCCGGGTGCTGAGCGGAACCTACCGCGACGCCGGTGGCGCCGACATGGTGCTGCTGGTGCACGACCCGCGCTACGGCGCCGACATGATCTCGGCGATGGCGCGAAGCGGGCGCGGCCTGCCGGCCCGGGTGGTGCCGTTCGCGGTCAACGAGATCACCCAGATCGGTCTCGATTTCCTGCTCACCGCCCTGGCTTACGGATTGGCCCGCATCAGGATCGTCGCCGGCCCGGAACACCGTGACGAACTGGAGCCGCTGCGCGGCCATTGCGGCATCGTCGAGACGATCATGACCGGTCTCGGCTATGCCGGCGGGCACGTGATTATCGACGAGGAGCGCGATCCCGCGGACCTGGAGGAGAGCCTCTACGCGGAGCGCGCGCCGGCGCCGGCCGAACCCGCCAGGCACCGGGTGATGGGCGAAAAGCGAACGACGCTGAGCACCGCCCTCGATCACCTCCATGCCCGCGCGCCATCGCCGGTCGATGTCGTTCCCCTCGCCGCCGGGGCGCCGTTCGGCCAGGTGATCGTCAATCAGCAGCGATGCACGCTGTGTCTCGCGTGCGTCGGCGTCTGCCCCACCCGGGCGCTCAACGACAATCCCGAACGCCCGCAACTCGGGTTCACCGAGGTCAACTGCGTGCAATGCGGCCTGTGCCGCGTCACCTGCCCGGAAGACGCCATCACCCTGGCGCCGCGTCTCAATTTCGCGCCGGCCGCCAACAGCAAGATCACCCTCAAGGAAGAAGAGCCATTCGGCTGCATTCGCTGCGGCAAGCCGTTCGCCACCCGGTCCACCATCGATCATCTGGTCGAGAAGCTGGCGGGGCACTCCATGTTCGCCGCGCCCGGCCGTCTGGAGATTATCAAGATGTGCGAGGATTGCCGGGTGATCGCCCAGTTCGAAACCAGCGACGATCCGTTTGCCTCAGCCGCCCGGCCAATGACCCGCACCACCGACGACGACCTGCGCGAACGCGACCTGGCGCGAAACCCAGTTCCGCCGAAGGACAAACTCAATTAGCAATGACCGATTTCTGGAAACTGTCGGGCTTCCGCCTGCTCAGCCGCGCTGCAACCGGCCATTTGGCGGTCACGCGCGGGTTCCTGAGAGCCTACCTGGAGCGCCCGGAAATGCGCCCGATCGAAACGTCGTGCGCCGCCGAAACGGGCCTTCACGATCGCATGCTGGCCGACCCCTACACGACGGTGACGCAGACGGATCTTGCCGCCCTGGCGGATCCCGACGCGGCCGAGAACTATGGGGTGTTCCTGCGGTTTCGTGACTGGCTCGCTCGGTTTCCCAGCCTCGAAGCGGCCTACCTCGACCTGGTTGGCACCGGGCGCCCCGCCATTCCGCCGCTGTTCGTCGACCACATCGTCCAGGTGATCTTGCGCGGTATTCTCTCCGGCTGCGACGATCCGATGCGACTGCGCGCGGCGGAACTTCTATTCCGCATCCAGAAAGTGAACATCATCGACGGCGCCATCATGCTGGCCGACGACGAGACGGTGGAAACGCGGGATCGTGGGACGGTGGTTCAGGCGCCACCGGGCGTGATGCTGGACGTGCTGGGTCCCGACAACATCCAGACCTACCGGGAACGCAGCGACCGCTTCGACACGGTATTCGACCTCACCATTCAGAGCTTCGGCCAGGACGCGCTCGCCCGCGTGCTCGAGGCCTGGGTGGAGCACTTTCTCGGCGTGCGCGTCTCCATCCAGCCGGTGGCGTCCATCCGCGACGAGCGGTGGCGCTGGCACGTCGGCCTGGACGCGGAATCGACGGCCATCCTTAACGATCTCTACGAAGGCCGCGCCGTCGACGAGGACGCTGTTCGCGCGGATCCTGGCGCTGTTCCGCCTCGATTTCAAGGATCCGACCGCCGTCGCGGCGGAGATGGCCGGCCGGCCGGTCTATCTCGGCATGGCGATGACGCCCGACGACCGTCTTCGCCTCAAGCCGCAAAACCTGCTCGTCAATCTGCCGATCGCCGTCACCGGCATGACGCACCGAAATCGCAAACCGAGGGGAGACCAAACGATGAACGAAGACGTTTTCAACATGAGCCTGCGCAAGTTTCTCAAAACCCTGGGTGTCACCTCCCAGCGGGAAATCGAGAAGGCCGTTCGTGACGCCGTCGCCGCCGGCGCCATACCGGAAAGCGGCAAGCTCAAGGCCAATGCCCGGGTGACCATCGAAGGCGTCGACCTCGACTTCGCCGTGGACGGCCGGATCGACCTCGGATAGTGCGTCGTCTGCCATAGCCCCGCACCGCCTACTGCGTGGCGTCCTGTGATACAACTTTAATCGCGAACGGCAATTTAATGGAAAGCTGCGTGCCGTCCCGGCTCGTCCATTCCCACTCGCTTTTGATCTGGGAAAGGAGGCCCTCGATTAACGTAAGACCGTTTCCAGCGCCTTGCTTGTTCTTTTCGCTGACCGCATTGCCAATTCCCTTCCCTGTATCAGAAAGGGTGAGGAACAAGACGTCCTTTTCAGCCCAAAGAACGAGACAAATCGTCAGGTCGCGGTTTGCCGGCGCATGCTTCAAGCTGTTGGTCACGAACTCGTTGGTTATAAGACCCAACGGCACTGCCAGCTCGGCTTCGATCGTTAGCGGGTCGCATTTCGTTTCGATATCGACCTTATTTTTCTGCGGGAAATCAAAATTCAGGATGCGGGTGCACAGAGAGGACAAATATCCACCCAAATCAATTCTTCCCAGTTTCTCGGATGAATACAGCTGTTTATAAACGTCCGTGAGCACCTGTATTCCAGAAATCACTTCCGAAATTTCTTGCTTCGCCACGGGATGAACCGCTTTTCGCGCTTTCATTCTCAACAAGCTGGAAATAACGGTCAGGTTATTTTGAATTCTGTGCTGCAATTCAGCGAACATTCGCTCTTGAACATTAAGCGCCTCCGCGATCTTCTTCTGGTAGAGATTCCGCTCGATGGCGGCACCGACCAGATTTGCGTAGCCTTGGAGGAATTCGATGTCGTGTTGCTCGAAGTCGCGCGGTTCGCGGCTATCCACCTGTAGAAGACCGTATGGCGGGCGGCCGTCGGGACCCGGCACGACCACATTCATGATCGCATTCACGCCATGGCGCTTCAGAAAATCCGCGTAGTTGAAACGGTCTTCCTTCGCGACGTTTTCGGATACCGCGGGCGCCCCCGTGTTCAGCGCAAACCCCTCCGAGGAGTGTTCAATGGCGGGGACCTTCTCATGACCGACAACGCCGTCCTTCCAGCCGATACCCGCCACGACGAGGAGCGTCCGGCCATCGTCTTGCAGTTCCAGGATTTTGGCGAATTGCGTTCCAATCGCGTTACTCGTGAGCCGGCACGCTTCATGGAGAATCAGCGGAAGATCGTTGGACTGCAGCGCCATCCTGCCATATTGAACAAGGGCTTCGCGCTGGGCCAACAGGTCCCGAACCGTATGCGTTTGTTTGGTTTTTGTTTTGGCTTTCGCGGCGGTCATGGTTGTCGTGTTATCCAAACCTTTGTCCATTGCGGCCTGTTATTCCGTCGCAAGCATGCTGCGGACCAGTTCGAGAAGATCGTCGGCGTAGGCGAAGTTGCCCTGTTCGCAAAGGTGCGCGGAGATCTCGATCAATTTCTCCGCCTCCATGGCCGCCTTCTCGCCCACGTCCTTCGCGGCGTAGGCCTCCTTGGCGTCCTCCACGCCGCTAAGGCACGCGTCTTTCGGAGACTTGTACTTCCCGGTATCGGCGGCGAACGTCACCGTTGGCGCGCCCAAAACCGCCACCATAAATGCGGTTACGAATAATTTCATGGCTCCTCTCCCGTCCGTTTATCTCTCCTTATCTCTCCGACTTCGCCGCACCCTTGCAACCGGGGACACGTTCGATCCTCGCAACAGTATCCGAAACCCACCAAGTGTGCCATGACGGATGCAATGCCCGCGCGTCGGGACATTTCTGACAGGCATCGGATGGCTCTTGGCATCAATTCACACGATGGTGTTCTAAAAACCGTGTGTGATGATGAAAAGGCGATCGCAAGTAGCCAAATACGGAATGACGGAGGCTTGACGATGGCTCACGATTCACCGTTGAAAAGACAGGTGCCGGGGGGGTCAGGATGCGGTGGTCATGAGAGCGTCGCCTCGTCCCTGTCTCGCTCTATCGGGCTCGCGGCTCTTTTCGCCGCGATTTGCGCATCGATTGCCGTGTCGGCGGTCTCGAGGCGCGCCCGGACGGAGATGTCGGAAGAGGCCGATATCTCGTCAACGACCATCATGGCGTGTGGCAATTGCCACACGCCGAAGGATGAGCACGGCAACCCGCGCACCGATATGGAACTCGCCGGCGGCGGCCTGTCGTTCGACACGCCGCAATTCGCCGGGAACGGCTCCCAACATCACGCCCGATCGCGAGACCGGCATCGGCGAGTGGAGCGACGAGGAGATCAAGCGTGCCATCGTCGAAGGAGTCCGCCCCGATCATGGTCGACCTGCCCGGCGTGCCGCTGGCGGCGATCATGTGGGTTAATTTCTATAAGGCGCTGACACCTCGCGATCTGGACGCGGTCGTCGCCTATCTCCGCTCGCTGCCGCCGGTTCGCCACAACGTCGGTCTCCCGGACTACAGAACCGGCGCCCATGCGCGATGTCTACCCGGATGCTGAGAAAAGTTTCGCAGACGGCGATCTCAACGAGCTGCCTAAACGCGGAGCGTATCTGGTGACTATCGGGCATTGCCTGGAGTGTCACACGCCGATCGTCGACGGTCAGACCGACTACGCGGGCTCGTTGGCAATGGGCGGACGAACATTCGGACCGGCACTGGTCAAGGGATTTCCGGAAAGTTGGCGGGGTTCGATCGCGCGCAACATCACCCCGCATGCGGCATCGGGTATTGGCGGTTGGACTGACGAGAGCCATAAAGCGGGCTATTGCCCAAGGCGTATCGCGAGACGGAAGCCCGCTCGGGCCCCCATGGGGTTCGCTTGGTACGCCGGATTGACTGAAACCGACCTGAACGCAATCGTCGCCTATCTGCGATCGTTACCATCAAGCCGTAACCGGGAGCGGGAACGGCGACCCGCTGGTTAAGCCGCCGGCAATCGGGCCTGGCGGCGCAGGGATCTGAAAGAGATCAGGCGCTGAGCGTTTTCGTCCCAGAGCGCGAGACGGAGACAGGCGAGGCTATCGCGAAGGCCGATGCGGTTAAGGGTCTTGAGCGCCGGGATTTCGGCCAGACAAGCGCCGAGACGGTAGTTGGGAATGCGGCAGCACAGGTGATGGATATGGTGGATGCCGATGTTGCCGGAAAACCAGCGCAGCGGCTGCGGCAGGTCGTAGTAACTGCTGGCCATCACCGACGCCTCCTGAAAGCTCCAGTCGTCCTGATTCTGCCAGTAGGTGCGTTCGAACTGGTGCTGGATATAGAACAACCAGACGCCCGCGGTGGAGGACAGCAGGACCACGGGTACCACGACCATCAGTGCGTTGACGAAGCCGACGGCGAAACCCATGCCCATCACCGCGGCGAAGATGCCAAGGTTGGTGCCCATGATACTGACCAGCAGTTTGGGATCGCGGCGGATCAGGTCCAGCGGAAGACGAAACTTGATGACGAAGATCAAGGTCGGGCCGATGCCGAAAATGACCGCGGGCATGCGGTATATGCGATACGCTAGGCGTTTCCACGCGGGCAAGGCGGTATATTCGGCCACGGTAAGGACGTCGATGTCGCCGATGCCGCGTTTTTCCAGGTTGCCGCATGTGGCGTGATGGATGTTGTGGGCCCGGCGCCAGTATTCGTGCGGGGTGAGCGTGACGACACCGATCAGCGCGCCGACGATATCGTTGAGACGACGGGAGTCGAAGAACGAGCGGTGGCCGCAGTCGTGCTGGAGGATGAACAGCCTGAGCGTGAACGCGGCCGCCGGTATCGCCAACAGCAGTGTCGCCCAGTAGGCGACGTTCACGGTTAGCAGCATGGCGACCCACAGTGCCACCAGGGGGATTGCCGTGTTCAGCAGCTGCGCGACGCTGCGCGCGGTCTCCGGCCGGGCGTAAGGCCGGACGATTTGCGACCATTGCCGGTCGAAATCGCGGGGCGGAACGATGGCGGGAAGCGAATTGCGCGCCGAGGATGCGCCGGCGCGGGCGCCTCTGGGAGTATCGATGGAAACGGTCTCGATCCTAAATCACTGGTCAAGACGGTCTTATGTCAGAGGACGGTCTCTCACGCAAGGTGCCGCAAGCGCGTTTAACGGGAAGTTTTTCAATGGGTCGCCGTCACGGACACTCAATTGCCGAGGAGAACGCCGAGACTTTCGTCGACAACAAACGCGCCGAGAACGATGGTGGCCATCCCGATGGCGCCTTGCAGGCCGCCGTTGGCCCAGGTCAGCGCCCGCGCCGACCAGGCCAGCGGCACGGCGATGACCGCGGACAGCGCCGCCATGCCGAGAATCGAGCCGATCCCGAACAGCGCGATGTAACCCAGTCCCAGCGGCGCCGAACCCACCGTCGCCGCGGTCAGAACCAGCAACGCCGCCGATCCCGCCATGCCGTGCATCATGCCCACCAGCAAGGTGCGCACCGGCAAGCCGCGCGGATGAGCGTGTTCGTGGCGGCGCGGGTCGTGCGGCTGGCCCTCGTCCTTGTGCGAGTGGGCGTGGAAATGCGCTGTTCCGTCGCCGTGGCCATGGCGATGGAAGTGGATCCGTTCGCGCGCCAGGGCCACCAGCACATGGGCGCCGAGACCGATCAGCATGACCCCCACCAGCGCCTCCAGCCAACTCGCCAGCGAGCCATGGATGACCAGACCGAACAGGACGGCGCCGCCGGCGACGAGCATCAGCGTCACCGTGTGCCCCAAGCCCCAGACCGCGCCGTGGGTGACGATGCGGCGAACCGATTTCTGTCGCGCGGCGATGCTGGAGACAGCCGCGACATGGTCGGCCTCGAGCGCATGCTGCATGCCGATCACCAGCCCAGCAGCAGCACGCTCGGCCCCGCCGTCCCACCAACCCTCGATCATGGTGCCCTCATCGTTTCATCTGTGCATCGGATCGTGGCGCAACGCCGCAAACAAAGCAAGCCAGGGGCACGGAATGCACCCGGATTTTCGGCTTGTCGGCGAACTGTGAACTGCGCCACAGTACTGGGGAGCAACATGGACTAATGTTGGCATTACTCTTACGGGCAGGCAGCGGGGAGACGAGCGATGCTGGCACGATTGCTATCACGGCTGTTCCAATGGTTGAACCGGTCCGTCGACTGGCACAAGCTGCCGTTCTGGATCTCGTTGGCCAACCTGGTGATGCTGCGCCGTGACCTGCGCCGGCACAATCTGTTCGACACCCAGCGCGTACCGCCGCCGCCGCCGGATCCGGGCGTCGACGACATCCGCGCCAACCGCACCGCCGACGGCAGTCACAACGATCTCGCCGAGGCGGGCATGGGCCAGGCACACGCCCGGTTCGGTCGCAACGTCGCCCATCTCGGAGACCTACGGCGAGGCGGAGCCGGGCGTCCTCGATCCCAATCCGCGATTGATCAGCCGCCGACTGCTGGCCCGCGGCGACACCTTCAAGCCGGTTCCCCACCTCAACGTCCACGCCGCCGCGTGGCTGCAGTTCATGGTGCACGACTGGTTCAGTCACGGCGCCAGCGTCCGTCCGGACAACCCGGAGCGTGCCCGAGGCGCTGCGCAAGCCTTTCGAGATCCCGCTTCCCGACGGCGACGACTGGCCGGTCGATCCCATCGTCGTGTTCCGAACGCGCCCGGATGTCTCCACCGACCCGGCGGACGAGGGAAAGCCGACGGCGTATCGCAATATCGAAACCCATTGGTGGGACGCCTCGCAGGTATACGGCAGTTCCGACGGACGCGGGTGGCAGAAATCCGCCGCGACCCCGCCACCGGCGCGGTTGCGGCGGACGGCAAGATCCATCTCGACGACAATGGGACACCTGCCGCTGACCGGCGCCGAGGGCGATTCCAAGCAACAAGGAAAGGTCGAGCTGGCCGGCGTCAACGGCAACTGGTGGATCGGCCTGTCGCTGATGCACACCTTGTTCGCGCGCGAGCACAACGTGATCTGCGATCGCTTGAAACTGGAGTATCCGCGCGCCGACGGCGAGTGGCTGTTCAACAAGGCGCGGTTGATCGTCGCCGCTCTGACCGCCAAGATCCATACCGTCGAATGGACCCCGGCCCTGCTCAACACGCCGACGATGCGCACAGCCATGCGCGCCAACTGGTGGGGCCTGCTGGGCGAGCGCTTCATCCGCGGCTACGGTCGGAAGGTCGACAGCGAGGTGTTGGGCGGGATCATCGGTGGCGAGCCCGATCATCATGGCGCGCCGTACGCCATGACCGAGGAGTTCACCGCCGTCTATCGCATGCACGCGCTGATGCCGGACGTGTTCCATTTCCGGCGGCACGGACGACGACGCCGAGATCGCCACGCGGTCGCTGACCGAGGTGTCGGGCGGGGACGCGCCGAAACTCTACGAAACGGTCCCGCTGGCCGACGCCGTCTATAGCCTCGGCACCGAGCATCCGGGGCTGCTGACGCTGCACAATTTCCCGGAATCGTTGCGAAATCTGGGGAAACACGGGCCCGCGGCGGGCAAGGTCGACCTCGCGACCGTCGACGTGCTCCGCGACCGCGAGCGCGGCGTGCCGCGCTATTGCGCGTTCCGCCGTCATCTGCGGATGACGGTGCCCGCCAGCTTCACCGAGTTGACCGGCGGCGACAAGGAAGCGGCGAAGGAACTGGAGGATGTCTACGGAGACGTCGAGAAGGTCGACCTCCTCATCGGCTGCGCGGCCGAGAAGTGGCCCGACGGCTTCGGCTTTTCCGACACGGCGTTTCGCATCTTCATTCTGATGGCCTCGCGGCGGCTGAGCAGCGACCGCTATTTCACGTCGGACTACACCCCCGAGGTCTACACGCCCGTCGGCATCCGCTGGGTCGCCGACAACACCATGACCGATGTCCTTTTGCGCCATCTGCCGGAACTCGCCGGCAATCTCGCCGGGGTGAAAAATGCGTTCTTTCCGTGGCGGAAGGGAGCATGAGCGATGGCGCGGAGTATCCGGGTACCGTTCCTGGTGGATGTCACCTTCGTCGACGACGCCCGGTCCATCGACGCGCTCGAGAGCGACGCGCGGGTCGACCGGAATTATGGAGAGCGCGGTCCCTGGTACAACCGACTTCTCCAAAAGCAGGCTTGTGTCCGAACTGCGCGTGGACACCGAAGTGCTGCCGGCGTTCCTTCCGCGCGACGACGCGGAGCGGGCCGAGCGCCCAGCAGGCTTTGGCCGCGCGCCTGGGACAGATCACCGTGGACGCGCTGGCGGATGATCCGGATGTGGTGGATATCGCCCGCTGGGTCCGCGAGGGACGAGGATGACGACCCCGAGAGCGTCGGCCCGATGGTCCAGCAGTTCGCCGGGCGATTGTTCGATCCCGACTACACCGGCGACGCGACCAGCTACAAAGCCGCCAAGACGGTCGACCGGTATCTGCGGGCGAACCCGCTGTGCGGCGCCTGGCTGTCGTACACCGGGCGGGTGAGCTCGGGCTCTTCACGTGCTGTCGTCGCGGGCCGGCGGCGACACCCACGCGGTTCACGCCACCGCGATCGCGTTTCACAACATGGTGGTGGCGGTGGCGCGCATGCGGACCATTGCGCAAACCCCGGGCCGCGGCGGCCGCGCCACCGAGGCGACCATCGCCCAACAATGCCTGGTCCCACCCGAACTCGGCGCTGAGAACCGTGTCCGAGCCCGTTCAGACGACCTACCGGCGCAATCCCCTCAGGCCCGGAGCCCTGATCGTCTACCGCCTTGCCGATGCGTTCGGCGAGCGCGCCGACATCGCCGGGACCTTCCGGAGCGGAACCTGGGCCGAATGTCCGGCCCACGGCCTGGTGCCGAACTTCTTGCGCGCGGTGTGGCGACAGGCAACGGTCGGGAGACGACCCATGACCCACACCTTCAGCCAGGACCCGCTGTTTCAGCCCCTCGAATTTCGCTCGCTCACGGTCAAGAACCGCATCTTCCGGTCCAACATCTCCGGCAAGTTCGACAACGAGGACGGCAGCCTGTCCCAGACCCGCATCAACTGGGAAACGCGGTTCGCGCAAGGCGGCGTCGGCGCGGTGATCTCGTCCTACGTTCCGGTCCTGATGGAAGGCCGCATCATCGCCGGATACGCCACGATCCACGACGACCGCTTCATCGACGACTGGGCGGTGCTCGGCGAGGCGGTGCACCGGCATGGCGCCAAGTACATCCTGCAACTCAGCCACTCCGGCCGCCAGATGGACCTTCCCGGCGTTCACAACCAGAACCGCGTCTGCCTGAGCTCCACATCAAAAAAGGAATCGCTGCACGGTTTCCTCTGCCGCGAGATGACCGAAACCGAAATCGCCCATACCATCGACGCCTTCGCGCAAGGCGCCAGACGGGCCCGCGCCGCCGGGCTCGACGGCGTAGAGTTGCACGCCGCCAATGGCTATCTCATCACCCAATTCCTGTCGTCCGGCATCAACGACCGCCGGGATCGCTACGGCGGATCGCTGCCCAACCGGGCGCGGTTCCTGCTCGACATCATCCGCGCCATCCGCGCCGAGGTGGGCGACGATTTCCATCTCCAGGTCAAGATCAGCGCCGTCGACCACAACAACGTCATTCCCTGGGAGGGCAAGGGCAACACGCTCGACGAGTCCGTCGAGGTCTGCAAATGGTGCGAGACCGCCGGCGCCGACGCCATTCACGTCTCCATGGGCAGCCTGTTCCCTCACCCGCTCAACCCGCCCGGCGATTTCGACTTCAACACCATCGCCGCCACCTACGACACGATGATCTACGGCGGCGTGAACACCTTTCGGAATTACCTGTTGTTCCGCTGGCATGTGCTGCGGCCGATCTTCCGCTGGCTGTGGTTCCGCATGAAGAAGCACTATCCGGTGGAGGGCGTCGGCGCCGACGCGGCCCGAGCCATCAAGGCCGCGGTTTCGCGTGCCGGTAATCTGCACCGGCGGGTTCCAGGACGCGGGCCTGGCGCGGCGCTATCTCGACGACGGCTGGTTCGACGCCATCTCCATGGCGCGCCCGCTGGTCGCCAACCCGGATCTGCCGAAGGTCTGGGCGTCGGGACACGACCTGCCCGAAAAGCCGTGCACGTTCTGCAACAAGTGCCTGTTGAACGCGCCGAAGAACCCCATGGGCTGTTACGAGCTGGACCGCTTCGACGGCGATTGGCAGAAGATGGTGGATGCGTTGATGTGGATCTACGACACCAAGGCACACTGCGGATTCCCGATGCGCCGGCCGACCGCGCGGCGGCCGAATAGGAGGGCCCGGACATGGCAAAAGACGCGCCGGTCACCGCGGCCCAGCACTACAAGGCATCCCGTCCCTGGCGCCGCCGCCTGACGCTCCTCCTGGCCGGGGCATTGGCGCTGCTCACGGCCGCCGTGGTGGTGATCGGGATCTGGGCGGCCGTCAAGATCTCCGGTGAGCGGACGCCGCTCTACGCCGATCCGCGGGAGCACTTCAAGTACGGCTCCATCGGCAGCGAGCCGGAAAGCGGCCTGCCCGTCGCCATCTGGAAAGCGTTGCCGGTCTTGTTCCCCGAGCGGTTCGACGGCCGCACGGACTATGCCGCGTTCGGCCTGCTGTACGAGACCGACGAGGACGGCGACCGGCGCGATTTGCCGATCGGCATCGCCACGCGCACGGTCCGGGGCGTCGAATTGGGGTGGCTGAACTGCGCCGTCTGCCATACCGGCGAAGTGACGCGAGCGGCGGACGGGACAACCGAGATCATTCTGGGCATGCCGGCCAACCTGTTCGACCTGTACGGCTTTATCGAGTTTCTGCTGGATATCGCCAATTCGGAGAAGCTGGCGCCGGATTCCATGCTCGCGGCCATGGAGACATCGGGAACCGATCTCGGCCCGCTCGACCGCTTGTTCTGGCGGTACCTGGTGCTGCCCCAGGTGCGCGAGGGACTGCTGGCGCAGCGCGCCGCGCTCTCGGACCTGATCGCCGGCCAGCCGGCCTGGGGGCCGGGCCGGGTGGACACCTTCAATCCCTACAAGGTTCTCCAGTTCGGCAAGACCTGGGCGGAGTTCACCGAGGGCGAGCGCATCGGCGTCAGCGATTTCCCGTCGATCTTCCTGCAGGGTCCCCGCGACGGCATGGAACTGCACTGGGACGGCAACAATGCGTCGCTGAAGGAGCGCAACCTGAGCGCCGCCATCGGCGCCGGCGTGACCCCCGAGACCGTGGACCACGTGGCCATCGAGCGTGTCGCCGAGTGGCTGATGGACCTCTCGCCGCCGCCCTCGCCCTACCGGCCCGATCCCGCGCTGGCGGAACAAGGCGCCGCCGTCTACCAGGAAGCCTGCGCCGACTGTCACGGCTATCAGACGGACGACGGCTACGTATTCGAGGGCGAGCGCCTGGGTACCGTCGAGCCCATCGACGCCATCGGCACCGACCCGGCGCGCCTCGACAGCTACACCGCCGAAATGCCGGTGCTGCAAACGTCGCTGTTCGCCGACTATGCCGAGCACCGGTTCCGCCACTTCCGCAAGACCGACGGCTACGCCAACATGCCGCTGGACGCGCTCTGGCTGCGCGCGCCCTATCTGCACAATGGTTCGGTGCCGACGCTCGCCGATCTTCTGGAGCTTCCGGCGGCGCGGCCGCGGACCTTCGTGCGCGGCCTCACCACGCTGGATCCCGAGCGCGGCGGTTTCACCGCCCCGCCCTGCGCACCCGGCGAACCGTTGGAAACCGGCTGGTGCTTCGACACATCGGTGAGAGGCAACGGCAATGGCGGACACCTCTACGGCGTCAGCCTCGCGCCCGACCTCAAGCGCGCCCTGCTCGCCTATCTGTTGACGTTCTGAAGGAGTTCGAGCCATGACCGCGACCTCCCTGGCCTATTCCACCGCTCCGGCCACGGACCTTTACGCCGATTTCAAGCGCGCGCTGACCGTGGCGATGGTGGCGAACGTGCTTGTCGGGCTGCTGGAGCTCCTGTTCCCCAGCTTCGTCGTCGACCTCCTGGGCCTCCCGCCGGCGCTGTCGACGGAATGGGTTCAATACGGCGGAATGTTCCTGATCATTCTGACCGGCACGTACCTGCCGGTGCGCCTGTTCCCCGACGCCAACCGCTACCTGGCGCACTACATCATCGCGCTGCGCTTCGTCTTCGTGGTGTTCTTCCTGTTCGCCGGCGGCGGCTTTTTCTGGTTCGCCCTGTTCGACGCCGTCTTCGGCCTCTGGCTCGCCACCACCTACTGGCGCGCCTTCAAAGCCGAGATCATGGCCAATCCTTAGGAGCGTCTTCCACTCAGTTGGCATCAGCTCCGTATCCGAACCCGCAGGCGTCAATTGCGTATCATGTCCCCAGAACTCGCGGAACCTAAATCCGAGATTATGGCCAATCCTTAGGAGGGTCTTCCAGTCCTTAGGAGGGTCTTCCAGTCAGTTGGCATCAGCTCCGTATCCGAACCCGCAGGCGTGAATTGCGTATCATGTCCCCAGAACTCGCCGGCTCCAAACTGCCGCTGACGGTGTGGTTCTGGGCCGCCTATCTGATGGCGACCCATTCCAACGGCATCTCGGCTGTGCAACTGCAAAGCAACTCGGGCTCGGTTCCTACAAAACGGCGTGGTTGCTGTGCGCCAAACTCCGTCGGGCAATGGCCGACCCCGAACGCAATCCGCTGGCGGGCGTGGTCGAAGTCGACGAGACCACGATCCCGTTCCGGACCAAAGAAGACCCCGTTGCCGGCGGCGGCGGCCGAAGCCAGGCGGGCAAGATGCCGGTGATCGCTGCGGTCGAAATCGTCGGCGACGGCCCGGGTCGCCTTCGCCTGGCGCCGATCGCCGACTATTCCGCCGAAAGCATCCGCGCCTTCGTCGCCACCAACATCGCTGGCGGTGCGACGCTCAAGACCGACGGATGGGCCGCCTATCCCGGCACTCCCGAGGTCGATCACGATCCCCATGTCGTCGGCACCATGGCCGCCCACGTCGTCCTGCCGTGGACCCACCGCGTCTTCGCCAACCTCAAACGCTGGGCCTTGGGCGTCTACCATGGTCTGCGTCGCAACCATCTCCAATCCTACCTCGACGAGTTCGTCTTCCGCTTCAACCGCCGCCGCACCCGCCACGCCGCCTTCCGCTCGCTGCTCGGAATCGGAACGACCGAATCAAAACCAGTCAACCTACAAAATGTTGATTACCGGAATTATCGGGATAAGCCTTATCCCGATACCGTTTTTACGGTATTGATAGGCATTAGATCTTCACGCATTCATCCGTACGAGGTTCTAAGCTTTCAATGCAGCTCGTCATCGGGCGGACGAACAAATACAGAGACACCTTCTTCTTCGATAGTCTGCATTACTTCGTCTAACGCCGCTTGGTCAGTCTCAAAGAGTTCGTCCCAGACAGTCGAGGCGTCTTCCTTATCGACAACCTCAAGGCTCCAGCCTTCATTGGAACCTTCTATACGGTAGATGAGTATATCGACCTCGATGCCATCGCGTTCAAGCTTCTGGCGCAATGGCGACGCTTCAATTTTAATTTCATCGTCAATCATCTTGCCAGCTTCCTCCGCTGTGATCTCGCTGCAAGACCGCAGCATCCTAAGCTTGCCAGAAACAGCGCTGGTCTGAAAGGGGACGGTAGGACGCCTTCTCGCGTGTAAGGACGATTGGTCTGTACGGCGGAGCAGGGTAGCCAACTTTTTCTGAAGACCGCTTCGGGTCTACCATCGAAATTCTGCGGAGAGCGGCCTATTGGGTGGTTCTCCCTGGAGTGCAGGTGGTGCGTGCGGCGCAAGATAGTTAATCTGAGGCTGACGGGGGTGTGGCTACTTTGGGTCGGTGGCCCGATGAACCGGGCTCACCCCTTTTGAAATGCCGCCCCCGTCACCTTCATCATCCGACGGGTCGACCGGGATGGTGCCGATCGCTGCGGCGAGCGTGGCTCTGCTGGTAGACGAGACCCAGAGGATGATCCCAATGGTGTTGTCTGTCAAAGGAGCAAACGATGCTTTCCCCAAATCTCGGCACCTCCACGTCGGCGTTGATATCGGCTCACGGTGCCACGCGGTCGCTATCGGCTTGTCGGATGGCCGCCTGCTGGAGGAATTTGAGATCCCCCATAGTGCGGCGGGCTTCGAGGAAGGGGTTCTGGGGACATGTTACCGATCTCGTTTGGGCGCATGGCAATGAAACAAAGTGGGACTTCGGATAGCGAACGTTCGCCACGAGATTGCAGGCGCTGACCCCGACAAGGGTTGCCTCCGCTTCGTCCTCAATCACTCGTAACGCCGCCGCCGCACTGTTCTTGCGATCTACTCCTCGAAGCGACCCGTGGCGTCACGATCGCGCTCGTATCGTCTTGTGAGCGGGAACGGCGGCAGCCAGGACTCGCGGCGGACGGTCCAGAGTTCGTAGGTCGGCGTCAGTTGGTCGGGGGCATCCAGGGATCCGAGGTTCACTTCGATTTCGTCGGCGCTGTGCGAGAACACGGACGAGCCGCAGCGGGGACAGAAGAAGCGCCCGGCGTAGTCGCGTGTTTCGCCGTCGATGGTCACCGCATCCCGAGGGAACACCGCGGACGCGTGAAACAGGGCCCCATGATGCTTGCGGCAGTCGAGACAATGACACAGGCCGACCCGGTAGGGGCGTCCCGACGCCACGATGCGCACATTGCCGCACAGGCAACCGCCGGTGAAACGGTCCATGCCGCGTCTCCTCCAAAATCAAGCGGTCGGAATGTTTACGAGGGGCTCCGCCGGGCGTCCATGAAAGATGCAACGCCAACGGCCTTGCCGCCAAGCTGCTGGCGCGGCTTACAGTCCGAGATCACGGCCAAACCCTAAGACATCTCGGCCGGATCCCACCATTTCGAAAGGCGTTCGGTGGCGATCCGTTCCGGAACGTCCTCACAATGGGTGACGTCATTGTACAGCACCAAGCGGGCGCTCGCCGGGTCGCTGAAGTCGAGAATGTTCAGACCGCAAGGATGCTGATCCAGCCGGTTGCGATAGCCGCGCGGGTCGAAGCCGAGCAGGCTCGCAATGAGCAGCCGGATGGTCGCCTTGTGCGAGATGATGACAACGGATTGTTCGGCGTGCCGGGCGACGATCCCGCGCAACGCCGGGAGCGCGCGGGCCAGCACGGTCAGGCCGGTTTCGCCGTTCCTCGGCGCGAAAGTCGAGGGGTCGGACTCCCAGGCGGCGAATTCCTCCGGGAAGCGGTCCCGGGCCTCCGATCGCAAGAGACCCTCCCAGTGTCCGTGATGGATTTCCTCGAACCCGGCGGCCGGTATCGGCGTCAAGCCATGGGGATCGGCGACGATGGCCGCGGTGTCCATGGAGCGTTTCATCGGGCTCGAGTAGATCGCCGCCAGCGGTTCCGCCGCCAGTCTTTCCGCGAGGGCGCGCGCCTGCAGCCGGCCTTCGAGCGGTGAGCTCGACGCCGTCCGAACTGGCAAATCGATCCTCCGCGGCATGAACCGTAACGCCATGGCGAACCAACAAGACGCGCGTCGTCATCATTCCTCACTTGCGACCCTGAACGATATCGAACACAGTCGGACCCAATGGTCCGACGGGGCCCAACGTCGATTACCGATTGGTGGAGGCGGTGAGCCTCCGCCTGTACGCACCACCCGCTAGAGTCTGCAGTTCAGTTTGTTCTTCGATCAGGGCATTGCTTTTTCGATCAAATCCACTGATTGTTCAAGCGAAGATATAAAACCAGCGGTCGTTAAACCGCTGTCATCGGCACATCATTCGGCGACGACCGCCTTGCCGTAACCGAGGTTCGCCCGGATCGGCTACTGTGCATGGGGTTGTTTTCGGAAAATGTGAAACACCCCTCCCCCCTGGGGGCGGCATCGTGGGCGGGCACGGCACATCTAAGTTTAGGGTCGGGCCTATGCGGCGACGCGGGCGGATCCCACCACTTCGACAGGTGCGCCCCGAGCATGAGTTCGGGGACGTCCTCGTAGTGCGAGACGTCGTTGAACAGCATCAGGCGGGCGCGCACCGGGTCCTTGAAGTCGAGGATGTTCAGACAGCACGGATGCTGGTCCAGGCGGTCGCGATAGCCGCGCGTATCGAAGCCGAGCAGGCTCGAGATGAGCAACCGGATGGTCGCCTTGTGGGAAACGACGAGCACCGTCTGATCCTCGTGCTTCACGACGATCTCCCGGATGACCGGAAGCGAGCGGGCCAGAACGTGGAGACCGGACTCTCCGCCTTCCGGAGCGAAGGTGAACGGATCGGCCTCCCAAGCCTCGTACTCCTTGGCGTGGGATATCTCCACTTCGGCCCGGGTCATGCCTTCCCATCGGCCGTGATCGATCTCGCGCAAACCGTCCATCGGCCGGGGAACCAGGTCATGGGGAGCGACCGCGAGTTCCGCCGTCTCGACCGTGCGCTTCATCGGACTGCAATACACCGCCGCCAGTTTTTCGTCCGCCAGCCGGGCGGCCAGCCCGCGCGCCTGATTGCGGCCTTCGTCGGAGAGCTCCACGTCCGTCGCGCCGGCGAAGCGGTCCTCGGCGGAAAGCGTCGTCGCGCCGTGCCGAACCAGGAATATTCTTGTCGTCATGTCGACCTACTCCGAGAAAATTGGCGAACGGGACCGGGGAACCGCCTGTCCGGTCCCGGCTTGGCGAGCGGAGACCGGCCAGCACCCCTGACGATCGCATGGTAAGCAGTCGTCGCCGTCGATGCCAGCCCGTCGACGCTGGAGACCTCTTATCGGAAATTGATGTTGGTCGGGTCCTGAAGGGCGAGATAGAGCGCCGCCGCGAGCGCGCCTCCGATGATCGGTCCGACCACCGGGATCCACGCGTATCCCCAGTCACTGTCGCGCTTGCCGCCCGGCATCGGCAGAAGCGCATGCATGATGCGCGGACCGAGATCGCGGGCCGGATTGATGGCGTATCCGGTCGTGCCGCCGAGACTGAGTCCAATGGCGAGCACCAGCAAACCGACGGGCAAGGCATCGAGAGCACCGAGACCGAAAATGGACACGGCCAGGAACAGAACGGCGAACACCAAAAGGAAGGTACCGACGATCTCGCAGGTAATGTTGGCGACCGGGTCGCGGACCGCCGGCCCGGTGCAAAAGCAGGCCAGCTTGAGGTCCTTGTCTTCGGTGAGGCCGAAATGCTGTCGATAGAACAGCCAGACCAGGGCCGAGCCGATGAAGGCGCCGAGGAATTGTGCGATAATGTAGAGTGGAACCATCGCCCACTCGAACTTGCCGGCAATGGCCAGGCCAATGGTGACGGCCGGATTGATATGGGCGCCGCTGAACGCGGCGACGGTGAATACGGCGACGAAGACCGCCATTGCCCAACCCCAGGTGATGACAATCCATCCACCGCCCTCGCCCTTGGTGCCCGCCAATACGACATTGGCGACGACGCCGTTTCCGAGAAGAATAAGGATGGCAGTGCCGATAAGCTCGCCCAAAAACGGCGTCATGATCGTTCCTCCCTCGCAGCTTTTGTTGTATTGCCCGCACGGCGGTCCGCACCATCGACCGGTTGGACCGGCCGATGGGTGAACTCACTCCCGCGCGCTTTCCTTATTGTCATCAATGCCCTCGTCACCGAAATATTCGTCGATCCTCGCCTGGGCTTGGTCGCCGAACATGATGGTGCAGGCCTCGAGCAGTCCCGGCGACCGTCGAATATCTTCGCGGCGAACCACCAGAGCGATCTTGGAGCGCCGGCGCAAAAAATCCTCCAGCTTGACGATCATCTCGCGCTCCGCCTTGAGGTTCACCTCGCACCGTGTGTACTCGGTTTCCTTGATCAGCACCTCGGCCTCGCTCGGGTCGGCGCGAATGTGCTCGAGAAGCTCGAACGCCTCCATGCCATAACGCCGCCAGTAGCGAGACGTGAGTTTTTCCGTTGACGTCGGATCGGTGAGCGCGTCGAGATCGATCAGTCTCGCACGATGCTCGAACTCCTTGCGCAGTTCATTGGGCGGCTCGCCATACCATTTGTGGTCGGGGTACGGGATGGCAACGCCCATGCGCCCCACATAGTCGCTGATCTCGTCGCCCACGTTGACGCAATCGGTGTGCTTGCCGCCGAAGATGCTCAGGTGGTTATCGGCATGGTTGATATCGATCGCATGCTTTCGCGAAAGCTGGAGAAAGTCGCGGCCGCCGCCGGTTTCTCCTTTCAGGGCCAATGGCCGGACGCCCCACCGCTCGGCGATGATATCGTCCTTTGTCAGTGGGTTTTGAAGGCTCAGGCGCTTGTTGATGTTGTCGAGAACAAAGTCGCGGTCTTCGTCGGTGACGTGTGAATATGGACTGTCAACCGGTGTGTCCGTGGTGCCGATACACGTTCTCGCGCCCATGGGAATGACGAAGAACAGCCGCCCGTCGGTGGCGAAGAACGCCAGGACGCGCGCATGGGGCGTCAACCGATCGACGATCAGGTGAATACCCTTGGAGAATGCGTGATGATGCTCCGTCTTTTGCCCCGTCAGGGCGTTGTGTTCGTCGGCGAACGGGCCGGCCGCGTTGATCAACACCTTTGAGCGAATTTCGAACTCGGAACCGTCGATGACGTCGCGGGCCTTGGTGACCCAGAGACCCTGCGGGTTCCTTTCGCCGCCCATGGATTCGACGTAATTTGCCGCCGCGCAACTGCTGTTCATCGCCGAACGGACGAAACCGAAGACGAAGCGCGAATCGTTGTCGTGCAGATAGGCATCCGAATATTCGAAGCCCCCGACACCCTTTTCGACCGCGACGACCGGCTCTTCGCGCTTCATCTGCTCCTTCGATAGCAGTCTCGGCGGCCGGGTGAAGCCGTTTCCGAACAACCAGTACAGCCAGGTTCCGGCATACAGTTTCAGACGGCTGTGACGGAATCCTTGTGGGATGGTGGTGAAGAACCGGATTTCCTGGACAATGGAAGGAAAGCTGCGAATGAGATGATTGCGCGACAGGCACAGCTTGCGGACCAGCGCGAAATCGAACGTCTCCAGGTATTTAATGCCGCCCCAGGCGAGGTTGGAGGATTCCTGACTGGTAAAGCTCGCAAAATCTCCGCGATCGATCAGGGCGACCTTGGCGCCCTTTCCGGACAGGGCGGCCGCGGAGACCGCCCCGTTGATGCCGCCACCGATCACCAGGACATCGAAAACTTCGCGGCTCAGCCGTTCGATATTGGTTCGTCTCAACGTCTGCATTGCGGTCTCCCTGCGCTGTCGGGCCGTTGACGCCTGTTCTCAATCGTCGTCGCTGGCCCAACCCTTGGCGCGCTCGACCGCCTTCAGCCAACGGCTCTGCAAGGCATTGCGGGCCGCATCTTCCATCGACGGCGCGTACCGGCGCGACAGTTGCCATTTCTTGGCCAATTCGTCCCGGCTTTCCCAAAATCCGGTTGCCAACCCCGCAAGATAGGCGGCACCGAGCGCGGTAGTTTCCGACACTTTCGGAACTTCGACGGGCACACCGAGAATGTCCGACTGAAACTGCATCAGGAAGCTATTTGCCGAGGCACCGCCGTCGCAGCGCAATTCCTTCAGCGCAATGCCGGAGTCGCGCTCCATTGCCTCGACGACGTCGCGGGTCTGGTAGCACATGCTTTCCAGCACGGCGCGCGCCAGATGGGCGCGGGTGGTGCCCCGTGTGGCGCCAAGGAGTGTGCCGCGGGCATACGGATCCCAATGCGGCGCGCCGAGCCCCGCCAGGGCCGGGACGAAAAACACACCTTCGTTGCTGTTGAGGGAGCGGGCCAGTCCTTCGGTTTCCGACGCAGTCTTGATGATCCCCAGACCGTCCCGCAGCCATTGCACGCCAGCCCCGGTGATGAATATGGCGCCTTCGAGCGCGTATTCCACGGGGTCGTCGCCTACGCCCCAAGCGATAGTCGTCAGCAGTTTTTCGTTGCTGGCCACGGCCTCGTTTCCGGTGTTCATGAGCACGAACGATCCGGTCCCGTACGTATTTTTCGCAAGGCCGGCACTGTAGCAGGCTTGCCCGAACAACGCTGCCTGCTGGTCCCCGGCGATGCCCGAAACCGGAATATCGCGGGTGCCGAAAAACTTGCCGGCATCGGTGTGGCCGTAGACGCAGGAGGATGGCTTGACCTCGGGAAGAATCGCCCTTGGGATGTCCATCAAGTCGAGCAGCTCGGCATCCCATTCGAGATCGAAGATATTGTACAGCAGTGTCCGCGAAGCGTTTGAATAATCGGTTACATGCGCTTTCCCGCCGGTGAGGTGCCAGACCAGCCACGAATCGATCGTACCGAAAGCGATCTCGCCATTTTCAGCCCGTTGCCGAAGTCCGGGAACGTTGTCGAGCATCCACTTCACCTTGGTGCCCGAAAAGTAGGCGTCGATCACAAGCCCGGTCTTCTGGCGCACCATTCCTTCGAGGCCGCGGCCCTTAAGTTCGTCGCAATAGGCTGCAGTCCGACGATCCTGCCAGACGATCGCATGGTGAACCGGATGCCCGGTTTTCCGATCCCACAAGACCGTCGTCTCGCGCTGGTTGGTGATGCCGATGGCATTGACGTCGGTGGCATTGATTCCCGATGTCTCCAATGCGTCGTCGATCACCGATAGGGTCACGCGCCAAATTTCGTCGGCGTCGTGCTCGACCCACCCCGGTCGCGGGAAGTGTTGCGTAAACTCCGAATAAGCGCGGCCCCGGACACTTCCCTCATGATCGAAAATGAGGACGGTGGAACCGGTTGTGCCTTGATCGATGGAAAGGACGAATTGCTCGGCCATTCTTAAGTCTCCTCCCGTTGTATACGCCACTTGCAGCTCTTATTTTTTAAAGTGGTTGGCGATCGTCGCGCCGATGTCGCTGTCCCCACTGGAGAAAAGCGATTATCCGGTGTTCTGGTGTCTATGCAGCCACTCCCGAGGCTGTTATTATATGTAAGAAAATATACATCAGCGCGGGGCATGACAATCGATTTTGAACAAAAATCAACAAAATGAAACATCATTCTTGATATCGAAACCGCGTCCTGATCCATATCGTCCATCGGGAGGACATCATGAACAGGTACCGCACAGCCGGTCAGCACCTCAAAAATGCAATTGATCGACGGACGCTTTTAAGAGGCGCCAGCGCGCTGGGTCTCACGGCGCTATCATCGCTTCCGTCATCCGCTCGAGCCCAGACCGACAACGCGCGAATGGCCGCGGCCGAACGCTGGACCAAGGTGGAATTCCAACCGTCGACACTGAACCCCGAAGAACAGATGGCGGAGATGGAATTCTTCGCGCGAGCGGCCGCGCCGTTCCGCGGGCAACAAATTTATGTGGTGTCCGAGACCATCAACACGCACGATTACGAGGCCAAGGTTCTTGCCCGCGCGTTTCGAGAGATCACCGATATCAGCGTGGTGCACGAGGTCGTGCGCGAGGGCGAACTGGTGCAGCGACTGCAAACTCAGATGCGCAGCGGCCGCAATCTGTATGACGCCTATGTCAATGATTCGGACCATATCGGAACCCACTTCCGCACCGGCGGAGCCGTTCCCATCAGCGACTGGATCGCCGGCGACGGCGCCGAGTTCACCCTGCCCTCGCTCGCCCTGGACGACTTCATCGGGCTCGGTTTCGTCACCGGGCCGGACGGCAAGGTCTACCAACTCCCCGATCAGCAGTTCGCCAACCTCTATTGGTTCCGGCACGATTGGTTTAAACGAGCCGATTTGCGCGAGCAATTCCGCAATCGCCACGGCTACGAACTCGGCGTTCCGCTGAACTGGAAGGCCTACGAGGATATCGCCGACTTTTTCACCAATCATGTTCGCGAAATCGACGGCGAGCGGGTGTATGGTCACATGGACTATGGCGAGCGTGATCCATCCCTCGGGTGGCGCTTTACCGATGCCTGGCTCGGTATGGCCGGCGTCGGGGATCCGGGGCTTCCGAGCGGTTCGCCTGTGGATGACTGGGGTATTCGGGTCGAGGACTGCCATCCGGTTGGCTCGAGCGTCAGCCGGGGCGGCGCCACCAACAGTCCAGCGGCCGTTTACGCGCTTCGCAAGTATGTCGAATGGCTCGACAAGTATGCGCCGCCCGAAGCACGGAAGATGACGTTTTCGGACGCCGGCCCGATGCCGGGACGGGGTCAGATCGCGCAACAGGTTTTCTGGTACACGGCTTTTACGGCCGATATGCTGAAATCCGGTCTCCCCGTCGTCAATGAGGATGGAACACCGAAATGGCGGATGGCGCCCTCGCCTCACGGCGTCTACTGGGACGAGGGAATGAAGCTTGGATACCAGGATTGCGGGGCCTGGACCTTGTTGTCAAGCACCCCTGTTCCGCGGCGCCAGGCAGCGTGGCTGTATGCCCAGTTCACCACCTGCAAGACCGTCTCTTTAAAAAAGACGCTCGTTGGCCTCACTCCCATTCGCCAAAGCGACATGATGTCCGCCGCGATGACGGAAGCGGCCCCTCGTCTCGGCGGTTTGGTCGAGTTCTACCGCAGCCCGGCGCGCGTCGCATGGACACCCACTGGCATCAACGTTCCGCACTATCCCGCTCTCGCTCAGCTATGGTGGACACGCATCGCCGCGGCCGTTCACGGCGGCGCCGCCCCTCAGGTGGTCATGGACAATTTGGCTACCGCGCAGGACGAATTGCTGGGGCGGATCGCCCAGGCCGGCGTGACCAAGACGTGCGAGCCACGTCTGGCGGAGGCGATCGATCCAGAAGAATGGCTGCAGCGGCCGGGTGCGCCAAAACCCGCCCTCGCCGACGAGGACGGTCAAGGCAGGACAATGGAATATGAAGAACTGTTGCGGACCTGGAGCGCCGGCCAGCCTGCTTAAAGCAGGGTCCGACCAAGTGACGGCACTGGAACGATGCTAATACCAACGATCACTGATCGGTACTCATTGTGATCGTGTTTCACGCTTCCTCGGCAGGAGGGGCCGCGCCGGCGATGGGGACCCATCGTCAAGCGGTTTCGACGCCCCGAGGAAGCGCGAAGCGCGACCCTGCGGGCGGCCTTTCGGAGGTTTCCGGACGGCGTCGCGCGGCGCTTATGATGCTCCCGCATCACCGCGCACCACGCTCCTTGCCGGAAGCCCCGAAAGGCCGTCACAATGGGTTCCTATCAGTGCTCGTTGGTATAAGCATCGAGCCCCGCGATGTGAAGGCTGACGTCGCATTGCTCGATGATTCTGACGATATGTTCGGGCGGTTCCCTGTCCGTGTAGAGATCGTGGACAGACGACATGTCGCCGAGTTGCACCATGGCACTTCGCAAAAACTTGGTATGATCCGCCGCGAGTACGACCCTCCGTGAATTCTTAATAATGCGCTGTGCCGCGCGAACTTCGCGGTAATCATAGTCGAGCAGTGTCCCGTCGGCGTCGATGCTGGACACGGTAATGATCCCGTAATCAACCTTGAACTGGTCAATGAAATCCTCTGTCGCTTCGCCGACGATGCCGCGGTCGTTTGAGCGGATCAGGCCTCCGGTAATGATCACTTCGTGATCGGAATTCCCGCTCAATATGGCCGCGACGTTGAAATTGTTGGTAATGACCCGAAGACCGGAATGATCCTTGAGCGCCTTGGCGACCTCCTCGCTGGTGGTCCCGATATCAATGAAAAGCGACGCGTTGTCGGGAATGTCGGATGCAATGAGATGCGCTATCCGGGTCTTTTCCTCGAAACACATAATTTGACGCGAGTCGTAGGCAATGTTCTCAACGCTCGAAGCCAGCCCGGCACCGCCGTGAAACCGCTGCAGCAGAGCGCGATCACACAAGTCGTTGATGTCTCGCCGGATGGTTTGCGCCGAAACGACGAAGTGCTTGGAAAGCGCCTCGATGGAGACAAAGCCCTGCCGCGGAACGAGTTCCAGAATGCGCCGCTGGCGTTGGTTCAGGGCAAGCGGGTCTCGGCGATCGATCGGAGCATCCTTGATGCCGCTTGTCGCGCTATCGTCTCTATCCACTCTTCCGTGTCGTTCCTCAAGTTATGGCCTGTGAACTCGTGCTCCCGCCCGGCCTCGGATTGGTATCCCGCATTCGCTATGGTATGTCCAAAACCGGTCATCACGCAACCATCTTGCTTTCGTTTTCAACCAGATTGGATTGCGAAGGGCACACACGCGACGGAGCCGGGATCCGCCAGCCCCGCTTCCCGCCCTGGGACGCCCGCCGTGCGCGAGCTTTTCCAAGACCTTTCTCAAGAGGCGTTTCTTAGGAGGCGATAGCGCCCTCATCCTCCGCGCCCAATACCACGTCAACCATATGAGTTGCCCCGTCGTCCACGAGCACGACGCCTCGGCCGCCAGCTTCATGGGCGCGGTCATCCACTGTAATCGAACGCACTCCGCAGGTTACCATTTGGGGATTGTGGACCTGGATCTCATAACGGGCGGAGTGGTAGCGAAACGTCATCTTGAACCCGCCCCAGTCACTTGGGATGCAAGGATCAATGTGCAAAGCAGTCCCCCTAAGTCGAAAACCGAGAATTGACTCGATGCCGGCTCGGTATAGCCAAGCGGCCGAGCCCGTATACCAACTCCAACCGCCGCGGCCGACATGCGGCAGTTCGCCGTAAACATCGCCTGCCAACACATACGGCTCTGCCTTGTATCGCTGGACGCCGAGGCGCGTTTTCGCATGGTTGATCGGATTAATCATATTGAATAGCTGGGTGGCGCGATCGCCATTTCCGAGGGCCGCGTGGGCCATCACCGCCCATACGGCAGCGTGGGTGTACTGACCCCCGTTTTCCCGAATACCCGGCAAATAGCCCTTGATGTAGCCGGGGTCGCGGTTCATCCGATCGAATGGGGGTGTCAGCAGAAGGGCGATCCCATCGACCTCGCGAACCAAGTATTCATCGACCGCTTCCATCGCCTGGGCGGCGCGCGCCGGGTCGGCCGCGCCGGACAACACGCCCCAGCTCTGGGAAAGGGAGTCGATTCGGCATTCTTCGCCTGAAGCCGTGCCGAGCGGCGTGCCGTCATCGAAGTAAGCGCGCCGGTACCACTCGCCGTCCCAGCCTTCCCGCTCAACTGCCTCGCGCAGGCTTTCCGCGTGGGCACGCCAAGTCGCCGCTCGGGCTTGTTCGCCACGCGCCTCGGCAAGGGGGGAAAAACGCATCAGGGCATGATGCAGGAACCACCCCATCCACACGCTCTCGCCCTTGCCGCCGTGACCCACCATGTTCATGCCATCATTCCAGTCGCCGGTTCCCATCAGCGGCAGGCCATGCCGGCCCACCGCGAAGCGGGCTTCCAGGGCGCGCGCGCAATGCTCGTACAAGCTCGCCTGATCGGAGGAGATCGCGGGCTCGAAATAGGCGTCGTGCTGCTCGAGCGGCAGTACCGGGCCTTCCAGGAAGGGAACGTCAACGTCGAGCACGGCGACGTCAGCGGTAACGTCAACGTAGTGAGCGGTCGCCACGGGCAACCATAACAAATCATCCGAGATATGCGTTCGGACGCCTCTACCGGTCGGCGGATGCCACCAGTGCTGCACGTCTCCCTCGACGAATTGCCGGGCGGCAGCGACCAGTAGCTGCTGACGCGCAACGTCTGGCCTCGCCACCACCAGCGCCATGGTGTCCTGCAACTGATCGCGAAAACCGTAGGCGCCGCCAGCTTGATAAAAGGCTGCCCGCGCCCACACACGGCAGCAAAGCGTTTGATAAAGCAACCAGCTGTTAAGCAGAAGATCCATTGTCCGGTCAGGCGTTTTCACTCTAAGCGTGCCAACGATGTCATCCCATTGGCGCCTGATATCGGCGAGCAGATCTTCGGGCTTCTGTTCGCGGTAGTGTTCGACGAGTGTGCGAGCCTGTTCCCCGTCGGCGCCCTGACCAAGCAGAACGAGCACCTCCTGGGACTCATCGGGTTCCAGCCTTAAAACCGTCTGCAGAGCCGCGCAGGGATCCATGCCCGCGCCGAGCCGGCCGGAGAGGGTAATTTTCCACGCGAGCCCGGCGGGCTGAGCCAAGCTGCCGTTGCGGCCGATAAACTCGGTCCGATCTCCCGTCCAGGCGCTCTGCCGGCCGCCCATGTCGAGGAACGCCACCTTCTCCGCGAACTCGTGATTCCAGGGGTTGCGGGCCAGGATGGCGCCAGTAGACGGATCGAGCGCGGTAATGATGAACGGTGCGCCGACCGAACGCGAAGGACCCAGCACCCATTCGGCGAAGGATGTAACCGATACGGTCCGCGGACGGCGCGAGTGATTGGTGACAATCAAGCGCGATATCTTAACCGGATCCTGGCGTGGGACGAATTGCACCAGTGTCAGACCGATATCGTGGCTGGTATGCTCGAAGCGGCTGTAGCCCTGACCGTGCTTGCAAATGTAAGGAGTGTCCTCGCGTATCGGCAATGGAGTCGGCGACCATGTCTCCCCCGTTTCCTCGTCGCGAATGTAGATGACTTCCCCGGCAGGGTCGCATACGGGATCGTTCGACCAGGGCGTCAACTGATTCTCTCGGCTGTTGGCGCACCATGTATAGCCGGAGCCACACTCGGAGACGACGAACCCAAAAGCGGGATTGGCAATCACATTAATCCAGGGAGCCGGCGTATGCTGCCGCGCACCCATGATGATGTCGTATTCCTGCCCGGCTTCGGCGAAACCGCCAAGACCGTTGAAGAACTCCAGGGTGCGTCTGACCGGCGGCGCTTCCTCCAGTGGTGGCGTCGGCGGCAGGGCGCGAGCACCGACGGGCACGGGGTCGCGGGTCAACAGCCGAACCACCTGCTCCGCCAGCGTACCTGCGCCGGATTGCAGGAGCACCCGGGCGGCCGCCATCAACACGTTCAGGTCCTCGGCGTTGATCTGCGATTCCTTCAGCACGAAGACGCCGCCGCGTTCCTCGGCCTGAGGTCCGCCGCCAGCGGCCTGACTGGCGCGGCCCAGCGCTTCGAGGGTATTCTGCGTGTCCTGTTGGTAGGAGTGTGCGTGTTCATTGAGGAACACTAGGTCGACAACCAGACCCTTCATCCACCAGTAGCGCTGCGCGAGCAGAAGTTGGCGAGCGATTTCACGCGATTCACCCTCGTCGACCCGCAAAAGGACGATTGGCCGATCGCCGGAGATGCCGTGCGCCCACAATGATTGCGGCCCACGCTGGTTGCCTTGCAGCACCTCGCGGGGCGCACGCAACAGCGGGTCGAAGTAGAGCAGACGAGTTCGCGAGGCGCTGAAAAAGATGGGCTTGGTCGCGGCTGATACCGAGATGATGCAACTGCACTTGAGCATGTGTCCAGGCTTGCCCCGCCGTTCGTTCGAACAAGGCCTCGTCGCGGTAGCGATCGGCCACTGCCAGAAGTTCCTCCCTGCCATGGGCGACGAGAGTAACGAAGCTGATACGGGCGGTCGCTCCGGGCGCGAGTTGGAGACGCCGGCGCAGGCTGAAAATGGGATCGAGCACCGGACCGAGGCTGTTGGACAGGATCTGATCGTCGTAGATGGCGCTGGGATTGCGGATGTCGCGACCTCGACCCAGAAACTGGGCCCGATCCGTCTCGAACTGCAACCCGCTCCTGGCGCCCGTGACCACGGCCATATGCGCTGCCCAGATGGTGGGATCGTCCGCGGCCCGCGGCCTTCGAGTGGCAACCAATGCCTCGACACCGGGCACAAACTCCGTCTGCACGAAAAGATTGGAAAACGCGGGGTGGGCTGCGTCCGCCGCCTGGGGCGCCAACACGACCTCGGCGTAGGAGGTGACTTCAATCTCACGCAAATGCGAACCGAGATTGCTGACGGTCAGCTGGCGAATCTCCGCGTCGTCTTCGGACGCCACCACCACCTCCAGCTTCGTCAGTATCGCACCGTCGCGCCGACGAATTTCCGCTCTGTCCTCGGCGTAGTTCACCTCGTAAGAATCCGGTTCCGCACCGCTTGGCTGATACCCCGCCGACCATACTTTCCCGGATCTGGGATCCTTGATGTAGATGTAGCTGCCATAGCAATCTCGGGTCAAATCCTCACGCCACCGGGTTATTGCGAGGTTTTGCCGACGGCTATATCCCGAGCCGGCCACGGTCAGCATGATCGAATACCGCCCATTGGAGAGCAAATGCGCGCGTGGCGTCGGGGTATGCGGTGTCTCGAAATGTCGCAGCGCCGCCGGAACGGTGCTCTGGACATGAAGCCGGATCCCGGGCTGAGCTTCGCGCAGCGCCGCAACGGTGATCACCTGCGGCATCCGCTCCTGCAGCACCAGTTCAGTCGCGCGGATGACCGGATCAGCATGGAATCGTGCCCGCATTCGCCCGCCATCGAGGATGTTGGCCAGGGCCACGACCGTCATTCCCTGATGGTGAGCCATGTAGGCACGGATTATGGCATGATCCCTGCCCTTCGGCAGCCGATTCGCCGTGTAGTCAACGGCTTCGTAATAACCGTAGGATCCGAGCGCGCCGATACCAGCGAGCGTGTTGAGATTGCGCGCGGCAGCAGCGGGGTCGACCATCGCGGCGAGCGCCGTCGCATAGGGGGCGACAACCACGTCTTCGGACAGGCCGCGTTTAAGGCCGAGGCCGGCGACGCCGAAGTTGGAGTACTGATAGGTGAGGTTCAAGTCCCTCACGTTGTAAGCTGATTCCGAAATGCCCCAAGGGATACCCAGTTTGCGCCCATACGCGATTTGATGGGCCACGACGCAGCGCGCCGTCTGGGACAGAATGCTGCCCTCGGGCACCGCCATTACCAGTTCCGGCATCAAATATTCGAACATCGACGCCGACCACGATACCAGCGCCGCGCCTTTGCCAACGGTCGTCATCGGTCGCCCCAGCCGGAACCAGTGGGACGCCGGCACCTCGCCCCGGGCAACGGCAACCAAGCTCGCCAACCGCGCCTCGGACGCCAGCAGATCATAAGTGTTGGCGTCCAGGGCGTTGTCCGCCGGCCGGTAGCCAATGGCGAAAAGTTTTTGTATCCGGCTATAGAGAAAATCGAAGCGCATCGCCTTGGCGAAGCCGTCCGCCCAGTCGGCTAAGGCGATAAGGCGCTCGCGTACCTCCTCCACTGGCACGGTCTCGTCGCGAAGATGGCTCTCGACCACTGTCCGCGTCGTATTCGCCCAGCTCACCATCTCGCGGCAATCCGTCGCGGCGCGCTCCTTGCTCAACGCCTGGACGGTATCGACCAAGATATCGACGCGACGCAACACCTCTCGCAACCGCCCCGGTTCGTCGATACTTTCCGGTTGTGGAGCGGGCAGGCCTTCCGAGGCGTCGTCCAGGAACGCTTCGAGTTCGTCGATCTGCTGATCCAGATCGCGAAACGAGACCGCTCCACCGCGGCGATCACCGCCGTTTTTCGCCACGACGTCCCGCAGGATGGCAAGCGTATCGCAAATGCCGCGACGCGCGACGGCCGCATCGGGCCGAGCATCCACATACTCGAGGCAGGCTTGACGCAGGACGATCAGATGCCCCGCGAGATTGCCGCTGTCGACCGTCGAGACGTAGCGCGGCTCCAACGCCTCCAGTGTGCGCGTTTCGTACCAGTTATAGAGGTGACCGCGGAACTTCGGGAGCGAGTTCGAGCGTTGTCGCCGTTGCTTCCAAGCGATCGATCAGATCGGTTGTCCCCAACCAACCAAAATCGCGGGCGGCAATGGCTGAAAGCAGATAAAGCCCAACGTTGGTGGGCGACGTGCGATGAGCAATCTCCGGTCGCGGGTCTTCTTGAAAGTTGTCGGGAGGCAGGTGGTTGTCCGCCGCCGTGACAAACCGCTCGAAGAAATGCCAAGTGCGCCGGGCGGTGGAGCGGAGCATCCATTCGTCCTCGACGGACATTTGCTCGATAGCGTCCGCTCGGCGAGGTAAGCTTATGCGCCATGCAACCGCTGGCGCCCCCAACCAAACGAGAACCACGGGTAGCGCCGCGAAAAGCGCCCGAGGGTGGACAACGGCCACAATCGCTCCGGCGGCGATAGCGAGGACGAGGGCGGGCGCCATGCGGCGATAAAATCCCGAGAGCTTAAGGTCGAACCGGGAGTTCGATTGCGCCGAGGTGATCCATTCCAACAGATTATCGCGGGTTGCCAGTCGCCAGAGGGTGCGGATGATGGCATCACTCATGACCCAGGCCTGGTGCACCAGCAACACGAACGCCAACCCGGCTTGGGCGGCGCCAAGCCAAAGATCACGGCCGGCGCCGTGAAGCGAGATGCGGCGCGCCGTCGACGGCCGCGACGGCGACAGATGGCTGACCAAGGGCGTCAAACATGGCAGCAACGTGGTGAGAAGAATAAACGCGGTGCCCAAAAGCGGTACCGGATCAGGCAGGCACCATGAGACCACCAGCAGCGCCAATGCGGCGGTGGGCACCAGGCTTCGGCGCAGGTTATCGAACATTTTCCAGCGACCGATTAGCGGAATCGCCTTGCGGCCGCGGCGATAACCTTTGGGCCCCCGCCCGAAAATCCATGGCAACAATTGCCAATCACCCCGCGTCCACCGGTGCCGGCGAGCGACGTTGACCTCGTAGTGCTCGGGAAAAGACTCGAACAGTTCCGTATCCGTGACCAGGGCGGCGCGCGCGGCGATGCCTTCGAACAGGTCGTGCGACAGAATTGCATTTTCGGGCACGCGGCCGGCGAGCGCCTGCTCGAAGGCATCCACCGCGTACAGCCCCTTGCCGATGAAGATACCCTCGTGGAACAGGTCCTGGTAGATGTCCGACACCGCGAACTCATAGGCGTCGATTCCCCGCGGGCCCGCGTATATCTGCTGGTGCAGGCTGCCGTAACCGGTCTCCTCGAGCGTCGGCACGAGCCGTGGCTGCAAGATGGCGTGACCTTCATAAACGCGCCCCAATTCAGCGTCGTACGTCGGTCGGTTAAGCGGGTGAGAAATGGTGCCGATGAGACGTTTGGCGGCACCGCGCGGAAGGCGGGTATCGGCGTCCAGGGTCAGGACATATTGCACGCCCGCCGGCGGCGTCGCCGGTTCGTCGCCAAGGTCCATGAAGGTGGTGTCGGTGGCGCCGCGAAGCAGGCGGTTAAACTCTTGCAACTTGCCCCTTTTGCGTTCCCAGCCCATCCAGCACCGCTGGCTCTCGTTCCACACTCTGCGACGGTGAAACAAGAAAAAGCGGGGGCCGCCATTCGGCGCGGAACGGTGGCGCCTGTTCAGATCGGCAAGCGCCTGTTGTGCCGCGGCCAGCAGCACGGTGTCTTCTGGCGCCTCCTCTATCGCCGCATCACCCCAATCCGATAGCAGCGCGAAATACAATTCGCCGTCGTCATTGGAAAGGTAATGGGATTCGAGCTGCTCGAAGTGCTCCGCGATGGCGGGCTCGTGCGTCAAGACAACCGGCACGACCACCATCGTTCTGTCCTGCTCCGCAACTCCTTCGGTGAGTTCCAGGCGGAGCAGCCGGCTTGGGCCGACGAGCGCCGCAACGAGCCGGTTAACGATCGATACTGCCGGCTCGGTCGCGGGAAGCGCCGCGAGTAGGGAGAGCACAACAAGCCATGGCAACGCTACGGTGCCGGAAGGTACAGCAAGCAAAAGAAGGCCAATGAACAATACGGCGAGCACCACGATGCTGCCGAGGTACACAGCAGTGCCCTCGCCGAGTAGACGCTGCTTGAACCATGGGCCGGCAGATAGGCGCGCACCCAGGTCGCGACGGAAGGGGTCGCGTCCGTTGCCCATTAGGTAGTACCCGGGGTCGCCCTCGCGCGTCCCCGGCTCGGCCGATTTCGCGCGGCTCACCGCGATTTGCGCAACCTCAACCTCTGTGCGGCCCGAGTTCTGAGCCAACTCCTCCACGGCGTGGCGATAGGCGTCGCGCGTGGCGAAATCCATCGCCGCCGTCTCGGTGCCGTCACGCAAGGCGGCCTCGACAAGGCTAACCTTTTCGATCAGTTCCGCCCAATCGATCGTCGATACCAGCCGCATGCTGGTGATGACATTGCGAATGATTTGTTGACCGGCGACCTGTTGGTGGTGCTCGTCTTGCACAACGTCGTCGATGGTGCGTCCCTGGTTCGCCAGGCGCTCGCTGACGCGGGCGAGAAGCGGTGTATCTTTCGGATCCCGGTCGCGGAGCCGCTGCGACGCTTGTGCGATAAAGGTGCTCCACAACGGTGAGCGGCTCCAGTGGTCGAGCAACTCATCGGAGTCGACCGGTGGAACTTCATCGGCGATCAGCGCGTCGGCGAGGGCGTCCGCCGACGCCCGTGCCACGCGCCGGTGCACCACTCGATCGGCGAGACGGCGCAGGTTTTCGACCAGAACCAGTCTGAGGGAGATGGCGATCGCCCACAACTCACCGAGAGTTAACGGCTGATTTTCCTGATACGCGTTGATGAAGCGGACCAGGGTATGGGGCTCGAAGAGACTGTCCGTGTGCTCCACGTATCCCCAGGCCAGAGCATAGACACGGGGATAGGATGCAAGGGGTCCGACCGCTAACTTCGGCAGTTTGCGGTAAAAGCCGGGCGGCAGGTCTTCCCTGATCTCACGAAGTTGTTCCTCGACGATGTGAAAATTGTCGACCAACCATTCGGCGGCGGGAGAGATCGGTTCGCCGGCGGCGGCGGCGGCCGAAATTATGTCGTGGGCACGCCGCAGCGCCTCACCATTCCGGCGAAGGCGTTCGAGGACCGGCGCGCTCCTTCGCGGTTTCGGCGCGATGACATGGGAGGCCGCGAGCGGATGAGCGTACTGTTCAAGCCGCTCCGCACTAAAGAGAGTTCCGCGTACGGGTGGTTGAAGATCTGTGTCGCCCGGCTTGGGCTGGAAGCTGAATGGATTCATGTCCGCTAGATGCCTAAAACCTCAGATCAATCGGAGATTAGAGCGTAAGGAGCGTCATAGATAGATGCTCGCGAAGACCGAAACATCACTTTGCCTGAGACGACGACCGGCGGTTGCGCCGATCGCCAAGAACCGACGCGGTCATTCCGTGGGCAGCGTTGCTCGAGCGTGCCACTTTGACTGCGATCGGCGGGTGCGCGCGGGATGGGATGTGTCGCTGGGCCGTGATCCCGCCGGCGCCACGCCGTCGATCCGATCGGCCAGTTCCAGCGATTGCGCCACGACCTCATCGATGGTGCAATATCGGTACGCCGCCAATCGGCCGGTGAAATAGACATCGACCGCTGTGTCGGCCAAATCCTGGTAGCGCTGGAAAAGGTCTTGGTTCATGTCCGCGTCTACAGGATAGCCGCCTTCGTCTTCTGGCCGCCCACGGATTAGGTCTGACGCAAACAACGCACGCTTCGACGTTCGATGCGGCGCCCTCCCACCGGTGCCCATCGCCCAGTAGGGTAATGTGCCGTAACAGTAGTCAAAGTACTCATCCAACGATCCGGTGAATATCAATTGACGGAATGAAATCAGTTCCAGCGCTTCCTTGAAGTCGACATTGACCATAACTTTGATATTGGGCGACTTAAGCATCTCCTCAAACATCGCGGAGTAACCCTTAGAAGGCACCAAAAACCGCTCTCCGCCGGAGGAAGCCGCCAGCGAACTGGGGTCGGCGGCATCCGTCGGAGGTTCATGTTGCTGCCAACAAGCGAATTTGGAGAGATATTGAAGGACCCTATCGTTGTCGGTCTGAAGGACATGACGGCCATACAGCGGCGCTAGCACGCCCAACTCGTCGAGGCGATCGTATGCGTTCCCGCCAATATGGGATCGACGGTCTATAACCAGTATCCGTCGGTCCGTCTCACGTGCCAGCCGTTCCGCGACTACGCTTCCCGCGAAACCGGCACCTACGACAAGCCAATCGAACATCTGTCCCTCTCAACTCTCGACATGGACCTCAGGTACGAACCGCTCGCTATGATGACATCAGAATTGCCGAGGCGGCCTGAACAACGGTGGCGCGCTGCATTAGGTCAGTTACACGCACTGAGTTTATCCCGAAATGTAATATCAACGCCACAATTGGCTAATGGTTCCCTCCGCATTCAATGATGAAGATGACTGAACGATGCATACTCGATACATCCCGCAAAATCCGGAAACGCGCGAATTCCCCACCGCTTTGGTCCTCGCCCATAAGGGCGGCAAGCAAGCTGGCTCAACATGGTCGAGATCGAGATCGGCATCCTGCGCAGCCATACTCATTGGCGAGGTGTCCCGATCCCCGGCTCGACCCCTTTGGCATCAAGTCATTTTCACCCTTGACGGCGGCATCATCCGGACATCGTTGCCCCAACGCCCCCAGTTCCCGCGACCAAAAATGCGCCGTGCCACACGCCTCCAGGCCGATCAGGCACGGTTCCAGGCCGGCAAAGAAATCGCGAACCCGGGCGCGCCTCAATGGGCGGCGGACCACGACCTCTCCCTTGGCGTCGATGGCACGCACTTGAAACACGTTCCTGGCCAAATCCAGGCCTACTGTGGTAATTTGCATCTCGGACGGCTCCTCTCGCTTGTGGCGTTCAATACGACCACCATATGGCACTTCGATGCCGGGGAGCAGGGGCCGTCCACCCCATCACTATTGTTTTTGTCTGGGGCGTTCGTGGACGTTTTGAAGAAAAACAGGTGGGGTCCGGCTGTTACCCAGCATGGTACCCAGAGACAAAAAACCTTAAGAACTCAATTTAGCATTTCCACGTAACCAATTGAAAAATTGGGGCGAGAGACGGGATTTGAACCCGCGACCCCCTGGACCACAACCAGGTGCTCTAACCAACTGAGCTACTCCCGCCACCGCGCCCCTGATGTAAACCGAGGCCCGGGACCCGTCAAGCGCCGGCGAAATGGTGTTTCAACCGCTCAATAGCCTCGTCCAGCACGGCGTCGCGCTTGCAGAAGCAGAACCGCGCGTAATGGTTGACGTCGGCGACCTCATAGAAAGCGCTGACCGGCACCGCCGCGACACCGGCCTCCGTGGTGATGTGGCGACAGAACGCCTCGTCGGTGCCGTTGAAACCGACCGACTGAATATTGACGGTGAGGAAATAGGTGCCCTGGCTGTCCAGCACATCGAAGCCAGCCGACTTCAACCCGGCCCCCAAACGATCGCGCTTGACCTGTTGGGATGCCGCCAACTCTTGAAAGTATGTGTCCGGTTTGGCCAATCCGTATGCGGCGGCGGTCTGCAGATTCGGCGGCGTCGTAAAGGTCACGAACTGATGCGCCTGGGCGCAGGCGGTCAACAGACGCGGTGCGGCGGTCAGGTATCCCACTTTCCAGCCCGTTGCCGAAAACGTCTTTCCGGCCGAACCAATTCTGAGGCATCGCTCGCGCATGCCCGGAAGCGTCATCAGCGGAACGTGGACGAGGCCGTCAAACACCAGATGTTCGTATACCTCGTCGCACAGCGCGTAGGCGTCATACGCTTCCACCAATTCGGTAATAAACACCAGCTCTTCGCGATCGAACACCTTACCCGACGGGTTGTGGGGGGAGTTGACGACAATGAGCTTGGTTTTCGCGGAACACGCGGCCTCCAGAGCGGCGCGCGGCAGGGCCCAGTCCGGCGGCTCCATGCGCACCAGTTTCGGGACGCCACCGGCACGGCGCACCATCGGCAGGTAGGAATCGAATAGCGGCTCGATTAGGATCACTTCGTCGCCCGGTTCGATCAGGCCGAAGATGGAACTGGCCAGCGCCTCGGTCGCCCCCGATGTCACCATGACCTCCGTCCGCCAGTCCACCTCGAGGCCATAAAAGCGGCGATTATGGGTGGCGACGGCCTGGCGCAAATCGGCGATTCCCAGCATCGGGGGATATTGGTTCGGTCCCTTCATCAACGCGTCGGCTGCGACCCTGCGAATATCCTCCGGCCCCTCTTCGTCCGGAAACCCCTGCCCCAGGTTGATTGCGCGATGCTGAAGGGCGAGCGCGCTCATGACAGTGAAGACATTTGTCCCGTACCCGGAGAGGATCGCGTTGGGTGCTTTCATCGTCGACAGTCTTCCCATGCGCCTGATCGCTCTAGACCAGTAAAGCAAAGCGTCCAGGGGTCAAAGTGCGAATGCGTGGATCGCAAACGACGTCGGTCACCGGGTCAATGGGGCATTTTGAGGAATTATTAGGCAATCGCCTGTTTTTTGACCGCACACGATGGGTTATCATGCGCACCATCCGGTCTCCCGCGCTTGCAATTGCCAAGAAATCGCGCATAGTCCGCCGCTTCGATCGATTGGCACGGGATGTGCTTGCTGGCGGTTCAGAGTGTGCCGACTTGTCGCTGTCAGGATGATGGTGAAGGACTGGCCCCAATCCGGATCAGCCAAACGAAGAGGCTTTCGTTCATGAAAAAAATTGAAGCAATCATTAAGCCGTTCAAGCTTGATGACGTAAAGGAAGCTCTGCACGAACTTGGTTTGCAGGGTATTACGGTTCTCGAGGCCAAGGGTTTCGGCCGTCAGAAGGGTCATACCGAGTTGTATCGCGGCGCGGAGTACGTTGTCGATTTCCTGCCCAAGGTCAAGATCGAGTTAATTGTCGACGACGGTCTTGTCGAGCAGGCCATCGACTCCATTTTGCAGGCGGCCCGCACTGGCCGCATCGGTGACGGTAAAATCTTCGTCTCGACGGTGGAAGAAGCCATACGCGTGCGGACCGGCGAACGTGGCACCGAGGCCATTTAACGCCTCTCTCCGCCAATACCGCCTCGCCGCGGCCTACGAGAATCGGCCACGCGGTCACGCGTGCCCGCTGTCTACTAAAAGATAATCGAGGATCAAAGGGACACCGAAATATGGCTCTGAATTGTAAGACCCCCGCCGACGTTCTTCAGGTGGTCAAGGAAAACGAGATCAATTACATCGATCTGCGCTTCACCGACCCGCGCGGCAAGTGGCAGCATTTGACAATGACCGCGGACTTCGTCGACGACGACGCATTTGCCGACGGTATCATGTTCGACGGTTCGTCGATCGCCGGCTGGAAAGCCATCAACGAGTCCGACATGGCTTTGATCCCCGATGCGACGTCGGCGGTGATGGATCCGTTCTCTGCGCAAGCGGAGTTGATCCTGTTCTGCGACGTCGTGGAGCCATCCACCGGACAGCCTTATGGGCGCGATCCGCGGTCCGTGGCCAAGAAGGCCGAAGCGTACCTCGCCTCCACCGGCATCGGCGACACGGCCTACCTCGGCGCCGAGCCTGAATTCTTCGTCTTCGACGACGTCCGGTTCGCCGTCCAGATGAACAATTGTTTCTATGAATTTTCATCCGACGAAGGCCCCTACGTCACCGGGCGCATCCTGCCGGAAGGCAACGCCGGTCACCGGCCCCCCATCAAGGGCGGCTATTTCCCGGTGCCGCCGGTAAACTCGTGCCAGGACCTTCGGGCCGAGATGGTCACCGTCATGCGCGACATGGGTCTGACCATGGACAAGCATCACCATGAAGTGGCACCGAGCCAGCATGAACTCGGCATGACCTTCGATACCCTGGTGCGCACGGCCGACAACGTCCAGATCTACAAGTACTGCACCCATATGGTTGCGCACACCTACGGAAAATCGGCCACATTCATGCCGAAACCGGTGGCTGGCGACAACGGATCGGGCATGCACACCCACCAGTCCATCTGGAAGGACGGCACTCCGACGTTCGCCGGGTCCGGTTACGCCGATCTGTCGGACACGGCGCTGTACTACATTGGCGGAATCATCAAGCACGCAAAGGCTATCAACGCTTTTACCAATCCATCAACCAACAGCTACAAGCGGCTCATTCCGGGCTTCGAGGCGCCGGTGCTGTTGGCCTATTCGGCGCGCAACCGTTCTGCTTCCTGCCGCATCCCCTTCGCCTCCAACCCCAAGGGCAAGCGAGTGGAAGTCCGGTTTCCCGATGCGACGGCCAATCCGTACCTCGGCTTCGCCGCCATGCTGATGGCCGGCATCGACGGCATTCAGAACAAGATTTACCCGGGCGACGCCATGGACAAGAACCTCTATGATTTGCCGCCGGAAGAACTCCAGGGCGTGCCGACGGTGTGCGGCTCGCTCCGCGAAGCGCTCGACAGTCTCAGCGCCGATCGCGAATTCCTCAAGAAGGGCGACGTATTCACCGACGACCTGATCGACGGCTATATCACCTTGAAGTGGGAAGAGGTGTACAACTTCGAGCACACTCCCCACCCGGTCGAGTTTCAGATGTACTACTCGTCGTAACGCGTTTGTCCGCAAACAAAAAAGGGACCTCGTTTCTTAGCGGGGCTCCCTTCCCTCTTGGTTGATGCAAACTGGCAAGCGGAACGTCAGTCGATACCCATCACTTTCCAGTTGGCGCGCGGCAGGTGAATGCCGCATTCGGTTTTCGATTTGCCGCGCCAGCGGCCGGCCCGGGCGTCCTCGCCCGGTGCCACCCGATCCGTGCACGGCATGCACCCGATGGACAGGAATCCGTCAGCCTCGAGCGGATGGCGCGGCAGATCGTGATCGGCGAAATAGCCGTCCAGCGCGTCTTTCCGCCAGCCGGCCAGAGGGTTGACCTTGATCCGGCCGTCATCTTCCGCTTCGACGACCGGCAGGTTCGCCCGGTCCCCGCTTTGAAAGCCCTTGCGCCCGGTGATCCAGGCATCGCAGCCTTCGAGCGCCCGCTGCAGCGGCTCCACCTTGCGGATGTAGCAGCACATATTGGGGTTGCCGTACCACAGCACGCCGTCGGGATCCACCTGCTCGACCCGGTCGGGCGCGGGGCCCACCGTGCGGACGTCGCTCAGTCCCAGCCGTTCCGAAAGCTGATCGCGATACCGCAGCGTTTCGCCGAACAATTTGCCGGAATTAACGAATACCACGGGCGTCGCCGGGTCGATCTCCGAGATCATGTGCAGCAGCACGGCCGCTTCGGCGCCAAACGACGAAACGAGGGTGATGCGCCCCGGATACTCTTCGGTGATCATGGCCGTCAGCAGCTCCCGGGTATCGGCGTTCCGGTATCGCTCGACAAGCAAACCCGCCCTGATGGTGGCTTCGGCCACGACGGACTGTTGGTTCGAAGACGCCGCATTTGCCGAACGCATGGTGCTCATTCCGCCGCCCTCCGGAGATGACGCAGAGCGGTCACCGGCACCCGGTGGTCGGTCGCCGGCTGATACCAAGCCGAAAACTCCGCCAAAGCCTGGCGCCACGACTCCACGGCATCTTCCGCTTCGATCTCGAATGCATCGAAACCGCAGCGGTGCATGAACAAAAGCTGATCGCGCAGCACATTGCCAACGGCCCGGAGTTCACCATTGAAGCCATATCGGTCGCGCAGCAGCCGGGCCGTCGAATAGGCGCGGCCATCGCGAAACGTCGGAAATTCCAGCGCCACCAGGGAGATGCGATTCACACTGGAAGCGATGTCCGCCGCCGTTTCGTCGCTCGCCAGACGAATGCCGACGGGGTCGGCCCGCTCACACAAGGCGTCGCGGTCGGTTTGCCATCGCTTGAGCGAGACGATCACCGGGCCGCTCGACGGCAGTTCGGCGTCGTCAGTCACCGCGATCCAGGCGTCCCGGACCGGCTCGCCGTACTTAACGAGTGCCATAGAGCTTCTCCTTGAACGGATCGAGGCCGAGACGCGCATAGGTGTCGAGGAAGCGTTCCCCGTCCTCGCGCTGCTCGACATAGGTCGTGACGATGGTCTCTACGGCGTCGACCACGTCGTCATACGAGAACGCCGGTCCGATGATCTTGCCGACCGCGGCATTCTCGGTCGCATCGCCGCCGAGCGTAATCTGGTAGAATTCCTCACCCTTCTTGTCGACGCCGAGAATGCCGATGTGGCCCACATGATGATGGCCGCAGGCGTTGATGCACCCGGATATCTTGATCTTGAGCTCGCCGACGTCGTGCACCCGGGCGATGTCGGCGAACCGCTCGGTGATCCGCTGGGCGACCGGAATGGATCGGGCGGTGGCCAGGCTGCAATAGTCCATGCCCGGACAGGCGATGATATCGGTGATGAGACCGACGTTGGGCGTGGCGACACCCAGTTCCTCGAGCGAGCGCCACAGGGCGTACAACTCCGATTGCCGGACGTGCGGCAGGACCAGATTCTGCTCATGGGTCACACGGATTTCGCCCTGGCTGTAACGGTCGGCCAAGTCGGCGACGGCGTCCATTTGTTCGGACGTGGCGTCACCCGGAACCCCGCCGTGCGGTTTCAAGGACAGATTGACGATGGCGTGTCCCGGTGTCTTATGGGGAAACAGGTTGGCCTTGGCCCAGCGCGCGAAATCGGCGTCGTCGCGCTTGCGATCCTCGAATTCCGGGGTATACGCCGGCAATACCTCAAGCAGCGGCGGCGCGAAATGGGCGCGGATTCGATGTTCCTCTTCCTCCGGCAGGTCCACCGACGTGCCCTTCATGTGAGCCCATTCCTCCTCGACCCGGGCGGCGAACGCGTCGGCGCCGATCTCGTGGACGAGGATCTTGATGCGCGCCTTGAACATGTTGTCGCGCCGGCCGAACATGTTGTAGACGCGCAGAATGGCCTCCAGATAGGAAAGCAGGTGCGCCTTCGGCAGGAACGCCCGGATGGTCTTGGCGATCATCGGGGTGCGTCCCTGCCCGCCGCCGACCATGACCTCGAAACCGGGCTCGCCAGCCTCGTTCAGCACCATCCTCAGGCCGATATCGTGGACCCTGACGGCGGCGCGGTCGTTGGGCGCACCGGTGACCGCGATCTTGAACTTGCGCGGCAGGAACGAGAATTCCGGGTGCAGCGTCGACCACTGGCGGATGATCTCGCCGTAGATGCGCGGATCCTCGATTTCGTCGGCGGCCGCGCCGGCGAACTGATCGGCGGTGACGTTGCGGATGCAGTTGCCGCTGGTCTGAAAACCATGCATTTGCACCTCGGCGAGCTCCATGAGGATGTCGGGCACGTCCTTCAGGGCTGGCCAATTGTACTGGATGTTCTGGCGAGTGGTGAAGTGCCCATACCCTTTGTCGTAGCGTCGGGCGATGGAGGCCAGCTTGCGCATCTGCGCCGACGACATGGTTCCGTAGGGAACCGCCACCCGCAGCATATAGGCGTGCAGTTGCAGGTAGAGGCCATTCATCAGACGGAGCGGCTTGAAATCATCCTCGCTGAGCTCTCCACTGAGGCGCCGCGCCACCTGGTCGCGGAACTGGCTCACCCGTTGATCGACGATTGTCTGATCGAATTGGTCATAATTGTACATAATCGATTATCCCTGTGCCGCTTGCTTGCCGAGATCGGCGCGGATCGTCGGGCCGCTCGCCCGGATGTGCTCCCGGTAGCGAAGCGCCCGGACCGTACCGTCCTCGGCCATGACGTCGATGGCATACGGCGCGACGACGATTTCCGCGGCGACCGCCCGCTCGGCGATATCCATCAGCGAGTCTGTTTTTTGCTTGTCGACGGCTAGGCATGCGTCGTTCAGCCGTTCGGACCACTGGCCATCACCGGTCAGATACACGACATCGCCTTCGACCAGACGATTGGCGGTTACCACCTGAAGCATTACGAATTTTCCTCCAAAATTATCCCGCGACGGCTTTTGCCGAGTTCCGAGCTGGCCCATGCGTCGGCGTGGCGCACGACCTCGCCGATCACCAGCAACAGCGGCGCATCCGGGACCCGAGCGGCCAACGTCTCCAATTCGTGCAGCGCACCGATTTCCACACGTTGATCGGGCCGGGTTCCATTGGCGATGACCGCCGCCGGTGTCGTCGGACTCATTCCATGGCCGATCAACCGTTCCGCAATGCGACCGGCCATCGATGCGCCCATGTAAACCGCGATGGTCTGCTTCTCGCGAGCCAGCGCCTTCCAGTCGAGATCCGGTTCGCCGTCCCGGCCGTGGCCGGTGACCAGTACCGCCGATTGCGCGCAGTCGCGATGGGTGAGCGGAATGCCCGTCGCCGCCGCGCAGCCACTCGCGGCGGTGATGCCGGGCACGACTTCCGCGCGGACGCCATGGCGGATAAGGTATTCCCTCTCCTCGCCACCGCGGCCGAATACGAAGGGATCGCCGCCCTTCAGACGCACCACCCGTCTGCCGTCGCGCGCCAGCCCGACCAGCAGCGCGTTGATCTGATCCTGGGTCCGGGCATGCGCGCCCTTGGCCTTGCCCACGTAAACACGTTCCGCGTCACGCCGTGCGTATTCGAGAATTTCCTGCGCAACCAACCGGTCATGGACGATGACGTCGGCGTGCTCCAGGAGGCGAAGCGCCCGCAGCGTCAACAGATCGGGATCGCCGGGGCCCGCGCCCACCAGATAGACGATGCCGTCCGCGGACTGAACCTCTTGCGGCCGATTGACAACGTCCAGCATGCGTTCGCGCGCCCATCGCTCGTCGCCGTTCAGCACCGCCTCGGCGACCGGGCCGTCAAAGAACCGTTCCCAGAATCGGCGGCGGGCCACGGGTTCGCGATGGGTGGCCTTGACAGCGCCCCTGAAGCGGTCGGCGAAGCGCGCCAGACGGCCGATGTTGGCCGGCAGCATGCGTTCGATTTTGGCGCGAATCGATCGGGCCAGTACGGGCGCCGTGCCGCCGCTGGAAATGGCCACGGTCACCGCGTCGCGCTCGACGATTGCCGGCATGATGAAGCTGGAGAGCCCGGGAGCGTCGACGACGTTTACCGGCACGCCCGCCGCCTTGGCCGTCCGAGACACGATCGCGTCGCCGGCCTCGGAACCGATAGCGGAAACGACCACCGCTCGACCCGTTACATCGGCGGCGGCGAACGCACGTCGGTGTAGTTCCACCGCGCCGCCACGTGCCATCGACAGCAGTTCCGGATCGGGCGTCGGATGCGGGCAGACCACGGTAACGCGGGCGCCGGCCTTGATGAGCAGGCGCGCCTTGCGGGCCGCCGCGCCACAGCCGCCGCCGACAACCAGCGCACCTTGTCCCTTGATATCCAGAAAGGCCGGCAAATGATCCATGACATGCCCTTTCGTCAACTCCCGGATCGGAGCTCCGATCTTTGCAATCCGAGAGTCCGTCAGCTTTAAACAACAGTCTTTTATCTGTTTATTAATGAGTTTTTATCTTAGCAAAATGTACAATACACATATATTACTTTTTTAACGTGTGTTTCTGCCATATGCCATGTACATCTCCCTTCAGCTTGCCGCCAAAGGGTACGGCGATAAGGAATAATGGTTGATTAACTTAGTATTTACGCAACCGCCAGAAGTTAGCGTCGGCCTCCAGGCTTGATGACGTAGCTCCGAAGCTGCGCGAAGTCGAGGGCGGCGCCCTCATACAGCGTTTCCAGGGCGTTGCGCTGCTCCACGAAGCCCTTGAGCTTTCCGTTTTCGACAACGGGCAAGTGGCGGATTCCCAGCATTTCCATCGTGTTGAGGGCGCCCTCGATATCGTCGTCCGGGGCGCAGACGGCCGGGTCCTTGGTCATAATTGTTTCGACAGGCTGCTCAAGCGCCTCTGCCGCGCGTGCTCCCACCGCGTGTACGATATCCCCCAGGGACACGACGCCAATTACATCGCTGTCGGCGTTACAGACGATGGCAATGCCGCTTTTTTTTTCTCCAAAGAGCCGAGCCACCGCTACGATCGTGTCATTAGGACCAACGGTTACGACATTCGTACCCCGTGTCTTCAGCACCGCTTCAACGTTCATCCCTGATTATCCTCCAGCGCCGCACCCGACGGCCCGCTGCAATACCATTTGGAATTCTGAAGTTTTGGAAGTCCGGCGGTGTTTATGCTGTTTTGCGCGAATGCTCAACGTCAATCTCTTAAAATTTCCGCATTGCACAAAACTTTGATGCATCCCTGGCTTGACCGACCCTCGAAACGAATACCTTACTTTCATAACCAGCAGGGAAAGGCCGCGACGCCGGTATCTCGTTTTGGCGGCGATCAGCCGCTGTTGATATGTTCTGAGTGCGGCCTCGGTACTGCCTCCGATGTTCTGCGGATGGTGTTGCACGAAGACGCAAGCCCACAATATATTGGCGCGATCGAGCACTATGATACACTATTGTGCGTGCCTAAAGGATTTGGATGAACCATGGACGATTTGTTCTCCCGCATCGCGTCGTCGTCGTCGGCGGCGTCGGCGTCAGCATCGGCGAAAGTTCGGGCCCGGCCGCAAACGCGTGACAAGGACCAGGAGCCCGGCTACACCGCCAAGGACATCGAAGTGCTGGAGGGCCTGGAGCCGGTCCGGCGCCGGCCGGCCATGTATATCGGCGGCACCGACGACCGCGCCCTTCATCACCTCGTGGCCGAACTGCTGGATAACGCCATGGACGAGGCGGTCGCCGGCCACGCCAATCGGATCGAACTCGAATTGGCGGCGGACAACACCGTGACGGTGCGCGACAACGGGCGTGGCATTCCGGTGGACCCGCACCCCAAGTTCAAAAGCAAGTCGGCGTTGGAGGTGATCCTCACCACCTTGCATTCCGGCGGAAAATTCAGCAACAAGGTCTACCACACCTCAGGAGGCCTGCACGGGGTCGGCATCTCAGTCGTCAACGCTCTGTCGGATACGTTGACCATCGAGGTGGCGCGCGACCGCACCTTGTGGAGCCAATCCTATGCTCGGGGAACACCGCTTGGCGCATTGACGAATCAAGGGTCACGTCAACAACCGCCGCGGCACAACCGTGACCTTCCATCCCGATCCCGACATCTTCGGCGCCAAGGCGGCTTTTCGACCCGCGGTTCTCTATCGCATGGCGCGATCGAAGGCGTATCTGTTCCGCAATGTGGAAATACGCTGGGCCTGCGACCCGACGCTGATTTCCGAAGCCGACGGAACGCCGGCGACCGCATCCCTGCGCTTTCCTGGCGGTCTCCATGACTATCTCGTCTCGAGCCTGGAAAACCGCCCGACCCTGACGCCGACGCCGTTCGCCGGCCAGACCGATACAGCCGACGGCAGGGGCAAGGTGGAATGGGCCGTGGCCTGGCCGGAAGACGAAGAGGCCTTCTTCCGATCCTATTGCAACACGGTCCCGACGCCGGAGGGCGGAACCCACGAAGCCGGAATGCGCGCGGCCCTGACCAAGGGCCTCAAGGGATACGCCGAACTGGTTGGCAACAAGGCCGGATCCAAGATCACGCCCGAGGACGCGGTCGGCGGTGCCTGCATCATGCTTTCGCTGTTCATTCCGGAGCCGCAGTTTCAAGGCCAGACCAAGGAGAAGCTCACCAATTCCGATGCCGCCCGCATCGTTGAAAACAGCGTCCGCGACCATTTCGACCACTGGCTCTCCGGCGCGCCAGACATGGCCAATGCGCTGCTCGATGCCATCGTCGAGCGCACCGACACAAGGCTGCGCCGCCGTCAGGACAAACAGACCAGCCGCAAATCCGCGACCCGCAAGCTGCGCCTGCCCGGCAAACTGACCGACTGCAGCAACACGACCGCCGCCGGCACCGAACTGTTCATTGTCGAGGGCGATTCCGCCGGCGGATCGGCCAAGCAGGCTCGCGACCGGAAAACCCAGGCAGTACTGCCGCTCAGGGGCAAAATTCTCAACGTCGCCAGCGCCTCGGCCGACAAGCAGCGTGGCAACCAGGAACTCAGCAACCTGACCGAGGCCCTGGGCTGCGGCATCGGCACCGCCTTCGACCTGTCGGCGCTCCGCTACGAAAAGATTATCATCATGACCGACGCCGACGTGGATGGCGCCCACATCGCCTCGCTGTTGATCACGTTCTTTTTCAAGAAGATGACGAAACTGATTGAAAACGGTCATCTTTATCTGGCCGCACCACCGCTCTATCGACTGTCGCGCGGGGCTGCCATCTTTTACGCGCGGGACGATGCCCACAAGGACGAAATCCTGGCCACGGAGTTCAAGGGCAACGGGAAAGTGGACGTCAGCCGCTTTAAGGGCTTGGGCGAAATGCCGCCGCAGCAACTCCGCACAACGGCCATGGACCCGGCGACGCGTACGCTCCTCAGGGTCACGCTCGCCGAGAACAATCAGACGCCGGAGCCCGCCGAGGCGGAAGCCACGGCGCGGCTGGTCGAAACTCTGATGGGACGCAAACCGGAACTGCGCTTCAAATACATTCAAAAACACGCCCACTTCGTCAATGATATCGACGTCTAGAACAATCTCCGTTCGTGTGGAATCACGCGATCGGATTGACGTGTTTTTGGGCAAAACAGGCGTGGGAGATTGCTGACATGACAAAGGCGATCCTGATTACCGGCGCCAGCCGCGGCATTGGTCGGGCGACCGCCAGGTTGGCGGGCGAGAAAGGCTGGGCCGTCGGGGTGAATTTCCTCGGAAACGCCGATGCCGCCGAGCGGATCGTCGCCAAGGTTACGGCCGTCGGCGGGCGTGCCGTCGCCATTCAGGGCGACGTTTCGATTGAAACCGAAGTCCTGTCCATGTTTCGAGCCGCCGAGGACGCATTGGGTGCGCTCGACGGCTTCGTCAACAATGCCGGAATCGTAGCGCCTACTCTCCCCCTCGCGGAGATGAGCGCGGAGCGCCTGAAACGCGTTTTCGACATCAATGTCTTTGGCGCTTATCTGTGTGCCCGGGAGGCCGCCCGGTACTTGTCCAAAACCCACAACGGCAAGGGCGGCGCCATCGTCAACGTGTCGTCTGCCGCCGCGCGGCTGGGATCGCCCTTCGAGTGGGTGGACTACGCCGGATCCAAGGGCGCCATCGATACGCTGACCATCGGCCTCGCCACGGAGCTGGGACCGGAGGGGGTCCGGTGCAACGCGGTTCGGCCCGGTCCGATCGATACCGACATCCATGCGAGTGGCGGACAGTCGGATCGCGCGGCGCGGCTGGGAGCGGCCACGGCGCTGGGTCGCGCGGGACGCGCCGACGAGGTGGCGGAAGCCATTCTGTGGCTTCTGAGCGACGCGTCCTCGTATGTTACTGGCGCGTTGCTCGACGTTTCGGCGGGGCGCTGAAAGCGATCAGGGAAACAGCGGCTGCTGTTGCAAACCGGTTGTTTCGTCGAAGCCGCAGAGCACGTTCATGTTCTGCACCGCCTGTCCCGACGCCCCCTTGACCAGATTGTCGATCACCGACAACACGATGGCGCGTCCCGGAACCCGGTCGGCGAACACCGCGATGATGCAGTTGTTGGAGCCCCGGACGTGTCGGGTAGCGGGCGCCAGGCCCGTCTCCAATACGTGCACGAACGGTTCCGGGCCGTAGCGCCGGGACAATGCGGCCCGGGCGTCGTCTGCGGAGACGCCATCGGCCAGCCGGACATAAATGCTGGCAAGGATACCCCGGTTCATGGGCATGAGGTGCGGCGTGAAGTTGGCGATGACCTGGGTTTTGGCGGCAAGCGACAGTTCCTGCTCGATTTCGGGCGCGTGGCGGTGCTTGGCCACCCCGTACGCGTGGACGCCTTCGGAAACCTCCGCGAACAAGCTTGTTTCCTTCGCCGCACGTCCGGCGCCGGTTACACCCGATTTGACGTCGATAATGATGTCGCCGACTTCGATAGCGCCGGCCTCGATCAGGGGCACCAGCGGCAACAGGCACGCGGTGGGATAGCAGCCCGGGCACGCGACGAGACGCGCCGCGGCGATCCGCTCACGGGCAAGCTCCGTCAGACCATAAACCGCTTCTCTCTGCAGGGCGGGCGCCCGGTGGGAATCGCCGTACCATTCGGCGTACGCCGCGACATCTCGGAGCCGGAAATCCGCCGACAGATCGATGACCTTTACGTGCGGCGGCATGGACGCCACCACCTTCTGGGTGGTTCCGTGCGGCAACCCGCAGAACGCGACATCAATGCCGGTCCAGTCGATGGCATCGATGGAACTCAGACCGGGAAGTCCGGCGTCGTGTTCCGCCGCCGCGAGGTGCGGAAAAACGCCACCAAGAGTCATTCCGGCCTTGCGATCGGCGGTCATGGCGACGATTTCTACTCGCGGATGACGGACCAGCAGCCGCACCAGTTCCGCGCCGGTATAGCCGCTGGCGCCGATGACGGCGGCGCGCACTTTGGGTGTATCGATTGAGGTCATGGTGTCAGTTTCCAAATCACGGACAGGCACGGAAGCGGCCCCGCAAGGGACCGCGGGGCGCGTCATCGGACATCGTCGCCGGAGCGGTGAGCTCTAGCGTTTGGAGAACTGGAAGCTTCGTCGCGCCTTCGGCTTGCCGTATTTCTTGCGCTCCACGACGCGGGAGTCTCGGGTCAGGAACCCACCCTTCTTGAGCACGCCCCGAAGCGTGGGCTCATAAAATGTCAGTGCCCAACTGATGCCGTGACGCAACGCACCGGCCTGGCCCGACAATCCACCGCCCTTCACCGAACACACGACATCGTACTGGCCGGTGCGCTCGGCCGTCTGAAACGGCTGGTTGATGATCATTCTCAGGGTCGGCCGGGCGAAAAACGTTTCCACATCACGACCATTTACGGTGATCTTGCCATTTCCACGCTTCAACCAGACGCGGGCGACCGCGTCCTTGCGCTTACCCGTGGAATAGCTGCGCCCAAGGGCGTCGATCCGAGGCTCGCTGTATGCGCTCTCCGTCACGTCCGGCGCGGAAACCAGTCCGGCAACGTCCTTGAGATCCTCTAGGGTCTTTGTTTCTTCAGCCATCACTTGTTCTTTATCTATCTCTTGTTCTTGGGATTCATCGCCGCTACGTCGAGAGCTTCTGGCGCCTGCGCGTCGTGCGGATGCTCGGAGCCCCTGTAAACGCGGAGCTTGCGCATCTGTTGACGGCCGAGCGGTGAACGCGGAACCATTCGTTCGACCGCCTTCAGAACCGCGCGCTCGGGATGCTTGCCGTCCAGGGTCTGGCCGATGGTGCGTTGCTTGATCCCACCCGGATATCCGGTATGCCAATAAAACACCTTGTCCTCGCGCTTGCGGCCGGTCAGCCGCACCTTCTCGGCGTTGACCACGATGATGTTGTCGCCACAATCAATGTGGGGTGTGTAGAGGGGACGGTGCTTGCCGCGCAACCGCGCGGCGACAATGCTCGCAAGCCGGCCGAGAACGACGCCCTCGGCGTCGATCACATACCACTTCCTATCCACATCCGCCGGTTTTGCAGAGTACGTTCGCATCTGGCATCCTAATCGTGCGTAAATCTCGGTTAAGCGAAAAGGTCGACGGACGCAGCACAGCGCCCGCGAGAAGCGGCGGAGTATGCCATACAATCTCAACAAGTCAACGACCTGACACCAGGCCGAGAGTCGGCTTCGCATTGGGGTTTCAAATCCCACCGGCGGCCGGTTCGGATCGTGAACCGGCGGGGTCCTGATCCAGGTCATGATCCGGGCTGTTGTTTCTTGCGTATTTTCATGGTTTGCTGGAATAGGAAACGCGGTGGCACCGCAAATCGCCACGGCGGTTACCGCATGCTAGATCAATCTGTTTAAGCTCCTGGGATACATCACAATGCCCGTCATTCACTGGACTGAAGACCTCAGCGTCGGGACCGAGACCATCGACGCGGACCACAAGATTCTGATCGATATGATCAACAGGTTGGATGAGGCGATCAAAACCAAGGAACCGCACGACACCGTCAATCGCGTTCTCAGTGAACTGCTGGACTACACCGGGTACCACTTCGATCGCGAAGAGGCTCTGATGAAGGCCGCAAAATACCCCGACTATGACGCGCATGCGCGAACGCACGGTATCCTCAAGGCTCAGGTGGCCGATATCCGCAACCGCTACGAACGCAATCCGAATTCTATCCATGAGCGCGAAGTGCTCGCATTCCTCAAGAACTGGCTGACCGCCCATATTCTGGGACGCGACAAGCTGTACGCGCCGTTCATGGACAGCCGGCGCGAGGATGTGGACAAGGCCAACGAGGCTTTTACCGAGGCCTCGCACGCGTGATCTGACCTCGTTGACCCGGTAAGTCCCGGCGATCAGACCGGGGCGCGCTACACGGGCGGAATAGAGTAGGTCCCCGTTGCGTGGGCAACGGAGCGGCTGTGACCCTCGCTGTGAACGGTGACCTCGGCGACCACCAGTCTTTTACCCAGCTTTAGTATTCTCCCCTCGGCAAGCAAGTCGCCCGGGTTGGAGCGATGAAGAAAATTGATATTGAAGCTGGTGGTGACCGCGAGTTTGACCTCGCCGATCACCGACAACGCAACCGCGAACATGCAGGCATCGGCCAACGCCATCATCATCGGTCCGGCGATGACGCCGCCGGGCCTGAGCATGCTGGCGTGATACGGGAGCCGCAGCCGCGCCGTTCCCTCGCCGATCACGTCGGCGGTCATGCCCATATCGAACGCCCACGTCAAATCGGCGCGAATGATCTCGTTGAATTCAGCGACGGAAATGGCCGGCACGCCCCCCCTCCTTCCGATCGTTCGTTGACACCCAAGGAAGTTAACGTTTACGTAAACGTTAAACTCACCGAAGTCCACGCGGTTTCGTCGCGCAAAACCACCAAAATTGTTGCGCCGGGGGCCGCGAAGATTGAACATTGCGCCCTATCCTGCATTTCGAAAGCAAGCCGCATGACCGCATCCACCGCCACAACCGAGTCCCCCGTTCTCCTCCGCCGGGACGAGGATGGGATCGCCACCGTTACGCTCAACAGGCCGGAGAAATTCAATGCCCTCTCGGTGGCCCTGCTGTCGGCCCTCGAAAGCGAATTCGATGCTTTGGCCGCCGATACCTCGGTTCGCGTCGTCGTCCTCGAAGCCAATGGCAAGGCGTTCTGCGCCGGTCACGATCTTCAGGAGATGCGCGCCAGCCCGGGCCGCCAATCCTATGAGGCGTTGTTCCAGCAGTGTGCCCGGGTGATGCTCGCCATCAGCCGCATTCCGCAACCGGTGATCGCCCGCGTCCACGGCGTGGCGACCGCCGCCGGGTGTCAACTGGTCGCCACCTGCGACCTGGCCGTCTGCGTGGAAGAGGCGCGGTTCGCCGTTTCGGGCGTCAACCTCGGGCTGTTCTGCTCCACCCCGATGGTGGCATTGACCCGCAACATGCCGCGGAAACAGGCGATGGAGATGTTGCTGACCGGCGAATTTATCGATGCCCAGACGGCGGTGAGCTATGGCCTGGTCAACAAGGTGGTTCCGCGCGACCGGCTGAATGAAGAGGTCTCCCAACTCGCCGACAAGATCGCCGGCAAATCCTCGGCCGCGATCGCTCTCGGAAAACGGCTTTTTTATAGACAGTTGGAAGCAAGCATGGAGGCGGCGTATGAACTCGCCAGCGAAACCATGACCTACAATATGCTGCTTGAGGATGCCGAATGCGGAATCAACTCGTTCATCAACAAGCAACCGCCGCCGCCCTGGAAAGGCCGATGAAATCGGCCGCGGACGCCTTGCGCTACGAGAATGTCGATCTGCGTCGAATGCTCCGTGAGTGCCGCAGCATCGCCATGGTAGGCGCGTCGTCGAACTGGGTCCGGCCGTCGAACTTCGCCATGAAATACCTGCAAGGCAAGGGTTACCGCGTCGTTCCGGTGAACCCCAAGGATGCCGGAAAAACCATCCATGGCGAACTTGTTTACGCCCGGCTCGCCGATGTTCCGGCGCCGGTGGACATGGTGGACGTTTTCCGCAACAGCGGGGCCGCCGGCGCCGCCACGGACGAGGCCATCGCTATGGCCGGCGCCGTGGGGATCAAGGTGGTATGGATGCAACTGCACGTGCGCAACGACGCGGCCGCCCGGCGCGCCCGAGCCGCGGGTCTGGAGGTCGTGATGGACCGCTGCATCAAGATCGAATATGGCCGGCTGTTTGGTGAAATCGGCTGGTCCGGCGTCAATTCGCGTATTGTTTCGGCCAAGCGGCCGACCTTGCGCCCGTGACCGGGGATACCCCGAGCGCCACGCCGCGCGACGACGACGATTTCGGCTTCGAGACCCGCGCCATCCACGCCGGGGCCCGTCCCGACCCGCTGACCGGTGCGCGCAATACCCCCATCTACCAGACCGCCAGCTACGTGTTCGAGGACGTGGAGCACGCCGCCGACCTGTTCAACCTGCAGACCTTCGGGTTTATCTATTCCCGGCTTACCAACCCCACGGTCGCGGTTCTCGAGGAGCGGATCGCCAACCTCGAGGACGGCCGGGCGGCGGTGTGCGCCGCCTCGGGCCACGCAGCTCAGTTTCTCACCTTTTTTACGCTGTTGGAGCCGGGCGACGAATTCGTCGCTTCCCGTAACCTCTATGGGGGATCCATCACCCAGTTTGGACTGAGCTTCAAGCGCCTGGGCTGGACCTGCCACTTTGTCGACCCGGCAGATCCGGAAAACTTCCGCCGGGCGCTGACGCCGCGATGCAAGGCCATCTTTCTCGAACAGCTCGCCAATCCCGGCGGCATCGTGGTCGACGTGGAACCCATCGCCGACATTGCCCACGAGGCCGGCATTCCGCTGATCGTCGACAACACCGTGCCGACCCCCTATCTGTTCCGGCCGTTCGAATGGGGCGCCGACATCGCCGTCCATTCCACCACCAAGTTCCTTGGCGGGCATGGTTTGGCACTGGGCGGCGCGGTGGTGGAATCGGGGCGCTTCGATTGGAGCCAGAACGACAAATTTCCGGGAATGGTCAACCCGGAACCCGCATATCACGGGCTGATCTTTCACGAAACTTTCGGCGATTTCGGCTTCACCACCAAGGCGCGGGCCGTGGCCCTCCGCGACTTCGGGCCGGCGCTGGCTCCCGCCAACGCGCTCTACATCATCACCGGGATTGAAACCCTGCCGTTGCGCATGGAGCGCCATGTTCAGAACGCCCAGGCGGTGGCCGAGTTCCTCGACGGCCATCCGGCGGTGACGTCGGTGTCCTACGCCGGCCTCGCGTCCAGTCCGTACCGCGACCTCGCCCGCAAGTACCTGCCGAAAGGCGCCGGCGCGGTGTTCACCTTTGGCCTCAAGGGCGGGTTCGAGGCGGGCATCAAGCTGGTGGAGACGGTCGAACTCTTCTCCCACCTCGCCAACATCGGCGACACGCGCTCGCTTGTTCTCCATCCCGCGTCCACCACCCACCGCCAGCTTACCGAGGAGCAGCAACTCGCTTCGGGGGCCGGACCGAACGTTATCCGGCTTTCCGTGGGCATCGAAAGCGTCGACGATCTGATCCGCGATCTGGAAAAGGGACTGGCGGCAAGTCAGGCGTAGCACCTATTCGGCGGCCACGGGCGCCCTCGTGCGGACCTCCGAAGGCAGCAGCACGGCGGTGGCGACACCGACGGCCGCGATCGCCGCGAGAACGATGAACAGCCAGGCGAACCCTCCGGTCTGATCATAAAGCATGCCCTCCATCTTTACCCCCAAGCCGCTGATGCCGAAGGCGAGAATGAACTTGAGCCCGAATGCCAAACCGCGCCAATTGCTGGGCGCATAGCGGGCGACGAGACTGTTCTCGGCCGGAAGCGCGCCGACGTTGACGGATACCATGACGATGGCGAGCACCACCAGCGAGGCGCCGCTGGCCGCCGACGCGAGGAGCAGCAAGGGCACCTCCAGGATGAAGCAGGCAATGTAGACGTACTTCAACGGATAGCGGTCGGCCAGGTGGCCCGCCAGGAGTTGCAACCCGCCGGCGGTGAAATAGACGGCGGCGACGAACACCGAGACACCGAAGACCCCGTCGCTGAGAATGTCGGCCAGCCGTTCGGAGAACACCTTCGGCAGCGCCGGCTGGGTGGCCTGATAGATCAATCCCGTGCACAGCAAGGTAACGGCGAGGACCCAGACGGCGCGGATGGTGTCCTGACGGGAAGCGGACGGAAGCGGCCGTGCGTCCTGTCTGGTCTCCACCACCACCCCACGCGCCATCAAGCCGCAGAACACGATACCCGTGCCGACGATCACCGCGCCCGGAACGAGAAACGCCGCGCGCCAGCCCGAAACCTCGATGAGGGCTCCGGCGATCAACGCCGCCGCCGCCGGGCCGATACCACCGAACACGCCGTTAAGGCCGAGTGCCATGCCGCGTGCCTTGGCGTTTCGAACCAGCCAGGCGATGCCCACGGGATGATAGATGGACGCGAACAAGCCGGTAACGGCTAGCCACAGCCCGATCTGGAATGGGCTGCCCGCCAGGGCGGTCATGATCATTGCGCCGCCGGTTCCGAGGAAGAACAAGCCAACCATGCCCGTCGTGCTCCACCGGTCTCCCAGCCAGCCGGCCAATGGCGCGGCGACGCCGAACAGAACGTTGCCGACGACGATCAGACCGACGACCTCGCCATGGGTCAAGCCCATGTCGTGTTCCAGGGTGAGTGCCGCGATATAAAATATCGGCGCGAACATGTGCGAATAGGCGTGCCCCAGGCACGAAAAGCCCAGTGACAATCGTTCTGACCGTGGCGCGGCGTCCGTCCGCATGCTATTGTCCGTACCCCGAATGGATACCAAGGCCTGTTTTTCGAATCTCGCCGGCCTACAACCCATACTTGATGCCACCCCCCAGAATGGGCCAGGTGGCATTTGCGTATGGTAAGACTTTGACCCGCAAACAAATACAGTGCCCGACTAGTAAGTTGTTTTGCAAACAAAGCCAGTATACGTTAATTGGGTTTAAGGAATGACGCTACGCAGTCTGACGTGCGCCATCATAATTTATACAACTTGGCATAGTTCCCCCGATATGAGAAATCCTCTTAAAGATGAAGGCCCCGATCCCATCGATAAATACGTGGGTTCGCGTATCAAAGGTAAGCGGACCGGATTGAGAATCAGTCAGGGAAATCTTGGAAATGCGATCGGCGTAACCTTTCAGCAAATCCAGAAATACGAGAGCGGCGCCAATCGCGTTGGTTCCAGTAATCTGTACAAGATCTCCAGGGCTTTGGGGGTGGATGTCTCGTTCTTTTTCGAGGGAGTCGAAGCGCAATTGGAAACGGAGGAATTGACGGCCGCCACGGGCATGTCGGACCAGCCCATGATCAAACTCGATATGGAGCCCATGAACTCCCGGCACGCGTCCGAACTCGCCCACAATTACTTCCGCATTCCCGATCCTCAGGTGCGCAAGCGGCTTTTCTACCTGGTTCGGGCCTTGGTCGGCGAAGAGTCATCGGACATCGATTGCGAAGCAGACACCGATAGCGACATCAATCTCGACGATGACGGTATATCGATGAAAAATCCCTACGCGACAGGTAGTTCCGAGGATTAGCCCGCGGCCGGGCTACCGTGCCTCAGCGGAGGTCGGCTTGAGCCAGTTTGCCGCACTTCGGTTGCAGCTCGACCAAGCCCCAACCGAATACGTCGTCACGGCCGGCTGTTCCGAGATCCAGGACCCGGCTTCGCAGGGTCTTTCGAATTGCTTCGGGATCCCGCGGATGTCCTCGGGACACGGCGAGGCCGGTAAGGACACTGATATAGGGACTGGCAAAAGAGGTTCCGCTTTGATACTGCCCGCCGCCGGGTATGGCCGTCCAGACGCGAACGCCGGGCGCGGCGAAATCGATATAGTGCCCCGTGTTGGCGAACTCGTAGATGCGTCGGTCGGCATCGACCGCGGTCACGGCGATAACGTCGCCGTACGCCGCCGGATAGGCCGGTCGCTTGGCGGTGCCCCAGTTTCCAGCCGCCGCCACCAGTACCAGCCCTTGCCCGCGCGCCTTCTCGACGACCCGATGCACCACCCTGTTTCTAGATCCGGCGATGCTCATGTTGACAACGTCAACCCCCTGCTCCGCCATCCAGTCGATGGCCAGCAACAACCCCCGCGCGCTTGCCATGACTTTCCGATCGGCGCCGAACTGAAATATGTTGGCGGCGCTCAGCCGCGCGCCCGGCAGCAGCCCCCCCCACCCCTTTCCGGGCTGAGGGTGCCCCACCATCATCGCCGCCACCGCCGTGCCGTGATTTGCCGGCCCGGGTTGGCGGCCCGACTGATGGAACGATCGATAACGCATATCCGTGCCCGCCAGCGCCGGGTGATCGGGCTGGACACCGGCGTCGATCATGCCGAGGTGAACGCCGGCGCCGCAATTCGTCGGAACGCCGGGCCAGCCGATCAGCATGCGGGCATGGCTGTCGGGAAAACCCTGACCCTGACTCAGTTCATACACGGTATTGACGTCGGTGGTGGTCCGGGGGAATTGCCGGCGCAGACGTTGAACGGCGCTTGCAACCGACACATTCGAGGGCGTCAGCAGGCGGAGGACCCTCATGTCGAGCGAACGAAGCTGCAGCATGTCACCCAACCGGAAGCCCTGGGAAAGCACGATGCTCTCAAAGTTAGGCGGAGGGTTGGCGACCAGCACCTCGCCGGATTGATAGGGCGTCGTGCCGGCGGGCTCGACCGTATTTTCATCGAAGCCGATTTCGCCCGCTGGTGCCGAGGGGCTCACGCCACCGGGCGCCGCGTCCGGCCGCATGCTGTTTGCCGCTCCCTGGTTGCCGCCGAAAGCGTAGTCGGTGACCTTCGCCCTGCCGCCGAAAACGCGGGTCCCCTCGGCCCGGGCGCCGATCTTCGAGGCCACTTCCAGCGAAACGGTCTCCGGCTCGCTCTGGGCCCAGTAAAGGCCACCACCCGCGGCGGCGGAGACGGCCAGCAGTCCGGCGGCGATCATAACGGTGCGCATTTGGCAAACCCTTCATCCGTTTCGATGCATTGAGACGCTACATGATCGCGGTGAAGACAAATTTAATGGACGCGCGGATTGATCGATCGCTGCATCTCAAGGTTGATCGCGCTTGTAGCGCCGTTATTCTCCGTCCGATCTTGTTCTCTCTCACCGGCGGCCCCGGATCTTGAACGGAATTTTCTTCGCCATCGTCCTGATCGCCTTTCTGGTCGCCGGCTATCGGCAGATCGCGGAGTCCGGGCCCGGACCCGATCAGGTCGAACCCATGCAGGCCCTGGCGACGGCGGTGGTGGACAGCGCCGCCAGCGCGGTGACGCTTGCCATTGGTCTGATCGGCGTCATGACCCTGTTCCTGGGCCTGATGAAGGTGGCCGAGGCCGGCGGACTGCTGGTCATCATCGCCCGATTGGTGCGACCGTTAATGCAGCGGCTGTTTCCCGACGTCCCCGCCGATCACCCGGCAATGGGGGCGATGATTCTTAATATGTCCGCCAATGTGCTCGGCCTCGGCAACGCCGCGACCCCTTTCGGCATCCGCGCCATGCAGGAGTTGGACACGCTCAACCCCAACAAAGGTACGGCGACCAACGCCATGGCCCTGTTTCTCGCCATCAACACGTCCAGCGTCACCTTGCTGCCGACGGGCGTCATCGCTCTCCGCGCCGCCGCCGGCTCTGTCGATCCCGCCGGGATCATGCCCACAACCTTGTTTGCGACCATCTGTTCCACCACCGTCGCCATCGTGATGGCGAAATTGTGCCAGCGGTGGTGGACCGCCGCTCCCGCCGCGCCGACAGACGCGAGCGCCTTGCCATCGGACGTCTCCCCATCCACCTCCTCACCCTCTGAAGCTCAGGACACCGCCATCGACGATGACGCCGTTGTCGAAACCGCCGAAGGCTATCCGATGTGGGTCTCGATCCTGGCGCTGGCGGCGATTGCGGGCCTGGTGCCGCTGACCCTGATCTACGGCAAGGCGATCGCGCCTTGGATCATTCCAGGATTGATCGTCGGCCTCCTGGGTTTCGGCGTGGCGCGGCGGGTGGCGGTTTACGAGGTGTTCGTCGAGGGGGCGCGCGACGGCTTCCAGGTTGCCGTGCGCATCATCCCCTACCTTGTGGCCATCCTGGTGGCGGTCGGCATGTTTCGCGCCAGTGGCGCGCTGGCACTTCTGATCACGCCGCTGGGATCCGTTACCGGACTTCTCGGATTACCGGCCGAAGCGCTGCCGATGGCCTTGTTGCGGCCGCTTTCGGGCTCCGGCGCTTACGGAATTCTGGCCTCCATCATCAACGATCCCGCCATCGGACCAGACAGCTACGCCGGCTATCTCGTAAGCACATTTCAGGGGTCCACCGAAACCACGTTCTATGTGCTTGCCGTCTATTTCGGAGCCGTCGGCATACGTCGAATCCGCCACGCCCTTGTGGCGGCGCTAGCCGCCGACATGGCCGGCATTGCCGCGGCCGTCTTCATCTGCTCGATGCTGTACGGGCCATCGTAAAGAGACCAGACCGCGCCGAACGGACCCGCCCGCGAGGGATCGTATTTGAGCGGTGAAGGCGTTGCCCACCCACCCTTCGCGTGACAAATTAACCCCATTTGGGGTATTTATCTGGTGCATTACAGGCGGAACCGTGGTTAACTACGGAACGGTTCGGAGTGGGAGAGAATTGATCAGCATGAATTGCCCGTTTCCGTCTTCCGGAAGTGTATCCGAGGATCAATGCGGTCCGCCATCGATCCTGATATTGTCCTCATTGCCGATTTAATTTGTCGCGGGTCCGGACCGCCGATTCGTTTTCAGTCCGGAAGATCGCTTTGAAGGCATTTTGGTGCTCGACGCCGCCGAAGCCGAAACCGTCGAGATGCTTGTCCGCCAGTCGAATTCCCACCTTGTGCCCATCGCGAATCTGACAGACGCGCCCCTCCCCTTCGCGGATTTCCAGGCGGGCGCGCATACTCCGGAAACCGTCGATGCCGCAATAGATGAACTCTCGCGCATCGCCCTGGTCGTTCGAACGTTGCCCGAGGACGCTCGTTACAGCGACACGCCGGAGACGATCTTGCTTGCCCGCGCCTACTCGAGAAAACGGGTCATCGAACCCGTTTACGACCCGGGCGTTCGCGACTGCGTCAGTTATCCGGCGGCCGGTCTGGTGCGGGCCCCCGGTCGCCGCGCCGAACGAATGACAAGTGCCGGGTACTTCACGCGAATGTTTTTCGACCGGCTGCATGCTTGTCCCGATTGTGGCTCTTCCCGATTGAACGCCCGAGAAGAATGCTCGGCCTGCCGGTCGGCGGACCTGGTGGATAAACCGCTTATTCACCATCGGCCATGCGGTCACCGAGGCCTGGAGGTCGAATTCCGCAAACAAACGCTTTTGATATGTCCGGAATGCCTGCTGGAACTTCGTCTCGAAGGTGTCGACTACGATAGGCTCGGATGCGCGCACGTCTGCAGATGCTGCGGTCATGTCGCCAGCCGGGCATCGGTCGGATTCGTCTGCATCGATTGCAGGGCCAGACACGACAGCGAAGCCATCGCCACGCGGGATTTCTACAAGTACGAGCTGACCCGCAAGGGCGAACGCGCGCTGATGTCCAGTGAACCGTGGTATATGAGGGAGGCGACGACCAACGGTCCACCCCCCCAGGAAGCGACGATCCGCCAGGCGCTGCGCATGCATGCTCGATATGGCCGGCCGCTGGCCATCCTGAGGATAACTTTGGATCAGGGGAACATGCGGCGCGGCTCTGAGGCGCTGAATGCCATCAGACGCGCGTCGGCTCGCGTCGGAGCGATCCTGAATGCGGAAACGCGCGACACCGATATCGTGACCGAGGCCGACAACGGCTTTCTCGTCTACATGCCGGAAACGCCCAGCGACGGCCTGGACGCTTCCAGCGACCGTCTGCGAAAGCGGATCGGCGCCGGTTTGCCAGCGGACCTCGGTGTCCGCATCACGGCGCTTCGTACCGATGATCTCAGGCTGTCCATGGTCGAGACCCCCTGAGCGTTCCTCGAACCGCATCGCTTCTCGCCGTCCGACCTCGGAAACCCCATTTTCTACCAAAACGTGTGTGACTTAATCGTTTGGAAAGTGCTTCCCGGTAGGCTCTCGACCTTCAGCTCAATCACCGAGGGTCAGTTCATGAGCAGCACACCGGATTCGGAAAGTTCGTTGTTTCAAGATCTCACCGATATTTTCATGGAAATGAAGGACTCCCGCCAGGTCGACGTCGAGGCCGCCGTCGAGCGTCGCCTCCGCGAGCATATGCGATCCGCTAGCGGCGTAAACACGCGTGGATTGCAGGTAACGTTGACCTGGGCTCTGCCAGACGGACCCGGTGATTGGGCGCTTCAGGCCACCAGCTACAAGACGCTGTCGCACGAAAACATCGCCAAGGTGTTTCCCAGGGCGGGCAAGCAACGCGGCACTTCCGCCAGCCGCGCTCGACTGAAAGCCCTCCTCAACAAGATCGGCGGCCGCACGGAGCCGCTGGAACGGCCGGGAATTTGGCATCATATTCCACACCAGCCGGCGTGCGACGAACCTGGCTTAGCTCTACCCACGCCACACGAAAGCGCGGAAGTGTTGCCCTTTCCGGGCCCGCTAGCCAAAAAAGCCGAACGCTAGACCTGAAAAAACCAGAAAAGAAAAAGGGCTGGTACTTACCAGCCCGAGTTTGAGGAGGGGAGGGGAGAGAGGGTCTTCAGAGTTGTGCCGAGAGCGAGAGAGGGGATAACTCATCGGCGTTTTTTGTAAGGTCGCCGGGGAAGCGACCCAAGGCTCTGTGCCTCTTCAAGGGACTGAGTAAAAAGTCAGGATTGGAAAATTTACTCCTCTGTCTGATGAACAGGTGCATGATGCAGTTTGCCCTAAAGTTCCTTGATGTGTGTCCGCTCGGCTTCATCGGTGTGGTGTCCCGCTGAGGCTCTGTCGCGTTCGAGGCATCAAGGACGTGAGGCAATTGTTAACTTTTCCGGGGCGTGCCGCATACCTACCTAATTCGGTAGGTATGGTTGCCGGCGGTGCATTCGGAGAAACCCGCCCGCCCCCGCGTACGGAACATCGCGATCACGCATCAAGACGAGGCAACGAAGTGCAGGGCAAGCCAGACGGTGGGTCGATTGGGGTCGGTCCATTGCACGCGATGGCGGACATGAGCCGGTATCAGCACGTAGTCCCCGGCGCTCAAGATTCGCGCCGCCGCCTCACCTTCAATGAGCAATCGCGCGCATCCCGTCACGACCATGACCCATTCCGCGTCGTGCTGATCGTACCATTCCCCGTCCGGCGTGACCTGCCCCGTGGAAACGATCCGCATCAACCGAAAGTTCGCGGTCGCCAGCAGAGTGGACATGGCCTCTTCGGCGGTCGGGGCTTCCGGCAGCCCATCATACAGATTTCCACTCAACACCTTTGATCGTTCCTGTTTCATCTGGGGTCATGCCAATGCCGTCATCGTGGACCGATACGCACCGAACCGTTTAAGTATGTCTGACCTTGCATGAGGCAGGTTCAGTTTATCACTCGGTATGGGTGGCTCAGGGAAGTGAGCATGCGAAATACGATCGTTACGACCATCGTCCTGACGATGACGTTGACGGCGGCGGCTTTCCAGGCTGTCGGAGTCCGCGCCGCGGAACCCCTTGGATCCTACGTCATCGATCCGGACGCCATCTCCATCTCCGGCATTTCGTCCGGCGGCTTCATGGCCAGCCAGTTCCATGCCGCCCATTCGTCTATGGTCATGGGTGTAGGAATCATCGCCGGCGGGCCCTACCAGTGCGCTCGCGTCAACGCCGGACTCGGCGACTATCTGGGGTCCCTCAAGCAGCTCTGGAACGCGGTCTATGTCTGCTCACACCAGGCGAGCCAATTTCCGCTGATCGGCTTCCTTCAGCCGTTCCTCGGTCCGCCAGACCCCGATAAATCCGCTACCGCCACCCGGACCGAAGCCGCTAACGGCACAATCGACGCGCTTGAGAACATGCGGGACGATCATGTCTGGCTGTTCTCCGGAACCAAGGACACCCTCGTGCCGCCGTCGGTGATGGACGCGTTGCACGCATACTACACCGAGATCCTCGGCGGACTCGTCGAGACGTCGGAAGACAACATCATCTACGTCGACAATGTGGACGTTCACCACGCCATGGTGGTGGCCACGGAGGGGGACAACAACTGCCTGGAATTCGCCCTTCCCTACATCAACGACTGCGACTACGACGCCGCCGGCGAGATGCTGGAATTCCTTTATCGCCGGCCCGGAGCAATCTTTAAGTCGCCCGACGCGTGGAACCGGCAATCGTTGACCGCTTTCGATCAGACGGAATTCTTTCCACCAGGCACAGGGCGCGGCGAGCACGGCGATGGCGCCATCAGCATGAACGACGTCGGCCACGTTTACGTTCCGGAGACTTGCCGTAATGGCGCCAAGTGCCGTCTGCACGTGGCCCTGCACGGCTGCGAGCAATACCAGGAGAAGGTGGAACAAGAATGCGGCCGAGATGGCGATTGCCGGTCACACCTGTTCTTTGAGGCGGCCGGCTACAATCGCTGGGCGGAAGCCAATAGTATCATCGTGCTCTATCCGCAAACCACGGCCTGGGACGGCCCGTCGATCACCCGCACCAATCCCAAGGGCTGCTGGGACTGGTGGGGTTATAGCGGCGAGGATTACGCCACCAAGAATGGCGGACAGATCCGCGCCATCAAGTCCATGATCGATCGCCTTGCGGGCGGTTGAACGTTGAGAGCAACCAGTGAGGCCAGTCGGTCAAACGGTCGCTCGATTGGTTCGGCCGTCATAAAGTTCCACGTCGATGGGCTTGAAGGCATAATTGTTGGATTTCTCCGCCGAACAGGCGGTTAGGCCAACGATCATGTCCATCTCCGCTTGCAGATCCACATGGTCACCCGGCCGCGACCGGGGTACTGCCACGTCTATCGACCCGTCGGGTTTGACCTCGACATTCATAAAGACGTTGAATGTCGTTCCGATCCGATAGTCTTCGATGCCGAACCGACCGAGCCCCACCGAGAGATTCTCGAAGCAGCTGGGGTGATGTCCCTGGTAACCGTAGGTGCGGTGAAACATCTCCGGACTGCAGGGCGTCAACAGGAAATCATGCCGGCCTACCGTATCGGAGGCGATCTTAAACATCGGCTGGCTGTCGTTGGCATAGAGCACGTCGCCCGTGGAAAGATAAATCCGATTGGCATAGTCGATGGATCGTCCGGAAGACAGCGCGACGCGGTGGTCGTCGCTGGAAAATGCGAACAGATCGGCGACCTGCTGGCCCTCCGGATCGATAACGCGCAAGACCTGATGGCGATTGACGCGAAGGACGCAGCCGCTCTGCGGCTGGATGCGCCGCCGATCCAAAAGCTTCATGATCGCCGGACGCCGTGCGGTTGAAAGGGACATTGCCAGTCATCGGCCACATGGCGGCCGGAATATTGCTTGGCCTCGGAACTGGTCCCGTAGTCCTGTACCACGGGATTGATGAACCCCTGAAGCTGCTGGTCCCGTTTGCGCACCGTGGACTGCAACTTGGGAAAGATTCCGCCGGCCCGCGCGCGGTCGAACATCTCATGAGCATTGAACACGATTGCCGGCCACGCGAAGCGGCGCGCGAGGCGCGACGCGGCCGCATGAAGGCCGATGACGAAATACGCCTTGCCTCCGAAACTGAAGCAGAACCTTGGATCCTCGGGATCTCGCGCAACCGACGAATCCCAGTCGAAAAACAGCGCATCGATATCATGTAGGTTCTGCAACTGTTTCCATAGAAGTCGCTCAAATTCGCCTTCCGTCGATGCGACAGGGCCATCGAAAACGGCGACGAAAGAGTAGAACTGCGTCGGCCGACGGGAAAATTCCCGCGTGAATTCATAGAGGTCGAACGCCAAGCCGCGAGACGCGGCAGGGGACGCAGCCGGCGGGTAGTACCCGACCCGGTAGTCGTCGCGGTTCAATGCCGAACGCGCGCCGGTACACGGGTACTTGTGGTTCAGCACGGTCGACTTCAGCATCTCGTGCACCCATACTATGTCACCTTCGGCTTCAGCCGGCGTGGGCAAAAGGCGCTGGAGGCGACCGTCCTGCGGCCCGTGATAAGCGCTGTTCTCAAGCGCAATTTTGTCGCTCTCTATCGGATTGCGCCGTCGATCATCCGCCGGCATGTGATCCCAATCCCGCAATTTCGGTTGCATCCGTCTGCCCTTTGGTGCCTTTTGCCCCATGTTGCTGGCTGATAAACGTTGCGCCGGGAGATTTGTTCCGGTGTGCTTGGCTTTCGGGAAGAACCGGCAGCGATCGCCGGCGTGGCAGCGGGCAAGTGGACGAACCTGAGTACTGATTTTTGCGCATCCCAGCGTCTTTCAACGATAATGCTTTTCCGCTCATCGTCCTCGCCTCCGCCCTCGCCGCTGGCGTGACGGGAGCGGTGGTGCGCTATGGAATCATTGAATACAAAGCGGTCCAAAACGTCTGTGCCACCACGCCGGCATTGTGGCCGTGCGAGGTTCGCAACCTCGTCATCGTTACGTTGATGACTACTCCCGCCCTGGGCCTGGTCGCTCTGGCCCTCGGATTTCTTGCCCTTTTCGGTAATCGCCGCGGCTTGGTCGGCGGCGCCGTCGTTACCGGCGTGCTCGGACTGTTCCTGTACAACGTTGAATTGGGAGCCTGCGGCCTTTTGTTGGGTGCGCTCCGCGCAGTACGGGACTAGGCGAACGCCGCTATTCCGCGACGGGTTCGGCGCGACCGCGGGTCACCACTTGGTAGGCGATGGTGCCGGCCAGAATGACGTTCACGGCCGCCCACGCCAGTGCCTGATGATTGGCAAGTCCCTCGAAAACGGCAATGACCAGCGCGCCCAAGGCGAGCACCCAGGCCAAGAGAACTTCTTCGCGAAAGCCGGCAGCGCGGCTGTCGCGCTGATAAAATAAAAGAACAACGAACGCCATTGCCGGCACCCCATAGACCGCCACCGGAAAGTCGCGATACCGGGCGTCGAAGACAAGCCCCAGCGTGACCACCGCCGCGCCGAACAGGGTCAGGACACGGACGAGCCCGAGCGCGGGGCCGAGTCCCCGCAACGTCCGAAATGACCTTGACCGCAACGCCGTCAGGACATCGCTCGCCGGCAGCACCACCGGCCTGTCTGCGTCATCACCAGACGTTTTGACGAACGCCATGACCGTCAACGCAAAGGCCGCTGCCGCCAGACCCCAGCGAGTCAAGCCGACCGCCCAGTCGGCGGCCGTGATGCTCGTCTGAAACACATCGAGCATTGCCACCACCAGGGCACAGGCCGCCGCATGCGATGCAACAGCCAACGCCAGCCACGTCAATGGAGGGAGTACTCTGCGCCGCGCCCACACCACAACGAGGGGCAGGACGGCGATGGCGACGGACCATGTGAGATGGAGGCGCCAAGCCGGATCGTCGCTGACCGGTCCCAGCAGGAGCGACGTGTCCGCGCGCCGTTCGGAGAACAATCCCCAATAGCCGCCTACCGTTCCTTCTTGCACGCGCTTCCATGGTTGATCGAAGGCCTCGATGAGGTTGAGACCCATGTTCTCGGCCTGAGCGAGAGTCAGAAGTTCTCGAACGAAGCGCGCCTGATTGACTCGGCTTGGCAGCGCCTCGCCGCGCATCCGGCCCGCGCGGGGCCACCCCGCCTCGCCCACGAACACCGGCGTGTCCGGAAAGACCTCAGTGGCCTGCCGCCATAGGGTCCGGGCGCGGACCATGGTTTCCTCCACGCCGACGGGGTCGTCGTCCCAATAGGGCAGAATATGAATGGTGACGAAGTCGACGCTGTCCGCGAGTGTGCGATGGCGGAACCAGTAATCCGTAACGTCCGCGTAGGTGACGGGAACGGAAACGGATGCACGGGCCCTGCGCAGGTATTCGGCAAGCTCGGCTTCCGGCACATCGCCGCGCAGCAGCACCTCGTTTCCCACCACCAGTGCCGACACGGTTTCTGGAAAACGGTTGGCCACCTCAATAGCGATGTCCAGTTGCCTGGCATTGTCAGCCGCGTCGGATAAGATCCAAACGCCAAGCATGACGGTCATACCCAACCGCTCCGCGACCTCGGGGACCCGGTCCAGGCCCTGCCCCACGCCGTAGGTGCGTACGCACCGGGTGGACCCCGAAAGCAGCCGCAGATCATGTTCGATCTGTTCAACGGGGATAATGAGCGTGTCATCCGTCGCCGACTGGCCTCCGCGATGGGGCGCGAACGAGAGACAGGGAATAACGCTCGACGGCGCATCGGGAAGCGCCACCGGGCGGCCCTGCCACCACCAGAACGCGGTGGTGGCAATGACGGCGACAAACCATGCGGGCAGGACGAACCAACGTGACATGTGCAATCCGGACGTAATGATCAAAATCTGAGGACGATGGATCCGCAGCCCATCTCAGGGAGTTTTCCTACACCGCTTGCCAACGGATCGCCAGGGTGCGAGCGCAAAAATGCGATACTCCGTCCCATTCGACAGGCACAAATCGCGAACCTGGAAGATCCGCAATTATCTACGAGCGGAATGAAAACCGTGGGAATGTCGTTGTTGCCGGCGTTCCTCTTCGGCCCACCCTATTCGGCCCGGCGGTTGAACTTCCAGCATACCTGTGAGATACTTCTGGGTGTGAATAATCAGCATAGGAAGGAAGCAACACTCTGGAGGACCGCTATGTTCGGACTATTTAAGAAAAGCGATAAACCAAAGGTCGACGCCGCCGAAATTGAGCGCCAGGAGAGAGAACAGCGAAAAAAAGAACTCGCGGCGCAAATGAAACAGACCATCCAGAGCGACAAAGAAGATCAGCAGGATTCACAGAAAAGCTGAGCGATTCCACGCCGCCTTTCGGCGCTCGCAGCGCGGCGGCTGACCTCGTATTGCATTGCCCCGTTTCCACGGGGCTTTTTTTTTCCAGCAAGCTTAGCGGCCTGAATCCAGCATATGGAACCCGTACTATCGTGCTCGCCTGCTTGCCGGTGGTTTCCCACGGCCGCTGTCCGGGGAATGCGCATCGAACCCTGCAACAAGACGCCAAAGCCGTTCTACGCATAGGGATCATGTCGCTCGCGCGGCGAGAATGGCCCGGGCCGCATCCTTTGTCTCGTCGTTGAACCAACCTCGCAACAACGGATCCGAGCGACGGGCCTCGACGTCGGCGATCTCCTTGAGAACTTCCGAACGGAGCTGCGATTTGACCGCGGCGAAGGTGCTGGGCGGGATCGCCGCGTAATCCTCGGCGGCCGTCCGCGCTCGATCCAGCACCGCCCCCGGCTCCGCCAATTCGTCGACGATGCCCATGCGTTCGGCGGCCTCCGCGGTTACGGTATTGCCGCCGAGCACCAGCCGGCGTCGGGTGCTGGGCGATATTTCTTGCCGTATAACGGCCATGCCCGCCAAGGGGAACCGGACGCCCACCCGCACTTCGGCCAAGCCCAAGGACGAACCGGGGCTTGCGATCCTGAAGTCAGTGCAGAGCACAAGGAGGAGACCGCCCGCAATGGCGTGTCCGTTGATAGCTGCGATCACCGGCTTGGGAAAACCATACAGACGTGCCAGCAACCGGCTCAACGCGTCCACCATGGCTGTCTGGTCCTCAACGGTAAAGTCCTGAAGCTCCTTAAGGTCCATGCCGGCCGAAAACGTCTTGCCAGCACCCGTGATCACCAGCGCCCGCACATCCTTGTCGGGTTCCAGTTCGGCGAACGCGCGATCCATCGCATCGAGAGAGCCCGAATTGAGAGCGTTGACCGGCGGACGGTCCAGGGTGAGAACGGCGACGTTTCCACCAAGGCGTTCGACATGCACTGTCATTGTCGTCATGGTTCCCCCTCCGCGTAACACCTGCCATGCCTTGCT
>CAWAYL010000021.1:0-175106 GCA_963786305.1 uncultured Alphaproteobacteria bacterium
CGCTCGCGCGGTAGTTTTGTTGGCGTTTGGTGAGGTCTGTGCGTTAGCGGGTTGGGCTGTCCCGTGTTGAGATTGTGGTTCCCCAACCATGAACTCAACACAAGGAGCAGACCCATGACAGACGAAGCTATCAGCCCGTTGCGCCGACGCATGATCGAGGACATGGATGTCCGCGGCTTCACGCCCTGCACGCAGCGAGGATACCTCGCGGCGGTGAGGGACTTCACGTTGTTTCTGGGCCGCTCGCCGGATCAGGCGACGATCGAGGATCTGCGACGGTTTCAACATCAGATGAGGATGCGGGGTGCGTCGGCGGCAACCATGAACACGGCGGTGTCGGCGTTGCGGTTTTTCTTTGCCACGACCCTGGGGCGGGGGGATGCCGAGGTTGGCATGACGACGGTGCGTTTGCCCCAGCGGTTGCCGGTGATCTTGAGCCCGGACGAGGTGGCGCGGCTTTTGGAGCATGCTCCAGGGCTGAAGGCGCGCGCGGCACTCTCCGTGACCTATGGGGCCGGACTGCGGGCCTCGGAGGTGGTCTCGCTGAAGGTCGGCGACATCGATTCCGAGCGCCAGGTGATCCGGGTTGAGCAGGGCAAGGGCCGCAAGGACCGGTACGCCATGCTGGCCGATGATCTGTTGGCGTTGCTGCGCGCGTGGTGGCGGCTCGGCCGCGAGAAGGGGGTGATGCTGCCGGCCGGCTGGCTGTTTCCCGGCCAGAACCCGGTCAATCCGATGACCTCTCGTCAGTTGGGCCGGATTTTCCACGGCGCCAAGGACGCGGCCGGGATCGACAAGCGCGTCTCGTTGCACACGCTCCGGCACTGCTTCGCCACCCACCTGTTGGAACAGAAGGTCGATATCCGGGTGATCCAGGTGCTGTTGGGCCATGCCAAGCTCAACACCACGGCGCACTACAGCCAGGTCGACAGCCGCACGCTGAAGGCGGTCAACAGCCCGTTGTCGCTGCTGCCATCCGCCAAGGGGAAAAAGAAAAAGGTCCCATAACGTGGCGGCCTCGTGCCCGGGGAACGGCTGGAGGTCCAGGATATCTTCCGCGCCCGGGGGCCTGCCTGGCGCCGGACCAACGCCGGTCACCTGAGCCTCGGCCAACTGAAAGTCATGGCCGCCATCGAGCGCTGCCGCACGGCGGCGCTGGGTGGCCACGTCGCCGCCTGCCAGGAGTGCGGCCACATTCATGTGGCCTACAATTCCTGCCGCAACCGCCATTGCCCGAAGTGTCAGGGAGCAGCGGCCAAGGACTGGCTGGCCGCCCGCCAGGCCGAGTTGTTACCCGTGCCCTACTACCACGTGGTGTTCACCCTGCCGGCGGCGATCGCCGACATCGCCTATCACAACAAGGCCAGCGTCTATGGCATCCTGTTCAAGGCCGCCGCCGAGACCCTGATCACCATCGCCGCCGACCCCACGCATCTCGGCGCCCGCATCGGCCTCACCGCCGTGCTGCATACCTGGGGCTCGGCGCTGCCCCATCACCCCCATGTCCATTGCATCGTGCCAGGAGGAGGCCTCTCGCCCGCCGGTGACAGCTGGATCTCCTGCCGGCCGGGGTTCTTCCTGCCGGTGCGCGTGCTCTCGCGATTGTTTCGACGACTGTTTCTGCAGAAGCTCGCCAAGGCACACCAGGCCGGGCACCTGCAGTTCTTTAATGAGCACGCCAAGTTGGTTGAGCAGGATGCATTCGCCGCCCATCTGGCGCCCTTGCGCAAGATCGAATGGGTCGTCTATGCCAAGCGTCCCTTCGCCGGCCCGGAGGCCGTACTCGCGTACCTCGCGCGCTACACCCACCGGGTCGCCATCTCCAACAGCCGGCTCATCCGGTTCGACGACACCGGCGTCACCTTCAAATGGAAGGACTACCGCGCCAAGGGGACCACCCGGCACAAGGTCATGACCTTGGCCACCGACGAGTTCATCCGCCGCTTTCTTGTCCACGTGCTCCCGACTGGATTCCATCGCATCCGGCACTACGGGCTGTTTGCCAATGGCGGGCGGAGCGACAACCTTGTTCGGCTGCGTGAACTGCTCAATCCACCGGCGCCGCCAGACCACCACACCGAACCCAACACAGAGGCCGATGAGACACCCAGCCGCGCACAGCCTTGCCCCTGTTGCGGCGGTCCCATGGTCGTCATCGACACATTCGAGCCAGGCTGTCCACCGCGCGCCCCGCCAACCAGAACCGCCAGGGGTCCATGACATTCAACGGTTCCACAAGCAGCATCGACGCTGGCCGCCGCCGCCAGCCACGGCGACGCTCGGCCGACGCTCGAATGATCGCAACAGCAGCGAGCGTTCCGGCCAACAACCCCCCTCGCCAGCACGGCAACATCGGCAAAGCTTCACTCAAACAACCCAATGTCGCGCCACACCATCGTCGACCAACCGCCAATCCCAGATCCCGCAGCCCCGTCGCCGCCGTCAAATTCCCATAGACCCCACCGACCCCAGCACCGAGCCTCAGCCGGCCCGCGGTTTCCTCCCCTGAGGCTTCTCCGACACCTGCCGATCGACGCCGAGCACCGCTACCACCTCGCCACGGCAGGTGTCCGAGAACCCTTAACATAACCGGCCGATTGGGCGGTGTCGGCATCGCGCGTGGTTTGCTCTATATGTAGTAGGTGTCTGTCTTAACCGGATAGGCGCGGTTTAGATTTCCTAAACTGGCCCTCACTAGAATACAGAGCGATATCTAAAAGCACCTGGGAGACACCATGACGATCTACGATTTCGCACCAACAGGCATAAGCCTGCTTAAAGAGACGACGTTCAGCGGTTGCGGCCTTCAAGAGCGTCGCGACATCCAACGTCTCTTGCGCGAAAACATCGAAGTTGTTGATTTCAATGCCCTCGTCATTGCCGAAGAGTTCGGGAATTGGGAAAACTCTCGACGACGAATCGACCCAGGGGAATCGGGTGAAAAAATCACGTGGTGATGAGGCTTGCTAGGAAGTCGTCGTCCCAGGCGGCGACTTTGCGCCGGAGGCGCAGGGAGTCCTTGCTCGGGGCGTTTCGCAGGAGGTTGATGGCCATGTGCTTGATGGTGGTGAAGTTGGCGGGGGCGTGATCGGTTCGCACGCGGCATTCGTCGTCGCGAAAGATCATGTCCATGACCCAGTGCAGGCTGTTCTCGATGGCCCAATGGTCCCGCACGACGGCGCCGAGTTGCACGGCCTGAAGGCCCAGGGATGTGATGTAGAAACGGGTTTCCTGCTTGATTGCGCCATCGATGTCGCGGCGGCTCTCGACCATGACGATGCCGTTTAGTCCCGGCCAGTCGTGGCGCTCCTGGAGCCAGGCGACATCGTGGATCACGGTTGTCGTTCGGGTCTCGATGCGTCCGTGGTCGCCGTCGACCGTCTGGTGTCGGCTGATGGTCGTGTCCTGGAAGTCCCTGGCGTTCTGCTCGGCGACGAAGACGTCGACGTCGTTGCGCAAGCTCCCTTGGTTGCCTTTGAGGGCGAGAACATAGTCCGCCTTCTTGTCGATGATGGTCCTGGCAATATGGCGCTGGCATCCGATCGCGTCGATGGTCACGATGGCGCCCGCGATGGCCATCATCTCCAAAAGCTTGGGGATCGCGACGATTTCGTTCGATTTCTCCGCCACCTTCACTTGCCCGAGCACCAACCGCTGGCGCGCCGCGAAGGCCGAGACCATATGAATGGCAGCCTTCGCTCCCTTCTTGTCGCCGGAACGCCGCGCCGTCTTGCCATCAATGGCGATCACGTCGCTCGCCACCCCGGTCTCGGCCGAAACCCAGGCGACGAAGCATTTCTGAAATTGCTCCGCGTCCAGTGTCGCGAAGATGTCGCCCAGATGGTCGTGCGCGGGTGTCCCGTCGCGAAAAGGCCGGAAGCGCCGCAGAAGGTCCAGCTTCTTCGCCCCGAAACGGGCGATATCGGTGAAGGTTTCCGCCCCGGCCAGGACCGACAGCAAACAAAGCAACAGAATCTCGTCTAGCGGATACACCACCTTGCCGGCTTGCCGGGGGTCCGGAAAATCCCGGAAATACTCAAGAAAAACAACTCCCTCCCCAATCGCTCCATCCATCTCCATCATGACCTCCCATATCCAATCCGAGGCCATCCATCAATTCAGAACTTTAACCCTCTGTCATCAACTCTTTCACCCGATTGCCCTGCGAATCGACCTGCTCGCAATTGACAAGAATGCAAATCTCGTTGTGGTCGAACTGAAACGCACTGAGGATGGCGGACATATGGAACTGCAAACCATCCGATATGCGGCCATGGTCTCGGCCATGACCTTCGATCAAGCAGTGGAAGCGTTTGGACACTATTTGAAGCAGCGCGGCTTAGAGAATGAAGATCCGCTAGAAAAGATCCTCGATTTTCTCGACTGGGATGAACCCAACGAGGATCTCTTTGCGCAGGACGTCCGAATAGTCCTGGCCTCAGCCGAATTCTCCAAAGAGATCACATCGTCGGTGCTATGGCTCATCGACCATGGCATTGAAATCCGCTGCGTCCGCCTCAAACCCTATTGCTTGGATGCACGTGTTCTGGTCGATGCGCAACAAATCATCCCGCTGCCGGAAGCGGCGGATTATCAGCTTCGAGTCCGCGAGAAAGCGCGAAAGGAGCGTCAGGCGCGAGCCAGCAACAGAGACTTTACGCGATTCGATGTGCAGATCGGCGACGACACAAAACCGTCCATGTACAAGAGAAATGCCATTTTTCTAATTTGTAAGTTTCTTTGCGACAAGGGGATCAACCCCGAAGACATTACCGCGCTCTTTGACTGGCGACCCGCGAACGTCTGGTATTCCGTAGAGGGCACCGCGGATTGCACCCGGTTCGCTAAACTTGCGTCCGAAGCGAGGGCTGCGTGTGGCGCCAATTTTAGCAGTGCACGATGGTTCTGCGCAGATGACGACCTCGCCCACGCCAATGGGAAAACCTATGCCTTTTCCAATCAATGGGGTGGGAAGGAATGGCACCGAGCCATGCAACTTCTGATAGAGAAGTATGGCCATTTTGGGATTAATTATTCGCCCGCGTCCTAAAGCGTTCTCAATCCCAGCTTTCCCGATTGCTCAAGGTGTCGGCGGAACCTCGCGACCCTTTCATGCCGCCAGCACCTGGGCCTCTTGTGTGAGCCAGTGCCACAGCGCGTGGATGTCGGCGGCGGCCTTGCCCTCGGGGTCGATCTCCACCACCGCGCCGCCGGCCTCGAAGGCCTGGGGAAACGCGGCCCGCTCGGCCACCACCGTCGGCGACACCGGCAGGCCGTAACGCCGGGCCTCGGAAAAGGCCTGGCGCAGGAGTTGTCCGCGGATGCCACTGCCCAAGGGCATGCAGGCGTTCAGCACGATGGCGCTGGCGCATCCCGCCGCCTGCACCATGCGCACCATTTCGCCGAGGACGCCGAGGTCCGCCGATCCCGACCGCGTCGGGATCAGCGCCAGATCGGCGGCGGCGATGGCGGTCCGCACGATGTCGGGGCGGGCTTGCGCGGAGGTATCGATGAACACCCAGCGGAACCGCTGCTCTCGCGCCCACGCCAGGGCGTCGTCCAAAACCTCGGCCTCGGCCGGCTGCACCACCGGTTCGCGGAATTCGCGGCGCCCGGACCACATCGTGACTTTTTGCTTCGGATCGAGATCAAGGATCAGGGCGTTTTCGGCGCAGGCGGCCAATTCGATCGCCAGCGTGGTCTTGCCCGCGCCGCGCTTGCGTCCCGCCAGAGCGATTGTCTGCATGGCTGCCTCCCTAGAGCAATATCCGTTCAAGTGGAATCACCCGGTCGTATTTATTTGCTCTAAAAATAAATAGGTCAGAGCACCGTCCGAAATGCCGTTGCACCGAATCGGATCACTTATGGCCCAACCTTCAAAGCAGGAATCCGTTGTGCCGCGCAACCAGTTGATTAAACTAAGAAATGAGTCGCGGAAAAACACCTGAAATTCGCGCGCCCTCGGCCATACGCTCCGAATCGGGCGAATCGTAGCACGGTCGCGCGCCCGCGACGCTTCTCTCCCTACTCCGCCGCTTCCCGAGGAATGGAACGGAAAACCGGCTCCACGTCGCGGAGCGCGTCAAGCTCGATGTGGCAAGCGATGGCGTGGTGGGCCGCCACCGCGCGCCGGGGCGGCGGCTCGTCGTCGCAGATGCGTCCCAGCTTGCGCGGACAGCGGCTGGCGAACGGGCAGCCCTTGGGTGGATCGAGGGCGCTGGGCACGCTGCCCTCGAGGACGATTTCGCGCTTCTCGACGCCGGGGTCCGCGATGGGCACGGCCGACAGCAGCGCCTCGGTATAGGGGTGATAGGGCGGCGCGAAGATCTGCTGGGTGGAGCCGCTCTCCATGATGCGGCCGAGGTACATCACCACCACCCGGTCGGCGAGGTACCGCACGGTGGAGATGTCGTGGCTGATGAACAGAAGCGTGGTGCCGTGGTCGCGCTGGATGTCCATCAGCAGCTCGGTCACCGCCGCCGCCACCGAGACGTCCAGCGCCGAGATGGGCTCGTCGGCCACCACCACCTTCGGGTTGCCGGCGAAGGCGCGGGCGATACCGACGCGCTGCTTCTGGCCGCCCGAAAGCTGGCGCGGCCGGCGGCGGTAGAAATCCGCCGGCAGCTTGACGACATCGAGCAGCGCCAGGACCTTCTCGCGGATCTTGGATTTGTCGGTCTCCACGCCGAACTTGCGGATCACGCGGCCGATCTGAGCGCCGACGGTATGGCTCGGGTTGAGCGTCTCGTTGGGGTTCTGGAATACCATCTGCAAGGAGCCCAGTTGCGCCGGCGAGCGGTCGCGGACGGCCGTGTTGGCGATGTCCTCGCCATCCAGTTCGAGCGCGCCGCCGGTGGCGGTCTCGAGGCCCATGAGCACCTTGGCGAAGGTGGACTTGCCGCATCCGGACTCGCCGACGATGGCCACGGTTTCGCGTGCCCGGGCCCGGAAATCGAGGGCTTCGTTGGCCTTGATCCAGCGGACGTCGGCGCCGGAGATCAGCGCCGCGAGGGAACGATCGTGCACCGGATAGTGCTTGCGCAGGTCGGCGACACGGAGCATTTCCGCGCCGGCGCGGAGCGGCTCGCGGGCGACGGCGGCGTGTTCCCGCATTTCCGATGGCACATCGCGCCAGCGAAGGCACCGGACATTGTGGCCGGTCCCGCCCGTCGGCTCCTCTATGGGGATCCCGCCCGTCGGCTCCATGGGAATGGCGCCCTGGTCGCAGAGCCCTTCTCGGACATAGTCGCAGCGGGGCGCGAAATTGCAGCCCCGGGGCCGGTCGTGCGGCAGCGGCAACTGGCCACGGATGGGCGTGAGAGGCCGGGCGTTCTTGTCGCAGCTCGGCAGCGGGATGCAGCCGAACAGGCCACGGGTATAGGGATGGCGCGGATCCTTGAAGACGTCCGTGGCGCGACCGTCCTCCACCCCTTCGCCCGAGTACATCACCGAGACCCGCTCGCAGGTCTGGAGGATCAGCCCCATGTTGTGCGAGATGTAGAGTTGCGCCGTTCCGTACTTCTTGCCGAGCTCGCCGATGAGGTCGACGATGCCGGCCTCGACCGTGACGTCGAGCGCCGTGGTGGGCTCGTCCAGCAAAAGCAAGGACGGTTGGGACAGCAGCGCCATGGCGATGACCACGCGCTGCTGCTGGCCGCCGGAGATCTGGTGCGGATAGGCGTCCATGACCCGTTCGGGATCGGGCAGCCGCACGTCGTCGAGCAATCGGATGGCCCGAGCCGCCGCCTCGCCCCGGCTCACCCCGTCGTGCACGATCGGCACCTCGACGAGCTGGTCGGCGATGGTCAGGCTGGGATTGAGCGCGGCCATGGGTTCTTGGTAGATCATCGCGATCTCGGCGCCCCGGACGCGGCGAAGTTCCTCCTTGGACAGACTGCCGAGGTCGCGGCCCTTGAAGCGGATCGACCCGCCGACGATGCCGCCGTTGGCGCCCATGAACCGCATGATCGCCATCGCCACGGTGGATTTGCCGCAGCCCGACTCGCCCACCAGGCCGACGCTTTCGCCGGCGTCCATGCGGAGCGAAAAGTCCACCACCGCCGGGATCTCGCCGGCGCGGACGAAATACGAAACGCAGAGGTTTTCGATTTCCAGCAGTGGCGAGTCCGCGTGAGCGGGCGCTTGGGGCATCTCGTCAGTCTTTCAGCGATATTTCGCGCAGCCCATCGGCGAGCATGTTGAAGCCGAGAATCAGCGATGAGATGGCGATGCACGGGAAGATGGTCATGTACGGAAAGGCGAGCGCCAGCGGCCGCGCCTCGTTGATCATGCCGCCCCAGTCGGGATCGGGCGGCGGCAGGCCGAGGCCGAGAAAGCCGAGCACGCCGATGGTGATGATGACGTAGCCGAGGCGCAGGCACGCGTCGACGATCAGCGGCCCGCGCGCGTTGGGCAGGATCTCCACCAGCATGATGTACCAAGACGACTTGCCCCGGGTCTGGGCGGCGGCGACGTAGTCGCGGTTGCGGAGATCGAGCACCAGGCCGCGGACGATGCGCATGATCCCCGGAGCGCTCGCGAAGGTGATGGCGATGACGATGTTGATCCCCGAGGCGCCGATGGTGGTGATCACCAGGATGTAGAGCACCAGAACCGGAAACGACAGGATCACGTTGGCGAGGAATGAGAGGACCGTGTCGGCGCGGCCGCGGAAATAGCCGGCGGCGAGCCCCATGAGGATGCCCACCAGATAGGCCGACGCGGTGGCGACGGGGGCGTAGAACAGCACCGTGCGCGAGCCCCACAGGATCCGCGACAGGATGTCCCGCCCGAGCTGATCGGTCCCGAGCCAAAAGGTGCCGCCCGCCGACGATACGCCAGCATATTCGGTGCCGGGTCCGGCGAACGGCTGCAGCGTGGCGTTGGGATCGAACGGCGCGATCAGCGGCGCCAGCACGGCGGCGATCACCCAGAACCCGATGAGCCCGACGCCCACCATCGCGGCGCCGCTCTCGCGGATCAGGGCGAACGAGCGGACTGCCCGCGTGAAGGCGAGGCCGGCGGTGCCGGCGGGGTGCGTGGTGTTGGCGAGGTCGGTCATTCTCCGCTCCTCAATCGAACCGGATACGCGGGTTGAGGTAGGTGTAACCGACGTCGGCGACGGTCTGGGTGGCGGTGGCGACGAACACGGCGACCATGGCGCAGGCCTCGATCAGGAAGATGTCCTGATTGAGCGACGCCTCCAGCAGCAGCGCCCCGAACCCCTTGTAGGCGAAGAAGAACTCGACGACGATCACGCCCGACAACAGCCAGTTGATCTGCAGGGTGATCACCGTGAACGGCGCGATCAGGGCGTTGCGCAGCGCGTGGCGCATGATGACCCGGCGGTACGGCAGTCCCTTGAGGACGGCGGTGCGGATGTAGGGCGTGGTCATCACCTCCGCCATGGACGCTCGCGTCATGCGTGTCACGTAACCGAAATCATAGAGCACCAGAACCATCACCGGCAGGACCAGTTGCCGCCAGTCGAAGCCATTGGTCATGGTGCTGGTGCCCGGCAGCCATCCCAGCCAGAACACGAAGATGGCGGCGAGGAACACGGCGCTGGCGAACTCGGGGACCGACGTGGTGACGATGCTGGTCACCGAGATGGTGCGGTCGAGCCTGGAGCCCTCGCGCATGCCGGCGAGCACGCCGAGGATCAGCGACAGCGGGATCATCATCGCGAATGTCCAGAAGCCGAGAATGGCGGTGTTCCACAGCCTCGGCCAGAGAACCTCGGAGACCGGCACCTTGAACCGGATGGACTCGCCGAAATCGCCGGTCACGAAGTTGCCGAGCCACGACGCGTAGCGCGCCCAGACCGGCTCGAAGTAGCCGTGCGCCTCGAGCCAGAGGGTGCGTTGCTCCTCGCTGCTGTAGGGACCGAGCACCTTGGTGGCGACGTTTCCCGGCGTCAGCTCCAGCAGCAAGAAGAGAAGGATGGAAACCACCAGCATGGTCAGCATCATGGCGCCGAGACGCCGGAGGATGAACAGGACCATCAGTTACCGGTTTGTTTATTGTTCATTGGCGTGGTCCTGGAACGCTGTCAGGACATCCAGACCTTGTTGTAGTGATGCTCCTCGGCCGGCTGCACGTAGATGTTCTTGACCCGGTCGTTGGCGGTGATGAATACCGAGCGCCACGAAGACTGAGAGATGATGGCGTCGTCTTGCAAGATCTTCTCGAGCTTGGCCATCACCTCGCGGCGCTCGATGGCGTCGAGGATTCCTCCCGCTTCGTCGAGCAGCGCGTCGAACTCGGGGTTGGCGTAATTGGTTTCGTTCCAGGCGACGCCGCTGCGATAGGCCAGGTTCAGGACCTGTGTGCCGAGAGCCCGGTGGGTCCATGATGTGAAACCGAAGGGTGTCGACATCCAGCGATCCCAATAGGTGCCGCCGGGCATGACGTTGATGGCGATGTCGATGCCGGCGGGCAGGCACATCTCGCGCAGCGCCTTGCAGGCGTTCTGCTCCCAGGTGGGATTGGCGACGCAGTCGATGGTGAGCTTGATGCCGTCGGGATATCCGGCCTCGGCCATCCGCTTCCTGGCGAGGTCGTAATCCTGTTTCAACCGCGGCAGATCGGCATACTCCGGGTGAATCGGCGCCACGTGATGGTCCTCGCCGACGGCGCCCCGCCCCTGGTAGACGATGCGGAGAATTTCGTCCTGATCGACGCAGGCCTGGATGGCCTGGCGCAGCGCCTTGTTGTCGAACGGCTTCTCGGTCACCCGCATGCGCGCGACGCCGCACTGCGCCGTCAAGGTGGAGTACACGGTCAGATTGGGGATCGCTTCGTGCGTCGCCACCTGCTCGATGCCGGTGCGGAAATTGAGATCCACCTGGTCGGACGCCAGAGCCGCCAGTTGCGCCGCCGCGTCGTCGCCGTGATCGATGTAGGTGATCTGGTCGAGATAGACGTCGCCGCCCCACCACGGCGCGTCCTTGCGCTTGACGAGCACGGCCTTTTCGCCGACCGCGAAGTCGGTAAGCGTGAAAGGTCCGGTTCCGACCGGGTTCTTCGACAGATCGCCGCCGTCTTCTTCAAAACGACGGTGCACGATCAGCGCGGGATAGTCGGCCATGCTCTCGGGGAGCGACAGATCCGGGATCACGAGGTTGAAGCGGACGGTATGATCGTCGACCTTTTCGAGTACCCCCTCGGCCCCCATCGTCGACATCACCGGCTTGCCTTCGTCGTCCTTTTTGCCGGTATCCACCGTCGTGGTCATGGAGCTGAACCGGCCCTGGTTCGATGAGCCCGTTTTCGGGTCGAGCCAGCGGCGGAAGTTGTAGATGACATCGTCGGCGGTGAAGTCGTCGCCGTTGGACCACTTGACGCCCTTGCGCAGATGGAATGTCCAGGTCTTGAGGTCGTCCGACGCCTCCCAGCTTTCGGCCAGATAGGGCTCGGCGAAGTTCTCGTGACTGATCCGCACCAACGGCTCGATCACGTGCCGCGCCACGTTGCCCTTCTCCGCCCAGTCGTAGGTGGCGGGATCGGTGATTTCCTTGACGTTCATCGAGCACCTCAGATTGCCGCCGAACTCGGGCGTGTCATCCCCGCCGCGCGGGCATCGCCGACCAACCCGTCGCCGCCGGGGATCCCCGCCATGGCGTAAGCGGCCGCCGCCGAGACGCCGAGCACCGTCGCGGTGCGCAAAAACTCACGACGGCCGACCCGCCCGTCGCGCAACCGCTCATTCAATTCGGAGATGTAAGGATGAAGTCTGTTAGAACGGCTTTCCGCCATGGTCATTCCCTCCAAACGCATCAATAGAATAAAAAAAAACCGTTCTTCGGAGCTCAAAGTAATACTGATAATTTATTCTGAAAAAAATAAATCGATCCCGATACCTTGGCGTTAATGTTTTCGTCAAATCGCCTTCAGGCACAATGATGTTATCGATATATGCATTTTTATCCAGCAAATCTTATTAAACAAACTCGAATGAACGCTGTCAAACCAAAACCGGACTTTTGCCTTCCCGGACGTTTTCTATTTCGTTTCAATCGCGGACGATTCGGTTTATCTCTGAGCATTCGACATGATTTGGGGTTGAAGGGTCGCGTGATGATTATGGCCGCCAGGCTTTCTGTTCCGGTGTTGTTGCTTTCGCTTTTGTTCGCCGCATCCGGCGGCGTGTCCGCCTTTGCGCAAGGCGGGTACGGTGACGCCAAGCTCAAGTCCTACGTCGAGGCGGCAATCCAGGTGCAGGACCTCATGACGGCGTACAAGCCGCGGGTCGAGGCGGCGGATTCGCCCGGACGCGCCGACACGCTGCGCCGCGAAGCCAAGGGCAAGATGGACGCCGCCATCGACCGGACGCCCGGTATCACCATGGACGAATACATCGAGATCCTGTTGGCGGCGCGAAACGACCCGGCGCTGCACGGCCGGATCGACACCCTCTACCGCGCCGCCAAGGGTCGCTGACGAGAGCCTTGCGGCCCCGCCGGCCGCTCGACGATAAGGGTCTGCCAATCGTCGATGGTGATACGCCGCCGCAGGCGCAGTCCGACGGCGCGGTGCGCCGCCAGCACGTCATCGCCGTCCCGCGTCAGAAACCCCGAGAGGACCGCAATGCCGCCGGGAGCCAGGTGAGCCGAGAGATCGCGCGCCATGCGCTTCAACGGCCGCGCCAGGATATTGCAGACAACGAGATCGAAGGGTCGCAGGCGGCGCACAAGCGGCGCCGCGTAACCGTCGGCCCGGACCGCCCGGACCCGGTCGCCGACGCCGTTCAGCCGCGCATTGGTCCGCGTCACGCCGACCGACGCGGCATCGATGTCCGCGGCGACCACCGGAACCCGCCACGCCTTGGCCATGGCGATGGCGAGAATTCCCGAGCCGCAGCCCATGTCGAGAGCCCGCGCGAACCGCCGGCGCGAGAGGTGGCCGATGGCCACGAGGCAGCCGGACGTGGATCCGTGGCGCCCCGAACCGAAGGCGACGGCGGGATCGACCCACAGCCCGATCCGAGACGGCGGCGGCGGACCGTCGAAATGCGAGCCATGGATGAAGAACCGGCCGATCGCGATGGGCGGAAACTGGGCCAGGTTGTCCGCCACCCAATCTCTCGGCGCCACGGCTTCCACCTGGACCTCCGGGACCGCCATGCCCTCGGCCGCCGCCGCCAGTTCGACGGCGATCGCCAGCGTCGCCGGATCGGGCCGGGTTGCGCACAGTCCCTCGAGGCGCCAGCGGCCGCCGTCGCCTTCCGTTCGCGTCAGCGCCGTGCAAAACTGCTCGATCGCCGCCTCGAAGGCATCCGCCGCCGCGCCCGGCGCCGCGACGCGGATCCGCCACAGGCCGCCATCCATCCGATCGTCCATCCGATCGTCTATCGGATTGTCCATCAGGCGGCTTCGACGAAGCTGTGAAGCACCTTTTTCGATCCCGCCTTGTCGAAATCGATCTCCAGCTTGTCGCCGTCGACCACGCGCACCCGGCCGTAGCCGAACTTCTGATGGAAGATGCGCTGGCCCACCTCGAACGGCCGCGCCGGCGCCTCCCGGGGCGCGACCCGTTGCGAGACCCCGTCGATCAGCGGCGCTTTCCGCCGGCCGGCGGCATTGCCGCGATCGGCGAAACCGCCCGGCGGTTCGTCCCAGCCGCCGCCGAGACCCTGGGCATGGCTCGCGTACATCCCCTGCGGCCCCCTCGGTTCCGTATGGTCCTCCGGCAATTCGGCGATGAACCGCGACGGCGCCGCGTTCTGCCAGTAGCCATAGACCCGCCGGCTGTCGGCGCAGCACACCACCGCGCGCTTGCGCGCCCGGGTCAGACCCACGTAGGCGAGCCGGCGCTCCTCCTCGAGCGCGGCCGTGCCGCCCTGGTCGAGCGCGCGCTGGTGCGGAAACAGCCCCTCTTCCCAACCGGGCAGGAACACGGTGTCGAATTCGAGACCCTTGGCGCTGTGCAGGGTCATCAGGGTCACTTTGTCGTCACCGGCCATCTCGTCGTTGTCCATGACCAGGCTCACGTGCTCGAGAAAAGCGCCCAGGCTTTCGAACTCGGCGAGCGCGGCCACCAATTCCTTCAGGTTTTCGAGGCGGCCCGGCGCCTCGGGGCTGCGATCGTTCTGCCACATCGCCGTATAACCGGACTCGTCGAGCATCTGTTTGGCCAGTTCGGGATGCGCCATCGCCGTCATCAGCCCCCGCCACCGGGCGAAGTCGGCGAGAAACCCCGCCAGCGTCTGGCGGGCGCGCGGCTTCAATTCGTCGGTTCCCACCAGCCGCGCCGCGGCGGCGCTCAACGACGAGTCCTCGGCCCGCGCCAGCAGATGGATGGCGCGCAGGCTGGCGGCGCCGAGGCCGCGCTTCGGCACGTTGACGATCCGCTCGAACGCGAGATCGTCGTCGGGCTGCACCAGGACCCGGAAGTAGGCGATGGAATCGCGGATCTCCTGACGCTCGTAAAAGCGCGCGCCGCCGATCACCCGGTACGGCAGACCGATGGTGATCAGCCGTTCCTCGAACTCGCGGGTCTGGAAACCGGCGCGCACGAGGACCGCCATCTGGTTGAGCGCGTGCCCCTTGGCCTGAAGCGCCTCCATTTCCTCGCAGACGGCGCGCGCCTCGTCCTCGCCATCCCAGGCGCCCTGGACAACGACTTTCTCGCCCTCGTCGACGGGGGTCCAGAGCGTCTTGCCGAGCCGGCCCTGGTTGTGGGCGATCAACCCGGAAGCGGCCGCGAGAATGTGCGGCGTCGAGCGGTAGTTGCACTCGAGGCGGACCACGCGGGCGCCCGGAAAATCCTTCTCGAAACGGAGGATATTGCCGACCTCGGCGCCGCGCCACGAGTAGATGGACTGATCGTCGTCGCCGACGCAGCAGATGTTGCGATGGAGCTGCCCCAGCGCCCGGATCCATAGATACTGGGCGACATTGGTATCCTGGTATTCGTCCACCAGGAGATAACGGAACCGGTTTTGGTACTTGCGGAGCACCTCCGCGTCCTCGCGGAACAGCGTCAGGCAGTGCAGCAGCAGATCACCGAAGTCGGCGGCATTGAACACCCGCAGCCGCTCCTGATAGTCGCGATAGATTTCGAGCACCCAGCCGTCGGCGGCGTCGGCGCCCTCGGCCTCGGAGACCCGATCGGGCGTGAGGCCGCGGTCCTTCCAACGCTGGATGACGCCCATCACCATCCGGGGGGGCGATTTCTTCGCGTCGACATTGCGGGCTTCCAGCAACTGCTTGATCAGGCGCAGCTGATCGTCGGTATCGAGAATGGTGAAGTTCGGCTTGAGACCCACGCGCTCCGCGTGGGCGCGCAGGATCCGCGCCGCGAGAGCATGAAACGTGCCGACCCACCACCCCTCCACCGAGCATTGGAGCAGCCCGGCCACCCGCTCGCGCATTTCGCGCGCCGCCTTGTTGGTGAAGGTCACCGCCATCACCTGCCACGGCCGCGCCTTGTTGCCCGCAAGAATATGGGCGAGCCGCGTGGTCAGCACGCGTGTCTTGCCGGTACCGGCGCCGGCGAGCACCAGCAGGGGCCCGTCGGTGGCCCGCACCGCCTCGCATTGCGCCGCGTTCAGGCCGTCCAGGTGAACCGATTGGGGCAGTGGCGGTGGCACCAGCGGCCGCGGCGGCGTGTCCATGAGATCGAATGGATCAGGCATGCGTTCTATATAACATGCCGGTGCGGCCGCCGCCGTCGGTAAATGATCCCGGCCCGGGTCTTCATTTTCTCGAGGGGGTTACGGCCGAACCGAGCGCGCCGCATTCGGCGATGGTCTGGCGAATTCGTGGTTTCGATTCGTGCGCGATATTGGTAAGGGCAATCACCCGTGCTCCTCCCGGCGGTTCGACAGCAGCGCCTGCGTGTAGGCGTTGAAGGCATCGGTTTCTCGCAGGCACCCCGCGAATTTCCGGGTCTTCAGATCCTCGACGACGGCAATCTGCGGTTCGCCGGACGTTCGCGTCAGTTTCATCGCGGTTTCCAGATTGTCGCTCACCGCCAGCATCGGCGGTTCGCGGCGGACCACGTCCTCGGCGTAGACCAGATTGTCGAGGTGCGGGTCGAAAGCGGCCTCGCTGAGGTCGGCGAACGCGAGGGTGCCGACCAGCTTGCCGTCCTCGTCGACAACAAAAAGCTGTCGCGACAGGGATCGCCGAAGCATTCGTTTCAACAGCCCGAGATTGACCTCGGGACCGATGACCTCGCAGCGCATGGTCATGAGCCGGCTGACGGGAATGCCGCGCAGCAGGTTGGCTTGAAAACCGCCATGGAGATCGAGGCCGCGCCCTTCCAGCACCCAGGTGAAGAACGACTGGCCGTGAAACGGCCGGAAGATCACCACGCTGATGATCACCGCCATCATCACCGCGATGGTGATGTGGTAGTCGCCGGTCATCTCGAACACGATCAGGGTGGTGGAAATGGGGGCGCCGAGGACCGCCGCCGCCATCGCCCCCATGCCGATCACCGCGTAGGCGCCCGCGCCGGCCGATTGGTCCGGAAAAATACCGGTGACGACGATACCATAGGCGCCGCCCAGGGTCACGCCCATGACCAGCGACGGACTGAACACCCCGCCGCCGAAACCGAAACCGAGACTGACGGCCGTCGCCACGAGTTTCGCGAGGCAGATCGCCACCAGCATCTGCAGCCCCAGCGAACCGGCCAGCGCCGTTTCCGTGACCGAGTAGCCGATACTCAGCACATGGGGAAACGGGATGGCGATCAGCCCCACCAGCGCGCCGCCGATGGCGGGCCGTATCCAGGTGGGTCCCGGAAGCTTGCCGGCCAGGCTATCGAACAACTTCACCCCGCGCACGAACACGACGGCGGCGATGCCGGCCAGGAGTCCGAGGCCGAGAATGGCGGGAAACTCCCAAATCGAGATCATGCTGTGCTCGACGAGGGCGAACGCCGGAAAATTGCCGAAGTAGGCGCGCGACACCATGGTACCGGTGACGCTGGCGATGACCACCGGGCCGAGCGAGCTGAGGGCGTAGTGTCCGATCACCACCTCGTTGGCGAACAGGGCGCCGGCGATGGGGGCGTTGAACGACGCGGCGACCGCGGCGGCCGCGCCGCATCCCAGCAAGGTGCGCGACAGCTGGTGGTTCATGTGCAGCCGGGCCGCTATCCAGCTTCCCAGCGTCGAGCCGAGATGCACCGCCGGACCTTCGCGGCCCACCGAGGCGCCGGCGCCGATGGAGGTGGCGCTGATCACCGCCGCCCAGAAACCCGTCCGCGCCGACATCTGACCACCGTGAAGGGCGCTCGCCTCGATGGCGTCGGGAATGCCATGCGGACGCCGCCCCGGCAGCAGGTGGCGAATCAGCAATCCGACGACGAGCCCGCCAATGGTCAACGCCGCCAGCGGCCGCCACCACGGCTGCCCGTCTCCGGTGATCCAAAGCATCTCATTGCTGCCGAGGAACAGCGTTTGCGCGAGGGTGATGGCCTCACGGAACACGATGATGGCGCCGCCCGTGCCGGCGCCCACCACCATGGCCAGAATGGTCAGGATCAGCATGTCGTGGCGCACCACCTGGCGCGCCTTCACCACCAACCGGTCCATGGCCGCGCGGACGCCGTTCATAACTAGCCTCGCGTGCTGCAATTAAAGAATGATCACACGCGAAGGAGTTTACACGGCCCCAGCGGTTTGAAAAGCTTTACGAATTAGGGAAATATCGCGATCACATGGCCTGCGCGTCGAGCGCGTAGCCGGCGCCGCGGACGGTGCGGATGACATCCTCGCCGCCGTGCTCGCCGAGCGCCTTGCGCAGACGCCGGATGTGGACATCCACCGTTCGCGATTCGACGTGGATATCGCGGCCCCAGACCCGGTCGAGAAGCTGCTCGCGCGAGAACACCCGGTCGGGCCGCTCCATGAATAGCTGCAACAGGCGGAACTCCGTCGGTCCGAGGTGGATCGGCTTTTCCCGGCGCTGCACCCGATGGGTCCCGAGATCCATCACGATGTCGCCGAAGCTCAGGTGCTCGTGGCCCAGCGACGGGCGCGATCGCCGCAGCACCGCGCGCACCCGCGCCACCAGTTCGCTCGGGGAGAACGGTTTCACCACGTAATCGTCGGCGCCGCTGTCGAGTCCGCGCACCCGGTCGCCCTCCTCGCCGCGCGCGGTCACCATGACGATGGGCAGATCCTTGGTTTCCGGCCGGCCGCGCAGCGCCTGGCAGACACGCAGGCCGGAAATGCCGGGCAGCATCCAGTCGAGAACGATGAGATCCGGCTGTTGCTCCTCCGCCACCAGCAGCGCCTCTTCGCCGTCATAGGCGAGGGCGACGCTGCAGCCCTCCCGCTCGAAGTTGTATTTCAGCACCTCGGCCTGGGCTTCCTCGTCTTCCACGATCAGGATCTTCGGCTTCATGGGTCGCGTTCCCCGTCCTCTCGCTGCTAATCGCTAATCGCTCATCATCGTTCGCTGGTGTTGCTCGCCGGGCGCATCACGGTGAAATTGGCCTCGTCGTCTTTCACCCGCTCGACCGCCGGCGCCTTGCCGCGAACCAGAAAGTGGGTCATTTCGGCGATATTGGTAGCGTGATCGCCGACGCGTTCGAGGTTCTTTGCGACGAACAGCAGATGGGTGCACGATGTGATGTTCCGCGGATCTTCCATCATGTACGTCAGCAGCTCGCGAAAGATACTGGTGTAAAGCGCGTCCGCCTCCTCATCGAGCTGACGGGTTCTGTCGGCCCTGTCGAGGTCGCGCGAGATATAGGAATCGAGCGCTTCCTTGAACATTTCCTGCGCCAGACGGCCGAGGCGGGCGACGGTGAAGGCCGGCGGCACGGGCGGCACCTCGGCGAGCGCCGACGTGCGTTTCGCCAGGTTCTTGGCATAGTCGCCGACGCGCTCGATCATGGCCGAGACCTTCAACGCGCCGATGACGTCGCGCAGGTCCTGTGCCATGGGTTGGCGCAACGCGAGAAGCGAGACAGCCAGCTGATCCACCTCGCTTTCCAGATCGTCGATACGCTGATCGGCCATGGCGACCTCGATGGCCTTCTCGGTGTCGCGGCGGATCAGCGCCTGCATGGCGTCGGCGAGCTGAACTTCGGCCAGTCCGCCCATTTCGGCGATGACGTTTCCGAGACGGTTGAGTTGCTCGTCGAAGGACTTGACGATGTGTTCTGACGGCATGCGGCGTATTCCTCTTCAGGGTCGGCGTGGCGTGGCGTGGCGTGGCGTGGCGGACCAGGGCCTAGCCGAACCGACCCGTGATGTATCCCTGGGTGCGCTCGTCCTTCGGGTTGGTGAAGATCTGCTCGGTATCGCCGACCTCCACCAGCTCGCCGAGATGGAAAAAGCCGGTGCGCTGCGAGACCCGCGCGGCCTGCTGCATGGAATGGGTGACGATCACGATGGTGTAGTTGACGCGCAGCTCGTCGATCAGCTCTTCGATCCTGGCCGTGGCGATGGGGTCGAGGGCCGAGCACGGCTCGTCCATGAGAATGACGTCGGGCTGGACCGCCACCGCCCGGGCGATGCACAGCCGCTGCTGCTGACCGCCGGACAGGCCCGTGCCCGGTTCCTGCATGCGGTCCTTGACCTCGTTCCACAGCCCCGCCTTCTGCAGGCTGACATGGACGATTTCGTCCAACTCCGCCTTGTTCTTGGCGATCCCGTGGATCCGCGGTCCGTAACAGACGTTCTCGTAAATGGACTTGGGAAACGGATTGGGTTTCTGGAACACCATGCCCACCCGGGCGCGGAGATGGACCACGTCCATGTCCCTCGAATAGACATCCGTTCCGTCGAGCAGGATGTCGCCGGTCACACGGCAGATATCGATGGTGTCGTTCATCCGGTTGAGACACCGGAGATAGGTGGACTTGCCGCATCCCGATGGCCCGATCAGCGCCGTTACCTTATTGGTGCCGATATCCAGGTTGACATCGGTCAGCGCCTGTTTTTCACCGTAGTACACGTTGACGTCCTGGGTCACGAACTTGGGCATGTCCCGGCTCGCGGTCGCGACCTCCACCTCGTTCGGCGCGATTAATTCAGCCTGCATCGCCATCATCCCCGCTCTCCTACCATTTGTTCTCGAACCGCTTCCGCAGAAGCACGGCCAGAGCGTTCATTACCACCAGAAAGGCCAGCAACACCATGATCGCCGCCGACGCGCGCTCGACGAACGCGCGCTCGGGAAGATCCGACCACAGATAGATCTGCACCGGCATCACCGTCGCCGGATCCAGCACCCCGCCCGGGATGTCGACGATGAACGCGATCATCCCGATCATCAGCAGCGGCGCGGTCTCGCCCAACGCCTGCGCCATGCCGATAATGGTGCCGGTCAACATTCCCGGCAAGGCGAGCGGAAGGACGTGGTGGAAGACGGTCTGAACCTTCGACGCGCCGACACCGAGCGCGGCCTCGCGGATCGATGGCGGAACCGATTTCAGGGCGGCGCGGCTGGCGATGATGATGGTCGGCAGCGTCATCAGCGTCAGCACCATGCCGCCGACCAGCGGCGCCGATCGCGGCATTCCGAAGAAGTTGAGGAACACCGCCAGTCCGAGCAGGCCGAATACGATGGACGGCACGGCCGCCAGGTTGTTGATGTTGACCTCGATCAGATTGGTCCACCTGTTCTTGGGCGCGAACTCCTCGAGGTAGAGCGCGGCGCCCACCGCCAGCGGAAACGACAGCGCCAGGGTCACCAGCATGGTGTAGAACGAGCCCATCAGCGCGCCCCGGATCCCCGCCAGTTCGGGCGACCGCGAGTCTCCGTTGGTAAACAGCGTGGTATTGAACCGGGTCACCACCAGACCGCGCTCCGCCAGCCGTTCGAACCACGTGATCTGCTGGTCGGAGAGCCGCCGTTCGGACTCCGGCAAGTCGGCGTCGATGTGTCCCTTGTTGAGCTGGTCGGCGTCATCGGCCGCATGGACAAGCAAGCTCACCCGCTGGCCGATCAGCGACGGATCTTTCATGACCTCGCGGCGCACTTCGTAGGCGGCGCCGGGGCTTATCAGCCCCATCAACGCGCGTTTGTCGCCGCGCGAGGTGACCTGCGGAAACAGGTCGAACACCGCTTCCTGGATCACCTTGCGGTAGTTCGCGCGCGACAGGACTTCGGGATCGGCGCTTCCGTCCGGATCGATGTCCTGGGGATACAGCGTCACGTCCAGGCGGATCATCGTCTGGGTGAACGCCGGATAGCCGGTGCTGATGATGGTAACGAAAAGGGTCGCGAGGCACAAAAGCGCGAACACGATGGCGGCGATGCCGTAGGCGCGAAATCGCCGTTCCGCGGCATACCGCCGCTTGAGGCCGGCGGTCACCGCCGCCGACGCGCGGCGCCCCATTTCCTTGCTGCCGAGCGGCGTCGCGCCCGTTGCGGGGGAGTTACTCATATTGCTCTCGATATTTGTTCACCACGTGGAGCGCGATGATGTTCAGAACCAGGGTGATGCAGAACAACAGCAAACCGAGCGCGAAGGCCGCCAGGGTCTTGGGGCTGTCGAATTCCTGATCACCGACCAGCAGGGTGACGATCTGCACCGTGACGGTGGTCACCGCCTGCAGCGGATTGGCGGTCAGGTTGGCCGCCAGGCCCGCCGCCATCACCACGATCATGGTCTCGCCGATGGCACGCGACACCGCCAGCAGTAGGCCGCCGACGATGCCCGGCAATGCCGCCGGAAAAATCACCTTCTTGATGGTCTCGGACCGTGTCGCGCCCAGCCCGTACGAGCCCTCGCGCATGGACCGGGGCACGGCGCTGATGACATCGTCGGACAGCGACGACACGAACGGGATGATCATGATGCCCATGACCAGACCGGCCGCGAGGGCGCTTTCGGAGGCGACCGACAGCCCGAGCTGCTCGCCCCACTCGCGGAAGTGCGGCGCCACCGTCAGGGCGGCGAAAAAGCCGTAGACCACGGTCGGCACGCCGGCCAGGATCTCCAGCATCGGCTTAACGGCCGCCCGGACGTTGGAATGGGCGTATTCCGACATGTAAATGGCCGCCAGCAATCCCACCGGCGCCGCGACGCACATGGCGATGAACGAGATCAGCATGGTTCCCGCCAGCAGCGGGATGGCGCCGAACCGCCCGGAGCTCCCCACCTGATCGGCGCGCAACGCCATTTGCGGGCTCCACTCCAGCCCGAACAGGAACTCCAGCGGCGACACCATGGTAAAGAACCGCCCGGCCTCGAAGATCAGCGACATGACGATGCCGAACGTCGTGAGAATGGCGACGGTGGAACAGGCGATCAGGGCGATCACGACCACGCGCTCCACGGTGTTGCGGGCCCGCAGCTTTGGCGCGATGCGGTGGCGGCCGTAGGTGAGCCCGGCGATGGCGACGGCGAGAACGACCACGCCGAGCGCGATCGCGCCGATCTGGCGCAAGCCGTTGAGGCGGTCGGCGGCGGCCTGGATGACCGGATCGGCGCCAATGCCCGTGATGTTGCCGTCGGCCAGGTTGTGGATGTCGTTGAGCATCAGGCCCAACCGTTGCGGCGGCAGATCGCGCATGGTTTCCGGCAGGGTCGACACCAGCATCGACTGGATGATGGCGGGTTCCAGGGCGATCCAGGCACCGAAGACGAACAGCGCCGGCAGGCCGCACCAGATCGCCACGAAGTAGCCGTAGTACCCCGGCAGCGAGTGCAGCTCCCGGACCCGCCCGGAGACCGTCGCGACGGCCCGCGACCGGCCCGCATGGTACCCGATGGCCGTCAGGACCAGCAGCGTTACCGCGATCACCAAGGTTATCGACATCGTATTCCTTCACCGCCAAGCGCCCGACCCCATGCCCGGCCACAACCAGCAGCCACAACCGCATGAACGCGCGGCAAGCGCGCGAGACGGTTCGCTCACTGGCGACGAAGCAACGGAGCCTGAGCCATCGTCCTGGCTCCGGCTCCGCGACTTCGGATTTGCCTTACATCACCACGTTGCTGGTGAGGTTGGCGGCGGCGTCACCATACTTTTCACGTTCGTCTTCCGGCATGGGAATCAGTCCCTTGTCGCTGAGGTAGCCGCCCTCGCCCCAAGCCTGATCGCTGGTGTACTCCGTGAGATACTCCTTCATCCCCGGAATGACGCCGGCATGGGCCTTCTTGACGTAGATGAACAGGGGACGCGACACCGCGTAGTCGCCGGACGCGATGGCCTCGAAGGTCGGCTCGACACCGTTGATCACGCTGCCTTGCACCTTGTCCAGGTTCTGATCGAGGAAGCTGAAGCCGAACACGCCGAAGGCGTCGGGATTGGCTTCCAGCTTGCGGACGATCAGCACGTCGTTTTCGCCGGCTTCGACGTAGGCGCCGTCCTCGCGGATGGAATGACAGACGGCCTTGTACTTGTCCTTGTCCGTTTTTTCCAACTCCTTGATGACGTCGAATTGCTCGCAGCCGCCCTCGAGCGCCAGCTCGGCAAAGGCGTCACGCGTGCCGGAGGTCGGCGGCGGACCGAGAACCTCGATCTTGACGTCCGGCAGCGACGGATCGATGTCGCTCCATTTCTGGTTGTCGTTGGGCTTGAGGCCGCCCTTGCCGTCGGGAATGTCCTTGGCGAGGGCGAGGAAGATCTGCTCGGTGGTGACCGTCATCTGCGGCGCCGACTTGGCGTTGGCCATCACGATGCCGTCGTAGCCGACCTTGACCTCGGTGATTTCCTTGACGCCGTTGCCGGCGCAGTTTTCCATCTCGGATTTCTTGATGGCCCGCGACGCATTGGTGATGTCCGGATGGTCGACGCCGACACCGGCGCAGAACAGCTTGAAGCCGCCGCCCGTGCCCGTGCTTTCGATCACCGGCGTCTTGAAGTTCGTGGTTTTGCCGAACCGCTCGGCGACGGTCGTGGTGAACGGATATACCGTAGAGGATCCGACGATGCGGATCTGATCACGCGCTTCGGCCGTGCCCGCGAACGTAACGGCGGCGAGAGCGGCGAGCGCCAGTGATTTCCTGATCATAGAGATCTCCCGAAATTGTCCCAAGAGCGAGGTGCTGTTTTATTCCGCGCGGCCGGGGGGTGCCGCGCGACCGGACGTGCCCTCGTCCGACGCCCGGTAAGTCAGAACGTAGTGCCGGTCGGATTCCGAATTATGACAGTAAAGTTAAAGTTTTTTGACAAACCAGGGACCCATTCAGGGCGGCGGCGGCGTTATCCGCCGCTCGTCACATCGGCGGCCCCATCGGCAGCGGCGGGGAGAATGACCGTTACGGTCGTCCCCTGCCCTTCGACGCTGTTGATCTTGATCTGGCCGCGATGGCGGCTGACGATATGCTTGACGATGGCGAGACCCAGCCCGGTGCCGCCGAGGCGGCGCGAGCGGCCCTCGTCGATGCGGTAGAACCGTTCCGTCAGCCGGGGCAGATGGATCGACGCGACGCCCTCGCCCTTGTCGGCAACGGACACCGACACACCGCCCGCGTCGCTCCCCGGCAGACGGTCCACTGGTTGCGCCACGATGTCGACGGCGGTGTCCGCGCGGCCGTACTTGATGGCGTTGTCGACCAGGTTGTGAAACACCTGGGTCAACTGATCGGCGTCGCCGGCGACGGCCGGCAGGTCGTCCGGACAACGGATACGGAACGCCATGCCCCGGCCCTCGGCCCGCACCAGCAGGGCGTCGGCGACGCCGCTCAGGATTCGGCCCATGTGGGCGCGGCCACGCGGCCGCACGTGCTCGTTGATCTCGACGCGCGACAGCGACATCAGATCCTCCACCAGACGCGCCATGCGCTGGGCCTCGTCATGCATGATGCCGAGGAAGCGTTCGCGCGCGTCGGCATCGTCGCTGGCGGGTCCGCGCAGCGTTTCGATGAACCCGATCAGCGCCGACAGCGGCGAGCGCAACTCGTGGCTGGCGTTGGCGACGAAATCGGCGCGGCTCTGTTCCGCCTTTTTTGCCCGGGTCTCGTCGTGCAGGACAAGAATGACCCGCGGATTTCCCGGGCGCTCGGCGTCGGGCAGCCGGGCGACATGCAGGGTGAACGTACGAGGCACCGGCACCGGCAACGCGATTTCCTCGCTGATCAACGGCACTCCGGAAGACACCGTATCCACCGCCGCGAGCACATCGGGATGGCGCAACGACAGCGCCAGATCACTGCCCAGCCGGCCGACGCCCAGCACGTCGCGGGCCGACCGGTTGGCGGCAACGATGGACCGCGTGGCGTCGAGGAGAATGACCGGATCGGGAAACCCTTCGAGGATATCCTGCGGAATTGCCGTTGGCACCGGCCGGGCGACCGGGGCTTCCACCGGCTCGGGAACAGTGCGTCTTCGCAGAAACCAGATGACGCCGGCCGCCAGAAGCGCGGCCACCGCCGCGGCGGCGAACGGCTCGACGAGGCCACCGGCGGTCATGCCCGCGAGAGTGCAGACGGCCGGCCCCACGCCGACCATCAAGGCCGTTTTCTGTGTCAGTCTAGGCAGCGGACAGATCCCCAGGTTACGCCGCACTCGCAAACAGGCGTTACCTCAGCGCGCTGGAGAATACAAGCTTGCCCGTTCGTGACAGAATTAGCCGCTGATCGCGAGCTTTCTGACCTTCAATTCGTGCTCCGACACCACTCTGTTGCGGCCGTTGTTTTTGGCCGCGTAGAGCGAGCGGTCGGCGCGCTCGATCAACTCCGACGGCTGCTCCTCGTTGTCGAACACGGCGACGCCGATGGAGACGGTGATGGAACCGAGATTTTCGCCGGTCTTGCGGTTGACCATCTTCTTCTTCGCCAGACGCTGGCGGATGTGCTCGGCCAGCTTGACGGCATTTGAGATGCTGGTTTTCGGCAGGATCACCGCGAATTCCTCGCCGCCGTAACGCGCCGCCGTATCCTGGCCCTTCAATGTGTCTTTCAGAATGACCGCCATCAATTTGATGACCTGGTCGCCGATATTGTGGCCGAAGCAGTCGTTGACCTGTTTGAAATGATCGAGGTCGAGGATCAACAGGGAAACGGGATCGCGGCTCTCAATGGCTTCCTGGGTGGCCTCGCGGAGCTTGAAATCGAACATCTTGCGATTGGCGAGACCGGTGAGCGCGTCGGTCATCGCTTCCTGGCGGGCGCACGCCAACTCGTCCTTGAGCCGGGAGATCTCGGCCGCCGACACCTTGAGCTGCCGATCCACCTCGCTGGTACTTTCAACCATGGCCCGGGTCTGGGTCAGCACCGCGCCGACAATCGCCTTCAGGTCGTCGGCGTGCCTGATGGTGGAGAGGTCGCCGCTGGCGGCTTCCAAGGTTTGCTCGTAGTCGCAGGCGTTGCGGCCGGCCTGTTCCAGCGCCGCCATCACCGCCGCCAGTTCCGCCTCCATCTTTTGTGCGATCAGATGGGACGGCACGGACTCGTAGGGGGTGGAATGGAATTTCTGATAGACCGATGCGTTCTGTTCCTCCGAGAGCCCCTGGTCGGAGTCCAGAAGAATGTCCATGGTCATCTTGAGTTCAGGCGAGTCACCGGAAAAATAGGTGTACCAAATGGAGAAATTGTTGGGTTGAGGGGCAATCCCCCGCTCTTCCATCATTGAAATGGCCATTCCGGCGTACTCGCACGCCTGGTCTAGCGAATGCGCAAATTTCATCTTACCCTCGGGGCCATTCAATTCCGAACCAGGACGCATCATACCGTCCCGACCCTTAACGCGGCATGAACGGCCGGCGCGAGGGAACGCATTCGATCATATATCTACCCGCGCTCATCGCGGCCGGCGGGTCTCCAGTCCGATGGCCCTGCCCGCCCGCGACGGGCGCGCTACGCCCGAACCCTCGGAAACCGCCCGCTCTATCCGTTCGGCGGCGGCGGCCGGGATCGGCGCGGTCCGCCGGCTATCGAGGTCGACGTGCAGGCACAGAACCTCGTTGGTCGCCACCAACCCGTCGGTGCCGTCGCGGTACATTTCGTGAAACAGGATGATCCGCTTGCCGTCGAACCCGAGGATGCGGCTGCCGACGTTCAGCCGATCGCCGGCGTTGACCTCCTGTTCGTAGGTCACGTGCGCCTCGCCGACGAACACCGAGCGCCGGGCGCGCCGGCGATAGGCCTCGCCGAGGTCGAGTAAATCCAGCACCGCGTCGGTGGCGTGGTCGAACACCAGCACATAATAGGCGACGTTCATGTGGCCGTTGTAGTCGACCCACTCGGGGCGGACGGTTTCGACGTGGGGCGCCAGCGGCGCATCGGCATGTTGACAGGCGGGATCCGTCACAACAGTCTTCCTCCGCGAATGTCGCATTCATCTAAGGGTTGGGCCCGTGACTATGCCGCAAATCGCGACTGTTGCTCAAGGCGCGGGCGGTGCCGAGCCGGAAAGCCGGCCGCCGGCGCTGACGCTCGGCGGGCTCTGGCGCCCGGGCCTCGAACCGGCTTCGCTCCGCATCGCCGCCGGCGAGTGCGTGGCGCTGTCCGGGCCGTCGGGGGCGGGAAAGACCCTTCTGCTCCGGGCCATCGCCGATCTCGATCCCAACGCGGGCGAGGTGCGTATCGGCGCGCTGGCGCGCGATGCCATGGCGGCACCGGCCTGGCGCCGGCAGGTCGTCTACGTCGCCGCCGAGTCCGGGTGGTGGGCCGATACCGTGGGTCCGCATTTCGCGGATCCCGACGCCGCCGCCGGAATCATCGAGGACCTCGGCCTTGCGCGCGAGGCGCTCGGCTGGCCGGTCGGCCGGCTGTCCACCGGCGAGCGGCAAAGATTGGCGTTGGTCCGGGCATTGGCGCTCCAGCCCCGGGTGCTGCTTCTGGATGAACCGACGTCGGGGCTCGATCCGGAGTCCACGTCACGGGTCGAACACCGGCTCCGACGCGCGCTGAGCGGGGGCGCCGCGATCCTGCTGGTCACCCACGATCGCCAACAGGCCGAACGCATGACGAACAGGCATCTGACCATGACGCGGGGCCGTTTGAGCGCCGAGCGCGAAGCGGCGCCATGACCTACATTCCCCTGGATTATGTCGACCTGGCGCTGGCGGCGCTGCTGTTGGTGATCAACGGCGCGATTTCCATCGCCTTGAAACTGGGCCTGGAGCGGCAACTGCTCGTGGCGGCGGCGCGCATGGTGGTGCAATTGCTGCTGGTGGGACTGGTGCTCAAGGCGCTGTTCGCGGCCACCTCGCCCTGGCTCACCGGCGCCGTGGTTGTGATCATGGTGGGTTTCGCCGGCTACGAAATCACCGCCCGCCAGGCGTCCCGCTTCAAGGGGGCCTGGACCTACGGCATCGGCGCCACCGCCATGATGGTGGCGGGCGTCATCGTCACCCTCCTCGCGCTCACCACCCAGATCCGGGCCGATCCGTGGTACGATCCGCGCTACGCCATCCCGCTGCTCGGCATGATCCTCGGCAACGCCATGACCGGCGTCAGCATCGGCCTGGAGCGTCTACTCACGTCGGCGCGGCGCGAACGACCGGCCATCGAGGCGCGTTTGAGCCTTGGGCACACCATGTCCGAGGCGCTCGGCACCATCCGCCGCGACGCGGTGCGCGCCGGCCTGATCCCCACCATCAATTCCATGTCGGCGGCGGGTCTGGTGTTTCTGCCCGGCATGATGACCGGCCAGATCCTCGCCGGCGTCGACCCCGCGCAGGCCGTAAAATACCAGTTGCTGATCATGTTCCTGATCGCCGGCGGCACCGGCCTCGGCGTCGTGGTATCGGTCTGGATCGCCGAGCGCCGCCTGACCGACAATCGCCACCGCCTGCGGCTCGACCGCCTGACGGGGATCAAAAAGCAATAGCGGTCCGGGTGTTGAGGACAAACGATCGCCTCGATGGCGCCCGCGCCGGCCGTCACAATGGGTTCCTATCAACGGGAATTGGTATAAAGGGGGGGTCGGCTGAAAATGTCGAAAACAAAACCACGCACGGTCCGATCAGACCGGGTTGATCTGATCGGACGCTCGTGCTGACATCTAAACTTCGAACTAAATTATCGCACGAATAGCTACCCGAAAATTTTCTTCGAGGTCAGCTGGTTGCATCAAAGCGGTCGAGGGTCATCACCTTGGACCAGGCGTCGACGAAGTCGCGCACGAACATCTCTTGCGCATTGGCGGCCGCGTAGGCTTCCGCGACGGCGCGGAGCTCGGAGTTCGACCCGAAAATCAGGTCGACGGGGGTGGCCGTCCACTTCACTTCGCCCGTCGCGCGATCACGGCCCTCGTAGACCCCGTCGGTCTCCGGCGACTTTGTCCACTGCGTCGACATGTCGAGCAGGTTGACGAAGAAATCGTTGCTCAACGTTCCGGGCTCGTCGGTGAAGACACCGTGCGCCGAACCGCCGGTGTTGGCATCAAGGGCCCGCATGCCGCCCACCAGAACGGTCATTTCGGGAACGCTCAGCGTCAACAGGTCCGCCCGATCCACCAGCATGTCCGCCGGCGATCTCTGGTTGCCCTCACCGAAGTAATTGCGAAAACCGTCGGCGGTGGGCTCCAACACGGCGAACGCCTCCACGTCGGTCTGCTCGGCCGACGCGTCCGTGCGTCCCGGCGTAAAGGGAACCTCCACGGGATGCCCGGCCTTCTTCGCGGCCTGCTCGACGGCCGCGGATCCGCCGAGAACGATCAGATCGGCGAGTGAGACCTTCTTGCCGCCCGATTGCGCGTCGTTGAACGCCTTTTGGACACCCTCCAGTCGGTTCAGTACTTTTGCCAGTTCGTCCGGATTGTTGACATCCCAGTTGTTCTGCGGTGCGAGGCGAATTCGTGCCCCGTTGGCGCCACCGCGCATGTCGGTGCCGCGGAAGGTGGAGGCCGACGCCCAGGCGGTGCGGATCAGTTCGGGCGCGGTCAGTTCCGACGCCAGGATCTCGGTTTTCAGCTTGGCGATGTCATCGGCGTCGATCAGCGCATGATCCACCGCCGGGACGGGATCTTGCCAAAGTTGCTGCTCTTGGGGAACCTCCGCGCCGAGGTAACGCGCGCGCGGGCCCATGTCGCGGTGGGTCAGTTTGAACCAGGCCTTGGCGAAGGCGCGTTCGAGCTCTTCCGGGTTCTCCTGAAAGCGCTTGGCGATCGTGCGGTAGCTCGGATCCATCTTGAGCGACAGATCGGTGGTGAACATGATGGGCGCATGGCGCTTCGACGGATCGTGCGCGTCCGGAACCACATCCGACGCCACTCCGTCCTTGGGAATCCACTGCACGCCGCCGGCGGGGCTTGTTGTCTGCACCCACTCGAAGCCAAACAGGTTGTCCAGATACTGCGTGCTCCAGGCAGTGGGGCTCGCGGACCATGCTCCTTCGAGCGTGCTGGTTATGGTGTCGGCGCCCTTGCCGGTGCCGCACTTGTTCCGCCAGCCCAAGCCTTGCTCCTCGATGCCGGCGGCGGCGGGCTCGGGACCGACGCAATCGGCCGGATCATGGGCCCCATGGGCCTTGCCGAAGGTGTGCCCGCCGGCGATGAGGGCAACGGTCTCCTCATCGTTCATCGCCATGCGGCCGAAGGTCTCTCGGATATCCACGGCGGCCGCGAGCGGATCCGGGTTGCCGTTCGGCCCTTCGGGATTGACGTAAATCAGGCCCATCTGAACGGCGGCAAGGGGCTTTGCCAGGTTCCGGTCGCCGCTGTAGCGCTTATCGGCGAGCATTTCGGTTTCGGGCCCCCAGTACACCAAGTCCGGCTCCCAGTCGTCTTCGCGCCCACCGGCGTAGCCGTAGGTCTCGAAGCCCATGGACTCCAACGCGACATTGCCCGTCAGCACCATCAGGTCGGCCCAGGAAAGCGCGCGACCGTATTTCTGCTTGACCGGCCAGAGCAACCGCCGCGCCTTGTCCAGGTTGGCGTTGTCGGGCCAGCTGTTGAGCGGATCGAAGCGCTGTTGACCGCCGCCCGCGCCGCCGCGGCCGTCGGCCACGCGGTACGTACCCGCGCTGTGCCAGGCCATCCGAATGATGAAGGGTCCGTAGTGACCGTAATCCGCCGGCCACCAGTCCTGCGATGTCGTAAGCACCGTTTCGATGTCCTGCTTTACGGCATTCAGGTCCAGACTGTTGAAGGCCTCGGCATAATTGAAATCTTCGCCCAATGGATCGGACTCGGCGTCTTGCTGGCGAAGAGGCTGGAGGTCCAGTTGTTCGGGCCACCAGAACTGGCTCGGCTTCGGCTCGCGCTCGGCCGAAGCGTAGCCAACTGGCATGAGCAAACACAGTGCGGCCGCCAATATGGATATTCTGGGCGTCGCTTGTCTTGGCATTAAGGTCCATCCTTTCGGTTAGAGGTGGATAAAAGTCGTCGTGCGCATGGCAACATCGACACAGTCAAACCTGACGCTCCCCAAGCCGGTTATCGCCGCCCGCCATGGCGACGACGCACCCGCGAAAGTTGAAACTCGCGGCAAAAAGTCACGGCCCCTGAAAAGTGTCCGGTCACGGCAAACTTTGGAATGATTCTAATGTAGATGATCGGAGAACCACGATCTTATTGCAAGTGAAAAATCGCCGAAGAATTCGAAAAATATTTTCAGAAGCCACCTCTTTGACGCGCGCTCCGAATTCGCTCGAGCGGGCGGCCGACAGAAGCGATGTCCTTATCCTCGCGCCGCGCCGGCTCCGCCGTCTGCCGCGAGCGGGCGAGGGTTAATGCAACCGAAACTGGCAAAACTGTCTCACCCGCTTGATAGAGAGGCTTGAAACCGGTAACTCTCTAGCCGCTCCGCACCGTCAGGCGTGAGCGCGTCATTGGCCTGAGCGTCGCCGGCTAAGTCGACACATGGCCGCCATCACCGCGGGCATGGCGCATGGCGAGCGCTTGCTTGGCGTTTTGGCGGGGACGATCTCCACCGACGCGCGGAGCCAGGAGCAAGCATGGACAATACCAGGCCTCATATCGTGGTCAAAAATCTCTTCAAGGTGTTCGGGCCGCAGGCTGACGAAGCGATCGCCCTCGCCGAGAAGGGGCTTGACAAGGATGCGATTTTTCGACGGACCGGCAGTGTCGTTGCCGTCAACAACGTCTCGATGGAGGTCCGCGAGCGCGAAATTTTCGTGGTCATGGGGCTGTCCGGCTCCGGAAAATCGACACTCGTGCGGTGCTTCAACCGGCTGTTCGAGCCGACACGCGGCCACATCGAAATTGACGGTGAGAACATTCTCGATGCCGATAAAGAGCGGTTGCGCGAGCTTCGGCTTCATAAATTGACGATGGTTTTTCAGCATTTCGCGCTACTGCCGCACCGGACCGTCGCGGAAAACGTCGAATACGGGCTCAAGATCCGCGGTATCGATCAACGAGAGCGGCGGCTGAAGGCTCTCGAAGCCCTCGAAGTGGTGGGGCTCGACGCCTGGGCCGACGTTCTTCCACAAGATCTATCGGGAGGCATGCAGCAGCGCGTCGGTCTCGCCCGGGCGCTTGCCGTCGATCCCGAGATCATGCTGATGGATGAGCCCTTCAGCGCCCTCGACCCCCTGATACGACGAGAGATGCAGGACGAATTGGCGCGCATCCAGGAGCGCTACCGAACCACCATCATCTTCATTACCCACGACCTGAACGAAGCGCTGAAGCTTGGGGACCATGTCGCGATCATGAAGAACGGCCGTTTCGTTCAGGTTGGCAAACCGGAGGAGATCGTCGCGGCTCCGGCCGATGCCTATGTCTCCGCCTTTACCCAGGATGTCGACCGGGGCCGTATCCTGACCGTCGGATCGCTGGCGGGGGATCTCGCGGTCCTTTCCGCGGATTCGGACAGCGTCGACGTGGCCAGAAGGCGCCTGCGGAGCGAGCAATGCGATGGCCTCTATGCCGTCGACGAGAACGGAAAGGCGGTCGGCGTGGTGCTTGCGCGCGATTTGGTGGGCCAGCAAGGAAGCGAACCTATCCGTCCCATCCTCCGCTCCGACTTTCCCGAGGCACGGCCGGAAGAGGCCCTGTACGAAGTTTACGAGCGCTGCGGCATGGGCCTGCCCCTCGCCATCGTGAACGACGACGGCCGACTGACCGGCGTCGTTTCCCCTCAAGAGATTTTGGTGAACCTGCAAGCATCGGAAAACCAAGCCGCGGCAAACAGCGACGACCCTTGAGCACGGCGCGATCAGATCCAATTGCACGGATATTGCTCTCGAGCACGGTGCGAATAGTCGAAAAAGGATAGGAAGGATGTCATGGCGGATCCTGTCACCGGTAACGAACCCAATGGCCTCGCACAATTTTTCTCGAACCTGCCGGAGTCGTTAAGCCCCTCGTTCTATACCAAGCTTCCGGTGGACGACTGGGTGGAATGGATCGTCAAGGACTGGCTCGTTCCTAATTTCCGCCCTGCGTTCAGGGCCATTCAATGGCCCGTGGATCAGGTCCTGCTCGGGCTCGACAGCGTTCTGCAGTCAATTCCATTCGTCGTGCTGCTCGTCGGCGCCGTGCTCGTCGCCTGGCGATTTGCCGGCCGCGGGGTGGCCATTTTCACCGCGCTGGCACTCGTCACCATCGACCTTATCGGCGTCTGGTCGGAGACCATGACCACACTCGCCATGATCCTAACGGCGGTGTTCTTCTGCGCCGTCGTCGGTATTCCCGTCGGGATAGCAGCGGCCCGAAGCGATACGTTCGCGGCCGTGATCCGGCCGATGCTCGACATCATGCAGACCATCCCTTCCTTCGTATACCTGGTGCCCATCGTCATGCTTTTTGGCGTCGGAATGGTTCCGGGGGTCATCGCCACCATCATTTTCGCGCTGCCGCCGATCATTCGGCTCACCAACCTCGGGATTCGCCAGGTCCGCGAAGAAATGGTCGAGGCCGGCATCGCCTTTGGCTCGACACCGCGCCAGGTGCTGATGGAAATTCAAATTCCGCTGGCTCTGAAGACGATCATGGCCGGTCTCAACCAAACGCTGATGTTGGCGCTGTCGATGACGGTCATCGCCGCGCTCATTGGCGCTGGAGGCCTGGGACTCACCGTCTATACCGGTCTCGGCCGCCTCGATGTGGGCCGCGCGTTCCTCGGCGGTTTCGCCATCGTTCTCATCGCCATCATCCTCGACCGTGTCACCCAGGCGTTGGGAGCGCCCGCCGGTCAGCCATCCTGGGCAATTCTAGGGACATTCCGGAAGCTTTTCGGCGGCGGCCGCGCCTCGGGCAAGGAACTGGCCAATTCACCTCCCGACGCGGCGCGGCACGAACAATAAGCGCCCGAGAGAAGCGGGCCGATGCGGCCGTAAGCATGAAACCGCCGTGTGCCTTGGCGGTGCGCAATTTTACGCGGCCGGAGGCACCCTTCCATCAACGGCCGTGTTGTTGTACCTTGAATTACGCGAATAAAAAAGATGAGGGAGAACCAATATGACGAAATGGCGTTTCATGAGGGGCATCAGTCTTTCCTTGGGGGTCATCGCCGTCGTCGGATTGCACTCGGCGTTCCGTCCCGCGATGGCCGCGGAACAACCGGGCGAGGGCAAATCGGTGAAGATGGCCCGTGCGACCTGGGACACCGGCTGGTTTCAGGCGGGAAATCTATGCCCACCTCCTCGAGGAACTCGGCTATGCGGTGAGCGAGCCCGTGACCCTGGATAACCCGCCATTCTATCAGGCGGTCGGACAAGGCGACGTGGATCTCTGGGTGAACGGCTGGTTCCCATTACATAATACCTACAAAGAGACCTTCGAGCCGGGCGCCACAATCGTCGGTTATGTCGCCGAAGGAGGGGCGTTGCAGGGCTATCTCGTGGATAAGAAGACGGCCGAAGCGCACGACATCACCAACCTCGAAGACTTCAAAAAGCCCGAGATCAGGGCGCTCTTCGACGCCAATGGCGACGGCAAGGCCGATCTGGTGGCTTGCCCGCCCGGCTGGGGATGCGAAAAGGTCATCGCCCATCAACTCGATGCCTATGAGCTTCGCGAAGACGTTGCGCCGATCAAGGCCGCGTATTCCGCTTCCATGGCCGACGCGATCGGCCGCTACCAACAGGGCGAGCCGATCTTCTTCTTCACCTGGACACCCAATTGGACCGTCGGGGTGCTGAAGCCGGGTACGGACGTCGTTTGGATCGAGACGCCCTTCCCGTCCCTGCCCGATGACCAGAAGGAGTTGGAGGACAAGACAACCATCGCCGGGGTCGAGGGGTGCGTCAAGGATCCCTGCGCGATGGGATGGCCGGCCAACGATATCCGTCCGGTGGCCAACGTCGAATTCCTGGAGGAAAATCCCGCGGTGAAGGCGCTTCTCGAGGTCGCCTCGATACCCATCGAGGATATTTTTGCCCAGAACGCGGAGATGAACGCCGGCGCCGACAGCGCCGAAGATCTGCGAAAACAGGCGGAAACATGGATCGCCGATCACCGCTCTATGGCGGACGGTTGGCTCGATCAGGCGCGCGCGGCCGTCCAGAAGTAGGCCAACTCAACCAAAGGGCCGCGCCGACAGATGTGTGAAAGTCGGTAGTGGAGCAATATCCGTTCAAGGGAAATAACCCGAACGGATATTGCTCTGATTTTTCGCGGACGGCCGCAGTCGGCGATCCACCCTTCCGGTTGACTTTTCGCTCCCACCCCACTTGACACTGTCCCGCGGTTTCCTTAAGTCATTAGCACTCACTCGGGGAGAGTGCTAACACCCCGGGTTCGTGAATTACTTGATTTTTAATATTATGGAGGGTTCGCAAATGAAGTTCAGGCCGCTGCACGATCGCGTGCTTGTAAGGCGCGTCGAGCAGGAAGAGAAAACAACGGGCGGTATCATCATTCCCGAAACGGCGAAAGAAAAGCCGCAGGAAGGCGAAATCGTCGCGGCCGGACCGGGCGCGCGCAAGGACGACGGGGCCGTTCAGCCTCTCGACGTCAAGGCCGGCGACCGGGTGCTGTTCGGCAAGTGGTCCGGAAGCGAGGTCAAGGTCGACGGCGAAGAGCTGCTCATCATGAAAGAGTCCGATCTTCTCGGCGTCATCGAGGCCGCCTAACAACCCGAGACCGATTTAATACGGAGAGCGAAGTAAAATGCCTGCAAAAGACGTAAAATTCGGTACCGACGCCCGGAACAGAATGCTCCACGGCGTCGACGTACTCGCCAACGCGGTCAAGGTCACATTGGGGCCGAAGGGCCGTAATGTCGTCCTCGACAAGAGTTTCGGCGCGCCGCGCATCACCAAGGACGGCGTGACGGTCGCCAAGGAAATCGAGCTGAGCCGACAAGTTCGAGAACATGGGCGCGCAGATGGTGCGCGAAGTGGCCTCGAAGACCAGCGACGAAGCCGGCGACGGCACCACCACCGCCACCGTGCTCGCCCAGGGCATCGTCCGCGAGGGCGCCAAGGCCGTGGCCGCCGGTCTCAACCCGATGGATCTCAAGCGCGGCATCGACATGGCCGTCGCGGCGGTGATCGAAAATCTGCACAAGATGTCGAAGACCGTTTCCACCAACCAGGAAATCGCCCAGGTCGGTACCATTTCCGCCAACGGCGAGAAGGAAATCGGCGATATGCTGGCCGAAGCCATGGAGCGGGTCGGCAAGGAAGGGGTCATCACCTCGGAAGAGGCGAAGAGCCTGCACAGCGAGCTCGACGTGGTCGAGGGCATGCAGTTCGACCGGGGTTACACCTCGCCGTACTTCATCACCAACGCCGAAAAGATGACCTGCGAGCTGGAAAACCCGTTCGTCCTGATCCACGAGAAGAAGCTTTCCGGATTGCAGCCGCTTCTGCCGGTTCTGGAGCAGGTGGTTCAGTCGCAGCGTCCGCTGCTGGTGATTGCCGAGGACATCGAGGGCGAGGCGCTGGCCACCCTGGTGGTCAACAAGCTGCGCGGCGGCCTCAAGGTCGCGGCGGTGAAGGCGCCCGGCTTCGGCGATCGCCGCAAGGCCATGCTCGAGGACATCGCCACCCTGACCGCCGGTCAGATGATCAGCGAAGATCTCGGCATCAAGCTCGAGAGCGTCACCATCGACATGCTCGGGTCGGCCAAGAAGATCACCATCACCAAGGAAGAGACCACCATCGTCGAGGGTGCCGGTGACAAGGAAGAGATCAAGAGCCGGTGCAACCAGATCCGGGCGCAGATCGAGGAAACCACCTCCGATTACGACCGCGAGAAGCTGCAGGAGCGGCTGGCGAAGCTGGCGGGCGGCGTGGCCGTGATCCGCGTCGGCGGCGCGACCGAGACCGAGGTGAAGGAGAAGAAAGACCGGGTCGAGGACGCCATGCACGCGACCCGCGCCGCGGTCGAGGAAGGCGTGGTTGCGGGCGGCGGCGTTGCGCTTCTTTACTCCATCAAGGCGCTGGACGCTCTCAAACCGGAAGACGCCGATCAGAAGGTGGGCATCGACATCGTTCGCCGTGCCCTTCAGGCGCCGGTCCGTCAGATCGCCGAGAACGCCGGTTCCGATGGTGCGGTGATCGCCGGCAAGCTGCTCGAGGGCAACGACCATAACATTGGCTTCAACGCGCAGACCGGCGAATATGTCGACATGTTCGCGGCCGGCATCATCGATCCGACGAAGGTGGTGCGGACGGCTCTGCAGGACGCCGCTTCGGTGGCGGGTCTGCTGATCACAACCGAAGCCATGGTCGCCGATCGGCCCGAGAAGAAGGACATGTCCGGTGGTGGCATGCCCGGCGGAATGGGCGGCATGGGCGGCATGGGTGGCATGGGCGGCATGGGCGACATGGACTTCTAGTCTAGGTCATAAAACCGACCACCCGAGTTTCCGACGATCAGGGCCGCGGTTTCGACTGCGGCCCTTTTCTTTGTTCCGTTGCAGCCCCGCTGACGCCTCGATGACGCCCCGAGGGCACGCCGTGCTCGTCACGGCGCCGAGGCGCCGTCTACGGCAGAGTGGCGAACCGGGCCCGCGCGCCCCGCTCGATGGCGGCGGCGACCAGCGTGTCGAGGTTCAATCGGTCGCGCAGCATCTCCAAAAGCCGCAATTCTTCCTGATGGACGCTGCCGTCGGCGGCGGCGATGTCGCAGGCCAGGGCATAGGCGGTTTCGCGCAGACGCGCCGGCAGACCGTCGACAATCAACGCGAACGCTTTCTCCAGGCCATCGTCGTCATCGACGATCTCGGCGCAGGCGGCGGCGCTCGCCGGCAGCAGATCGATGTTGTAGTCCTTGAACACCGGCAGTCCCTGGATGATCTCGCCGATCATCCGCAGTTCGGGATCGGTCATGTCGCGATCGGCGGCCGACACCAGCACCATGGTGTAGATGAGCGCGGCGTGATGGCTAATGGTGGGCATGTTGCTTCCCCTTTTTTCATTACGGTTTTCTTAACATTTCTGTGCAATTTTATGAAATTGCATGAACTCGAGCGGCCGACACCAAACCGTCACAATAAACGTATATATACAATGCCAAGGTTTGTCTCGGACAGATGTTGATGTTTTCGGGATTGGCCGCAAACAAATAGAAAGAAGTACTTGATCATGTCCAGTCGACTTGCACTCCTCAAATTGGTCCGCCCCGGCGGCCGCCCCGTGGTCGTTCGCACCATCCGCCGCGGCTGATTCGAACGGTTGGCGCGATCTCCTTCGAATGGGATTGTCCGCTCGGATCGACTTGCTCTCAGCCTCTATGGATCAGCCCGGCGAGAGCGGACGGGTCGCCCGGTCCAGCCAGCCGGCCGTCTCGCCATCCATCATCGGCGCCAGCGTCTCGCGCACCCGCGCGTGATAGCGGTTCAGCCAACCACGCTCCTCTTCCGACAGCATCGAGCCTTCCACCAGGCCGAGATCGATGGGCGCGAGGGTGAGCGTCTTGAAGCCATAGAACTTCTTGCTGCCTCCCACCGGCGTGTCGATCTTGCTGACCACCACGAGATTTTCTATGCGGATGCCGTATTCGTCGGTCTTGTAGTATCCGGGCTCGTTGGAAATCACCATTCCGGGCGCCAGGGCGACGCGGTTCGGCAACTTGGAAATCCGCTGCGGCCCTTCATGGACCCCGAGATAGAAGCCGACCCCGTGGCCGGTTCCATGGTCATAGTCGAGGCCCGCCCGCCACAACGCTTCGCGCGCCAGCACATCGAGCTGCGAACCGGTTGTACCTTTCGGAAACCGCGCGGTGGCGATGGCGATATGGCCCTTCAGAACCAGGGTGAAGCGGGTCCGCATTTCCTCGGCGGGCCGGCCGATGGCGATGGTTCGCGTTACGTCGGTGGTGCCGTCAAGGTACTGGCCGCCCGAGTCCACCAGATAGAGCGTCCCCGCCTCGAGCACACGGTCGGTTTCCGGCCTCACCCGGTAATGGACGATGGCGCCGTTGCCGCCGGACCCTGAAATCGTCGGAAAACTGGGTCCCTGGTAGTATTTGTTGGTTTCGCGAAAGGTGGCCAGGCGCTCCGCCGCCGACAGTTCCGTGACCTCGCCGCCCGGCGCGTGCCGCGACAGCCAGGCCAGGAACCGGGTCAACGCCGCGCCATCGCGGACGTGGGCGGCGCGCATACCGCTGATCTCCACGGCGTTCTTGACGGCTTTCGGCAAAACGCAGGGATCGGCGCCAAAGTCGATCTCGGCGCCGGCCTTCCCGAGGCGGGCGACAATCCACTCCGGCGTGCCGTCGCGCTCGACCCGCGCCGTCTGCTTCGCCGCGCCGATGCGGTCCAGCGCCGCCGACAATCCGTCGGGCGGAGAAACCGTAACGTCGGCTCCCAGCCCGTCCCGCAGCCCGTCGGTCAGCTTGCCGGACTCCACGAAGATCTCGACCGAAGCGTTGGCGCGCACGATGGCGAACGCCAACACCAAGGGCGCATAAGGCACGTCGCCGCCACGGATATTGAGCAGCCAGCAAACGGAATCCGGCGCGCACAGCACCGCCCCGTCCACCCGATCCTTCCGCAGGGCGTCGGCGACACGCCGGCGCTTCGACGCCGACGATTCGCCGGCGAAATGCTCCGGGTGAAGGACCACGGGCGCCATTGGCGGCGGCGGCCGATCGCTCCACAGGTCGTCGATGGGATTGTCCGCCACCGCCACGAGGCGCCCGCCGGCCTTGCCGCAGGCCGCGCGGTAACCGTCGAGTTGCGCCGGCGTGTGCAGCCACGGATCGAAGCCGAGGCGCCCGCGCGCCGGTAGCTGGGCCTCGATCCAGCCGGCGGGCGGCGCGTCGGTCGAATGGTGAATGTCGAACAGCGAGCCATCAACTTCCCCCGCCGCCTGCACGGTGTAGCGGCCGTCCACGAACAGCGCCGCGCGATCGCGCAGGATCACCGCCATCCCGGCGGATCCGGTGAACCCGGTGAGCCACGCCAGCCGCTCGGCGCCTGGCGCCACGTACTCTCCCTGATGGGCGTCGTTGCGCGGCACGATGAAACCCGCGAGCCGCCGCTGTCGGAGCTGGTCACGGAGCATGGCCACGCGCTTCGTATGCGCATGCCCCGCTTCAATTTTATTCAACGAAAAAATCCCCTATACGCCGCGAATACCCACTTTCATTATACGGAACCGCGAGCATTATACGGAACCGCGAGCATCAATGTTCACTCTACACGACATACTATGTCGCCGCCGGTTTTTGTATCCCCAACCGTTTGGTGTCCCACCCCTACCGAGGTTCGGCCTCGGGTTGCGGTTCGGGCTGGGGCGCGGACTGGGCCTCGAACCGGCTTTTCGGGTCGGTTCCCGCTCGCCTCGAATACCCGCTCAGCGCCATGCAGCGATCGAACAGGTCATTGCGGTCCCTGCCCGCCGAGAACCGGTTCATCTGCGCCATGTACGCCTTCGTCCGACTGTCTCGCGTTCGCGAACCGCGCTCCTCCGAAAGCACCATGTCGCGTTCCACCTCGGTCGTCGCCTCGCGCCGGCACGCGGCCCGGTCCCGCGCCGCCTGCTCCGCCGACACGTTCGGCTTTTGCCACGGCCCGTCATCGGCGCACGCAACCGCCGCCACAACCACGAGGCCGATGACCGCGGCCGTTCGCCATCTCTGGGTGGCGTTCCTGGTCGATTGCAATTTTTCTTTCCAAGCGCTCATCGCCGCGCCGAGTCCATCTTGTCGTCCGGCACCAGGCAATCGCGCAGGAACGCGATGGTTTCTTCGGCATCCCATTCGGCGACGCCGACGACCCGGCCCACCTCCCGCCCCTCGGTATCGATCAGGACGGTCATGGGCAGGCCGGGCGTCGTCAGCGCCCGCACCACCTTGCCGCCGCGGTCCACGGTTACCGGCAAATGGCGGATTCCGTTTTCTTCGTAAAACCGCTCGACAATGGCGGCACCGCCGCGGTCCTCCGATAGGGCGAGGACGCGGATGCCCCCGTCCGCGACCGCCGCGCTCAAACGATCGAGCGCCGGCATTTCGCGGACGCACGGCGCGCACCATGTCGCCCAGAAATTCACCACCAGCGCGCTTCCCTGGAAGTCCGCCAAGGTTCGCGGCGTGCCGTCGCCCATGTAGAACGGAACGGCCCAGGCCGCGTTCGCCTGCCCCGTGGCCGCGAAATTGCCAAGCGATTCCGGCGGTCGATCGCACGCCTTCCCGGCCCCTCTTGCATAGGGCGCGGATATCATCAAAATGGCCGCGACACTCACGCCGCTAAGGATCGCGCGGAACATGTTCTTATCTTCTCCTTCTCTTCCACCGAGGCCGCGATGACGCGCGCCCCTTCAGACAAACAGCCGCCAGATAAGCAGCCAGGCGACGGACCCGCCGCCGATGGGCCGCCCGGCACCAGCGCCATCTGGGGTGGCCAATTCGACGCCGGGCCCGCCGAGGTCATGGAACAGATCAACGCGTCCATCGACTTCGATCACCGGCTGCTCACCCAAGATATAGCGGGCTCCCGCGCCCATTGCGCCATGCTGGTGCGCCAGGGCATCATATCGCAACAGGACGGCGACGCCATCCTCAACGGTCTCGATGCCGTCCGCCGGGAAGCGGAAGACGGCCACTTGGTGTTCGACCGCGCGCTGGAAGACGTGCACATGAACGTCGAACACCGCCTCGGCGAATTGATCGGCGACGCGGCGGGGCGGCTGCATACGGCGCGCTCGCGCAACGATCAGGTGGCCACCGATTTCCGGCTCTGGGTCCGCGACGCCATCGACGGTCTCGACGTGACGCTGCGGGCCCTTCAGGCGACGCTCATCGACAAGGCCGAACAGCACGCCGACAGCATCATGCCCGGCTATACCCACCTGCAGGCGGCGCAGCCGGTCACGCTCGGCCATCACCTTCTGGCCTACGTGGAGATGCTGGGGCGCGACCGCGGCCGCCTCGCCGATGCCCGCCGCCGGCTCAACGAATGTCCGCTCGGGGCGGCGGCCCTCGCCGGCACGTCCTTTCCCATCGATCGCCGGTTCACCGCCGACGCGCTCGATTTCGACCGGCCCGCCGCCAATTCGCTGGACGCCGTCTCCGATCGCGACTTCGCCATGGAATTCCTGGCGGCCGGCGCGATCGCGGCCGTGCATCTGACGCGGCTGGCCGAGGAGATCGTCATCTGGTCGTCGGAACCGTTCGCGTTCGTTCGCATGGCGGACGCGTTCTCCACCGGCAGTTCGATCATGCCGCAGAAACGCAACCCCGATGCCGCCGAACTGGTGCGCGCCAAGGCCGGCCGGGTGATCGGCGCCCTCAACACGCTGCTGGTAGTGATGAAGGGGTTGCCGCTGACCTACGCAAAGGACATGCAGGAGGACAAGGAACCGGTGTTCGACGCCGCCCAGACGCTGAACCTGTGCGCCGTCGTGATGACCGGCATGATGAAGGGCGCGCGCTTCGACACCGCCCGCATGCGCGACGCCACGGACAAGGGCTTCATCACCGCCACCGACCTCGCCGACTGGCTGGTGCGGGAGCTGAAGGTGCCGTTCCGCCGCGCCCATCACATCGTCGGCGCCGTGGTCAAGGCGGCCGAGACACGCGGATGCGCCCTCGGCGAGTTGCCGCTGGAGGCGATGCGCACGGTGGAACCGGCGCTGACCGAGGACGTATACGCGGTGCTTACCGTGGAGCATTCCGTCGCCAGCCGCACCAGCCAAGGCGGCACCGCGCCGGCCAACGTCCGCGCCGCGGTCGCCGAGGCGAGGCAGCGGTTTCTGAGTTGATCCTCCGGTGACGGTTTTTCGGCATTCACGGGTTTCCCTTTTTCCGACTTCAGGAGGCCTGGCGCCGTGAACGAAATGCAATACGCTCAGTGGACCATGCAGATCACGCACGTGTGCATGTACGTCCACACCCACGGCAGGCTGCCGCGGCTGAAAGCCTCCAAGGGGCTGTCGCTCGATTCCGCCGCCGCCCGGGCGCGGCTGGTTCAGAGACTGTCGACCTTCGTCCGCGCCCATGACCTGGCCGACCACGCTCCGGCGAAAAAGCTGAAGATCATCGTCCAGGCGACGGAGGAGGCGGCGACCGGCCGGCTGTCCGATGTGGACGACGGCGCGCTGCTGCTGGCCACCATCATCAACATGACCGACGTGATCGCTCACGATCAGCGGACACGCTTTCCCGATCAGCCGAATATGATCCACATGGTCAAGAACGTGACCGCAATCCTCGTGCCGACCACGAGGCAGATTTTCGGCCACACCCTGCCGAACGGAATCCAGAACGCCTGGCCCGACTTCGCGCGGTTGTTCAGCGCCCACGAACCGTCAATTCACTAGTACCAATTTTCATTCGTGCTCGCATCCATGGCCGGAAGCCGCCATACTGCCGACATGTCCAACCCGTCAAAATCGTCGATGCGCATCGTGTTGATCTTCGCCCTGGTCGCCGCCCTGGCCATGCCCATGAGCGCCTGCGGGCGGAAAGGCAAGCCAGAGAAGCCGCCCGGTTCGGACTTCCCACGCACCTATCCCACGCGGTAGCCCGCGCGGTATCCGGGAAAACCGAGGCCATGGATCACTTTCACTACAAAAAGGGCCGGCTGCACGCCGAGGACGTGGCGATCGAGAAGATCGCCGACGCCGTCGGAACGCCCGTCTACGTGTATTCGACGGCCACCCTGGAGCGGCATTACCGGGCCTTCGCCGATGCCTTCGACGGCGTCGATGCCACCATCTGCTACGCCGTCAAGGCGAACTCCAACATTGCCGTGATCGGCACGCTCGCGAACCTCGGCGCCGGAGCGGACGTGGTTTCGGGCGGCGAATTGCGGGCGGCGCTGGACGCCGGCGTGCCGGCTGGCCGGATCGTTTTCTCCGGCGTCGGCAAGACCCGCGACGAAATGGCGGCGGCGTTGACGGCGGGCGTCATGCAGATCAACGTCGAGTCCGAGCCGGAACTCGAGGCGCTGGCCGACGTCGCCCGATCGCTGGGCGTTCGCGCGCCGATGGCCGTACGGATCAATCCAGACGTGGACGCCCATACCCACGCCAAGATCACCACCGGGCGTAGCGAGAACAAGTTCGGGATCGAATGGTCGGTGGCCCATCGGGTGTATGCTCGGGCAGCGACCATGCCCGCGATCGATGTGGTCGGGATCGCCGCCCACATCGGCTCGCAACTCACCGATCTCGAGCCCTTCCGCGAAGCGTTCCATCGCATCCGCGATCTGCTGGCCATGCTGCGCGCCGACGGCCACGACATCCGCACGCTCGATCTCGGCGGCGGCCTCGGCATTCCCTACGGTAACGAGCACGCGCCGATCCCGTCGCCGGCGGCCTACGCCGAGGTGGTCCGCTCGACCGTCGGCGATCTCGGCTGCCGGCTGATCCTCGAGCCCGGCCGGCTGCTGGTCGGCAACGCCGGGACGCTGGTCACCCGCGTCCTTTACGTCAAGGAAGGCGCGACGCGCACGTTCGTCATCGTCGACGCCGCCATGAACGACCTGCTGCGCCCCACCCTCTACGGCGCCTATCACGCCATCGTTCCGGCGGTGCGGCCGCCGGACGGCGCCGAGACGCGGGAAATGGACATCGTCGGTCCCATTTGCGAAACCGGCGATACCTTCGGCACCGGCCGGCCGTTGCCGCCGGTGGCCGCCGGCCATCTGTTGGTCTTGCGCACCGCCGGCGCCTACGGAGCGGTCATGGCGTCGAGCTACAACATGCGGCCGCAGGTGGCCGAAGTGCTGGTGAACGGCAGTTCCTTCGCCATCGTCCGCGATCGGATCGACGTGGAAGACTTGTTGGCCCGCCAACGCATCCCTAACTGGTTGACTAGGCCTGCCGGCGACCGAGTGGCGGGACCGGCCGGCGGCGATTGAGCGGGAGAATCGACGTGAGCGAACCCACGCCGCGCCGCTATAAGACCCTGCTGGGACTGTCCCGGGCGGCGTTGTTCTGGGAGCGGCTTTGGCCGCGGCTTTGTCCACTGGCCATGGTGGTCGGCGTGTTCGTCGCGGTGGCGTTGCTCGATGTCCTGCCGGTCCTGCCGGCGTGGCCGCATGTGCTGGCGCTGTTGGCCTTTGCCGCCGCCATGGCCGCGGCGGTTTGGTACGCCGTTCCCGGTTTCCGGCCGATTTCCGAGATTGCCGCCCGGCGCCGGCTGGAGACCGACAACGGCCTCGAGCATCGGCCGTTGGCGGCACTGGATGACCGCCTCGCCATCGGCATCGACGATCCGGGCGCCGAGACGCTATGGACGACCCACCGCCGGCGCATGGCCGACCGGGTGCGCACGCTGTCCGTGCGGCCACCGGCGCCGGGCATGGCGCGGCTCGATCCGTGGGGGACGCGCGCCGCGGTTGTTTTGCTTCTGGTCATCGGACTGGCGGCCGGCGGCGGCGAAGCGGAAACCCGCCTGCAAAGGGCCCTGACGCCCAGCCTCGGCGGCGGCGTCGATACCACGCAGAGCGTCGAAATCTGGCTGACACCTCCGGAATACACCGGCGTCGCGCCGTTGTTTCTGCGGGGCGGGACGGCCGCCGCCACGCCGGACGGGATCGTCGAGGTTCCGTCCGGCAGCGCGCTGCTGGCGCGGGTTGTCGGTGTCGACGCGGCTCCGGTTCTATCGACCGGAGAGACGGAAACCGCGTTCGAGGCCATGGACGATACCGGCACGCCTCCGGTCTACCGCGCCGAAACCCAGGTGGCCGAAACCCGGGTGAAGGATGGTGACAGTCTGCGGGTAACGGCGGCTGGCCGGAACCTGGCCGCCTGGCCGCTCCGGGTGACGCCCGACGCGCCGCCGGAGATCGCCTTCTCGCCGCCGCCGAGCGCGACGGAGCAGGGATTTCTCACCCTCGCCTACACGGCCGCCGACGACTACGGCGTCAGACGGGTGACGGCGGTCATCGCGCCGGTCGAACCGGTCCCGGGCACATCCGAGCCGGCGGAGATCCGCCTGGACCTGCCGTTGCCGGCGCTGGACGCGCGGTCCATCGCCGCGACCAGTTCCCATGATCTCACCGACAACGTCCTCGCCGGCCGGCAGGTCAACATCCACCTGGAGGCCGAGGACGCGGGCGGCAACGTCGCGCGCGGCGCCCCGTCCGCCATGACCTTGCCGGAACGCACGTTCTCCCACCCCATCGCCAAAAAGATCATCGCGGAGCGCAAACGGCTGGAAGATCGCACCACCGGAACGCGCCGGGATGTCGCCCGCGCATTGGCAGAAATCGCGGCGTGGCCCGAGCATTTCAGCCACGAACCCGTGGTCTCCCTGGCGCTCTCCGTCGCCAAGGCGCGGCTGGTTAGGGATCGCGGCCCGAATGCGGTTCCGTCGGTACGAACTCTGCTCTGGGAAACGGCTCTTCGCCTGGAAGAGGGCACGGTGCCACTCGCCGAACGCCAGCTTGGCAACGCCCGGCAGCAACTGTGGGAGGCGTTGCGCGGCGACGCCAGCCTCGAAGAGATCGAACGGCTGATGAACGAGCTGCAGCGGGCGCTCGACAAATACCTCGCGGCGGTGGCGGCGGAGCTTGCGCGGCGCGGCCAATCCTTCACGCCGATGGATCCCGCGGCCAAGACCCTCCAGTCCGAGGATCTCCGCGACCTGATCGAAATGGCGCGGCAATTGGCGCGCGGCGGCTCGCGCGAAGGCGCCCGGCAGATGCTGGCGGAACTGCAGCGGATGCTCGAAGCCATGCGTTCGGGCATGCGCCTCAAGAGCCAGGGAAAGGACCTGATGGAGGCGCAGCGGCTGATGCAGCAACTCCGTGAGCTGGCCGACCGACAGCAGGGGCTGCTGGATCAGACCTTCGAGCGCATGCGCGGCCGCGACCAGGCGGGAGCCGGCCAAAAGGACGGGAACTCCCGGCGGAGCGGTGAGCCCCGGCCCAACGCGAAACCAGGCGAGGGTGGCGTGAGCCCCAATGGCGGGGGACAAGGCACCGGCGACCAGGAAGGGCTGCGCCGCGCACTCGGCGAGCTGATCGAGGGCATCGACAGTTTTGCCGGCGCCATACCGGAACCGATGACCGGCGCCGACCGCGCCATGCGCGGCGCCACCGACGCGCTTGGGTCGGATCGCCTCGACGATGCGCTGGGCTTGCAGACGCGGGCCGTGGAGCATCTCAACCAGGCCATTGAGGGCGCCAAGAGCCTGATGGCCAAGCGCCTCGGCGGCTCACCCGGTATGTTCTCCGGCGATCCCGACGAGGACGGCGACGAGGACGGCGATGTTTTCGGGCGCAAGCCCGGCGACGGCTCTCGCGGCTTCGGCGTCGGCCAGGTCGAGATTCCGGATCGGATGGAGCTTCGGCGCGCCCAGGAAATTCTGCAAGAACTCAGGCGGCGCGCCGGCGAGCGCGACCGGCCGCCCCGCGAACTGCAGTACATCGACCGGTTGTTGCAGCAGTTTTAGTGATCGCCGCCGCCCTCTTGGGATGAAGAGCCGATTGACGGTGTGAACTTGACCTTGACGCGGCGGACGAGCGCCGACGGATTGAGCATTCGGGCTTCGAAAGCCACGGTTTCGCCGGGCGGAAGAGCGGCGATGTCCGGCGGCACGGTGACGAACTGCAGTTCCTCCCCCTCGCCGCCCGACAGCGAGACGCGAATGACCGGCAGGTCGAGGGGTTCGTCCGTCACGTTGGCGACCATGCCTTCGATGGTCAGGATTTCGTCGGCGCCGTCGCGCCGGCGCGCCGAGCGGACATCCCTGATTTCGAGCCCGGCTCCGATTTCGTCCCCGAGCAGGCCGACGCCCCGGTAAAGACCCGCCGTGCCGGGAACGGCCGAAACGATGGGCCCGCGGGCGACCACGAGGACAAGCGCGATCACCATCAACGCCGCGAACGCGCCGATACCAGCCAGCGCGGCCATGCTCGGCTTTTTCTTCCAATTCGGCCGACCGCGCTCGACCGGCGACCTGCCTTTTGTGAGGGCGGCGGGGATGGGATCCGTCTCGGGCGAACCCTCCGCCTCTGTGAGTTTCTCGGCGCCGGCGGGCTCGGACGAGCTCGGTTGTTCCGCCGGGCCATCGACCGCCGCGGGCGATGCTGCCGGCTCCGGGGCGGCGGTATCGCGAGGTCTGGGCGCAAGACCCTCGCCCGGCGGCGCCGGCGGTTGGCTGTCGCCGCCCGGTTCGGCCGTTGGCCCCTCGTCGGCCTCCCGTTCGGCGCCTGGAGACGTCTCGTCCGGCGCGGACGCGGTTTCGGCGGATTCCGACTGTGGCACGGCGTCGCCGGTCGATGGGGCGGGGGCCGGCGGTGTCTGCGTCCAATGATGCCCGCAGTGCGTGCAGCCAACCGGCCGGCCGTTCGGGACGAGAACGCCGGGATCGATGACATAGCGTGTCGAGCAGCGCGGGCAGGTTATAATCATTGCGAGCAAAGTATGATAATCTGTTGCGGTTTATAGGCTTCCGCCCGGTGTTAGGCAAGCTGCCGGGCGGCGCGTGAACGCAACCGCATAGGAAATGGTCGCGTCGGAAACTCCGGGACTGAGGGAAAACCAATGAGGACCGCCAAGGAAGAGCCGTTCGTGGCCCGTCTGCAAGGGGTGGGCGTTCGCTACGAACGGGGACCCGAGATCCTGGACGACGTCTCGTTCGATCTCGCGTCCGATTCTTTTTATTTCCTCACCGGTCCCAGCGGCGCCGGCAAAACCACCCTGCTTCGGCTGCTGTCTCTATCGTTGAGGCCGACGCGGGGCTCGGCGATCGTCTTCGGCCACGACATCGCCAAGACGGCGCGGTCCCGCCTGCCGGCGCTTCGGCGGCAGATCGGCGTTGTCTTTCAGGACTTTCGGCTGTTGGAGCATCTGTCCGTGTTCGACAATGTCGCCTTGCCGCTCCGCATCGCCGGGATCCGCGAAGACGAGGTGCGCAGCGACGTGGCCGAACTCTTGACCTGGGTCGGACTGAAGGACCATGTTGGCGCCCCCGCGCCGACACTGTCCGGCGGACAGCAGCAGCTCGTGGCCATCGCCCGCGCGGTGATCGGGCGGCCCAAGCTGATCCTCGCCGACGAACCCACCGGCAACGTGGATGAAGGCGCGGCGGCACGTCTGATCCATCTGTTCCAGGAACTCAACAAGCTGGGAGCCACTGTCGTCATCGCCACCCACAATCATTCGCTCGCCGAACGCTTTGGCCATCACCGGTTTCACGTCGACGGCGGCCGCTTGTGGTCGGAGGGACCCGGCCCGTCGGGCACGCGCGCGTCCTTGGCCAGCGCCCCGTCGCGCGCCGCCGCCGCCGGCTCGGGAGTCGCTTGAATGCTCGGTCGCGGTTCCGACCTGCCGTTCCAACGGGACCCGCTTTCCCGCTTCCTGCCATGGCTGATTGCCTTCATGGCCTACCTCGCGGTGCTCGCGCTGGCCGGCGTCCAAATCCTTTCCGGCGCCGTCGGCGACTGGCACCGGGATCTCGACGGCACCCTGACGGTGCAGATACCGGCCGCGGCGACCGTCGGCGAGGACGAAGCCAACGTCGGCGTGATCATGGACATCTTGCTGGATACGGTGAATATCAGCCATGCCGAGGTGGTTTCGCAAGAGCGCGTCGTGGCGCTTCTCGAGCCGTGGCTGGGCAGTTCGGAGATCGCCCGCGACCTGCCGCTGCCACTGCTCATCGACGTCGATATCCGCGATGACCGGCCGCTGGATTTCGAAACCCTGAGAGCGCGGATCGAGGCCGCCGTGCCGGGCGCCACCATCGACGATCACGGCGTCTGGTTGAGCCACCTCGTGCGCCTGATCCGCACCACCGAGATCTTCACCGGCGTGGTCCTCGCCCTGATTGGACTGGTTACCGCCGGCACCGTCGTCTTCGCCACCCGAACCGGTCTCGCCATTCATCACGACGCCATCGAGCTTCTGCATATCATCGGCGCCCGCAATTCGTACGTCGCCTGGCAATTCGCACGCAGGGCGATGATCCTCGGCCTGCGGGGCGGGCTGATCGGACTGGCCTTCGCGGCGGCCACCCTGTTCGCCCTCGGGCGGCTCGCGGCGCGGTTGCAGGGCGGCACGTCGATGACGCTCGGCCTGGCCCTCGAGCACTGGCTGGTTCTCGCGCTCGTTCCGCTGAGCGTCGCGCTGATCGCCATGCTGACCGCGCGGGTTACCGTCATGCGCAGTTTGGCGAGCCTGCTTTAGTGGTCTGAACCATGCGTATCTTGTTCCCAAGACACCGGCGGGGACCCGTTCTGATTGTCGCGGCGCTGATCGCCGCCGGCCTGCTGGCCGCCTGGACCTGGGGGTTGATCCTGTACGCCGCCGGCATTCCCGGCGACATCGCCGACACCTCGACACCCACCGACGCCATCGTCGTACTGACCGGCGGCAGTCAGCGGACGAGAACCGGCCTCGATCTGCTGTCGAGGGGCATGGCCGACAAGCTGTTCATCTCCGGCGTGCACGCGGGCGTGGAGATCCCGAGGCTGCTTGCAGCGGCCGGCGCGTCACAAACCCCCTTGCGCGAGCGCGTGGAAACGGGCTACGGCGCCCTGAACACCGCGGGCAACGCCTTGGAAACGGAGCAATGGATGCGCGACAACGGCTTCCGGTCCCTGCGTCTGGTGACCGCCAACTATCACATGCCCCGCAGCCTGCTGCAGTTTCGCCATGCCCTGCCCGACGCGACGATCATTCCCCACCCGGTCTTTCCCGATCACGTCAAGCAGGACAAATGGTGGCGGTGGCCCGGTACCGCGCGGCTGATCATCGGCGAATACAACAAGTTTCTGGTGGCCTGGGCGAAGCAGCGGGCGGCGACGCTGTTCGCCGGCGCGGGCGTGTGACCCGGCGATGACCGCGGTTCGGTCCTGTTCTGTTTTTTGCCGTGGCGTTGGTCTGGACACTGGTCATGGGCGTGGGGGGCCTGCCCTTGTTCGTGTTGCCGCGCAAGTGGATCCAGCGAGGGGCGCGACTGTGGACCCGGGGGCTGCTCGCCGTCCTGGCGGCCACGTGCGGGCTCCGCTATCGGGTTGTCGGGCTGGAGCATGTTCCCGTCGGCGCCGCCGTGTTCGCGGTCAAGCATCAGTCGGCCTGGGAGACGTTCGTCTTCCACATTGTCCTCGACGACCCGATATACATCCTGAAACGCGAACTGTTCCAGGCACCGTTGATGGGCTGGTATTTCAAAAAATCGGGCGCCATCGGCATCGACCGATCGGCCGGTTTCCGCGCCATCAGGCTGATGATGCCGCATGTCAAGCGCGCCCTCGCCGAGGGAAGCCAGGTGTTGGTGTTTCCCGAAGGAACGCGGACGGCGCCCGGCACGCACCGGCCCTATCAGCCGGGCGTCGCCGGCATCTACGCCCACACCGACGCGCCGGTCATCCCGGTGGCGCTGAATTCGGGCCTGTTCTGGAGCAAGCGCAGCTTCCGCAAGCATCCCGGCGTCATTACCCTGGAATTCCTCCCCCCGATGCCGCCCGGCCTCGATCGCAAGACCTTTATGAAAGAACTGGAAAGCCGCATCGAAACCGCCACCCGGCGGATCTGCGAGCAGGCTGAAAACCCGCGCTCGCGTTCCAGCATCAAATGAAAACCCGCGCGCGCGATCCTGTAAAGATCAACAACTTTACAAGGTTGGCCGGCTTCCTTATCCCATTGGGCGGGGTCATAATGGTTGCGCGTGGGCGGGTTGCCATGGCTGTTTTATAAGGCCGGGGAAAAAGGAGATTTGGGTGACGGGCGCTGAACCATCGGCCGAGGATCGGGGCGCAAGACCGCTTGCGCTGGACCGCCGTCTGCTGGCGGAGGCGGTGCGGTGTCCACGAGGACGCCCTCGGGTTTGCCGTCAACGAGCCGGCGGCGGACGAACGGGCGCGCACCGCCGGCGGCACTTTCGAGCACCGCCTGGTGGTCCGCGCCGAAGCGCTCGCCGTGGCTCAACCGCTCGGCGACGCGCTTCGCCACCTGCGGGCCGGCTCGCGGCTGGCGGTGGGCGCCGGCGTGGTGCTGGCGGCCATTGCCGGCGCCGCCGCGACACAGGCCGTGTTCGGCACCTCCACCGCCAAGCCGGTCAATTTCTTCTGGGTCCTCGGCACGCTGCTGGGCGTCCACACGCTGGCGCTGCTCGCCTGGCTGGTCTTGATGATCTTCACGCCGCGCACCGCCACCGGCGGCGCTCTCGGCGCCGCCGTCACGGCCGCCGGGCGGCGCATCAACCGCTGGCTCCACAAGGGACCCATGCAGGCGGCGGCGGCGCGGGCGGCGGCCGCCGTCTTCGCGCGCGGCGCCATCGGCCGGTGGACGCTCGGCACCCTCACCCACGTGCTGTGGCTGGCGTTCCTCGCCGGTTGCCTGGCCATGGTGCTGCTCACGCTCAGCGCCAAGCAGTATTCCTTCGCCTGGGAAACGACGATCCTGACCGAGCGCAATTACATGGCGCTCGCCGGCGCCATCGGCGCGTTGCCCGCCGCCCTCGGCTTTCCGGTGCCCGATCCCGAGCAAGTCGCCGCCAGCCGCTGGACCGGAACCGGCGCGCCGGCCGCCGAAACCAGGGAAGCGTGGGCGGGGTTGCTGGTGGGCGCCATCGTCGTCTACGGAGTGTTCCCCCGCGCCGTCGTCCTGCTGCTCAGCGTCGCCGCCCGGGCGTTCGCCCTCGGCCGCTACCGGCTCGATACGACACAGCCCGGTTTCGCCCGTCTTCAGGCCCGCCTGGTGCCGCCGGCGCGCGCCACCGGGGTGGTCGACGCCGATGGCGGCGGCATCGACACGGCGGAGGCCGGCGCCCTGTCCCTGGAAGCGCCGCCGCCGATCGCGCCGGATGGTCCCGCCGCCATCCTCGGCCTGGAAATCGTCGAACCGAAAACCGGATGGCCGCCGCGCGTCGATGGCGTCCGATGGATGGATCTGGGGTTTGTCGATGACCGCGCGGAACGGCATCGGGTGACCAACCGGGTGATCACCGCCGCGCCGCCGCCGCGCGCGACGATGGTGGTCTGTTCGCTGGCGGCGACGCCGGACCGGGGCACCGGCGCCTTCGTCCGCACCCTGCAGCAGACATCCCATATCGCCGTCATTGTCGTGCTCAGCGACGGCGAGCGGCTGCGCCGCCGTGGACACCCCGAGCACGTAGCCCAGCGCATCGACGATTGGCGAAGGCTCGCCGCCGGCGCGGGCGTCCCGGACGACCGGGTCATCGAAGTCGACCTCGACCATCTTACCGACGCCAGCCGCGGCCGCCTGGCGGAGCTCATCGGCGGCGGCATCGGGAGCGCCGCCGCGACGCCGGCCAGGCGGCTGGACGACGCCTTCGATCTGATCGTCGACCATGTCCGGCGCTGGTCCGGCCAACCCGATGTCGCCCAGCAGGCCGAATTGCAGCGCAAAATCGCCCGGCTCTATCAGGGGCGGGAAGGATCCTGGGTTAAGAATATTAACCTGGATATCAATGCACTGGACGCCGATACTCAGATAAAGGACCTGAAATCCGGCGCCGATCGGATGGTCCGTTTGCTGCCCGCCCGGCTGCGCCTCGATCCCCGCTGGCTGAGTGCCGGGGCGCTCGCCGGGGCGCTCGGCTGCGTCGCCGCCGCCACCGTCGTCTCGCCGGTGGCCATCGCCGCGCTGCCGGCCTGGGCCGGACTGGGAGCCGCGGTCTCGGCATTGATCGGTCCGTCCGGCTCCGGCGACGCGCCGTCCGAAGACACAGCCATCGACCTGACCCAGGCGGTCATGGGCGCCGCGCTGTTCGCCGCCGTGCTCCATCTGCAGGGCCGCGACGAAACCGCCATCACCCGGGTCATCGACCGAATGGCGGGAGAGGACGACCCGCCCCCCATTCGCGGCGTCGACGAGGCCAGGGCCTGGCTTCGGACCCTCCGGGACCGCTTCCACCTGGCGATGGCGGGCGAGGGCGCGTCATGAGCCGTTCACGCTCGCTACCGGTTCTCAAGGTCGCCGTCGTCGGTCACACGAACACCGGCAAGACGTCGCTGTTGCGCACGCTGACCCAGAACGCCGCGTTCGGCGATGTGTCCGACCGCCCGGCCACGACCCGACACGTGGAGGGCACCGTTCTGCTGGTAGATGGCGCGCCGCTGGTGGAGCTGTACGATACGCCGGGCCTGGAGGATTCCATCGGCCTGCTGGAGCAACTCGACGGATTGCGTCCCGGCCGCGAGACCGACTGGATCGACGTGATCCGCGGCTTTCTCGACGGCCCGTCAGGCCCCAGTGCGGGCCACGGTGCGGGCCACGGCGCGTTCGAGCAGGAGGCCAAGGCCATGCGCCAGGTGCTCGACACCGACATCGCGCTCTACGTCATCGACGCCCGCGATCGGGTCCTCGGCAAGCACCGCGACGAGCTTGAGATTCTCGGCCGCTGCGCCAAGCCGGTGGTGCCGGTGCTCAACTTCGTCGCCAGCGCGGACGCGAAGACCGAACAGTGGCGCGAGCACCTGAGCCGGGTCGCCATGCACGCGGTGGCCGAGTTCGACACCGTTGTCCTCAATGAGAACGCCGAGCAGCGCCTGTTCGAAAAGATGCAGAGCCTGCTGGACGCGTTCCGCCCCACCCTCGCCGCGCTGATCAAGGATCGCAAGCAGCGGCGCGCCAACCTGATCCGCGCGTCGGCGGATCTGCTGGCCGATCTGCTCATCGACGTCGCCGCGTACCGAGTGCTGGTACCGGTCGACGAACAGGATCATTCGCCGACGGTCGAGGCGCTCAAGCAGACGGTTCGCGAACGCGAGGACCGGTGCGTCGCGGCGCTCCTGGAGATGTACAGCTTCCGGCCGGATGACTTTGAGAGCGACGAGGTTCCGCTCGATAACGGTCAGTGGGGCCTGGATCTGTTCTCACCGGAACTGCTCAGGGATTTCGGGATGCGGGCGGGCGGAGGCGCGGTGGCGGGCGGTCTCACCGGACTGGCGGTGGACGCCCTGACCGGCGGCCTGTCGCTCGGCGCCGCCGCCGCCATCGGCGCCACGATCGGCGGGCTGTACGGCACCTTCGAAAGCCACGGCAAGCGGATTGCCGATAGCTTCCGCGGCTACACCGCGCTCCGCGTCCAGGACGATACGCTGCGCTTGCTGGCGCTTCGCCAGACGCGGCTGATCCAGGCGCTGCTTCGGCGCGGCCATGCCAGCGTCGACAAGATCCACATCGAGGCCCGGGCGAAGGAGAGCGAAAAGACGTGGACGGCGGGGCGGTTGCCGAAGCCGTTGTCGCGCGCCAAGGCGCATCCCGAGTGGTCGCGCCTCGGTGCCGTGGATCCGTCGAAGATCGGCTCGGACTCGCGGCGCTCCGCCACCGAGTCGGAACTTGCCGGCATCGTCGAGGCGGACCTGAGCCGGCCGCTCGAGGGGTAGTTGCGCGCGCCTTAACCGCCACGCCTTAACCCATGTGAAGGAGCGCTCGCGCCGGCCGCGGTTTACTCGGCTTACTGGGAGTGGTGGAGAGTACCGAGCAATGAGCTACCATCTGAAACGAAGCGACGACAGCGTGCGCGACGGCGTGCGGAGGATCGCCCTCAGCCAGATCGACAGCGCCATCGCCGAGATCGACGATGACGCACTGGACGTCATGACACCGTTCACGAGGTGCGCAAGCGGTGCAAGAAACTGCGCGGCCTGGTGCGGCCACTTCTTCTCGGCATTTCGCAAGGCGAGGTAGATGAGTTTGATGGCCGCGTCATCGTTCGGGAAGGCTCCCTTGGTTTTGATGATCTTTCGGACCTGGCGGATGGCGGCCTCGATGGCGTTTGTGGTGTAGACGACCTTGCGGATCATCGGTGGGTAGGCCAGGAACGGCACGATCGCGGTACAGTTCCTCTCCCATGAGGCGGAGATGGTTGGGTATTGGCCGTCCCATTTGTCCTTGAAGTCATTGAGCGCCATCCGCGCCGCATCCTCGTTGGCCGCGTCATAGATGGCCCTGAGATCCCCACCATGGTGCGGCGCTCCTGCCAAGACACATAGGCCAATGAATGTCGGATCATTTGGACGATACGAGCTGCACTTGGGTTTCGGGGACGACGGTGGCGATGGCTTCGGGGAAACCCTTGGACTATCGACGCAGGCGATGAAGATATCCACGATATCTCGGTTTCTCAGTTCGGTGATGATCTGAAGCCAGAACTTCGATGCCTCGGCGTTGGCAAGCCAGAGGCCCAGAGCCTCCTTTTGGCCCTCCATGGTGACGCCAATGGCGAGGTAGACGGATTTGGAGACAATATGCCCCCGGTCACGGATTTTGACCCGAAGGGCGTCCAGATAAACGATCGGGTAGTGACTTTCCAGGGGGCGGTTCTGCCAGGACCTCACCTCGTCAAGAACCGCGTCGGTGATTGCCGAAATCAACTCGGGCGAGACATCCGTGCCGTAGAGCTCCTCGAGGTGCCCTTGGATCTCACGCATGGACACGCCCCGGGCATAGAGCGAGAGAACCTTGTCGTCGAACCCCTCTAGGCGCCGTTGGCCCTTCTTGACCAATTGCGGCGTGAAATCCCCGTCCCGGTCGCGTGGAACCCGGATCGCCAAGGGCCCGGTCTCCGTTTCGACAGTCTTGGCGCCATGGCCGTTCGCCGGTCATCGCCGGCCGACGGGCCGTGGGGCGGAAAACCCGATGATGGGTCAACTCCGCGCCCAGGGCGTCGTTCGATCGCGCTGATTGGAGCCGGAAAACCGCGGCCTCTCCAAAATGTCTTCCGCTGTCTCAAGCGCGTGAAGTAAGGCATCAAGGATCTCATCGGAAAACGCTTCAGTCTTACGCTTGGTCTTTGTCATCTCCGCTATTCTCCATGCCAGTGCCTGATCTGGCCCGGCCATGGTTAAGTTCTCCGCATCGTTCGACTCTTTAGGTCGCTCGCTGCAAACTTAACCACAGGCCTCCGTTCAAAACACTTACACAGCTCAAATGACAGACCCGAGCTGGTGTAGTAGCCGACCGCCGCCAACCCGGAGTAACCGTTCCATCCGTCGGTGTGAACCACGTATCCTGGCGCCACGGCACTCTGGACGAACGGGAGCAGGCTATCCCCGGACACACCCTGGATGCGCCGAAGCCGGAGCGGCCGAGCTGGGAGACGTTCTTGGCGATCACCACAAGCGATAACCGGGTGGTATTCGAACCGGAGTGGTGCTTTCCGGGCCGCCGAATAGCGTTTCGGCGACCTCGCCGGTCTCGAGGCTTACCGGCCTGATCGAACAGCGCCAGGCGGAATTGGTGGCGACGCGTTCAGCTGTCTCAGGAGCTTTTCGCGGAGAAGGCTTCGGCGCTGCAAGCCAACGGTGGCGGGTCTACTGGCGGGTGAGAACGAAATCGCAGACATGCGCCAAGGGCTTGCGGTTCACTGAAGCCGTCGCCCTGCGATTCTCGACCAGCCCGGAGTTCGAGAAAAGGTTGGGGAAACAGAACAAGAACGCTGGCGATTGACGGCGTTTCGCCCGGCGCTTACAGTAGGATCCGGCGCCGCAACAGTCGCCTGATCGTCCCGTAACCGTTCCGTAACCCAACGAAGAGAGTTCCCATGCAGGTCGCGCCCGTGTCGCAACAGATCTGGGACATGAAATACCGTCTGAAGACGCTGGACGGGCAACCGGTGGACAAGACCATCGCCGACAGCTGGGCGCGGGTGGCGGCGGCGCTGGCCGAGCCGGAGGCGGACCCGGCGGCGTGGGAGCGGACGTTCCGCGACGCCATGGCGGATTTCAAGTTCCTGCCGGCCGGGCGGATCCTGTCGGGCGCCGGGTCGGGACGGCGCGTGACCCTGTTCAACTGCTTCGTCATGGGCGACGTGCCGGACGACATGACCGGCATCTTCGAGCACCTCAAGGAAGCGGCGCTGACCATGCAGCAGGGCGGCGGCATCGGTTACGACTTCTCGACGCTGCGGCCCAAGGGCTCGGCGGTGGTCGGCGTCGGCGCCGATGCGTCCGGGCCGCTGTCGTTCATGGACGTGTGGGACGCCATGTGCCGCACCATCATGAGCGCGGGGTCCAGGCGCGGCGCCATGATGGCGGTGATGCGCTGCGATCATCCCGACATCGAGGCGTTCATCGAGGCCAAGCGCGAGCCCGGGCGGCTGCGGATGTTCAACCTCTCGGTGCTGGTCACCGACGCGTTCATGCGCGCGGTCAAGGAGGACGCGTCGTGGGAGCTCAGCTTCGGCGGCACCGACTACAAGAGCCTCCGCGCGCGCGAGCTGTGGGACAGGATCATGCGCGCCACCTACGCCTATGCCGAGCCGGGCGTGATCTTCATCGACCGCATCAATCGCCTCAACAACCTGTACTACTGCGAGACCATCCACGGCACCAACCCCTGCGTGACCGCCGACACCTGGGTGCAGACGACGGACGGCCCCCGGCCCGTCGGCGATCTCGTCGGCAAGCCGTTTACCGCGCTGGTGAACGGCCGGCCCCACGCCTCCACCGACGCGGGCTTCTTCCGCACCGCCACCAAACCGGTCGTCAGGCTCACCACCCGGGAAGGTCATGCGCTGCGGCTCACCCATGACCATCGCGTGCAGCGGGCGCGGGGCGCGGCCGGCACGCAATGGGTCGCCGCCGGCGAGCTTCGTCCCGGCGACAGCGTCGTGCTCAACGACCACCGCGCGGCCGCCGAGTGGTCCGGCCCCGGCACCCGCGAGCAGGGCTACCTGATCGGCCTGCTGCTCGGCGACGGCGCGCTCACCGGCGACGAGGCGGTGATCAGCGCCTGGCCCGGCCTCGCCGCCGTCAACGGCCACGACCGCCCGGGCATCGCCGGCGTCATGGACGAAGCGCTGGCGGCGGCGGAAACCCTGCCGCAGCGCTCGGACTTCGAGGGCTGGGTGCCGATCCCGGGACGCGGCGAGTACCGGCTGGTCTCCGGCGCGCTCACGCAGCTCGCCTTCGAGCTCGGCCTCGACCCCGACCGTCAGTGCGTCACGCCGGCGCTGGAACAGACCTCCGGCGCCTTCTGCCGGGGGTTCCTGCGCGGCCTGTTCGATGTCCACGGCGGCGTCCAGGGCAACCCCCGCGACGGCGTCGGGGTGCGGCTGGCGCACGGCGACGACCGGTTGCTGGAAGCCGTGCAGCGGATCCTGCTTCGCCTCGGCATCGCCAGCCGCATTCAGCGCGACGGGCGCCCGGCCGAGGCCCGGCCGCTGCCCGACGGCCGCGGCGGCGAGCGCCTGTACCCGAGCAAGGGCCGCCACGAACTGGTGATCTCCGGCGACAACCTGACCGTGTTCGCCGAGCGCATCGGCTTCGCCGACGAGACCAAGGCGGTGCGCCTCGACGTGCTGATGTCGGGCTACCCGCGCGCCCTCAAGCCCGAGCCCTTCACCGCGACGGTGGCGGACGTGGCCGCCGACGGCGCCGAGCCGGTTTTCGACGTCCAGATCCCCGGCATCAACGCCTTCGACGCCAACGGCCTGGTGGTCCACAACTGCGGCGAACAGCCGCTGCCGCCCTATGGCACCTGCCTGCTCGGCTCGGTCAACCTGGCGCGCCTGATCGTCGATCCGTTCGAGGCCAATGCGCGCATCGACATGGACGCGCTGGACGACCTGGTGGGCGCGGCGGTGCGCATGCTCGACAACGTCATCGACGCGTCGCGCTATCCGTTGGCGCAGCAGGAGCACGAGGCCAAGGCCAAGCGCCGCATCGGCCTCGGCATCACCGGCCTCGCCGACGCGCTGATCCAGTGCGGCGCGCGCTACGGCGGCCACGAGGCGGTGGCGCTGACCGAGATCTGGATGCGGGCGATCCAGCGCGCCGCCTACCTGACCTCGGCCGAGCTGGCCGAGGAAAAGGGCGCCTTTCCGCTGTTCGACAAGCGAAAAGTACCTCGCCGGCGAAACCGTGGGCCAGCTCGGACGAAGACGTGCGCGACGCCATCGCCGCGCACGGCATCCGCAACGCGCTGCTGACCTCGGTGGCGCCGACCGGCACCATCTCGCTGTTCGCCGACAACGTCTCAAGCGGCCTCGAGCCGGTGTTCAGCTTCCGCTATTCCCGCCACGTGCTGATGCCCGACGGGAGCCGGCGCGAGGAAGAGGTCACCGACTACGCCTACCGCCTCTACCGCCGGCTCAAGGGCGAGACGGCGGCGCTGACCCCCGCCTTCGTCGACGCCGAGGCGCTCAGCCCCAACGACCACCTGGTGATGCAGGCCGCCGTCCAGAAATACATCGACAGCTCCATCTCCAAGACCATCAACTGCCCCGACAGCATCACCTTCGACGACTTCAAGGACATCTACGCCCAGGCCTACGAGCTCGGCTGCAAGGGCTGCACCACCTACCGCCCCAACGAGGTCACCGGCGCGGTGCTGGAGCGCAAGGAGAGACGACTCGATCGAAGGCGTCCGCGCAGGCCGAACTGCCGCTGGAATCGCCCACCGCCCAGGCCAAGCCCCGCGATCTCGGCGACTCGGGCGCCATCGTCCAGATGTTCCAGCCCCTCGACCGCCCCGAGGCGCTGCGCGGCCAGACCTACAAGGTCCGCTGGCCGGAGAGCGACCACGCCATCTACATCACGCTGAACGACATCATCCAGGACGGCCGCCGGCGTCCCTTCGAGGTGTTCATCAACTCCAAGAACACCGAGCACTACGCCTGGACCGTGGCGCTGACCCGCATGATCAGCGCCGTGTTCCGCCGCGGCGGCGACGTGTCGTTCGTCGTCGAGGAACTGAAGGCCGTGTTCGACCCCCGCGGCGGCCAGTGGGTCGGCGGCCGTTACGTCCCCTCGCTATTGGCGGCCATCGGCGGCGTCATCGAGCAGCACATGATCGACATCGGCTTCATCCCCCCGCCCGAAGGCCACGGCAAGCCCCGCGCCGAAAAGCAGGTCAAGGCGGTCGGCGAACCACCGCCAACGCCCGGTTCCGCTCCTGCCCCAAATGCGGCTCGCCGACCCTGATCCGCCAGGAAGACTGCGACACGTGCACGAGCTGCGGGTATTCGAAGTGTGGTTAGGGGGTGGTTGGCCACGAGCGTAAGCCGTAGACCGGTATTGCTACGATGGTAGATGCGACCCCATCCACGTGATTATTGACCAGACCCCAGGAACCGGTACGTAGTACGATTCTAGGCCCGAGCCAAGAAACGCTGACCCCATCGATCATTCTTCTTTGGAGAGAAACGTCATATGAAAGAGTATAGGAAGATATTTGATTTGCCTCCTCTTAAATTGACGCGTGCGGACATCAGATCCCTTGCCGATCTAGTTGGAAATAGCATTCCGGTTACGCGAGATAAAGGTATTATTCAACCTTTGAATTTTTCTATCGGAACGGATAACACAACATACACAGCTCATTCGATCGATGACCTCTTGGCGAATACTCTACCTGATACGATCGACGCTTTTTCAATTCGTGGTACGGGCTGGTCAGATTATCGAACCATAAATTGCGGGATTTCGATTAACCTCCGCCGTACTGTGGCAGATGTACAAATTCATGCGATAGATGGAATATGGTTTAAAGGGATGATCCAAGAAATCAATGAATTTTGTATCAATCACAGTCCTTGGTATCGAATATTTCGTAATTGCATCGCCTTCATATCAGGTGGTTTAAACAGTATATTTTGTTGTGCCTTTTTATTTTTTCTGTATAGAGAACAATTTTTGTTTTCTATGATCTCACTTCTTACGGTTATTGCTAAAAGGCTTATCCCGCTGTTTCCGGCGCGATCAACATTTTGTAGGTGATGGGTTTTGTTCGGGTGCCGATCCCGAGCAGTGAGCGGAAGGCGGCGTGGCGGGTGCGGCGGCGATTGAAGCGGAAGACGAACTCGTCGAGGTAGGATTGGAGATGGTTGCGGCGGAGACCATGATAGACGCCCAAGGCCCAGCGTTTGAGGTTGGCGAACACGCGGTGGGTCCACGGCAAGACGACGTGGGCGGCCATGGTGCCGACCACATGGGGATCGTGCTTGACCTCGGGAGTGCCGGGATAGGAGGCCCATCCGTCGGTCTTGAGGGTCGCGCCGCCAGCGATGTTGGCGGCGACGAAGGCGCGGATGCTTTCGGCGGAATAGTCGGCGATGGGAGCGAGGCGAAGGCGACCCGGGCCGTCACCGATGATTTCAACCGCGGCGATCACCGCCATCTTGCCCTGTGGGCTGCGTCCGCCGCCACCGGCAACGGGGTCTTCCTTGGTCCGGAACGGGATCGTGGCCTCGTCGACTTCGACCAGCCCCGTCAAGGGGTTGCGTTCGGGGTCGACCATCGCCCGGCGGAGTTTGGCGCACAGCAACCACGCCGTCTTGTAGGAGCCGAGTCCGAGCTGCATCTGCAGTTGCGTCGCCGAGATGCCGTTGGAATGGGTCGCCATCAGATAGGCCGCCCAGAACCATATCGTGAGGTCGAGCTTGGAGCCGTGCATCACCGTCCCGGCGGTGACCGACGTCTGCCGACCGCAGTCGGCGCACTCCCAGGTGGACGGCTTGGTCGAAAGGCGCCAAGCTCTGGCTCCGTCACACGCCGGGCACCGAAAGCCGTCCGGCCAGCGGGCCGCGGCAAGGTATTCAACACAGGCGGCTTCGTCGGGAAAGCGGCGCTGAAACTCCGGCAGCGAACGGGGAAAGTCGGTCATGGCAGGGCCCTCCGATCAAAATGTTCGCTTTATGTTCTATGCGCCAAGCCTGCTCTTGTCACTACATTTCACGTTACCGGATGCAACGGGATAAGCCTTATTGCTAACTCAATCGCCTTTTCATTGTTTCTGAACGGTCGTATTTTTCCGGTGGCAGATATCCGGCTAGATGAGAAACCTAAAGCTCTGAATTGGGAGATACTGACAACCGTCTTTACGGTCATTGCTTCTATAGCAACTGTTGCAAGCGTCATTGTCCAAATTATTCAGATGAACAATCTTTAACGACTTTGGCCAACTTCGTAGGGACTTTGGGGTCAGGTCTATCATTAAACTTCGTAGGGACTTCGGGGTCGGGTCTAGCATTGTGATCTTCGGAGCTTTGGGGTAGGGTCTAGCATTGTACTTCCGGCCTTTTAGCGGGCTTAGGAGGCGTCTTCGTGACGGTCTTGGAGAATCAAGGCGATCGCCGCGGCGAGACTTCGCGCGCCGCCTCTTTGGCGGCCCTGACCGTTGGCTCCCGGGATTTCCGGGCAGTACGCGATGGTTCACGCGCCATCGCGTTCGAAGATCGCCGTGAAGGTGTTGCTCATTCTTCCCATCCCTGAGTTTGCGGTGGTGAGAAAACGGCTTCGAAAAGCTTCGCTGGTTCAGCGCGTTACAAAGCGCGCCTGATCGGCGTGTGCCTACGGGATGGAGGGGGATTTTGCCGCTCAGAAGACGGCGAGGATTGTGTTAGGCTTTGAAATATCGAGCTTTTTGAAGATGTCGGCGGCGTCGGGGCGGATTTTACTGGTCTGAACAATGGTCCGGCCCTCGGCGGTATAGCGGACCGCTTTGATGGGCTCGAGAAGATCGGCGATGCGGCGCCAGGGACGCTCTGAGGCGATCTCGGCGGCGCGCTGGATCATCAGCGCCAGCACGCACAGCTTGACGTGGGCGACGATCCGCCGCGGCGTCCAGTGGAACATGGGCCGCACCTGCAGGCCGGTGGTCTTCATCCTGCGGAAGCAGCTCTCGATGATCCACATGCCCTTGTAGCCGAGGGCGATGTCGGCGACCGAGAGGGTATCGTCGTTGGTGGTGAGCACGAACTTGCCGTCGAGATGCTCGGCGCGGCGCACCTTGTCGCGGTCGATATAGGGCCGGCCGTGGTCGTCCTGGCTGAGATAGGGGCCGAAGCGTTTGGAGGCGAGAAGCCGGCACGCCGCCTTGGGATGGTCGGTGCGCAGGGCGTGCAGCTCGGCCTGGAGGGTGTCCAGGATCTCGGTGCGATGGCGCTTCTGCTTTTCCGCCTCCTCGTCGTTGCGGCAGAGGATATAGCGGCGCCGACGCTCGCCCCCACCCCCTTTGGCACCGATGATCACCTCCTTGGCGCGCAGGGTGGGGGCGATGTCGGCGTAGCGGCCGGGATGCGACAGGACCGCGTCCCTGACCTCCTTGAGGCGTCGGATCGGGGTCGCCAGGATATACGTGCCGGCGCCCCGGCTCAGTTCTTCGAGATTGGCCTTCGAGTACAGCCCGGCATCGCCGACGAACAGTGTGCGCCCGAGCCGCATCCCCCGCAAATCCTCCTTAATCGTCTGCACGGTCTTGACGTCGGGGGTGTCGCCGGGGAACACCCACGAGCGCACCGGCACGCCATCGCGTGTCACCGCCAGGGCGATGACCACCTGCGGGTCGTTGTCTCGGCCTTCCTTGCTGTGGCCGCGCTGGCGCAGCGGATCGAAGCTGAGACCGCGCCACTGTTCATCGGCCGTGTCCTCCTCGTCGCACTCGAACCAGGCGGTGGTGCCGTCGTAAAACACCAGGTCCACGTCGAGCTTGAACAGGTCGACCGCGTTCCAGAACACTTCCTGCTCGATGGCATCGCCATGCTCGGCCAACACATCGAGTGCGCGATAGAGCTGGCCGAGGCCCAGATCGCGGGCTTCCGGCAACCACACCCGATCGCGCCAGCGCTGATAACAGGCGAGCTTGGACCCCGGTCGATCCAGCCGCTGCACCGCCATCGCCAGTAACGCCGCCGCGTGCGGCGCCTTCAGCTTGTTGTCGCCCACTCGCGCGGCGATGGCGGCGGCAATCCCCAGCTTCGCCCACAACGCCTTGGCCACATGCACCACGCCGAGCGCGAAGCAAGCCTCGATTTCGATGTCGACGCCGGCCGGCGCCTCGACCACCGGCCCACCGCCGTCCTCGGCCAGCACCCGGCGGATGCTCCGCGCCAGCCGTTCCAGGGCGGCCTTGTCGAGCCGATCGGCACGGCCGAAGCTGTGCACCACCTTGGCTTCCACATAGCCCTTGTCGGGATCGCGCACGTTCTCGGCGAGCGCGTAATAGCGCACCACCGAGCCGTCCTTGTTCCGCCGCTGTGTCGTCCGCAGGTACATGCCCATGAATATAGCATGTACACCCGGGGTTCCGGGGACATGTTATTTAATTGCCATCCGCCCACGCGAGATCAACAATATGTCCCCAGCGTTGCGGTCTCGATAAGGGGTCAGGGCTAGCAATGTAGCAAACCGAAATAAGGGTTCAGCCGTAACAGCAAAGCGAAATCCGGGTTTGCCCGAAGCGGGGAAAAAGCCGCGACGCTACCGCTTCTCGAATTCTCTTCCGCCCAGCTTTGGGGTCTGGTCCATCGTTGTATGTTCACAGAAGGCAGAAACCGGCGGAATAGTACAATGATCGGCTCGAGCCAAAAGATCCTGCCCCGTTGGTCGCGAGATCTTCCGGGGCGTTCGCATTCAGCATCCCGCCCCGGAAATCCCCCACTTAACAATCTTGCCTAACATGGGTCGCTGAGACTACCCAACTGGATACTCTCTGCACGGGGCATACAGATGGCATACACATCTCAAGGAATTTCAAAAAAAACCTTGGGATCACGGTGGATCTACCCGAATGGGAGGGTTCCTCCGACAAACCGGGAAAAATCCCTCGAGGAGAGAGCGAACGTCCACCGCACGGCCGGCAATTAGCCGATATGCTTCCACTTGCCTTTGATTTGATCGAGCGCGACAGTGAGGCGCTTGCTCAGCACCTCGGAGGGGGCTCCCACGTTCAAGCCCCGATGGTAACTCTCGACGGCCTTGTCCGGGCGACCGTTTGCCTCCCAGTAGCGACCGAATTCGTGAAAGAAACGCGTGAGCTTGATGGAGATCTGATCGCGAGCCGAACTCGCCCAAGGTTCGTCGGAAAGGTGTTCGAGAAACGCGCCTCGATGCACATTGAGGATCCGGTTCTCAAGCCCCTCCACTTCGTCGGTACCCACACGCGGCGAAACACCGTTCATTGCTTTCGACGCCCGCTCCATGAGGTCATCGAGAGCCCACACATCGACCCAGCACACGTTCGCGGACAGGCTGACGCGGCTTTCACTGCGCTCAAGAACGCCTTCCACCTGCAATAGCTTCCTGAGACGGTGCAAGGTGACATCGAAGGCGTGCGCGGCGGCATCGCCCTCGGCGTCGGGCCACAATGCATCTTGGAGTCGTTCGATGCTGACACCGCGGCCGCCAAAAGCCACCAGGGCCTTCAGCAGATCCAGTGGCTTTCGCTGGGCCTTACCCCGAAACGCAAGCGGCTGTTCTCTCCGGGACACCGCGAAGCCGCCGAGCGTTTCTACGGTCAGTGGCCACGGCCACGCCTCCAGGTGGCTCGGCGGTGTCCGTGGCCTCAGGTCACGCGCGCGAGCGAGCGTCCGCACGTATTCGACCTCAATTCCGGCCTCCAGAGCGAGGACGCAGAGTTCAGCCATCTGCTCAGGGAGCCAGAATTCGGTTGTTCTCAGGTCATGGGCTTTGGCGCTGGCGAACGCTTGGCGCAACATCTCGAGGCACCGGCTCCGATCGCCCGTCCGGCGCGCCAGATCGGCCTCGACGAACGCCTTCGTTACTTGAACCGGGATGACGCTTCCATGGGGATCGATGGCGTCCATCGCCGCCAAATGGAATTCGGCCTTGCGGACATCGCCCGTTTCGATGGCGACATTCGCGACGGCGGTGTGGGTGAGCAGACCGAACAGATCTCCCATCCTGTCGGCGTAGTTCAATGCCCACTCCATATGCTCCCGCGCCACGGCTGGCTCGCCCTCCAATAGCTTGTTCCAGCCAAAGTGGTAATGATAGGTCCATCGAAGAGGGTAGCTTTGCTGCCAATCAGATGAGGACGGGCCGGCGTTCAGCATCGTGGAGACACGAGAGAGGATTTCGCGGCTCCGGTTCACGTCGCTGCTGCCGAGAGCGCATGCCAATGCCTGATGAAGGACGAGGATCTCCATCCCGAAGGCGCCCGAGTCCCGGATGGCGCCGGTGGCTTCCTTCTCCGACTGCCGGCAGTCGTCAAACGAAGCCGTCAACCAAGAAAACAGCATCCTCACCACGTGGAAAAGTATCCAGGTCTGGGGAGCACAGTCGCGTCGGCTGTTGGGACGCATGACCTCGAGGATCATCTCGGCCTTGGAATAGTCGCTCCAGCAGCACAGGCACACGATCAAAGAGGATCCCGCGGATGCGCGGGGCGCCAGATCCATGGGTTCTTGGACAATCCGGACAAGATGGTCCGCCAAAACGGGAAGGTCGGGATCGCAGATACGGCGATGCACCATGGCAAGGACAATGTTGCTCAAAACCTTGGTTTCGATCTCCCTGCTGGGGAACCGCGGGTGACGGCGGCGCAACGCCTTGAAATCATCGATACAGCGGTCAAACGGACCGAAATCCACCCAAGCCGCGACGATGGCATCAACCCTCGCCGACCACGCGAGGTACTGACCGGCTGCATCGTTCCGCTGCTGGAACAACGCAAACGACCTCTCCAAACGCTCCAGCGCCGGCGCAAATTCGATCCCGATCCGTGTCACCCCGTCCCAATATAGCAGATCCGGACTTTGATCCCTGAGGTCTTCGGGAATACAGCGGACCCAGCCGGCGAGCGTCTGGATCCGCGCCGCGGCCATCAGTCTCGGCGCGTGGCCGCAGAGCAGCCGAGAGAGGCCCGGCCATTCCTGCGACGCAATCAGAAGCTCGGCTGCCGCCTCGATATGGCCGGCCGCTTCGAGCAGGTTGGCGGCCTTGGTTCGTAACGCCTTCAGGCAGTCCGACGATAGTAAAGCTTCCGCGCGTTTCTGGAGAAACGCCCTAAACAGCGGATGGTATTCATAGATGGGCTGACGTCCGCTCAACTGATGGGTAAAGAAGTTGTCCCGGCTGAGCCGCGTCAGGATTTTCTCGGCATCCGGATTGGCGGTCATCGCTTCCGCCTGGGACACGGTCATCTCGGGCAAGAACGCGGATCGAAGCAGAAAACTCTCTCCCGAGGCGCCCACCTTCCGAAACACTTCGGTCGCGAAATAATCGAAAAGCTTCCGTGTCGGCACGTCATGCGGATTGCGACGCACCGTGTCCACGTGATCGGCAGCCGCTGTCATCAAGACAATCCCGGCAATCCACCCTTGCGTCACCGATAGGACGTCTTGCGCCCGACCGGGCGCATTGGCTTTCTGCCCGCCAAGGTCGAAAAACTCTTCGACCTCCGCCTTGGTGAAGCGCAAATCGTCCCAGCCAATCACCGCCATCTCGCGTCTCGCCAGAAACCCACTGAACTCGGAGGGCGGCTCGGAGCGACTGATCAGAATAGCGTGACTGCCTGGCGGTAGCTCGGAAAGCCCTTCACGAAGAAGGCGATAGAACGGCGAATCCGCCGGTGCGTGCTGAACGTTATCGAAAACGATCATCACCGGCGATGCTCGCCGTGCGAAAACATCGCGGAAGAACCGCCGGGCAAACACCTCGAGGCCGGGTACGAACTCGGGAGCGTATTCCGGCGGAAGCACACGCCGTGAACTTCGCGTCAATGACTTCACGGCAAGACGCAAGAAATGGAACAGAGCGGCCGGGTCACCGTCGTCGCGGTCCACCTGATACCACAAACAACGCGTTTTCTTTTTGTGGACATAGTCTGCGACAAGGGTGGTCTTACCGCACCCGGCCGGCCCCGAAATCCAAGTCAGCTTGTGTCCGCTGGCATGATCGAGGCGCGCCAGAAGCCGGCTGCGTGTGACTATCGTGCCAACGCCGGGAGTCGTGATCTTTGCGAAGCTTAGTGCCTCGCCCATAGTCGCCCCCCAGTGACCTGTTCTCGAATTCAGATCCCGCTCAAGTGTGAACGCCGCATGTGGATGCGTCGCTTCACAATGATGCGGCAACCCAACTCTACGCAGAGCCCTTCCCTTGCGTAGCGTATCGATCAAAAGCAAACCTAAACTGCAACGCGAAGGTGGCCAAGTGACTTAAGCGACATGTGCCGAGGCCGCTCAGAAGTGGCTGCCCTGGGTTGTATTCGGCGTCGCCGTCCTCGTTTTCCTTTGGCGCCTGTACGGGGATTAGGTTTTCGCGCTAAAAACACGGCCCATGGCCCACCCATCAGGCGGTTTGGCAAGCGGGAATGTACGTCCCTGTCGGCGAGCGTTGGTGTCGGTCTTTGGAGCGGGCTTACGAAACGTACGGCCGACCGGCCTTCTGCTTGGCCACGAGATCGACGATCTCGTCGTCGCTGAGATCACCGAGGTCGACGAGCGCCGTCGCCCACTCCTGGACGTCCGTCCAGTCGTGGCGGTAGAGCACGCGGCCCATGTCCTTGGTGTCGTGCATTGCAATTGACTCTGCGAAAGAGCCCCCCGCGGTTTAAGCCGGGCGATGACAAAGAGAGGGACAAGACGGCCCGAGGGTTTCCGCGCAATAAGGGATGAAGATCCAAATGTTGCGAGTAACTGCAACCGCCACATACCCCATGTGGGGTATAATGCCAAGCGCAAACACGATCTTGTCGTGACCTCTGAGTGTCGTTCTCGCGTTACCTCCCGCTTTTCCTTCGATTGCGTTTGGCGGCTTCACCGCCCGTTGCCCAACAGCCTCCATATCGATGACACCCTCGTGGTCATACGTGTGTGGGTGCGCGTCGGAGGCATGGGGACAATTCGAGCGTGCGCCTCGAGCGATCAACGGACGGCGTTTCCCGTTTGCTCAGAATACGCTCTTCAGCACCACGATCATGAAAACGGTATAGACGGCGAGGCCGGCAAACAGCCATATGGCCGGCGACAACCAGGGATAGGCATGCTTGACCTCTTCCTTAACCCTCGTGATCAGCTCCGGCCAAGTGTAGGAAACGAAGTCACCCTGGGACATCATGTGAACGATCTTGCCGTTGCCGTCGACCACGGGAACGTGGCGGAAACGCTCGTTGGACATCTGACGCAACCAGTCGATGACATCGTCGGAGGCCATCGCCACCCGGATCTCGGTGGTCATGACATCGGCCAGGTTCGTTTCCTTCGGATCCTTGCCGCGGGCCACGACGCGGCGCAGAAGATCGCGCTCGGTAAAAATACCGGCGACGCCTCCGTTGTCACCGACCACGGCGACGGAGCCGAAATTCTTGTCGTTCATCGCGGCGACGGCACTGAAAACGGTATCGCTTCCCATGGCGGTCAGCGGCTTGGACTTGGACTTGAACTCTGGCCTGTCTTGAATCTGCACGATCAATTCCTCCCTGCCATCAACGGCAGTTTGCGGTTAGGGTGTAAGCGTCGCCGGGACATCTGCTTCGAAATTGTTTGTCCGACACAAACCGGCGTTCAGTGGCTCTTGTACGTTCGCCTGTTGGCTAAGGGATCACATTGAACTTGACAAACGTGTGAGTCGGCTGTGCGGCGCGCCTTTCGACGATGGACAGGCCCGCCGTCGGTGGACGGGCGCGGGGAGGTTGGCGATGATCGGCGCCATTTGCGGGGACATCATCGGCTCGGTGCACGAAGGCGCCGGCACCAAGACCAGGGACTTCACCCTGTTCGTGCCCGAATGCCGGTTCACCGACGATACCGTGCTGACGGTCGCGGTGGCGGCGACGCTGCTACACGGCGGAACCTATACGGATCGATTCCACGACTATTTCCATGCCTGGCCGCACGCCGGCTACGGCGGCGCGTTCGAAGAGTGGGCCCGGCGGCGGCGGCGCGAGCCCTACAATAGTTGGGGAAACGGCGCGGCGATGCGGGTGAGCCCGATCGGCGCCGCCCGCGACACGCTCGACGATGTCCTGGCGGAGGCGCGGCGATCGGCCGAGGTGACCCACGACCACCCGGAAGGCATCCGCGGCGCCCAGGCGGCGGCCGCCGCCGTGTTCCTGGCGCGAACCGGTGCCGGCAAGGAGGCGCTCCGCGGCGAGATCGAACAGCGGTTCGGCTACGCGCTCGGCGGGCGCTTGGACGACATGCGCGCGGACTACCGCTTCGATATTTCCTGCCAGGGCTCGGTGCCCCAATCCATCATCGCCTTCCTGGAGTCCGACGGCTTCGAAGGCGCCATCCGCAACGCCATCTCGCTCGGCGGCGACGCCGACACCATGGCCGCCATCGCCGGCGGCATCGCCGAGGCTTTCTACGGCGGCGTTCCGGAACCTATCCGAGTTTCCGCCCTCGCACACCTCGACCCGCCGCTCCGCTCCGTCGTGGACGAATTCACCGCTCGCTTCGGCAATTGAATGGCAACGGCTTGCGCCCCCTCCGGTCCATCGTCAGAGTGTCATCGCTGACAACGGATGCGCGGCACGCTCCAGCGTTTCAGGGACCGGCGTTTCAGGGACCGGCGCTTCAGGGACCGGCGCTTCAGAGATAGGTCGGCAGGATGTCTTCCAACGGCGCCGGCTCGATACCGAGGTCGGAAAATCCGCGGTAGTCGTCGCTCAACACGTTGTCCTGCTTGAGCGATTCCACCTGGTCGCGCGTCAGTGGCGGCCTGGGCAGCATCTGCAATACCGACCCCTGCATTTCGGCAAGGGCAAACGGGATGGGGATGAGGGCCCGCCTCCAGTTCTTCTGCGCCAGCATCAATTCGAGCAATTTCCGGAAAGTGTAAACCTTGGGCCCGCCGAGTTCGTAAAGATGGCCTTTGGTGGAATTGTCGGTGGTGAACATGTGGATCGCGCGCGCCACATCCTCCACATAGACCGGTTGAAAGCGGGTCCGACCGCCGCCGATGAGCGGCAGCGCCGGCGAGAACCGCGCCATGCTCGCGAAGCGGTTGAAAAAATCGTCGTCCGGGCCGAAGACGATACTCGGCCGCAGAATGGTAGCTTTCGGGAAGACGTCGCGGACGTGCTGCTCGCCGGCCGCCTTGGTGCGCGCATAAGCGGATGGCGAGTCGGCATCGGCCCCGAGCGCCGACATGTGGACGAGGCGTTCGGCCCCGGCATCGCGGGCCGCCTGGGCGACGCGCCTGGCGCCCTCGACGTGAACGGCCTCGAAGGTCTGATCGCCGCTTTCGTGCAGTATTCCCACCAGATTGATGACGACGCTGGCACCCTCGACGGCGGATCGGACACCGTCGTCGGAGAGGATGCTCGCTTCCACCGCCTTGACGCTTCCCGGCTCGCTCGCGAGCGCCTCGTTGTCGACGGACCGGGGATGGCGCGCCGCAACGACGACGCTCGCTCCGCCGGCGGTGAGCCGGGGAATCAGGCTTCGGCCAATGAAACCCGAGCCGCCGAACACGGCGACGACCGGTGCCGAGTGCGCGGACGGCTCCCCAACCGATGCCGCCGCCGGGTTGGTCTCGGGCTGCTCACCTTGCGAGGAGGCCGTTCGAGTGCGCCGCTTCGGTTTCGCGGCCGCGCTTCGCGGTGCTTTCGTCATGATCCACTCATCCCATCGGTTTATTCGCTTTATTCGTCCAATTTAGGAACATCCGGCGGGAATTGCACGCACCGTTCTTCGCCTCGCGCTCACGGGCGCACGAGGCCGGCGACAAGAGCGACCGGACGCGGGTCAGTGCTTCTCGTCGACCTCGAGGCCATCGGCCACCGCCGACCAGTCGGCTACTCTCCGATCGGCTTGCAAGCGCTCGATGGCTTGCTTCCTTGCGACCTCGGGCCCTTCCGCCTCCGTGACATAGACGCTTTGAACCGGCACGCGGTGCATCTGGCCGGAGCTGCTCGGGATTTCCTTAAAGAAATGCGCGACGGCGGGCTTGTTGCGGGCCACCTTCGACATCGGAACGCTTCGTACCGAATCGCGCGCCGAGATCATGCCCACCGGCTGTCCCTCGCGGTCGAGAACCGGCAGGCGCATCAGCCCGAGTTCCATCATGCGCTCGACCACCTCGCCGACGGTTTCGTCCTCGCGGCAAACGACTACGCCGACCGACATAATGTCGCGAACCGGCGTGTTCGAGGGTTTCCTGCCCGCCGCCACACAGCGGATGGCAAGATCTCGGTCGGTCACCATGCCTATCAGATGCCGCCGGTCGCCAACCATGAGGCACCCCGTATCCTCGCTCCGCATGCGCTCGGCCGCCGTTTGCGCGGTATCGGAAATGTCGATGGGTTCCGCCATGGGTCGCATCACATCGCGTACATGCATGACTTACCTCCTTCGCATTCTATAAATAGCGGGTCGCTGCCTGAGCATACGATCGCTCGACTACACGTCGCCAAATTGTAATGAATAGTTGACGAAATGATAGGGGTTTATCGCGCCGTGTCAACCCTTATGTGGCACCCTTAAGTGGCCACCGTAAATTGGCCGTCCGTAACAAACCCGAGGCATGGCCGGGATGAAATATTACGATTGCGGTTCATCTTTCCGCCGTATTTGTCTAAGCTCGGAAACCGTGGGAGAGGGATTTTTACCTGGAACGAGTGAGAGGGGATGGTGGAAAGAGCCAAGAGTGCCGCGGTGCTTGGATGCATTGCGCTGATCGGTCTCCTGCTCGGGGCCGGGGGACCGGCCGCGCGGGCCCAGGAGACCGGGAGGCAAGACTTGTCCGTGTTGATGGCGGACGCGCAAGCGGGCGTTTCCGAGGCCCAGTACCAGTTGGGACAGCATTACGAAGCCCAATACGACCTGGGACGGCAGGACCCGGACTTCGCCGGCGATCACACCAACCTTCTGCTCGCCTTCGCCTGGTTCCGATCCGCCGAGGAATCCGGCCATCAGAATGCCCGATACGCCCGTATCGCGGCGGAGTACGCGCTCCGCAACGTTTATGACGACGACCAGTTCCGCCAGGCCATGGACAGCGTTCAGGAGTGGATGAAGGATCAACGGCCCGCGGCGGCGGTCTCGTCCCTGGCGTCGCCGCCGGAAACATCACAGGCGTCGCCGCCGGAAACATCACAGGCGTCGCCGCCGGAAACATCACTACCTTCGTTGCCGCCGCCGGCGGAACCCGCTGGCGCTATCGTGGCCGATGACGCCATCGAGCAGCCTCCCGAGGCGTCCGCCACACTGGCCGCGGGTGGCGAGGATGGCGGCACCGAATCGAGGGCCGCCCCACCGCCCGATAAAGCGCCCGATCAAGACACCTATCAAACCGCCGGGCGCCAGGCCGGGCGTGATCCTGAGGCGCGGGCCTTGGCGGCCGCCCCCTCCGACGACCCCCCTTCTGACCCCGTCGCGACCGTCCCGGGACCCGACATCGAGGACCTGATGGCTCGCGGAATGACCTATCTCGAAGCGGGCGATCTGGTGGCGGCACGCGGTTTTTTCAAGATGGCGGCCGGGCGGGGAAGCGGCGAAGCGGCGATGCTGGTGGGCATAACCTACGACCCCGGGTACATGGAACTGGTAAAGGTGGTCGGATTGCGACCCAATGCCGAGCAAGCGGAGGCCTGGTACCTGAAGGCCATCGCGATGGATCATGCCGAAGCGGAGACGCGGCTAAAGGCATTGAAACAACGGCTCGACCCGCAAGCGCAATTCCGCGTTCCGCGCCCCTAGCTACATCCGTTCGACCGGTATGAACTCGATCGGATTGACTTTCTGTAAAGCACCCGTTTGGAGGCAATTTTATTGCCCTAGTGGCTTGCATTTGTCGGTTATCTTGGGTGAATTCATCTCGTTAATTGATGGATAAACATAGACGACTATATGTATCGGGTTCGATCCTCAATCTCGAGGCCATACTGTGACTATCGTGATCCAGGCATCCAGTCCCGACTTTCACAATTCCGTGGCCCATGTGACGGCCTTCCGAGGTCGTCCGGTCAGACGCGAGGCGCGCGGTGATGCTGACGCATCACAAGCGGCGCGCAACGCCGCCGGAGGCCTCGGAAGGCAGCCCAGAGGGTCGCTTTTCCCGCGTCCTCGGGGCGTCGACGGCGCTTGACGATGCTCCGGCATCGCTGGCGCACCGCCTCCTGCCGAGGACGCGGGAAAAGCGATCACATAGGGTACGGAATTGTGAAAGTCGGCACTAGGTCCGTCGCCGCTCTTGTGGCCGCGGTATTGCTGCTGGGCGCGGCGCTGGGGGTGACGCACGCCAAAAGCGAACTCCAGCACGAGGTGCAGACCCTGTGGGCCGACGCCCGGCAGGGTGATGTGGATGCCGCCTACCGCCTCGGACGGTTCCACGAAAGTCGCTACTGGTTGGCGCAGCGCGAACCCGAGGTTCGGGGCAACCCGGCCGACCTGGTGCTTGCCTACGCGTTGTTCAGCATGGCCGAGCGATCGTCGGATCGCCTCGATGTGCTTTATGGACGCAACGCGACGGCGTATCGGCTGGAACGCATTCTGGGCGTCGAGGGAATTGCGATCGCGACGGCGGCGTTGCCGGAGTGGATGCGGCCGCTAAGCCCACCCTCCGCGGGGACAGAAGTCGTCACGCCCCCGGAAGCCGGCACAACGTCGAACGCCGAAACACCTCCGCCCGAGGACTCCGAGCCACCCGCTACACCCGAAACGGGACCGTCTCTGGAGCCGGTCCCTGGGCCTGGGCCCGCGCCCGATCCGCCCGACCTGCGGGTTCAATCGGGAACAGAGGTGCCGGGTCCCGATTTGGACGTTCTTTTGGCCAAGGGAACACGCTATCTCAACGCCGGGGATCTCGCTTCGGCGCGGGGCTTTTTCGAATTAGCGGCCCGGCGGGGAAGCGGCGAAGCGGCGATGCTCGTTGCCATGACCTACGATCCCCAGTATCTGGAACCACTTGGCGTGGTTGGACTGCGTCCGGACGCCGAACGGGCGAGGACCTGGTACGCGCGGGCCATGGAATTGGGGCGCATCCTGGCATTGGACCAACACCGCGAGGGCGGCGCGCCGTAGAGCAATATCCGTTCAAGTGGAACACTTGAACGGATTTACTTGCTCTGAAAATCCATAGTTTAGACCGCGCCCATGCGACCGCCGGTTCCTCTTCGCTCACCCCGTCGGAATATTTTCACTTTGGCCATCGACTTCAATTCCGCGAGAACGCCCCCATGATGTCACTGCTCACCGAGCCAACCGCCTGGGCCAGTCTCCTGACCCTCACGGCGCTCGAAATCGTCCTCGGCGTCGACAACATCATTTTCCTGTCCATCGTCTCGAGCCGATTGCCACTCGAACAACAAAAGCGGGCGCGCCGCGTGGGATTGCTTTTGGCCGCCGGCATGCGGGTCGCCCTGCTGGTGGGTATCTCGTGGATCATCGGATTGACGGCGCCGCTGGTGAGCATTGGAGAGCACGTCGTCTCGTGGCGCGACCTCGTGCTTGGCGGCGGAGGGCTGTTTCTGCTGATCAAGGGCACCTTGGAAATTCATCACCAGGTGGAAGGCGAAGAGGACCGTTCGGCGGCCGGTACCGCGAGTTTCGCCTCGGTGATCGTGCAGATCGTTCTTCTCGATATCGTCTTCTCCTTGGACTCGGTGATCACGGCGGTGGGCATGGCCGAGCACCTGCCGATCATGATTGCCGCCGTCCTGATCGCCGTCGGCGTGATGCTGGTGGCCGCCGAGCCGACGGCCGGCTTCGTCAACCGGCATCCAACAGTCAAGATGCTCGCGCTGAGCTTCCTGCTCCTGGTCGGTGTCGCCCTGATCGCCGACGGAATGCATTTCCATATCCCGCGCGGCTACCTGTACTTCGCGATCGCGTTCTCGGCGGGCGTCGAGGTGCTGAACCGTATCGCCGCCAACACGCGCAAGAAAGCGCGAGCGTCAAAGTCCGGTTGAGCCCGGCGGAGTGGCCCGCTCGCTCTATTGATATCTAAGCAAGAAATCCGTCAGTGCGCCAGCAGCACCGGAACCTGGGCGTAGTCGAGGATATGCTGCGTCGTTCCACCGAACATGACCTGCCGCAGGCGGCTGCGGGTGAACGCTCCTTTCAGCACCAGATCGGCGCCGATGTCGCCCGCCTCGTCGAGGATCACCTCGCCGGCGGGGCGGCCCTCCGGCTTGAGGATGCGGCTGGTGATGGCGATGCCGTGATGGCCAAGGTGTTCGGCGATCCTCGCGCCACTGGGACCGAACGACGTCTCGCCCTCCACCGTCAGGACCTCGACCCGATGGGCCGCCAGCAACAACGGCATGGCCATGGCGACCGTCCGCGCCGACTCGGTGCTGCCGTTCCAGCCGATGACGATGGACGTGCCCACGGTGGCGGGAGCGCTCGACGGCGCCAGCAGCAGCGGTCGACCGGTTTCGAACAGCGCCGCCTCGCAGGTTTCTCGCCAGCGCGACGACTCGCTCGTCCGGGTGCGGCCCATGACGACCAAATCGAACAGCCGACCGTATTCGCCGACCATTTCGGCCTCGTTTCCCTGCATCTCGCTCCAGCCGGCGCCGAGGCCCCGGTCGCCGGTTTCGGGTTCGTGGAATGGCAAGCCGTTGTCGCCGGTGATCTTCAGAAAGTCGCCGCGGGCCCGATCGGCGAACCGGCGCCATTCCTCCACCGCCACGGACAGGTAATCCGGCGACGGCGCAATGCCCGGCCCAAAGGCGCCAAGGTCCAGTCTGGGCTCCTTGAAGGCGAGCAGACCCTCCACGTAGCTGTCGAACCGCTTGGCCAAGATGATCGCCGTGTTCAGCGCGCTGCGCGCCGCGTCCTCGTCATGATAGGGTAGGAGTATCGTTTTCATGGTCTTCTCCTTCAGCTTTGACCGCGGGATACGAATGCGGGCAGTAAGCTTAATCCCTAAATTGTCGCGTTCACACCCTTCCGCGCCCATTCCTCCGGACCGCGGAAACGGTTGTAAACATCTTTCGATACCCTGTAAAAAAACGCGGAAATCATCTCTGCTTGCAGATAAAACGGCAACGAAGAGTGGTTGATCCAAGGGGGGCCTCATGGCGAATTCCATCTCTACCGGCATCAAAACAGACCACGTGCCCGATCCGGATACTGCGTTCTACGGCTTCCGGGTGACCTGGATCGACTGGGACAGCGCGTTCCGCGAGACGGAGCTGCGGATCGGCGACCTCGTCCAGGGGCTGGACGGCGAACACTATCCGACAACCCAGGAGGAGCCGGAACGGGCCCGCGCCATCGGCCAGTATCACGAGCACATCCACTGGGAGCGGTTGAGTGCCGGCGACGGCGAGACCATTACCCTGGACGTAAACCGCGACGGCGAAACGGTGCGGATCGAGGGACCGCTTCGCGCCGAAACCTTTTATTACGACGAAAACGAACGCCGCTCATTGGGGCCGGGCGGGCCCGACCGCATGAAGTCGGACGGCTTCCGGGGCTCGTGGTCCGGCTGGTACGAGAATTTCGTCAAGAACGCGTCGCGGGTGCTTGACGACGGCTGGAACCGGGGCCGGATCAACAATCAACGAGAACTGAAGGATCACGAGGACAGCAAAGCGCGCGTCGACTATCTGGTGGAGAAGTATCCCGGACCGTTCGCCGACCGGACCGCCGAGGATTGGGAACGGGTTCGAGAATGCCTCGTGGGCCGCGCCGTGATGCTGACCGACCAGGATCTGGAATACCGCGAGCTAGGCGCCAAGCGCGTTGCCATCGTCGCCGATGCCGCGAAACTAGGGTACAACACCCTCATGGAAGGGGTGGGCGACGATGTGATCGCAGCTTTTCCCACCATAGATCCGGTGGAAGGCGACCGGTCCACGGTGACCGGCAAGATCGTCGAACTTCCGTGGATCACATTCCGCTCGTTCATCAACGATCTCGGGCAGTCCTACGCGGTCGCCGGTTCCGATCGCGACGGATACTACTTCATCGACATCGAGTTGCCGGTGATGGACCGCTTCTTCGACACCCTGTTCCGCTACCAGGCGCAGGTCACGCCAAACTACGCCGAGCGCTACCGGTTCGTCGGGCGCATCCTTGACGATCCTCGGATGATTGCCTATCGCGGCCGGCCATCCATCGGGATGATGGTGGAGGTGATCGCCGGATCGGCCGGCGATGAGTTGTTCTTTACCGATCTCTCTCAGTCCGACGACGAGGGGCGCGCGCCGTTTGCCGGCGAAGCCCTGCTTGCCGGCCTCTCGCCCGTCGAGGTGCGCGACGACATGAGCCCGACCGATCTGGTCGAAGCGATGATCCTGGCGACCAAGGTGGCCAACCAGAAGGCTTGGCGGGACTGCTTCGCCCAATGGCGGGTGATGAGCGGTTTCAGCGGACCGCAAAGCGTCGACCGTAATTACATCCTTCGCGATGCCGCCTATCAAAGGGTTTGGGAACACTCCCGCCAACTCTTGGAAGGCGACGTCTACGACGCCCGCATCTCGCGCGTCGAACGACCACGCGTCATCCTCGAAGCCAATCCCGATCTCGACGTACCGAAAGTCGAGCAACTGAGGGTCTACGTCGATCACTTCGGAAAATTCGACGGCGAGTACCGGGCCTTCGCCAACGTCAATGTCAATCGCAGATGGACGCTCCAGCGGCTCGACGACGGGCCCTGGAAGATTGCCGACCTTCAGCATTTGTAGGGGCCAAGCAATGAAGTACCGGGCACGCTACGACGAAGCGAAGAAAGCCATCCAAGAGGCGAGGAAGACGGAACAGGCAAAGCCCACTAATCCCGGCGATCTGCCATTCGACAAATGGAAGCGCGTCGAATCGGCCATGGACCATTACTTCGACGACCGGTCTAAGGTCATGGAATCGGCCATGGCCATGTTGAAGAACAACTCGGCCACGGCAGACGACCAAGCGGACGACTGGCGCGAGTATTTTCAGAAAGCCGCCGAGGACGCCCACAAGCGTATCAACGGCCTGCTCGATGGCAATAATGATCTCAAATCGTTGGATCAGGTCTACAAACAGATCTTTTATAATGCCAACATCGAACAGAGTTTCCTGAGCCGCCTGTCCGGTTTGCCGCTCGCCGGCATGCAGGGCCGTATCAACGATCACCGGAAGAAATTCGAGGATGAGCAGAAAAACCTCCGCGCCAAGTTCGAGGACCTGAAATCCAAGGACCGGAGCTTCGACGATCGGATCAAGGGTACGGTCGATGACTTGGCGGAGATGTACGAGCGCAACGTCAAAAAGGTTGTCAACTCACACCTGGACCTGAAGCAGAAGCTGGTAACGTGGGTGGCTGGGTTCCGTAAGGCGGACGAGGCGACCAGTCCGGCGACGCCCTCGTGGCTGGAACCGGTGGACTATTACTTGACATCGCTCGACGCCATGCTCGTCGGCCCCCAAACCTACCAGCAGCGGTTGGACGGGCTCTTCCGAAGCGAGGGAACACTGGTCATCCTGTTCGGAAAAACCCGCGGGGACGTCGAGAAATTCCTCGAAAAGATCAATCTCGAACTTGTGGAGAAACAAATCGAGGAGGCCACGAAAGCGAGCTTCGACAAGGTTTCCGGAATGATCCCGCCGGGTGCCGACGAAGACGGCAAGGCCTTCGTGGAGGAGTGCGCCAAAGAGGTTCAGGGGTCCCTGTGGCTCTTCGACACCATGTTCAACAGCTTCGTCGATGAGTTCAATGGTGTATTTCTTGGCCCGGTTGGCGACCGTACCGTCGCGGATCTCCTTGAACCGAAGGAGGGCGAGGCCGCCGGCAACCGCATCAAGGGGCTCCATGTGGAACGCCAGCTCAAGGATCTTTACGACCAGGCTCGCGACTGGGACCTGGATTTCGACGGCATCAGCGACCATCACCGGGAATATATCGACAACATGATCCGCAAAGAGCTTGATCGCCTGGCGCCGAAAATCAAGCACACCGGGGATTTGACCATGGCCGACGCCAACACCATTGCCATCAAGCTTTTCAAGAAAGACAAAACGAACGAGATGAAACGCTTGCCGGGATGGAATGACTGATGGCAATTCTCGTTGATAGGAACCCATTGTAACGGCTGATCGCGGATTCCGCTAAGGAGTGCGGTGCGTCCCGTCACGGATTCACCTTCCTTTTGATCGTCCCTCGGCGATGGTCAAAACCCGATGCAGGGGACCGTCGGCAATGCCGATCTCGTCCAGGTGGCGGACGACGTTGCGGAGGTAGTCCAGCGACGTTCCCAGGGCTCCCCGGCCTTGGCAAACCAATTCCGCGGCGACCTCCGGACTGTCGGTGCGGAGATACTGGCGATGCCCGCGCCGGGCGACGAAGGCGAGCGCGGTCACCGACTCCCCGGGGGCGAACCAGACCCTGACGTCCGCCGCCCGGTAGGCGTCGGTGGAGAGCTCCCGCTCCCATAGATACGCCCGCGTCTCCGGCACATGCTCGGCGGCGACGCGGAACGCCAGGCCGTGGCAGCTGCCGCCGCGATCCGCCGCCAGGACCAGACCCGGTCGATCCTCCGTTCCACGATTGCGTACCGACAACAGGCACAGCCGCCGATGCCAGCCGAAAAGGCGCGCGTGCCTGACATCCACGTACGGGAACCCCGGCTCCCACATCAGCGAACCGTATCCGAACACCCAGAGATCGCCGGTATCGTTGCTCACCGCCTCAACCCTTTGTCACCAGCGCGACCCCCACCACCGCCGTGACCATGCCGGCGATGGCCAGGGGCCCGAGGGTCTCGCCGAACAGCGCGAACGCCATCACCGCCGTTACCGGCGGCACCAGATAAAACAGGCTCGCGACCTTGGCCGCGGCGCCGCGGCGGATCAATAGATAGAGCAGCGTGATCGCCCCCAGCGACAGCACCACCACCAGCCAGCCGAGCGCGAATGCGAACTCTCCGGTCCATTCCACCGTCATGGTTTCGAACGTCGCGGCCGCCACGAGCATCAACAGTCCGGCGGCGGTGAACTGCACGGCGGATCCGGTGAACAGGTTCATACCGGCGCCGTGGCGCTTCTGGTAGAGGGTGCCGACGGTGATGCCCAGCAAGGCGGCGAAGGCAAATCCCACACCGGCCAGCGCGCCGCCATCGAAGCTCAGCTTCTCGCTCACCACCAACGCGACGCCGACCAGGCCGATCAGCACGCCGAGCCACTGGCGCGGCGCAATGGGCTCGCCGAGATACGGGCCCGACGCGACGGCGGTCAGCAGCGGCTGAAGCCCGACGATCAGCGCGGCGATCCCCGCCGGCACGCCGTGGTCGATGGCGGCGAACACGCCGCCGAGATAGATGCCGTGGATCAGCACGCCGGCAACGGCGCCATGCCGCACTTCGGTCCAGCTTCGCGGCCAAGGCGCGCGGACCGCCAGGGCCGCCATTGCGAGGAGTGCGACGACGATGAGAAATCGCATAAGCAGGAACGTGAACGGCTCGGCATAGGGCATTCCGAGCTTGGCGCCGATGAAGCCGGTACTCCATAATCCCACGAACAGTGCCGGCGTCATCGCCACCCATGGCGACGGCTTGGCCGGCTGCTGTCGCGGCGTCTTTGGGCTGGATGGGTTCATCGATGGTGTGGTTCCCCTGCCGGATGGGGCCCTCGATCCATCCCGATGCACGCACTGTACCTCTTCTAAGGGTCTGGATCCAACATATGGTACCCATGCGACTTCGCCTGATCGTGATCGTTATCACCCTCGCCGTCGCCGTCCTTCTCGGCTACGGCGCGTTCTGGTGGATCGCCGCCGAGCGGTTTCAGTCCGCCGCCCTGGCCTGGATCGAGGCCCGCAAGGCTGAAGGATACGGCGTCGGCTACGCCGCCCTGACAAGGGACGGATTTCCCATCCGGCTGCGGCTCGAGTTTCGCGACCCCTCGCTGGCCTCGCGCGGCGGCATCGCTCCGTGGTCGTGGTCGGGAGCGCGGGTCGTGGCGGAGATCGCGCCCTGGGCGCCGCTTCACGTGACCCTTCGCACCGATGGCCCGCAGACGGTCGCGCTCCCGGGCCGGCGCGGGCCGCTCGTCTACACCGGGAGGGCGGCAACGGTGAGCGCGTCGATCGCCGCGGACCGGGCGCTGCCGGTGCGGACCGTCACCATCCGCGACCTGACGCTGACCGGCCGGGAAAGCACCGACGTCATCGCCGCCGGCCATGTGGAGATGGACCTTCGCCGTGGCGCGAACGGTGCCGGCCTTGGTTTGGACGGCGGGTATGATTTGTCGGTAGCGGCGTCGGATCTGCGGCTGCCGGCTGACTTGCGGTTTCCCCTCGGCGAGCGGGTCGAGTACCTGGCGCTCGACGCGAAGGTGATCGGCGATCCGCACGCGCGTCCGTGGCCCGAGGGAGCGCTTGCCTGGCGGGACGCCGGCGGGGTCGTCGAGGTGGCGGCGCTCGACGTTCGTTACGGCCCTTTGCGACTGGCGGGAGCCGGCACGCTCGCCCTTGACGCGGGCGGCCAACTCATGGGTACGCTCAATGCCCGCGGCGAAGGTCTGTCGGAAACCCTCGATGTCCTCGACCAGCGCGGCCTTCTCAAGGGAATAGGCGTCGCCAGCGCCAAACTGGTCCTGCGGATTCTTTCGCGGCCGTCGGCAACCGGAGAGCCGGGCCTGAACGTACCGCTCACGTTGCGCGACCGCATTCTCTCCGCGGCGTCGCTGCCGCTGCTCGAGGTTCCGGCGATCGTCTGGCCTCCGGGCGCGCTCCCTGCCCCCCGATAACCTTGCCCGCCGCACGGCGCCGCGCTATCAATAGCCTGCCCAGTGCCGCCGGATTAGCTCAGCTGGTAGAGCGGCTGATTTGTAATCAGTAGGTCGGCGGTTCGAATCCGTCATCCGGCACCATTTCTTGTCGTGATATCGGTTTACACCGCGTCCCACGGAGTTGCCGTCACGGAACATTCACAATTTCTGTGCGTAAGTTTGTGGATAACCTCGTGGGACGCCGCGCAGGTTGGAGCGGACGCAGGCATTTCTATATATTGCCTAAATAATTGGCAATATTATAATCCTTTGATATATCTAAAATATTCTTTGCCCGATGCTCGGTGGACTGGTTCCCTGCGGCCCCCTTTCGGTTGCGGAAACCGGAGAACAGGGAACTTTCGGCATGTGTACAACTTGAGCCTTTGCGTGCACATGCAAACAAGTCTAAATGCGTGAACATCCGCCGATAGTCACGGCGACAAGTGCAACGGGGCGCGTCCCCACAACGCAGCCTGCCGCCCCGAAACGCGCGCCTTTGCCTGGCCGACGTTCACGGTCCTCCGTGAACGATCGTCGGAACTGTTCGTTTCCTTGCGGCCCGGAAGAGCGTACTGTCGGCGTCTCGCGTTGGTGGAAACATCTGTGTAAAGGCTGGTCGAGCGTGCGCATCCTCTCTCTGTTGACAGTTGGCTTGTGTGCTCTTTTGCTGGGTGCCGCCGGCGGAGACACCGCGCGTGATCATCTTCCCGGCATCCTCGGCACCGACGACCGGGTTATTCTCGACACATCGGCATGGCCTTGGGCCGCCGTCGGAAGGGTCAATCGAGAGACCGGCGGCTTTTGCACCGGTACGCTGGTTGCGTCCAATCTGGTTCTTACCGCGGCCCACTGTCTCTACAACAGCCGAACGGGAACCCGCGTCGCGCCGGGCCGCCTCCATTTTGTCGGTGGCTACCGCCGCGGAGAGTACGTCAATCATGCCGTGGCGCGCGCCATTTATCACCCGGCGGCCTTTTCATTCGCCGGCACGGACGGTTTGATACGGGCAGCCAACGATTGGGCGGTGCTGGTCCTCGCCGCTCCGATCGCGACGAAACCCATCCCGGTTCGAAGCCTGTCGCCCCGCAACCTGAAGACCCTTCCCGCCGACCGACTGATGCGGGCGGGGTACAGCCAGGACCGTCCGCACCTTCTATCGTTGCACAATGGCTGCGGCGTCTCCGGAAACGTCAACGGCGGCCCGGTCTTGATCCATACATGCGACGCCACCCGGGGAGACTCGGGCTCCCCGTTGATCATCATGACCCAGGAGGGACCGTTCGTCGTCGGTATGATCATGGGCGTAACCAAGGCGGGCAGGAAGGAACGGGGTCTGGCCGTTCATGCATCCGCTTTCCTCGGAACCCTCGATAAATACGCGGAATAGGCGGTTTCCGGATCCCCATCCTGCTAGAAAAGCAAATCCGTTCGAGCGCAATCTACTTGCTCTATGGCTATTTGTTTAAACTCCGCCACACCCAGGGCGGATCAAATTGGCCTCTCCAAAGGCCCCGCTTCGCGTTCTTGGCCCTGTGCTCGGTGCGGACGTAGTTGAGAGATTGATTTCGATCGGCCAGCGCCCAGCCCTTGTCCACCATGACCCGGCCGATATCCGAGCCGTCGGCGTAGCAGATGGCGATCCACCACCCGCGATAGTCCCGACCGCGGGTCTTGCATGTAACCCGTTCGACGCCGGCAACCAGATCCAGCACGACCGACCTCGACATCGTACCGCATTTCACGACCTTTTCCGCCCAATCGCACGTCTGCTGCAACTCGGGAGCATCGACCCCGTAGAGGCGGACGCGCTGACCGCCGACCAGCAATGTATTTCCGTCAATCACCTCGGCATTTCCGTACAAATCGGCGTGGCTGGGGGCACCGTTCAGCACCATCAGCGCCGTGGCGGCCAAGAGCATCATCAACGGTCGAAAGTCGGTACTAGACACGGTCCACGGGCCCCCATGCGAGCGATCGGTTTCGAATAATTCGTTGAATGGCCTTTCGGCACAATGATGGGCGTCACACCCCCCCATTGAGTTCAGGCCCGGGCACCGACGGGCACGTCGGTTCGAACAGGAACCCACCGGCCGGTGACGCGCTGTCAAATGAGCTCGTGAAAACCTCCCGAAATTGAAAAGCGAACCATCCGGGCGCGAAAGTCTTGCCGGCGAGCCGGCGCCTAGAGCAATATCCGCTCGCGCCAAATCACGCGCTCGGATTGACGTGCTCCGATAGCAAAAGCGTAGAGCGCGAGTGTCCAATGTGATCGAACCTTGTTTCGGCCGAGGAACCGCGCCGCCATGACCATTGCGCCGAAACCACTGGCAACACCGCGGACCGAGCCCTCTAAGGCGGCCCGGTTGACGGCGGCGTTTCCCGGTCCCGACGGAAAGCCCCGCTTTGTTATGATTTTTCCGCCGGGGACGCTGAAAGATCCAGGCGTGGCGGCGCCTGGTGCGCGGCGAAACCGAGCGCGGCGGATACGAATACCCGACCCGGGCGTTCATCGATGCCCATCTTGGCCCCGACGACCTGTTCGTCGACGTCGGCGCCCATTGGGGAATATACGCGCTTCACGCCGCCACCCGCCATCGCGCCGGCGTCCGCGTCCTCGCCATCGAGGCCCATCCCGGCAACATTGGCCCGCTGACCCAGGGCGTCAGCGCAAACGGTCTCGGCGATGCCGTGGAGGTGATCTGCGTCGCCGCCGGCGCCAAACCCGGCTCGGCTCCGCTGGTGTTCAATTCCACCATGGGTCACAGCCTTTATGGTCTGGGTCTCCCCGAAGGCGCCGGCCGGCTGGGCGAAGTCACCGTGCCGGTACTGCCACTGGATTTATTGCTGGCCGAGCGCCCCGAGCTTGCCGAACGCCGGATGATCTTCAAGGTGGACGTCGAGGGTTACGAGCCGGAGGTGATGGAAGGGGCCCGGCGCACACTGGATTTGGGCCGCGTCGCCGCCATCATCTGGGAGCACGGTTCGGCGTTCCGCACGGCAGGGCGCAAGGAGGCCATGCTGGCCATGAGCGCGGCGCTGGAGGCGCGGGGATATCGCCAGTTTCGCTTTCCGCATCCCACCATGGGCGGGCCGCTGGTCCCTTTCGCGCCGACGCCCGAATGCTGCAATGTCTTCGCCCTGGCTCCCGGCCTCAACCGCCTGCCCTTCTACGACAAGCCCGGGCGCCGGCCCGAACCCGTGCCGCCGCTGGAGCGGTCCTCCGCTGATCCCGACACGCGGGCGGCAACCACCGAGATGCTCATTGCCCGCGGAGCGACCGACGCCGCGCGCTGGGCCGATTTCGACGCCCTGCGCGAAGGCGCCCCCGGGCGCGCCGCCGAGGCGGCGCCGTGGATCGAACCGGGCGCGGGCGTCCTCGATGTCGGCGCCGGCACCATGGCCCTGCGCGATGCCGTGGCGCCGGATTGCAAGTATGTGCCCGCCGACCTTCTGCCGTTCGATCCGGCGACCGTGGTCATCGACCTCAACGATGGCGGCTTTCCGGATGGTGCTCACGACGTGGTGGTGATGCTCGACGTGATGGAGTTCGTGCACGATACCGACGGCGTCTTGCGTCGGGCCGCGGACGCGGCGCCCCGGTTGATCGTCACCTATCGCCCGGCGGGCCTCGTGTCCGTGCACGACCGGCGGGCGTCGGGCTATTTCAACGACTTCACCGCCCAGCAGTTCGAGGCGCTCCTCGACGCCACCGGCTGGCGGGTCGAAAAACGATCCGGGACCGCATCCCGGCATACGTACAGCTGCCGCGCCGGATGACCCTCCACCCGCTGTTCACACGCCATTGCATCAACAGATGAACAAGAGCCATACTTATACCAATTCTCGTTGATAGAAACCCATTGTGACGGCCTTTCGAGGTTTCCGGCAGGGAGCGCGGTGATGCGGGAGCATCATAAGCGCCGCGCGACGCGGCCCGGAAACCTCGAAAGGCCGCCACAATGAGTCCCTATCAGCGAGATTTTGTATTACAGCATACTCGACAAGATGATCGAACAGGCGCGAACTGACGCGGGCGAACAAACGTGCAACGCATATTGACCTTTTTCGCGGACATAGGTGATCGCGTGCTCGGCGGCGACTGGATTGCCGTCGGCGGGCTGATATGGATCTTTCTCGCCGTGGTGGTCATCGCAGTGATGGCGGTCTGGATGAAGCGCCGGCAATGGGAGAAGGAAATCAAGCAGGAACGCCTGGCCTCGGCCTTCGATCGCGCCGCGCGGGTGCGGGGTTCCGGCACCGGCGAACAGGGGAAACCTTATTCCGTGTACGGTCCGCGCTCGTGGGGCGAGGACCGGTAGCTCGGGCGTTGGGAAAAGCGCGCCGCGCCCCTAATCCCATTCGATCAGTTGGAACGAGATGCTACTGGCCCTCTTGCACCGAGCCCTTCCGCACCGTGCCCTCCGGCAGCACGGCCGGAGCGATCTCGGTCTGTGACGGCTGTCGTGACGCAGGACCGCCGGACGCCGAAGCAATCGGTTCCCGCTGGGATATACCGCCGCCAGCGCGGCCGGTCGCGGCCTGATCCGTGCCGATCGGCCGCGGCGTGATGGATCCGTCAGCCGCCGCCACGCGCCATACGGTGTTGCCGGCATCGTCGGCGACGAGCAGGGCGCCGGTGCCGTCGATCGCGACGCCGACGGGGCGGCCACGGGCCTGGTCGCCGTCGATAAAGCCGGTCACCACGTCCTCGGCCATGCCGGCCGGTTTGCCGCCCTCGAACGGCACATAGACAACCTTGTAGCCGTTGAACGACATTGCGATTCCAGCTGCCGTGTTCGCCGATGAAGGCGCCGCTCGCATAGGCCGCCGGCAAAGCGGAATTCATCGAGAAGGCGAGGCCGAGCGCGGCGACATGGCTGGACAGCGCGTAATCCGGTGCGATCGCCTTCTTCACCATGTCCGGCCGCCGGCGGATGGACCCGTTCGTCGACATGGTCGCCGTAATAGCTCCACGGCCAGCCATAAAAGGCACCTTGCCGCACCGAGGTCATGTAGTCGGGCACGAGGTTCGGACCCAACTCGTCGCGCTCGTTCACCACGGCCCAGAGGACGCCGGTCTCGGGATCGAACGTCAGCCCGTTCGGATTACGCAGGCCCGAGGCGTAAACGCGGCTGGCGCCCGTCTCCCGGTCCACCTGCCAGATCGCGGCGCGGCCCTTTTCGGCCTCGAGCCCCCTCTCGACGATATTGGAGTTGGAGCCGACGGACGCGTAGAGGTAGCGGCCGTCCGGGCCCGAGCGCCAGATCCTTGGTCCAGTGATGGTTGATCGGTCCGCCCGGCAGCGGCGTCAGCACAGTCCGGCTCCGCGGTGATCTCCATCTGCACCGAGCGCGTAAGGATAGGCCAGGATCGCATCCGTCGCGGCGACATAGAGCGTGCCGTCGGCCCAGGCGACGCCGAACGGCGAATGGAGCCCCGTCAGGAGATCGCTGCCGCTCGTCGACCCGGCCGTCGCGATCGGTATCGCGCAGAAGGGTGATGAGATTGCTCTCTTTCTGCGGGCCACCGCCGCCATGGGCCATCGACATGATCCAGCCACGGATCAGGTCCTTGGGGCGCGGAACCGGCTTGCCGGAAGGGCCGCGCGACTGGACGACGAGCACATCGCCGTTCGGCAGCGTGTGGACGGTGCGCGGATTGGCAAGATCCTTGGCATAGGCCGTAATGGTCAGGCCCTCCGGCACAGCCGGCGTCTCGCCGTCCTCGCCAGCCGACGACCTCGGCGATCTTCATGGCGGGCAGGAGCGCGAAACGCGGCTCGGGCAGGACCGGATCGGGACCGATCTGCTTGGAGAGATCGAAATCCGCGCCGTCGTCGCCGCATCCGGCGAGCGCCAGGAGCATGATGCAACTTGCGGCGATCGCGGACGCGCCAAGGGGCGCCAGACGGCTATTCATCGTCACTCACTCCAACACCATGACGAAACACCAACGAGCGGCCGAGCGACGCGGTCACGAATATCAGTATCATTGTCACCGCGGACAGGATGAGGCCGTACGGCACGACGCCTGTCCAGCCATCGCCGGCATGGACAAGGCTGTTGACGAAGGCGAGCCCGAGAACGATCACGTTGCCGATCGCATGTGGCCATGCCGGTCTCTGCGCACGAACACGGTCGCCAAAAAGGAAATCCACCGCGCCGGCCAGCCCGGCGAGAACCCCGAAGATCAGCCCCGCGAGGAGGAGCCAGGCGGAGAAGTTCTGCCACATGATGTAGGACGTCTGCCAAAAGGCGATGTCGGTGAGAAAGGCGAGCGTGAAGCAAACGATCGGAAACGGTACGAGCATGGCGTGAATTGGATGCCCGGCGATCGCGGCAACGGATCGGGGATGCGGAAATTCCATGAAAGACGTCTCTGTATGGCAACGGTACGAAACTCTAGTATCAAACGAACGGCAGCACGTTTAGTTCCCACCCTTCTCCGTCAATCAATGAACGATTTCGAATTTCGCGGCTTCACGAACTCGACTGGGATATCCGCTCATTGGGCCCATCGCAGCCTCCGGCTATGCTTGTGCCCCAGCGTGTGTAATGGAAGCCTTTCCTTTACAATGACAATAAAAATTGACACACGAACGATTCCCGGTCAAGTGCGCCCCTGGACACGGATCCCAAGGTTCAACCGGCGTCATTGGAGCCCATCGAGCGCACGGGCTCCAACATGAAGAGTGACGCATCGCCGCCCGAACCTCTAACAATGACGATGTGGATGCGAATGGCCGGCGGCGAGGGATGTCACGCGCGCCGGAAACATGGGACGGGCTGAAATGGCTGCTGCGTTTCCCTTTTCAGCGATCGTCGGGCAGGAGGAGATGAAACTCGCGCTGCTCATCGGCGCGGTGGATCCCACCATTGGCGGAGTGCTGTTATGGGCGACCGCGGCACCGGCAAATCCACCGCGGTCCGCGCCCTCGCGGCGCTGCTTCCGCGCATGCGGGTGATGAAAGATTGCCCCTACGGCTGCGATCCCGATGATGCCGCCGGCCTGTGCGCGGCCTGCCGGGGACGCGGCACAGTCAACGCCAAGACCAGCCACCTCGCGCCGGTGCCGGTGGTGGACCTGCCGCTGGGCGCCACCGAGGACCGCGTCGTCGGCGCCCTCGACCTGGAACGCGCATTGACGCGGGGCGAGAAGGCCTTCGAGCCCGGTCTGCTGGCCCGTGCCCACCGAGGCTTTCTCTATATCGACGAGGCCAACCTGCTTGAGGACCACCTCGTGGACCTGCTTCTGGACGTGGCGGCGTCGGGCGAAAACGTGGTGGAGCGCGAGGGCCTCAGCGTGCGCCATCCGGCGCGATTCGTTTTGGTGGGCAGCGGCAACCCCGAGGAAGGCGAACTGCGGCCGCAACTTCTCGACCGGTTCGGCCTGTCGGTCGAGGTGAAGACGCCCGAGGATGTGCCCTCCCGCATCGAGGTGGTGCGCCGGCGCGACGCCCTCGAACGCGGCGCCGACGCATTCATCGAGGCGTGGCGCAAGCAAGACCAGAAGCTCCGCCGCCGCATCGTCGCCGGGCGCAAGCGGCTCCCGGACGTCGCGGTTCCGGACCGCGCCCTGGAGAGCGCCGCGCGGCTCTGTATGCGGCTCGGCACCGATGGACTGCGGGGCGAACTTACGGTGCGCGCCGCCCGGGCCGTCGCCGCCATCGACAACGACCCCGTGGTGGAGGACGACCATCTGCGCCGGGTGGCGCCGTCGGCGCTCCGCCATCGTCTGCGGCGGAACCCGCTGGACGATGCGGGCTCCACCGTACGCGTGGAGCGGGGCATTCTGGAAGTTTTCGGACCATGACCGGAGAGGTCGCCGCCGCCCCCGCTCCCTCCCCCTGGCGCGACGCCGTTCTCGCGGCGGCGCTGTTCGCCGTGGATCCGGCGGGCACCGCCGGCGTCGCGCTCCGAGCCTGCGCCGGGCCGGCGCGGGACCGGTGGCTGGTGGCTCTAAACGGCTTGCGCTCTCCAACCGTGGTCCTCCGCCGCGTTCCCCTTCACGTTACCGACAACCGGCTGCTGGGCGGGCTGGACCTGGTGGCGACGCTCCGCGCCGGCAAGCCCGTGGCCGAGCGCGGGATCCTGGCCGAGGCCGATGGCGGCGTGGTCGTATTGGCCATGGCCGAGCGTCTCCCGGCGGCGACGGTGGCGCGTCTGGCGGCGGTCCGGAGCCGCCCGAGAAACAGGAAGACGAGGACCAAAGCCAGGAAAACCAGGCAGAAGAGACACGACGGACGACGGGATCACCGAACTCACCGACCAGCCGCTGGAGGACGCGGTGCTGGAGGCAGTGCGGGCGGTGTTGCCGAAGGACGTGCTGTCGCGTCTTCAACCGGGCGGCCGGGATCGCTCGAGAACGCCGTCCACGGACAGGCCGGGGCGCTGCGCAAGGCCAAGCGGCGGGGCCGGCCGGCGGGGGTTCGGCACGGCGACCTGCGCGGCGGCGCCCGGCTCAATGTGATCGAAACCTTGCGCGCCGCGGTTCCCTGGCAACCGTTTCGCCGCGCCGCGCGAAGGCGCGGGCAGGACCAACCCAGCACTCGGATCGAAGTCCGTCGGGAGGATTTTCGCGTCACCCGCTTCCGCCACCGCACCCAGACCGCCGGCGTATTCGATGCTCGTCGACGCCTCGGGATCCACGGCGGTGCACCGGCTGGCCGAGTCGAAGGGGGCGGTGGAATTGCTGCTGGCGGACTGCTACGTGCGCCGCGACCAGGTCGCCCTGATGGGTCGTGTCCCGCGGCGTGGTGTAAGAGCGGCGTGTTGTCGCCGGTCTCGGCCGGTTTGGGTTTACCGGTTCATTGAGCCGCGATCTGGATCGGGCTTTGATCAGGATGGCTGATCTGGGCCAGGGTTTCCAGTGTCATGTATCTGCGGCAGACGGCCCACTCGTCGTTCTGCTCGAGCAGGATGGCGCCGACCAGGCGGGTGATGGCGGCCTGGTTGGGAAAGATGCCGACGACGTTGGTGCGCCGCTTGACCTCCTTGTTGAGGCGCTCCAGGGGGTTGGTCGAATGGATTTTGGTTCTGTGGTCCTTGGGAAAGGTCATGAAGGCGAGCACATCTGTGCTCGGCCTCGTCCATCAGCTCGGCGAGCTTTTCGAACCTGGGCCGGAGAGAATCGGCGACTTGGCGCCATTGCGCGACGGCGGCCTCGTGGTTTTCCTGGACGAAGGCGGTGCGGATCACGGCGGCGACCATGTCGCGCTGGCCCTTGGCGACGTGGGCGAGCGCGTTTCTCATGAAGTGAACGCGGCAGCGTTGCCAGGTGGCGTTCAGGACCTTGGCGGCCGCCGCCTTGAGGCCCTCGTGGGCATCGGAGATGACCAGCTTGACGCCCCTGAGGCCACGGCGCGTCAGCGAGCGCAGGAAGTCGGTCCAGAAGGTTTCCGCCTCGGACGGGCCGATGGCGAGCCCGAGGACCTCTCTGCGGCCTTCTGAGTTGACGGCCACGGCGATTATCGCCGCCACCGAAACGATCCGGCCGGCCTCGCGCACCTTGATGTAGGTCGCGTCCAGCCACAGGTAGGGCCAGTCGCCCTCGATCGGGCGCGCCAGGAAATCCTTGACCCGCACGTCGATCTCCTCGCAGAGCCGCGAGACCTGGCTCTTGGAGATCCCCGTCATCCCCATCGCCTTCACCAGATCGTCCACCGAGCGGGTCGAGATGCCTTGGATATAGGCCTCCTGGATCACCGCCGTCAGCGCCTTCTCGGCCGTCCGCCGGGGCTCCAGGAAGACCGGGAAATAGCTGCCCTTCCTGAGCTTGGGGATCTTCAGCTCAACCGCCCCCGCCCGGGTCTGCCAAAGCCGGTCGCGGTAGCCGTTGCGCTGGTTCTCCCGCGAGGCGCTGCGTTCCCCGTGGCCCGCGCCGCACAGCCCTTCAACCTCCAACGCCATCAGACGATCAGCGGCAAAGCCGATCATCTCGCGCAAAAAATCGCTATCGGAACTCTTCTCAATCAGCTCCTGAAAGAGCATGCTCTTATCGGTCATCGTCGTCGTCTCCATCATGGTTTTAAGGTCTGTAAACCCAAACCATAACCGAGACCGGCGATGACCGCCCGCTGTGGATAACCGGCTTGCCTAGGCCTGACTCGCAACGGTCGCTACGGCAAGCCGGTTACCCACAGCTACACCACGCCAAGGGACACAAGCCGTCCTCAAGACTAAGTCCCAGGAAACGCATGAACGAGAGACGGTCGCGAAGTTGGTATTCCACCTGATCGTCCGAAAGGTTGTAGAGCTCGGAAAGGACAATCGCCTTGAACATCACCACCGCGTCCCACGGCTTCCGTCCCGCCGTGGACTTCCGGTCTTCGGGCGGCCTCCGCCACGCCGCCTCCAGACGCGCCCGGAAAGTCTCCCACGGAACCATATCGTTGATTTTCACCAACGGATCGTTCTTGGCGTCCAGACCCGCATACCGGTTCGCGACGTCGAAAAACCCCATCTGGCCCATCGCCCGCTTCCCAAATCAGCCCATCACCTCACCCAAAGTGTCCCCATCAAGCGCCAATCAAACCCATTTTTCGAGGCGCCCTTAATCTCAACCTGATGGTAAGGTTGTTGCGTTTTCAAAACGACAGGCGTAAAAAAGGTGCGCTGTGGGTGAATTTCGGCAGGGAAATGAACTCTCGGCCTGAGAGGATAAAAATCGCGTGGACGGTCTGTCGACAAAACAGCGGACAGCTGGGGGCCCGTCCGGCAAGAGGAAGAGGGGAGTAGGTCATGGCAACGCAAAGCTTGAGATGGTAACGTTGGTGTCGTTTACATCACAATTACTCTATTAAAACATGTACCTGGTAGGGGATAAAAGAAAGTGGCCGATTTGCGCTTTGTCCTATTCGATGTACAATCTGATAGTTCTCTTTTTGTTTTGGCTGAAAATATTGAGATATCGGCAACACAATTCAGTGAAAGCGTAACCATTGTAGTTTCAATTGAGCCCGATAGCGTTCTTGCTGGCCAAGTTCGCAGTCTGCAGCTTACCCTGATTGCGCCATCGGAAACGTACACGCAGACTGACAGTAAAGCTCCGTATAGCCTTTTTGACGACAAAAACGGTGATTTCAGCGGCGTCAACTTTCCCGAGGGAGGGTACCAATTAGAGGTCGGAGCTTACTCTTTACCGAATGCGAATGGGGAACTGCTCGGGGTTTATAGCGTTAACTTTAGCGTCATTCCCAACCAGCCGCCGGTGGCGGTCGACGATGCCTTTTCGACGGACGAGGACGTGGTTCTCAACGGTGACGCGCTGGCCAACGACAGCGATCCGGACGGCGATCCGCTGACGGCGGCGCTGCTCACCGACGTCGCCAACGGCAGCCTGACCCTAAGCGCCGACGGCACCTTCACCTACACTCCGGATGCCGACTTCAACGGCGCGGACAGCTTCACCTACGAGGTCAGCGACGGCCAGGGCGGCAGCGCCACGGCAACGGCGGCCATTACCATCGCCGCGGTCAACGACACGCCGGTGGCGGTCGACGACACGGCGGCGATCGCCGAGGATGCGGCGCCGAACACGGTGACCGGCGATGTGCTGGCCAACGACAGCGATGTGGACGGCGATCCGCTCACCCTGACCACCCGCGGCGACGCGGTGCTCAGCTACGGCGCCCTGACCTTGAACGCCGACGGCAGCTACAGCTACGCCCTCGACAACAGCAATGCCGACGTCGATGCGCTCAACGATGGCGAGACGCTGACCGACAGCTTTGTCTACACCGTGACGGACGGCACCGACGAGGCTTCGGCGACGCTGGCGATCACCATCAACGGCGTCACCGATGTCATTCCCAACCAGCCGCCGGTGGCGGTCGACGATGCCTTTTCGACGGACGTGGACGTGGTTCTCAACGGTGACGCGCTGGCCAACGACAGCGATCCGGACGGCGATCCGCTCACCCTGACCACCGCGGCGACGCGGTGCTCAGCTACGGCGCCCTGACCTTGAACGCCGACGGCAGCTACAGCTACGCCCTCGACAACAGCAATGCCGACGTCGATGCGCTCAACGATGGCGAGACGCTGACCGACAGCTTTGTCTACACCGTGACGGACGGCACCGACGAGGCTTCGGCGACGCTGGCGATCACCATCAACGGCGTCACCGATGTCAGCGACGGTCCAAATGCGATCGTCATCGAGAACGAAAAGCCGGGCGTATTGCAATCGATTTGGGACGCAGACTCGAGCAATCAGATCGAGGGTTTCACGACTGATATCAGCTACGATACCGGCGACCTGGTGTCGTTCAAGATCAACGTCAATGCGACGGGGGACGTGCCCTATCGTGTCGAAATCTATCGGCTCGGATATTACGGTGGCGACGGCGCCACGCTCGTGACAACACTGGATAACCTCACCGGAACACCGCAACTTGATCCGATTACGGATTCGCGGGGCTTGGTGGACGCAGGGAATTGGAGCGTTTCCGCCAACTGGCAGACATCCGAGGACGCCGTATCGGGCGTCTATCTTGCGAAACTGGTCCGTGAAGACAATGGCGCGACCAACCAGATTCCGTTTATCTTGCGAGAAGACGACGTACGTTCCGATGGCAGCAAGAGTGACATCGTCTTTCAGACTGCCGATACCACCTGGCACGCCTACAACGGCTGGGCCGGCCGGAATGGGCAAATCGGAGGGAATTTTTACGGCGGCTTCGATCAACCGGACGACATCACGGACGATCCCGGTCTCAACCCGGATCGAGCCTTCGCCGTTTCCTACAACCGTCCCATCACCACCCGAGACTTTGGCGGTGCCGCTTCAGGTCCGCAGGATTACCTGTTCGGGGCCGAATACGCGGCAATCTACTGGCTGGAGCAGAACGGATACGACGTCTCGTACATTTCCGGCGTAGACACGGATCGCCTCGGCGTCGATGCGCTGCTCGGTCACAAAGCCTATCTCTCGGTCGGCCATGACGAATACTGGTCCGGCGGGCAACGAGCCAACGTCGAAGACGCGCGCGACGCGGGAATAAACCTGCTTTTCTGGAGCGGCAACGAAGTCTATTGGAAGACCCGCTACGAAGCGAGTATCGACGGCTCCGACACCGATTACAGAACGCTAGTAAGCTACAAGGAAACATGGGCTAACTTTTCGCTGGACGCGGGTCCCGAAGACTACGCGAACATCGACCCGTCGAACGAGTGGACCGGAACGTGGCGCGACCTGCGGTTCGTCGATGCGCAGGACGCGAACGGCAACCTGATCGCGGTCGGCGCGAGGCCGGAGAATTCTCTGACCGGTCAGCTCTTCGGTCCCGACGGGAACAACTTCGGTGGCGCGCTCGACGTGCCGGCCGGCTACGCCAATCTCAGGGTGTGGCGGGACACTCCGGCGGAAAACCAGGGCATCAGCGACCTTGCCACCGGCATCCTCGGCTATGAATGGAACACGTCGCCCGAGGATGAGTATCGCCCAGCCAGTCTGATCAAATTGTCGGAAACAACCCTGGACTGGCCCGCCATCCTCACCGATGAGGGAAACCGGGTGGAGCCCGGCACGGCGACGCACAATCTCACGCTGTATCGCGCGCCCAGCGGCGCGCTCGTCTTCGGCGCCGGCACCGTGTTCTGGTCCTGGGGGCTCAGCGACGAGCACGACAATTCGCCATACGGCGGCAACATTGAAAATACGACGGTCCAGCAGTTGGCGCTGAACGTTTTTGCCGACATGGGCATTCAGCCCGCCGTGACAGATGCCATTCTTGCCTCGCGCGGCTTGGTACGGGCATCCGCCTCCACCGACACAACACCGGCTAGCGTTACGCTCGACCCGCTGCCAGCGACAGTGGACGCGTTTACCCCGGTCGCCATCACCGGCACGGCCACGGACGATGATGGCGATCCCGCAACCGACGACGGGATCGTCGGCGTGGTCGAAGTCTCCGTCGACGGCGGTCAGAGCTGGAAGGTCGCCAGCGGCAAATCGACATGGTCGTATACCTGGACACCGAAGACGGTGGGCACCTACGAAATTGTCACCCGCGCCATCGACGACAGCTTGAACCTGCCCGACGCCGGCAGCGTTGCCGTCGATACCGTCGAGGTTACGCCGCTACCCGAACCTGACGTGCTGAGCCTGTTCGATCCTTACGAAACGGGTACGGGAACGCTAAGCAACGACTCCACATCGCTGGAACTTGGGGTGCGCTTCTTCCCCTCGCAAACCGGCCGCATCACGGAGCTGAAGTACTGGCGTGATCCGTCCGATGCATCGGATACGGATGTGCGCGAGGGTCGCCTCTGGGATGGGAATGGCAGCGTGCTGGCAACGGTGACGTTCACCTCGGGACCCGGCAACAGTGGTTGGCAGACAGCGGCACTCGGCACGCCGGTCCAAGTGCTTCCCAATTCCGAGTACGTCGCATCGTTCCGGACCGAGGACAATTATCTCGCTGCGTCCAACTTCTTTGTTTCTGATTATGTAGATCCATTCGGCAAGCTGACTGCGCCGGGCGGCGCGAATGGTGTCTACGCATACAACTCTGCTGTTGTTTTTCCAACGCAGAGCTATTTTTCCAGTAATTACTGGGCTGATTTATCGTTCGAACCGGGTCCCCTGGTGAATACCGCGCCGGCATTCACGTCTTCGTCGGGGTTCTCGGTATCGGAGAACAGTACGGCAGTTGGCCAATTGACGGCCAGCGATGGTGAAAACGACCCGCTCGTGTTCGCGTTGGCAGGTGGTCCAGACGCTGCTCTGTTCGAAGTCGATGCGACTTCGGGTGATCTGCGTTTTCTCGTGCCGCCAGATTTTGAAACGCCGGCGGACCAGGGTGGTGACAACGTCTACGATGTAATCGTCAGCGTTTCGGACGATATCGCGCCCGCTGTCCAGCAATCGATCCAGGTGGAGGTTGTCGATGTAGTCGACGAAACGCCACCAAATCTCTTTTCGCTATTCGATCCGCACGAAACGGTTACAGGAACACCATTCGACAACTCTCATCCTTGGAACTTGGGGTGCGCTTCGCGCCCACGGAAACCGGCCGCATCACCGAGCTGAAGTACTGGCGCGATCCGTCCGATGCTTCGGATACGGATGTGCGCGAGGGTCGCCTCTGGGATGGGAATGGCAATCTGCTCGGCAACGGTCACGTTCACCTCGGGGCCTGGCAACAGTGGTTGGCAGACAGCAACTCTCGGCACGCCGGTCCAAGTCCTTCCGAATACCGAGTACGTCGCGTCGTTCCGGACCGAGGACAACTATCTGGCTGCGTCCAACTTCTTTGATTCTGATTACGTGGATCCGTTCGGCAAGCTCAGTGCACCGGGCGGTGCGAATGGTGTCTACGCTTACAGCTCGGCTGTTGTTTTTCCAACGCAGAGCTATCTTTCCAGTAATTACTGGGCTGATTTATCGTTCGAACCGGTACCCCTAGTTAATACCGCGCCGGTATTCACGTCTTCGTCGGGGTTCTCGGTATCCGAAAACAGTACGCAGGTCGGCCAATTGACGGCCAGCGATGGTGAAAACGACCCGCTCGTGTTCGCGCTGGCAGGTGGTCCGGACGCCGCTCTGTTCGAAGTCGATGCGACTTCGGGCAATCTGCGTTTTCTCACGCCGCCAGATTTTGAAACGCCGGCGGACCAGGGTGGTGACAACGTCTACGATGTAACCGTCAGCGTTTCGGACAATATCGCGCCCGCTGTCGAGCAATCTATCCAGGTGGAAGTTGTCGACGTTGTCGACGAAACGCCATCAAATGTTTCGACGCTCTTCGATGACGGGGTAAGCCCAAACATCGCGACCTCCGATCCAACGGACTACGAGTTGGGCGTGAAGTTCCAACCGAGCGAAAACGGCGTGATCACGGGGCTCAGATATTACCGCGGTGCAGCCGACAGCACTGACACCGACGTGCGAACATTGAACCTGTGGACCGGTGACGGGCTGCTACTCGCCTCGGCCACGGTAGAACTCGGCACCGGGCGAAACCGGATGGCAGTTCGTGGAACTCGCTCAACCTGTCGACGTCGCGGCCACTGCGACCTACGTCGTGTCGTACGGCACGACACAAAATTACGCCTACACCTATAATTATTTCAACACCGATCGACCGGGGCCGGATGGCCTGCTCGTGGCACCGGCTAGCGGCACTGTGGGTGGCAACGCCGTGTACGCGGCGGGGGGTACGGGTGCATTCCCAACCCAATCCTATCTGGATTCAAACTATTGGGTCGATGTCACCTTCCAAGAGGGCAGCAGCCAAGCGCCTAGTGGCGCGCGTTTGCTGGCGTCGCAGACCGATCAAAATACGATCAAGAAAGGAGTTCTTCACCTCGTCCGACTATCTCGTCGCTGTTGCGGGCAAGAGCGATATTGCGCGGATAACAGCCGCCGATCCCGAAGGTGACAAGCTTAACTTCTCCATCGTGGGCGGCAAGGATGCGGACCGGGTGGTTCTCGATCGAGAAACTGGAATTCTCCAGTTCAAGAAAGCACTCGGCACCAATTCATTCACCGACACACAGCCCGGCCGCGACTTCGACGTCGTTGTCGAGGCGACAGACGGGAAAGATCCTGCCTTTCGTCAGAGCATCACGATTGAAGTGGCGGGCAGCAAGGGCAAGGGCCCACCCGGATTTCTCGAATTCCGAGAGAATTCCCCTGAGGACACGGAGTTGGGGTCATTCACGTCCTCGGACAACTTTGTCGTGGCGCCAGACCAAAAAGACATCGGACGGGTCGCTGCCGTCGCCGATGACGGCGACGATCTGAGGTTTTCCATCGTCGGCGGAAAGCATGCCGCTCTTCTGAACATCGACAAGAAAAGCGGTGATCTCAGCTTCAAGAAGTTCCCGGGCAAAATTCCGCCGAGCGAAGCAGGGCCGGACGGCGAATTCGATGTGATCGTCAGCGCCTCGGATGGTGACGACACCACCCTCTACCAGGAAATAGAGATCGCGGTGGCTGGACCAGGCCGCAAGGGACCGCCCGGGTTTCCCGGCCCCGGAGATAAGCCGGTTGAGGACGATGCATCGGGGTCGTTCACGTCCTCGGACAATTTTGTCGTGGCACCAGATCAAAAAGACATCGGACGCGTTACTGCCGTCGCCGATGACGGCGACGATCTAAAATTCTCCATCGTCGGCGGTAGGGATGCTGATCTCCTGAAGATCGACAAGAAAAGCGGCGATCTCAGCTTCAAGAAGTTCCCAGGCAAAATTCCCCCGAGCGAAGCAGGGCCGAACGGGGAATTCGAGGTGATCGTCGGCGCCTCGGATGGTGACGATACCACCTTCTCCCAAGAAATAGAGATCATGGTGGCTGGACCAGGCCGCGAGGGACCTCCGGGCTTTATTACCCCTGCTTTTCCTGGGCCGCCAAATTTTGCCGAAGTTCCAACTGTTATTGGGCCGCCTGATTTTGTCGATGTACCGGCCTTCAGCGATTCCGATGTCATCATACCGTGACCGTCTCTCGTGGGTCGTGGACATTGGGATCTACCAGAAGTGGATCGAGGATATCGACGCGCTGTCGAAGGCCCAACGGGAGGAGGTTCAGAAGATCCTGGCCGGTCGATCGTCGGAGGCCGAAGTGATCGCTGCTCTTGAAGGGCGCCTGCTGGCTGACCGGGTGTGCCCACTCTGCCAGCGGCCGGGGGCCGTGTGCCGTGGCAGTGCGAACGGCTTGCGTCGGTTCTACTGCGCGGGGTGCGGCAGGACCTTCAACGCCCTGACGGGTACGCCGTTGGCAAACCTGCATTACAAGGGACGCTGGTTCGACTTCGCCGGGTCGCTGAGCGAGGGGGCATCGGTGCGCAAGTCGGCGGCCCGGTGCGACGTCGCGGTGAGCACCGCCTTCCGCTGGCGGCATCGCTTTCTGCGGGCGATCAAGACCGATACGGCCTCTCTGAGCGGAATCGTCGAGGCCGACGAAGCCTATGTCCTGGAAAGCCGCAAGGGATCGCGGGCCTGGAACAATGCCGCTGCGGGGCAGCCCGATGCCGAGAAGCCGGAGCGCAAGCCCCGCAAGCGCGGCGGCAAAGCCACCCGGCGCGGCCTGTCCAGCGAGCAGGTGCCGATCCTGGTGGCCGCCGACCGTACCGGCGCCACGATCAGCGCCATCCTCCCGGCGGTCAACGCCGACACCATCAAAGACGTCCTGGCCCCGGTGCTTGGCAAGGACGCCCTCCTGGTCACCGATGGCGCATCGTTCTATCCACCTTGCGCCGCGAAGCTGGGTGTCACTCATGAGACGCTCAATCAATCGGCCGGTGAGAGGCTCCGGGGTGAACTGCACATCCAGACGGTGAACAGCCGCCATGAGCGCCTCAAGACTTTCCTGCGCCGCTATCGTGGCATCGCCACCAAATACCTCGGCACCTACCTCAAGTGGTTCCATCTCGCCGGAATCCACCTCGACCCGTCACCCCGCACGTGCCTGAACGCCGCCATGGGAAGGGCCTGAGACGAGAAATGCATAGTCTTTGAAAACAGAGCTTTATCAGAAAAGGGCTCATTGCGCAGAAACGTATAGGTGCTGAACTCGGCATGGCCTTCCCAGCGGAAGCGAAACGGTCCGAGGTCCTGGACAAAATGCTTGGCCTCCAGGGGACGGCGGCGCGGCGTCGTAGCGGGCACAAAGATGGGCGACGTGGGCACGCTGTATCTGCGCCGCCTCGACGCTTCCCCCGTCAGCACTGCCAAGTAATACAATCGCTTAAGAGCCCCTGACCGGAGGCTCCAACGCCTCGAACGGTCGAGCATGCAACTCGTTGATGAGTGACTCTCGCAGCGGATGGGCGGCGTTCACCAAGAACGCCTTCGCGTTGCCGGATCTGTCCAAGCCGTTCGCGCTCGTTTTCATTTCGGATTTTCCGGGGAGAACCTCCCCGGAGTCAAGCCTCATCGATGCCGGCCTCGGATCCGACCGCGCGGTTCAGACGGCGTCCGCAATTAACGAGCGCGAACTCGGCTCCCGTCACTCCCACTCAATGGTGCCGGGCGGTTTCGAGGTCACGTCGTAGACCACCCGGTTGACGCCGCGCACCTCGTTGATGATGCGCCCGGCGACGCGCGACAGAAACGCGTGTTCGAACGCGAAGGTGTCGGCGGTCATGCCGTCGGTGGAGGTCACGGCTCGGAGCGCGACGACGTTTTCGTAGCTCCGGCAATCGCCCATGACGCCCACCGTCCGCACCGGCAGGAATACCGCGAACGCCTGCCAGATGGCGTCGTAGAGGCCGGCGCTCCGGATCTCCTCGAGATAGATGGCGTCGGCCTGGCGGAGCGTGTCGGCCTTGGCGCGGGTGACGTCGCCGAGGATGCGGACGGCCAGGCCCGGCCCCGGAAACGGATGGCGTCTGAGCAGGCTTTCGGGCATGTTCAGCTCGCGGCCAAGCTCCCGCACCTCGTCCTTGAACAGCTCGCGCAGCGGCTCCACCAGACCGAGGTTCATGCGCTCCGGCAGGCCGCCGACGTTATGGTGCGACTTGATGGTGACACTGGGTCCGCCGGCGAACGAGACCGAACTCGATGACGTCGGGATAGAGCGTGCCCTGGGCGAGAAATTCGGCGCCGCCGATGGCGTTTCCCTCCTCCTCGAAAACGTCGATGAAGGTGCCGCCGATGATCTTGCGCTTGGCCTCCGGGTCGCTGACGCCCGCGAGCTTGGCGAGAAACAGCTCGGATGCGTCGCGGTGCACCAGCGGAATGTTGTAGTGATTGCGGAACAGCCCGACCACCTGGTCGGCCTCGCCGAGGCGCAGCAGTCCGGTGTCGATGAACACGCAAGTGAGCTGATCGCCCAGCGCCTCGTGCAGCAGCACCGCCGCCACCGAAGAGTCGACCCCGCCCGACAGCCCGCACATCACCCGGCCGTCGCCGACATGGCCGCGCGCCCGCTCGATGGCCTGATCGCGAAACGCCGCCATGGTCCACTCGCCGCCGCACCCGGCGACGTCATGGGTGAAGGCGCGAAGAAGCTGCGCCCCGTGCGGCGTATGCACCACCTCGGGGTGGAACTGAACGGCATAGAACCGGCGTTCGTCGTCGGCGATGGCGGCGAACGGCGCGCCATCGGAAACGGCCACCGACCGGAAGCCGGCGGGTAGCGCCGTCACCCGGTCGCCGTGGCTCATCCACACCTGCTCGCGGCTACCCGGCGCCCAGATGCCGTGGAAAAGCGCGCACGCGCCGGTCACCTCCACGTAGGCGCGGCCGAACTCCTTGTGCTCGGACGTCTCCACCGTGCCGCCGAGCTGTTCCACCATGGTCTGCTGGCCGTAGCAGATGCCGAGCACCGGCACGCCCTTGGTAAAAACGCGTGGGTCGGCCCGGGGCGTATCCACGTCCAGCACCGAGGCCGGTCCGCCCGACAAAATGATGGCGTCTGGCCGGAAAGCGTCGATGAACGCGCCGTCCGCCTTATTGTACGGGTGGATCTCCGAATAGACGCCGCTCTCCCTCACCCGCCGGGCGATGAGCTGGGTGACCTGGGAGCCGAAATCGATGATGAGAACACGCTCTGACATGGCGCCGAACCATAGACGATTGCGGACGGATCGGCCAACCGCATTTCGACGACATTTGCGCCGCTAGCCGGAACCTGACAAATCAGTTTTTTATGGGTGTCCGCGAGGCGGCGTCATTTACTTATTGTCGTAAATTTCGTCAATAACGGCAAACGAAGCCTCTTTCGTCAGGTGGCCCTGATCAAGATACATGAGGACATCGTTCCTAACCATGTCGCAAGTCATTCCATCGCAAATAAATGGCGTAACATCATAAAACTCAACCCCTTCGAGGGACATCGTTAGCTCATTCAATATTTTGATTTTACGAAAATGTTTGGAGCGTAACTTCCCTTTCATCTCAAAATTGCATTTCTTCGCACTATTTTCCTCGTCGGCATCATAAAAATTTCCGATACACCTGCCAGCGTCAAACGGTGCACGGGGGTTGGGGCCAATGATTTTGACCCGCTTACCCAACGAAACAATTTTCTTCAGATATTTTGTAAACGATCTCAGTCCGTCCTCTGTCAGTAGATCATCGAATGGGGACGATAGTATGACAGTATCTATATAAGGCAGTTGGGCCAAGGACTGCGCTACCTGAACGTAGAACGTGCGGCATGGAGACTCGTTGTTGTCGACATCACCATCTCCGCCTCCGACGCTACACGAATGTTTCGTTAATTGCAGCACACCCTTGGATTTAAAAAACCGCGACAGAGCCAACACATACTGCATGGCATAACTATTTCCGACAACCGCAATGCGCGGATTTTCGGAATCGGAACACATATCATTTAATTGGTAGTTTCCGTTGCACTGCAAGCCATAGCCCGGATTGAGCGCTAGCCTCTCGAATACATCATTACGCGATGGAAATCCGGTTGTCAGATGCCCCGCCACGCCGACGGATACAATGATCACCGAAATAAATACCGATGAGGCACAAAGCACTCTCGTGCTTATTATGTTTGCATTTCTGAACGGCTTTTCGACAAAATACCATGACGTGTATGCCAGAACGAATGTAATAGACACGCAAATAAACAGTTCTAATCCAGACGGTTGAACTGACTTGCTCAGATGGAAAAACACCAATATGGGCTGATGAAACAAATATGCACTGTAAGAAATCAACCCAATGCCAACAATCGCTTTATTTTGTAAAATTCTAGCGACCGCCGTGTCGTCTACCGCAAATAGTATAATCAGCGCGGCACCGATTGTCGGGACCAGCGTATACAAACTTGGAAAAGGTGTTTGATTGTCGTAATAGAAGATCGAAAACGCTATCAGGAAAATACCTACCGTGCTCGCAAAGTGTCTTAACGTCGGCGAATGGGGAACACCACGGTTCTGTAAATAAAACGCTGTAAATGCGCCAACGAGTAACTCCCATCCTCGCGTTGGAAGCAGATAAAATGTCGCGGTCGGCATATGATAAGCGCCCCACTGTGCGCCACCGAGACTGAGAACAAACGCTATAACCAATATTGCGACTATCCACCGCTTACCCAGCACCCACGACAGCATCAGAAAAATTGGAAATATAATGTAGTACTGTTCTTCAACCGCCAAGCTCCACATATGAAGGAGTGGATTATCGTCGTACGCAACACCGAAATAAACGTCTCCTTTAATATAAAGCAGAATATTGGATGCAAAAAATACAGTGGAAACCGCATATTGACCAATATCCTTATGCGCTACCGGTAACATAAAAAACCAGGAATACAGGTACGTGACAATCAATGTGAGAAACAGTGCCGGCAGAATCCGCCGCGCCCGTCGTTCGTAAAATTTGACGAGCTTGAATTTACCCTCGTCCAGAGCGTCGATAATAATCGTCGTAATGAGGTATCCGCTAATGACGAAGAAGACATCCACGCCGACGAACCCGCCGCTGAATAAATCAATTCCGGCGTGGTAGAGGATCACCGGCAGGACAGCGACGGCGCGCAATCCGTCAATTTCAGACCGATACTTCATTGTCAGCTCTGGGTTGGCTCTGGCAAATATCTCTTGTGATGGTATTTTGTCGAAGCGCCCTTCCGGGCATACCCGCGATAAGGGGACCCGTCCGCAAACGTGCTGTATACCCGTATAGCGTTTAATGTTCCTTAATTGTTCCTGACTCGAAATTATTCAGCAGATCCATTGAACTTCCGAATGATCCCCATGAAAATCGTCCGAGTCCGCCGTTTCTGCCTGATCGTCCTGGTGGCCCTGACCGCTGGCTGCGCCGCGAGGCCGGGCGGCGGCGGCGTCACCGTCGAGGGCGCGCTGGCGGGAACCCGTGCCGGATCCGCCAGCGCATCGCCGAGCACGCTGACGCTGAGCCACCGCAACGGTGCTTCGCTGCCGCGCGTGAGCGAGACGCCCGATCCCCGCATTGACGATCTGACATCCATGACGCTCCGTGTCACGTCGCTGGCCGGCGGACCGTTCCAGGACGAATTCGTTCTGGCCACCATGGTCGCTAGCCCGGCCGGAACCAAGATTACTGAAACCGAGAGCGCCGGATCCGAGAACGCTGGCACCGACGGTCGCTATGACGGTGATGATCCGGACTGGGTGCGACGGCGCCGGGGAGAGCTGGCCGTGCTTCGTCTGCCCGTCGGCGATGGCAGCGCCGGCAAAACCGCGACCCGAACGTTCGCGGCCGCAAAAGGGCGGCGGGCCGGCTCGGCCTGGCTCATGCGGCTGGAAGGAACCGACCCGGTGATCCCCTGGACGATCGACGCGGGCGACGGTCGGTGCCGCGCCGTCTCCCCCTCCGTCACCCTCGTGGTCGCGCCAGCGGGGCAATCGCGCGACTGCTTCGACCTCGAAACCCTGGCGGGAATGGTGCTGGCGCACATGGCCAAGGCCGTCACCGAGGGGCTGGATGATGGTCCGCTCCCGGCCCTGGTCACGGCGGCCGGCCATGAGCTGTCCATCGTCCCCGCGCTCGATGCGCCGGGCAGTGCCGGGGGCGCGGGTTTCGGTCTGATCTATGCGGCGGCGCTCCGAATCGGCGAGCATGCGAGCAAGGCCAAAGCCACCGTTCTCATCCCCGTCACCGTCCATTTCCGCCCGGCGTCCTCGCCCGCCGGACCGGACCTCGAGGCGGTGATTGCGCCGCTCGGCTCGGCGCCCTGGTCCGCCATCGACGCCAGCCGGGTTACCCTCGCCCATGCGGATGGCGGGGTCGATGCCGGTCTCGCCCGGGAGATCCGCGCGGTCATTGTCGATAGCCTGGAACGGGCGGCACTCCCGCCGCTGAACGTTGACGGGGCGGAAGTCCCGGCGGAACAGGCCATCGGACGGATGGTCGCGGCAATGGCGGCGCAACCGGCGACATCGCCACCGTCGTTCGCTCGTCTCGGCGTCGTCGCCCTACCGGCGAGACGCAGCGGCGCGACGGAGCCCATCGTTCCGACGCGGGTGCTTTCGCTTCCCAAGGTGTCCACCCACCTTTCCACCGGCGGCGCGTTCGGCGCGTCGGGGCCGAATCAGACAGCCCGGCCGAAAACGGTCGCCAAGAGCAACGGCACGGTGAGCGTGACAACCCCCCTCGACCCGCCGGGCCGGATCCGCCGCCTGACGACCCTGGCACCCATGCGGACGGGCGAACCCTATGAGCTTCGGATCCTGCGCTGAATACTGCTTCTCAGAGCAGATCAGAGAAGACCCATCTGGCTGAAGCTGGTGTGGCCGCGCCGGGAGATGATCAGGTGGTCGTGCAGCATGACGTTCACCTTCTTCAAGGCGTCGCGGATTTCACGGGTCATGGCGATGTCCGCCTTTGACGGCTTGGGATGATTGCTCGGGTGGTTGTGCACCACCACGACCGCCGAGGCGTCGAGCTTGAGGGCCTGCTTGACCACCTCGCGGGGATAGGCGGCGGTGTGATCGATGGTGCCCTCGTGCTGCACCTCGTCGCCGATCAGCACATTGCGGCGGTCCAGGAACAGGACGCGGAACTGTTCGACCATGCTGTGGGCCATGCTCGCCCGCAGATACGCGATCAGCTTGTCCCAGGTATCCAGCACCGGACGCTCCGAGAGCTCCTCCTTGACCATGCGCGCGGCCAGCAGCCGGACCGCCTTGAACAGGGCCAGGGCACGCCGGTCGATGCCCTCGAACCCTTCCAGTTGTTCGGGCCGGGCGTTGAGCACGCTCGGCAGGCTCTGGTCGAACCGGTCGAGAAGTTGCTTGGCGAGCGGTTTGGTGTCGGCCCGCTTGTTCCAGTAGAACAACAAAAGCTCGAGCAGTTCATAATCCGGAAGAGCGTCCTCGTCGCCGGCCAGCAGGCGATCGCGCAGACGCTTACGGTGGCCCCAGTAGTGCGGCTCGTTGGGCCGGACCAGCCCGGTCGGCTGAGCGTCCGACATTCCCCGCGGAACCTCGCCGCTGGCCCCGAGGGCCGCGGCCATGGCCGCGCGCGGATCGGTGTCGGCGAAAACCCAGACCTCTTCCATGCCGCTCCACTGCCCGCCCAGTTCCCGCAACAGCTTGCGATAATTGAAGGTCTTGCCGCTGACTTTGTAGACCATCCCGCCCGAGGTCGCGGCGTGTTCGCTGACGATCAACCCCGCGGATTTCAACGTTGCCTCCAGCGGTTCCGCCATTGACCTACCTTTGCGCGGTTTGGCGCTTGTCGCGCCGCCACTTCCAGGGCTCCACGAAGTCGGCGCGCCACATCCCCTTCAACGCCGCGCGGGCCTCGCTCTCGTCGTCGACGTAGTCCTTGGCGTATCGCCGATAGGCGAGCGCCCAGCCCTCGCGCACCATCATCGCGTTCAGGTCGCGGTCGCCGGAATAGCAGACGGCGATAATCCGGCCGTAACGGTCCCGCTTGTCGCCCTTGCAGGTCACCGGCCGGCCATCGGTTTCGTCGACCAGCGCCAGCGTCGCGCTTTCGCCGCAAGGCCAAGGAACACCGGCGACGTCGCAGGTTTGCCGCGTTTCGGGCGCGTCGATGCCGTGAAGACGGATGCGCTCGCCGGAAATTTCGATGGTGTCGCCATCGATGATCCGCGCCTCGCCGACGATGTCGGCCCGCGCGCCGACGGCCAGAAGCACGGCCAATACGCCCGCGGCAACCAGACGATGTCCCACTCGCGGTCCATGTCGATGAGCCAGATTGTGGATAAAAACGCTAACGACTTGATATGTCATAAGCCGACCACCCTGTTCCTGAGCCGTCATGTGTAACCCAAATGGGTTGCTTTTGGCAATGGCCGCGTTGCGGCCGCCGCGCGATCAAGCGTGATCAAACCGGTGTATCGGGAAAACTATAGCGCCGAACGGCGCTCCATTCGCGGGGAAAACAGCAACATTTATACCCGAAAAGGCCACGAACGGGCCTTTGGCGTCGAGGACCGCTTAGAAAAGCGGCGCGGCGGCCAGGGTCCGGACGAGCAGCACGATCCAGATCAACAGGCACACGCCCAATGCGGCGATGATGATTTTCTTGATCAGATCGGCGGACACGGCCGTCCGGATCCTAAATAGCCGACAGACGGCGCGCCGCCTCGTCCAGCTTCTCGCGGGCCCGCATGGCTTCGGCGCGCCGCTCGCGCTCGGTCTCGACCACTTCGGGCGGCGCCTTGACGACGAACTTTTCGTTGGCGAGCTTGCGATCGAAACGGGTGATTTCGCCGTCGAGGCGGATGATTTCCTTGTCCAGCCGCGCCCGTTCCGCCGCCACGTCGATGGCGTCGGCGATGGGGAGCACGATGGTGGCTTCGTCGAGCACGTCCTCCACCGAGCCCTTCGGCACATCGCCCGTGAGCACGTCGGCGGACGACAGACGCGCCAGGCTGGCGATGAGATCGCGGTGCCGTTCGAGACGCATTCTGGAAGTCTCGCCGGCGTTCCGCAGCAGCAGGGGAATTTTCGCGCCGGGCGGAACCCGCATTTCGGCGCGCACGCCGCGAATGAGCGAGATGAGCCGGACCACCCAATCCATCTCGGCGGCGGCGGCGTCCCTATGCATGGCGTCCGCGTGGGTGGCGTCCAATCGCGGCCAGGCCTGATCGATCAGCATGGCGCCGTCCCGATCGGCGATCTCCTGGTACAGTTCCTCGGTCACGAACGGCATGATCGGGTGCAGCAGAAGGAGAATCTGATCCAGCGCCCACCCAGAGACCGCGCGGGTCTCGGCCTGCGCCGAGGCGCTGCCCCCGAGCAGTGTCGGCTTGGCGAATTCCAGGTACCAATCGCAGAAGGTTCCCCAGGTGAAGTGATAGAGCCCCTCGGCCAGGTCGTTGAAGCGGTAGGCCTCGAGCGCCGCCGCCGCCCGCTCGGCGGCTTCCGCGACCTTGCCCACCAGCCAGCGGTTGACGGTTTCCGCGCACGAACCGGGATCGAACCCGCGCACCGGCCGGGCACCGTTCATCTGGCAGAAGCGCGCCGCGTTCCACAGCTTGGTGGCGAAGTTGCGGTACCCCTCCACCCGGCTTTCCGACATCTTGACGTCGCGCCCCTGGACCGCCATGGCGCACAGCGTGAAGCGCATGGCGTCGGCGCCGTAGGCATCGATCAGATGCAGCGGGTCGATGACGTTGCCCTTCGACTTCGACATCTTCTGCCCCTTCTCGTCACGGACGAGGGCGTGGATGTAGACGGTATGAAACGGCGCGTCGTCCATGAAATGGAGGCCCATCATCATCATCCGGGCGACCCAGAAAAATATGATGTCGAAACCGGTGACCAGGACGTCGGTCGGATAGTACCGTGCCAGCTCCGGCGTCTGTTCCGGCCAGCCGAGGGTGGAAAACGGCCAGAGCGCCGACGAGAACCAGGTATCGAGCACGTCTTCGTCCCGCCTGAGCGGCGTGTCCGCGCCGTAATGCGCCCGCGCCGCCGCCAGCGCGTCGCCTTCGGTCGCCTCGACGAATATGTGATCGTCCGGTCCGTACCACGCCGGAATTCTGATGGCCCCACCAGATCTGGCGGGACACGCACCACGGCTGGATATTGCGCATCCACTCGAAGTAGGTCTTGGTCCACTGCTCGGGCACGAAGCGGGTGCGCCCCTGCTCCACCGCCTGGATGGCGGGCCCGGCCAGCGTCTTGGCGTCGACGAACCACTGGTCCATCAGCCATGGCTCGACCACCACGCCGGATCGATCCCCATAGGGCACCATCATGACGTGCTGTTCGGTTTTCTCGAGCAAGCCGAGAGTTTCCATTTCGCGAACGATGGCGTCGCGGGCTTCGTAGCGGTCGAGCCCGCGGAAACGCTCCGGTGCGTTTTCGTTCATGCACGCGCTTGCGTCGAGAACGTTGATCATCTCCAGATCGTGCCGTCGGCCCACCTCGAAGTCGTTGAAATCGTGGGCCGGAGTGATCTTCACCGCGCCGGTGCCCTTTTCCGGATCGGCGTGGGTGTCCGCGACGATCAAGATCGGGCGGTCGACGATGGGCAGGATGCAATGCTTGCCCACCAGATCGGCGTAGCGCTCGTCGTCGGGATGGACGGCCACCGCGGTATCGCCCAGCATGGTCTCCGGGCGAGTGGTCGCCACCGCCACGAACCGTCCCGGCTGGCCCTCCACCGGGTATTTGAAGGTCCAGAAATGGCCGTGAACCTCGCGCTGTTCCACCTCTAGGTCGGAAATGGCCGTGTGCAGCAGCGGGTCCCAGTTAACCAGCCGCTTGTCGCGGTAGATCAGGTCTTTTTTGTAGAGATCGACGAACACCTTGCGGACCGCCGCCGAGAGCCCCTCGTCCATGGTGAAGCGCTCGCGCGACCAGTCGCAGGACGCCCCCAGCCGGCGAAGCTGGCCGATGATGGTGCCGCCGGATTCCGCTTTCCATTGCCAGACCCGCTTGATGAATTCCTCGCGGCCGAGGTCGTGGCGGGTCAGCCCTTCGGCTTCAAGCTGGCGTTCGACCACCATCTGAGTGGCGATCCCGGCATGATCGGTGCCCGGCTGCCAGAGCACGTCGCGGCCCGTCATGCGGGCGTGCCGGATCATGATGTCCTGCAGGGTATTGTTCAGGGCATGGCCCATGTGCAGGCTGCCCGTCACGTTGGGAGGCGGAATGACGATGGCATACGATTGCGCGTCGGCATCGGCATTGCGGCCGCATCCGAAGGCGCCACGCCGTTCCCAGGCGGTGTAGTGTTTTTCCTCGACCGCGCGCGGCTGATAGGTTTTCTCGAGCATGGCTGCTCCGCGCTTCGCTAAAAGGGGTTTGGCAAGACGATCGACCGACAACGGCACAAACCCGTTGTTACCCCCCGCCGCCCGATCCAGTCAATGCTAGTACTACAGCCGCTCGGCCCGGTTGATCATCAGGTCGATCTCTTTCTTGACCAGGCGCTCGATCAGGTACGGAAGGTTACGATCCAGCCACTCCTTGAGCAACGGCCGGAGCATCTGACGCACCATGGCTTCGAGCGTGACCTCGCGCGAGCCGATGTTGATGTCGCGGTGATCGAGGATCGCCCGGGCCAGCTGCGACAAGGCGTCCGCCGACGCCTCGGCGGTGGCCGCGGACATCACGGGCCCCGCCGCGGGAGCGCGCATTTCCGGGGTCAAGAGCAACATACCATCCTCACCGGCGCCGTCCGGCGGCGCCGTGGGTTCGCGATCCGCCGGCTCCTGGTTTCGCGTGTTCCGATCGGCCTCGCTTTCGGTGAAGTCCACTTCGTCGTCGGATGAGTTTCCTGGCGTTTTTTGGCGCTCCATGCTTTCCTCTCCCTCCGGCCTCTCGACGCCGTCGCCAGCTTCGTTCCCTTCTTCGGAAAGGATCCGGCGGATGGACGTGAGGATATCCTCCATGGAGGGCTCCTCCTGGCCGGCTGGCGGCGGCGTGCTTTCATCCAAGGGTTTGGTTTTCTCGTCTGCGGTCATAGCGCCATTATCCGATAGGACATGCCGAGTGTCGAGGCCGGTTGGAGCCGGAACCGAGCTTTGATCCCGCCGGGCCCCCTCGGCGCCGCCAACGCGCCCGCTCCGATCAATCGGGCTTGCCGAAATCCTCTTCGTTCACATCGCCGACGGCGGATGTCCCGAACCACTGGTCACGAACTTCGCGGTAATGAACCTCGGGATTGTAGATCTCCACCGGCAGATCGAGAACGCCCGCCGAGAGCTCACCCACCGCGCGTTTCAGATCGAACGCCGATATCACCTCGTTCGCTTCGGCGCGCACGAGTTCCACCTGCGCATTGACCAGTTCCTGTTCGGCGTCGAGAATATCGAGGACCGTGCGCGCGCCAACCTGGGCTTCCTGCTGCACACCCTCGAGGGCCACCTCGTTGGCCTTGACTTCCTTTGTGCGCGAACGGACGGCCGCCCGCGCCGCCTCGAGCCGCGCCCAGGCGTCCTTGGCCTCCTGAACCGCCTGGCGGCGGCTGGAGTTGATTTCGCGCCGACGCTGCGCCGCGACCTGCTTTTGCTGGCGGACCTGGGAATACGCCTGACCTTGTTGGTAAAATGGAATCCGCAAATTGAAAAGCGCCGACCACTCGTGGTTCACGGCGTTTTCCCGCGCCTGTTCCTTTCCCGTCTCGGCGCGCGCCGTAAAGTCCACTTCCGGGAACAGCTCGCCGCGCGCCTGGTCGACCTGATCGAGTGCCGAGCGCTCGCGATATTCGGCGAAAACGACAACCGGATTCTGGTCGGCGGCGAGGTCAACGGCCTGGTCGCCGTTCACCGGCAGGATCAGGGTAATGCCCGGCTGGCCGAGCAGGCCCGGCGTCTCGCCCACCGCTTGGCGATAGCGGGCGCGCGATCCCTCGAGATTGCCTTCGGCCTCGACCCGGTCGGCCGTCGCCCGGGCCAGCCGCGCTTCCGCCTGGAAGACATCGGTCCGGGTGACCTCGCCAACCTCGAAGCGGTCGCGCGTCGCCTCCAATTGACGGGCGAGGCGCTGTTCGTTTCGGATCTGCAGGTCCAGGACCGCCTGATCGCGGTAAACCTCGGAAAAGGCGGAGGCGGCATCGCGCAGCGTGTCCTGCTCGACGCTGAAAAGTTGGGACCGGCGAGCGAGAACTTCGTTCTCGGCGGCGCGGGTCGCCGCCACGGTTCGGCCGCCGCGGAACAGCGGCTGCCTGAATTCGACCGAAGCGAACCGCGGGTTCAGCCTCTGGGTGCCGGTAAAGATACTGGTATCGTTGTCCGGATCGGTCTTGCGCCGGCCGGCCGATGCCGAGCCTGAAACATCGGGACGCCACCCGGAAAGCGCCTGGGGAACCTGCTCGTCGGTGGCCCTGAGCGAGGCCCGCTGCGCTCGAAGTTCCGGATTGTTGCTGTAAGCGGCGGCAAGAGCCTCGTCGAGGGTTTGGCTGGACGCCGTCCCACTATGGAAGCCGACACCGCACAGCACGCCGACCATCACCGCCCACCCTGCTGCCTTCACGCGGAAATCTCCCTGCACCAGAAGCCGGACCCCCCGGCCCCGCCCATTGTAACCGGCCAAATGGCTCGGATGCGCGTGTCTCCAACCGTAACGCACCCGCATGACGGACTTTTCAATCATTTCAGGGCGAAATGCAACCCCGAGGACCCAATGCTAGAAGGTAAACTCCTTAACCGGCTCGAACCCCGGCAGAAAAGGGGTGGCGGCGTTGAAGATCTCCCGTCGCGACATGACGCCGCCGACGCGGATGAACAAAGTTCCGGCGCCGATTCCCTGATCGGTGGCAACGACCGCGACCATGCGGCCGCCTTCGGCCAACTGGCGGTCGATGGCATCCGGAAGTTTCGCCACCGCGCCGCCGAAAAAGATCACATCGTAGGGCGCCTGTCGTGCGTGGCCCTCGACAAGCGGTCCCTCGACCACGGCGACGGTGTCCAAACCCAGCGTCGTCAGCGTCGAATTGGCACGCGCCGCCAGATCCGGGTCGCTTTCCAGCGCCACCACCACACTCGCCATATTCGCCATGACGGCGGACACGTACCCAGGTCCGCACCCGACGTCCAGAATGACATCCTCCGGCTTGATCTCGGCGGCCTGAAGCAAGCGCGCGATCACCAGCGGCTCCATCAGATAGCGACCGCCGCCGAGGGGGATATCCTCGTCCACATAGGCAATGCCCTGGAGGTCCGCCGGCACGAACGCTTCTCGAGGAACCCTGTTCATGGTGTCAATGACCAGCGAATCCGTGACTTGGTTGGTGCGAATCTGATTTTCGACCATGCTGTGGCGACAGGCTGCGTAATCCATCATGGCTCCATCGATGCGGCGGCGATTGTTGCGATCATCCCCATGCTCGGCTGTATAAAAGGTTGCGTGCCCCGACACAACCGGCGCGCTGCGCTCGGCGCCTTGACCCGCGAACGTCCAGCGACTAAGTTCTGCCGGCTGAAACGGTAACGGCGGGCTCACGATGAATTCGCGGCGTGCCGTTTCGATGTGGGCGCGGTGGCGGAGTGGCTACGCAGCGGCCTGCAAAGCCGTGTACACCGGTTCGAGTCCGGTCCGCGCCTCCATGTTGATCCGGAGTAGCTCAGTGGTAGAGCAAGCGGCTGTTAACCGCTGGGTCGGGGGTTCGAATCCCTCCTCCGGAGCCAGACGAAAGGGCCGCGCCGTCCCCGGCGCGGCCCGATCGTTTTTGGCGACGGAACCGGAGAAAGACGAGGGGACGACGGTCTTTCGCAAACTCTGTTTGTTTCAGTTCAGCCGCGTGCTATCCGGTGAGGATCGCAACCAAATAACCAGGGCCTAAGAAAAAACCCAAGGATCGCTCATGTCGCTAGGCTTGCGAGAAAGCAAAAACCGTCGCAGACGACAGGTTCGTGCGACGCTGTTCAAATGGATTGTGGCTCTCTGCCTGATCGTCGCGGCGGGCACATATGCGTACCTATCCGGCAAGGAACTGTCACAAGGAGAGGTCAATACGCTCAAGGGGAAGATCACTTCCCTGGAAGCGGACGCCGCCACTCTTGAGCAGAAGAACGCGGCGCTGCAAACGGAGACCGCCAGGGAGCAGGCCCGCGCCGAGGAATGGCGGCAACGCTACACCCGCGAGGTGCCGTCGGGCGACCTCAAGGATCTGTTCGACCTGGCGCAGCAGAAGATCGAATTGGGCGTGTCCGTCGATCGCATGAAATTCGTGGTGGGCGCGGCGGAGAATCGAGAGAATTGCGATCAAGAACCGGTCACCAAGCGGTTTGTCGTGCAGACGCCGCTGCATTCCGGCGCGAATGGTTTCGTCGCGTTCGCCGATAGCGCGATCACCATCACCGCCACCGGCGTGCCGGCGCGGGACTCTGTCGGCAACCCCGAGGCCTGGTTCGATCCGGCGGAGCCCGTGACCGTTCGGATCGTGCATATCGGCGGCAAGTCGGAGGAAGTTTCGGGAAAGCTTCCGCTCAACCCGTCCATCGTTTTCGGCGACAGCGAACACCGGTTCAGCGTCGTCAAAGGATCGAGGGGTTTCGTTCAGGTTACCGGAACGCGGTGCGACTACCCGTAGATCCAGACCACAACAGCAGAGGTTCAGCGTTTCCCATAGGGATTCTCGAGCGAGTCGACGATGGACAGAAATACCTTGCGGATCTGCGATTCGTCACATTCCATGAGCAGCGCGTCCTCGAAGGCGTCCTGACACAGCTGGCGAAGCTCCTCGAGATTCTCGTCGAGGACCTTCAGCTTCTCCTCGCACGACACCAGCTTGCCATCCGTCGTCCGCCAGGTAACCGCTTTTTCGAGAGATAACCGCTGCTTCATCGCGCTCAACGGACTCGGTCAAAGTTGCATATGGACGGACGTATTCTAACACGATCGCGCTTCGGAGAAAGGCCCTTATGGCTTGCGTCGGCTATTGTTGAATCGACCGGTAAAAGGACCGGATGATTTTCTTCAAGTCCCTCTCCCGGACGCGAGCGGCGGCGATGTCGAACGGGACCCACTCGCGGCGCCGCTCCCCGCGCTCCGGCCAATCGGGGAGTTGAGCCGTGACCTTCATCGGATACACCCGCACCGTGCAGTAGACGCCGCGCTTGTGGTTGGACTTGCGGTAGCCGTAGACGCCGATACAGGTGCGCGAAATCCGCCCGGTAACCCCGGCTTCTTCAAACGCTTCGTCGGCGGCGGCTTCATGGGGTGTGCGACCAGACTTGATTCCCCCTTTCGGCAAAATCCAGCGGCGGGTCCCCTTCGAGGTGACCAGCAGGACAACGGGTCCCGCCGGGGTGCGGCGGTACCCTAGCGTCGCTGCCTGTGCGAGGATCATCCGGCTCGCCTTCACATCTGGACCTGTATACCTGTTGAGGGATATACCTGTTGAGGGAACGTCTTCGATCCGCGGCCCGCGGACGCGGTCAACCATAACCGCAGGCGCGGCGCGAACATAGAGCTTGGTTACGGGTCGCACCGATAGTTCTCGTATCCGTTGCTTTTTTGATGCGACTCGGTGTAACCAAGACTATCTTTCACCTCTGATGTTTCGGGGACGATGATGACGAATGACGATATCAGGAAAATGAGTCAGGAGATTCGCAATCGCGTCAGCGAAATGGCTTATCTCATGTGGGAAACCGCGGGACGTCAGCAGGGCATGGCCATGGAATACTGGCTGGCGGCCGAAAAGGAAGTCGTGTCCACCGCTCAAATGGCGGCCGAAAAAATGATGCCGGGACAAAAGAAAACACCGGCCAAATCAGCGGAGCCGAAAGCCGCCGAGGCCAAATCCTCGCCGAAACCCGCTCCAAAATCCGGGGCGAAACCGGCGGCGAAGACCACCGGGCGCGGCAAGACGTCCTCGTAAACGCGCGGCGGGCTGCCCGGCCCGGCCCTTCGGCCGGCACGTTATATGATCTCGCGTTCGTCGGACGTTCGCTTGGCCACGGCATCATCCGCCAGCCACCGTGTTCTTCGGCTCTTCTGTTCGGTAACCAGCGGCTCGGCGGGCCTCGGCACGGTCGACAATCTCGCGCCGCCTAGCCTCTCCCGCCCCGCGCCATTCCGCGATCTCCTCCCCGCTCCGCAGGCACCCGAGGCAGAATCCGTGTTCGGGCGCCAATTGGCAGACGCCGGTGCACGGCGATGAGGTCGAGGATTGATCGGACATCCGCATTACCAAAATCGTAACCACATTCGTTCACACTACCGGTGGCTTATACCACGAAGCAAGGCCAGCCGCGCCGGTCACTTGTTTAGGACGCAGAAATTCCGCCATGCCCTCTTCGATCGATCGGCGCATGCCGTGTCATGGACAGTCTGATGACGATACGCCTGAGGCACGGACGCCGGACCCGCGCGCGGTGGCCTCGCTAACCGTCGATGGCGGCGACATCCAGGTGCTCGAGCTGCGCGGGACGATCATTCGCCTGCGTGAGCAATTGGACCGCATCCACGCGCGCTATGAGGAAAAGGTGCGGCGGTTGGAAAGCCTGCACCGGGCCCGGTGCCGGGAGCTCGAAGACACCATCCGCCACATGCACGAACGGCTGAACGCCGGCCCCGGCGCTGTCAAGGATAATTGAGCCCATGGGCTATGCCGCTCCTCCCGTCTCCGAATCGAGCCAACTGGCGGGGATTTTCTCGAGCGAGGCCAAGTACCGGCTGCAGCGCGCCGAGACGCTGCTCGGCATCAGCCGGATTCTGGCCTCGGCCCAGTCCCTGGACGAGGTGCTGGAAGCCCTGGTGGACGTCAGCGCAACGGTGACCGACGCCGAACGGGGATCGCTGTTCCTTCACGACAGCCACTCCAATGAATTGTACTCGCGGGTCGCGCAAGGCGAAATCACCCGCGAAATCCGGTTCCTGAGCACCGACGGAATCGCCGGCCACGTGTTCACGTCGGGCGCCGGCACCATCATCGACGATCCCTATGCCGACCCGCGCTTCAATCGCGGCGTCGACGGGCAGACGGGGTTCCGCACCCAGAACATTCTCTGCGCGCCGATCCGATCCGCCACCGGCGAGATCATCGGCGTCATCGAGTGCCTGAACAAGCGCAAGGGTCAATTTGCCGACGACGACCTCGATTTGCTGGAAGCCGTCGGCACCCAGGCCGCGACGGTGCTGCGCGACAGCCAGCTGGTGGATCGGATGCGCCGGCTGCGCGCGGAGGAACTGGAATTCCTCGATGTGGTGGCCGACATCAGTTCGGAAATAAACCTGACGCCGCTGCTGCGCAAGGTGATCCGCGAAATCACGCGCCTGCTCGGCGCCGAGCGATCGACCCTGTTCCTCCACGACGAACGGAACGGCGAGCTGTGGTCGAAGGTCGGCGAAGGGCTCGGCGCCACGGAGCATCCGGCTGAAAAACGACGCCGGCATCGCCGGACACGTCTTCACCACCGGCGAGATCGTCAATATCGCCCACGCTTACGCCGATCTTCGCTTCAATCCGTCGTTCGACAAGCAGACCGGGTACTTCACCCGATCGATCCTGTGCGTCCCCATCATCAACAAGCACGGCAGAACCATCGGCGTCACCCAGGTCCTCAACAAGATGAGCGGGCCCTTCACCTCGGAAGACGAATCCCGGCTCAAGGCGTTCTGCGCACAAGTCTCCATCGCGTTGGAAAACGCCAAGCTGTTCGACGACATCCAGAACATCAAGAACTACAACGAGAGCATGCTGCAATCCATGTCGAACGGGGTCATCACCCTCGACGAGGACTGGCGCGTCGTCACCTGCAACAGCGCCGGACTTCGCATCATCCAGCGCCGCGTGAGCGACGTTCTGCACCGGCCGGCCACGGAGGTTTTCTCCGGGCCGAACACATGGATTCTGGAGCGCGTCAACCGGGTTGCCGAATCGCGCGCCGCCGACATCGCCATGGACGCCGAGCTCACGTTCAAGGGAAAGACCTTTTCGGTCAACGCCACCGCCCTGCCGCTCGTCAGCGCCGAGAAGCAGAGGATCGGCACGATGATCGTCATCGAGGACATCACCGCCGAGAAACGGGTCAAGTCCACCATGTCGCGATACATGGACCCCGGCCTCGCCGACGAACTTCTCAACCATGGCGATGACATTCTCGGCGGCAAGAGCATGCGCGCGACGATCCTGTTTACCGACATCCGGGGGTTCACCGCGCTGGCGGAGGAACTGGGCCCCCAGGGCACCGTCAACCTGCTCAACGAATACTTCGCCATCATGGTGGAATGTCTCGAGCGCCAAGGCGGCATCCTCGACAAGTTCATCGGCGACGCAATGATGGCCGCTTTCGGCATCCCCTTCGCCACCGACGACGACGAGGACCGTGCCATCCGCGCCGCCATTTCCATGATCCGGGCGCTGGACGCCTGGAACGGCAAACGGACGGAACATGGTCTTTCGCCCATCGACATGGGGGTCGGCATCAACACCGATGTGATCGTGTCGGGCAATATCGGCTCGTCGCGACGCATGGACTACACGATGATCGGCGACGGCGTGAACCTCGCCGCCCGTCTGGAGAGCGCCTGCAAGCATTACCGCGCCCGAATTCTCATCAGCGAGAATACCTTGAAGCGGCTCAAGGGAGTGTATCGCGTCCGCGACGTCGACCGCGTCCGGGTCCGCGGCAAGTCGGAGCCGGTGGGGATTTTCGAGGTGCTGGACTATCATACCGAGGCGTCGTTCCCGGAGATTTCCCGGGCACTCCGCCTCTATCACGACGCCATCGGGTTCTACCGGAGCCGGCGGTTCGATGCCGCGATCGGGGCCTTCGAGGCGGTGCTCGAGATCAATCCTCATGACGGGCTGTCGCACCTCTACCGCGATCGCTGCCGGACACTGCGGGACGCGCCGCCGGATGCGGACTGGAACGGGGTGTGGGACCTCACCGAAAAATAGCAGTCGGCGGGCTGCGATGCTGCGTTGCAGCATTTTCAGTTGTACGGCAATCGCCGACATGTAAGATGGCGCCGGCTCGCCACCCACCCACATTAATAATCAGAGCCACTCAGCGCCTTCCTTTCACCACGCACGGCAGGCCCGTTCATGCCCATCCAGCACCTCAAGAAACTGTTCCATCCCGGATCGGTGGCGGTCGTCGGCGCCAGCAACCACGTCGGCGTTCCCGGAAGCCTTGTCATGCACAACCTGCTGCGGGGCGGTTTCGAAGGCCCCATCATGCCGGTCAGCGGCGACGAAAAGGCGATCGCCGGCGTCCTCGCCTACCCCGACATCGAGGCGCTTCCGGTTACCCCCGATCTGGCCGTTATCTGCGGGCCCGAGGGCGCCGTCCCGTCCGCCATCGACGCGCTCGCGAGAAAGGGTACCCGTGCCGTCATCGTCATGAGCGAGGCGACGGTGCCGGCGACGTCGCTCCGCCTCAGCCGATCCCATGACGCCGCGCTCGCCGCGGCGCGGGCCCACGGGGTCCGGCTGGTCGGCCCCAACGGTCTCGGCGTCATCGTGCCCAGCAGCGGTCTCAACGCCAGTATCGCGCACACGTCGGCGCGGGCCGGCGGGCTCGCGTTCGTGTCGCAATCGTCGGCGATTTCGGCCACGGTGCTCGACTGGGCGCACGATCACGGCATCGGTTTTTCCCATTTCATTTCGCTGGGCGACACGGCGGATACCGACTTCGGCGATATCCTCGACTATTTGGGCAGCGAGCCGCAGACGCGCGCCATCCTGCTTTATGTGGAAACCCTGCATGACGGCAGCACCTTCATGTCGGCCGGCCGCGGCGCCAGCCGCAACAAGCCCATTCTGGTGATCAAGGCGGGACGGGCGGAGCAGGCGCAGCGGCTCACCGCGGCGCGGAGCGGCATCCGCATGGGCAGCGACAGTGTGTTCGACGCCGCCATTCGGCGCGCCGGCATGCTTCGGGTGCACAGTTTCAGCGAATTGTTCGCGGCGGTGGAAACCCTGGGCCGGACACGGCCGCTCAGGGGCGAGAACCTGGCGATCGTCACCAACAGTTGCGGCGTGGCGGTGATGGCGATCGACGCGCTGCTTCTCAACGAAGGCCGCCTCGCCGAACTGCCATCGGAAACAATCGAAAAATTGAGCCCCCTGGTGGCCACCGGCTGGCCACAGGCCAATCCGGTCACGCTCAGCGGTAACGCGCCGGCGGACCATTATGCCAACGCGGTCACCACCTTGCTGGAGCCAAGAGAGGTCGACGCGGTGATGGTGTTGCACGCACCGACGGCGTTGGCGTCCAACACGCGCGCGGCGGAAGCGGTGGTGAAAGCGGCGCTCCGCGGCCGAGGCAACGTTCTGACATGCTGGATGGGTGGCGAACAGATCGCCGGTCGCCGCCTGTTCGCCGACGCGGGCATTCCCACCTACGATACCCCGACCCAGGCGGTGAACGCCTTCATGCACATGGTCCGCTACCGGCGCAACCAGGAAATGCTGATGCAGACGCCGCCGTCCAAGCCGGCGGAATTCAGCCCCGCCACGGATGTCGCGCGCCGCATCATCGAACAAGCGCTTGCCGCCGGCCGATCGACGATCAACGGCCAGGAGGCCATGGCCGTCCTCGATGCCCACGCCATTTCCACCGTCGATTCGCGGATCGCGGAAACTCCCGACGCGGCGGCGGCGGCCGCCCGCGACCTGGGATTTCCGGTGGCCTTGAAAATTCTCTCTCACGATATCGCGCACAAGGCCGAGATCGGTGGCGTCGACCTGTTTCTCGAAACGCCCGATACGGTCAAGGCGGCGGCGGAAACAATGCTGGCGACCATCGCCACGAAGAAGCCGGAGGCCAAGATCCTCGGCTTCACCTTGGAACGCATGGTTCTTCGTCCCGGCGCCCAGGAGGTCAGTATCGGGGTTCTGCAGGACCCGGTATTCGGACCGGTGGTCACGTTCGGACAAGGCGGCCAGCAGGGGGAAATTCTCGGCGATCGCGCCGTCGCGCTGCCTCCGCTCAACATGAACCTCGCCCAGGATCTGATTTCTCGCACGCGGATTTCGCGTCTGCTTCAAGGCTACGGCGACCGCCCGCGCGCCAATCTCATCGCCCTCGCCCTGACGCTCGTGCAGGTATCGCAGATGATCGTCGACTTGCCGGAACTGGTGGAGTTGGAAATCGATCCGCTGTTCGTGGACGACAAGGGCGTGCTGGCCGTCGACGCGCGCATGAGCTTCGCTCCGGTCGCCGAATTCCACCGCCGCCGGATGGCCATTCGCCCGTACCCGAAGGACCTGGAGGAAGAGTTCACGCTGGTGTCCGGCCGCACGGTATTGCTGCGGCCTATCCGCCCGGAAGACGAGCCCAAACATTACGAGTTGCTCTCGAAGATCACGTCCGAGGACATCCGCTTCCGGTTCTTCGGTCTGGTGAGCAAACTGCCGCACTCGGAGATGGCGCGCCTCACCCAGATCGACTACGACCGCGAAATGGCCTTCGTCGCCACGGCGCCGGCACCGGACGGCAGCGGACCCGAAACGCTTGGCGTCGTTCGGACCATCACCGATCTGCACAACGACAAGGCGGAATACGCCATCCTGGTGCGCTCCGACCTCAAGGGTCAGAAGCTCGGCTGGAAGCTGCTCGACAAGATGGTGCACTATTGCCGTTCGCGCGGCACCAAGCACATCGTCGGCCAGGTCCTGCGCGACAACAGACGCATGCTCGACCTAGTGTACAGCATGGGCTTCACCGGCCACAAACTGCTCGAAGAAGACGTGGTCGAGGTGACGCTGGTCCTGTGACGTTTGGTGAACGTGAGCGTCCTCGACCGCGTTATTGAATGGCGCCGCGGGTGTCCATCAGCACCTTTTCCTTGAGATCGGCGGCTTTCAGGGCGCGAAACTGCTTGTGGTCGACAAGCACCAGGACGATGTCGGCCCGGTCGATGGCGTCTTGCATGGACACCAGGGGAAACTCCCGACTTTGCGCGATGTTGGGTTCGCAGACGACGATCTCGCCCACCGCCGCGTCGCGCAGCGCGCGGACGATCTGGACCGCCGGGGATTCCCGCAGATCGTCGATGTCGGCCTTGAAGGCGAGGCCGAGACAGGCGATCACAGGGCTCCGGAACTTGCCGGCCCGCTCCTTGACCTTGGCGACGATCCAGTGCGGTTTCTTGTCGTTGACCTCGCGCGCGGCGCGGATGAGATGCGTCTCTTGCGGATAGCCGTGGACGATGAACCAGGGATCGACGGCAATGCAATGACCGCCCACGCCCGGTCCCGGTTGCAGGATACTGACGCGCGGGTGCCGGTTGGCGAGCCGGATGACCTCCCAGGGGCTGACGCAGGCGCGTTCCGCGACCATCGAGATTTCGTTCGCGAAGGCGATGTTGACGTCGCGGTAGGCGTTCTCGACCAGCTTCGCCATTTCCGCCGTCGCCGCCGTCGTCTTGAACACCTCGCCGCTGACGAACTCGGCGAGGAACTCGGCGGCCGCGTCGGTTGAGGCCTCGTTGACGCCGCCGACGATACGGTCGTTGTGAACCAGTTCGGTCAGGATTTTTCCGGGAAGAACCCGCTCCGGCGAGTGCGCGACGAAAACGTCATGGCCGACCGCGTGTCCCGCCTCGCCGAGGATACGCCCGACCATATTCTCGGTGGTGCCCACCGGGCTGGTGGATTCCAGCAACACTAGGTTGCCCGGCCTGACGTAAGGCGCGATCGCCCGGGCCGCCGCGTCGACGAACGACAGATCGGGCGCGCGTTGGGCGTCGAGCGGCGTCGGCACGGCGATGATGAACACATCCGCCTCCGCCGGCTCCAGCGACGCCGTCAGGTTTCCCGATTGCACCGCCGATTTCACCAAAATATCGAGATCCGGCTCGACAATGTGAATGCGTCCCTGGTTGATGGTGTTGACCACCGCTTCGCAGGTATCGACGCCGTGGACGGCGTACCCCTTGGTTCCGAGCAGCGAGGCCGTCGGCAATCCGATATAACCAAGGCCGACGACCGTGATCTTCTTTGCGGGTCTTTCCATTGGTCCTGTCGCGATGATGGTGTCGATGGGCGGGGAACGGGATCAGCCGCGAGAGCAGCCGGCCGTCAGTGGCGCCGGGCCTGGTTCGCCTCCGCGGCGTCGCCGGCGCTGGCGCCGCCTTCCACGGACAGACCCTTGATCACGATTTTCTTTATTTCGTCGCGCGATTTGGTGGCCGCGCCCTCCGGCTGGTATCCGAGCATGGTGCCGGCCCGCGCGGCCGCCACCTCCAGCACGGTTTCGATATCGACCCGCGCCTTGTCTTCCGCGAATCCGTAGACCAGCGTCAAATCGCACAGAACGTTGATCAGCCGGGGAATGCCGCCGGAATAGTAAAAAACCGCGCCACAGGCGTAGTCGTCGAAGATGTCGCGGTCGCCACCGGCCACCATCAATCGATGGCGGATGTATTCGACGGTGTCGCGGCGATCGAGCGGGGTGAGGTGGTAGTCGACGCCGATCCGCTGAACGAACTGGCGCAGTTCCGGTTTCTTCAGTTTTTCGAGAAGTTCGGGTTGACCGACCATGACCAGCTGCAGCAGGAAATCCTTTTCGGAATTGACGTTCGAAAGCATGCGCAGCTCTTCCAGCGTCTCGATATCGAGATTCTGCAACTCGTCGATCATCAGAACGGTGCGCCGGCCGGTCGCATACTGTTCGATGAGAAAGTCGACGAAACATTGGTAAAGCTGGACCTTGCTCTTGCCCTCGTACTCCAACTCGAACGCTAGGCAGATCCACTGCAGAAGCTCGCCGAACGAATGATGCGGATTGGTGATCAGGCCGATATGAATCTCATCCTCGACGCCATTGAGCAAGCGCCGCACGAGGGTCGTCTTGCCGGAACCCACCTCGCCGGTAATGACGACGAACCCGGTTTGCTGGGTGAGACCGTATTCGAGAAGCGTCAAGGCCATCTTGTGGCTGTGGCTCAGATAGAGAAAGCTCGGATCGGGAATGAGCGAGAACGGCTTTTCACGAAATCCATAGTAAGCTTCATACATTGTGCTGTATCCGGCTGGGGATGCCCTCTTCGCTCCCGATGAAGCCGGTAATCACGCGCCGGCCCGCTTCGAAATCCGCTGACATAATTATATTTTTTAGTAATAATAGCCCCTCTCGTACGTGTTGGATTTGTTGAGAACCGTGCCGAGCACGTTGCAGCCGCTCAGGAGTTCCAAACTCTTGCTTATATCGTCTTTGTTCGTCACATTTTCTTCGACGACGAGCAGACAGGCGTCGACATACTGCAAGAAGACCAGCGAGTCGTCGGTGACGAGGAGAGGCGGCAGATCGTAGATGACGAGCCGGTCCGGATATCGGGCTTTGAGCTCGCGCGCCAGTGCGACCATTTCGGGAGAGGACAGCAACTCCGAGGAGTTTCCCACCCTCTGGTCCGCCGGCAGAATCACCAACCGCTCTATGCCCGGATTGATCAGACAATCCGAGAGCGGCGCTTCGTCGCGAAGATAGTCCGTCAGGCTCAACTCGGGCTTCAGGCCGAAGAAATGATGGATGCTCGGACGGCGGAGATCGAGGTCGACGAGGAGCACCGTGTGATTGACGTCCATGGCGAGGCTGATGGCCAGATTGACCGCCGTGAGCGACTTGCCTTCTTCCGGGTTGGGGCTGGTGATGGCAAGGGTGGAGTGCTTCTGCGCCGACATCCGCTGCAGGACCTGGGTTCTGAGAATCCTGAACGCATCGGCCATATGCTCCTGCGGCGCGCCGGCGATCACCCGGTTCTCGCGAAGCACGCGGGTTTCCGTCTTTGCCACGCGGGTCTCGAGATAGGCGATGGGCGCGTTCGGATCGCGGGAGGTTGGCCGCCCATTGGTTCGTTCGCGGGGTCGGGGTGGCGCCGTCCCCAATACTTCGCCACGCTGCTGGCGAGCCTTTTCAAGCGCCTTTTGGATTTTTTCCACTGGTCGGACCCTTTATCGCCTGGCGATCATCTAGAAATATTGGATCAATATGGTGTCGAGCCGTCGCTGCGCCACCGACCACAATACGTCCAAAGGTTTAACATATACGTGTAGAAGCGTCAGGCTGACGCCCAGGAGCACGCATGCGGTGGCACCGACCATGGCGGCGCGGCGCCAAGCGCCCAGGACGTCACCGCGGGTCTTGATATACGGAACCACCGCCAACGGCGCGGCACCGGTGACCGTTGCCAAATCCTTCGAGCTATGAACCGACTGATCCAGCGCTTCCGACAGAGCGGCGCCACCGACGCCGGCGCCCATGGACAGCATCAGGCCGAAGAGGATGATGGCCAGCCGATTGGGCGACGCCGGTTCCGTCGGCATCTGCGGCGGCTCGATCAGGGTGAAACGCTCGCTCTTGCGCTCCGTCTCCAGCGCCTCGCCCAGCTGCGCCGCCATCTGCTTGGTCTTGATGTCCTGGTACTTTGAATTGGCGTTGTCGAGCTCGCGGTTGATGCGGAGGTATTCGCGCTCCACCAGCGGAATACCCATGATCCGCTGCTCGTACTCGTCCAGTTTTTTCTTGGTCTGTAGTTTCTGCTGCTCGATGGCGTCCAATTCGGAGGTGACCGACTGGATCTGCGCGCTCATCTGAATGTACAGCGGATTGTCGGCATTCTGGCCGGCGCGCATCTGGTTGGGCGCGTTTCCGGCGGCGGACAGCGAACGCTGAAGGGCAGCCAACTGGCGCTTGAGCTTGATGACGTCGGGGTGACCGTCGGCGTATCGTTCCCGGGCAACGGCGAGTTCCGTCTCGATCTTGCGGATCTCGGCGCGGATCAGGTTAGCGTCGGGACCAACGCCGGTTTCGTTCTCGAGCGCCTGGATCTCGCGGCGAAGCTTGACCACGTCGGGATGCTCCGGCCCGTATCTGCCTGACACCGTGATGAACTGCGTCCGCAGGGCCTTGAGCTGGTCGGTGGCGCTCAGCACCGGCACACCGCCCGCCTGGTAGGAACCATAGGGACTCAACTGCGACAATTCGGACTGCATGTAGATCTTCTGCTGGCGAAGAGCCTGCGCCTGCCGGTCCAGATCCCTGAGCTCGGTTTCGCTCCGCTCGATGAGTTGCATGTTGTAGTGCAGCTGCTCCGGCAGGCTGCCGAGATTACGCTCCTTCAGTTCGGCCAGCTGGCGCTCGAGATCGGCGATTTCCGCTTCCAGCTGATCCGCCTCGGAGTCGAGGAAGATGGACGTCTCGGCGGCCTTTTCCTGGCGCGTGCGGATATTCTCGCCGAGATACAGCGTGACCAGCTCGTTGGCGACCTTTTGCGTGATGGACGGACTGTCATGCTCGAACGCGAGACTGAAAGCGATCGTCGCCTGTCCCGGACGGCCGGTCCTCGGATCGATGACATCGGCGCTGATAAGCTCCATCTTGACATCTTCGCGCATGCCTTCGACCACCTCGGTCACCGGCAGGACTTCGCGAATTTCGGCATAGAGATCATACTTGTTTATGATCTTCAGGAGATTCTCGGGTGGTGGTCGCGCGATGATAGATCGTCTGGAGGCGCTGATCGGCATAGCTGGTGATGGTCGAGAACACCAGTTCTCTCGGGACGTCGGGTTCCTCGATGAGGACCACGGCGGCCGAGCGGTATACCGACGGAAGGAGAAACGCCAGGATCGACACGAACAGGAAAACGGAAATGCGCGGGAACGATAAAATGCCACTTGCGGCGCTTGACGATCGCCAGATAATCCTGCGGTGTCTTGTCTACATCATCCATGAATATGCTGCCTTGACGACTGAACTGACTGTCTACCGGGCAGGCGTTTGGCGATCCCCGTGTCAGCGAGAGGATGACAGGGTCGGAAGATCATAGCTCAATCTGGCATACACCGCGTTCGAAATCGCCCTGCGTTCCGTCTTCGCTCTTGAGTTGATCGTATTTCTGCCAGCGAAAGCGGTAGAAGCAGTTCAAGCTAAGGTCCTCGAGTAAGCGCCAACGCACCCCCGGCTGAAAAGAGACGTACTGCCGAGACCGGTCCTCGCTGACATTCGTCGGCGAGTCCTGCATAAAATACCTCGCCGTCAGATCAATTGCAACCTTTTCAAGCAATTTATATCGACCATACAACCTAAATTCGTCTGTATTCAGCAACGCGCCGGTCGAGGAATTCGGTTCCGTGGTCCGCGTGTACTGCCCCTCCAGGAATGTGCGTTCGGTGGGCTGGTAGTTGAGTTGACATCGGCGATGTAGCCCGCGTCGGTACTGGTCTCCGAGGACTGTATCGTGGGCCCCTGAATTCCTGACGAATGATGCGCGGGCCGACCAGGGCCGTCACGCGAACTGTTTCGGTCAGAAGGTGGCTGCCGCCCAGCAGCAGTCCGACGAACTGGTTGTCCAGCGAACCGAACTTGTTCGAGATTGTAATAATAGCCGTCCAGCGATGCCAGCAACTGTGTTCGCGGGGTCAGCACATGGGTATAGCTCACGGTGCCGGAGAACAATTCGTAATCCTGAGCTGCGCACACCCTCTTCCGAACTGCCATCGGGTAATTCACGTTGGTGTAGCTGGCGGAGGTGTCCACGCTATCGCGCGGGCTCATCTGATAGGACCATGTCGGCCCGGCCCGGTAAATCCGTCCGCCGCATGTTGTCGAGAATGAACAGGCCGGTGTTGTCGATGTCGCTCGTCCGCGTGGTGTCGTTGACGAAATCGCCCTGCACGCCCCACCGGCTCCGGCCGTACTGGTAGTCCGAACCGAGAGTGATGAACTGATCGTTCGAGTTCAACTGGTCTTCGTTGACGAAGACCGTGAAGTTGAACCGGGTATCCAGCAGAATGTTCAGATTGGGCGTGCGGGCGCCGGCGATGGCCTGGATCGAGCTCTCGAACGACGTATCCGCGACACTTGATCCTGGGTCAGATCGAGGCCGATGTTGTCGTCGTATTCGACGTCCTGCGACACCGCCGTCGAGACAAACCATTCCGCCGCCCGCGCGGTGGGCGCATCGGCGGCGACGCCAGCCGCGACGGCCGCCAAAAGCGCGATCGCGCGCCCGGCCGAAGAAACGCGCGGAAGCGCCGCGCCGGCGCAACGGCTGCGCAAACGGTTCCCTAGAACAGAGACTGACCCGAAACAACGATGACGTCCCCGCTCTTGAGCTGAATATTCATGTCCAGTCTGTCGCCGTCCTTCACGTCGGAATAATAGAACGGATACGAGACATCGGCGCCGTTTTCGCGCCGGAGAATGCGAATGCTGTCTTCGCCCGCGAACGGCGTCAGGCCGCCGGCGAGGCTGAGCGCCTGCATCACGTCGATGGAGCGGGTCACCTGAAATTCGCCGGGATTGTTCACCGCGCCGATCACATAGATCTTGTTTCCCGAGACGTTCAGCACGGAAACGGTCACCACGGCGCCCGGGATATACTTTTCCAGTCGCTCCGAGATGGTCTGCTGGACATCCTCGGTGGTCCGCCCGGCCGCCTTGATCTGACCGGCGAGCGGAAAGCTGATGGTCCCGTCCGGCAGAACCAGGACCTGGCGCTGCAGATCGTCCTCGCGCCAGACGGAAATATCGAGAACGTCGCCGGCGTTCAGCCTGTAGGATTGATCGACCGCCGGCAGGGACGCCGTGTCCTGCGCCCCGGCGGCCATGGGCAACATCGCCAACAGCGCAGCAACCAAAAATGTCTTCATCGTGCCTCCCAACAGTGACAACGAGACCAGCGGCGTTTCAAGGCCGGTCGAGGGCCCAGCCGTGGCCGCGGAGTTGAAAGCTTTCAATTTCAATCTCTTTTAAAGGGTCTCGCTCGGTTACAAGTACCGGAAAATGACGTACGGTTCAGAATTCACACACGTGTGGCAGAAACACCACCATCAAAGGTGATTGTTGCCAATCGGGTCGGGCATGGAGGCTTCGGTACGTGGTTGCGCTGCCCCCATCATTTTCCGAGCCGGTTAAGGTTGTCTTGGGATCCGCCGAAAATCGCGGCTGGCCGGCATTGCGCCCTCCCCCGTTTTCGACGCATTCTCGGGCAAATGATCACTCCCGTCATCATCGCGGTCGCCATCACCGGGGCGGTCCCGCGCAAGGCCGACAACCCCGCCGTACCCGTCTCGCCGGCGGAACAAATCCGGTCCACCCGCGAGGCCTACGAAGCCGGTGCCGCGCTGGTGCATGTGCACGTGCGCGAGGATGACGAGTCGCTCGTCGTCGGATCCGCAAAAGTTCGCCGAGGTCCAAGACGGGGTCCGCGAAGCACTGCCCCGGCATGATCATCCAGTTTTCCACGGGCGGGCGCGGCCGCTCGCAAGACGAGCGCGGCAAGCCGCTCGGCGCTCCGTCCGGACATGGCATCGCTCGCCACCGGATCGGTGAACTTCGCCAAACAGATCTACGACAACCACCCCGACCTGGTGGAGGGCATGGCGCGCACCATGATCGACAGCGGCATCAAGCCGGAGATCGAGGTGTTCGACCTCGCCATGCTGTACACCACCAAAGCGCCTCATCGACCGGGGCCTGGTCGCGCCGCCGCCGCACGTTCAGTTCGTGCTCGGCATCCCCAACGCCCTGCCGGCGCGCCTCGCAGGTGCTCGAGTTCGGGATTTCCGAGCTGGCCGACGCTCATGCCCGGCGCCACCTGGACCGCCGCCGGCATCGGCCGCCACCAGCTCGAGGTGGCGCGCTGGGCGCTGGCCCGGGGCGGCCACGTCCGCACCGGCCTCGAGGACAACCTCAGATACGACAAGACCCGCCTCGCCGCCAGCAACGCCGATCTGGTGGCGCAGGTGGTGGACGCGTGCCCCGAATACGACCGCCGCCCGGCGTCGCCATCCGAGGCCCGGCAGATCCTCGGACTACCCGCCGCGTAACGCCCCCAGCGTCACCGCGAGGAGCGAAGCGCCCCATCGGCATGAAGGGGGGAGGGTCCGCCGATTTTCTTGAAAACAACCCCATGCACAGTAGATTTCCCCTGGTGAAGACCTCGCCCTCGCCCTACGCCCTCGCCTCCGGCCGTCACGGCGAGGAGCGACGCGACGCGCCAGTCCAGCAGCGCCCATCAACGAGGCAACGGTAATGGATTGCTTCACTCCGTTCGCAATGACGCGTGGCGGAGGCCATCAAGATTTCACGCATCCACCAACACCAGATTGACCCGCCTGTTCAACCGGCCTTTCTTCTCGATCTTGCCCACGCGCATGCTTCCAATTTCGCCGGTCGAGCTCACGTGGGTGCCGCCGCAGGGCCGCGGGCCGGTGCCGTCGACCTCGATGACCCGCACCCGCCCCTGCCCGCTCGGCGGCTTCACCGACATGGTCCGCACAAGATCGGGCTTGGCCGCCAACTCGTCGTCGCCTTGCAACGCTTGAGATGCCCATCCTCGCGGAACAGTTCCTCGGTCATGGTCGCTCCCGCCATCTTTTCTATCGCATATAGTTCGTAGCCTGGATGGAGCGAAGCGTAATCCGGGACTCTATCGATCCCCGAACTCCCCGCCCTCGCCGACCAGATCGCTTCCTCTCCATTCCGAACCAATGAACCCGCGGCGGGCATAGGCATGGATGGACGACAAACGCCAGTCAAAGGGGTTCGTCGCCAAACCATGTTTGACGGGATTAAAATGAATGTAGTCGATGTGGCGGGCGAAATCGCCATCGTCACGAATCAGATGCTCCCAAAAGCGCCGTTGCCAGAACCGATACTCGCCGCGCCGATCTCGAACAAGCGGGACTCCGCCGCAAACGAGTTCACGGGTAAAGCGCGCCTTGATCGCGCGCCACCGTCCGGAATAGTCGGCGTCATCCGGCGGCAAGCGCCATACCGCATGCAGGTGATCGGGAAGCACGACGATCGCCTCGACGGCAAACGGGCGCTCGTTGCGAACATGGCGGAATACCTCCCGCAGAGTATCGCCGTGAACAACAAGAACATCCGAGCGCCGGTCGCGCAACGTGACGGTGAAGAAATATGTGGCGCCGGGAGCGCGCATGCGTCGGTAGTTGACCATCCGTCAGGATACCCCGGATTACGCTGCCGCTCCATCCAGGCTACAATCTTAAGTTGACCTTAAGGAGGATCGGCGCCGCGGTTGCGCGGTGTAGGTCCCGTCGACAATTTCCTCCAGGACGTCGAGCGCCGCCGTTTCGATCCGGATCCCCGAGCAGGAATTTCTGCGCTCGCGGAAATGCTTCTCCATTCCGACCGGAATCGCAGCGCATAGGCGTGAATCTGGATCACGCCTTCGTCCAGCGCCAAACCAGGTTAGGATTATGCTGTAGTCATTGCGACACCCGGAAAATCACACCTCATAAAAACTCGGCCAGGGGCTCCGCCCCTGGACCCCAAGCGGTAAAGAGGTAAACAATAGCAAGGGGTAACCTTTAGCCCTCTGGCTAAAGGGTCCGGGCAACACGGAACCGGATGAACAGGTGTATCGGAAGCACGAGGATCGCCTCCGGCAAACGCGATAGTTGCGAAGGCGGAATACCTCCCGCAGAGTATCGCCGTGAACAACAAGAACATCCGAGCGCCGGTCGCGCAACGTGACGGTGAAGAAATATGTGGCGCCGGGAGCGCGCATGCGTCGGTAGTTGACCATCCGTCAGGATTACCCCGGATTACGCTGCCGCTCCATCCAGTCTACAATCTTAAATTGACTCGAGATGCCCATCCTCGCGGAACAGTTCCTCGGTCATGGTCGCTCCCGCCATCTTTTCTATCGCATGTAGAGCCAGGATGAAAGCTCTTGGTTCAATCTAATGCGGTTGCGGCGTCCGTCACCGCCGGAAGCGGTCAAGACGGACGCCGGCTCGCACTATCATCATGGCCGGTCCTGGACACCCTTTGGTGCGCGCCCGGCCCGTCCGTGAACGCACCGGCTCTGGCTGTCAAGGGCGTGCGGGCAACACGGAACCCGTCATTGTTGTTTCGGTTGTCGGGGTTGTTCCTGTTGCGGTTGGCCGAGCGGAGGTTCCTCGGATTGTTGTTCCAGGAACCGCCGCGCAGCACGCGGTTGCAAGACGGGACCGGCCAGGCTCCCGCTTGGGGCCACACGGGCCATCACGGAAGTTCGGATGCCGAGGGCGGAACCGGAGGTCTCGCCCCGGAAAATCGCGTGTCTCAGACGCCAGGTATGGGCGTGCTCGGCATGAGCGATCCGGCGTCGACCTTTTGTCGGATCTCCTCGGCCGTCGCCGTTCCGGCGCGCAATCGATCCCGCAAGCCGCGAAGCCGATTGCGGAACCGCCGGACGTTGTCCTCGGGAAGTCCCCGGTATCCCGGATACAGCACATAGCCGAGAAAGGGCGCCGGTTCGCGTTGTCCGCTGCGACGGGTCTTTTCGGCATGGAGCGAAAGCCTGCGGCCCTCGAGAAAGACACCGATACGCTGGCGCCACTGTTCCAGCGTCGCCGGGTCGTCGTGAAACAGCGCGAAATCGTCGACGTAACGGACGTATCCTCTCGCTCGCAGCCTTTCCTTCACGAAGTGATCGAGGCCGTCGAGATAGACGTTGGCGAAGAACTGGCTGGTCAGGTTGCCGATGGGAAGTCCCCGTCTCCGCTCGAAGGGCGTCAACAGGTCGTCGCCCGGATAGTACATATAGACCGGCTCCTGCGGATTGGAGCCGTCGATGATCGTGTCGATCAGTCCAAGCGTGCGCTCGCACGCGATCGCGGCGACGAACGTCTCGCTTGAGAATTTCATGGTCGATGGACGGAAAGTATCGGTGGATGTCGCAGCGAAGGACGTGGCCGAAGCGGTCGCGGAATTTCTCATACCGGGCCACCGCCGCGATGGGTGCCCTTGCCCTGCGGTTGGCGTAGCTGTCGAAGATGAACCCGCGCTCGAAGATCGGCTCGACCACGGCGCAGAGCGCATGATGGACCACCCGGTCGCGGAACGGCGCCGCCGAGACCATCCGGGATTTCGGATCCTTGATGAAAATGGTGACGTAGCCGCCGGGCCGATAGCTTCCGTCCCGGAGTTCGCGCTCCAGAGCGCAGGAGCTCCTTCTCCTGGTTGGCCATGAACGCCGCCGGCGCCGGCTTGTTGCGCTTGCCCTTGATGGCCTTGCGCGCGGCCGTCCGCAATGCCTGGAAGTTGGCGATACGGCCGAACAGATTATCGTGCGTCTTCCTCGCCATCGCTTCGTTTCAACCACCCGCCGACCAGACGGCCAAGTTCGTCCAGATTGCGCACGGCGTGTTCGTAGCGCCGCGCATCGACCACTTTGAGGTCGACGCGACAGCCGAAGCAAGAGCCGCAATTTCTCCAATCTTAAGTTGACCTTACGAAGGATCGGCCCGCGGTTACGGGTGTAGGTCGCGTCGACAATTCCCTCCAGGACGTCGAGCGCCGCCGTTTCGATCCGGTCCCCGAGCAGGAATTTCTGCGCCCGGGGAAATTTCTCCACCGTCGGGATCAGCCACAGCGTGAACTGATAGGCCTTTTCCAGCGCCACTCCGGTTTGTTTGCTGCCATCGCGCAAACGAAATCTACACCTCGATAAAAATTGGCCAGGGGCTTCGCCCTGGACCCCAAGGGGTAAAGAGGTAAAGATTCCAGGGGTAACCTTTAGCCCCCTGGGCTAAAGGGTCCGGGCAACACGGAACCCGACATAGTCGTACCGGTCGCCGGGATATGTCCCCGCTGCGATTGGCCGAGCGGAGGAGCCCCGGATCGTAGCGCCAGGAGCCGCCGCGCAGCACGCGGTAGCCTGAGGTGATTTTTTCTTGAGTTTCCGTTTCCGCCTCCTCCGGATCATCACGCCAGACATCCTCCATCCACTCCCACACATTTCCCGCCAGATCGCAATGCCCGTAGACGCCATCGCCAGCCGGATAGACACCGACCGGCGTGGGGTGTCCCACTTTGCTCATCGAAGTTGGCACGCTCGGCATCCGGTTCCTCCGGTCCCCAAGGATACTCCCGTCCGTCCGGCGCCGCCGCCGCCCGCCATTCGGCCTCCTCGGGCAGGCGCATGGTCCATTCGCTTTCCGAGCTCCGCCACCGGCAATAGGCGCTGGCCTCGTACCAGGACACGCCCGTCACCGGCCTGTTCGGATGTTCGAGCTTGAGTGTCCCACTCATCCGGCTCTTCCCAACCCTTTTCATTTCGCACCGACCAACCCGCTTGATCCCAATGCCTCGGTTCCCCGTAGCCACCGGCATCCACGAACGCCTGATAGTCCCTCACCGTGACCGGGTACTTGCCGAGGCTTACCCCCTCCGTCCCCGGAATCTCGATGAACGTGTCGCGTTCCAGCCTGGGATCGCCGCCCCGGCCCAAGGCGTCCGCCGCCTCGATCCGCGTCTTCACGGGTACTTTCGCCGCTCCATCGCGGTCGAATATGGGGAGGATGCGGTTCCGGAGGTCATGGTAAACCGTGTCCATGTCCGGTGGGGGCTTGTAACCGTATGCGGTCATGGGTCCGAGAATCCGGCCAATGATGCCAAAAATTCTGGCATCGTCGACCAGCGCGGGTTGCTCTCCGCGCAAGCCGATGACCCGCCGCAGCAGCAGGTCTACACGTCGGCCACCGCCTTCGTCGAACAGCGCGCCGGGCAGAAGATCCACCGTTTCCCGCCATTGCGGGTCGTCCAGGCGTTCGCGGATCACGGGCCACCAGTCCTCGGCGCCCTCCCCGTCGCCACGCCAGGCCAGTTCCTGCGCCGCGAGGTATTCCTGGAATGTCAGGTGCCAGAAGCGAATTTTTCCCGCCGACGCTTCCTCGACAACGCCACTCCACAGGCACTCGAATCGAAGCCACTCCCGCGCGCGGCGGATTCCATTTTCTCTCGGGTAATAGCGCGCCATGAGAGGCAGAACCGCTTCGGCGCCCGTTTCAAAATCGAACTCCCGGGACTTGATCCCTTTTTCGCCGCCCATCATGGCGAAGGCCAGAACCGCGAGCGCTTCAAGGGTAAACCGGTCGGTAAAACCCGCCTGTTTCCTTTGGTCGGTGCGCGCCGCGATCAGCCAGTGGATCACCGCCTTGTAGAGGCGCGCCCGTCCTTCCGGCAGATCGCCCTCGTTCCAGTGGACAACGCACAGACAGGTGAGCATCACCGGATTGGCGGCCAGCCGCCGGATGGCCGGCCGGTCGAGGACGGTTCGGGTGATCGCGTCGCATTTGTCGCCCGCCGCGCCCTCCGGTCGCGCGCCGATGGGAAGGTTGTGCAATGCCGCCACCCACCGTTGGATGAACTCCTGCACGTCCTCCTTGCGAAAATCCTCGATGACCGCGTGGTGGAAGCCCATTTCCCGCACCGGTTCCACGCCGAAGGGGCGGCTTGTCACCACCATCGGGACTTTCTTCCAGTGCCGGCGGGCGTCGCGGAAAATGGCGAAGACACGATCCCGCAAACGGTCGTCCGCCACCTCGTCCAGACCGTCCAGCAGCAGCATGGCCTCCCCGCGCTCGAGCAATCCTTCCCAATACCGGCGCCAGTCATCGCCGCCAGCGGCGCAGGGGGTACGGGCCAGGAGATCGAGAAGCCGGCGATGATCGTCGGGAACCTTCTCGCTTTCGGGTTCGGTCAACAGGGTGGCCATTGCCGAGAGCCGCAGGAACATCGGCGCGGGCGGCTTGGCGCGGCTGTCCATCCCCAAATACCGCTCCCGCCACGACGGCCCGTCGGGACAGGATGTCCGGAGCAGGTCCCGCGCCAGCATGGTCGCGACAAGGCGCAAAAAGGTCGTCTTGCCCGCGCCCGGCTGGCCTTCGATGAGCAGCAACGAATATCGGGAAACCAGCTCCGCCAGCGACACGGGACCCGCCCGTCCTCCGAGGTCCGCCGCCGTATCCTGGCTGCGCAGCGCCGTATATAGTTGTTCGATGGGATATCGTGACGCATCCGGCGTTCGTCCCACGCCGCTGCCGATGCCGCTGATCTCGATGTACCCGGCGCGGTCGATCAGGGCCTCCAGCCACGGCGTGAGGTCGACACTCGAAGCGGCAGGCGTGAATGCATCGGAAACGGGGCGGAGGCGGTGGCCGTCCGGGTCCGGCTCGAATTCCGTGTCCCACATGAACACCTGCCTTCCGCCTTGAAGGTCGCGCTTGAACGGCCAGACCCGCACGGTGCCCGCCGCGTCCAGGGTTCCCCATGCGCAGCCGAAGGCGCGCTCCTCGTTGCGTGTTCCGTAATGGTCCAGCCCGAACAACGACGGAGCCTGGAAGAAATAGCGGAACTTGCCACCTGACTCCGAAATTGCCTCTGATCGCCCCTCGTGCATGTGCCCGTGCAGGCAAAGCAGGAAACGGTCGGGAGAATAGATCTCTTCGTTTGAACCGCCGCCGCGATCCTTCGAAAGCCAGGCGGGCGGATGGTGCATCAGGAGAAGGTTTTGCCGGCCGTCCAGCGCATCCAGTGGCGAACCGGCCTCTCCGCCGCCAAGGGCGAAACCGAGTTGCTGCGTGAACAGCTCGATTCGCCGGTCAAAATCCCCTTTAGTGTATTGCATCCAAGCGGAATTCAGGGCCACCACGGTCACGGGCGGCTTCCCCGGGAGATCGATGAAAACGCTTAGGTCCCCGGGGAAGTGCGAGCGTCGAACGGAAACATCCGAGCCGACCTTCGAAGCGCGGAAGAATGCTGGTTTCCAGCCAATTCGTGTAGTTTCCGAATACCGGATCGAAGAACGCCGCATCCTGATCCTGCCAGAGTTCATCGCGAAGACTGGCGATATCCTCGTGATCAGGGTCTTTCCAGAAATTCTCCAGAAACCGGAAGTTGCGGAGTTGCGATTTGTCGGGCCAGCACAGATCGTGATTTCCCGGCACCGGGATCACCAGGGGATCGGCCACCTGTCCCGCCTCCCGCAGCCAGCCCAGAAGCTCCTCCAGGAACCTGTCGAACAGCTTGAACTGATCCGATGTCGCCGAATATGTCAGATCGCCGGTGACCAGGATCATATCGACGGGCTGGAAGTGCTCCCGGATATTGTCCCGGAACTCGCTGCGCACCTGCCACCAGACTTCCTCGCCTCGGCATCCCATGTGCAGGTCGGAAATATGCAACCAGCGGATTGTTTCCATCATGCCCCCTCATTCCCCGAACACCCATATTGCCGCCAGACGCGACAATTTGCCAACGCGTTTTGCCCTCGCCGCGCAAGCGGGAGATTGAGAGCACGGTTCCATAAGCGCGAACGATGATGACGGCGGCCGCCCCCGGTCGCTAACAAGCGAGCGGTCTATTATGACGACACATGGCGACACGTGTTGTCAGCGCCGGTATCAGAGGCGCACCGGCGAGCGCGGCGGGAAGAAGCGATTGACCACCCATTTCATCACGTAGCCGCGCGGCTCGTCGATGCCGGTGATCAGGTAGCGGAGCGTGTATTCGTTGTTGAGGGTGGCGTCGAGCAGGTGATAGGCGTCGTTGCGTCCGCACAACAAAATCTTCTCGCCGACTTCCAGAACGTGCGAGTACGCCGGCATGACGATGGTCCGGCTCGCCGATTGGATGACCATGGGCACGCACGCGAGGTGGTGATCGCGATCGCCGGGGTCCCGGAGAATTTCGCCCAGCGTGATGATGCCGCCGCCGCGCAGGCTGGCCATCAGCGCCGATGCGCTCTCGTCGCAAAGCTCGATCGTCCACAGGCGCGGATTGCTGCCGCCGACGCGGTCGTGAAGCTGCTCCACCACGTTGCGCAGGAACGCGTCGCGGGCGTCGAGCGGATGTTCGCGGACGTGCTCGAAGAACGTCCGCAGAAGCGGCGCGATGAGCTGGAACAGGATCCGCCGGGCGCTGACCAGGCTCGGCTGCATGATCAGATCGGCCTCGGCGGCGTTGAACAGCATCTGATTGCGGTGACGGTTCTGCCGCACCAGAACGAAGATGCCAGCGTTCTGCGCGCGCGCATTCAGCACCACGCTGAGATTGGCGGGATCGCTGTTGGTTCCGACGACGATACCCGCGGCCCGTTTGATGCCCGCCTCCAGCAGTGCCGCTTGCGAGGCCCGGCCGGCGATCATGTCTTCGCGCGCCTCCGCCTCCTCGTGGTTGAGGTCGGGGTCGATCACCACCGTCGCGACCCCGAGCGCCGTCAGGGATTGCTGAATGCAGCGGCCCATGCGGCCGAAGCCGCAGACGATCCACGTGCCGCGCGGCACGTCGGGATACATGGCGAGGTTGGCGCCGGGCGCTCCGATCAGCCATTCGTTCAGCATGTGGATCAGCGGGTTGTGAATGGTGCCGCCGAGATAGCGCGCGTAGGTCTGGAACGGATCGATGATGTGAATGTCGCCGCCCAGCGTCGCCAGTGTTTCGTCATGAACCTCGTGGGTCGATTGGGTGATCACCCGGGCGTGGGGATTGAGCAGGCGCGCCGTTACCGAGATCTTGACGTTGAGATCCTCGTCGGCGGTAAGCGCCACCACCGCCTTGCAGTTCGGCATCATCAGGCCGGCTTCGATGAGGTGGTCGGGAACGCGGGCGTCCGCCTCCAAGGCGTACATGGCGACGCGGTAGTCGCGCAGGAAAAGCGCCATCACCCGGTCCGGGTCGCTGTCGAGGATGACGGCGGTAATGCCGTTGTCGCTGAGGCCGCGGGTGAGCAGGCTGCCGGTATTGCCGAAGCCGCAGAGAATGACGAACGGCTCGCGGAGACGAGCAACGTTCCGGGCAAACCGCGCCTCGGCGATTTCGCGCTGGAAGTGCGGGTTCTGGACCAACTGAATGATCGCGCCGACCGCGTAGAGCCACGCGATGACACCGGCATAGAGCGAGGCCATGCTCCACGCCCGCTGCGCCTCGTTGAACGCATGGGGGATCTCGCCGAACCCGGTGGTGGTCGCCGTATAGGTCAGAAAATAAAGCGCATGAAAGAAGCTCAAGGGGCCCCGGCCGCCTTCGAGATCGCCGCCGGGGATCATCACCCAGCCGGCCATGGAGATGGCGTAGACACTCACCAAAACGAGGATCGGACGGCGCATGAAACGCAGGATGATGTAAGTGACCCGGTGAGAACGCGCGGCTCCGGCCATGGTCGGTCTCCCGCCGGACGCTAACGCCGGAGCATCAGGGTTTCGGCGACGACGATGGTCACCGAAACGACGTTGGCGAGCAGCGCTCCCGCGGCCAGCGAGACGATCAGAGCGATAACCTCGGGCGTCACGCCCGAACCGGCAATATGCACGGCATAGGCCCAGTACATGGCCGCGCCGATCAATTGCAGGTCCGCGACCAGGCTGGTGGAAAGCAGCAGCGCGCCGATCTGAGAGCGATCGCCGAGCTTCAACGTCGTGGCGATGATATTGACGATCACGACGAAGAAAAAGTCGAGGACGTGGTGATGCTCGGGATCGCCGATTTCGCCATAGACGAAACTGAAATTCAGCGTCAGGGCAAGGACGATGAAAAACCCAAAGACGACCTTTTCAAGGTTCATGGAACGCCTCCCTCGTTGGACCGGGATCTTAGAGCAATATCCGTTCAAGTGGAATCACTTGATCGGATTTCTTGCTCTAGAAATCAATATCTTAGAGCACGACCATGCTATCGGATCGATCCGATCCGATTGCACCGTGCTCTAAAGCATTCCGTTCCTTTTTGTCATGCGGATCGAGGAATTAGTGGTTGGGTACCATATGTTGGATCCAAACCACTAGCGATCCGGGAAGGCGCGGACGGTGTGGGCGTGATTGAGCGGTCCGTGCCCGTGCCCGAACCCCGGCGCCGTGCGAATGGCTTCCAGGACATACGCCCGGCCGCGCGCCACGGCCGCGCGCAGGTCCAGACCCTGGGACAGGCCCGCCGCCAGCGCCGACGCCAGCGTGCAGCCGGTACCATGGGTATGCGGGGTGTCGATGCGCCGGCCCTCGAACACCTCCACGGCACCCCCGCGCTCGGCCAGGATATCGCTCAGTACGGGACCGTCACCGTGTCCGCCCTTGAGCAACACTGCTTGCGGACCCAACGCGAGCACCGCCGCCGCGAGCTCCGACGACGAGCGGGCGCCGCCGCAGGCAAGGGCCTCGCGCTTCCGGCAGATTGGGGGTCAGCACCCTTGCGAGCGGGATCAAACGGGTCTTCACCGCCGCCATGGCGTCCGCCGTGAGCAGCGCCGAGCCGCCCTTGGCCATCATCACCGGATCGACGACGATGGGAATATGGCCGCATTCCGCCCTCAGGACATCGCAGACGGCCTCGACGATCTCGGGCCGGTGCAGCATGCCGATCTTGATGCAATCGGCGCCGATATCGCTCAGCACGACACGCATTTGCTGGACGACGAATTCCGGGGGGACGTCGAAAATGCCCTCCACGCCCAGCGTGTTCTGGGCGGTCAGCGCGGTGATCGCGGTCATGGCGTAGCCGCCGAGGGCGGTCACCGTCTTGATGTCCGCCTGGATGCCCGCGCCACCGCCGGAGTCGGATCCGGCGACGATGAGGACCCTGCCGTTCACGATGGATCGGCGGTCATTGCGCCGCGGTGGCGGTTTGGATGACGCCGCAGATCCTGTCCACGACCGCGCCGACAAGGGCCTCGTCCTCGCCCTCGGCCATCACCCGGATCAGCGGTTCCGTTCCGGATTTGCGGATCAGCAGCCGTCCGGTGCCGGCCAACTCCTTCTCGCCCTCGGCGATGGCGTCGATCACGCCCTTGTCGCTCAGTGGCTTGCCCTTCTGGAAGCGGACGTTGCGCAGCAACTGAGGGATCGGCTCGAACACCCGGCATACCTCGCTCGCCTGCCGCCCGGAGCGGACCACCACCGCCAACACCTGCAAGGCGGAGATCAGTCCGTCGCCGGTGGTCGTGTAGTCGCTCAAGATGATGTGTCCCGACTGTTCGCCGCCCAGGTTATAGCCCTTCTTGCGCATGCATTCGACCACGTAGCGGTCGCCCACCTGCGTCCGTTCCAGACACAGGTCCTTGCCGTTCAGGTGCCGCTCCAGGCCGAGGTTGGACATTACCGTCGCCACCACGCCGCCGCCTTTCAACTGGCCGCGCTGCGCCCATTCGTCGGCGATCACGGCCATCACCTGGTCGCCGTCGATCAGCGTTCCGGTCTCATCGGCGATCATCACCCGGTCGGCGTCGCCATCGAGCGCGATGCCGAGATCGGCGCGGTATTCCTTGACCGTCCGGCACATGGTCTCCGGCACCGTCGAGCCGCAGTTCAGATTGATATTGTACCCGTCCGGCGCAACACCGATGGGAATGACCTCGGCGCCCAGTTCCCAGAGAAGCTCGGGCGCCACGTCGTAGGCGGCGCCGTTCGCGCAGTCGACGACGACGCGCAGACCGCTAAGCGTCAGGCCCTTGGGGAACGACCGCTTGACGAACTCATTGTAGCGGCCATGAACGTCATGCAGCCGCCGCGCCTTGCCGAGATCGGACGGCGAAGCCAGTTTCGGCGCCATGTTGCTGGCGACCTGGGCCTCGATGGCGCGCTCCATGGCATCGGTCAATTTGAAGCCGTCGGGGCCGAACAGCTTGATGCCATTGTCGCCGAACGGATTGTGCGACGCCGACAGCATGACCCCGAGATCGCAGCGCATGGAACGCGTCAGCATGCCCACGGCGGGTGTCGGCATCGGTCCCACCAAGATGACGTCCATCCCCATGGAGACGAAACCGGCGGTCAGGGCGGCTTCCAGCATGTAGCCCGAGAGGCGCGTGTCCTTGCCGATCAGGACACGGCTGCCCTGGTGACCGTTGCGAAATTGCAGGCCCGCCGCCATCGCCACCTTGAGCGCGGTCTCGGCCGTCATCGGCTCGCGATTGGCGGCGCCGCGCATTCCGTCTGTCCCGAAAAGTTTTCTACCCATAACCCGTTCCTCGCCCCCACCCCAGGTCAAAAAATGATCCCTGGAGAATAGTCGTGCCCAAAAAAACGTATCCGACCCGCTTCCAAGCCTAGCAAAGATCGGTTAGTGCCTCGTTAACGACCATCACTCGCTGGCGGTCTCTGCCGGCATCCCTCGCGCGGCGCCGGCAATGGCCTGCCACACGCGGATCGCCTGGCGGGTCGGTGCGACGTCATGAACCCTCACGATGTGCGCATTCTGCTGGATGGCCGCCAAGGCCGCGGCCAAAGACCCGCCCAACCGCTCCCGAGGTAGCTCGTCCTCACACAATCGGGCGATGAAACTCTTGCGCGAAACACCTATTAATACAGCACACCCAAGCGACTCATAAACCCCCAAGCGGGCCAGTAGCGCAAGGTTGTGCTGCAGCGTTTTCCCAAACCCAATTCCCGGGTCCACGGCGAGCCGGCTTCGGGGAACGCCGGCGGCTTCGCACGCGGCGACTCGCCCGGACAGCCAGTGGAACACTTCGGTAACGACGTCGCCGTAGCGCGGGTCGTTCTGCATCGTCCGGGGATCCCCCCGCATATGCATGAGGACGACCGAGACGTCTGATCCGGCGACCACATTCAGCGAGCGATCGTCTCCGGTCAGGGCCGTGATGTCGTTGACGATCTTCGCGCCGGCATCGATGGCCGCCTCCATGACGGAGGCATGGCGGGTGTCGATGGATACCAGGGCGCCGGACGCCGCCAATTCCCGCACCACGGGGCGGACACGCTCAAGCTCGTCGATTTCGGAAAGGGGAACGGCCCCCGGTCGGGTGGACTCGCCGCCGACATCGATAATATCCGCGCCGGCGGCCACGAGCGCGAGGCCGCGGCGTACGGCGGCCTCGGGATCGAAGGCCTCGCCGCCATCGGAAAAGCTGTCGGGAGTGACATTGACCACCCCCATAATTCTCGGACGATGAAGCCCGAGCCCCGCGAACTCCATTTCAATCCATCCGCGGCGGCTTAACGTCGTTCCCCGCCGGCGACGACGCGACGATCACGGGCGGGTTCGCCGGTCACGCTCAGGTCTCCGGTTGCGGTTCGGGCTCAAATCCGCCGCCACTCTTATCCTTGCCCGGCTTATGGCCGGAAGAGGGGACCGAGGCCCGGCGGCCGGTCGGTTTGGGGCCCTCGTCATCGAGGTCCGGACGGACGACGGGATTGCCGGCCATCAGGCCCTTCACTTCTTCCCCGCTCAGCGTCTCGTATTCGAGCAGGGCTTCCGCCACCGCGTCCAAATCGCCGCGGTGCGACGAGAGGATCTTCGTTGCCTTGATCTCCGCTTCATCGATGAGGCGGCGAACCTCTTCATCGATCAGTCTGGCGGTCGCGTCGGAGACGTTCTTGTGCTGGGTGACCGAGTGACCGAGGAACACCTCTTCCTGATTGTCCGAGTACCGCAGCGGTCCCAGTTTATCGCTGAAGCCGAACTCGGTGACCATGCGCCGCGCCATGTCCGTCGCCTGCTTGATATCGTTGCCGGCGCCCGTCGTGACGTTGTCTTCGCCGAACACGATCTCTTCCGCGACCCGGCCGCCGAACATCACGGCAAGCTTCGATTCAAGCTCGAGCCTGCGAATAGCTGTACCGGTCCCGCTCCGGCAGCGCCATGGTCACGCCGAGGGCCCGTCCGCGTGGAATGATCGTTACCTTGTGCAGCGGGTCGTGCTTCGGCACGCACAGGCCGACGATGGCGTGACCCGCCTCGTGATAGGCGGTCAGCCGCTTTTCGTCGTCGGTCATCACCATGGACCGGCGCTCGACGCCCATCAACACCTTGTCCTTGGCGGCCTCGAAGTCGACCATGGCGACCACGCGCCGGCCCGCCCGCGCGGCGAGCAATGCCGCCTCGTTGACGAGGTTGGCGAGGTCGGCGCCGGAGAACCCGGGCGTGCCGCGCGCCACAACCCGCGCGTCCGCGTCCGGAGCCAGCGGCACCTTGCGCATGTGAACCTTGAGGATCTGTTCGCGGCCGAGGATGTCGGGGTTGGGAACCACGACCTGGCGGTCGAACCGGCCGGGCCGCAGCAGCGCCGGATCGAGCACATCGGGCCGGTTGGTCGCGGCGATCAGGATCACGCCCTCGTTGGACTCGAACCCGTCCATCTCGACGAGAAGCTGATTGAGTGTTTGCTCGCGCTCGTCGTTGCCGCCGCCGAGCCCGGCGCCGCGGTGCCGGCCGACCGCATCGATCTCGTCGATGAAGATGATGCACGGCGCGTTCTTCTTGCCCTGCTCGAACATGTCGCGCACCCGCGACGCGCCGACGCCGACGAACATTTCAACGAAGTCGGAACCCGAAATGGTGAAGAACGGCACGTTGGCTTCGCCGGCGATGGCGCGCGCAAGCAAGGTCTTACCCGTTCCGGGCGGACCGACCAACAGGCACCCCTTGGGGATCTTGCCGCCAAGGCGCTGGAATTTCTGCGGGTCCTTCAGAAACTCGACGACTTCCTCCAGTTCCTGCTTGGCTTCGTCGATGCCGGCGACGTCTTCGAAGGTCACCCGCCCCGTCTTCTCAGTCAACAGCCGGGCGCGCGATTTGCCGAAACCCATGGCCTTGCCGCCGCCGGACTGCATCTGCCGCATGAAAAAGATCCAAACGCCGATCAACAGCAGCATCGGGAACCAGGATATCAGCACGCTCCAGAGCGTCGGCGATCCCTCGTCCGAGGGTTGCGCGGAAATGCGAACCCCATTCTTCTCGAGCTTCGGGATCAGTTGGGGATCATCGGGCGCGTATGTCACCAGGGAGCGGCCGTCCTGGAACTTGCCGGTCACCTGCTGCCCCTTGATGGTCACTTCCTTGATTTCGCCGCTTTCCACTTGCGACATGAAATCGGTGTAGGCGAGCGGTTGCTGCGCTCCGCGCGGCGTCGAACCCTGAAACAGATTGAACAGGGCGAACACCAAAAGCGCGATAATCACCCATAACGCCAAATTCCGGCTGATATTCACTCTAGCTACCTATTGCAGTGACAAGAATTACGGTGACAATATTTTCCAACGTGGTCTTCGCAAACCATGGAACAGGCCCACAACTCAAAATCATAGTACCAGATTGCCCTCTCCTTGTATGAGATAATGTTAAGTGAAACTCATGCAAGATATCGTCCGCTGCCGGTCGGCGGCCGGCCGGGCCGGAACGATAGCGACCGGAAGCGAACGGAAAGCTTTGCGGCACCGCCACGCTCATAGCCGAGATGAGGTACAATCATAATTCCGTCGTCGTCGGCGAGGGCCGGAAGGGCGGGCCTGACCTCCCGCGGGACACGTCGGGCGCATGATGGCGCGCCCCGCGCCCACCAGCCGGGCTCTATCGGCGCCAAGCGCGACCACGCGGACCGATCCCGCGGGCGCGCCGGGCGACCATGTGAAATCGATCAGAAAGCGGCCATCCCAATGCATGGAACCCTCCGCAATCGGCACTTGCGGGGCCGGCAGACCGCGATCCTCCCGACAGACCAGAACGCTGTCGCCGGTACGCACCAGCCGGCAACGGCCCAGCGTCGCGCCGTCCGACGATGGTTCCCCGACCAGCCGAAAAAAAACGCGCTCGAGCTTTTCAACGGGCGGCGCGTACACCCCTCCCCCCAGCACCGTCAACAAGCCTCCAAGCGCCCGCGTCGCCACCGCTTCGGGCGCCGCCGCCATGGTGGGCGCATGGAACCGGGCATATCCGGCGGCGAAGAAATCGACAGCATCGCGCCAGCAGGCTGGAGGCCGCCGCGTCCAACACCATTCGCGCCCGCGCCATCGTCGCGGCGGTCATCGTGACGGTGGCGACCGCATCTTCGCCGTCCGCCAGTTGCGACAGTGCCGCCCGAACCCGGCTGCGGGCGTGGACGGGATCGCTGTTCGACGGATCCTCGATCCAAGGTTGCCCGGCGGCGGTCAACAGGGCGCGCAGCCGCAACGGTGACGTTTTCAGCAAGGGCCTGACAAGCCGGACCGCCGCCGTCTCGACGACGGCGGCCATGCCGGCGAGGCCATCCACGCCGCTGCCCCGTCTGTGCCGCATCAGCACCGTTTCGGCCTGATCGTATTGGTGGTGGCCAAGCAGCAGATGCAGCACGCCCGCGCCCGCGCACCACCGCGACATCAATCGGTAGCGGGCCGAACGCGCGGCCTCCTGAATACCAGTGGCGGGTTTGTCTCCAATCCACGTCAACACGACGTGCTCAATGCCCCGGCCGTTCAGCCAGCGCCCGGCCCGGATGGCCTCCGCCCGCGACCCGGCCCTCAGGCCGTGATCCACGGTGAGCGCGCTAACGCTTCCGCCCCGCGTCCGAGCCCATTGATGGGCCAGCAGGCACAACGCCAGACTGTCCGCCCCGCCGGACACGGCAACGGCCAGGTGGGGATCGGATTCAAAAGGCCCGACGGCCGCCATGGCCGCATCGAACTGTTCCGGGCTCAGGGCCGATGGATCGGACATGCGAGCGAGGTGTTATCTGCATCCGAGAGCCTGACGCTCCTTCTGCGCCGTGGTCTTGATGCTGACCGGAGCATCCGGAAGTGCGGTTTCCAGTTCATGATAGGTGGCGCAGGCCTCGCGGACCTTGTCGAGATTGCCGAGCGACATTCCGAGCTTGAGCAACGAATCCGGCGCCTTGGGTCCGGTCTTGTTCCGCTGATAGGCGTCGAGAAACGCCTCCGCCGCCGGCGCGTACTGGCCGCGCGCATAGTAGGTCTCGCCCAGCCAATAGCGTGCGTTGTCCGCGAGCGGGTCGTCGGGGTTGTTGCTCAGGAACGCCTTGAACGCCGCCTCGGCCTGGTCGTAGTTGGCCGTCCGAAGCAAACCGAACCCGTTGGCGTACTGCTCGCGCGGCGATGCCGTGGAAGGCACCGCCGCGGTTTGGGTTTGCGGGGGACTTGCCGTTGGAGGCGCCGGTTCGGTCGGGCTCGGCGGGGGGGCGGTCGGGTTCGGTCGCGGAGCGGTCGCCGCGACCTCGGACTCCGGAAGCCGGCCCAGCACGGTCGGTCCTTCTCCCGCCACCGGCCCGGCGAGCGGCGCGGGCCCGGGCGCCGGGTCGGGAGACCGTGGCCCGGGCGAGACGGTCTCTCGAGGTGCCGGCGGCACCGGCTGGCCGGGAGCGGCGGCAACGGAACTTCCAACGCCGACGCCGCCCGGCTGAGCGAGCCGATAGTCGACGTCCGCCGATAGTTTCTCCAGCCGCGCGCTCAATTGCCGTACCTGATGACTGAGATCCTCGACCTGCCCCGTCGACGCTCTCAGATCCCGTTCCAGCTCCGACAATCTGACCTCGAGCCGGGCAACGGCGGGATCGGTCGCGAGGTTCTGAGCCACGACAAGGCGCCGCGGAGACGGACCCGGATCGGCGATCGGCTCCACCGCGGCGGGGCGCTCCAAACCGGGCTCCCGAGCGAACGCGCCGTGCCCGACGCTCGCCAGCACGCCACAGAGCGCCAGGATAACGCCGAGAAGGAGAATAATCGCGCCGAGTGACGCGTATCCATTAAACCATTCATTTCCGTTGCCCGATCTGATCGCACCCGCTGTCTTAGCTTCCCACCGAGCCGCCGGCCACCACGGTCACCGCGCGCCGGTTCTCGGCGAACGCCGATTCGGTCGAGCCGACCATCGCCGGCCGCTCCTCGCCGTACGACACCGTCCGGATACGACCCGGGCCGATACCGAGCGCCCCGAGATAATCCTTCGCGGAGTTCGCGCGGCGTTCTCCCAAGGCCAGATTGTATTCGCGGGTCCCCCGCTCGTCGGCATGGCCTTGAATGACGATGTTGGTCGCCGGATATTTGCGCAACAAGGCGGCCTGCTGCTCCAGCGTCGCGCGCGCGTCGGCGCCGAGGTCGTATTGGTCGTAACCGAAGAAGATGCGGTCACCGACCTCGACGAGAGCCTCCGCCGGCGGCAGGGATTCCCGCGAGATGGAGCCCGAGCCCGCGCCCGAACCAGATCCCAAACCGGACGCCGAACTCGACGCGTCCATCGAACCGGAGCCCCCGGCGCCGCTCGTGCTCGAGCTTGCGCCGTCCTCGGAGCTTGTTTCACAGGCACCCACAAGCGCCACGACAGCGAATACGCAAAGAGCCTTAAAGCACGCGGATACGTCAACGCTCGGTATTTTACGGAACAATCGCTTAGTCCTCCCATTCATGGTTCGTCCAAACAACCTCCATAATACATTTCAAATAACAGAGGCCGCGTTTTCGACGTTGTGTTTGCACGATTACACACCCGATCACTTCAAAAACAACCACAATCACGACGGCAGCGGCGACCACGCCGGATCGGAAGCGTCCACGGGCGTCGGGATTTCCCGCTCGTTGCTTCCGGTCAGGTCGATGGAGAACAGCCGCGACCGGCCGCCGCTGCCATCGGCGCGGACGGGTTCCTTGCGGAAGTACATCAGGACCCTGCCGTTGGGCGCCCAGGTCGGTCCCTCCACATGATATCCTTCCGTGAGCAGGCGTTCGCCGGTACCGTCCGGGTTCATCACCCCGATGAAAAAACGGCCGTCCTTGATCTTGGTGAAGGCCACCAGGTCGCCGCGCGGAGACCACACGGGCGTGGCATAACGGCCATCGCCGTGGCTGATCCGCCGAACGTTCGTCCCGTCCGCATCCATGGAATACAACTGCTGGCTTCCGCCCCGGTCCGAATTGAACACGATCTGCCGCGCCGTCCGGCGAATAGCTGGGCGAGGTGTCGATCGCCGAATTGTTGGTCAGCCGCTTGCGAGCCCGGGTCCTGACATCGATCGAATAGATTTCGGAATTGCCGCCGTCGGCCATGCTCATGATCAGCTTCTCGCCATCCGGCGAGAAACGCGGCGCAAAACTCATTCCGGGAAAATTGCCGACAAGTCCCTGTCTGTCCTCATCCACCTTGCGGACATAGACCTTGGGAATCCCGCCCGTGTAGGATAGATAGGTAATTTCCTGCAGGGTCGGAGAAAATCTCGGCGTCAGAACGAGGCTCTCGCCATCGGTCAGAAACCGGTGATTGTCGCCGTCCTGATCCATGATCGCCAGCCGCTTGACCCGTTCATCGTGAGGTCCCGTTTCGGCGATATAGACGATCCGGGTATCGAAATATCCCTTTTCTCCCGTGACGCGCATGTAGATCGCGTCGGCGATGATGTGGGCGACACGCCGCCAGTTCTTCGGCGATGTCGAAAACGCGGCGCCCTCCATCTGCTTTTCGGCGAAGACATCCCACAGCCGGAACGGCACGCGAAGACGGCCATCCTCCAGGCGCTCCACCGTACCGTTGACCAGCGCCTCGGCATTGATCACGCGCCAGTCGCCGAATCGCGGCAGCGTGTCCATGGACACGTTGTCTTCGATGAAGGCGTTGCGGTCGACCAGGCTGAACAGGCCCGAGCGTTCGAGATCGGCCGCGACGACGCCGGCGATGTCGCGCCCCAGGCGCTTGGTTTCCGGGTCGTCGCCGGTGAAATCGATGATCGCGATGGGCATGGGCTCGACCACGCCCTGGGTGATGTCGATCCGCAATTCGCCCCTCGCCGGCGGGATCAGCACGGCGGTCAACAGAAAGGCGAGCGCCGCCAGGCGAAAGCGGGCAAGGCCGGATGGTGCGCGTTTGCTCATGTTCCAAACATCTCTTTCGGGTCGAAGACCAAGGTCATTGTTTTCCAGCTATCGTATTTTTCCCGGGGCAGGGCAAACGGATGGCACCGGGGATTGAGCACGGCGCGCAGCGCGCTCTCGGCCGCCGCGCGGAAGTCGGCATCACCGCCCATGCCGCCTGTTCGACCACCGACGCCACGCCCGGCGTACCATCAATATTCATTTCAACTCGGATGGAGACAACCATATTTTCCGCCCCCCGGGCGCCGGCGGGCAGATTCCAGCACCGTTCGATCTGGCGCCGCACCAGGTCGATCTCGCTCATGGTCACCGGCTCGCCGGCCTGGAAATCGGACGATCGCGATTGCGACACGCGCGTCGCCGGCCGCCTGCTCGCTCGGGGTGTCCGTTTCGTCGGCCGGCGACGTTTCCGCCTTGTCCTCCGATGGAGATCGCTGGCCCAGGGCCTCGACCGTTTTCAGCACGGACTCGAAGGAGCTGGGCGGGGTCTTGTCGGCTTCGGGTTTGCGCTTGGGTTTGGCCGCGTCGAGCTTCGGCTTCGGAGACGGCTGCACGAACGGCGACCTTGGGCGCCGGGGACGGCTCCTGAACGGCGACCTTGGGCGCCGGCTTGGGGCTGGGCGCGGGGGCGGCGACAACCGGCGGAGCCGGCGCGGCGGCGGGCCGGGCCCCCTTCGGTTTCGGCGCCGCCCGCTCGAGGGCGCGGCTTTCGTCGGCCTTGGCGGCGGGGCGCTTCTGGCTTTCCGGTTTGGCGGCCGCCGGTCGCTCGTTGCGAACGGGAATGTTGGTTTTCTCCGCGACCGGCACCACCTCGACCACCACGGCGGTTTCCATGAGAGGAAGGTCCGTCGACCAGAACAGCCCGCCGGCAAACCCGAGGGCCGCCACCGCAACGTGCAGAACCAGTGAATAGATCAGTGCTCGACGCATGGCCGCTACTCGGAGCGTTCCTTGTCCATCGGGCCCGCCTCCAGCGGCTGCGTTATCAACGCCACCTTGGTGAAGCCCCCTGCGTGAATGGCCCCCATTACCTGCATGATCCGACCGTAGTGAATGCCCTCGTCACCCCGGACGAAAATTCGCACGTCGCGATTGCTGTCCGAAACGGCTTCGAGACGGGCGACCAGGACCTCGAGCTCGATGCCGGTGTCCTGCACGAAAATCCGGCCGTCGCGATCGACGGTGACGGCGAGCGGTTCGTCCTGGCCCTTGATGGCCGGCGCCGTCGCTTTCGGCAGATCCACCTCGACGCCGACGGTGAGCAGCGGCGCCGTCACCATGAAAATCACCAGCAGCACCAGCATGACGTCGACCATGGGCGTCACGTTGATGTCGCTCATGGGACGGGTCCGGCGCCGCATGGTCCGCGAGCCCGCGTCGCGCCGCCCGCCGGGTGTGGACATGCTCAGGGTTTGTCCTCCTTCTGACGCGACAAGATAGCCAGAAACTCCTCGGAAAAGCCGGTCGAGCCGGCCAGCGTACCGGTCGACGTTGCGCGACAGCAGATTGTACGCGAGGACCGCCGGGATCGCCGCCAGCAGCCCGAGCGCCGTCGCGAACAGCGCCTCGGCGATGCCCGGCGCCACGACCGCCAGGCTGGTGTTCTTGGTGACGCCGATGGCCTGGAAACTGTTCATGATGCCCCAGACGGTTCCGAACAGGCCGATGAACGGCGCGGTCGATCCCGTCGAGGCGAGGAAGGTCATGTACCGCTCGATGCGATCCACTTCGCGGTTGGCGGTGATCTGCATCACCCGTTCGATCCGGTCCTGAAGACCCAGCGACGACGGCGGCTCTTCGCCGCCGCCGCGGCTCACCGCTCTTCGCCACTCCCGCATGGCCGCCACGAACACCGCCGACATGGGATCCTGCGGGCTGCGGCCCCACCTGGTCGTACAGATCGTCGATGGCGCCGCCGGACCAGAACTCGGTCTCGAACGCATCGGCCTCGCTGTTGAGCCGGCGCAGGCGAAAGTATTTCTCGAAGATGATCGCCCAGCACCACACCGACGCGCACAGCAGCACGAGGATGACGGCCTTCACCACCAGATCGGCACGCCAGAACAGCGACCACATGGACAGGTCGCCGGCCGACTTCAATCACGCTCGTTTCCATCAATGCTCGCCATTTCACCGGTTCAAGAAGGATTTCCAGCACGGCCCGCACCGGCGTCGGAATCGCGCGACGCCCGCCCGGACGTGCTCATGCACGCCAACCTGACCCGCAATCGCACCATGTCGTCGTCGCCGTCGCGCGTGACCGCCTGCTGCATCTCGACCGAGGCGCCGTTGACCGCGACGACCCGGGTGTGGACCGCCAGCGCGTCATCGAGACGCGCCGGTTTCAGGAAGTCCGCGGAGCAATGGCGCACCGCGAACGCCACGCCGTCTCTCGGCCAACAGCGCCGACTGGTTCATGCCGGCCAGCCTCAGCAACTCCGTCCGCGCCCTTTCGGCGAACTTGAAGTAGTTGGCGTAGTACACGATGCCGCCGGCGTCGGTGTCCTCGTAGTAAACGCGGACGGGAAACACGTGAACGTTGTCGGCCGAGCGTCCCGAAGCTGTCCTTATTCACCGATATCTCCGCCCAACAGATCCAACTTCGTTCGCGCCCGCCAGTCGCGGAATGCCGAGGTGGCGTGTAGGCCTGCTCCGCCAGCATCCGTCCGCGAGGGGTCCGCATGATGAACCCCTGCTGGATGAGATAGGGCTCGATCACCTCCTCGATGGTGTCGCGCTGCTCGGAGAGCGCGGCGGCGAGGGTGTCGACGCCGACGGGCCCGCCCTTGTAGTTGTCGGCGATACAGAGCAGATAGCGCCGATCCATGGCGTCGAGACCCCGCTGGTCCACATCGAGACGCTGCAGCGCCGCAATCGGCGGCCGCGGCATCGGTGGGCCCCGATCCGTCGACAAGGGCGAAATCCCGCACGCGGCGCAAAAGCCGGACCGCCACGCGCGGCGTGCCGCGCGAGCGCCGGGCGATCTCGTGCGCGCCGTCATCGGTCAGATCGAGATCGAGGAGCGCCGCCGCCCGCCGGATGATCTGCTCCAATTCGGCCGGCGTCGTAGAAATGCAGCCGGAGCGGAATGCCGAAACGCTCGCGCAGCGGCGTCGTGACCAGACCGGCGCGGGTGGTCGCGCCCACCAGCGTGAACGGCGGAAGGTCGATGCGGATCGAGCGCGCGGCGGGCCCCTCGCCGATGATCAGGTCGAGCTTGAAGTCCTCCATCGCCGGATAGAGAACCTCCTCGACCACCGGCGACAGGCGGTGGATCTCGTCGATGAACAGAACGTCGCGCTCCTGCAGATTGGTGAGGATCGCCGCCAGATCGCCGGGCTTGCCGATGACCGGTCCGGAGGTGGCGCGGAAACTCACGCCCATCTCGCGGGCGACGATCTGGGCCAGCGTCGTCTTGCCGAGGCCCGGCGGACCATGAAGCAGAACGTGGTCGAGGGCCTCGCCCCGCTGGCTCGCGGCCGTCAGGAACACCCGGAGGTTTTCGCGCAACCGCTGCTGGCCGACGAAGGTTTCGAGGGTCGCCGGGCGGATCCCCTCCTCGGCCGCGTCCTCCTCGACGGGTTGCGGCCCGACCAGGCGGCCCTCCTCGGCCATGCCGTCTTCGACGACCGGAGATCGCTCACGGGGCGTGGCTCCCGGTGGTCAGTTCCGCGAGGCCGCCGCGGATCAGCGCCTCGACGTTGGCGTCCGTCTCCCAGCCGGGTGGCCGCCTGGGTGACGGCGGTCCGCGCCTCCAGCGGCCTTGAAGCCCAGATTGACCAGCGCCGAAACCGCCTCGCCTTCGACGCCGCGCCGGCAGCGAGCGCGACACCGCGATGGCGCGCGGACGGCGCCGTCTGGGACGATCGCCGGAACCTTGTCCTTCAGTTCGCTGACGACCCGCGCCGCGAGCTTGGGGCCGACGCCGGCGGCCCGGGTGAGCGCGGTGCGGTCGCCGACGGCGATGGCGTGAACGAGATCTTCCGGCGCGAGCACCGAGAGCACCGCGAGCGCCCCCTTGGCGCCGACGCCCTGGACCGTCGTCAGCAGCCGGAACCACTGCTTCTCGTCGGCGAGAAGAAAACCGTAGAGCTGGATGGCGTCTTCGCGGACATGGGTTTCGATCAGCAGACCGACCGTCTGGCCGGGGGTCAGCTGGGACAGCGTCTTGGCGGAACAGACACCAGATATCCGACGCCGCCGACATCGATCACCACCGAACCGTCGCCGACGGCGTCGACGAGACCGGAGAGCTTGGCGATCATCCGCGCGGTCCCCGCGCACGCGGCGCGCCGTCTGGCGATGATGCGCGTGGCATATGGCGACGGCGAGCGCGTCGGCGGCATCGGCGGTGGCGATGGTCGGCGCTCGGCAAAAGCGCGCCGGACCATCATCTGCACCTGCTCCTTGGCGGCGTGACCACTGCCCACCACCGATTTCTTCACCAGGTTGGGCAGGTACTCCGCGACCGCAAGCCCGGCGCGCGCCGGAACCATCAGGACGATTCCTCTCGCCTGACCCAGCCGAAGCGTGGTCACGGCGTTCTTGTTGACGAAGGTCTCTTCCACGGCCGCCTCGACCGGTCCATAGCGATCGATGACTTCCGCGAGCCTGTCGGCCAGAATGCACCAGGCGTTGCGCCAGCGGCAAGCGAACGATCGGTGCGGACGGCGCCGTCGGCGACATGCGACAGCCGGTTGTCCACGGTATCGATGATCCCCCAACCGGTGACGCCCAGCCCGGGATCAAGTCCGATGAGCCTCATGGCGCCCGTTCTTGACGCCCGCGAGCCGCCGGCGCCTCCGCCATCATCGCGCCGGCGCCATCAGCGCTCAACCGCTCCAGAACATCGTCGGCAACGTCGAAATTGGCGACAACCCGCTGGACGTCATCGTTGTCGTCCAGGACATCCAGAAGCTTGAACAGCGTCGCCGCGTCCTGCTCGTTCCATGGCAACCAGCGTTTGCGGCCGCCAATCCAGGCGCGATGCCTCCGCCGCGCCGAAATGCTTTTCCAGCGTGTCGCGCGACACTGCTCAGGTCATCGGGCGCGCAATAGACGTCATGCCCGGCGTCGCTCGAATTCCACATCCGCCGCCCCCGCCTCCAGCGCCGCTTCGAACATCTCCTCCGCCGTCGCCGCGTCGGTCGCGTAATGCATGAGGCCGATGCGATCGAACATGAAGCTCACGCTGCCGGTATCGCCGAGAGTTGCCGCCGTGCTTGCCGAACGCGGACCGGACCTCGCTGACCGTGCGATTGCGATTGTCGGTCAGGGCCTCGACGATCACCGCGACGCTTCCCGGGCCATAGCCTTCGTAGCGAACCTCTTCGTACTGCGCGCCGCCATCCTCGCCGGAGCCGCGGCGGATCGCCCGCTCCATGGTGTCCTTCGGCATGTTGGCCGTCTTGGCGGCGGCGATCGCCGCGCGCAACCGCGGATTCATTTCGGGATCCGGCATGCCGCCGCGCGCCGCGACGGTCAACTCGCGGATGATCTTGGTGAAGGCCTTGGCGCGCTTGGCATCCTGCGCGCCCTTCCGATACATGATGTTCTTGAATTGTGAATGACCCGCCATTCGCGCCGATCCGCACCCCTTCGAAGACAACGTGGATTAACCCATGGTGTTATACCCCATGAAGCGCAAAACAAGACCCGATTTAAAGCGAAGGTCGAAGCACAAACGCCAGGTATTCCGCCGCTGTGGCGGCAATGGGACATCCGCTCGGCGGAGCAATCGGCCGGCGCTACACCGGCCAATGGGGAGAGAGGTCTCCGCCGATTCGCACCGGCGCGACGCGGCGCGCCAAACCGGTATCGTCATCGGTTTCGAGATAGACGGCGCAAAGCGTCGCTTCGCCCTCGGCCGGCTCCAGTCTTCCCTTCGACATTTTTCGGATGAAGCGCGCCGTCGCTTCCTCCTTCTTCATGCCGATCACCGAGTCGTAGTCGCCGCACATGCCGATGTCGGTTACGTAGCCGGTGCCCGCCTCAAGACCCGGGCGTCGGCCGTCGGCACGTGGCTGTGGGTGCCCGTCACCAGCGATACGCGCCCGTCGAGGACATGCCCCATCGCCATTTTCTCGCTCGTCGCCTCGGCGTGAATGTCGACGATGATGCAATCGACGGACCGGCCCAAGCGATGGTTGAGCAGCGCCACCTGCGCGGCGGCGAACGGATCATCCAGGGGATCCATGAACAACCGGCCCATCACCTGCATCACCATCACCCGGCGGCCATCGGTCGTTGCGTAGATGTGCGCCCCAGCGCCGGGCGTGCCCTCGGGATAATTGAGGGGGCGCAAGAGCCGGGGATCGGCGCTGATGTGATCCACGATCTCGCGCCGGTCCCAGACATGGTTGCCGGTGGTGATGACGTCGACGCCGACGTCGTAGAAGGCCCGGCACATGGCCTCGGTGATGCCGAACCCATGCGCCGCGTTCTCGCCGTTGACGACGACGAAATCGAGCTCGAGGCGCTCTCTCAAGTCCGGGATATGCGCTGAGGATGGCTTGGCGGCCGGATTTGCCGACCACGTCGCCACAACACAGCACCTTCACGGTTTCACCCGCACCAGCGACTCTTCCGTCAGGATCCAATTCAATGGCTCGTCGAACGTCCTCGCGCGGCACGTGCGCGCGTCCGTTGCGCGGCAAAACCCGACACCGACCGCGTCGACCGATCCATTGCGCCGCAAGGCGGCCAGCGTGCGATCGTAGTAGCCGGCCCCATGGCCCAGGCGGAACCCGCGTTCGTCGAAAGCCAGCAACGGCACCAGGAAAACCCCGGGGTCACCACCGGAGCGGCGACGCCGGGATGCGACGTTTCGTGCACCCCGGGCTCGAGATCGTCCAGCGGACGCCAGCGGCGGAACTCCAATGGCGCATCGGGCGCCGTGACGACAGGCAGGGCGCAGACGACACCGCGTTCTTCGAGGCGGGCAAGCAGCGGACGAACATCCACTTCGGTGATCGATCGGCCAGTAGCCGGCGACGATCGACGCCGCGGCCGACCCCGAGATCATCGAGCGCCGCCAGAAAACGGACCATGATCGCCCGCGCGACGTTCGGTCCCTCCTTCTGATCGGCGACAAGGCGCATCGCCCGCATTCGTTTTCGCAGTTGCTTCTTCTGGTCCGCGATGGGCGTCATGGGGACTTCGACCAAGTGCCCGGCCCGGGACGCCAATTCGTTACATGATCAATCAACACAACATCCCGGCTCGGTCCGTCGAACGGTAATCAAGAAAGACGGACGGCGCCACGCTGGCCGATGGCCATGTGTCCTCTCTGGCCTGCTAGCGCAGGTGGGCGCCATATACCGGATCCACGGACCCGGCAGGGACAGCTCCCTAGAGATCACTGTTGGCCCGAGGGATAATGAGGCCTGTCAAACCGCGCAGCAACCGCCCTCACAAATCTATGAGGGTTTGAGGCGCTCCGCAATGTTCTCCAACCGATCAGCCAGCGATTCCAGATGAACCCCCACCGCCTCGTCGAGGGATTCGCGGTCCGCCCGCATCGGGTTTCGCCGTCCGCGCCACCCGGTTGCACCTCCGCCTTCGCCTCCATCAATTCGTCGGCAATGAGCAGGCTTGCCATCAGCAAAAGCCTGGCTTCACCGACCTGGCCGGCGCCGCTAACCAGTTCGCCGACCTTGCCGTTGACATAGTCCGCCAGTTGATAGAGGTGGGATTCCTGGCCGTCGTCGCATTGGACTTCGTATTGCCGGCCGTTGATGCCGAGGGAGACCTGACCCATGAACTTTATCCGCCGAGAACGTCGCGAAGCCGCGCTATGGTCATGTCCAGTCTGCTCATGACGGCCTCGTGGGCGCTTCGAAGTACCCTGTTTTCATTTTTCACCGCGGCCAACTCCTGGAAAAGGTGTTCGGTATCGTGAGCGCCATCGGCCGGGGACGGCGCGCCGGCGGCTGCCTCGAGGCGAGCAACCGCGTTTGACAGCCGCTCGATCCGTCGCTCTAATTCTGTTCTCATCTGCAATGCCGTATTTTAAAACCGTGTTTTGCTCGATAAACGTCGGCTTCGCTGCGGACCGGGCCGAGCATAAGCGCGGCTCGAGGAAGCCGTCAACTCCTGTCGAAAAACGCGAAAAACCCGTTGACGCCGGGTGCCAATCCGACGATTGTGCGCAATTCATAAAATAAGACGCCACCCCGCGCGCAATGGGGGTTACATGCGTTGGTCTGATCAGCAATCGACGGTCAACTCATCAGCGTGAGATGCAACTTTTGGCGTCACATCAGTTCCAAGGAGAGAACACATGGCGGTACGGGTAGGGATTAATGGTTTTGGCCGCATCGGGCGGCTGGTATTGCGGGCGGCTGCGGAAGCCAGCCGCAATGACGTCGAGTTCGTCGCGGTAAACGACCTCGGCCCCGTCAAAACCAATGCGCATCTGCTCAAGTACGATTCGGTCCACGGCACCTTCCCCGGGGAAATTTCCTCCGACGACAACAGCATGACCGTCAACGGTCACAAGGTTCAGGTGCTCGCCGAGCGCGATCCGACCAAGTTGCCTTGGGGCGACCTTGGCGTGGACGTGGTGATGGAATGCACCGGCATTTTCTCGGCGCGCGACAAGGCCGCGGTGCATCTCGAGGCGGGGGCGACCAAGGTGCTCGTTTCGGCGCCGTCCGCCGGCGCGGACGCCACCATCGTCTACGGCGTCAACCACGACTCGCTGACGAAGGATCACAAGGTGGTTTCCAACGCATCGTGCACCACCAACTGCCTCGCCCCTCCGGTTTCCGTGCTCAGCAAGGAGATCGGCGTGGAGAGAGGCTACATGACCACCATCCACGCTTACACCGGCGATCAACCGGTGCTCGACACGCTGCACTCCGATCTGCGCCGGGCGCGCGGCGCGGCGCTGTCGATGGTCCCGACCAGCACGGGCGCCGCCAAGGCCGTTGGCCTGGTGCTGCCGGAGCTTGCCGGCAAGCTCGACGGTTCGGCCATGCGCGTTCCGACCCCGAACGTCTCGGTCGTCGATCTGAAGTTCGTCGCGTCGAAGTCGACCACGAAGGAAGAGATCAACGCGATGATCAAGGAAGCGGCCAACGGTCACCTCAACGGCATCATGGGCTACAACGACGAGCCCCTGGTTTCCATCGACTTCAACCACGATCGTCGCAGCTCGATCTTCGATGCGTCGGGCACGACCGTGATCGACGGCACGCTGGTCCGTATCCTCGCCTGGTACGACAACGAATGGGGTTTCTCGAACCGGATGTGCGACACCGCGACCCATTGGGCCGGCCTCTGAGCCTCAACCCAGTCGCGACGGAATGTGAGCGGGGCCGTCGTGCCCCGCTCATTTCTTTTGTGCGCCATGCTTGGTGAAATTAAACCAGCCTTGGTGAATTCAAAAAGGAGGGGCGGCGCCGAAACACCGCCCCCGTCTATCAAGAACGCCGGGTCAGAGGATGAAGTCGGTCGAGACCCAGTTGAAGGCGTTCGCACCGCCGTCGTCGACAAGGATCTCCATTTCGGGAGCGGCATCGAAGTCCGTGTTCACCTGCACCACGGTGTTAACGCCACTGAAGCCGACACGAACCTGACCGGCGCCGGAAAAGGCGTTGGTCCCGACGAATGTAAAGGACTGATTGCCGGGTGCGAACAAGGTGGTGTTGGCGTCGATGGTCGAAAGATCGATCCGGTCGGTCGGAAAAAGCAGGTTGCCGGCTCCTTCGAAGTTGTCGATGAAATCACGATTGGCGCCGACCGCCGATTCACCCAGCGCATTGAAGTCGAAACGGTCCGAGCCGGTCCCTCCGTAAAGGGTATCGCGGCCGTATCCTCCGACAAGAACGTCGTTGCCCGACGACCCCGACAGATAATCATCGCCCCAAGACCCTGAAAGATCGTCATTGCCGGCCCCGCCATAGACGGTGTCATTGCCGCTGCCGGCGTTCACCGTATCGTTGCCGCCGCTTGTGCTGATACGGTTGGCGCCCGATGTGCCGGTAACGCTGTCGTTGCCGCCACCGGTGTTGATGTTCTCGAAGTTCGAGATCGTTTCGCTCCAGCCGGGGCCGCTGGCCTGGCCGGTCGTAAGGTTGGCGGTCGTCGCTCCGTTCCACCAGGAGTAATTGACCGTGTCGGTGCCGAGACCACCGTCCATGCTGTCGATGCCGTAACCGCCGTCGACGTAATCGTTGCCGCTGCCGCCGTAGACGGTATCGTTACCGTTTTGGCCGTAGAGGTAATCGTTGCCCGACGCTCCCGACAGGTAGTCGTTGCCATTGCCGCCATAAGCGGTGTCGTTGCCTGAACCGCCGTACAGATTGTCGTTGCCGTCCTCGCCGTACAGCCGGTCGTTATCGTTGCCGCCAAAGACCGTGTCATTGCCGGCCCCGCCATGGACGGTGTCGTTGCCGCCGCTTGTGCTGATGCGGTTGGCGCCCGATGTGCCGGTAACGCTGTCGTTGCCGCCACCGGTGTTGATGTTCTCGAAGTTCGAGATCGTTTCGCTCCAGCCGGGGCCGCTGGCCTGGCCGGTCGTAAGGTTGGCGGTCGTCGCTCCGTTCCACCAGGAGTAATTGACCGTGTCGGTGCCGAGACCACCGTCCATGCTGTCGATGCCGTAACCGCCGTCGACGTAATCGTTGCCGCTGCCGCCGTAGACGGTATCGTTACCGTTTTGGCCGTAGAGGTAATCGTTGCCCGACGCTCCCGACAGGTAGTCGTTGCCATTGCCGCCATAAGCGGTGTCGTTGCCTGAACCGCCGTACAGATTGTCGTTGCCGTCCTCGCCGTACAGCCGGTCGTTATCGTTGCCGCCAAAGACCGTGTCATTGCCGGCCCCGCCATGGACGGTGTCGTTGCCGCCGCTTGTGCTGATGCGGTTGGCGCCCGATGTGCCGGTAACGCTGTCGTTGCCGCCACCGGTGTTGATGTTCTCGAAGTTCGAGATCGTTTCGCTCCAGCCGGGGCCGCTGGCCTGGCCGGTCGTAAGGTTGGCGGTCGTCGCGCCGTTCCACCAGGAGTAATTGACCGTGTCGGTGCCGAGACCACCGTCCATGCTGTCGATGCCGTAACCGCCGTCGACGTAGTCGTTGCCTGAACCGCCGTAGAGGCTGTCGTTACCGTTTTGGCCGTACAGATAATCGTTGCCGGATTCGCCGGAAACCCGGTCGTTTCCATTCTCGCCATACAGCCTGTCGTTGCCGCTGAACCCCAGAAGGGTGTCGTTACCGGCACCCCCGTAGAGGTAATCGTTGTCGGACCAGCCGTCGATCCGGTCGTTACCGTCACCACCGTGAAGCGTATCGTTGCCGGTTCCGCCGTTGACGGAATCATTGCCGCCGCCGGAATCCACCGAGTCGTTGCCGCCCGAGGCATTGATCGTGTCATTGGCGTTGGACGGTCGGACAAAGAACCATGGCGGATTGCTGGTCCACCCCGCGGACCTGACCGTCGGCGTCAGTGTTTGATTGGTATTGTCGCCAGTAAAAGTTGCCATAACATGAACCTCCATTTAGACTTTTACGGATGGAGAATCCCCATTGCCCACATACGCTCGCTTTTACACACAGAAACAAAACAGCGGCATTTTTAATATTTATATTTGTTTCTTTTTATTGTATTTTGTATTTTTTATTGCCGCCAATACTGCAGGAACGATGCTAACAGGATACATGAATTGTTGAACTTTAATGTGAAATGGATCACAGTTCTCTGGAACAATTTTAAGAATGAATGTCGAAGGCCCGGCGGGCTCCGTTGTTGCCGGATGGCTTTGCGCATGGCTTCATCGCCGGGCGGCTCCGCGCATGGCCTATGTTTCCGCTATTCAACGCACGGCACGCCTCCTACAACGGCGGCATGGGCAGCGGATCACACAGGTATGCTTTCGTCATTCACGGAATGGACGACGCCAGAACGGTTCTGACGGCCGCCTCTGACTTCGGCCGATCGGTGGCGCTGTGGAGCGCGCCCGGCGCCGCGGCCTACATGAGCGCGCCCGTGTTTCGGGAGATCATCGATGCCGTGGGCGCGGAATTCCCCGACATCGATGTCATCGGCGTGCTCGACTGTGGCCAGGATGCCGGATATGCTCTCGCCGCCCTGCGTCATGGGGTCAGGTTCGCAAGGGTGGAACTCCCCTCGGTAACGCGGGACAAAGTGACCGACATCGCCCGCCAAGTGGGCGCCACCATCGTTAACGTACGGCCTCCCGCCCTTGATCTGGTCGACTGCGCCGATCCCGTTGCCGCGTGCCGCGATTGGTTGTCCGCCGCCGCCGATGGTTCAGCCTCGCCTTGTCATGCGGAATCGACTTTGGCCGTCGAACCTTGGAAAGACCTCGATACTCCGGAGATTGAAAAATGAAGGTCACGCAACGCATCAAAAGAATTCTCGCGAATTACGAAAGCGACAATCCGGGGACGAAGGCGAATATCGCGCGCATCCTGTGCACCGGCAAGCTGGCGGGCACGGGCAAGGTCCTCATCCTTCCCGTCGACCAAGGCTTCGAACATGGGCCGGTCCGCAGCTTCGCCCCGAACCCGCCGGGCTACGACCCCTGGTATCATATCCAGATCGCCATCGACGCCGGTCTGAACGCCTACGCCACGCCGCTCGGCATGGTGGAGGCGGTTGCCGATACGTATGCCGGGCAGATCCCCCTGATCCTCAAGGTCAATAGCGCCAACACCTTGTATCGAAGCCAGGAGGCCCCCTCGCAAGCCATCACCGCCTCGGTGGACGACGCCGTCCGGCTCGGGTGCGCCGCCATCGGTTTCACCATCTACCCAGGCTCGGACGAAGCGCTCACCATGATGGAGGACATTCGCGAGATGTCGAGCGAAGCCAAATCCAAGGGAATCGCCACCGTCATCTGGTCGTACCCGCGGGGCGGCGAGCTGTCCAAGAAGGGCGAGCTTGCCATCGACATCGGCGCCTACGCGTGCCACATGGCCGCTCTTCTCGGAGCCCATATTATCAAGATCAAGCTTCCGAGCGCCCATGTCGAACAGGACGAAGCGCGCAAGGTCTACGAAGCCGAGGGAATCGATATAGCGACGCAGGCGGCCCGCGTCCGTCATTGCGTCCAGGCGGCGTTCAACGGACGCAGACTGGTGGTGTTTTCCGGCGGCGCCAAAAAAGGCGGCGATCAAATCCTCCAGGACGCCCGCGATATCCGCGACGGCGGCGGCAACGGCTCGATCATCGGCCGCAACACGTTCCAGAGGCCGCGCCAGGAAGCGCTCGACATGCTGAACCGGATCATCGGCATCTATCTCGGCAAGGAGGCGGCGGCGGATTGACGGACGGCTTCTCATGAGTTCTGAACCAACCTGCCGGCTGTACCTGATCACGCCGCCGCGCCTCGATCCGGCCGCGTTCGCGCCCATCCTCGAAACGGCACTGGATGCCGGCGACGTCGCCTGCGTTCAACTGCGGCTCAAGGATGCGGACGACGATGCCATGCGCCGCGCCTGCGACGTGCTCCGCCCCCTCGTTCAAGGCCGCGACGTTGCCCTGATCCTGAACGACCGCCCCGACCTTGCCGCCGAGACCGGGTGCGACGGCACGCACGTCGGTCAGAAGGATACGCCCTATCGCGAGGCGCGCGGGCTGCTCGGAGCGGACCGCATCGTCGGCGTCACCTGCCACAACTCGCGTCATCTCGCCATGGAGGCGGCCGACGCCGGTGCCGACTACGTGGCCTTCGGGGCGTTTTATCCGTCATCGACGAAGCAACCGCCGACCCGGGCCGAACCCGAGCTTCTCGCCTGGTGGGCGGAGCTGATGACCGTGCCCGCCGTCGCCATCGGCGGCATCACCCTCGACAACTGCCAGGCGCTCGTCGAAGCGGGCGCCGACTTCCTGGCGGTTTCCGCCGGCGTCTGGGAACACCCCGACGGTCCGGCCGCCGCCGTCCGCCGTCTCAACGACACCCTTCGAGGCCGCGGGTAGCGTCATCGCTCGCCCCACGCCCATTGCCCCGGTCTTTTCGACCTGCTAGCTTCCGCGCCTCAACGCGCGCGCTTTATCAGTGACACGGATGATTTCATGAAGATCAACGGTAATGCCATTCGCCCCGGAATGGTCATCGAGCACCAGGGACGCCTTTGGCGCGCTGTCAAGATCCAGCATACACAGCCGGGCAAGGGTGGAGCCTACCTTCAGGTCGAGCTCAAGAATCTCCTCGACGGGAGCAAGCTCAACGAGCGCTTTCGCTCGGCAGAAACGGTGGAGCGCGTCCGCCTCGACCAGAAGCCCTACCAGTATCTCTACACGGACGGGACAAGCTATACCTTCATGGAAAACGAGACGTTCGAACAGATGGACCTTGCCCCGGAGGTCATCGGCGAGGACCAGTTGCCCATGCTGCAGGAGAACATGACCGTCGTCATCGAGTCCCACGAGGGTTCGCCGATCAGCGTCCAGCTCCCCGATACCGTCACCCTGGAGGTGACCGAGGCGGACGCCGTGGTCAGGGGCCAGACCGCGTCCTCGTCCTACAAGCCCGCCGTCCTCGAGAACGGCATGCGCGTCCTGGTGCCGCCGCATATCGAGGCCGGCACGCGCATCGTCATCAACACCGCCGACCGCTCGTACGTCGAACGCGCCAAGGACTAGTGGTCAGGATCTGACCACCGGCGGCCAACCCCGGGATCGATATTTATTCATGACTTACCGCTCGGCACTGCTGAACGTCATGACGGCGGCGGCCCAAAAGGCCGCGCGCGGCCTCATCCGCGACCTCGGCGAGATCGAGCATCTGCAGGTCTCCAAGAAAGGGCCGGCCGACTTCGTCAGCAAGGCCGACAGGCGGGCCGAGGACGTGCTGCGCGCCCAACTGATCAAGGCGCGCCCGGGATACGGCCTGTTGATGGAGGAAAGCGGCGGCGTCGAGGGCAAGGACACCGTCCAACCGCTGGATCGTCGATCCGCTGGACGGAACCACCAACTTCCTGCACGGCATTCCGCATTTCTCCATCTCGATCGCGCTCGAACGCGACGGCGACTTGTTCGCCGGTGTCATTTATTCGCCGATATACGACGAGATGTTCGTCGCCGAGAAGGGGCTGGGCGCCTACCTCAACGGCCGGCGCATCCGGGTATCGGCCCGCAAGAACCTGAACGAAGCGATCTTCGCCACCGGCATACCGTTCATGGGCATCCCCGACCACGCCTTGTTCCTGCAACAACTGGAGACGGTAATGGCGGTTTCCGCGGGTATCCGGCGGTACGGTTCGGCGGCGCTGGATCTCGCCTATGTGGCGGCCGGACGCTACGACGGGTACTGGGAAAACGGCTTGAATCCGTGGGATGTGGCGGCCGGCGTGGTGCTGGTTCGCGAATCCGGCGGCTTCGTGACGGACATGTCGGGTGGCGACCGGATGCTTACCGGCGGCGGCATCCTGGCGGCCAACAGCGCGCTCTACGGGCCGCTCAAGAAACTGGTGTCGAAACCCGCCAAGCCCGCGGATTGACGCCGACATGCGCAACAAAATCTAACGGTTCATTGAAATAGTTGCGATCCGACAATACTATGCGTCCAGGAGAGTTGTGTAAAATCGGGTGGTTGGTTAGTCTGGCTGCGCGGATAGTACAGACCATCTAGGGCTGTACCTTGGGCATCGTGATTTCGTCCAGATCCTGGCTTTTCGGCAGCGCCCGGTTGATATGCTGCGGCGGCCATCATCGCGACCGCGGGCAACGCGGCCGCCGGCGGAGAGAGCCGAGGACGCCGCGAACGCACGGCAATCCCAGCGTAACGGTGGATCTCAGCGTCATCGACGAGCAAGGCGCCGGACCGGCTCTGCGCTCGCTGGCGCGGCCGGGCGGTCTCGCTGATGCCGAGACCCGGGGTGTTTCCCCAATCCGAATTGCACGAACCGGCGCCGAGCCATTCCCCCTACGCGACCCCGCCTCGGCAACGGCCGGTCAATCTCTGCGCCGCCGGGATCGAAGCGGACAGCGCCGCCCATTCGGCCGCTGGCGCTGGCCGATCCGATGCCCACCCCCCGACCGAAAGACGACACCGGCCGCCGACCCTCGGGGCGACATTGCCAGCACCCGGCCCCCGGAGGCCGTCGCCGCAACCGCGACGGCGAGCGAGGCTAGCGACCGAAACCGCGTCCACGTCGCCGCTCAAGCCCGGAACGCCCGAGAGCGCCCAGCGCGCCCAGAGCGCGCACAACCGGCCGGTCTGCCGCCGCCAGCCGCCGCCGGCTCTCGCCGTCAACACGGAACGGGCCACGGCCACGCCCGTCGACGAAGAGCAAACGGTCTCGCTTCAGCCGGCATCGCGCGGCGAGCAGGCGGCGCTTCCCTTCCGGCGACGACGGGCCGGGAATGCGGCCGCTGCTGCAGGTTCAGTTCGAAGCCAGCGAAACGGCACTGAGCGGTCCCTCCCGCGGCGAACTCAAGGAGCTGGCCGAGCGTCTTCGCGCGGCGGGAGAACTATGCGGCTGCAGCTGCTGGCGTACGCGGAAGGAGAGGGCTTGTCACCCAGCAAGGCGCGGCGCGTTTCGCTGTCGCGTGCCTTGTCGGTGCGGTCCTATCTGATCGAAAACGGCATCAAGACCAGCCGGATCGACGTGCGCGCCCTCGGCAACAAGGCGCCTTCCGCGCCGCTGGACCGGGTTGACGTGAAAGTCGTCCAACGATAATGCGTGTATCTCGGCCTTTTTAAGAATCGGAAAAGGTCTGTGGTGATGACCCGGCCGCGACGTTTTTTGGTCCGCATGGCCGTGTTCGTGGTTGCGGTCGCGGTCCTTGCGGCCCTGCTCTTCGTGCCTCTGCGCGACGCGTTCATGGCGAACGCTCCGCTCAACGGCTTGATCCTCGGCGTTCTGGTGCTGGGCATTCTCTATAATTTCCGCCAGGTCACCAGTGCTCGGTCCGGAGGTGGCGTGGATCGAGCGCTTCCGCAGCGAACGGATCGGCGCGGTCAGCGGCAAGCCGCCGAAGCTGCTGGCGCCGATGGCGACCATGCTCGGCGAACGCAAGGATCGGTTGTCGCTGTCGACAATGGCGATGCGCTCGCTGCTGGACGGCATCGCGTCGCGGCTGGACGAGTCGCGCGATCTGTCGCGCTACACCATCGGACTCCTGATCTTTCTCGGTCTGCTCGGCACGTTCTGGGGGCTGCTGCAGACCATCGGCTCCATCGGCGACGTCATTCGCGGGCTATCGGTGGAAAGCGGCGACCTCGCCAACGTCTTTACCGACCTCAAGCAGGGCCTGGAGGCGCCGCTCGCCGGCATGGGCACGGCGTTCTCGTCGTCGCTGTTCGGCTTGGGGGGATCGCTGGTGCCTCGGCTTTCTCGATCTGCAGGCCGGCCAGGCCCAGAACCGCTTCTACAACGATCTCGAGGAGTGGCTCTCCGGCGTCACCCGGCTTGTCCAGCGGCGCTCTCGCGGGCGACGGCGAGCATTCGGTACCGGCCTACGTCCAGGCCTTGCTGGAGCAGACCGCCGAAAGCCTCGACGGACTGCAGCGAACCCTCGCGCGGGGCGAAGAAAACCGGGCGTCGACCCATGCCCAGCTTATGGGACTGGGCGAACACATCGGAACCCTCACCGACCAGATGCGCGCCGAGCAGGGACTGATGCTGAAGCTGGCGGAAGGCCAGAACGAATTGCGGCCGATCCTCGCGCGGCTGGCCGACAACGCGAGCCGGACCCCGGACGCCGGCGTCGACGAGGCGACGCGCACCCACATCCGCAATCTCGATGTTCACGCGTCCCGGCTGATCGAGGAGATGAACGCCGGACGCGAGGACCTCATCCAGCAGGTGAGGAGCGAGATCCGCCTGCTCGCCCGCACCATCGCCGCACTCGCCGAGGAGGCCGACCGCTGAGGCGGGCCGGTTCGCACCCATGGCCAGCCTAGCGCGCCGCCGCCGCCACGCCGACAACACCTGGCCGGGCTTCGTCGATGCCCTGGCGACGCTGTTGATGGTCATCATCTTCCTGTTGATGGTGTTCGTTCTGGCGCAGTTCTTCCTCTCGCAGGCGCTTTCGGGCCGCGACACGGCGTTGAAGCAGTTGCAGGGACAAGTGGACGAACTGGCCGAATTGCTGGCGCTCGAACGCCGGGCCAGCGACGAACTCAGCGCCGATATCGGAAAGCTTTCCGCCGAACTGCAGGCATCGCTGCGCGCCCGCGACGACCTGAACGCGGCCATTCACGCCCTGAACGAGCGGGCCGAGGGCGCCGAGATCGAAAGCGAAAAGCTGAACCGCGCCCTCGACGGAGTCCCGGGCCGCCGCCGAGTCCCAGGGCGAGGCGCTCGATACCCAGCGTCGGGAGCTGGCCAGACTGGCCAACGATATCGCCGCGCTGCGGGCCCTGAAAGAGGAGCTCGAACGTGAAGCCGCCGCGTTGGCGACGAAAGCCGAGGCTTCGGACACGGCGCTGATCGAAGAGCGCCGCGTCTCGGAAAGCGCCCGTGCCCAGATCGCGCTTCTGAACCAGCAGACGGCGGCGCTGCGCGAGCAGATCCGCCAGCTCACCGCCACATTGGAAGTGGCGGAAGACAAGGCCAGGGAACAGGACGTACAGATCGTCAACCTCGGTCAGCGTCTCAACGCCGCGCTGGCCAGCAAGGTCCAGGAGTTGCAGCGGTACCGCTCCGAGTTTTTCGGACGCCTTCGCGAGGTCCTGGGCGACAATCCCGATATCCGCATTGTCGGCGACCGCTTCGTCTTCCAATCCGAGGTCCTGTTCGACTCCGGCTCGGCGGAACTCGAAGAGGAAGGCCGGCCCCAGCTTCTCCAGGTATCCGATACCCTGAAGAAAATCATCGAAAAGATACCCGACGACATCGACTGGGTTCTTCGTGTCGACGGCCATACCGACAGCCGGCCGATCGACACCGTTCTCTATCCGTCGAACTGGGAGCTCTCGGCGGCACGGGCCATCTCGGTGGTGCAACTGCTCATCGACAGCGGAATTCCCCCCGACCACCTGGTGGCCGCGGGCTTCGGCGAATTCCATCCTCTCGACGATCGCAACACCCAGGAGGCGTTGCGCCGCAACCGGCGCATCGAACTGAAACTCACGCAGCGCTAGTACTCCATGTGAGTGCTTGTCCCGCGTGCTCGCGTCGTCGACGCCGCTTGAGTTCCGGTCATGGAACGTCTAGGCACTGTCGAGCGCTTACATCAACCGGTGCCGGCAATACGAATTCCCATGCCCGTCTTGTTTCTCATTGTGTTTGTCGACCTGGTGGGTTTCGGGGTGATCATTCCCCTGCTCCCTTTTTACGGCGAGCACTTCGGCGCCAGTCCCGCTCAGGTGGGGCTGCTCATGGCCGCCTATTCCTTCACCCAGTTCCTCGCGGCGCCGCTTTGGGGCCGGCTGAGCGACCGCGTCGGGCGGCGGCCGGTGCTGCTGGCGAGTTTGACGGGCGCGGTGGCATGCTACATCTGGCTCGGTTTCGCCGATACGCTCTGGATGGTGTTCGCGGCCCGTCTCGCCGGCGGCGCCATGGCCGGCAATATCTCCGCCGCCTATGCCTATGTCGCCGACATCACGGAACCTTCGAACCGGGCCAAGGGCATGGGCATCGTCGGTGCCGCATTCGGTCTCGGTTTCATTTTCGGTCCGGCGATCGGCGGCCTCCTCGCGGGTTCCGATCCGCTCGCCGCCGACTATCGGACCCCCGCGCTCGCCTCGGCCGCGCTGTCCGCCCTGGCGCTCGTGCTGACGGCTTTGATCCTGAAGGAGTCGCTGTCGCCGGCGGCCCGCGCGCGCGAGGCGGCGATTTCGGCACCCACACGGTGGCGGCGCTTCAAAACCGCCATCGCCAGGCCGTCCGTCGCCTTGCTGTTCGCCACGTCGTTCTTGGCCACCTTCGTGTTCGCCGGCATGGAAACGACCTTCGCCATGTGGTCATTCCGGACCCTCGGCTGGGGACCTGAGCAAAACGGCTATCTGTTCGCGTTCGTCGGTTTTCTCAGCGCGGCCATTCAGGGCGGGCTGATCGGACGGCTCGCCAAACGCTTCGGCGAGGGACAATTGGTCGTTTCCGGCGCCATCGGTCTGGCGTTGGGAATGCTGATGATCCCGTTCTGCGCCTCGGTGGGTCCATTACTGGTGGCGATGGTGATCGTCTCGTTCGGTTTCAGCCTGCTGTCGCCGGCGCTCAACAGCCTTATTTCCTTGCAGGTGGGCGCCGGATTGCAGGGCGGAACCATGGGCGTCGCCCGGTCCGTCACCACGCTCGCCCGGGTCATCGGACCGGGATGGGCCGGCGCGCTATTCTATTTTTTCGGCAAGGACTGGCCATTTTTCGGCGGCACCATTGTCATGGTGGCGGTGGTCCTGCTGGGCGCATGGTCGCTCAGGCGGATTGCTCAAGAGGCGGAAGCGGAGCCGGAAGCGCCTCGACCAAGCGACCCCAACCGTTCGTGACGGCCGGCGGCCCCGCTTTCGAAGTGCTCATTCCAGGTGCACGCTCTGGCCGGTGGCCGCGGAAAGCTCCCGCGCCAGCATCCGGTTGAGGTTGCCGCCGCCGCGCGTTTCCACCCAATCGCCTTCCGCGCTGTAGTCGAAATGCGACGCGCCGCTCGCCGGCGACGACATCCAGATCTGCCGGTTCGGCTTATGCTTGTTGATCACGTACTGGCCGCCGGAATTCGAGCTCGATGGACAGGATCCCCTGTTCGAGATCGACATCGAGCCGGTCGCCCAGGGTGTCCTCCAGTATCGCCATCAGGTTTTCCAGAACGGCGTCGGCGCGTGTCTCGAATTCGTTTTCACTGAGTGCCACGGTCTTGATCCCTCGTTTCGGACGCGGATGCGGATGGGCTCTTCGACAAAGATAATGTGCGCAAACGTTGCAAGCCGCGGCTCCGGTCAGTATATAGGGCGCTCCTTTTGGAGCGACGCGATGAAAAAAGACATACACCCCGATTACCATGAGATCACCGTCGAAATGACGGATGGCACGACCTTCACCACGCGATCCACCTGGGGAGCGCCGGGCGACGTGTTGAAGCTGGGCATCGACACCAAGACCCATCCCGCATGGACGGGCGTCCACCGTCTGGTCGACAGCGGCGGCCAGTTGGCCAAGTTCAAGCGGCGGTTCAAGGACTTCGGGATCAAGGGCTGACGGCCGGCCGGGCCATCGCCGGGCCCCTCTTGATCCTCCGCGCTTTCGTTAATCGTCACCGAGGCCGCGTCGCGAGGGGCGCGGGGGCCAGGGTTGGTGGGCGTCCGCTTTTCCAGGCAGCGCTAAAGGTCGTCGAGGTAGGCTTCGTGGAAGCCTTCGAACTGGCCCTTGGAGAAACGGAACTGCTGCTGGATCTGTTCGACTTGCCGGCGGTTCGATGACAGGGCGCCGACGCAACCGGGATCGAACTTTTTTCCCGACAACGCATCAAGAAACCGGTACGCATCGTCGTTCGGCCACGCGTCCTTGTAGGGGCGCTTCGTCGTCAGCGCGTCGAACACGTCGGCGACACTGACGATTCTCGCTTCCAGGGGAATGTCCTTGCCTTCGCGGCCTGTCAGATAGCCGCTGCCATCGAAGGATTCGTGATGAAACCGGACGATGTTGTACAGCACATCGACATGCGCGCCGTCGCCGATACTGAAGCTTTTGGCCATCTTCTCGACGATGGCGACACCTTTCGCCACATGAGTTTTCATGATGTCGAATTCGTCCGGCGTCAGCTTACCCGGCTTCAGGAGAATGCGATCCGGGATGGCGATCTTTCCCACGTCATGCAGCGGGGCGAACAGAAATACGAACTCGACGAATTCGTCGTCGAGCACTTCTCGATCGGCAAGGGAACTTGGCGATCAGCCGCGCGTAGCGCGACATCCGGTCGAGGTGAGCACCCGTTTCCTCGTCGCGCAGATGGCTGATCGCGCGCGCCACGTCCACCGCCGAGCGCAGAACGTTGGCCGAGGCCAGCGCGTTGATGATCAACAGCGAGATCAGGTGTGAATAGATCGTCAGATGGCGAATGACGGATGGACTGAAATAGTGCCCCTTGTCCGAGTCGAAAAACATGAAGCCGGACAGTTCGCCCCTGTCGAAAAAGGGCTTCGTGTAACTCGATGTATAGCCGCTTTCCAACAGGTGGCGATCATGACGTCCGAGCGCGCCTCGCGACGCCTTCAGATCGTCGATGATGCGTTCGCTCCGGGTGCGCGCCAACTCGGCGAGAGACGGGACTTCGGCCAATTTGGCTTCATAGTGCATGAAGGGCGTTGCGCCCCGGGTGCTGTGGACGAATGTCTTCAGGGTATCGGTACGGCCGTCGTACACCGCCACCGCCACGCGGTTGATGTCGGGCAGGTCCTCCAGCAGATTGGCATGAACGGACTCCACCTGGGCCTGAATGGAGGCCGAGCTTCCCGCCACGTCGATCACGGTTTTCTCCGATGCACACTGCGCCATTGACCGCTAACGCTATACCTCTCCCTGACGGTTCGCTAGTCTTCAATGGCGCTAATTACTCGGTTTTTTAAATGCTATCCCATGAACGTCACTGTAGAAGTGTAGTTGCACCAAAGGTTCGCGTCATGGGGCAAGCGGCGTGCCGCGGGCCCTCGCCGAAGAGCAATAGGCCGGCCGGCATGACCACGATCGAAAGGGGCGTTCAATGAGTAGTCTCGAGACCGATTCGGTAAAGCGCGTGCGGGCCGCTCTGGCGGCATCCGGCATCGAGGCGCCGGTTACCGCGCTCGCCGAAACCGCGCGCAGCGCCCGCGACGCCGCCCATTCCATCGGAACCGAACTGGGCTCGATCGTGAAATCCCTGGTATTTCTGGTGGGGCCGCGGCCCGTCATGGTTCTGGTTTCCGGGGACCGCGTGTGCGACGAACACAACTGTCGGCGCGGTGCTCGATCTTGACGGCCGGGTCAGACGCGCCGACGCGGCCACGGTTCGCGCGGTGACCGGATTCGCCATCGGTGGCGTCGCGCCCGTCGGGCTCAGGCGCGAGATTCCCGTGATCATCGACGCCGGCCTGCGGCGTTTCGACGACCGTTTACGCGGCGGCCGGCCATCCCCACTGCGTGTTCGCCACGACGGCCACCGACCTCGCGCGCGCCACCGGCGGCACAATTTCGCACGACATCGCCAAGGAGGCTTGATTGACAGCCCCGAGGGCGCTCTTATACAAGTCGTCAATTGGTTGGGACGTTCCGCGTTGTTTCAAGGATGGGTGGCCGAGCGGCTGAAGGCGCTCCCCTGCTAAGGGAGTATGGGTCATAAGCCCATCGTGGGTTCGAATCCCACCCCATCCGCCACTGTGTGAACAGAGCTGGGCACGCCGGTTGCCACCGTGCCTGCGCCATTTCCCGCGACCAGCGTTCGCAGCAGGTCGTTTTTCGATCCGGTGATGCGACCTCGCCTTCGACACACTGGGCAATAGCGAAGATATGGCGGCAGTAGCCGCCACCGGGAAGGCGGATGCTCTGACGGGCGGTTTTGGCGAACTTGCGCAGCATGGGCGGGGTGATCGCCGGTTGGCCGGTGCTGTCCTACAATGCCAGCGGCCCGTTCAGTATCGACACGGGCCTGGTCGCGGGTTGCCTTCAGGTTGGCGATGCGCTCCTTGAGGTCCGGGTCATCGAGAACCCGAGGGGTGCGGTCTTCGGTGGATTTGAAGAGGAAGTGGTCACTTTTTCGCTTTCCGGCTGACCCGTGGCGAGACCGCCGGAGCCAAAGCCCATGACTGCCCGATTGAGCCGCAGGACGTCCTCATCATCCAGCCGCCCGATCTGGTCCCCGACCTTGGATTTCGGCACCGTGGCGATCTTGTCGACCATCAACCGGCAGGATGACCGCAGACCGTTTTGCTCGTTCGGCTCCACCAGCAAACGAAACAGCGGCGCTTCGGTGACGCCCCATCGTCGGGCTATAGTGAGAACGTGGTGCTCATCTACATCGGCCATGGCGCGCCGCTGCGCGGTCGACAGCGACCATACCACCGGTATGACGAGCAACGTCTCGGAACAATCCGTCCAGTGCGG
>CAWAYL010000022.1:0-410826 GCA_963786305.1 uncultured Alphaproteobacteria bacterium
CGCGCAGCCAGAGGAACGTCGATTGCAGGGTATTGTAGGTATGGCTCGAATAGATAATCGCGGCTGTAGGCGAGGAAGTAGCCGTCGCCCGGGTCGTCATCTCGTGGGCGAGGGCGTAGTGCGGCCGGCCTTCGACCGTCGTCCGGATCCAATAGAAGGTGCTGGTCACGTCCGGCGGCTGGTTCCGCGGGAAATCGAGAACGGCCCGGCGGAACGCCGGGAAAGGCTCGAGGATAACGAACGAGGCGGCGGTCAGGTCGGCGCGGATTTCGCGGCGGGCGATACCGGCCGCATTCCCCGGGCATAGGTCGGCATGCCGTCGAGGCCGTCCGCGAGATAGGCGCGGTAGCGTCCGGCGAGGATGTGGCGATAGGCTTCGCTCACCGCCGCCTCGGCGCCCGGTTGATCGGCGGAGACCGTGTTCGACGCGGCCGTCAACGCCGCCGCTTCCTCGGGGGACACGTTGAGAAGGGACGCGGGAGGGCCCGCTCATGATCTTCTCGACCTCGCCGTCGTCGCCGGGGCCGAGCCGGACACCCCGCCAGTCGTTGTCTCGTCGTCGGTGGCGTCGTTGTCGGCGGCGGGGGGCGAAGGATCCGAATTCCGTCACCGTGGCGTCGACCGTCAGGCGCCGCCCGTCCTCGAAAAACGCGGCGGCGCGATCGAGCGGCGCGTCGAGGCGCATGGCCACCGCGCCTTTCAGCTGGTTTTCGAGAACCGTCGGCAGGTCGACGGCGACGATCTCGCCGGCAGCGACGGCCGCGTTGTCCGTCTCGGAAAAGCCGAGCCCGGCGAGAATATGCTCCGCCGTCGGCACCTCGGGTTCGCCGGCGGTAGCGGCCGAAACCGTCAGCATCGCGGCGAAGGACAGACAGGCGGCCAGGCGCATGATCGAAAACCCGTATTGTTCACCCGATGCACCGCTATGTGTCGCGGCGTTCCGTTGCGTCAATTCTTCGGTCAATGGCGCGTACGACCGCCGTCCGGCCACCGCGCTCGCCGTCAGCTTCCCGATGGCGGGGCGCGCCGGCCGGCCGGCGGCGCCGCCCGGCAGGCATAGCGCCCGGCCGGGCCCGAAGGACATTGAATGGCGGGGACGTCCAACGAACAGATGTCGTTCGATTGGCCGGGGTGTCGGCGACACGCGCGGCGCGGCGGGCGGCCGCCTGGCGTTTCCGCTCGGCGCGCCGCGCATCATAGGCGAGGCGGGTCTGTTCGTTCCACAGCTTGAGAATTTTCAGTCGATAGGGACGGTTGAACTTCGGCGTTGCCGAATGGTAGCGCCCGGACGCCTTTTGCCACGATCCGGTCTCCTCGAACAGCGCCTTGAGGAAGGTGGAACTGTAGGCAACGTTGGCGGCCGGGTCGAAGGCCTGCTCGAGATCGTCGAACGCGGCGGGATGAGCGCGGAGATTGATCTGCATGCAGCCGACGTCGATGTTGCGGACATTGCGCGCCTTGAGGCGCGCGAACGGTGGCGATGGCTTCGGCCTTGGTCGGCAAATATCGCCCCTTGCCCTCGGCCATGACCGTCCATGGCCAGGCAGAATTTGCCCGGCGCTCGCGGTGCCACCGGCCGGATTCGGCGACGGCGATGGCGGCCATCAGATGGCGGGGGATGTTGTTGGCGCGTTCCGCCTCGGCGACGGCGTCCAGGCACAAGCGCCAGGGATCTTCGTGGTTTTCCGCGGCATCTTGGGCAGCGTTGCCGGCCGCCGCCGCCAACGAGGCCGAGGCGACCGACACAACGATCGCGACGATGGCGACGATGAGTCCGAAGGCGGAGGTCCTGAATTGAAGCATGGCGATCACCCTGTTCCGGTGGAGGTCTCCGGAAAGGACAGCAAGACCCGTGCCGTTTTTCATGCCGCGACACGATCGTTGGCGTGGAGGGGACGTCAATGGACCCGCTGCCTCATCGGTTGCAGGAACCGCCTTTAAGCCTTAGGCTTTTTCGTCAAGGGTGGCGATATGCCCTTCCGACATCACAAGGCGGGATCATCGTGGCGCGACCCTTGCGGATCGAATTTCCCGGAGCCTGGTACCATGTGGCCAATCGCGGCGCCGGTCGCCGCGACGTGTTTCTTTCCGATGACGACCGGGCGGGATTTCTCGACTTGCTGGGAGAGACTGGCGGAACGCTTCGGCGTCGAGATCCATGCCTACAGCCTTGCCGGCAATCAGTATCATCTGCTGGTCCATACGCCCAACGGCGGCCTCGGCCGGGGCATGCGCCATCTCGACGGCGTCTATACCCAGCGGTTCAATCGGCGCCACCACAGCGACGGTCCGCTGTTTCGCGGCCGCTACAAGGCCGTTGTCGTCGATCCCGATCAAAAGCTCGCGCCGGTCAGCCGCTTCATACACGCCATCCCGCTTGACCTGGGCGCGGCCGGGTCGCTCAAATCCTATGCGTGGTCCAGTTTTCCGGCCTATGTCCGGGCGGCCGCGGCGCCGGCGTGGCTGCGAACCAAGACCGTGCTCTCGTGTTTCGGCCGAAAGAAACGCCGCAAGCAGTACCGGGCTTATATGAAGGACGGGGTCGACGAAGAGATCCGGGCGTTCTACGGCGCCAAGCGCACGCCTCCCGTCCTCGGCGGCGCTGATTTTCGCGAAAGGTCGGCAAGCGGCTGCGGCTTTTCCAGGGCGACCGCGGGCATGCGGCGGTGCAGTGGCTTCGCGATCGGCCGTCGATCAAGCGGATCGTCAGAGGCGACGGCCGATGTTTTCGGAGTCGGGGCCGACGCGATCCATGCCTCGCGGCGAGGACGAGGCTCGCGCAATATTCCCCGCCTGGTGGCCATGTCGTTGTGCCGCAGTCCGGGTGGCCATTCCCTGGCGGATATCGCCAGTGCCTTCGGGATCGGGCACTACGCCAGCGTCTCCGTCGCCGCCAATCGGTTAAAGACCCTGGTTGCGGCGGACGCGGCGCTGGCGAATGATGTGGAGCGGGTCCGCGAGCGGCTCGACGCGTGCGAGAAGAAGCGCCGGAGAAAGAGACGAAAGTAAGAGGAAGGGCAACAGGCAAGGGCAAGAGCAAGAGCAAGAGCAAAAGTTGACGCCCCGCACACGGGGCAAGGCGTTATGAAGGGGACGTGCCATGGAAACGATGAAGGATGTGCCCATCACCATCGAGGAGATCTACGTGCCGACGGCACGGCGCAAGACGCTCGATACCCGGGTGGTCGAGGAATTGGCGGAACGATATCCTGGAGAACGGTCAGAAAGATCCGATCCTGGTCCGCAAGGCCGAAGAACGGAAAGACGGCGCGCGATACGTGCTGGTCGAGGGCCTGCACCGGCTCGAGGCCTGCCGGGAGTTCGGCGAGGACGACCGTCGCCGCGCTCATCGTCCACGCCCGCCGCCGCTGACGGCACGAACCGGTGGCGAGCAGCGATCACGCCGCCGCGCTGATCGGCGACACTGCGCGAGAGATGATTAGCAGATGGGAGCAAGAAACATTGGACCCCGGCGATGAAATTCCGGACCTTGACCCATGTTACCGAGCCAATTGGTTCCCTCTCTCAGTGCCACCGCCGGGGTAGAGGAGAGTGTGCCAAGAAATGGTGGCAAAATCACGGCAGAAATCACCTATCGCGCGTGAAAAGTGTGACGCAGAGGGCGTGCTGGTCACGGGCCAGACGCCCTGGTCGATCACCGCGCCGTCCTGGAACGCGAGATAGCTCATCCGGCCGTAGTGCGGAAGGGCGCGGAGCGTCGCCGCCAGGGCCTCGCCGTCATCGGCGGCGACGACGGCGAAGGCCGCCCCGTTCCCCGCGTGGCCCGCCCACGCCCGCGCCGTTCCCTGGCCGGAGCAGTGCGGCGGGCGTCGTGCCGGCCCCGACCCGCTTCAAGGCGTGCTCGACGTTCCGGGCCCGTTCCGACAAGCAGGAGCGGCGACTGGCCGTCCGGCGGCGCATCGAGCGTGGCGAAGCGAACGTCGCGTCCGAGGAGTCGGATGGCGAGGTGCCGGGCGACGGCATCGGCGTCCGGATCGCCGGCGGCAACGATGGCGACGGCGTCGGGGTCGAGCGTCACGCTTCTGAAGATCGGGGGCATTTCGGACGGCGCAAGGCGGCGGAACAGCATGATATTCGGGGTCGACGCTGACGGCTCGGGGGCGGGCGCCGACGGCGATCGACGCCACGGTCGGCGGCGGTATCCAAGGGCGCGGCGGTGGTTGTCGGTCCGTTTGCCGTCTCTACCATCGAGTGGAACGGTCGAGCCAATATGGCGGCGGGTCCTGGCCAAGGGTCACCGTCACCTGCTCGCCGCTCGCGTTTGGCCTGCCCGGGTTTCGGCCCGGGTTCTACCCGGGCGTCGGTCAGGGTAAGGGCGGGGGCGCCGGCGCGGTCTACCCACTGTTCGAAGAAAACCGCGAGCTCGCGGCCCGAGGCCTCCTCGAAGGCGCGGCGAAGATCGCTCCAGCCGGCGACCGCGAAGCTGGTGGTTCTTCCAGAATGCGCGGATCCCGTCGGCGAAAGCCGGCGCGCCGATTTCCCGCTCCAGCATGTGAAAGATGAACGCGACCTTGTTGTAGCCGACCACCTGATCGGCGTCGTGTGTTTTCGCGGTGAAGGCCGCCACCGGAAAATCGCGGTTGGCGGGCAGGGCGGCGAAGTCCCGCAGCCAATCGAGCCGCACGTCCCGCGCGGCGTCGGCGCCGTGTTCGGCGGCCAAGGCGTAGTCGGCCATGTAGGTGGTCAGGCCCTCCGACCAGTTGCCGCTGGCGTAATCGACGTGGACACCGTTGCCCCACCAGTTGTGCAGAATTTCATGGGCCAGCGAGCGGCCGCGCATGAACGGCATGTGCAGAACCCGGCGCCCCACATAGGTTAGGTTGGGAAATCCGAGGCCGACGGGCAACGGCGATGAGATCACGAAAAAATCGGCAAAGGGATAGTCCCCGATCTGCTCGGAGAATCGGTCGAGATAGGCGGCCGAGCGCTCCAGGTACGCGTCCGCCAGCTCTTTCAGTTCGTCGTGAAAATAGGTGCGAAGACGGACACCGTCATGCCATTGCTCGCGAACGACATAGGGGCCCGCGAACACCGACGGCTCTTCGGCCGGGTGGTAATTGGTCACCATCGCCGTGTAGCGGCCGTCTTGCGTCTCTTCGCTCACGAGGCGGCCGCTGGAGACAACGCGCTGGGGCTCGGGAACGCTCATTTCGAGGCGGTAGGTAACCCGGCGCGCACCCAGCGACGGCAGCCATCCATGCCGCCGGGGAGGTAGGATCCGTCGGAGGCAATATAAGGAAGTGGTGTTTCCGCGTCGGCATCGTCGGAGCCGACGGCCGGCACCGACGCCCTCGTAAGCGAACACCAGTTCGTGGGTGTCGCCCGTCGCCAAGGTCCACCTGCAACATCGGTTGCGGCTCGATGTCGGCTACCGGCCGGCCATCGACCTCGAGCGACAATAGCGTAAGCCAGGGCGCCAGATGGATGGCGACGGGACCGCTCTCGAACACCATCGTTCGCACACTCGCGTGCAGGTATCGCTGGTCCGGGTCGAGCCACAGCTCGATCTCGTGATGCGGGGGCGCCAGGGCCCGGCCTTGCGCCAAGCCGGCTGGTACGGTGGCGAGAAGCAGGACGACCGCAATGGCGGCGATACGCGGCATCAGGGCCGGTCCGGCGCGGGCGGGAAGCGGGCGACCCGGTCGATGGTGGCGCCGCCCCGGCGAATTCGTAGCGGCAGCCAGGTTCCCGGCGCCTGGCGCTGGACAGTGGCGATCAGATCGCCGCTGCCGGCGACCGGGAGGCCGGCGGCGCTCGACGATGACGTCGTCGGGCTCGATGCCGGTCGCTTCGGCGACGCCGCCACTCATCACCTTGGTCACCCGGGCGCCGCCGTCCGCGCTCTCGATCATCACGCCGAGGCGGGGTCCGCGCGGTCCGCGATCGCGGTCCGGATGCACCACGAACACCGCGTCGGCGACGCCCTCGGAGACGCCCGCGCAATCGTCGGAACGCTCCACGGGCAGCAACACGGCGGCATCTCCGATCCCGAGGTCCGCCAATTGATGGGGCACGCCCCAGCGGTTTTCCAGGTGGCCCCGCCCGATGATCGCCACCACCAGACGCTTCGGGTCGGCGTCGCGGGCATCGGCGATGGCTTCCGCCATGGCGCGATCCCACGTCGCCTGGGCCTCAACGAACCGCTGGAAACGCCGGATCGCTCAATGCTTCGGATCCGTCGCCGGGGAGCTGTTTCTTGTACGCGAAAACCCGGGCCAGAGACTGGCGATAGGCGGGCGAGGGCGGTGCCGGCGGGGAGACACCCTCGCGGTCCTCGGGCGGGATGGCCGCGAAACCCTCGCGGCCGACCCGCGCGATCAGGCTTCGATCCACGTTCAGCGCCAGCATCGGCACGCCATGCTGGCGCGCGAAATGAAACAGCGGCAGGTACAACGCCGCGTCGAAGCCCCAGACGGTCGACCATTCCGCCGCCTCGAGGAAAGCCTCGCTCGTGAGATCTCCCGTCACCCAGCGGTCGAGAACCGGCTGCAGCCGGCGGGGAAAGGTCTCGAAGCCGATGACCATGTCCGGATGACGGCCATGCAGCGCGGCCAAGGTGTGCAGTTGCCAGCGATGATGCTCGGCGCTGTCGTGACGCTCGCCCAGCAGCACCACCGGGCGCAATGCCAGGTCCGCCAGCAACCGGACGTGGTCGAGACGGTCGCGGTCGGCGGGATCGATCCAGGCTCCGGCCGTCGCGCAGGCGGCCGCGCCATCATCGTTGGCATTGACGCCAACGGACGCGGACGCGGCGGCTGCGGCGGAGATGGCGCCGAGGAGCAGGGCGGCGGCGAGGAGAAGCGTTCGGTTCTGGCGGGCACGGCCCATAATTGCGGACCCTCGTTACGATACCGGTTCAGCGATACCATGATCCTACGAAAGATGACAGCCCCTGGACCGTTGCACTCGCGGGCCAACCGCGCCACCTATGCGAAACAATGCTACGTCTTCGCAGAAGCTCCGCTCCATGACCGCGCCGGCGCCGGTGTTCATCGGCAGCGATATCTATCGCACGTCGACCCATGCTTCCGGGCATCCGTTGGCCATTCCCCGGGTGTCGCTTTGTATCGACCTGTGCCGGGCCTTGGGCTGGCTTCCCGCTTCGGTCTACCGCGATAGCCCGCGGGCGACGCCCCGGGAGCTGGCCCGCTACCACGACCCGGACTACATCCAGGCGGTGATGCGGGCCGAGCGGGACCAGGATACGTCGGAAGCGGTGCGGCGGCGGTTCAATTTGGGGGTCAACGGCAATCCCGTGTACGCCGAGATGTTTCGCCGGCCCGCCACGTCCTGCGGCGCGTCGCTGCTCGCCGCCCGGCTCCTGCAATCGCCGGGCGTGGTGTATAACCCGGCCGGCGGGACGCATCACGGACAAGCCGGCCCGCGCCAGCGGCTTCTGCGCCTTCAACGATCCGGTGCTGGCCATTCTCGAAATGCTGGACGCCGGTCTCGAGCGCATCTTCTATCTCGACCTCGACGCCCACTTCGGCGATGGCGTACAGCACGCGTTCCATGACGACGACCGGGTCTTCACCCTCTCCATTCACGAGGCCGGCCGCTGGCCCATGGAACGGGGCGACGGCATGACCGGCTCGGCCGGCGGCGCCTACGATCGAGCCGGCGGCGTGGCGCGCAATCTGCCGGTGCCGCGCGATTTCAACGACACGGAAATGGCATACCTCCTGGAAACGGTGGTCGCGCCGCTGATCCGCTCGTTCGAGCCGGATGCGCTGGTCGTCCAGTGCGGCGCCGACGCGCTCGCCGAAGATCCGATGACCCGGCTCGGACTTGTCGAACCGAGCGCTGTGGCGATGCATCGAGCGGTTGAAGGACATGGCCCCGAGGGTGCTGGTTCTGGGCGGCGGCGGCTACAACCCGTGGACCGTGGCGCGATGCTGGGCGGGGGTGTGGGCGACGCTCAACGGCTTCGCCATTCCGCCGTCCCTGCCGCCGCCGGCGCAAGCGCTTCTGCGCGACGTCCGGTGGAACCACCGCCACGGGCGAACGCCGCTCGATGCGTGGTTCACGACGCTGGCGGATCCGCCGCGGATCGGTCCGGTGCGCTCGGAAATCCACATCCTGGCGGCCGAGGCGTTGAAAACCTGACGGTGTCGGGCCGCGCTCCGGATAAAAAAACGACCCGCCAAAAGGCGGGTCGTCAGGGAGGGGTAACACTGAGAGAGGGCCGCCGCTCCGGCGGTCCTAAGGGATGGCGCGATGTCGATCATCGCGCCGGTCGAAAACTCCGAAAACGGTCGTGGCCGCCTAATACTGGAAATATCCAGCGAAAACCATGAAGGCCAGCAATAGAGCAATTGCGGTGGCGGCGTACGGCGCGACCTTTGCAATCCGATGGTCCCAGTTCATGATCATTTCCTTCGCGTTCGAGTGCATGAGCTTGGAAATTCCGGCATCGCATTTCGCTACCGTTACGAGCAGAAATCCAAAGTGACGCTTTAAAGAATATAGAACACTCATTGCTAAAACTTGCGCGGGATTACTGCATCGCAGCACTGCAAGCATGGCATGACTTGCCCCCTTTTTGGGCCGATTTTGGCCTTGAGGTATGGCGTGAACGCGGGACGGGCAATGTAGGGTGGCGCTCTCCCCATACCGGAACGATGAAGCCGACTCCCGCCCGTGACAGAAACCGGGCACCGGACAACGAAAACCCCGCCCGGTGGGGGCGGGGTTTTTTAAGCTTTCGGGTGGGCCGTATCGCCGGCCCGCCTTCGCTTAGCGCTGTCGCGTATCCAACAGGCGCTTTGCTACTTGTAGTAGCCGACGGCGCAAATCTGGTCGTCGACCTGGGTGACGTACGCGACCTTGTCGACAAGTTCGGTTTCCGAGCCGGGGCGATACCACTGATATTCGACTTCGGTGATTTCGCCTTCCGAGGCGGTTTCGTAGATTTCTTCACCGAAGGCCTTGCCGGACTTGTCCTTGAGGTCCTTCAGGCTCTTGCCGACGAGTTGGTAGTGCGCGGTGAAGTTTCCATCGGTTCCGCCGCAATAGACATAGAGATCCTTGACCTTGAAATCACCCTCGCGCTTGGTGAACATCACGAGAGCCTCGTCTTTGTCGGCCTTGAGTTCGGCGGTCGCCTTTTCAAGCATGGCCTTGGCTTCGGCGGCCGAGCCCTTCTCGTCCGCGGCCTGAGCCGAAGCAAGTCCGGCGATCAACAATACTGGCAGAGCCAGAGCAGTAAGGAACTTTCGCATTGGAGGTTATCTCCCCTGTAACCTGGTTGTTATGGCGAGTTTATCCGTGCTTGCGCACGTTTCTCGACGTTTAGTTGGATACGCTGCAACAGTCAATTTCTTGTGTCCCTCAAATAGGGCAAATTTGTGGCATTGAATGCGAATCAGGCGAACGACCGCACGGCCGGCACAACCGTCGGCCGGTTACGGTGAAGGAGAACCCTTTCCGGGTGGTTCGGCGGCGGCATCGGCGGCGGCATCGGCGGATGGGGCCGGCGCCGATTCCCGGTCCTTGCGGACGAAGGCGCGATACGTGCGCGCGCTGAACGGGATGGAGGCGGCGTAGGCCACGAGCGAGGCCGCGAGCGTGACCCATGGAAGGCTCAACAGAAGCGCGAGATAGAGGCCGACGCCGAGCATGCTGGGCAGGACCCAGCCCGGCGCCACGCGGATCTTCTTGAACGAGTAGGTTCGGATGCGGCTGACCAGCAATCCGGCGCCCACCAGCATGAAAAGGCCCACGACCACCGGCTCGCGAAGAAAGTCGTTTTCCACCTGGAACCACAGGATCATCGGAAACATCACCAGCCCGGCGCCCGCCGGCGAGGGCACGCCGACGAAAAAATTGCGGTTCCACGCCGGCTGATTGGGTTCGTCGCCATCGGTGTTGAAGCGCGCCAGTCTGAGGGCGCAGCAGATACAGACCACCAGTACCACGGCCCAGCCGAATCGTCCGGCGTCGGCCAGGGCCCACAGGTAGAGAACCATCGCCGGCGCGACGCCGAAGCAGACAAAATCGGACAGCGAATCCAGTTCCGCGCCGAACTTCGTGGCGCCCTTGAGGATGCGGGCGATCCGCCCGTCGAGGCCGTCGAGAACACTCGCCGCGAGGATGGCCAGGGCCGCGTGCTCCCACCTTTCCAGCAAGGCGAAACGAAGGGCGCTGAGCCCGGCCGTCAATGCCAACAGCGTCAGGACATTGGGGATCATCCGGTTGATGTGAAGGCCCTTCAGGCGCTGCGGCGGTGCGTTCATTTCAGCTTTCCTGGCTCGCCGGTGCGGGATCCGCCGATATGGGGCGCGGCGCCGTGGGGCTCGCGCGTTCCGGGCTCGCCGCTCGCCACGCACTGGCGTCGGCCAGCACGGTTTCGCCGGCGATGCTCCGCTGGCCGACGGCGACGAGCGGCGGTACACCGTCCGGCAGATAGACGTCGACCCGGCTTCCGAACCGGATCATGCCGATCCGCTCGCCAGCCGTCAGCCGCTGCCCTTGCTTGATCGTGGAGACGATGCGCCGCGCGACGAGCCCGGCGATCTGAACCACCGCCAGTTGAAACCCCTCGGCGGCGTCGACGACGATGCCCTGGCGCTCGTTGTCCTCGCTCGCCTTATCCAGCGACGCATTGACGAAGGTTCCGGGGCGATAGGCCAGGCGGGCGACGGTGCCGTCGACCGGAATGCGGTTCACATGCACGTCGAAGACATTCATGAACACGCACACGCGCATCAGCGGCTTCGATCCCATGTCCAGCTCCGCCGGCGGCGGCGCCGGGCCGACGGATTGAACGACACCATCCGCCGGGCTGATGATCGATCCGCGCCGGGTCGGCGTGACGCGGTCGGGGTCACGAAAAAAATAGGTGCACCAAAGCGTGAGAATCACCCCGACCCAGCCAAGCGGCTCGGCGAGAAAAAACAGACCCGCGGCCACGGCGGCGAAAATACCGATGAACGGCCAGCCGGCGCGGTTGATGGGAACCAGCACCGTGCTTAAAACCGATCCACTCATGCGATGTCCTCTCCCTCAATGCAGTACGGGTCTGATCCAGGCGCCCGGCCGCGCGGATTAAAGCGGTTCTTGGCCGGGCGTGTCCAGGGCGCCGACGGCTTTTCGCTACACGTTGCCGCGCCCTTGCGGGGAATTGAAAGCGCCGTTCCGTCTTATTTAGCGGCTGCCCCGGTAATTGCATCCAATGCGTTCGCGAGCTTTTTCACGACCTCGTGGTCGTCGTCGATACCGTGACGTTCGGCGAGCTCCTCGGGCTTCACATAGGCGATCCAGACCTGGCCATCGCCATCTTTCCAGACAAGGACCTTCATCGGCAGGTCCAGCCCGAACTGCTGGTTCTCCTGCATGAGGACGGTTCCCAGCTTGGGATTGCCGAAAATCAGCAACTGGGTCGGCCGCAATTCCATGCCGACGCTTGCCGCGTTCTTGGCGTGGTCGACGCGGGCCATCACGGTGATTCCCTTCTCGGTGACGACCTCTTCCAGGCGATCGACGGTCGTTGCGACGTCGTGGCTGCTCTTCTTCTTGATCAGGTCGCCTTCGCTGGCGTTGGCGCCGCCGACGGCCAACGCGCACACCACGAACGCAATCGCAATTGTCTTCGCGAACTGATACATGACGCTCTCTCGGTATAATTTGCTGGATACGATCTGGTTTTGTAGTTTGCACCGCATGGGCAGGCTCGTGAAGCGTGGATTGCCGTACGGTCGATCCCGTGGTGAGTTAAATGGTGTTTTTGGGCGCGTCTTCAAGGTTGCCCAAACGGGGGCAAAAGTTCCATCATGGCCATGATAAGGATAACGAAGATGCGATGCCGCGGAAGGGACGCCCAATGAGACCTCTTGCCTTGGTGGCGCTGGTGCTTCTCGCCGTGGCCGGCGCCAGGCCGGCACTGTCGCATTCGGGAACACTCGATTTCCGGGGGTGTCACTATGATTTCACCGTTTCGGGATATCATTGTCACAAGGGCGACTATGCCGGCCGCCGTTTCGGCTCTCCCCTCGAGATGCCGGGCCGGACACCGGCACAGAGCAGGCCCGCGCCGGCGCAGGAACCCGCCGGGCTCGAGTTGCAGCCCATGGGCGCCCAATGTTGCGCCAACTGTTCCATGAGCGATAATATGAAAGCATGCGGTAACGGCTGTGTCGCCATCGAGAAAACCTGCGACGAGTCACGCGGCTGCGCGTGCGATCGAAAGTAGCGGCGCTCGGCTCGTACGGCCTCGTCATGGTACGGTGCACGGACGGTCGTGCCCGGCGAAGCGGAGAGGGAATGAACCCGAAGAACGCGATCCACAACATGGCCCTGTTCTGCGATTTCGAGAATGTCGCGCTGGGCGTTCGCGAAGCCAAGTATGCGGCCTTCGATATCCAGAAGGTGCTAGAGCGGCTTCTGCTCAAGGGCAACATCGTCGTCAAGAAGGCGTACTGCGACTGGGCCCGCTACAAGGACTTCAAGGCGCCCATGCACGAGGCGGCCTTCGAGTTGATCGAGATCCCGCACGTCCGCATGTCGGGCAAGAACTCGGCCGACATCCGCATGGTCGTGGACGCCCTGGATCTCTGTTATACCAAGATGCACGTGGACACCTTCGTCATTATCAGCGGCGATTCCGATTTCTCGCCGCTGGTCAGCAAACTCCGGGAGAACAACAAGCAGGTGATCGGCATCGGCGTGAAGAATTCAACCTCCGACCTGCTCACCCTCAACTGCGACGAATTCATCTATTACGATGACCTGATGCGCGAGTCCGAAAGCCAGGTGAAGGCCAAGGGGAAGCAACCGGTGGAGCGGCCGCAAAAGACCGACGCCAAGAGCGGCGAGAAGGAACGGCGACTGGAAGGGCTCAGCATCGTGCTGGAAACCATCGAGGACCTGTCGAAGGAGCGCGGCGATCAGGAAAAGATCTGGGGCTCCATGGTCAAGCAGACCCTGAAGCGCCGCCGTCCGGGTTTCAACGAGTCCTATCACGGCTACCGGACATTCACCCAGCTTCTCGAAGACGCGCAGACACGCGGCATGCTGGATCTCGAATACGACAAGAAATCGGGCGGCTATCTCATCAAGAGCCTGGCGGAGGATGACTAGCGCACGACAGGGCTCAGGACCTGAAACGTCGCCGGCAGGGATCCGCCCCCACCTTCACGTCGGAAAAGCCGATCGCGCGAAATTATATTAACGAGCACCGATACGCGATGGAACTCCCGCATCCACTGCGCGTTAGCCCGACGCGAGCGATGATGATAAGCCGCGAAAGGGAACGAGAGCCGAGTGTGGCGTGCCGCTCCATAATGCCGGGGTCGCCTGCCCGTTTCCTGGTGGTTGGCACCGGTTGAGCCGGGCAGCGCGCGAACGGGGCAGAGCATGGCTGATACCTATGATCTCGATGAGCGTTCTGGTGATGAACAACATGTCGGAAACGCTCAAGCCGACATCCGACAATACCCGGGGCGTCTCGCCGACGGATATCGAAGCGATCCCATCTTGCTATCCGATCTGGCGGGTAGTGCCGCTGTTGAAGACGCCGGCACACAGGATATTTCAGCGTCGATTGCGCGATTGATCGAGGCCGGATGGCACCAGGCCGCGTTGCCGGTGGACCACGGCGGGTCGGCGCTCGGCGCCGGCGGTGATTACGCTCGAGGGTCGGTGCGCGCGCTGATCGATCTGGGCGCGGCAAATCTGTCGGTGGCCCGGCTCTTCGAGGGTCATGTCAACGCCGTTCAACTCATCATGCTGTACGGCAACGATGCGGTCCGTCATCACGCCATCGAATGGATCCATGGCGGTGGGTTCTTCGGGGTTTGGGGAGCGGATTGCGATGTGCCGGTTCGGCTGTCCGCGAACGGCGACCGGCTGACCGGATCCAAACAGTTCGCGTCCGGCCTCGGTGTCGTGTCGCACGCCGTGGTCACCGTGAATGCCGGACCCGGGGTCCGCTTATGTCTTCTTCCTGTCGACGAGCGCTCACGGCAAAACCGCGAGGCGTGGTCGATGGCCGGCATGAAGGCAACGGTATCCGGACGCTATGACCTCGACGGTATCGATCGACGAACCTTTCACCTGTTCGGCGACCCGGGTTGTTACCATAGAGAGCCCTGGTTCGTGGGCTGTGTCTGGCGCATCGCCGCCATCCAGATCGGCGGCGTGTTCGGCCTGCTGGATGCCGCGCGGTCTCGCCTCGACGCCCTTGGCCGACTACGGGCCGAATCGCAGATTGCCCGATTGGCCTCTGTGCTGAAACGTGCGCTTGGCGCGGTCGGGCTGGTGGAGCGAGCGGCGGGCCAAGTCGGCCGCGATGCGGCATTAACCAATCCCGAACACGCGGTCGCGCTGTCGATCCTGGCGCGGCTGCTGACGGAAGAAGTGGGGCAGACGGCCATCGCCGCGGTCGAGCGGTCCGTGGGCTTGCAGCACTTTCACGATGGCGCCATCACGGGACGGATCGCCCGCGATCTCGCGGTCTACATGCGTCAGGCGACCGGTGACGCTTTTCTCCAACGCGCCGGGGCTGAAGTGCTGTGTTCGGAAGGCCGTCTATCGGAACTCTATTATGCGTAAGCCGCGGGCCGGGTGGATGGCGGGATATCGAAAGCCGGCGAGGGGGGCGGTGGATTTCAATGGCGGTCGTCCGATCGTCGTGCTCGCACCTCACCCCGATGATGAGAGCCTCGGCTGTGGTGCGCTGCTCGCCGCCTGTTTCGCGACCAGCGGGGCGCATATCGTCTGTGTGACGGACGGGCGGCGGTCGCATCCGAATTCCGTGGAATGGCCGGGAGATCGGCTCGCGCGCCTGCGCGAGCGTGAATTGACGACCGCCGTTCAGCGCCTCGGCGGTACGGCCGCGGACATCACGTTCTTGCGGTATCGAGACTGTCATGCGCCGCGCGATCGCGACGCGCGTGCGTCCGCCGTTGGGAGGATCGTCGCGCTCTGTGACCGGCTCGGCGCCCGCGGCGTGTTTTCCGCGTCGCCCCGCGATCCCCATTGCGATCACCAGGCGACGGCGGATATCGCCCGCGATGTGGTCGTCCGGCGCCCGGCCCTGCGTCTCTTCTTCTATCCGGTCTGGTCGCGGTGGCACGATCCATCCTTCGAGCAGACGATAAACGCGCCCGTTCCGTGCGTCTTCGAATCGTCGCGTTGGCGCTTGCCCAAGCTGGCTGCGATTGCCGCGCATCGCAGCCAGCGCGGGTTGGTCGTTCGCGACGACCCGGACGGCTTCGTCATGCAAGACGACTTCATCCGGCTGTTCGCCAGCCATGACGAAACTTTCTTGGAAGTGTCCGTGTGATGGCGGTCAGTCTGACGGCGCTCCAATCCGTCTACGCGGACACGACGGATCCATGGAACTTCCGGACAAGCGGCTATGAACACGCCAAGTTCGCGGCAACCTTGGCGGCGCTGTCGCACGCGCACTATCGCCAAGTGCTCGAAATCGGTTGCGGCAACGGCGAATTGGCGAAGCGGCTCTGCCTGCGTTGCGCATCCTATGTCGGACTGGATGCGGTGGACGTCGCGATCGCGGAAGCGGAGAAATCGGTGCCGTCGGGCGAATTCCACCAATGCTTCCTTCCCTGTCGGTTGCCCGATGGGGCGTTCGACCTCATCGTTGCCTCGGAAATTCTGTACTTTCTGGACCAGCCCGGGATTTTTGACCTTGCCGGTCAGATCATTGCGCGTTGGCCCGGGAGCGAAATCGTCGCCGTCAACTATCTCGAATCGACCGGCAACGGTCTTGGCGGGGACGAGGCCGCGGATTTGTTCGGCGCCGCCCTCGCCGGTCATTTTCAAGGCCAACTCGCGGAACGCACGGACAAATACCGCATCGACCGCTATCAGCCGATCGGCCGGGGAGCGCGTTAGAATGGCGTGCATGTCGCCAAGCGGACCCATGCCCGCCCGCCTGAGCCCCGGATTTGCGGCCGGGTCGCGGCTGCGCGCCCGGTGCGTGCACATGCCGGCCGGCGCCGCCGCGCAAACCGCCGTCGTGATCCCCGCCCGCGACGAGGAGGACCGGATCGAAAAGTGCCTGCGGGCGCTCGCCCGGCAGAGATGCATCGCGCCGTCGCGGTTCTTCACCGTCCTTGTCGCCAACAACTGCGAAGACGCGACCATCGACCGAGCGCTCGCCTTTGCCCGGGAATCCGTCCTCGCTCTTTGCGTAATCGACTATTCGACGGCGAACGCGGGCAGCGCCGGGCTGGCGCGCCATATCGGGTGCTCCGCGGCCCTATCGCTGCGTCCGAACATGGCTTCGGTGCTCACGACCGACGCCGACTGCATCGTCGATGAGTTGTGGGTCAATTCGACGCTCCGTCATCTGCGAAGCGCCGATGCCGTCTGCGGCAAGGTGATCCCCGACGCCGATGAGGCCGTCGGGTTCCCCGCACATTTCCACAAGCTCGCCGCCGCCGAGAACCGCTACTGGACGGCAACGCTGGAATTTCTCCACCTCGTGGATCCCGATCCGTCGAACCCGTGGCCACATCACGGGCAGGCGGCCGGGGCCAGCCTGGCGTTCCGGAGTACCGCCTATCGGTCGATCGGCGGGTTTTCGGATGTCGTCTGCGGAGAAGATCGCGATATCGTTCGTTCCTGCAAGCAAGCGGGTCTGCGGGTCGTTCATGCCGACGATGTCAAGGTAACCGCATCGCGCAGGCTCTTCGGCCGTGCGAAGGGTGGAATGGCGGACACGATTCGCCATCGGGTCGCGCATGGGGAGTGTTGGGTGGACGCGGCATTGTCGCCGGCCCGGTTGACCATGTCGCGCGCATTGGCGGCGGCGGTTGGCTCCGCTGGCTCGGTGAATGCGGGGCCCTCGCTATGTCCTCGCCTGAGGTTCCGGAATCTGCCCGCGGAGATCGACCGGCTGAGCCACGCCAACCGTGTCCTCCGCTCGGCATCTCACTCGGAGCGCATGGTCCATCTCGCCGCACTGGTGGAAACCGCGTAGCGGCAAACTCGGCGACGGCGCCGCCGCCAAAAAGATGATGGCGGCACGAGGCCGGGCCTTTGGACCCGGCGTCGCGTCCCGTCTCAGACGATAAAGTCGCTGTCGCTGAGGTCGGACTGGAACACGTCGTGGATCAGGACGCTGTTGGTGCCGTAGGCGACCAGCGCGCCGTCCGCCGCGTCGCTGATTTCGAGATCGAGCAGGTCGACGCCGTTGATCAGCGAGAAGTCGAGCGTGTCGATGCCGGCGGTGAAGCCGAAGACCGCGTCGTCGCCCCAACCGGCGTCGAAGACGATGCGGTCGGCGCCCGAGCCGAATTCGAACTTGAAATCGCCAATGGCCGCCGCCGCGCCGCCGCCGCCCGTTGTGTTCAGGGCCAAGGACCCTTTCCCGCCGGCTGTTTTGCCCGCCAAGCTATTGGGATCGAAAGCGGGATCCGCGGCCGGGGTTGGGCCGTAGTCGTCGATGGGATCATAGGGCGCGTCGATGCCGGCATAGATCCTGTCGTTGCCGCTGCCGCCGCGCAACACGTCGTCGCCGCCGTCGCCGTAGATTGTATCGTCGCCGCCGCCGCCACGGATCTCGTTGGCGCCGTCGTCGCCACGCAGATCGTCGCCGTGGAGCGATCCCAGGAGGTTCTCGACGTTTTCGATCAGGTCGGTGCCCAGCCCGGTGCCCTGCCAGCCCTTGGTGAGATCCACTTCGACGCCGCTGGTGGCGCCGACGTTGTAGTACGCCCAGTCGATGCCCTCGCCGCCGTCGAGGTGGTCGTTGCCCGCCCCGCCGGACAGCACGTCGTCGCCGATACCGGCATCGAGCGTGTCGCTGCCGCCGCCGCCGCCGAGAATATCGTTGCCGGCGCCGCCGGTAAGCCGGTTGGCGCCGTCGTCCCCCGTTAGCCAGTCGCCGTGGAACGAGCCGATGATGTCCTCGATGCCGGACAACACATCATTGCCGGCGCCGATCGTATTCTGAGCGCCGACGGCCTCCAGGCTGACGATGACGCCCGCGCCGGCGAAGAAATAGCTCGCCGCGTCGCGGCCCTCGCCACCCGCGAGAATGTTGGTGCCGCCGCCGCCCTCAAGGACGTCGTCACCCTCGTTACCCCGGAGCCAGTCGTCGCCCTCGCGGCCGAACAGGGCATCGTTGCCGCCGTAGCCGAACAGCCAGTTGCCGCCGGCGTCGCCCGACAGGATGTCGCCGTGACCGGAGCCCTGAAGTCGCTCGATGCTGATCAGGGTATCGAGGCCGGCGCCGCCGGTGGCCTGCGCCACGCCGTCGAGGGCGAGGTCGACGGCGACGCCGGCGGACGCGCCGACATATCGGGCGGTATCAATGTTCGCGCCGCCGTTCAACACGTCGTTTCCGGCGCCGCCGTTGAGCGTATCGCTGCCGCCTTCGCCGAACAGAATGTCGGCGCCGCCGGATCCGTTCAGGTCGTCGTTGCCGCCGCCGGCCCAGACCGTGTTGTTCTCGTGGTCACCGTGGACCGTGTCATCGCCGCCGCCCATGCGGATGCGCTCGAAGCCGGTGATCGTTTCCGTTCCGCCGCCGGTATAGAAGGCGGAATCGATGAGCAGTTGGATCAGCCAGTCGCCGTTGGAGTAGCTGAAATCGACCTCGTCGACGCCCATGCCGCCGTGCATCTCGTCCAGTCCCCATCCGCCGCTGACGGTGTCGTCGCCGTGTCCGGCGGAGATGGTATCTTCACCTGAACCACCGAAAATCAGGTCGTCGCCGCCCCACGTGCCGATGGAGTCGTTTCCGCCGTTGCCGTAAACGGTGTCGTTGTCCGGATGGCTCGGATTGCTCCAGCCGTTGGTGTAGCCGAAGATGTAATCGTCGCCAGCGCCGCCGCGCAATTCGTCGTGGCCGATGGATCCGAGGATCGTATCGTTGCCCTCTTCGCCGCGAATGGTATCGTCGCCTTCGCCGCCGCGCAGATAGTTTTCGACGTGCGAGCCGGTTATGCGATCGTCGCCGTCACTGCCGATCACGTGCTCGATAGAGCGCATATTCTCCGAGCCCCAGGCGTTGGACGCCGTGCCGTTGGCGCCATTGCCGAGATCAATGGTCCAGTCGGCGTTCGAATAGCCGAAATCCACCGTGTCCGAGCCGAAACCGCCGTCCAGACTGTCGGTGCCGAACCCGCCGATCAGGAGATCGTCGCCGTTGCCGCCGAGGAGCGTATCGTTGCCGCTTTGGCCGTCGAGGGTGTCGTTGCCGCCGCCGCCTTCGAGAAGATTGGCCATCGCGTTCCCGAAAATCTCGTCGTCGCCGGACCCGCCGCGCGCGTTTTCGATAAACGCGTTCGAACCCGCGGGTCCGGCTTCGGTCGGCGCGAAGGCGAGCGAGAGATTGAAGGTCATTCCGTGGGTGGACGAGAACGCGCCCGGATCGAGGTCGAGCAGGAGATCGTTGCCGTCGCCCGACAGATCGAGCCAGTCGTTGTTGCCGCCGGCGTCCCAGATGGTCAGCACGGGTCCGAAATCGGGATCGTAGCCCGCGAAGTCGTAGGTTCCGCCGGCGACCACCCCGCTGACGTTGTAGCCGTAGGTGGTGTCGCCGGTTCGCGTGGTCCAATTGGCGCCGTAAAGCTCCTGGGCGACCCACATGTCGTGGGCGCGGACGGTGACGAGCTGCGCCGCGTCCGTCGGACCGCCGCTGTAGCCGGTGTTGGAGCCGCCGAAATAGGACATGATCGAGTACATCGAGCTGTCCTCGATATAGTCCGCGTGGGTGTCGTAGGCGGCGCCGTCGCCGACGTCGTAGTCGCCGGGGTGCGACAGGCCGATGGAATGGCCGATCTCGTGCATCAGCGTGCGGAAGCCGCCGCTGCCGGGCGCCATGGCGTCCCAGCTCGACCCGAGGGTGTTGATGCGGATCGCGCTGCCGGCGTCGGTGTTGACGCCGTTGGAATAGCCGCCGCCCTGGTCATAGTCGCGTCCGAAGAAATAGATGTCCGACTCTTCACCGGGATCGACGACATCGAAAGTGAGGTCGGCGATTGCGGCCCAGTGGTTGAGCGCCTGGATTGCGTTCAGCTGACGCGCGGCATTGAACGCGGTGAACGGATCGAGGCCGTCGTCGCTGGGATCGGCGTACGTTTCTTCCAGGCTCTCCGAGAGTTGGGAAAGCGATTGCGGAAAGCTGACCCGCAATGTCGCGCCGGTGTACAGCGAGTCCGACCAGCTTTGGCCACCCCGGTTGAGCGTGCCCATCAGTTCTTCGAGGTTGTCCCCGTTGATCGATTCCGTTGGCATGGCTCTGACCTCCTGTCGCTGTCCGATTTGCTTGTCGCAATTGGATACACGGTAGGAGGAACGCCTCATGCGTTATGTGAACGCGATTACAGTGCGCCGAAAATATTTGTCCGTGGGCAAGCAAGCGCTCGCCCTGTCGACTGATGCCGACGGCATTGGTCACCGCCGCGACGGAGCGGCCTCGTCGGCAATCGCCATGTCGTCCGGGCTTTCCTCCACCCGGTGATGACGCTGCAGCCACAGCATGATGGCCCAGCACAGCATCGCCCAGACGGCGCCGGCGGCCCAGCCGGCCAGGATATCGGTCGGCCAGTGCACGCCGAGATAAACCCGGCTGACGCCGACCGCCAGCGTGACGAGGACGGCCACCGCGATCACGTAGACCTTGAGGCGGCGGCGGCTCTGGAAGCGCGCGAGCAGGGTGCCGAGCGTCAGATAGACCACGGCGGACATCATCGAGTGACCGCTGGGGAAGCTGGCGGTGTAGACGATGGAGCCGTGGGAAACGAGATCGGGCCGCGGCCGGTCGAAGCCGGTTTTCAGCGCGAAGCTGAGGGCGATGCCGCCGGCGATGGCCAGGACGACGAAAACGGCGGCGCGCGCTTTACCCTTGAGAGCGAGGAAGATGGCGCTGGCCAGGGTCAGGAAGGTCAGGACCGCGACGCCGCCAAGCGCCGTCACGTCGCGCCCGATCTCTTCGATCCAGCCGGGCCCGATGGGATCGCTGAGATCGGCGGGATTGCGCAGCGACAGCAAGATCGTTTTGTCGACGGCGAGGGTATCGCCCTCGATGACCTCATTGGAAATCCCGACGAAGGTCCACAGGCCGCCGGCGATCAACAGGATCGCGATCAGCAACGGCAGTTCCAGGCCGGCGATGCGGGTGACTTTTCTTGCGACGATAGCGGCTTCGGTCTTCACGCGGGACCATTTCCAGGCAATGAGATCGATGGGTTGGCGAGGCGATACGAACTTAACGCGGCATTCCCTGATCGGTTCCGAACCGACGAAGGCTATTCAGGCCGGTCGAAAGTCCCCGGGACCCGTTTCACGAATACAGCCGCTCAAGCGCGTCTCCGTACGTGGTCTTGAGCACATGGCGGCGGATTTTCATGGTCGGGGTGAGTTGCCCGTTCTCGATGGTGAAGGGTTCGGGCGCGACAACGAACCTGCGAACCTTTTCGATGGCGGAAACGCCGGCGTTGGCGCGATCGATGATGGCGGCGATCTCCTTGCGGAAATCCGGGTCGGCGGCGAGGGCCGCCAGGTCCGGCGATTTGCCGGCGCCGCGCGCCCAGGTCTTCAGCCAGCCGTCGTCGGGCACGATCAAGGCCACCAGGTGAGGCCGGCGGTCTCCGAAAACCATGGCCTGGGCAATCTCCGGCTGCAGCGTCAACCTGCCCTCGAGGCGCGCCGGCGACAGATTGTCACCGCCCGAGTTGACGATGATGTCCTTCTTGCGATCGGTGATGCGGATATAGCCGTCCTCGTCGACCTCGCCGATGTCGCCGGTGTGCAGCCAGCCGTCGGCGAGCACTTCGCGCGTCGCGATTTCGTTTCGCCAGTAGCCCTGCATGACCATCTCGCCGCGGACGCAAATCTCGCCGTCCGCCGCGATGCCGACCTCGACGCGTCTTATCGGGGGGCCGACGGTTTCCATCTTGACCTTCTTCGGACGATTGACGCTGATCAACGGCGCGGCCTCGGTCTGACCGTAACCTTGGAAGATGGGCAGCCCGAGGGCCGCGAAGAACATGCCGATCTCCGGATTGAGCGGCGCGCCGCCCGAAACCAGCGCCTTCAGGCGGCCGCCGAAACGGGCGCGCACCTTGTCGCGGACCAGCCGGTCCAGCGCGGCGTCCATGATCCTGTCCATGGGGCCGAGGCTCTTGGGATCGCGAACCCGCCGTTTTCCGAGCGCGAGCGTTTTGAGGAACATCCTTTCCTTCACGCCGCCGGCCTGGCGCACCCCGTGGGTGATGCGCTGATGCAGGGTTTCGTAGAGCCGCGGCACGGCGGTCATGATCGTCGGGCGGACTTCCGGAAGATTGGTCGTGAGCTTGTCGACGCTTTCGGCGTAGTAGATTTGCGCGCCGATATAGATGGGAAGGAACTGGCCGGCGGTGTGCTCGTAGGCGTGGGACAGCGGCAGGAACGACAGGAAAACCATGTCATCGAAATCGATTTCCGCGAGGACGTCGGCGGCGCCGGCGCAGTTGTGGAGGATGGCGCCGTGATGCAGCATCACGCCCTTGGGCGCGCCGCCGGTGCCGGACGTGTAGATGATGCAGGCGAGGTCGGTCCGTGCGGAGGCGGCCGGCGGCTTCGATGACGTTGGTGTGGCCGTGCTCGCCCTGGATCATCAGGTCTTCCCATGCCAGGATGTCGACACCCGGGTGTCGAGGGGACGTCTCCGGGCTCGATGACCACCACGAACGTCGTCTCCGGCCACGTTCCGGGCGGCGGCCAGGACCGGTTCGGCCAGCTTGGGAGTGGAGACGATCGACGCCCTTGGCGCCGCTGTTCTCGAGGATGTAGCGGTGGTTGTCTTCGGTGTTGGTGGTGTAGGCGGGAACGGTGATCCCGCCCACCGCCATGATGGCGAGATCGGCGATCAGCCATCCCGGCCGGTTTTCGGAGACGATCACCACCCGGTCGCCGGGGCCGACGCCCGCCTCGCCAACCCTCGGGTCAGGGCGCTGACCCGCGCCGCCACGTCGCGCCACGTCATCGGCCGATACTGTCCGTCGCGCTTGAACCATAGGAACGGCCGCTCGCCCAGGCGGTCGGCCTGATCGAAAAACATGCTGACGAGATTATTCCAGACTTTTTCCGCCATTGACGGTTGTCCCTCCGTTCAGCCGGACCGTGGATCCAACGACCGATATCGGTCAGGTTACCTGTTGCCGCTCGGACATTCCACCCTTATATGCCGGTGGGTGCAAGGAGGAAGCGAATGAACGATCTGTCCACCGCCACGGCCGCCGCCAAGCGAAGACGGCGCGCCGCTATCTCTTCCCGAGTGGAACCTGAGCGAGCTGTACGCGGCGCCCGACGCGCCCGCGCATCGAGGCCGATCTCCAATGGGCCGGGACGCAGGCCAAGGAGTTCAACGCGGCGTATGCCGGGCGGTTGAGCGATGTGGATGGCGCGGCGTTCGGACAGGCGATCGCGCGGTTCGAGGAGATCATCGAGCGGCTCAACAAGGTGATCAGCTACGCGCAACTGGTGTTTGCCGGCAATATGAGCGATCCGGGGCGCGGGCGCTTTCTGCAGACCATGCAGGAGCGATACAACGCGATCTACGCCGAAATGCTGTTCTTCACACTGGAAATCAACCGCATCGAAGACGATGTGCTGGAGGCCAAGCTTTCCGATCCGGTGGCGGCGAGATACCGTCCGTGGCTTCGCGATACCCGCGTTTTCCGGCCCTATCAGTTGAGCGACGAGCTGGAGAAGCTGCTCCACGACAAGGCGGTGACGGGCGCCGCTTCCTGGGTTCGGCTGTTCGATCGGACCATGGCCGACTTGCGCTTTCCGGTCGATGGCAAGACGCTGACGCTGGCCGACACCCTCAACATGCTGGACAACAACGACAGCGGCGTTCGGCGCACCGGCGCCAAGGCGCTCGGCCAGGTGTTCGGCGAAAACATCGAAGTCTTCTCGCTGATCACCAACACGTTGGCCAAGGACAAGGAGATCGAGGACAAGTGGCGCGGCTATCCGCATCCGGTGTCGGAGAGAAACCTGTCCAACAAGGTGGAGGACGAGGTCGTCGACGCGCTCGTCGGCTCCATCCGCGACGCCTACGGCGAGTTGGCGCACCGCTATTACGCGCTCAAAGCCGGGTGGTTCGGCACAGGATCGGCTGGACTACTGGGATCGCAACGCCCCGCTGCCGGGAGAGGACGGCCGCGCGTATACCTGGGCCGAGGGCCGGGAGATCGTGCTCGGCGCGTTCGCCCGGTTCGATCCCGGCATCGCCGAGATCGCCGGGACCTTCTTCGAACGGGGATGGATCGACGCCGCGACCCGGCCGGGCAAGGACTCGGGCGCTTTCTGCCATCCCGTCGTTCCGTCGGCCCATCCCTATGTCCTGCTCAATTTCTACGGCCGGCCGCGCGACGTGGCGACGCTGGCCCATGAATTGGGGCACGGTGTCCATCAGGTGCTGGCGGCCGACCAGGGAACCCTGCTGTCGGATACGCCCCTGACGTTGGCGGAAACCGCGTCGGTATTCGGCGAAATGCTGGTGTTCCGGGCGTTGCTGGACGATCAGTCGGATCCCGGCCAGCGGCGGCGCTTGTTGGCCAAGAAGGTCGAGGACATGCTGAACACGGTCGTCCGGCAAACCGCCTTCCATGACTTCGAGCAGCGCGTTCACCAGGAACGCCGTAACGGTGAACTGTCGGCCGGGCGGCTGGGGGAGATCTGGCTGGAGGTGCAGAGCGAAAGTCTCGGGCCGGCGCTCCGTTTCGACGACGAGTACCGGCACTTCTGGGCCTATATCCCGCATTTCGTGCATTCGCCGTTCTACGTCTATGCCTATGCCTTCGGCGATTGCCTGGTGAATTCCCTGTATCAAGTGTACAGCGACGGACACGCGGGCTTCGAGGCCAAGTTCGTCGAGATGCTCAAGGCCGGTGGAACGCTTCGCCATCGCGATCTGCTTCAGCCGTTTGGGCTGGACGCGAGTGATCCAACTTTCTGGCGGCGCGGTATAGATAACATCGTTGGGTTAATGGATGAATTGGAAGCCATCTGATGGCGCGCCGGACGCGAACTTCGAGGCCTTTGACGACACCGACTCGTTCGGCGGGCGCTTCAAGCGATATGCCCGGGTGGGATCGGCGATGGGCGGCATCGCCGCGCGGTACGCCGGCGGCCGCTTCCTCGGCATGCGGCTCGACAATCTTGAAAACGCCTCCGAACTGAAGGCCGCATTGGGAGGGCTCAAGGGGCCGCTGATGAAGGTCGCGCAAATTCTCTCCACCGTTCCCGATATGCTGCCGGAGGAATACACCGCCGAACTGACGCAGCTGCAGACCAACGCGCCGTCCATGGGCTGGTCGTTCGTCAAGCGCCGGATGCATGCCGAGCTTGGCGCCGATTGGCAGAGCCGATTCGCGTCGTTCGAACACACCGCCGCGGCCGCGGCGTCCCTCGGTCAGGTGCACCGGGCGGTTGGCCACGACGGCCGGAACTTGGCGTGCAAGCTGCAGTATCCGGACATGCGATCGGCCGTGGAGGCCGACCTGCGGCAGCTAAAGCTGATTTTTTCCATCTACCGGCGCTACGACAAGGCCATCGATCCCAGCAACATCCACACCGAACTCTCCGAACGGCTTCGCGAGGAACTCGATTACGATCGCGAGGCCCGGCACATAGGCCTGTACGGCCATATGCTTGCCGAGCAGGCAAGCGTTCACGTGCCCGAAACCGTGCCGGATCTGTGCACCGACAGGCTGTTGACCATGACGTGGCTCGAAGGCGAGCCGATCATGAGTTTCGTCGATCACAACATGGAGGCGCGCAATACGGTCGCGCGCAACATGTTCCGGGCATGGTACGTGCCGTTCTACGAGTACGGCGTGTTGCACGGCGATCCCCACCTCGGTAATTACACCGTCCGCTCCGACGGTTCGATCAATCTGCTCGATTTCGGCTGTGTCCGGGTGTTTCGGCCCGATTTCATCCGGGCGGTGGTGGATCTCTACTGGTCGCTGCGGAACAACGATCGCGATTTGGCGGTGCATGCGTACGAAACCTGGGGTTTCAAGAATCTCGAGCCGCGAGGTCATCGATATCCTCAACCAGTGGGCCCTGTTCTTGTACCGGCCGCTGATGGAGGATCGACCGCAAACCATCCAGCAAGAGGGCGGCACCGTCTATGGCGCGCAGGTGGCCGGCAAGGTGCAGCGCCAGCTTCGCGACGTGGGCGGAGTTACACCGCCCCGCGAATTCGTTTTGATGGATCGCGCCGCCATCGGCCTCGGCAGCGTCTTCACCCGGCTCAACGCCGAGGTCAACTGGCATCGAATGTTCCATGAACTGATCGAAGGCATGGACGCGGCAGCGCTGGGTCGACGGCAGAAGGAGGTTCTCGACGCCGCCGGCCTGCCATTGCCTGAATAGCGCCATCGGCGGGAACCGCGCCGGCACCATGAACGAGGGGGATAAGATCATGATCGTTACCACGACCCATTCCGTCGAAGGGCGCGCCATCCGGTCGTATTTGGGCGTCGTCAGTGGTCAGGCCGTCATGGGAACCAATTTCTTTCGTGATTTTTTCGCGAGCATCACCGATGTGGTCGGCGGGCGCTCGGGTTCGTACGAAAAGGAATTGAGGAGAGCGAAGGATCTGGCCCTGGCGGAAATGATGGAGGACGCCGAGGCGCTGGGCGCGGACGCGGTCGTCGGCGTTGATCTCGATTACGAACACCTCGGGATCGAAAAGAAATCCATGCTGATGGTCAGCGCCAACGGGACCGCCGTGAAACTGGCTTAGTATCGGGCCGGCAGTCCACCGACAGCCGAATTTCTCGCGGTAGTGTCCTCCTGTTTGTACCCAAACGCGGTAAACTCGGGGCTTTTTCAAGCCGGGACTTGTGCATCGTTGCGGGACCGTGCATAAACCCCCGACAAAATTTGAAACGAGGACAGCGCGGGGAATTCCGAGATGAAAATCGCAATACCCAAGGAGCGCGCGCCCGGAGAAACCCGGGTGGCGGCCTCGCCTGATGCGGTCAAGAAGTTCGTTGCGATGGGCTTCGAGGTGGTTGTCGAAAAGGGTGCCGGTGAAGGCGCGTCGATGACCGATGCCGATTTTCAGGAGGCCGGCGCGACCCTTGCAAAGGACGAGGCATCCGCTCTGAAAGATGCGGACCTGGTTCTCAAGGTTCAAAGACCACTGCTTGGCGACAAGCTGAATGAAGTGGCGTTGATGAAGAAAGGCGCGGCGCTCGTGGCGCAGATCAACGCGCTGGTGAACCGCGACGACGTGAACGCCTATGCCGAGGCCGGCATCATGGCCTTCGACCTGCAGTTGATGCCGCGGATTTCCCGGGCTCAGTCCATGGACATCCTGTCCAGCCAGAACAATCTGGCCGGCTACAAGGCGGTCATCGATGGCGTCTCCGAATTCGGCAGCGCCATGCCGATGATGATGACCGCGGGCGGCACCATTCCGCCCGCCAAGGTGTTCATCATGGGCGTCGGCGTGGCCGGTTTGCAGGCCATTGCGACCGCCAAGCGAATGGGCGCGGTGGTCACGGCGTATGACGTCCGGCCCGCCACCAAGGAGCAGGTGCAGAGTCTCGGCGGCAAGTTCGTCGTCGTCGATGAAGAAGCGATGAAAGATGCCGAAACCTCAGGTGGTTACGCCAAAGAAATGACCGAAGACTACAAGAAAAAAGAGGCCCAGGTCATCGCCGACCACATCAAGAAGCAGGACATCGTCATCACAACGGCGATGATTCCGGGAAAGCCGGCGCCGGTGCTGGTGACCGAGGATATGGTCAAATCCATGAAAACCGGTTCCATCATCGTCGATCTGGCGGTCGAGGCCGGCGGCAACTGTCCGCTCTCCGAACCCGGAAAAGTGGTGGTGAAGCATGGCGTCAAGCTGGTGGGCCACATCAACGTGCCGGGCCGCCTGGCCAAGGACGCGAGTTCGCTGTTCGCCAGAAACATCCTCAATTTCCTCACCCCTCAGGTCGACAAGGAGAGCAAGACGCTCAAGTTCGACTGGGAGGACGATACCGTCAAAGGCACCTTGCTTACCCGTGATGGGAAAGTGGTGAACCCGGCGCTGACAGGGGAGGCCAGCTGATCATGGATGCTTCAAACATTGTCGATATGGCGGCGACGCTGGCCGACGAGGCGGCCGAGCTTGCCGAACAGGCGGGACAACTCGCCAACAGCGCGACGCAGATGGTGGTGGGCGCGGCGCCGGCCGCCGAAAGCGGCGACTTCCTCGGCCTGTTCACCATCTTCGTGCTGGCGTGTTTCATCGGTTTCTACGTGGTGTGGAGCGTCACGCCGGCGTTGCACTCGCCGCTGATGAGCGTGACCAACGCGATTTCGTCGGTGATCATCGTCGGCGGCCTGCTGGCCGCCGGTCCGGCTCACTTCGACTTCTCGAAGTTCATGGGGTTCTTCGCGGTGATCCTGGCGTCGGTGAACATCTTCGGGGGCTTCATCGTCACCCATCGAATGCTCGCCATGTTCAAGAAAAAGAAAAAGAAGTAGGGGATCGGAACAATGGCTGAAACAATTACCGGGTTCGCCTACCTCGTCGCGGGCGTACTTTTCATTCTCGCGCTTCGCGGGCTCAGTTCGCCCAACTCGTCGCGCATGGGCAACATCTTCGGCATTGCCGGCATGGTCGTCGCCGTCGTCACCACGCTCTTCAGTCCGGACGTGGTGAGTTACTGGGTGATCATCCTGGGCATCCTGATCGGTGGCTCCATCGGCACGGTCATCGCCCTCAAGATCAACATGACCTCGCTGCCGCAACTGGTCGCCGCATTCCACAGTCTCGTGGGTTTGGCGGCGGTGTTCGTGGCCACGGCGGCGCTGTATCATCCGGAGGCTTACGGCATCGGCGCCGTCGGTTCGATTCACGCCGGCAGCCTGATCGAAATGGGCCTCGGTGTCGCCATCGGCGCCATCACGTTCTCCGGGTCGGTGATCGCGTTCCTCAAGCTCCAGGGGCTGATGAGCGGCAATCCCATCACCTTCCCCATGCAGCATCCGCTGAACGCCCTGATCGGTATCCTGATCGTGGCGTTCATCATCTGGTTCAGCGTGTCGGAATCCTATGCCGCGTACTGGCTGCTGGTGCTGCTGGCGTTCGCCATCGGCTTCCTGTTGATCATTCCCATCGGCGGTGCCGACATGCCGGTGGTGGTGTCCATGCTCAACTCGTACTCGGGGTGGGCGGCCTGCGGTATCGGCTTTACCTTGCAGAACCCGGCGCTGGTGATCGTCGGCGCGCTAGTGGGTTCTTCCGGCGCGATCCTCAGCTACATCATGTGCAAGGGGATGAACCGGTCGATCTTCAACGTGTTGCTGGGCGGCTTCGGCGGCGAAGGCGTCGCGCATGTGGCCGGCGCCGGCGGCGTCGATCGCTCGGTCAAATCGGGCAGTGCCGATGACGCGGCGTTCATCATGAAGAACGCGTCGAAGGTGATCGTCATTCCGGGGTACGGCATGGCGGTGGCCCAGGCCCAGCACGCGCTGCGCGAGATGGCCGACATCCTCAAGGAGGAGGGCGTCGAGGTCAAATACGCCATCCATCCGGTGGCCGGCCGCATGCCGGGGCACATGAACGTGCTGCTGGCGGAAGCGAATGTCCCTTACGAGGACGTGTTCGAACTCGAGGAGATCAACCACGAGTTCTCCACCGCCGACGTCGCCTTCGTCATCGGCGCCAACGACGTCACCAACCCGCTGGCCCGCACCGATCCGACGTGCGACATCTACGGCATGCCGATCTTCGATGCCGACAAGGCGGGCACGACGCTTTTCATCAAGCGCTCCATGGCGTCCGGCTACGCCGGCGTCGACAACCCGCTGTTCTTCGCCGACAAGACGATGATGCTGTTCGGCGACGCCAAAAAGATGACGGAAGAGATCGTCCAGGCGCTCGGATAATGACTGCGTCATAAAGTGAAAAGGAAAACGGGGCTTTCGAGCCCCGTTTTTTTATGCCCAACCCGGCGGGTAGCGGCACCCTCGATCAGTGGGTTGCCTGCTCCTGCAGGGCGACGAAATAGACGGGCTTTCCGTCATTGTCGCTGACCGGAAAGACCCGCCAGAACATGTTGAAGGTCGAGCAGTCGCTGCGATAATTCACCGCTTCTCCCTGGAACGCCCGGCCGGCCGCGAGGTCTTCGCGCAACCGATCGAGCACTTTCGGATCCGTATCGGGGCCCTGGAGGATCTTCGGCGACTTGCCGATGACGTCGTCCGGTTGATAGCCGGTCAGTTCGGTGAAGGCCGTGTTGACATAGACGATGGGGGTATCGGGCGCGGCCTCGGTGATCATCACCGACGTGAGGCTATGGTCGACAATCGCGTCCAGCACGTCGTCGACGTGATAGCCGGAAAGCATGGAACTGACGGACATGATGGTTTCTCCCTGTTCATGATGGTGGTTTTACGCGCGCCGCGCGTGCGTGGATGAATGCCGGCGCACGGCGTCCTCCGAATACCCTCACCCCAACCCTCTCCCGCAAGCGAAAGAGGGGGCTTGGTCTGAAGAGCCTTTACCGGCCGGCGAATGACGATAGCGTCGCCCTTCATGCCTTGGAAAAAGAAACCGACGAAAACGGCCCTCAAGCTCCGCCAGCCACAAGGCGCCGCGTCGAACCGACATCACGCGCGCGACGCGAAATTGCTGCTTTATGCGCCGAAGAAACCTTTCATTGGGCGCCCCCCGCAAGGCCCGATCGGGTCGGTCATTGAGGCATTTCGTCCTTGACGGTGTGAACCCAACCGCTTATGTTTTTGTTTTGTTCCCCTTTTTCTTGGCGATGCATCCTTAATCCAGTCCATCATGATCGGTCCGCGGTGACGGGGAATGCCACCATTGGTCGACCCGGGCGTGTCGTCGAACGGCGCCGCGCCGCGTCGATGTTCCGCCCGCCACCTTCAGCTTGCCGCATCCTCCCATAGACGTTAGAGGTCACCTTCATGAACAACTCGTCGCAACATCCCCCATCCAAGTGGTCGGCCGAAGGTCTGGCCGCCATTCCCTTTCTCTCGTACGGGTTCCGACCGTTCTTCATGTTCGCTTCGGCCTATGGCGCTTTGGCCATGCTGGTGTGGATCGGCGCGGTCATGGGTTGGTTGTCGCCGCCGTTCGCCATGCCGGCCGTGGACTGGCATATTCACGAAATGCTGTTCGGCTTCGCCGCCGCCGGGCTGGCCGGGTTCCTTCTGACCGCGGTGGCGAACTGGACGGGCCGCGAACCGGTCAAGGGCTTACCGCTGGCGGGGCTCTCGGTGCTGTGGATCGCCGGCCGGCTGGCGGTGACGCGCGGCGAGGATATGTCGCCGGGCATGGTGGCCGCCATGGACCTGCCGTTTCTGGCGAGCTTGACCGTGGTGTTCGGACGCGAGGTCATCGCGGCGGGCAATCGGCGCAATTTTCCGCTGATCGGCGCCGTGGCGTTGCTCACCGTCGCCAATGCGCTCACTCATGCCGAAGCCTTCGGCCTGGGGACCGAGTGGGTAGGCGTCGGGCAGCGCCTGGGCATGCACATCTATATTCTTCTCATCGCGCTGATCGGCGGACGGGTCATTCCGGCATTCACCGGCAACTGGCTGAAAAAGACCGGCCGTCCCGGCGAGCCCGTGACCATCTGGGTATTCGAACTGGCTGTCCTGGGGATCGCCATTGTCGCGGCGGTGGCCGATACTATCTTGCCCGGAGGGCCGGTGACCAGCGGCATGTTCGTGCTCGCCGGCGGTCTTCACCTGATCCGCCTGGCCCGCTGGCGGGGGCTCGATACCCTGAGCGAGCCCATCGTCTGGGTCCTGCACCTGGGATACCTGTGGGTCGGGGTCGGGAGCCTGCTGCTCGGCTTTTCCGGCCTGGAGAATGGCGTGCCGCGGGTCGCCGCCGTTCACGCCCTGACAGCGGGAGCCGTCGGAACCATGTTTCTGGCAATGATGACGCGCGCCAGCCTGGGCCATTCCGGGCGGCCGCTGGCGGTGGGGCCGGCAACGGTCATGGCGTATGTGCTGATAACGCTTGCGGCGGTATCGCGGGTGATCGCGCCGTGGTGGGACGCTGTCTGGGCGGAACTGATGATCATGTCGGCCGGCACCTGGATCGCCGGGTTCGGATTGTTCTTCGCGCTGTACTTCCCGCTGTGGATCCGGCCGCGCACGCCGTAAGATCCGTCAACCGCGTTGCCGGACCCAACCATCAACTCAACGACGGAAGAAAACAGGGGGAGGCTAGAAGCCTTCCCTTTCCAGACGCTTGCGTTCCAGCTTGCGGGCTCGGCGGACAGCCTCCGCCTTTTCGCGCGCCCGCCGTTCGGACGGCTTCTCATAGGAGCGGCGGAGCTTCATCTCGCGGAAGATACCCTCGCGCTGCATTTTCTTTTTGAGCGCCTTGAGGGCTTGATCGACATTGTTGTCGCGAACGGAAACTTGCACGTCGTTTGATCTCTTTCACATAAACGGTTAAATAGAACGATGCGGACGCGCCTTTTAGCACACTCCGTAACGAAATGTGAAGCGCCGTTCCGAGCGGAAACGCCGACTATATCTCAAACCGAATGTGAATAAAACCATCATGGCCATTTTAAAGATTGCCCGCATGGGACATCCGGTGTTGCGCGGCCCGGCGCAACCGGTTTCCGATCCCATGGCACCGGACATCCGCCGCCTCGTCGATGACATGATCGACACCATGGACGACGCCGGCGGATTGGGCTTGGCTGCGCCTCAGGTGCATACCCCGCGCAGGGTGGTGATCTTTCATGTGCCCGATTCCCGAGGCGCGCAGTCTGACACCTTGGAAACAGGCGTCCCCGACAATGGTGCCCCCGATGATAGAGTTGGTCAGGAGTCCGGAGAGGGACCGGTTCCTTTCACGGTCCTGATCAATCCGGCGATCGAGGTCCTCGAGGAGGGGACCGGACTGGGATGGGAGGGGTGTCTGTCGGTCCCCGGTCTCACCGGATTGGTTCGGAGACACACGCGCATCCGCTACAGCGCGTTGACGCTGGATGGCGGACGCCTGGAACGCATCGCCACGGGCTTTCATGCCCGCGTCGTCCAGCATGAGTGTGACCATCTCGACGGAATTCTCTATCCTCAGAGAATGACCGATCTCACAAAATTGGGCTTCGTCGAGGAAATGCACCGATACAGCGTCTCGCCCGAGCGCGCCGCGGATCGCGAACGTTGAACACCCAATCACAGTCAGCGGGGGACGATATCATGGATCAATTGGACATTCGCGACCGCATCTTGTCGGCGACCCTGCCTCACGTGGCCCTCGACGGCTGGACGGAGCGGGCACTGGCTGCCGGTCTTGCCGATGCCGGATTGCCGGCGGAGATGGCGGATCGCGCGTTCCCCAGTGGAATGCGCGAGGTGGTGCAACACTGGTCGAGCCATGGCGACCGCCGGATGGCCGACGAGTTCGAGCAACGTGACTTGAATGCCATGCCGATGCGCGACCGCGTGGCCACCGCCGTTCGCGTTCGCATCGAGGTCAATTCCGCCTCCCGCGAGGCGGTTCGCCGCGGTCTCGCGTTTCTCGCCCTGCCGCAGAACGCCGAGGTGGCGGCCCGCTGTCTCCGCGATACCGTCAACGCCCTATGGTACGCGGCCGGCGACACGTCGGCCGATTTCACCTACTATACAAAACGCGCGTTGCTGACGGCGGTATATGGCGCCACCGTCCTGTACTGGCTGGATGACGGCTCGGACGGCGCCGAGGAGACATGGTCTTTCCTTGACCGGCGCATTGACGATGCTCTGAAGATCCCGAAACTGCAATCGCGCGTCAGCGGCGCCATCGCGCGGCTGACGGCGCCCTTGAGCGGCCGCAGGGGGCGCGGTATCCGGTTCCGCCGATCCCTGTGAGCGCGGGCAGCAACCGAGTGCCTTCACATCATGCGCTGTTCGGTGTCCGGAACGATAAAGTCGATCTCCTGGATGCCCGTGAGGTTTCCGAGATCCCTGACGCAAATCCGGCCGTAGAAAAAGACTTCGCTTCCGAAATCGCTGCTGCCGGTGACGATCAGTCCCGCTCCCTCGAGCGCTGGCTTCAAGGCCGTGGCGCCGACGCGCACGCAGACGATCACGTTCATCGTTTCTTCGGAGTCACTGCGCATAAGCGGCGCGAGTGCCGGGTCGATATCCATGAACACTACCCTCCAAAAACGCCGATGCCACCATAGCGCGCCGCCCGACAAACGGGAACCCCGATCCGCGCCAGGCGGATCGGCCTTTCGCCGCCGGCAGCCGGCTGCTCAGCGCACGGCGTGGAAAGCCCGTACCTCGCCATAACCAAAGATCGGGTCGCGGCCCGCGGCGCCCAGGTCGCGCGCGGTGCGCCACAGGTGCACCCGGATCTTGTCGCCATGCCAACCCGGGAAGCGCGATTTTACCAGGGCGGCGACGCCGCTGACGTGCGGGGTGGCCATGCTGGTGCCGGAAAGCGATCGGTAAGTGTTCGGCGGGTAGGTAGACGGAACGGATACGCCGGGCGCGCAGATCTCTACCTGGCGTCCGAAACACGAGAAGGGCGCCTTGCGGTGGCTGTAATCGACGGCCGAAACCGCCATGAACGACGGGCACCGGCCGGGATCGCCGACGGCCTCGTTGGAGTTGCCGGCGGCGGCGCATAGCAGGATACCGCTTCGGCGCATGGACGCGCCGGCCCGCTCGTAGGCGCGATTGTAGTCGTTGGGATCGTGGCTCGTCTCGCGGCTTCCGAGACTAAGGTTGACCACCTGGATGCCGCGGGATGCGCACCACGCCAGCCCATTGAGAATCCAGCTCAATTGACCGGAACCTTGGCCGTCGAGGACCTTGACGGCGTGGAGCCGGGCGTCGGGCGCGACGCCCGCCAGCCCCCGGCCGTTTCTCAGCGCCGCGATAATTCCCGCGACGTGGGTTCCATGCCCATGATCGTCGTTCCAGCTACTGACGCCGGGGACGAAGCTGGCGCCGCCCCAGACCCGCAGATCGGGGTGGCGCGAGGCGATGCCGGTATCCACCACCGCGACCCTGACACCGGCACCCGAACTGTATCGCCAGGCGTGCTGCGCGTTGATCTGCCGAAGTCCCTCGCTGATCACCTCGCTGGCCACCGGGCTCGGAGCGGTGGCCACGGCGTTCACCAGGTCCGCGATCCGGCGGTCGGCAAAATCCGGCGGCATGCCGGCACCGTCCCGAAGGCATCGCGCGAAGCCTTGCATCAGCGCGATCAGCTTTTCCCGCGGTATGCACGCGAAATCCGCCGTGGCGCCGCCGCGCCGATCGTCCGAGCCGAGAAACAACGGCATGCCGGATTCGTCGAACTCCACCTCTTTGCCGAGATCCGGCGTCAACTGCGCCGCCAGGCGCACGTTCTCCGGGCTGACCGGCACCTCATCCGGGGCGAATTGCGGATAGGGGTCGGCTTCCAGGGCATCGATATCCTCGGCGTCGAGCTGCAGATCGGATCCCCGCAAAGGCATGTCGTCGGCATGGCGCGTGCCGCCACCGCCGCCCATGGCGTACACCCGGATGTCATCTTCCACCGCCTCCACGTTGGGATCCTTGCTCAGCTCCCGCGCTTCGCCGTCGCTTAGGTTGGCGACAAAGAAGCCCAGGTCCTGGTTGGCCTGGACCGTATTTTCCACGGGCAGGAACTCGGTCGCCATCACGCTGACGCCGTCGATCAACTCGGCCGCCTTGATGGTGTCCTGGGCAAAGCCGAACACGTCGACATCGGGTTTCATGACGACGATCTTTGCTGTTTTCTTGGCCACCGTGCCTGCCTCCTCCCGCTGGGTTCGAATCTGTCCAGTCCGTATTCAGGCGTTGCCGTAAAGTTTGTTTCTCTGCTCGGTCAGCCACGCCAGATGCGCGTCCTGGAGAGCAAGGTCGTGATCCAGCCATGGCACCAGATAGCCGTCGTCGTTGGCGTGGTGCCGACGCAGGTCTTCCAGTCGCGCCATCTCCCGCTCGCAGACCTCCACAAGGAGATCGGCCTGGACGCGTTGATCGTCCATGTCGAGAAGATGCAGAAAGCGGAACTTCAGCGCCATGACGAGCTTGTTGAGCTCGTTGTTCGACTCGCGCAGATTGGCCATCAGCAACAGCCGCGTCTCCTGGTGACCCGCGTCCGTGATCGAAAGCATGGCGTCATCGCCGCTCCCGTCCAGCGCTTCCACCAGCCCCTCGTATTTGAGCATCTCGATGGAATGCCCCATGATCTCGGTGGTGGGGCCAACGACGCGGCTGACGAAGTGGCGGATGGAAACGGCCAGGGCGCGGTACGTCATGGGACCGAGCATCAGGTTCCCGAGCGCGCACAGCCGTATGGCTTCCTTGGGTGTCAGCGTGTTGTCGGCGAACATGGCCCTACCTAATGGTTACGCCTAGGTTCAGGTTCGCTTAAAACGCTTAACAAGTCCATACGGCCACCCGGTTACGCGGCGGCCTTCAGCCGCAATCGCCGCCAGATCTCCTGAACCGCGGCCACCAGGTGGTCCATGTGGGCGTCGGTATGCAGCGGGGTCGGCGTGAACCGCAAGCGCTCGGTGCCGCGTTCCACCGTGGGATAGTTGATGGGCTGCACGTACACGCCGTGGCGTTCGATCAGTTGATCGCTGGCCTCCTTGCACGCCACCGGATCGCCGACCAGCACGGGCACGATGTGGCTGACCGAATTGATCAGCGGAATACCGGCCTCGTCGAAACGAGCCTTCAATGTGGCGGCCCGTTCCTGATGACGCTGCCGGATGTCGTCGTGAACCTTGAGATGGCGCACGCTCGCCAGCGCGCCGGCGGCCACTGCCGGCGGCATGGAGCTGGAAAAAATGAACCCGTTGCCGTAGGAACGCACGAAATCGCAGAGCGCCGCCGAACCGGCGATGTAGCCGCCGACCACGCCGAACGCCTTGGCGAGCGTTCCCTGGATCACGGTGATGCGGTGCATCTGCCGGTCGCGCTCGGCGACGCCTGCGCCCCGGGGCCCATACATGCCCACCGCGTGGACTTCGTCGAGAAACGTCATGGCGTTGTATCTGTCGGCAACGTCGCAGATATCCTCGATGGGCGCGATGTCGCCGTCCATGGAGTACACCGATTCGAACGCCACCAGCTTGGGCCGGTCCGGATCGGCGGCGGCGAGGATGCGCTCGAGATCGGCCACGTCGTTGTGCCGGAAGATGCGTTTCTCGGCCTTGGAATGGACGATGCCCTCGATCATCGAGTTGTGATTCTTGGCGTCCGATACCACCAGGCAATCCGGCAGCATCCGGCAGATGGTGCTCAACGTGGTCATGTTGGCGGTCCATCCCGAACCGAAAATCAACGCCGCCTCGGTACGGTGCAGATCGGCCAGCTCGCGTTCCAAAAGCACGTGGAAATGGTTGGTGCCGGAAATGTTGCGCGTGCCGCCGGCGCCGGCGCCGCATCGGTCGATGGCTTCGCGCATGGCGGCGAGCACCGCCGGATGCTGACCCATGCCGAGATAGTCGTTGGAACACCAAACGGTGACCTCGGTCCGGCGTCCATCCACATGCCACGTGGCTCGCGGAAAACTGCCCGCCTGGCGCTCCAACTCCGCGAAGACCCGGTAGCGGCCTTCCCTCCGAAGCGCACTCACACGGTCCGCGAAAAAGTCCTCATAGTCCATTTGGCCTCCCCGTATTGCGCCCGTTTTTCGAAGGATGAAGGTCCTTATTAATTAGGCTCCGATAATGACCGTGCCCACCGCAAATATCAAACCAATCCCTGCTCTCCCACCCAATTCCAGGTGTCGTCGAGCGCGTCGCTGAAACGGACGAGCATTTGCTCGATCTCTTCGGCTGCGATCACCAGCGGCGGCGAGAACGCGACGATATCACCGGGCAGGGCGCGGACGATCAATCCGTGGGTTTCTGCCGCCTTGGTCAGGTGCGCCGCCACCGCCAACGCGGGGGCGAAGGACTCCTTGGTGGTCTTGTCCCTGACCACCTCCACCGCGCCTACCAGTCCGACGCCGCGAACATCGCCGATCATCGGGTGGTCCGCCAAGCTCCGAAGACCGTCCTGGAGGACCGGAGACACCGTGCGCACGTGCCCGACGATGTCGCGTTCCTCATAAATGTTCAGCGCCTCCAGCGCCACCGCGGCGGCGACGGGGTGACCGGAATAGGTGAAACCGTGTCCGAACACGCCGATCTTCTCGCTTTCCGTCACGGCGCCTTGATAGATCGCCTCGGAAACCATCAGCGCCGAGATGGGAAGATAGCCCGACGACAACGCCTTCGACGTGGTGATCATGTCGGGCCTGATGCCGTAGGTCTGGCTACCCCACATCTCGCCGGTGCGGCCGTAGGCGCAGATGACCTCGTCGGCCACCAGCAGAATGTCGTACGCCTGGAGGACGCGTTGGATCTTGGCGAAATAGGTGGCGGGCGGCACGATGACGCCGCCGGCGCCCATCACCGGTTCGGCGAACATGGCGGCGATGGTCTCCGGCCCCTCGCGAACGATCAACCGCTCCAGATTGTCGGCCAGGCGCGAGGCGAAATCTTCCTCGCTCTCACCGTCCTCGGCGAAGCGGTAATGGTGCGGGCAGTCGGTATGAAGGATACGGTCCAGCGGCAGATCGAAATCGCGATGATTGGCGGGCAGCCCGGTGAGGCTGGCCGACGCCAGGGTCACACCGTGATAGGCCCGTATCCGCGAGATGATTTTCTTCTTCTCGGGTCGCCCCAATGCGTTGTTGTAGTACCAGATGAGCTTGACGGCGGTATCGTTGGCTTCCGAGCCCGAATTGGCGAAGAACACCTTGGACATGGGTACCGGCGCCATGCCGATGAGCTTCTCCGCCAGGTCGATGGTGGGCGCCGCCGCCTTGCCGCCAAAGCCGTGATAGAAGGGCAATTGCCGGAGCGCCCGGGTCGCCGCCTGCACCAGCCGCTCCTCGCTCCATCCAAGCGCGGTGCACCAGAGCCCGGCCATGCCCTCGATATAGGCCTTGCCGGCTTCGTCGTAGACGCGCACGCCCTCGCCGCGGACAATGACGAGCGGCCCCGAATCCTGGTGCTGCTTTCAGGTTGGTGTAAGGGTGAAGGGTGTAGGCGATGTCGCGGGCCGCCGCCGAATTGGGCGCCGGTGTCGGGGGGTTCATCGTTCGTGTTCCTGCATGGCTGCACATTTGCGAAAACGCCAGTAATACTCTCTAATGGGCACGCAATCCAATGAGTGAATAGACCAGTACAAGGGTTTCGCTCCGACTGCCTTGTCGCGGACGCGGCCAAAAAACACTTGCGTTTTTCGGTGGAAGCGACTAACCGGCGCGCAAAATAGTGAGGCCTTCAACAGAACGGAGATTGTCATGGCAGAGAATTTTCGCAAGGGTGATCGCGCCGATTGGCACAACACCCGGATTACCACCGAACCGGAAATCACCAAGCAGTCTACCGGCGACAAGAACGACCGGGTCGGATCGGAAGACGACCACGAGAACCCGGTTGAGCCCCGCTGACCTCGTGGCCTGATTGTTGGCCGGCGGGCCGAACACAAAGACGTCTCTCGCGAAGGGCGTCTTTTTTTTGATCCTGGAAGCGGCAAAGCCCGGTGCCATATTATACCAACGCCGTTGGTATTATGGATCCGCGACACGAGAGGACGTTGCCGAGCGCCCGGTTAGCGGATAGGGTCTTGGGGTCTTTGAACATCAGCGACAGGGACGGTCAGTGGGCGAGGGCACGAAAGCGGCGATCGGCGAGGACGACGTACTCGTCCGGTTTCGCGCTGTCGACAAGACCTTTGACGGAGAGACGCTGGTCATCCGCGACCTGGATTTGGACATTCGCCAAGGCGAATTCCTGACCCTCCTCGGGCCATCGGGATCGGGCAAGACGACGATCTTGATGATGCTCGCCGGCTTCGAAACGCCGACGCGCGGCGATATCGAGGTCGACGGCCGGTCCGTGGGCCGTCTTCCACCGCACAAACGCAACATCGGCATGGTGTTTCAGAGCTATGCCCTGTTCCCCCACATGACCGTGGAACAGAACCTGGCATTTCCGCTGGAAGTGCGGAGCGTCGCGAAACAAGAGATCCGGGCGAAGGTGGCGCGCGTTCTGGATATCGTCCAGCTGGGCGGGTTTGGCGGGCGCCGGCCCAACCAGCTGTCCGGCGGTCAACAGCAACGGGTGGCGCTCGCCCGGGCGCTCGTGTTCGAGCCCTCGCTTGTGCTCATGGACGAGCCGCTGGGCGCGCTGGACAAACAACTGCGCGAGCAGATGCAATTGGAGATCAAGCACATTCACCAGCGGCTTGGCGTCACCGTCGTCTACGTGACCCACGATCAGAGCGAAGCGTTGACCATGTCCGATCGCGTGGCCGTCACCAACAACGGCGTCATTCAGCAACTGGATGCGCCCGGAGCGCCTTTACGAAGCGCCGAGAAACGCCTTCGTGGCGCACTTTATCGGCGAGAACAACCGGCTATCCGGCCGGGTGACGGCGATAGAGGAGGCGCGGTGCACGGTCGAACTGGACAATGGCGGCACCATCGGCGCGCTGGCGATCAATGTGGCGGGAACCGGCGCGCTGACCACCGTCAGCCTGCGGCCGGAGCGCGTCCGGGTGGGAGGTGACGCGGAGGCTTGCCCCAACCGGTTCGACGCCGAGGTCCGGGAATTGATCTATCTCGGCGACCACACCCGCATGCGTCTCTGCGTGTGTGGCGAGGACGATTTCATCGTCAAGATCGCCCACACCCGCGGCCCGCCGGACCTGCGGCCGGGCGATCGCGTCCCGGTCGGGTTCACGGTCGACGACTGCCGCGCACTCGATCGCTGGTAGGCAAGGCTTACCGCCGGGCGTCCAGCACGTCGACGGGATAGCGGGAAATGACGGCGTCCGACGTGACGAACGTCAGACCTTCGACCATTCCCTGGGCGACGAGCAGGCGGTCAAAAGGATCTCGATGGTGGTCGTCGTGGTGTCGAACCTGAGCGGCGTGCCGTAATTCAACGGGCAGTATGCGGCAACCGTTCATGGAGACCTGATCGGTGAGAAACGAGGCGAGATCGGCGGGTGTTAGCAGTCGACCCAGGCGTGACTTGATGGCAATCTCCCACGCGGAAGCGACGCTGAACACCAGGTCGGTTTTGGCTTTTTTCAGAGCTTCCCGAGTGTTCCTCCCCAATCGGGGGTCGTCGTTGATCCACCATAGGAAGACCTGGGTGTCGAGAAGCAGGTTCACGCGCCAAACGCTTCGGAAATGTCCGTGGGCAGCGGGGCGTCAAAATCCGCACCGATCTCGATCATGCCGCGGGCCGAACGCCGTTGCCGATCTTTCGCGGCGGTCTCCATCGGAACCAGGCCCGCAACCGGGTGTCCAGCCTTGGCGACGATCACCTCTTCGCCACGCCGCACCGCGCCAACAGTTTTGAAAAGTAGATTTTCGCTTCGTGTATGTTGACAATCATGATGCGCTCCATCGTGAACGATCAAACTAGACTAAGTGTGGAATAAGTCAAAAAGCACATGCGCCAGGTCACGCCCGCCGGCCGGTGAGGCGTTCGGAGCGGCGGCGCAGCATTTCCATGGCGACCATCAGGGCGGTGGCGAGGACGATGAGCAGCGCCGCCACGGCGGTGATGGCGGGCGTGACGTGCTCGCGCAGCCCGTCGAAGATCTCGCGGGTCAGGGTGCGCTGTTCCGGGCCGCCGATGAACAGCACCACCACGATCTCGTCGAACGATGTCGCGAAGGCGAACAGCGCGCCCGACACCAACCCCGGCAGAATGAGCGGCATGATGACCCGGAAGAACACCGTGTGGGGCGGCGCGCCCAGGCTTCCGGCGGCGCGGATCAGGCTGGTGTCGAAACCGTCGAGGGTCGCCGCGACGGTCACGAACACGAACGGCGCGCCAAGCGCCGTGTGGATGAGGATCAAACCGGCGAAGGAACTTGTCAGGCCGATCGGCGCATAGAAGAAATAAACGCCGACTGCGGTGATGATCAGCGGCACCACCATGGGCGAGATCAGCAAGCCGGTCAGAACCCCCTTGCCGCGAAACCGCGCGGTGCTCAGCCCCAGCGCCGCGAGCGTCCCGAGAACGGTGGCCAGCGCGGTCGCCGGGATGGCGATGATCAGGCTGTTGCGGAGTGCGCGCAGCCATTTTTCCGTGGTGAAGATTTCCTCGTACCATTGCAGCGAGAAGCCGTCGAGCGGGTAGGTGAGGAACGAGCCGCCGTTGAACGACAGCGGCACGATGGCGAAAATCGGCAGGATTAGGAAAGCGAAGACAAGGCCGCAGAATCCGAAAAACGCCCAACGGAACATCCGTTGAGACACGGAGACGGGATGGCGGTGGCGCACGCGGCCCTCTTTCATCCGAGCCGAACCCCGCCGGACCCGGCGACGCGGCTGTAGACACCGTAAAGCAGGGCCGTCGCCAGCAAAAGCAGGGTGGCGAGGGCGGCGGCAAGGCCCCAGTTGACGGTGCGGTTGGTGTAGAAGGCGATGAAATAGCTGACCATCTGGTCGCCGGCGCCGCCCACCAGAGCGGGCGTGATGTAGTAGCCGAGCGCCAGGATGAAGACGAGCAGGCACCCGGCGGTCACGCCCGGAAGCGTCTGCGGCACGTAGACGCGGAGGAAAGCCGTTCGCGGCGGCGCGCCGAGGGACGCCGCCGCCCGCATGTAGGCCGGAGAGATGCCCTTCATGACGCTGTAGAGCGGCAGCACCATGAACGGCAGCAACACGTGGGTCATCGCCACCAGCACCCCGAAGCGGTTGAAGATCATCTGGAGCGGGGTATCGACGATACCGAGAGCGAGCAATAGGCCGTTGAGGATGCCTTCGTTCTGCAGCACCACCACCCACGCGCTGGTGCGCACCAGAAGCGATGTCCAGAACGGCAACAGCACCAGGATCATCAACAGGTTGCTGGTTTTGGCCGGCAGCGTCGCCAGCAGATAGGCGACGGGATAGCCAAGGATGAGGCAACTCACCGTCACCACGAAACCGATCCAAAGGGTGCGGACGAGCACGTCGACGAACACCGCCTCGCGCGCCGGTACGCGAACGATGTCGCCATGGACGTTCCGGTCGAGATCGACGGCGGTGAGCAAATAGAAATCGGTTAGCGGAAAGGCCGCGCGGCGCATGGCGACCCATGTGGCCGGCTGGTTCCACCTTGCGTCGAGCCCGATCAGGATGTCGCGCGCGGTGGTTCCCGCCGCATCGGGCAGGCGGCGGGCGGTGCGCAGCAAGAGGCTGCGGAACCCCGAGATATCGTGATTGAGACGCTGCGCCACGGCGGCCAGGGTTCGCGCCTCGTAGGCCGCCGGCATCTCGCGGACCAGGGTTTCGAACGCCGCGTCGGGCGGCAGGCCGTCGCCGTCCCAGGTCCGGAGGGCCGCGGCGGTCCGGGGAAGGACGGTGCCGAGCTCCGGATCCTCGATGCCGCGGTACAGCATCCGCCCGATGGGCGCGAGAAACGTCACCATCAGAAACGCCAGCAGGGGCAGCACCAGCACCAGCGCTCGGGCCGTATCCCGGCGCCGGACGCGGCCGTGGCGCGCTTTCAACGCGCCTTGTTTCGCCGTCGCGCCCGTGGTCATGACGAGGAGGGGGCGCCGCGCCCCCTCATTCGCCGTCCCGCGTCATAATGCCGTCCAGGCATTGAATTGTCATAATGCCGCCCAGGCATTGAAACGTCATTGTGCCGCCCAGGCATTGAAACGTCATTGTGCCGCCCAGGCATTGAACCGCTTGTTCAACTCGTCCACGTTGTCGGTCCAGAAGCGGGTATCGATGGCAACCGCGTTTTCGAGGTTGTCGGGCGCGCTCGGCAGGTTCTCGAGCGTTTCCGGCGGTATGGCCTGGGTGGCTTTCTTGTTGGTCACGCCATAGGAAATGTACTTCGGCAGGTTTTTCTGGTTCGGCGCGGCGCTCATGAAGGCGATCAGCTGCATCGCCTTATCCTGGTTCGGACTGCCCTTGAGGATCACCCAGGAGTCCACCGCGTAGATGCTGCCGGGCCAGACGATGCGGAAGTCCTTGCCTTCCTCGCGGGGCGCGTCCAGGCGGCCGTTGTAGACGGACGTCATCACGACTTCGCCGGATGCCAAAAGCTGCGTCGGCTGCGCGCCGGCCTCCCACCAGATGAGGTGCGGTTTGAGCTCGGAGAGCTTTTCGAAGGCGCGGTCGACGCCCTCGGGCGTGGCGAGAAGCGCGTAGACGTCGGCGGCGGGCACGCCATCGGCCATCAGGGCGAATTCCAGATTGTACTTCGGCCCCTTGCGCAATGCGCGCTTGCCGGGGAATTTCTCGACATCCCAGAAGTCGGCCCACGATCGCGGGCCGCCATCGGGGAACTTGTCCGCGTCGTAGGCGAGCACGGTGGACCACAGGATGGCGCCGATGCCGCATTCGTGGACCGCCGAGGGAAGATAGTCGTCCTTGCCGCCAAGTGCGCCCCAGTCGATGGGAACGTAGAGGCCCTCGTCGCAGCCGATGCTCAGTTCTTCCGCCTCCACCTGAAGCACGTCCCAGGGAACCGCGCCGCCCTGAACCTTGGCGCGGACCCCGCCGATGCCGCCATCCCAGGAATCCTCGATCAGGTTGTTCCCGGTCGCTTTCTGATAGGGTTCGAAATACGCCTTGCGCTGGGCGTCTTGATAGCTGCCGCCCCAGGACACGACCGTGAGATCGCGGGCCGAAGCGCTCCCCACCATGGCGGCGACGAGGCCTGTCGCAATCACGGTGGTCTTCATGCCGTAGGTCATGGCCGATCTTCCTCCCTTGCGATATGAGCAACGCTCAGTGATCGTTTGTGAGTTTGGCCACAAGCCTACAGTCTCTGGACCGTACCCGGCAAGATTGCAGATATTCCGGCGGTTCGGGCCCGCGTCCCGGGAAGCGCGGGGAATGGTTGGCGGTTTGCGGAGCGTGCATTACACTCCTGCAAAAAGCCGCGTGCAATTCGGCACCGATAAAGGCAGGGCGGCGTGCCGCTGGAATGGAGGAACATGATGAGTTTGAAAGATATTCTGGTTCACGTAGACCGTGGCAAACGGAGCAAGGAGAGGCTCGATGCGGCGATCGCCCTGGCGGCGGCCCACGATGCTCACCTGATCGGTCTTTATGTCCTGACCTATCCTCATATTCCGGGCTACATCCGCGCCGAAATGACCGAGGATGTGCTGAGGAGCCAGATCGAGAGCACGCGAGCGGCGGCGGATCAGGCCGAGGCCATGTTCAACGAGCATGTGGCCCGTGCCAACGTCAAAGCCGAATGGCGGTGCGTCGAGGGCGATCTGCTGGCCGTGCTCAGTCTCCACGCGCGTTATTGCGACGTGGCGATCGTCGGTCAGCGGGATCCCGAGTGGGAAGAAGCGGGTGGCGATGCGGCGATGCCGGATCAACTGGTGTTGCAGTGCGGGCGGCCGGTGCTGATCGTGCCGCACGTCGGCGCTTATCCGGTGATCGGCAAGCGGGTCATGGTCGCCTGGGACGGAAGCCGGCTGGCCACGCGCGCCGTCAACGACGCCTTGCCGTTCATGGTCAAGGCCAAGAAGGTGGCGGTGCTGGCGGTCAACCCCGAAGGCGGCTCGGGGGGACACGGCGCGATCCCGAGCGCCGACATTTGCCTGCACCTGGCCCGCCATGGCGTCAACGCCGAGGCCCAGCACATCTACGCGAAGGACATGTCGGTGGGCGACATGATGCTGTCGCGCGCCGCCGACGAGGGCATCGATCTGATCGTCACCGGCGCCTACGGCCATGCCCGCTGGCGGGAGCTGGTGCTCGGCGGCGTCACCCGCCATCTGCTCAACCACATGACCGTGCCGGTGCTGATGAGCCACTGACGCCGCGCGTGTGCGGACTTATCGTTCTATGGCGCGGGGGTCCAGCGCATCGCGGAGGCCGTCGCCGAGGAAGTTGAACGAAATGACGGTCAGAAGGATGAGCAGCCCCGGATAGAACGCGAGCGCCGGAGCGGACCAGATCAGCTCCTGGGCGTTGGTCAAGAGGTTCCCCCAACTCGGCGTCGGCGGTTGAATGCCGAGGCCGAGGAAGCTGAGAACCGACTCCAGGAGGATCACGTTGCCGGCCGCCAGCGTGGTGGCGACGATGATGGGGGATGTCAGGTTGGGCAGGATGTGCACCCGCATGATCCGGAATCCGCCGGCGCCCTGGGCTCGCGCCGCTTCGACGAACGGCCGCTCGCGGAGACTGAGCGCCGATCCGCGGACCAGGCGGGCGACGGTGGTCCAGCCCACCAGGGCGACGATGACGATGATCCGATAGAGGCTGAGATCTTCCGAGGCCAGCAGCCCGGCGGGTATTCCGAGCTTGCCGAGGTCGAGCGCCGCCAGCACGATCAATAACGGCAGCAGCGGCAGGGCGATCACCCCGTCCGTCAGGCGCATGAGAAGCGCGTCCAGGCGGCCGCCGTGATATCCCGCCAGCAAACCGATGACGGTGCCGAAGGCGGCGGCGGCGATGGCCGCGGTCAGGCCGACGAACAACGACACCCGGCCGCCATAGAGCAAACGCGCCAGGACGTCCCGGCCAAGCTCGTCGGTGCCGAGGGGATGGTCGAGGGACGGCGGCTGAAAGCGGGCGAACAGATCAACCGTCTCGGCGTCGACGCCGAGCAGCGCTTCCACCAGGGGTGCCGCCAGCGCCGCCAGCACCAGCGCCGCCAGCACGCCGGCGCCGACCACCGCCAGGCGGTGGCGGGCAAAGCGGCGGGCCGCGAAGGCGAGCAGGGTATTGGACCTCACCGCTCGATCTCCCCGAAGGAGATGCGGCGATCCAAAGCGACATAGGCCAGATCGGCGAGCAAATTGCCGACGAGCGTCACCAGCGTCGCGAACAGCAGCGCCACCAGCGCCAGATTGAAATCGTTTCCCATGATCGAATCGAAGATCAGCTTGCCCATGCCCGGGTAGGCGAAGATGGTTTCGGTGATCAGCGCGCCCGAGAACAGAAAGCCGAAGTCGAGCGCCATGATGGTGACGACGGGGATCAGGGCATTGCGCAAGGCGTGGCCCACCACCACGTCGTAGGCGCCGAGGCCCTTGGCCCAGGCGGTGCGGATGTAGTCCTGGCGCAGTGTTTCGATCATCGAGGCGCGGACGTAGCGGGTGTAGCCGCCGACACTGGCGATGGTCAGGCTGGCCACCGGCAGCACCAGGAAGCGCGCCAACTCCCAGAACCCCTGGCCGCCGGTCATCCCGATGCCGCCGGCCGGCAGAACGCCGAACATTACCGCGAAAACGATGATCAGCAGCAACGCCAGCCAGAACGGCGGGGTCGAGATTCCGGCGAAGGCGAGCAGGTTGATGGCGTAGTCCAGCTTCGAATAGGGACGGAGCGCCGCGACGATCCCGGCGGCGAGCGCGATCAGCACCGCGAGGACGAACGCGCAGCTCATCAGGACGATGGTATTGACCAGCGCCGGTCCCAGGACGCTCAGCACCGGCGCGGCGCGCAAGCGCGAATATCCGAGATCGCCCGAAAGCGCGGCACCGAGCCAATTGACATAGCGTTCGAGAAACGGCCGGTCGAGGCCATAGAGTTCGCGCAGCCGGGCGGCGTCCTCCGACGTCATCTTCGGATCGGCGCTGATCATCAGATCGATGGGATCGCCGGGCATCAGCCACATGAGGCCATAGATCACGAACGACATCACCGCCAGGACGATCACGGACTGCAACAGGCGTTCGGCGAGATAGCGGCTCATGAATAAGTATTTACTCGACCCGCCACGTCTCGATCCAGAGCGTGCTCGGATATTGGTGGCCGGTGGGGACGACGCCTTTCAGCCACTTGGGCAGAATGTAAGGATTGGCGCGGAAATAGAGCGGGATGGCCGGGAGCTCCTCGGCATAGATAGACTGCAGACGGCGCCATAGCTCGCGGCGTTTGTCACGGTCCAGTTCCACCTCGATCCGCTCGATGAGGTCGTCGACCTCGGCATTGGTATAGCCGGTATAGTTCTGGCCGGCCCAGTTGTTGCCGGCGGTGGGGATGTGGTCCGAATGCAAGGTGGTGCGCGGCACGCTCTCCGGCGCGCTGATCCAGGCGAACATCGCCATCGCCGGAAAGCTGCGCTTGCTCACCGTTTCGCCAAAGAACACGCGGGCGGGCTGGTTGCGGACGCGGACGTCGATGCCGAGTTGTTTCCACTGGCTTTGCAGCACCTGTTGAACCAGTTCGCGGCTGCGGTTGCCCGCCGTCGTCATGATTTCCAGACGCAGCGGCTCGCCGGCCGCGTTGGTGCGAATGCCGCCCCGGAGCGTGCTCCAGCCGGCCTCGTCGAGCAAGGCGGCGGCCTTTCCGGGGTCGAACGGGTAGCGGCGGCTATCGTCCGAGAACACCCAGTCCAGCGGATTGACGCTGGTGTGGGCCACCGGCTGGCGGCCGCCGAACAGCGTGTCGCTGATGGCCGCGCGGTCGAGGGCGAGAACGAGGGCCTGGCGCACCCGCTGGTCCTGGAGGATGGGATTGTCGAGATTGATGTCGATGTGTTCGTAGGCCAGCCCTGGCTTGAAGAGAAACGTGAACTGGCCGCCATGGCGCTTCTCGAAGGCCAGCGCCTGGTCGATGCTGAGGCCGAGTTCGCCGGCGATCATGTCGATGGCGCCCGACAGCAGATTGGCTTCCAGCGCGGCGGTATTCTCGATGACCCGGACGACGACGCGCCCGAATGCGGGTCTGTCCCCCCACCACAGGGGATTGGCGGTGAGCGCCACGTGCGATCCCGCAACCACCTCGGTGATGACGTAGGGCCCGAAATAGAGGCCGGGATTGGTGGTGTCGGTCTCGTAAAGGCTGCGGATACGGTAGGTCTCGGGATCGGCGAACGCCGCCTCCTCGAGGTGGGCCGGTAACAGGTCGAAGGCGTTGATGGCGTTGTATTCGAAGGTGAGCTTGTCGAAATGGAGGGTGAAGGTCCTGTCGTCCTTCACATCGATCTTGTAGAGGCTGCGGTAAAATTCCTTGGGGATGACGCCGCTTTTCGGGTGCCTGCCCACCTCCCATGTGAACGTCACGTCGCGGGTGGTTATGGGGGTGCCGTCGCCCCACCGGGCGTCCGGACGGATGGTGTAGGTGACCGCGATGCCGTCCTTGCCGTCGGGCGTCTTCTCGGGAACCGCCAGACCGTTTTCGATGGTGGGCAGTTCCGTGCACAGCATGCAGACGAGCCGCCAGCCGGCGTCGTAGGCGGTGAACGGCCGCCGCGCCATGGCCAGCACGTACGATTTGGCCATCATCGAATCGATATTGGGATTGAAGGTGGACGGGAACTGGGTGATGCCGATGACCAGCTCGTCCTTGTCGGCGCGCGCCGGCAGCGCCAGCACCGCCGAGACCATAAAAAGCAAAGCCAGCATCGCCGTCTTGCGCATGCCATCCTCCCGTCCGGGTTCGCGGGCGGGAGGTTAGCACGAAGGGTGGCTCGGGGGCGATGCCGTCTCCAGGCGCGGGGCTGAACCGTGGCTATTGCTGACCGGATTTCGGTCCCTGCCCGCCGCCGCCCATGCCTTGGCCTTGGCCGCCGCCGCCCATGCCTTGGCCTTGGCCGCCACCGCCCATGCCTTGGCCTTGGCCGCCACCGCCCATGCCTTTGCCCTGGCCGCCGCCACCCATGCCTTGGCCTTGGCCGCCGCCGGATCCGCCGCGTCCCATGCCCTGGCGCTGGGCGCGCATCTGGTCGAAGGCCTTCTGGGCCTCTTCCCGGGTGACCTCGCCGTTGCCGTCACCGTCCATCATGGCGAACCGGCTGGCGCACTGGGCCATGAATTCGTCCTGTGTCAGCTTGCCGTCGCCGTCGGTGTCGTGACGGTCGAACATTTTGGCGCCGCGCTGGCCGGCCTTGTTGCCGGCGTCGGCCGTGTTCATGGTAGCCACTCCGGTGGCAATCAGGGCGGCCATTGCCGTTGCGAACAATGCTGTGCGTTTCATCTCGAGTGTCCTTTCCGTTGGTCGATGCCCCGATGTGTCGTCCGGGGCGCGTTGTGTTGTCGAGGCTGAATATAAGACCGTCGGATTGCCGGATGATTTCAGGGCGATGGGGGAATTGTAACGAAGTGTTTCAGGCCCGCCGCCTGTTGCGTACCGTTACGAGATTTCCACCGCGCGGGCGCCGGCGACGTCTATAATCCGCGGTCATGGACGCCTCGCCTCACATTCTGATCGTCGACGATGACCGCGAGATCCGCGATCTGCTGTCGCGGTTTCTGGTCAAGAACGGCTACCGGGCGAGCGCCGCGGCCGATGGCCGGGAGATGCGAAAGGTCCTCGCCGAATGGGCCATCGACCTGATCATTCTCGACCTCATGCTGCCGGGCGAGGACGGGTTGACGCTGTGCCGCAACCTGAGGGCCGAATCCGGTCTGCCGGTAATCATGCTGACCGCCAGGGGCGACGAGGTGGATCGCATCGTCGGATTGGAAATGGGCGCAGACGATTATCTGGCGAAACCGTTCAATCCCCGAGAACTGCTGGCCCGGATCAAGGCCGTGCTGCGGCGCGCCGGCGACGGGGCGGGGGGCCTGTCTCGGGGGCGCCTGTCTCGGGGCGCCGCGTCGACGCCGAGGCCTTGCTTGTGTTTTCCGGCTGGCGGTTCGATCTCGAGAAGCGTGAGCTGACCTCGCCGGAAGGGGTCCTGGTGCCGTTGAGCGCCGGCGAGTTTGGCCTGCTGGCGGCGCTCGCCGGCCATCCCGGGCGGGTACTCAGCCGCGATCAGCTTCTCGATCTCGCGCGCGGCCGCGAAGCGGTGGCGTTCGATCGCAGCATCGACGTTCAGATCAGTCGGCTCCGGCGCAAGATCGAAGCCGATCCCCGCGAACCGACGCTCATCAAGACGGTCCGGGGCGGCGGCTATATGTTCGCGGCGGACGTGGAGCGCGGGTGATGCGGTGGTGGCCCGATACGCTCACCGGCCGGGCCCTGTTGGTTATGCTGGCGGGCATCGTGCTCTCCAACGCGATCGGCATCGCGATCTTCTCCGGCGAGCGGCTGGATCTGTTGACCAGCGCGCGCGGCTATCGCCTGGCGGAGCGTGTTTCGGCCGCCGCCCGTCTCATGGACGAAACGCCGCCGGCGCAGCGCGGCGAGGTGATCCGGCACCTGCGAAAACCCGGTTTGCGGATGTTCTGGTCGGCGGATCCCATCACCGACGACGAAACGGTCGGTTTGCAAACGCGCCTGTTTCGCGTGGCGCTGAGCGATCAACTGGAAGACACCGAGCCCGATCGCCTGCGTCTGTCCCTTTCTCGGTGGTCGAACCTGAGAGACCTTCGCGGAGCGGGGGGCGGCGGCAAGGCCGGGCGCGGGCCTCGGGCGGCCAGCGGGCGGCACGGCATGATGGACAATCCCGACGACACCAAAGGCGTGCTGGTCGGGGCCTACCGACTTGCCGATGGAAGCTGGCTCAATTTCGTATCGCCCCTCGCCGCCTTTCGGCCGTTTTGGATGACCCGGCTGTTCGCCGCGATCGTGGTGACGACAATGATCGTGCTGGCGATTTCGTTCTGGGCCATCCGGCGGTCCATCCAGCCGCTGGCCATGTTCGCGGGTGCCGCCGAGCGCCTCGGTCTCGATGTGAACGCGCCGCCGCTGTCGGAGGGCGGCCCCCGCGAGGTTCGCCGTGCGTCCCATGCGTTCAACGAGATGCAGTCGCGGCTGCGATCGTTCGTGCGCGACCGGACGCAGATGCTGGCGGCCATTTCGCACGACCTGCGGACCCCCATCACCCGCTTGCGGCTGCGCGCCGAATTTATCGAGGACGCCGAGCAAAAAGAAAAAATGCTCTCGGATCTGGACGAGATCCAATCCATGATCGCCGCGACCTTGGTGTTTGCCCGCGACGATTTCGCGGAGGAGCGGCAGAGAGCGGTCGACCTCGCGGTGCTTCTGCGGAGTTTGTGCGATGACTTCCAGGATCTCGGCTCGACCGCTGCCTTTGACGGGCCGGCGCATGCGAGCACCCTGGGCCGTCCGATGGCGCTCAAACGCGCGTTTTCCAACCTGATCGAGAATGCCGTGAAATACGGCGGCGCCAGCACGGTGTCATTGCGGTTGGAAGACGGCGCTTTCGTCGTCTTTATCGAAGACGACGGCCCGGGACTCGCGGACGCCGAGTTGGAGCGGGTGTTCGAGCCCTTTTATCGGGTGGAGAGCTCACGAAGCCGGGAAACCGGCGGTGTCGGCCTCGGCTTGCCCATCGCGCGTTCCATCATGCGCGGTCATGGCGGAAACGTCTCGCTTTCCAATCGTCCCGAAGGCGGGGCCCGCGCCACCGTCGTCCTGCCGGTTCCATCGGCTTTATAGAGCGGTTTCCGTCCGATCCGCCGGTTCCGGCGCCGACGTTTGCTATGCATTTCTAAGTTGTATATAATTAATATATTAAACTTTAAAGAGCACACTCGTCAGGGAGTTGAGCGCGTCATTCCGCGCGATCGAATAGGGCTCTCGGGGATCGCAATCAGCATGTTTCACCGGCCAGTCATCACTTCCGTCGAGACGGAGGCCCGCTCGCAGGCTTTCGAGCTGGCGTCGTCCGGATACTGGCATTCCATCATCTCCGAAAGCGTGATCGGGGGGCTGGTCGGGGTGATGGACGGTCTGATCATCGCGTTGGTCGGCGGCATGCTGTACTGGACCTATGTGGGGTGGTCTCCCGAGACGTATCCGATGTACCTGGCGATGACCGCGGTTAACGCGGCGCTCACGGTGGCGGGGCTGCAATATTGCCGATTCTATGATTTCGAAACCCTGATCGCGTGGCCGAGCCATATGCGCCGCGCCATCGCGTTGTGCGCCCTGGTATTTCTCGTTCCGTTGGCGCTGGTATTCGCGCTGAAGATCAGCGAAGAATTTTCGAGGATCTGGTTTTTTTCCTCGTTTCTCGCAAGCGCGTTCGCGATCTGCATGTACCGCGGGCTGGTGCGCTACTTCATCGTGCGATCGGCGCGGGCCGGACTGCTGGCGCGTAACGTGGCGATCGTCGGAGCCAGCGGTCAGGCGCACTGCCTGGTGACGGAGCTGCGCCGACGCGACGTGCCATGGAAGCATTTTGTCGGGGTGTTCGATGACCGCAAGACGCGAATCGAACATAAGATAAATGGTTTGCCGGTTCTGGGCGATCTGGACGACCTGGTGAGGTACGTGCGCGGCGGGCTGGTGCACGACGTGGTGATCACCCTGCCGTGGAACGCCGACGACCGGCTGGTGAGCATCATCGATCGGCTGCGCTGCCTGCCGGTGCACGTCTATCTCGGGTCGGATCTGATCGGCTACCATTTTCCGCGCCACCACCGCCGCCATCTGGAAGGCGTTCCGGTGCTGGAGATCGCGTCGGTGCCGCTGGCCGGCTGGGCCGGTCTGGTCAAGGCGGCGGAGGACAAGATCCTGGCGGTTCTGGCGCTGCTCGTGATGTCGCCGCTTTTGTTGCTGATCGCCTTGGCGATCAAGCTGGACAGCCGGGGGCCGGTGCTGTTCCGCCAGGCGCGCTACGGGTTCAACAACGAGGTGATCATCGTCAACAAGTTCCGCACCATGGTCCATGACCGGCCGCCGGAAGCGGGCGTGCCGCAGGCGCGCCGCGGCGACCCGCGGGTGACCCGGGTGGGCCGGCTGTTGCGCCGCCTGAGTTTCGACGAGTTGCCGCAGGTGCTGAACGTGCTGGACGGGCAGCATGTCGATGGTGGGCCCGAGGCCGCACGCGGTGGAACACAACGAGCAGTACGCGGCGCTGATCGGCGGTTATCACGGCCGCCACCGGGTGAAGCCGGGGATCACCGGCTGGGCGCAGGTCAACGGTCTGCGGGGCGAGACCGCGACGGTGGACCAGATGCGCCGGCGCGTGGAGTTCGACGTCTCCTACATCGAAAACTGGTCGCCATGGCTCGATCTCCGCATCATCGCCCGCACGGCGGTCTTCGGCTGGGCTCAGAAAAACGCCTACTAAATCCGACCCCGGCGAATGGATATCTATCCTGCCGGACCCTGCCAGAGCAGTAACCGAGAACCTCTCGTACCATCCGATGCAAAGTAAAGTTGTCGCGGACATCCCAGCCGCCGTAAACTCGCCGCGGGGCGGGCATCCACGACCGGCGGCCGCCCGCCAACGGCAACACCTTTGGGGCGCCCATGGAAGTACACGCACAAGACGTTACGACGCTGGACAAGCGCAAAATCCTTTTGACCGTGGTCCTGCTTGTCCTCCTCGTTCCCGTGCCGGTCGGTTTCGTGTTTGGATGGGGCGTCGCGCTGCTGGCTTGGTTCGCGGCCGGGCTCTGGGCGCTTTTCGTGATGTCCATCAAGAGCCCATCCGTCAGTTTCTGGGCGCTCGTCGGTCTCGTCATTCTGGCGCCGCTGCCGTTGGGCTCCGTCCATTTGTGGAGCTGGGGGTTGATGGCCTGCGTGGTCGGCATCCTTCTCGCCGTCTGGAGCTGCCGCGTCCTGGTGGGCTGGGAGCGTCCCGATATCCGGTTGAGAACGTCGTGGCCCTTCGTTCTGATGTTCGCCATCGCCGTCATGTGGGCAACCGTGCAGTCGCTTTGGCTCACGCCGGCGGACTGGCACCACCCGTTGTGGTTCAGCGCGGGCGACGCCCTGGCTACGGATCTCGCGTCGAGCGTTTCCCTGAACCCCTATGAAACGATCTCTTTCGTGTGCCGTTTGCTGACGTATGCCGGGATTTTCTGGCTCTCGATGCAGTACTGCCGGCGGCCCGATCGCGCCCGCCATGTGATTTACGCGGTGGCCTTTTCGGGCTTCGCGTATGCGGTCTACGGCCTCATCGTTCAGTTCTCCGGAGCGCAAACAATTCTGTGGTTCAGCAAGTTCGCCTATCACGACGACGTGACCAGCAGCTTCGTCAACCGCAATTCCTTCGCGACCTACGCCGGATTGACGCTGATCTGCACAACCGGTCTCATTGTCGTCGCCGTCACCTCCACTCTCGGTGCCGCGAGCGGCGCCAAGGATCGATTGCTTCAGTTGATCGTGAAAATGACCGGAAAGGAATGGTCGCTTCTGCTGGCCTGGATCGTCGTCCTGACGGCGCTGATCCTGTCTCATTCGCGCGCCGGCTTCGTAAGCACCGTCGTCGGCTTGATTACCTTGATTGCCGCCCTCGGGTTCTCCCGGGCGGTATCGAGTGGGTACGCTGTCGTCTTCGGGGGTGTCTGTCTGGTAGCGGTGTCTGTTTTCTTCGCGCTGGGGGGGGGCGAGCTGGACCAGAGGATGGCCGAAGCCTCGCTGGTGGACGAGCCCCGAATGCGCGTATACGAGCTGACGCTGTCAGCCATCGACGCGGCGCCCCTGCTCGGCACCGGGGCGGGGACCTTCGAGGAGGTCTTCCGGTTCTACCGAACCCCCGAAATAGTCGATGTCTATATGAAGGCGCACAACACCTACCTCGAGAATATTCTGGAGTTGGGCTTTCCCGCGGCCTTGGCCCTGTTCGGCGCGATCGCGGCGCTGGCGGTGCTCACCTGCATGGGGCTGCGACAACGCCAGCGCGATATCATCTACCCGTGCATCGGACTCGCGTCGACGGTCCTGGTCGCCGCTCATTCGGTGGTGGATTTCAGTCTGCAGATTCCGGCCGTGACCGCGACCTACTGCCTGATCATGGGCGCCGCCTGCGCCCAGTGCTGGAGCAGCCGGAAAGCCAAGGATCCCTGGTAGTATAAACGACCGTCACACCGGCTTCCTATCGATGATCGGCGGTATCAGTAGGCCTCGATTTTCCGCAGCCGTTCCTCGAACGCCGCCAGATCCTCGGGGTCCCTGAGAAGCGCGGCGCGAAGCAGATTGATCTGCTCGAAATCCACGGCCATCAGGGTGAGTTCGTCGGGATCGCGGCGCCATGCTTGGCGGACTTGTTGAAGAACCAGCTCTCGGTCTTCCCGAGGCAAGTCGGGCCAGGCAAGAAAACTCAATCTCAGCCTCGATAGCAGCAGACGCGGGTCATACGGGGCCGTTACAAAGGCCAGGCGGAGCGCCGACAGCGCCGGCTCGGTCCATCCGTCCAGCTGAAAGGCGGCATAGGCGAGCCGCGTCCACGCGTAGGGGTTCGCGGGCGCAAGCGCCAAGCCGCTATTCAGCGAGGCGACGGCCTTCTCGATCTGTCGACGCCTTTCGGGATCATCCTCGGCGAGCCGCTCGGCGATCAGCAGTTGAGCGAGGCCGAGATCGGTCAGTGTTCGGCCTCGGGAACTCCAGGCCAGACCTCTTTTCTGAGCGGCGACAACCGTCTCCAGTTCCGCCGTTTCCACGGCCTGAAGGTTCTGCAGTTTTCTCAATACCGGAGCGGAGGGCGCCATGACGAGGGCGGAAAGGGTCCGCGGAATCCCCAGCGCCAGCAAGGCGAGCGAGACGACGGCGAAGATCAAGCCGATCAAACGGGTCTTCATGAGCGCGCCAGGGTACACGATTCCGGCGGCGCCAAGTGCGCCCATATTACATCGGATCTTTAGTCGACATAGTACTTCTTGATCCGGCCGGTGTAGTAGCCGGAGTCGCCGTAGCCGTACTGCGCATGCTTCTTCACATTGACCACGTTCAAAACGACGCCGGCGAGCTTCGCCCCCGACGCGACGATCTGTTTGAGCGCCATGGCGACCGTTTCGCGCCGCGTATCCGCCCAGCGAACGGTGAACACGACGCGGTCGACGATGGTTGCGAGAATACGCGCATCTGAGACCGCGAGAACAGGGGGCGAGTCGAGAATGACCAGATCATAAGACTGAGCCAGGCTCTCGATCAGGCGTTTCATGTGGTCGGAGGCGACGATGTCGGCGGCGTTGGTGGCGAATTTTCCGGCGGTAATGAGTTGGGCGCCGGACGCCTCGTCCGTGCGGACGACGTCTTCCAGTTTGCTCTCGCCCGCCAGCAACTCCACCAATCCCGGGCCGGTGGAAATCCCAAGGAACGCGCTGACGCTGGGTTTGCGAAGATCGGTGTCGATCAAAATCACCCGGCGACCCGATTTGGCCAGCATCCGCGTCAGGCTCAAAGCGAGCGTCGTCTTGCCTTCGCCGCTCTGCGCCGATGTGAACACGATCGTCTTGGGCGGCGCGTCCACGTGCGACAGGAGCAGGCTCGTGTACAGGCCCCGCACCGCTTCGCCGTAGGCCGACATCGGGCGCTCGACGATGTAGTCGGGCGGGCTGTGCCGGCTCTTGCCGGATCCCGTCACGGCGGGAATCAGGCTGAGGATGCTCGCCCCTGTCATGCGTTCGATCTGGTCGCCGCTGCGGAATCCCTTGTCCAGTTGCTCCAACAGGAAAACCAGGAGGACGCCGAGGATCGTGGAGGCCACCATGACCAACGAAAGGATGATGGTTTTCTTCGGGTAGGCGGGAGCGGTCGGGGTATCGGCCTTCGAGATGATGCGCGCGTCGGGACGTTGACTTTGCATATCCTGTTCGGCGCTTTTCTGCTCGAATCGAGCCAGAAAAGTCTCCAACAGGGTTTTGTCGGCTTCGCCGTCGCGTTCCAGCGCGCGGAGCCTGACCTCGGCTGTATTGGAATGGCCGAGACGAACCTTCAGGCGTTCGAGGTTTTCGCGAAGCGTCGAATTCTCTGGCCCGCGCGATACCGACCTCGTTCTTGAGCGTCTGGACGACCTTTCTGACTTCGCTTTCGATCTTCTGCTCGATGTCCGCAAGCTCGGCGCTGGCGCTGATCATCTTCGGGTGGCGGCCGCCGAACTGCCCGGACATTTCCACGACCTTCCGGCGGATCTCGGTTTCCTTCGACATCAGCGCCTGGACGATGGGCGAATCCAAAACGTCGGCGGCCGATCCGGCGCCGCCGGATACACGGATCAATTGCTGCACCTGACCGAGGCGCGCCTCCGCTTCCGCGCGCTGCGCGCCGGCGAGAATCAATTGCGCGTTGAGATCCGAGATCTGCTGGGTGATCAGCGGACCCGCCGTGCCCTGAAGCAGCCCGGCTTCCTTGCGGAACGCTTCGATGGCGCGCTCGGAAGCGTCGACCTTCTCTCGCAAGCCGGCGATTTTCTCGTTGAGCCAGGCGGTGGTTCTGCGGGTGGCCTCGAATTTCGCTTCCAATTGATCGACGATGTAGTCCTCGGCGACCTTGTTGGCGACCTGCGACGCCCGGTCGGGATTTTCCGACGAAAATCCGATGGAAATCACCCGCGAAAACCCTTGCCGGGCAACCGTCAACCGGGAAAGGAATTGGTCGACGACGACAACCCGTTCCCGCGCGCGCTTCTCGGCCTCCGTGAGTGTTCGGGTCGACGGTTCGCCGAACAGGGCGGCCGCCCATTCACGCGGAATATAGGAGCGGAAATCGAACACATTGTCGAAGAAGCCCTTCGGTCGGAGCGCCGGATTGAACTCGGGATCGTTGTACAGACCAAGCTGCTCGATCACCTTTTCGGCGAGCCGGCGCGACTTGATGACTTCAATCTCGCTTTCGATCGTCTCGGTGTCGACGCCGCGCCCGGCGACGAGTTCCTCGATATTGACCATGGAAGCGTTGCGCGATTCGATCAGGACCTGCGCTCGGGTCTCGTATTGCCGCGGAATCTGAAAGAGAATGATGGCGGCCGCGACGCAGAGCAGCACGACGGTCCCGGCGATCACCCCCTTGCGACGCCAGAGCTTTCGAAAGAAATCCCTGAGATCGAATGCCCCGAGCGGAGCAGGGCCGCGGGAACCGCCATCACCCGGGTCGGCGGACCTGGTCCCTGGGTTGTCTTGCATGAAGCTGTCCATGAACCCTCTTTCCGACGCACAAATGGCCGTTCGGTCAAAGTTGCAGAGACCAAAATCATATGACCAAAAGGTTAGCGCTTAGCTAATACCAACGACCGTTGGTGTAACCCACGGCGCGCCGCCAAGGAAAAGCGCCGGCGGGTCCGTCAGAAGAAACGCTCGGGAACCCTGATAACGTCGCCCGGATACACGACGGTGTCCGGATTGGCGTCCTGCCACGCCGTCTGCGCCGCATCGCCGCCACGCTTGATCTCGACCTCGCTCTTTTTCGCGCGATAACTGAAACCGCCCGCCATGGCGACGGCGTTCCACACGCTCATACCGTTGACGTAGGGGTAGCTGCCGGGTTCGTTGACCTCGCCGATGATATAGAACGGACGATAGTTCAGGACGTCGATGCTGACACGGGGATCCTTGAGAAAGTCCGGCTGCAGGCGTTCGGTGATGGCTTGCTCGAGTTCCGCCAGCGTCCGGCCCTTGGCTTGAACGGAACGGATGAGCGGCAAAGAGACGCTGCCGGTGCCGTCGACTTCGAACTCACCGGACAAATCCTCCTGGCCGAAGACGGTGACGCGAATGCGATCCCCCGGGCCAAGCTTGAAGCTGGTTTCCGCCTGCGCGGCGACGGGCCGCGCATCGGCAAGGCCGACAAGGAAGCAGAGCGAGGCAACGGCAATGACGCGATGAATTCGGGAAAATCGTTCTTTCAGCATGCACTTCATGTTCCGTTTCCGAATGCCAAAACCATTTTGCGACCCGCCGAAGGATCCGCAATCCTAATCATAGCTGCCCGCTTATGCCGATCAGGACCCTGTTTTCCGTGTAATCCTGATCGCCGCCCGGCGCGTCGTCCGAGTCGCGGCGCGTGAAGACGTAGTTGAGTGAAGCCGACAAATAGCGGTTCATCAAATATGTCCCGCCAACGCCCGCCCGATAAATGAAATCGTTGCGAGCGTTCCCTTCGTAGTCGTTGTTGGTGACGCCCCCCGAGACGTTCAACAGGACGTTTCTGAGCAGTTCATGGTCCACCCGCAGGGTTCCGGCGGTCGCCCAGTAACCGGACGCCCCCACCTCGGTGGTTTCCTCGATGGTCCGGGCAACGGTGGCGCCGACGGTGGTCAGCGGCGTGACGTTCCAGTCCAGCGCCATGCCGCCGGTCGGTCCATCCATGTTGCGGAGCGCGCTGTCGTTATCGTAGAGCTGACTTCGATAGCCGAAAAATATGTCTCCGACGGTAATGCCGCCAAGATCGAAGGCGAGGCCGCCGACAATGCCGTACCCCCATGAATCACGATTGATACCGCCATCGTCGGGTGTTTCGTCGTAGACGCGCTGGTTGGCGTCGAATCGGACGAAGGCTTCGTACGCGGGAACGATTTCGTAGCCGCCGCGCACTCCGCCGCCGTAGACATTGCGGTCGCGATCGTCGTTGTTGATGTTGCCGCCGCCGACGGCTTGGTTGTCGTCGTAGTCGCGCCGGAGGAACTCGCCGTCGACCGTGGCGGAAAACCGGCCAAACTGCTGGAAGTAGTTGGCGAACGCATCGTACTGATAATAGACGGTCGGGTCCTTGGCGTCGAAGTCGGAATCCGGGTTGCCGCGGTCCTCGTGGTTCCGCAGGACGCCGCCACCGCCGCTCAACTGAGCCTCCCGCGTGATGTCGAGCCGCCCGTCCGTGGCAAACGCAAAGTCCTGATAATTTTCGTCGTTGTTTTCCGCGTAAAGGCCAAAATCGCCTTCCGCCGCAAAATTGAGAGCGTGATTGTTCCAGTCCGATTCGATGGACAACGACGGAATCAACTGCGTGATGAAATCATCTTCGAGATCGTGCTCCGTCGCGAAGATGTTGCTGTTGTACTCCTGGACGACGGTCGCCTGCGGAAAAAAGAAAAAACTTCCCGCCCGAATACCCAGCGGATCGTACTCCGGGCGCGGCCGCGTGAGCACAGTATCCCCACGCAACAACTCCTGCGCATATCCATCAACACTAAACATCGCGGCAGTTGCAACTGCCGCGATACCAACACTCAACGACGACTTTTTCATCATAAATCTGTCCTTCTCCCCCTCCGGTTCACGAAAACCACTGTTGCAAGGGTCAATGTTCGTTCGAAACCGGAGAACAGTCTGGCAACTACTAACCGCAACACTGTTTCAATGCAATGGCGATTGATCGCGTCCTAAGTTTGTTTTTCGTTACCCGCGGCGGGGTCTGCGGACATCGTCTTTTGGCGGCTCGCAGCCGGCCCTCGTTCGGTGTGGATACCCTCTTCAGCAGCTCGGCGACGCGGTCTCGAGACAGGGGGGTTCCGGAGGCAGCCTGCGCGATCCATTGCGGCCCGCGGCGGCCGGTTCCGTGCACTCGGGATAACGATCGTCAAGCGCCCGGCGCACCGGTATCGTGAGTTCGGGAACCGCATTGACCGTCGCCGTGGCAAGCTCGATGGGGCAGATGCATTCATCCCCCAGAAGGCGGCCCTTGGATGACAGTTTCACGTCCGCGAATTCCATGATCGCCAACGCCTGTTCGGGATTGGCCTGAACCAGCTCGCCGAACGCATTGGCCGCGATGCACTGGTTTTCCCGCTCCGGCCGCAACTCCAGTGCCTCCAGAATCTCGGCCTGGAGGTCCGGCGGAAGATCAGCCGCGGCGCTCCGCGCCCGGCTGGAAGCTCGTCGCCCGACAGACCGCTGATCTGGGTCGGATCACTGCCGTCGTTCGGCGCGGCCGCGGATCGAAGAAGCGTCGAATTTGACGGCTGATCGGTATTGCCGGCGCCAGGCGCGATTCCACCCAAGGTGTGTGCCATGGCGGTTTCCACCGCCGCCGCGCAATCCGGATAGCGATATTCCAGGACGCGCCTGAGGGGACCCGCCATGTGGGGCACGACGTCGATGGATGCGGCGGCCAGCTCCGTTGGGCACGCGCAATCGGTTCCCAGCAGATCCGGCCGCGCCGCCAGTTTGCCGCTCGTAAACTCCACGATTTTTTGCGCCGACGCCGGGTGAGACGCGATAAGGTTGCCCATCTTTTGCGTTGGAATGCATCGACCGGCGCCCAAATCGCGTGACGCGAGCATATTCAGGATTTGCGTTTGCAGCCGCGGCGTGAGCGCTTCCGCGGCCCGCCCTTGCTCGGGGAGCGTCGTGCACAGGATTCCCGCCATTGAACACCCGGCGATGACCCATTTTGAAACCGGCAGCATGAAGACCTCCATAACAGCGTGATCGTTCGAGCGCCTCTTGCCGCGACCGAATGGCCGTGCCCTAATAAATCACATAAGGTGTATGTGTCTGACAAAAATACAATCTGCTATAAATCGCAACGTCGCCATGCAATCATACAAGGAACAACATGATTATGAAATTGCTATCTTCAACCATAAAGGGTATTCTGATTTTCAACAAGAAAATTTTCGCCCATTTGGCCCGGTTTGAACCGCGGTGTCGATCGTGATGGTTGAGCGGTGGATCGGCGTCATCCGGGTCCGATTGGTTAAACAGGCAAATTACTGGTAGGCTGCGCTTTGAAAGCCGCCTACCCACCGAATTGGGCGGGTTGCTGATGTAATTACCCAGGTGCAGCGGTTGAACGGACCCGCAAGGCCCATGGCATGGGTCGATCAGAATCGTTACGGACTGGCAATAGTCGTCGCGCTGCCGCATCTAAGAGAGCAGGCGGCAGGTCTCGTCGACTTGCGGCGGATTAGGCTTGGCGTAATGGGTACAAACGGTCATGGGTGCGCGGGCATGACGAATTAGCAGCGTTGAAGGTGGAATGTGATCAGTGATGTGACGCCAACCGGCGTCTTTGGACGGATCTGGGGGAAGTCGAGGCGGCTGACCGTCGCCAACGCGCGGGTTCCGTCCGGCGACCGCATCTACGCCGTCGGCGATATCCACGGTCGTGTCGACCTCTTGAAGCGGCTTCACGACACGATTGCGGTGGACGCGCAAGCGGCTGCCCCCGGTACCCGGAAGACGATCATTTATCTCGGCGACTACGTGGACAGAGGGTTCAATTCTCGTGAATTGATCGATTATCTGCTTGATCACCCGCTTTCCGGTTTCGCGGCTGTCTATCTCAAGGGCAACCATGATGAGTATTTCGCCCAATTTATCGAGACGGCCGAAGACGGCGGGCCGTGGTTGAAGTATGGCGGAGATGCAACCGTGTACAGTTACGGTGTTCGCGTTGCCGACGACGTGCCGCCGGAACAGCGTCTCGATCACATTTGCGAACGCCTGCGCGAAACCGTGCCGAAGCGACACATCGCGTTTCTCACCCAGTTGAAGCTGGCATGGACGGTGGGGGATTTTCTGTTCGTCCATGCCGGCGTGCACCCCGATCGGCCGTGGGACAAACAAGTCTCCCATGATCTGCTTTGGATTCGCGACGAGTTTCTCGAGTCCGACCGCGATTTCGGGAAGATCGTCGTTCATGGCCACTCGGTAACCGAGACGCCGGATGTTCGCCAAAACCGAATCGGTATCGATACCGGAGCCTGCTACAGCGGCGCCCTGACCTGCCTCGTCCTCGAAGGCGACAAGAAACGCTTCATCTCCACGGCCGATTCCTGACCTCCGTCGCCCCTGGCTGCATCTGACCATCGCGGGTCGTTTCGGCATACCATCAGCACTTCGAGCTCGGGCATTGCCCGCGGAGGCCACCGTGAGGTCTCGATCGTTTCGCGCCAGTAACTGTCTAATCACGTGTTTTTCGACGCCGCCGCGGCGTCGTCAATCGCCTGAAATCCGCGCCGATACCGATTGACGAATCTCCGCCATCGAGTAGAACACACGCTCAAGCCGATGTTGCTCGGGAGGAGACGAGAATGCGTGTTCTGTTCATGACCAACGAATATCCTCCTCATATTTACGGTGGCGCCGGCGTTCATGTGGAATACTTGTCAAGAGAACTGGCGAAACTGACCCCCATCGAAGTCAGGAGCTTCAATGAACAAGCCTACGTCGACGGGCAGCTCACCGTGAGGGGCACCAAGATAGAGGCGTCGCAGTTTTCGGGGTGTCCGGTGCCTCTGGTATCGCCCTTGAAAGCTCTCGCGACGTCGCTCGCCTTCAATGGCCAGGGCATCGATGCGGATGTCGTTCACTGCCACACCTGGTATGCGCACTTCGGCGGCATACTGGCGAAACTTCTGTATGGGTTGCCGCTGGTCATCACGGTTCATTCCCTGGAACCCTTGCGGCCGTGGAAACGCGAGCAGATCGGTCGCGGTTTCGATCTGTCGAGCTGGGTCGAAAGGACGGCCCTGGAAATGGCGGACGCCGTCGTCGCCGTATCGAAAAGTACCTACGATGACGTTCAGAGGCTGTTCGACGTGGATGCCGCGCGCATGCACGTGATCGCCAACGGCATCGACACGGACGAGTACCGGGCGGTCGACCGGCCGGAAGTGCTTGCACGCAATGGCATCGACTACAGCGCGCCCTATGTCCTGTTTGTCGGCCGCATGACGCGCCAGAAAGGGCTGTACTATCTGCTCAGGGCGGCGGAGGCCATCGATCCACGGCTGCAGATCGTTCTATGCGCCGGCAAGTCGGATACGCCGGAACTGCAGGCGGAACTCGAGGCCATGGTCGGGGACCTCAAGGCGCGGCGGCCCGGCGTCGTCTGGCTGCCGGGAATGCTCGACCGAAAGGATGTCATTGCACTGTATTCGCACGCTTCCGTATTCTGCTGTCCGTCCATCTACGAGCCTTTCGGGATCATCAACCTGGAGGCCATGGCGTGCGGGACGCCGGTCGTGGGAAGCGCGGTCGGCGGGATTCCGGAGGTGGTCGCCGACGGCGAGACAGGGTTGATCGTCGACGCCAAGCTGTCGGATGCGCCTCCTCATGATCCGACGGATCCCGAGGAATTTGCTCGCGGCCTGGCCGAAGCGATCAACCGGTTGGGGTTGGACGCCGATCTCTCCCGGCAAATGGGCGCGGCGGGCCGCCGGCGGGTGATCGACATATACAGCTGGCAAAGCATCGCCAAGCAGACCCTCGCCCTGTATGAATCCATAACACGAACGTGAGCGGCCGTTTCCATGCCCGCACCGGGCGCAGACGGACACCGAATACAATCCCGTGACAAAATTAAGAGAATGCAGAGGGGAGACAATCGTGTCTGAAGGCGTAAGAATTTACAACCTGTTTCCGTTGCTTGCCGGTTCCGTCAAGGACTGGGAAGACCATCTCGACCGCATATCCGAGATGGGTTTCAACTGGGTTTTCCTGAACCCGTTCCACACCACGGGCGCGTCTGGAAGTCTTTACGCGGTCAAGGACTACTACGAGATCAACCCCCTGTTTCGAGGACGGTCTCGGCGCAAGGCGGATGCCTTGATTGCCGGCTTCATGGCGGCGGCCGAAAAGCGCGGTCTGTCGGTCATGATGGATCTGGTGATCAATCATACGGGCATGGACTCGAAACTCACCGAGGAACATCCGGCGTGGTTCGTCCATGACGCGGATGGTTCCCTGAGTTCGCCCTTCGCGGTCGATCCGGTGGATACCCGAAAGCGGACGGTCTGGAAGGATCTGGCGGCCATCGATTTCAGCGAGCGTCCCGAACGCAACGAGATCATCGAGTACTTCGGCGATCTGGTTCGGCACTACTCCGGCCTCGGCGTTCGAGGGTTCCGGTGCGACGCCGCCTACAAGGTTCCCGAGGTGGTGTGGCGGGGCGTCATTGACGCCGGTCATCGGCAGAACAAGGACACGGTCTTCATCGCCGAGAATCTGGGCGGCTTGCTGGAAGAAGTCGAGGCGCTGCGCGGGGCGGGCTTCGATTACCTGTTCAACAGCGCCAAGTGGTGGGATTTCAAGGCGGACTGGTTGCTCGAACAGTATGAAATATTCCGCGGCATCGCGCCGTCCATCGCCTTCCCCGAAACCCACGACACGCCGCGGTTGGTCGAAGAGTTGGAGTCTCAGGGCATAAAGGCCGCGTCAGATCTGGAGCGCCGGTGCCGGCAAGCGTATCTGTTCTCCGCCGTGTTCTCCGCCGGGGTCATGATACCCATGGGCTACGAGTACGGTTTTCGCCGAACGCTCCATGTGGTGAAGACGCGACCGAAGGACTGGGAGGACCCGACCTTCGACTTGACCGGTTTCATCGCGGACGTAAACAAAATGAAGGCGTCGGTGCCGGTATTGAACGAGGAGGGGCCTCAACGTGCTTTCAAGGTGGGCGATGGGCGGATCGTTTGTCTGCTGCGCCGCGCCAGCAAAGGAAGTGACTGGGCGTTGACGGTGATCAATACCGAATGGGAATCGAATGCGAGCGGCCGCATCGATCTGTCGGATAAGGACATCGCCCAGGGCCGCGAGATTACGCCCGGCGGCAGGAACGAAGCGTTCGCCGCCGGCGAAAAACTGACTCTGGAGCCTGGCGAGATAAGAATTTTCGTCAAACAGTGAACGCGCCTGATTCCCCTTGAACGGATATTGGTTTAGCGTGGCCGATGGGAAATAGAAACTGGGTAGAGGTGAGGGATATGCTTTCGGCGAATTGGCACGCTTGGACTGCTTGCGCTGATGCTCACTTGGCCGTTGCGGCCGGTTGGCGCGCAATACGACGCCGGACTTCGTTCGCGCGTCAATCAGGGAACCGTGAGTATTATCTCCGGCGGGGTGACCGGCACCTATATCCGGATTGCCAGTGATCTCGCGGCCGTGCTCGACGACGGTGACAAACTTCGCATCCTCCCGATCATTGGCAAGGGCTCGGCACAGAACATCACGGATATTCTTTATTTGAAGGGTATCGATATTGGTATTGTTCAATCGGATGTTTTAAGTTTTATAAAGAACCAGAATATTCATCCGACAATCAGTAATAGAATTCGATATATTACAAAACTGTATAATGAAGAATTCCATTTGCTCGCGGGCGACTCGGTAAAATCCATCGGGGATCTCGCTGGACAAAAAGTCAATTTCGGCGTCGCCGGCAGCGGCACGTACATGACGGCCTCTACCGTATTCGAGACGTTGAATGTCGACGTCGAGCCCGTTTCCTTCGATCAAGCCCTCGCTCTCGAGAAATTGAAGTCGGGCGAGATCGCTGCCATGGTTTATGTCGCGGGAAAGCCGGCCGAGGTGTTCCGCAACATCGAGGCGACCAGCGGACTTCACCTCGTACCCGTACCGGCAACGACGGAACTGCTCGAAATATATCTGCCCTCGGTGTTCGATGGTACCGACTACCCTGCGTTGATCGAGGGCGATGGGGAGGTCCAGACCTTGGCGGTGGGGGCGGTGATGGCTGTCTACAATTGGGACGAGGAAAACGAGCGGTACGGCAAAGTCGAAAAGTTCGTGAACACGTTCTTCGACACGTTCGACGATTTCCTGAAATCGCCGCGCCACCCGAAATGGCAGGAGGTCAATCTTGCCGCCGAAGTTCCGGGATGGACGCGGTTCAAGCCGGCTGACGAGTGGTTGAACAAGCGGGAATCCGTGCAAGGGCCGGGTTATGACATGGAAAATCGTCAAATGTTCGAGGCGTTTCTCAAATTCATGAACGATCAGAATACCGGCGCCGAACCCAGGTCGGAACAACAGCGGGCCAATCTCTACAACCAATTCTTGCAGTGGCAATATCGGCGTCAGGGTCAGTAGTCTGAAACGATCGTTGACGTGCCGATCGCGCGGCCGCTTTCGAGGCTGTCCAGCAGTTCGCGAAGTCGGGCTTCAGCCAAGGGTTCACCCATGACGGATGCTTTCTCGTACCATTTGATCGCTTCCGCGGGTTTGGCCTCGGTAGCTTGCGCTCCAGCCAGTTCGAGGTATTTCGGATCATACGTCGATCCCATGGCGGCCGCGGCGGCGGCACTACCGCCGAGCGCGGCAACTCGATAGATTAGTCGAGCCGAAGCAACATCACCGAGGCCCAGAAGGTGATCGCCCCTGGCGACCAAACGCGTGAGATCGACGGCCCCATATGGAACCGGTACGTTCCGTGCTTGGGGTCGATTTCCACCGAAGAGGTCGGCACCCTCATTGGCCAAGGCGGCGGGGGCCAGGCTTTTTGCGGAATAGGGCGCTATGTCCTGCGGCGGTTCCACCCATTGCCGCGGTGACGAAATCGTCGGCGAACCTGTTTCCCGCGGGTCTTTTCGACCTTGTTGAATTTTGAGTGTGGCGGGCGTTTCTACACGTGCCGATCGCCGGTCCGGACTACCCTCGGTGGCGAAAACGTAAAAGGCCGTCGCTCCAGCGCCGACCAGGGCGCCCAACGTCGCCCAGCGCCTTCTTCTTCGGGAGGCGGCGGCGCGTCGAGCGGTATCGTCGCCCGGAAACACGTGAGAGATCAGTTCGCGCCCGGGCGGGATCGGAGGATCCGTTGGTCCCTCGCTCGCCGCTATCTTTTGATGACCGAAATCCTTCATAACGTCCATCGGTTGTGCGCGGGAGGGTGGGATCCGCGTCAATCGCGTCGCTGGAAAATGCATAGTGAGTGGATCAGGCTTCTTTTGCAACCTGTGTGTCAATCACGGTAACTCTTGAAAACGCCATGCCGTACGCGCGATGCGCTCGAACAAACAGATGCTTAGGACACGCGACCCTGACGACGTCCGACGGAGACGCCTAAATTTACCCCAAATGGGTATTGCCTGGTGGCTAAACCCTTCGAGATTTGCTAATCATGGGGGTCGGGGCGGGTTGGCGAATTGCCAGGCGGGCGTTTAAAGCGGTTGGCCTCGGCGCAATGTGGCGGGAAACGGATCGGGTGCACGAGACGACGCGACGACCGAGGATTGCGCTGGCCCTTCGAGCGGGAGCGCGACGCTTTGCCGCCGAGCGGGATCGATGGGTGCTTTGGCTGCCCGTGGGACTGGCGGTTGGCATCGGCATCTACTTTTCCCTTCCTGTCGAGCCGCCGCTTTGGCTTGGGCCCGCGAGCGTTGTCGCGACGGCGGCCGTTCTCGTGTTCTTCGTCACGAAGGCCGTTGGTGGACGCGGTTACGAAGTGCCCGTGGCACTGTCTGCCGGCATGATCGCGCTCGGGTTTGCCGCCGCGCAAATTCGTACGGCGACGGTGGCCGCGCCCGTGCTCGCCAAAAAGATCGGCCCCGTATCGGTTCTCGGCCAGGTCTCCGACGTCGATCTCATGGCCAACGGAATCAGACTGGTTCTCGATCGGCCGCGCATCGCGCGTCTGGAACCCGGCAAAGCGCCCGAACAGGTGCGCGTTCGACTGCGGGGCAAACAGCCGGCGGTGACACCGGGTGATACCGTGCGGGTTTTCGCGGTCCTCGCGCCGCCGCCGCCGCCCGCCATACCGGGGGCATTCGATTTTCAGCGGCAATCGTATTTCGGCGGGCTCGGCGCCGTTGGCTATGCGATCGGGCCGGCCGAAATCGTTGCCGAGACGCCGCCGCACGGAGCAAAAGCGTTTCAGCTTCGGATTGCCCGCCTGCGGGCGGACATCGCGGCGCGTGTTTACGAGCACGTCGGGGGTGCGACCGCCGCCGTGATCGTCGCGCTCATGACGGGCGATCGGGCGGCCATCCCGGCACCGGTCATTCAAGCCATCCGCGATTTCGGAATTGCGCACCTGCTGGCCATATCGGGTCTGCATATCGGCCTCGTGGCGGGTTTCCTGTTCGTCGCCATCCGCTGCATTCTGGCGCTGATACCGCCGCTTGCGCTCCGCTTTCCCATCAAGAAGATCGCCGTGCTTGCCTCCATTTTCGGGGCGGGCGGCTACATGCTGCTCGCCGGGGCAACGATCCCGAGCCAGCGGGCGTTCCTCATGGTCTCGATCGTTCTGGTCGCTGTCCTGGTCGACCGTCGGGGCATATCCATGCGGCTGGTCGCATGGGCCGCCGCCGTCATCTTGATCTTTCAACCCGAAAGCCTGCTGGGCGCGAGCTTTCAGCTGTCGTTCGCCGCGGTCCTCGCGCTGGTTGCCGTCTATGAGTTGTTGCGCGACCGCCGCAGGGCGGACCGGGCCCCCACGACCTGGCGAAAGCGCGTGCTCCTCTACGTCGGCGGCGTCGCCTTGACGACGTTGGTCGCCGGGATCGCGACCGCGCCGTTCGTGATTTATCACTTCAATCGATTTTCCGACTATTGGCTCGTCACCAACATGGTGGCGGTCCCAACCACCGCACTTTGGATCATGCCCTGGGCGGTCGTCGCCTTCGTTCTCATGCCGCTGGGTCTCGAAAACCTGGCGCTGACGCCCATGGGCTGGGGGGTCGACGTCGTCACCTGGATCGCCGGGGTGGTGGCCGGCTGGCCGGGCGCGGTCAGCGTATTGCCGCCCATGCCGATTTGGGGATTGATCGCGGTCGCGGGCGGCGGAACGTGGTTGTGCGTCTGGCGCGGCCGGTGGCGTTATTGGGGGGTGGCAGCGATCGTCCTGGGGGTGCTCACGACATTCACCGCGGTTGCGCCCGATGTCCTGGTCGATGGCCGGGGCAAGCTCCTGGCGGTAAAGAGCGATGACGGAAATCTCAGCGTATCGTCGCGCCGGGCCGCGCCGTTCAGTCGCGGGGTGTGGTTGCGGCGCATCGGCCAAGACGAACAATCCTTGCGGTGGCCGCGCTATGGTCCCAGTCCGGATGGCAAGCTCAGCTGCGAATTCTCTCGGGTGCATTTATCGCGCCGACGGTGCGGTCGTCGCCCTGGTGAGCCGGCCGGAAGCGTTGCTGGAGGACTGCCGGATCGCCGATGTGATCGTCAGCACGGTGCCCGTGACCGGCGCCTGCCCGGCGCCGCACACGATCATCGATCGCTTCGATCTTTGGCGCGACGGTACCCACGCGCTGTGGCTCAATAACGGACGGGTGCGGGTCGAGAATGTGCGAGAGTCGCGCGGGGCGCGGCCCTGGGTGCTGCCGCCGGCGTGAACGTTCCGCCAAATTCAATATTTTCTCATCAAGCCGACGAGGCGCCCCTGGACTTTCACCTGATCCGGCCCGCAGATGCGCGTCTTGTAGGATGCGTTCGCCGGCTCGAGGGCGATGGACTGGCCGCGCCGGCGCAATCTCTTTAAGGTCACTTCTTCGTTGTCGACCAGCGCCACGACGATCGAGCCGTTTTCCGCGACGTCGGTCCGCTGGATGATCGCGGTGTCGCCATTGTGGATGCCCGCGTCGATCATCGAATCGCCGTCGACCTCGAGGGCATAGTGTTCTCCCTTGTCCAGCAGGAACACGGGTACCTCAACGCTTGCCGTCTGGTCGCGCAAGGCTTCGATCGGCGTGCCCGCGGCGATGCGCCCGTATATCGGCAATTCGACGGCCGGCGTCGATGCCGAGCGATGGCTCGAGGATTTGAAATCGGCCTTGATCACATTGGGAGCCAGGGATTTGTCCGCTTCACTTTCGGCCGGACCGTCGTTCCTGCCCAAGCTCGATGGAACCCTGAGCACTTCCAGTGCGCGGGCGCGGTGGGGGAGGCGCCGGACGAAGCCCCGTTCTTCCAGCCCGGTAATCAGACGATGAATGCCCGACTTGGATCTGAGACCGAGAGCGTCCTTCATTTCATCGAACGAGGGCGAGACTCCCGCATCAATCAGCCGGCGATTGATGAAGACGAGCAGTTCATATTGTTTCTTCGTGAGCATGCCTTTATCCCCTCGCGGTCTGTCGGGCGTCTTGCCATCGCATGGCGTGTCTTGCGTGCGGCACGACCGTCGGTCGAAGACGGTGCCGACAACGGAACAAAACACAAACACTGAAAGTGTTCTACTTTAGTTCTTGAATAACGTCAAGCGTGTTTGTGCTCGTGATCGACGGCCCGCCCGGAAGTCAGAGGGACAGGCTGGCGTACCGCAACGAGAGGGTGGGAACACGCTCCCCGGTGGCGGCGGGCGGAGCATGAGGCGGGCGCACGATCAGGCAGTCCGCTCCCGCCAGGGCGGCCAGCATGGAGCTGTCTTGTTTGCTCAGCGGGGTCGCCGTCACCGCGCCCGCGTCGTCGTGGGACAGGCGCGCGCGAAGATAGTCCTGACGTTCATCGTTGGCGGCCAGATCTCCCTTCAGGATCGCGGTCGCCAATTCGGAGCCCGATCGATCGATGCCGAGCAGGACCTCGATAGCGGGTCTCACAAAAGTCGCGACCGCTACCCCGACGGAGACCGGGTTTCCCGGCAAACCGAGGACCGGCGTCGCCCCCAAAAGACCGTATATCATCGGTTTTCCGGGGCGCATCGCGACCTTGTGGAACAGGCGGTCGAAACCGAGTTTTTCCAGCACGGCCAGAACCAGATCATGGTCGCCCACCGAGGCACCGCCCACCGTGATCAAGAGATCGATGCCGCCGAGGGTTCCGAACTTGCTCTCCAGGGACGCTTCGGTATCCCGGGCAATGCCGAGATTGACGGGCTCGCCGCCCAGGGCGGAAATGGAGGCCGCCAGCATCGCGCTGTTCGAGCTGATGATCTGGTTGGGGCCGATGGGCGATCCGGGAAGAACCACCTCGTTTCCCGTCGCGAGAAAAGCGATGCGCGGTTTGCGATAGACGTTGACCCAGGGCACGTTCATGGCCGCCGACAACCCGACATCGCGCGCCGTCAGGAATCGGCCCGCCTTCAACAGGATCTCGCCGCACTGAAAGTCCAGCCCCGCCGGGCGGATCCATTTGTGCCGCGTCGGCATTTTCAGGATCGTCAGGTCGCCGCCGCTTCGGCGCGTGTCCTCTTGAATGACGACTGAATTCGCGCCGCGCGGGATGGCCGCGCCCGTGGAAATACGGACGGCCTGGCGGCTCTCGACGACGCCGTCGAACGCGGCGCCGGCCGCCGATTCCCCGACAACGCTCAGGTTCGCCGGGACGCCCTCGATATCTTCGATGCGGACCGCATAACCGTCCATCGCCGATACATCCGTTGGCGGCTGCGCCAGTCGAGCCGCCACGTCGTCCGCCGCGACGCGCCCGAGAGCCGATTGCGCCGTCACCCATTCCGTGGATAGCGGCTTGAGCGAACGGGTGACGATCGACAGGGCTTCGCCAACCGAGATCACACGATCATCCTACTCATCCTACTCATCCTACCGATGATGCATCGAAGGTGCCCGACTTGCCTCCGGATTTGTGAACCAGGCACAGGTCCGTAATGCGGATGCCGCGATCGACCGCCTTGCACATGTCATAAACCGTCAGAGACGCCACCGCGGCTGCCGTCAGAGCTTCCATCTCGACGCCGGTACGCGCCGTCACCCGGCAGGTCGCCATCACATGAACCCAGCTTTTGTCGCGATCGCAGGTCAACGTAACCGTTCACCGAAGACAGGTTCAGCGGATGACACAGCGGGATGAGATCGGGCGTTCGTTTCGCGCCCATGATACCGGCGAGCTGGGCGACGCCGATGACGTCCCCCTTCTTGACGCCACCCTCGACGATAAGTCTCATGGTTTCCGGTTGAACGTGGACAAGCGCTTCCGCCACCGCGATGCGTTCGGTGACGTTCTTATCTGAAACGTCGACCATGACGGCGTTGCCTTCGGCATCGAAATGAGTGAGGTCCGCCACGTGGAACGCCCTTCCGCGATCAATTCCGCTACGCTTTATACCAACGGGCATCTTTAGCAGAGAAGCGCGCGGGTCGCAGCCTCCACATCGTTCTTGCTCATCAAAGATTCACCGATGAGAAAGCAACGGACACCGGCGCCGGCCATGCGGGCGAGATCGGACGGTGTCGACAATCCACTTTCGCTGACGACGAGGCAATCATCCGGCACTTCGCGCGCGAGGTCCTCCGTTGTCCGGAGATCGACCTTCAGGGTCTTCAAATTTCGGTTGTTGATGCCGATCAGCGAAGCCCCCAACTCCCGCGCGCGGATCAATTCGTCGCGATCGTGCACTTCGACGAGCACGTCCATACCGAGCTCGGCGGCCTCGGAAGCGAGTTCCGCGGCCCGAGCGTTTTCCAGGGCGGCGAGAATGAGCAGCATACAGTCGGCGCCGATGGCCCGGCTTTCCACGACCTGATACGAATCCAGGATAAAATCCTTGCGTAACACGGGCAGGTCGACAGCGCTTCGGGCCGCCTCGAGGTGGGAATGCTTGCCCTGGAAATACGAAAAATCCGTGAGGACGGACAGGCACGTCGCGCCGCCCGCGGCATAGGCGGATGCCAGGGCAACGGGGTCGAAATCTTCCCGGATAATGCCCTTGGAGGGAGACGCCCGTTTGATTTCGGCAATGAGCCCGTAGCGGCCGGCGGCGACGGCCTCTTGCAATCGATTGGCAAACCCTCGCGGCGGCGATGCTTCTTGCGCCGCCGCGGACAGCTCCGACACGGGAACGAGACGCATGCGTTTCGCCACGCGCTCGCGTTTGTCGGCGCAGATCTGTTCGAGAATGTTGTTCATTTGGCGGGTCGAGGATCCGTGTTGGTTACGTCGATCAGCTTGTGCAGGACCGCTTTCGCCCCGCCCGAATCGATGGCGGCCGCGGCCATGGCGGCGCCGTCCGCGAGGGTGTCCGCCTTTTCGGCGACAATGAGCGCCGCGGCCGCATTGAAAATCGCCGCGTCTCGAAACGCCGATGGCGCGCCTTCCAGCAACGCGCGCAGGGCGGCCGCGTTGGTCTCGGCGTCACCGCCCTTCAGATCGCGGGGCTGACCGCGTGGAAGGTTGGCGTCTTCCGGAACGACCTCGAACGTTTCGATGCGTCCATTTTTCAGCTCGGCGACGTAGCTGGGCCCCGTCGTGCTCAATTCGTCCAGGCCGTCGGCGCCGTGAACGACCCAGGCATGCCGGGTTCCAAGCTTGCCCAGAACCCGAGCCATGGGCTCGATCCATTCGCGGGCATATACGCCGGTAAACTGCCGCTTCACACCGGCGGGATTGGACATCGGGCCCAGAAGGTTGAAGACGGTCCGCGTGCCGATCTCGACCCGGGCTCCCGCGACGTGGCGCATGGCGGCATGATGCCGAGGCGCCATCAGAAATCCGATGCCGGCCTCGCGGATCGCTTGTTCGACGCGGCTCAGGTCCGCGTCGATGTTCACGCCGAGCGCCGCCAGCACGTCGGCGGAACCGCATTTGGAGGAAAGGGCTCGATTGCCGTGTTTCGCCACGGTAACGCCGGCCGCCGCGGCCACCAGGGCGGCCGCCGTCGAGATGTTGAATGTTCCGGATGCATCGCCCCCGGTGCCGACGATGTCGATCGCTTCCGGCGGCGCGGTGACGGGCAGGGCCTTTTCGCGCATCACGCGGACGGCGCCCGTTATCTCTTCGACCGTTTCTCCCCTGACGCGCATGCCCATCAGAAGAGCGCCGATTTGCGCCGGCGTGGCATTCCCCGACATGATGATGTCGAAGGCGTCGCGGGCTTCCGACTCGTTAAGCGGGCGCCCCGTGGCGACCATCGCCAGAAAGGTCTTCATGCTGTTTTGAGCATCCATCAGCGCGCCCCCCCACCGTTTGCCGCAACATCCAGAAAGTTCCGCAGAAGTGTGTGCCCGTGCTCCGTCGCAATACTCTCGGGATGGAATTGCACGCCGTAGACCGGAAACTCTCGATGCTCAAGTCCCTGGATGACGCCATCCTCGCTTTCGGCCGTAACCCGAAGGCAGCTCGGCAAGCTGCCGCGTTCGACCATCAAGGAATGATATCGGTTTGCCGCGAACGGAGTGGGCAGGCCGTTGAATATCCCCGCGCCATCGTGCGAAATGGAACTCACCTTGCCGTGCATCGGCGCGGGCGCGCGCACGACCCGCCCGGCAAAGGCCTGCCCGATGCTTTGATGTCCAAGGCAAACCCCCAAAACCGGAATGCGGCCCGCGGCCCGGCGGATCAGCTCCACCGAGATACCGGCATGATCGGGATAGCAAGGACCGGGAGAAACGACGATGCCGGTGAAGTTCTTTGCCAGGGCCTCGTCGACCGTCAAGGCATCGTTGCGGACCACTTCCACGTCCGCGCCCAGCTCACCGAGGTAGTGGAACAGGTTATAGGTAAAGCTGTCGTAATTATCAATGAGAATGAACATTATCGTTCTGTTGCAACCATTTAAGACACAAACCTAATCAATGATTTTCATCTTTGCGCGCGCTGTCATCATTTGCCGGGGAACGGCCGCAACCTCGGGGTGAACCTCGATGATTGCTTGGCATAAAGGACTTCGGCTCGCTGACCGAAGCCGCTTCAGGTCTCTAAAGCAAGGTTCTAATGTACGACCTTACCTTCAGACTGAATTTTGGCGCGCAGTCGCTCTTCCCAAATTTCCTGATTTCGCCGGGCGTCGATCACATAAGCGGTCCTGCGAAGGATCCACATGGCCAACCGGCTCGCGATCAGGCCCTTGCGGGTCATCGGCCGCTCGACATCGATCAGGAGAACGACGCGCTCTTCGCTGGTATCGTTATAAACCTCATGCGGGAAGGTGTCGTCGAACATGAAGGCATGGCCTTCTTCCCAGACACATTTGTTGCCATCGACATCCATGAAACATTTTTCACGTTCCTCGGGAACGACAAGCCCCAAGTGGCAGCGCACGAACCCCTTGGTGACGCCCTTATGCCGGGGAACGTGCTTGCCTGGTGCCAGGATGGAGAAGAAAGCCGTTTTCAGGTTCGGGATCTTCTCCAGGATTGCGGTCGTCTTCGGGCACAATTCACAATTCAGCTCCGAGCGATAACCAAAGCCGAACAGCGCGAAGGTTTTCCACATGTCGTCGGGGGAAATCTTGTATTGGTCGGGCGACAGATCCTGGAACCTCGGGATGTCGGCTCGGTATTGCAGAATATTGTTGAGTTCCGATCGGATATCCTGCCAGTTGCCTTCAAGCGTTTTTGTCCATGGAAACAGCGCGGAGTCCAGAATCGGATCGTTGGGAACAAGCGATTGCTCGGCAATGAACCGGTCGAATTTCCGTAGTAGCGGCTTGCCGTAATTCCTCACATATTTGCGTCGGAACGATTTGAAGGTGTCCAGACTGGTGGCGGCACCCATGGCTATGTGTTTCCTTATGTCACCGTAATCGCGCTGGCTAACTCGCGTATCTCATTCAGGCATTCGATCTTTCGCCTTTTTCCGCTTTTTGGTGCGTCCAGTAAAGAGGCGATCGTAGAGGCCCGCGGGGAGCATTCGGCCGATACCGACCAGCAACCTCAGAGAGGCCGGGAAGGCGTAGCGGCTTTTTCGCGCCTCGATCGCCCGCACCATTCGCTCGGTGGCGTCCTCCAGGTCCATTTCGAACGGCCGCGTTTTCTTGCTCAAGGGATTGGTTCGCACGAAGCCCGGCAACAGGAGCGTGACACAAATGCCGCGAGGCGCGAGGTCGATTTGCAAACTTTCCATCAGATTGCTGATGGCGGCCTTGGCGGCCGAGTAGGCGGCGGCTTGAGGAAGCCCGCGATAAGACGCGAGACTGCCGGTCGCGATGATGTGTCCCGTGCCGCGGTCCAGCATTCCCGGCAGCACGGCCTCGATGCAATTGCAGGTCGCGACCACGTTCAGCGTCATGACGTCGCTGACGTGCGAAGCCTGGAAGCTATCCACATGCGTCCGTTTTCCGCCGCCGACATTGGCGAAAAGGCGGTCGATGGGGCCGAGCGTCTTTTCCACCCGCTTGACCGCCGCCGTCACGTCATCCAGGTCGGTCACGTCACACCGGACAGCGAGGGCTCTGCCGCCGGCGGTTTCGATTTCGGTGACGAGGCTATCCAGCAGAATCTTTCGACGGGCGACAACGCCGACCAGATCGCCCTTCGCGGCCAATCGCTTCGCCACGCTCCGTCCGATACCCGACGAGGCCCCGGTGATCAAACTGACGGTCATCGATCAAACATTCGAAATAAGGGTGCGGGGAGGGGAGAGATCGTCAGCACCAGCCATCGTCGAAAAACCGGCCGGCTTGTTCCGCGGCGCGCAGCAGGGCACGCGCCTTGTTGCAACTCTCCTGGTACTCGTAGGCCGGATCGCTGTCCGCCACCACGCCGCCGCCCGCCTGCACAAACAGCTTTCCATCCTTGATGATCCCGGTGCGCAGGGCGATGCACGTGTCCATCTCACCGTTCGCTCCGATGTAGCCGATGCATCCGCCGTAAATTCCCCTGCGCTCCGGCTCCAATTCATCGATGATTTCCATGGCTCGAACCTTCGGCGCCCCGGAAACCGTTCCCGCGGGAAATCCCGCGATGAGGGCGCTGATGGCGTCGTATTTGGCGTCCAGCTCTCCTTCGACGTTGGAAACGATGTGCATGACATGAGAATACCGTTCGATGATCATCTGTTCGGTGACCCTCACCGTACCGACGCGCGATACGCGACCGACGTCGTTGCGCCCGAGATCCAGGAGCATGAGGTGTTCCGCGCGTTCCTTCGGGTCGGCCAGGAGTTCGTCGGCGAGCGCCTTGTCTTCGGCCGTGCTGCTTCCCCTCGGCCTGGTACCCGCGATGGGGCGTATGGTGACCTTGCCGTTGCGCATCCGAACCATGATCTCGGGACTGGAACCGACGACGGCGAAGTCGCCGAAATCGAGAAAGAACAGGAAAGGAGATGGATTGAGGCGCCGCAGGGCGCGGTACAGCGAAAACGGCGGGAGCGTGAAAGGCACCATGAACCGCTGGGAGGGCACCACCTGAAAGATGTCGCCCGCGACGATGTACTCCTTGGCGGTTTCGACGATCTCGTCGTAGCGTTCCCGGGAGATGTTGGACGTCGGGGACGGCGATGGTTCGGGATCGACATTCGCGGGCCGGCGCGCGCCCAGACTGCGTTCGAGCGCGCCGACCGTTTCGGCGAGCCGTGCGCGGGCTTGATCGTAAGCGGCCTCGGCGCCGACATCCGGGTCGGGCCATACCGGCGTGATGACGGTGATCGTGTCCTCGACGTTGTCGAAAACGGCAACGACGGTCGGCCGCATGAAGAGGCCGTCGGGGACCCCGAGGACATCCGGATTGCCATCCGGCAGCCGCTCCATCAGCCGTACCATGTCGTAGCCGAGGTAGCCGACCAGTCCCGCGGCCATCGGCGGAAGGGTGGGGGGAAGATCGACGGTGCTCCGGGCGATGAGGCGCCGCAACGACGCGAGCGCGCCGGCCTCCGTCGCCACGGGGCAGGGTGAAAAGGTATCGGCGCTGAAAGGGGCCTCGGCACTGATTTCGGCACGATCGCCAAAACAGCGCCACACCAGGTCCGGTTTCAGCCCGATGAAGGAGTACCGGCCGCGGAGGGTTCCGCCCTCCACCGATTCCAGAAGAAAACTGTAGGCCCGCCGATCGGCGACCTTGAGCATGGCCGACACCGGCGTTTCGAGATCGCCGACGAGGCCCGTCCATACCACCTGAGCGGCGCCTCTCGTATATGCGCTCTCAAAATCTGGCAGGGATGGTTCGACGGGCATCGGCTTCATCAAGGAACACGCTAATAGATCTGATCGATGGCTTGGCTGTTGATTTCGACCGGATACCGCTCGGTAAGGGACGCGGTGAACTGCGACAGCAGGTCGCTGGTTCGACGGCTTCGCAAATCCTGCTCGAGGGCGGCAAGGCTCCGAGGGTCCGATACGGGATCCGGAACAACCACCTTCGTTACCGTTCCGACAAACGACGAAACCTGTCCCTTTGCCGCAAACGGATCGTTCCGTTCAGCCTGGAACGCCGATTGCACCAAGGCCGTGTCCAGGTCTTCCGAGGCACCCTCTCCCGAGCGCGTGATGGCGGGCGCCGTCAGAACCGTCAAACCCGCTTCTTCGGCGACCTCGGACAACGGCTTTCCCCGCTCGATGCGCGCGACGAGCGCTTTCGCCTTTTCTTCCGCCGCCTCGCCGCGCTTGACGCGGGTCCATGCGCTTTCGACGTCGCCTCGGGCCTCCTCGAAGGGCCTTGGCGCGGCCGGCGTCACCTTGTCGACGCGGACGACATAGTACGTGTCATTGCCCTCGGCTTCGATCAGGGCGCTTTCCGAATTTTCTTCGGTGTCGAACGCGGTATCGATCAGGCCGTTCGGCAAATCACCGACCGGTTCGCCTCGGTCGTTCAATCCATTGCGGTCGACGGCATCGATCTTCCGTACGGGCACATCGATCGCGGCGCCCGCTTCTTCCAGCGTGGCGCCGCCACCCAATGCATCTTCGAGTTTGATCGATCGCTCGATCAGCGCATCCACCGCCTTGTGACGAACGAGGTCCTCGTTCAGCTGCTCGCGCACGTCATCCAGCGTTTGCCGTTCCGCAGGGTCGATGGTCGTCACCCGGACGAGATGCCAGCCGAGCGGGCTCTCGGTCAGGTCCGAGACGCCGCCTTCCGGCAACTGAAACGCGACATCGGCCAATTCAGGCAGGATCTGCTCGCGGGCGACGGTTCCCAACTCAATGTCATCGGCGTCCAACCCGGCCTCTCGTTGGGCGACGGTGGCGAAGTCCGCACCGCTGGCCAATTGTTCGAGGGCGCGCTCGCCGGCTTCTTCGTCTGTGAACGTGATCTGTTCGAGCGTCCGACGTTCGGGCACGTTGAAATCCTCACTTCTATCCCGGAAAGCCGCTTCCAGCTCCGCGTCCGAGATCGATACCTCCGAGCTCACATCCGCCGCGTCCAACACGATTGCCGCCACGGACCGATACTCGGGCGCGGTGAACAGCGAGATGTTGTCATCGTGGAATTGGCGCAATGCGGCCTCGTCCGGCGCGGCAAGCCCGGTCATTGCCGCGTTGTCGATGCGCACATAGGTCACGTCGCGCGTCTCGTTTCGATGCCGATAAAGCGCATCCACCAGGAATTGAGGGGCCGCCGTTCCCGCCATGGTGTTCCGGACAAGCTGTCCACGCACGATATCGCCTCTCACCGAGTTGAGAAAACCGGTCTCCGACAAACCGCTGGCGCGAACCAGCCGATCGAACAATTCCTTTTCAAACAGACCCTGCGGATTTTGAAACGCGGGATTCGTCTGAATCGTCTGGCGCACGACATTGTCGCTCGCGACCATGCCGAGCTCGGACGCGGCGAGATCCAGCAGCGTGCGATTGACCACCTGTTCCAAGGCATGCGCCGGAAGGCCCAGGGCGCGGGCCTGGTCGGGTTGAATATCGTCGCCGAGAACCTGTCGAAGGCGTCTGAGCTCGTTTTGGTATTCGTCACGGACGATTTGATTCGAGATGTCCACGTCGCCGATCCTCGCGGCCCATTCGCCCTCGGGATCGGGACTGATCACGTCGCCAATTCCCCACAGCCCGAAGCTGAGAACGAGCAACAGCAACAACAGTTTGACGACGAATGAGGAAGAGCGCTTGCGAATGGCATCGAGCATGGCGGTTTGGGCTTCAAAAGAGTTTATGATAGCGAAGCGAGGGCACGCTCCGAACGCGGCGCATCATAGGAACGCCAGCAAAACCTAGCAAGCCGCAAAGAACCAATCTCCGCGCTTGGCCATCGCGGTGCTGGTGGAAACTGTTTTTGAGTCCGCCGATGCGGATGTACGGGTTGGACCTCTCCGAACGCTATGCTAAAGAGATCCAAACCAAAGCTCCACACAGCGTGTTTCTATCTATCAAGGGTTTCAGGGAGAAGATTATGGCCCGACGCATTTTGATCGCCGGCAACTGGAAGATGAACGGATTGAAGGCCGACGGCCTGTCTCTTGCGTCCGAGGTTGCGTCACGCATGAAAACCGAACTCATCGCCGAAATTCGACATGCTCGTCTGTCCGGCCGCCACCCTTATCGCGCCGGTCGTCGAGACCATTACGGGTAGTGGCGTTGCCGTCGGAGGACAAGACTGTCATATGGACGAGAAGGGAGCGCATACGGGAGATATCAGCGCCTGGATGCTCAAGGACCTGGGCTGCACGTACGCCATCGTCGGCCACTCCGAGAGGCGGACCGACCACGGCGAGACGGACGCTATCGTCAAGGCCAAGGCGGAGGCTGCGCTGGCCGCCGGATTGATCGCCATCGTGTGCGTCGGTGAAACCTTGGACGAGCGTGACGCGGGTAAGACGATGGAAATCAACCGCCGCCAAGTGCAGGGCTCTCTCCCCGATGGCGCCACGGGCGACAATACCGTGATCGCCTACGAGCCGGTCTGGGCGATTGGAACCGGTCGAACCGCGACCAAGGAGCAGGCTCAAGAGGTTCATAAGATGATCCGGGACGAATTGGCGTCGAAGATCGGCGAGACGGACGCAAACGCGATGCGGATCCTGTACGGCGGTTCGATGAACCCGAAGAATGCCGTCGAGCTGTTGGCTCAACCGGACATCGATGGCGGGTTGATCGGCGGCGCCGCTCTCAAGGCCGACGACTTTTGGGCCGTCGCCCAAAGCTGCCCCTAACACTGGAAATATCGAACGGTCGGTCTGATGATTACTGTCATCCTCGTGATCCACTTGCTGATTGCCGCGGGACTTGTCGGCGTCGTTCTGCTTCAACGAAGTGAAGGCGGCGCGCTCGGCATCGGCGGCGGCGGCGGGATGAGCGGGTTCTTGACGGGGCGAAGCACCGCGAACCTGCTGACCCGAACGACGGCGATACTGGCCGCTCTCTTCATCCTCACCAGTTTGGTGCTGGCCAAATTGGCGGGCGGAGACCGCGTGTCGCAGTCCATTCTCGATCAACCGCCCGCGGCGGTCCAAGAACTTCCCGTCGAACCGGCCGAGCCTAGCGCTCCTTTGGCCCGGTAGGAGCGTCGAATAGGCTTTTGCCATTTGTCTGAGGCAGCGGAAGGCGGCGATCGCCGCCTTCCGGCTTTTCAAGGCGGACGACGACGCGGCGCGGCGAGTCCGCTCACTAAGTGTTGTTTGGATTAGATTTGAGTTCCATGATCCGGTTCATCTTCATCACCGGCGGTGTGGTTTCTTCCCTCGGGAAAGGACTGGCGTCAGCGGCCCTGGGGGCGCTTCTCCAGGCGCGGGGCTTCAAGGTGCGGCTGCGGAAGCTGGATCCGTACATCAATGTCGATCCGGGAACGATGAGCCCCTATCAACACGGAGAGGTGTTCGTCACCGATGATGGCGCCGAGACCGATTTGGATCTCGGACACTATGAGCGATTTACCGGTGTTCCGGCGCGCAGAAGCGACAATGTCACGACGGGCCGCATCTACTCGGACGTCATCGCACGGGAGCGGCACGGCGACTACCTGGGCGCCACCATTCAGGTCATCCCCCATGTGACCGACGCCATCAAACAATTCGTCGTCAACGACCTCTCGGACGAGGATTTCGTTCTTTGCGAAATCGGCGGCACCGTCGGCGATATCGAGAGCCTGCCGTTCGTGGAAGCGATACGTCAGCTCGGAAACGAACTGGGGCGCCAGAGGGTCATGTACATCCATGTCACCCTGATCCCCTACCTTCCGGCCGCTGGAGAGTTGAAAACCAAGCCGACGCAGCATTCCGTCAAGGAGCTTTTGAGCGTCGGCATTCAACCGGATCTTCTGCTCTGTCGTTCCGACCGATCGATCCCGGAGGCCGAGCGCCGCAAGATCGCCCTGTTCTGCAATGTCCGAAACGAGGCGGTGATACCGGCGCTCGACGTCAGTTCGATCTACGACGTGCCGATCAGCTATCACGACCAGGGCCTGGATGACGAAGTGTGTTCTCACTTCGGACTGTCGGCGCCGCCACCGGACCTTGGAAAATGGCGCGACATCGTGGACCGCTTCACGATGCCGGAAGGCGAGGTCACGATTTCGGTGGTCGGCAAGTACACCGGGCTGCTCGACGCCTACAAGTCGCTGGCGGAAGCGCTGACCCATGGCGGGATCGCCAATTACGTCCGCGTCAGGATCAACTGGATCGATGCCGAGGTTTTCGAGTCCGGCGATACCCTTCACGAGCTCGAGGGCGTTCACGGCATTCTCATTCCGGGTGGGTTTGGCGAGCGGGGCGCGAAAGGCAAGGTCGAGGCCGCGCGGTTTGCCAGAGAGCGCAACGTGCCATACTTCGGGATCTGTTTCGGCATGCAGATGGCGGTGGTCGAAGCCGCTCAGAACCTGGCGGGGATACCCGAGGCCGGTTCGACGGAGTTTGGCCCGTGCGAGGCCCCGGTCGTTGGCCTCATGACCGAATGGATGCGGGGCAACACCCGCGAATCCCGTGACGAAAACGGTGCTCTGGGGGGGACCATGCGCCTGGGGGCGTACGAATGCGTGCTCAAGGAAGGAAGCCGTGCCCGGGAGGTTTTCGGTGTCGACCGGATTAGCGAGCGACACAGGCATCGCTATGAGGTAAACGGAAACTATATCGGAATCCTTGAGAGGCACGGTCTGGTGTTTTCAGGGATGTCTCCCGACGGGCTTTTGCCGGAAATCGTCGAGATACCCGACCACCCGTGGTTCATCGGCGTGCAATTTCATCCGGAGTTGAAATCGAAACCTTTCGATCCGCATCCATTGTTTACATCGTTTATCCGTGCCGCCGTTGAACAGTCTCGGCTGGTTTAGAGTTGTCGTTGCCGCAAACCACACGATGGATCCGGACCGTGCTCTAAACTTTTGATATTCAGAGCAGGTAAATCCGATCAAGTGAGTCTACCTGAACGGATATTGCTCTGGTGATTTAGGGGCAACATGCCATGGCCAATCAGCACACAGTATCCGTCGGAAACCTCAAAATCGGCAATGACCTGCCGCTGACGCTCATCGCCGGGCCGTGCGTCATGGAGAGCCGCGATCACGCCCTGGAGACCGCTCACGCCTTGGCCGAGGTCGCCACGAAGCTTGGCGTCGGATTGATATACAAGACGTCATTCGACAAGGCGAACCGCACGAGCATGGACGGCGCTCGCGGCGTTGGAATGGATGCGGCGCTATCGGTCTTCGCGGAAATTCGCGAAACCGTCGGATTGCCGGTGCTGACCGATGTGCATGCGCACGAGCAATGCGCGATCGTCGCCGAAGTCGTGGACGTTCTTCAAATTCCAGCGTTTCTCTGCCGGCAGACGGATCTGTTGATGGCCGCCGCCGCCACGGGACGGGCGATCAATGTCAAAAAAGGCCAGTTTCTCGCGCCGTGGGATATGTCCAATGTCGTGGAGAAGATCAAGCGCTCGGGAAACGATGCGGTGATGGTGTGCGAGCGGGGATCGAGCTTCGGTTACAACACGCTGATCAGCGACATGCGGGCGTTGCCCATCCTGGCTCGGACCGGCTGCCCCGTGGTGTTTGACGCGACCCACTCGGTTCAGCAGCCGGGCGGCCAGGGCGCGTCGTCCGGCGGCCAACGAGAGTTCGCTCCCGTCTTGGCGCGCGCCGCCGTGTCCGTGGGGGTGGCCGCGGTGTTCATCGAAACGCACCCGGATCCCGACAATGCGATCAGCGACGGACCAAACATGATTTCGTTCAAGCGGTTGCCGGACGTTATTGAGGATCTGCTTGAATTCGACCGCGTCGCCAAGGCGCGGCCCCTGAAACTACAGCGATAGGCCTTGATTGTGGACGGGCCCTATGCTTGCCACCAACTGGCGATGGCGTTATGAGTTTTTCGCTGGGTGTTCGCCGAGACGTCGTTTTGCAGCTTAAGCTGGTACACCTATAAATCAAATCCGGACCACCAGGGGAGAGGAGCTAAACTAAAATGACTGCCATTATTGATGTTACAGCACGCGAAATTATCGACAGCCGGGGCAATCCGACGGTCGAGGTCGATGTCGCTCTGGAGAGCGGAGCGATCGGACGAGCGGCGGTACCTTCGGGGGCGTCCACGGGAATCCACGAGGCCGTGGAGCTTCGCGACGGAGACAAGGGACGCTACGGCGGAAAAGGGGTGACCAAGGCGGTCGCGTCGGTCAACGGTGAGATCTTCGACACCATCGCCGGAATGGAAGCGGCCAATCAGGTGCACATCGATCAAACGATGATCGATCTCGACGGCACGGCGAACAAGGGGCGCATCGGCGCCAACGCGATCCTTGGCGTCAGCCTCGCGGTTGCGAAGGCCGCCGCCGAAGAGGCCGACTTGCCGTTGTACCGCTACATTGGCGGGACCCAGGCCCGTGTCCTCCCGGTACCGATGATGAATATCGTCAACGGTGGTGCGCACGCCGACAATCCGATCGACATCCAGGAATTCATGATCATGCCCGTCGGCGCATCGACCATCGCCGATGCCGTTCGAATGGGGGCCGAGGTTTTCCAAGCGCTGAAAAAGGGGCTCAAGGATGCCGGCCACAACACCAATGTCGGGGACGAAGGCGGCTTCGCTCCCGCTTTGAACAGCGCCGACGAGGCCCTCAGCTTCATCATGAAAGCGATCGAGTCCGCCGGTTACCGTCCCGGCGACGACGTGTACCTCGCCCTGGACTGCGCATCCAGCGAGTATTTCAAGGACGGGAAATACAATCTGGCGGGAGAGAACAAACAGTTGGACGCGGCCGGAAACGCCAAATATCTCGCCGATCTCGTCAGCCGGTTTCCGATCATTTCAATCGAAGACGGAATGTCGGAAGACGACTGGGATGGATGGAAGGTGCTTACGGACGAATTGGGCGGCAAGGTCCAGTTGGTGGGCGACGACCTGTTCGTGACCAATCCCAAACGGCTGGCGGATGGCATCGACCGAGGGATCGGCAATTCCATTTTGGTCAAAGTGAATCAGATCGGAAGCCTGACGGAAACCTTGGAAGCGGTCGAGATGGCTCATAAAGCCAGCTATACGTCCGTGATATCTCACCGCTCCGGCGAAACCGAGGACGCGACGATTGCCGATATCGCGGTCGCCACCAACGCCGGACAGATCAAGACGGGCTCGCTGAGCCGCTCGGATCGAATCGCGAAGTACAATCAGCTCATCCGGATTGAGGAGCAACTGGGTTCCGCGGCGATCTTCGCGGGAAAGCGGGCATTGCGACAGCTCTGAGCGTATTGCGGCGTATTTTGCCAGCTATTGGGGCGGGTTTTCGAACCCGCCCTTCGCTTTTTTGCCGACCGGCGATGTCAACGCAACAAAATATTTGCATATTTGTTGTTATGGATTGCTTACTGATTACGGCCCGACCGGAGAAGCGGATATTTAGCATAGAGAACGATGGCTCTAATTTCTGAATTTCGCGCGCGCGCCCGCCATGTGCTGGGGCCGGCCATCGGCATCTGTGTCGTAAGCTATTTCGTTTATCACGCTCTTCACGGTGACCGTGGTTTGATCGCGTGGCGAAGTCTGGAGCAACGCGTGGCGATCGCGGATGTCGAACTGAACCGAATTCGCGCGGAACGACTGGTGCTCGAGCATCGGGTCGCCTTGCTGCGGCCGGAAAGTCTGGATCCGGACATGCTCGACGAGTGGTCGAGACGGATTTTGAATTTCGGCCATCGTGACGAAACGATTGTTTTCGACGGTTCGGCGGGCGCTCGGTAAAAGGATCGAAAACGTCAGCCTTGACGACAAATCGGCGTTTCTCCATATCTTGGAAATGAGCAACCTTCCCAGAGTTCGCCATCCCGAAAAGGTCAATCGTCCGATGAACCCGTCGCCGCGCAAGCCGCGGTGGATCCGGGTCAAGGCACCATCCTCCGAAGGGTATGTCGAGACGCGTCGTCTCATGCGGGAACATGGCCTTCACACGGTTTGCGAGGAGGCTGCCTGCCCCAACATCGGAGAATGTTGGGCAAAGAAGCACGCGACCGTCATGATCCTCGGAGATACCTGCACGCGGGCTTGCGCTTTTTGCAATGTCGCCACCGGGAAACCGGGCGGGGTCGATCCCTTGGAGCCCGACAACGTGGCGTTGACGACCGCCCGGATGGGCTTGCGCCATGTGGTAATTACGTCGGTCGATCGTGACGACTTGAAAGACGGGGGCGCATCCCAGTTCGCTCTGTGCATAGAACGCATTCGTCCGATGTGTCCCGAAACAACAATCGAGGTTCTCACGCCCGATTTTCGCGGCAAGTCAGGGGCGCTTGAAATGGTGACCAGCGCCGGGCCCGACGTCTTCAATCACAACCTGGAGACGGTGCCGCGGCTTTACCCGACCATTCGACCCGGAGCACGCTACTACCATTCTCTCAGACTGCTTGATCGGGCCAAGCAACTAAAGCCCGATGTCTTCACCAAATCCGGAATCATGGTGGGTCTTGGCGAGCAACGCGGCGAGGTCTTGCAGGTGCTGGATGATCTGGTATCGGCCGGGGTGGATTTCGTGACGATCGGTCAATACCTGCAGCCGACGCCGCGCCATGCCGCCGTTGATCGTTTCGTGGTTCCTGAAGAATTCGACGAATACAGGAGAATTGGCATGTCGAAGGGCTTGTTGATGGTATCTTCCTCGCCATTGACCCGATCGTCCTATCATGCGGATGCCGACTTCGAAGCCTTGCAAGCGGCTCGAAAAGCATTGCTTGTCGCATCGTGACTCTTGCCTGTCGTCTGTGGAATGCCAACACACGCTGAAAAGCGCACTGTTCCGTACACACCCGAACAGATCTTCGATCTTGTCGCGGATGTGGAACGCTATCCGGAGTTTCTTCCCTGGTGCGTGGCCACCCGGATCCGCGGGCGCGAGGGGCCGAACGCGTTCGTTGCCGACCTGGTGATCGGTTTCAAGGTTTTCCGAGAGCGTTTTACCTCGAGCGTCGGGCTGGACCGGCCCAACCGCATCGACGTTGTCTATCGGCAAGGCCCGTTCCATCACCTGACCAATCACTGGGAGTTCGAGGAAGATGATCGCGGCAACTGCGTCATCGATTTCTACATCGATTTCGAGTTCCGCTCGCGGACCCTGCAGAAGGTCATCGGGTCCCTTTTCAATCAAGCCGTGCAACGGATGGTCGGGGCATTCGAAAAGCGCGCTCGGACCATCTATGGCGGCGGTAGCGATCACCGCGTGCCGGATACCGGCGATCGTTGATACGGACGCCTTGTGATCGTCAGGCCGCGAAAATGCGGCCTTGGCATACGTTTCATGTCGTCGAGAGATGGTGCGCCAGCATCGATAGCGATTTTTCCAACGCTTTCATCCGCACCTCGGTGCGGTCTCCGCTCATCACCTCGTCTGTGTGGTAGATGTCCCGGCCGCCGCCGGCGACGGCGATATGGACAAGCCCGACGGGTTTTGTCGCGGTCCCGCCGCCCGGTCCCGCGATACCGGTGACCGCCACGGAAACGTGCGCCGATGCATGAGCGAGCGCGCCTTCGGCCATGGCGCGCGCAACCGCTTCACTGACCGCGCCGTGGGTCGCCAGAAGCGCCTGTGGAACGCCGAGCATACCGACTTTCGCTTCGTTGCCGTAGGTGACGAAGCCCCGATCGAACACGTCCGATGAGCCGGCAATGGCGGTGAGACAGGCGGCGATCAGGCCCCCGGTACACGACTCCGCGGTCGTCAGCTTCAAATCGAGATCCCGACACCGATCGAGCACGGCTTCGGCCTGTCGAATGTGTTTGCCGGAAAACATGGTCTGACCTCCCGTCGGATACTGTGCATGGGGTTGTTTTCTTAAAAAGCGATGGATCCCCCCCCCACCCCCACTACCTTTTCAGGTCGTCCGCGATCGTCACGCCCGAGGCGGATTGACCAAGCCGCAGGCGATAAACCTGCAGGTTCTCCAAAATCCGCTGAACGTAGTTGCGCGTCTCCGCATAGGGGATCTGTTCGATCCAGTCGATAGCGAGGAACAGGTCGCCGCGCGGCCTGCCGCTGTTCCGCATCCACTCCTCGACCCGGTTTGGACCCGCGTTGTAGGCAGCCAGTGCCAGGACAGTGGAGCCGCCGAAACGTTGCAGCATCTTGGCCATGTAGGCTTGGCCGAGGTTGAGGTTGTAGCTGGTGTCGGTGGTCAATCGGGGCTGGGAGTACGAAACGTTAATGGTCGGGGCGACCTGACGGGCGGTGCCGGGCATCAACTGCATCAGTCCGCGGGCGCCCGCGGGGCTGACGGCATCGGCGCGAAAGGCGCTTTCCTGACGCACCATCGCCAGGACCAGCGGGTCCTCGATGGTTTGGAGGGTCGGAACGGGTGCTTTCGGAACACGGACCGTCGGATAGCCGTCGACCGTCAGCACGCGGCCGTCTTTCGCCGCCATCTTGGCGATGGCGACCGCCAGATGATGCTGGCCATGCCTGTTGGCCAATGCGGCCGCCTGTGATTGCCACGCAACCGAGTCCTGGAGTTCGCCGACGCGATAGACAAAGGGACGGAGCCGGCTCGTTTGTCCGTACGCCGCCAGAATTTCGACAGCGCGGACCAGTTCATGCGTGTTGAACGCCGCCGCTTCCGCGGGTCGCGGAACCGGATTCGGCGGCAGTTTCAAAGCGTTCCCTTGGGCGCGCTGCACCGTTGCCAACTGACCGTAGAACGTGGTCGGGTGACGGGCCGCTTTTGCGTACCACTCGGCCGCCACCGACTTGTTTCCCGCCAATTCCGCCGCGCGGCCCGCCCAGTACGCCCCGCGAGACCGGCTGATCGGATATTGCACGGCATTGAACATCGTCTCGAAGTGCTTCGCGGCTTGCGCGGGTTGTTGAAGAAATCTCAGCGCGATCCAGCCGGACAGCCAGTGCGCATCGGCGAATGCGGCGCCGTCCGTCAGCGCATGGTCTCTGGCGATCCGGTAGGCCTCGGACACGCGCCCGTCGGCCAACGCCCGCCGGCTTAAAATCGACCTCTCCTTCCACCACAGCTCCGGGCGGACGGGGTCCAGGGGATACGCGCCGAGGGTCCGCAGCGCCGCTTCGTCGAGTTCGCTCCGTCGCTGCCATCGAAGCTGTTCGTAGACCAGACCCGGGTCGCGGCGTCGCGCCGTCGGAACCTGTGCGAGGGTCGCCGGGGCGCGAGGGGACATTTGTCGGAGACGGATACGGGCTTCGGCGACCAGCCGGTCGTCGGCGCCGACACGGGGAAACATCCGCAATGCCTGATCGCGATCTCCCTCCCACAACAGTCGGTCGAGACGCTGAAGGTGGCTTTCTGTCGTCAACAACCGGCCGTATCGCAGCACGAATTCCTGTTCTTCGGCCGTCGAGAAATCGTCATTGATCCAGGCATTACGGATGATGTTCTGGCCCCGGGTCTGTTGCCCGGTCGCAAGCAGCGCCGCCCCGAGGCGAACGCGGCCGGTGGTCGTCAGCGGCTCGAAGCGCTCGAACCAGGATATGACGGCCGTCGGCGGCATGGTCTGGGACATGGATTCTTCGGCGAGGCGCCGGAGCCTCCGTTGCCACGGCCATTCGGGGTTTTCGCGAATGAAATTCGCTCTGTCGCTGAACGGTACATTTGCCTCCGATCGAATGAGGTCGGTCCAGACGAGCAGCTTTTCGAGCGTTGGATCGCTCACTCTGTCGGCGATGTGGCGCACTTTCGCCCAGTCGCCTTGGCGTGCCGCCGCGAACGCCGTCTCACCCTGTCGGAAGTCATCTCGGGATAGGGGGGTTGCGAATGCTCCTGACGGTGACAGAAGCACCCAGCACGTCGCCAAGATGGAGAGGGTGGTTGTAATGAGCACCGAAATCCGCAGCCTCATGGTCAAATTCGCGTCGGTCGCCCTGGTCGTTTTGACAACAACCACGGTCCTGCCGCTCGAATTACCCTACTCGCCGCTATGGACGTTCACAAGATGGCCCGCGCGCAGCCGAGGAAAAGGGCCGGCTATGCAAACCGGGTATCCGCGAGTATGGTTCGATTTCCGCAATTGGAAGCGGGGGAAGGAGGCAGCAGAATGTTCAAGGGCTCGATCGTTGCCCTGATCACGCCGTTCACGAACGGGGTATTTGATGAGGACGCATATCGCGAATTGGTCGACTGGCATGTCCGGGAGGGCACGGACGGCGTGGTTCCCTGTGGAACGACCGGGGAGTCGCCGACGCTGAACCACGCCGAGCACATGCGGGTGGTGGAGGTCTGTATCGAGGCCGCCGCGGGCCGGATTCCGGTGATTGCCGGATCGGGCTCGAATTCGACCGCGGAGGCCGTTGAACTCAGCCAACATGCCAGGCACGCGGGAGCCGATGCCGCGCTTGTCGTCACGCCTTATTACAACAAACCCAATCAGGAAGGCCTGTACCAGCATTTCAAGGCCATACATGACGCCGCCGGTTTGCCCATCATTATCTACAATATTCCGGCGCGCTGTGTCGTGGACATGACGGTCGCGACGATGGCGAGGTTGGCGAAGCTTCCCAACATCGTCGGGGTCAAGGATGCGACGCAGGACCTTGCCCGTCCCATTCGAACGCGCTCGATGATCGGGGAGGATTTCTGCCAGTTGTCGGGCGAAGACGGTACCGCGCTTCCTTTCCTTGCCGCGGGCGGACATGGATGTATCTCCGTAACGGCGAATGTCGCTCCGGCCTTGTGCGCGAACATGCAGAGAGCCTGGCGGGAAGGGGACTTGAACAAGGCGCTGGCCCTTCAGGATCGATTGATGCCGCTACACGAGGCGCTTTTCTGCGAGACAAGTCCGGCGCCGGTCAAATATGCCGTGAGCCTGCTCAAAAAATGCAGCGCCCAGGCCCGTTTGCCCCTTGTCGATATCACGGAAGAAAGCAAGGCAACGGTTCGAGAGGCCATGGCCACCGCGGACGTGATGGTCTGATCGACACGAAATGGCCGGTAAAAACAAGAAAAAGGTGAATAAGGCCGACGGCGTGAAGCTCGCCGCGCAGAACAGGAAGGCGCGTCACGATTATCACATTGAAGAAAAGTTCGAAGCGGGGGTTTCGCTGATTGGCACCGAGGTGAAATCGCTTCGCCAGGGACACGCGTCCATCACGGAATCGTTCGCTCGGGATAAAGAGGGCGAGGTGTTTCTTTTCAACGCGCACATACCGGAATACGGAGCCGGTCGGCAGTTCGGTCATGAACCGAGAAGGCCCAGAAAGCTGCTCCTGCATCGCCGAGAAATCAGAAAACTGATTGGCGCGGTGAGGCGGGAGGGCATGACCCTCGTACCCCTTTCGATCTATTTCAACAAAAGGGGACTTGCGAAGATTTCGTTGGCCCTGGCCCGAGGCAAGCAGAAGGCGGACAAGCGCTTGGCGGATAAGGATCGGGAGTGGAAAGTCGCCAAATCAAGGCTGATGCGCGGCAAAAATTAAGCGCAAAATCGACGTCAATCGCTCCAGAGATGCGAGACGGGGAGAAAAACCGCCTCGAACATTTCCTGCGTCAGTCGCCCGGTATTGATATTGAGCCTTGAGCAATGGTAGCTGTCGACGAGCACGTTGCCGCCACTGAGCTCATGAACCAATCCATGGCCGAAGGGCATCGCCGATCTGGGTTCTCCGAGGGCTTTCAGAACGGCGCCGTGGGCGATTGTCCCGAGTGCAAGAATGATCCTCAGTGATTTCAGACCGCGGATCTCGCTGTTCAGAAACCGATTGCACGTGGCGACTTCGATGCCCTTCGGCCGGTTTTTCGGAGGCACACAGCGAACCGCATTGGTGATACGGCACCGAATCAGAGTGAAGTCGTCCATCCCGTCGGGGTTGTAACATCCTCTTGCCAGTCCAAACTTGCTCAAGGTCTGATAGAGTATTTGGCCCGCATGGTCGCCGGTAAACGGACGACCGGTGCGGTTGGCGCCTTTTAGACCAGGCGCCAGCCCGACGACCAGCATTCGGGCGTCGTCGCCTCCAAAGGAAGGTACCGGCGCATTATGCCAATCCGGAAAGTGACCGCGGTTTGAATCGCGGAACTGACGAAGCCTCGGGCAAAGAGAGCAATCTTCAGCTGGGACGTCGGGGATTTCCGTATCGCTCGCCTGCACCCTAAACCTCTTCCATCAGATCCGCTGGCGTTATCGGCTGGCCGAAGTTCGTCTCCTGTCGATCGTCCCGCCCGTGAGCGCCGCGCGCGATGTCCGGTTTCAAATCCTGGAGTTCGACAAAAACGTCCGCTTGGCGACGCAATTCATCCGCGACCATGGGCGGCTGGGACCGCACCGTGCTGACAACCGTTACCCGAGTGCCTTTTCGTTGGACAGCCTCCACCAGCCTCCTGAAGTCGCCATCCCCCGAAAAGAGCACGATATGATCGAGGTGTTCGGCCATTTCCATCACGTCGATGGCAAGTTCGATATCCATGTTCCCCTTGATTTTCCGACGGCCGGATGCGTCCGTAAATTCCTTGGTCGGTTTTGTCACCATCGAGTAGCCGTTGTAATCCAACCAATCGATCAAAGGGCGAATGGGCGAATATTCCTGATCCTCCACCAGCGCGGTATAGTAAAATGCGCGAATCAGTCGGCCTTGTTCTGCGAAAAGGCGGAGCAGGCGTTTGTAATCGATATCGAAATTGAGTGCCCGTGCTGCCGCATAAAGGTTAGAACCGTCAATAAACAATCCAATTCTCTCCTGAGAATAGAATATCATAATCAAATTTCCTTTCAATATTGCCAAGCAATGTCTCTCTACACCACTTGTCTCGCCAATTGTGACGCAGAGAATTTTTGCCTATATCTAGCCTGCATTGCGAGTATTACTATGTAAAACTAAGTTCGCTTTGTTGTCGCTGCAAGGGTCGAAAAAGGATCGAAGTCAGTGATTTTGGTTGGCGTCGGAGCAAATCTCTACAGCCGAGATTGCGGTGCGCCCGTAAACACATGCATGGCCGCGCTTGCGGCTCTCGGCGATATGCAGGTGCAGGTCGTGCGACGGTCCCGCTGGTACTGGAGTGCTCCTGTGCCGATTTCCGACCAACCCACATTCGTCAACGCCGTCGTGGAGGTTGTAACCGAACATGAACCCAGGGATCTGCTCCTGGCTCTGCATGCCACGGAGGCCAAATTCGGACGTAACCGTGGAGCGATCAACGCGGCTCGTGTATTGGACTTGGACCTATTGACCTTCAACGACGAGATCAGCGGCAGCGGCCTCAGGTTGCCACACCCGCGGATGCATGAAAGGGCATTCGTCCTCAGGCCGCTTATGGAGCTGGCGCCTCATTGGACACATCCCGTCACGGGAGAGAGTGTGTCTGATTTGCTGGCGCGGGTCCCTTCGGTTCAAGTTGCAGAGCCTATGCGACGTCAACCATATTGTATCCCATGAACAAAAACACGATCGCTCATAACGCACAAAGGCAGTTGTCCATTCGGGAGGCGGTCAAATGTCGAGGTTCCGACGATGCAATGCTCAGGCCTGAGCGGGACCATGAAGCGCGCCCTGATCTTAAGTCTAGCCATGACGCCGACAATCATTGCAGGCCCCCCGCATGATCCGTCAGTTTGAACTCGTCGAACGCGTCAAGGCCTATGATGCCAATGCGGATGAGGAAGCGCTCAATCGGGGCTATGTGTTCGCGATGAGGGCTCACGGGGCGCAGAAACGTGCGTCGGGTGATCCATATTTCGTACATCCGCTTGAAGTGGCGGGTATTTTGACGCGGTATCAACTCGATACAGCGGCCATCATCACGGCGCTTCTTCACGACACCATCGAAGACACGTCGGCAACTCTGGACGAGGTTCGAGGTCATTTCGGCGATGAGGTTGCCCGTCTGGTCGATGGCGTCACCAAATTAAATCGGATTGAGCTTCAGTCCGAACATTCAAAACAGGCCGAGAATTTCCGCAAGCTGGTCGTCGCGATGTCGGAAGACATTCGCGTCCTTCTTGTGAAACTCGCGGACCGTCTACACAACATGAGGACCCTGAAACATATATCGGATCCGGCCAAGAAGCGCCGCATCGCTAATGAGACGATGGACATATACGTGCCGCTGGCCGAGCGGATCGGGATGCAGGAAATGAAAAGCGAATTGGAGGATCTCGCTTTCGCGGAGATCAATCCTCATGCTCGCAATTCGATCGTCGCGCGCCTCAAGTTTCTGCGAGACCGGGGTGGCGGGCTGGTTCCTCGCATCGTTGAGAAAGTTCAGCAGACTTTGGCGGAAGCCAACGTCGATACGGAAGTCATTGGCCGAGAGAAAACACCTTTTTCCATTTGGCGGAAAATGCAGCGCAATGACGTGGGGTTCGAACAACTGTGCGATATCATGGCTTTCAGATTGATCGTCGGAACAGTAGAGGATTGCTATAAAGCGCTCGGCGTCGTGCACAGTGCTTATCCCGTGGTTCCAGGACGCTTCAAGGATTATATTTCGACGGCGAAGCCGAATGGTTATCGTTCCATTCACACGGCGGTGTTGGGCCCCGAAAACCAGAGAATTGAAGTCCAAATTCGTACACTCAAGATGCACGAAGTCGCCGAATATGGTGTTGCCGCCCACTGGCTTTATAAGCAGGGCGTGGGTAACACCGATGGCAGACAGTACCGGTGGTTGCGAGAGCTTTTGGAGATCCTTGAACACGAAGCCGAGCCCGAGGAGTTTCTTGAGCATACGAAGTTGGAAATGTTTCAAGACGAGGTGTTTTGCTTCACGCCAAAAGGAGATTTGATCAATCTCCCGGCGGGAGCAACGCCGGTTGACTTGGCCTACGCGGTACACTCGGCGGTCGGCGATCGATGTGTCGGGGCGAAAATCAACGGACGTCTGATGCCGTTGCGCACGAAGCTTCTTAATGGTGATCAGGTAGAAATCATCACATCGAAGGCGCAAACTCCGTCTCCGACGTGGGAGCGTTTCGTTGTAACGGGGAAGGCGAGAGCGCGCATACGGCGATACATTCGCGGTCGCGAAAGAGAACAATATTTCAAACTGGGCCGATCGATATTAGAACGGGCGTTTCGCGACGAGGGCTATGAATTTTACGACAAAGCCTTGGAGGGGGTGCTCAAAAATTTCAGACAAGGAACGGTCGACGATCTTTGTGCCCAAGTCGGCGCGGGACATATCACGGGAAGGCAGGTGACCGAGACCGTTTTTCCGGGAACGAAAAAGAAAAAGCGAAGCCTCTACGAACGCATGGTGCCGCCCCTGGCGCGGGGTCGCGACAGGAAATCGGCGAACAAAATAGCCTCTGTCCCCATCAAGGGGCTTATTCCAGGGATGGCTGTGCATTTTGCCGGTTGTTGTCACCCACTGCCGGGAGATCGGATCGTCGGTGTCGTCACGACAGGGAAGGGCGTGACCATTCATACGATCGACTGCGAGGGACTGGAGGCCTTTGCTGATTCGCCGGAACGGTGGATCGACGTCTCGTGGGAGGTGGACGACGAAACTCCTTCGGAACACGTGGGACGCGTTCAATTAACCGTTATCAATGAACCGGGTAGTCTTGGTAGCCTGACGACGGTGATAGCCAGAAATAGCGGCAATATCACGAACCTTAAGATTACCAATCGGACGGCCCAATTTTTTGACATGCTGATCGACATAGAAGTTCGTGACGTTCGCCACCTTACCGAGATTATTGCGGCATTGCGGGCGACAGCGTCGGTGAACTCGGTGGAGCGAGCGCGGGGATGAGACGATCATGATGCCCGCCCATGGGGCCTGCGATGAGGTTGACAATCGCTCGAGGGGCGTTTTCTTGCGGTAATCTGAATACATACGATAATAAAGCGAGAAAGAACCAATGGCTGCCTACCTTCGCTTGGGCGTCAATATCGACCATGTGGCGACCATTCGCAACGCGCGCGGCGGCGACCATCCGGACCCGGTTCGGGCAGCCGAGAGCGCCGTGCGGGCGGGTGCCGATGGGATTACCGCTCACCTCCGAGAGGATCGTCGTCATATCAGGGATAGCGACATCATAAGGTTGCGAGAATGCATCAGCGTGCCGCTCAATCTTGAAATGGCGGCTACCGCCGAAATGCTTGAAATCGCCCTCAAGCACAAGCCTCACGCCGCGTGCATCGTTCCCGAAAAACGCGAGGAGGTCACAACGGAGGGGGGCCTCGATGCCGTTTCCGGCTATGATCATTTAAAGCCTTACGTGGATGCATTGTCCGGAGCCGGGATACGGGTCTCGTTGTTTGTCGAACCGTCGACCCCGCAACTGGACGCGGCGCTCGCCCTCGGCGCGGCAGCGGTGGAACTGCATACCGGCGCGTACTGTGATGCACGGGCGGACAAACGTGAACGGCAGCTTCTGCGGATTACCGAAGCGGCATCTTACGCCGCGTCGCTTGGTCTGGAATGCCACGCCGGGCATGGGCTGACCTTGGAAAACGTCGGCGATATTGCCGCAATTCCATCCGTGGTCGAGCTGAACATTGGACACTTCCTGGTTGGGGAAGCAATATTTCGCGGGATTCAGGCGGCCATCGGGCATATGCGGGAAGAGATGGATCGAGCGCGTATCGCGCGCGGCGATGCTGTTCATTAACAGACGGTTCTAATAAATATGATTATCGGGCTGGGTACGGACCTTTTGGATATTCGTCGCATCGAGCAAACACTGGAGAGGTTCGGGGAAAGATTTTGTGCTCGGATCTTCACCGATACGGAGCGCCAACGGTGCGGGCGCCATATCAATCGAGCCGCCCGGTTCGCCCAGCGCTACGCCGCGAAGGAAGCGTGTGCCAAAGCATTGGGAACCGGTTTTCGCGAGGGCGTTTTCTGGCGCGACATCATGGTCGACAACCTGCCTTCGGGAAAGCCGTATCTAACGTTGGCGGGGGGGGCGCTTGAAAAGCTTGAGCAATTAACCCCGCCGGGAATGACCGCCGCCATTGAGTTGTCGTTGACGGATGAGTATCCTTTCGCTCAAGCGGTAGTGCTCATTTCAGTGATGCCATCCAACGGGCCGGTGCATCGACCGTGTTGATCGACATTGTTTCGATCAAGACGCCGCGTTGATCATCCGGCCACCCAACCATTTCTACGAACGCCATTCAGCGGGTACTCATTATGGCCCAAGGAAAATCCAGCGGGTTCAGCGAGCTGGTAAAGACAGTCGTTTATGCGGTTCTGATTGCCCTTGCCGTTAGAACTTTCGCTTACGAGCCCTTCAGCATCCCATCTGGCTCGATGATTCCGACGCTGCTGGTCGGGGACTACTCTGTTCGTCTCGAAGTTCTCGTACGGTTACAGCCGGTACTCTCTGCCGTTCGGTTTGCCGCTCATCCCCGGGCGGATATTCGCCAGTGAGCCGGAACGGGGCGACGTCGCGGTGTTCAAGCTGCCCAGCAACAACAAGACGGATTATATCAAGCGGATTATCGGGCTTCCTGGCGACCGGATTCAGGTCATTGACGGTATTCTGCACATCAATGGCGAGGCCGTGAAGCGTGAGCGCGACGGCTATGTCACGGTGTCGGGCCCGATGGAAAACGCGCGCCGTTTCAATCGCTATATTGAAACACTCCCCAACGATCGGCGGCATGAGATCGTGGAATTCAGTGACGACAGTTATTCCGACGACACACCGGTCTACATCGTCCCGGAGGGCATGTACTTCGCGATGGGTGACAATCGCAATTCGTCGAAAGACAGCCGATTTCCGTCCGTTGGCTTCGTGCCGTTCGATAATCTCGTCGGCCGCGCCGAATTCATCTTTTTCTCGATCGATGGCAGCCCATGGAAATTCTGGGAGTGGTTCACGACCCTGCGGTTAGACCGCCTTTTTCAAAAAATCCAATGATCGGGCATGCGAACAATTCCAGTGAGCGTGACCTGCGACGTTTGCAGTCCGAAATTGGACATCAATTCGCGGACATCGGCCTGCTTGAGCTGGCGCTGACGCATTCCAGTGTCGAGGGGTCCTCGGTGAATGGCCATCGCTCCAACGAAAGGCTTGAATTCCTGGGCGATCGTGTGTTGGGACTTGTCATCGCCGACATGATATACACGACGTTTCCCGATGAGGAGGAGGGCTCCATGGCGCGCCGGCACGCGGCCCTGGTCAGACGCGAGGCCCTGGCCGCCGTCGCGGTGAAACTGGACCTGGGCGATCACATTCGCATGTCGCGAGGCGAATTCGGTACGGGCGGGCATCGCAATCGGGCCTTGTTGTCGAATACGTGCGAGGCCGTCATCGCGGCGATCTATCTGGACGCGGGATGGCAGACGGCCGCGCAGTTCGTCAACCGCAATTGGCGTCCACTTTTGGACGCGCAGGCCGCTCCGCCGATAGACGCCAAGACGGCGCTCCAGGAATGGGCTCAGGGAAAGGGATTGCACCTCCCGGAGTACCGTGAGACCGAGCGACGGGGACCGGCACACGCGCCGACCTTTTCGGTCGAGGTCTCGGTGCAGGGTCTGCCGCCGTTGACCGCCACGGGTCCATCCAAGCGGATGGCCGAAAAGGCGGCCGCAGAAGCGCTGTTGACCCGGGTTCACCCGGAAGGTGGAAAATAGGATGGAAAACGGGCGCGGTTCGAGCGAGCAAGGCGACGCCGAGGAGCCATCGCGATGCGGGTTTGTCGCGGTGCTCGGCGCTCCCAACACCGGAAAATCGACATTGGTCAATCGCCTGGTGGGCGCCAAGGTCAGCATTGTCTCGCCAAAGGTCCAAACGACCCGATCGAAGGTGCTCGGGATCTTCATCGAACACGAAACCCAGGTCATTCTCGTCGACACGCCGGGCGTGTTTTCGCCAAACCGCCGGCTGGATCGGGCGATGGTTTCGGCGGCCTGGAGCGGCGCCGCCGGCGCCGACGAAATCCTTCTGCTCGTCGACAGCGCGAAGGGATACGATGCGGATACCCGCCGCATCGTCGAGCAGCTCCGGTCATGGAACCGTCCCGCGAGCCTCGCGCTGAACAAGGTCGATCTGGTGGACAAGCCGGTGCTCTTGGGGTTGGCCGCGGACCTGGCGCGCGACCACGTGTTTCCCGACACGTTCATGATCTCCGCGCGAACCGGCGGCGGCGTCGAGCATCTGGCCTCCGCACTCGCCGGGCGCCTGCCCGCTGGCCCCTGGCTGTTCCCTGCCGATCAGCTCTCCGACGTGCCCAACCGGCTTCTCTCCTCGGAAATCACCCGGGAAAAGCTCTACCTTCAACTGAGGAACGAGCTGCCCTATGCCAGCGCCGTTCAGACGGAAAGCTGGGTCGAGCGCGATGACGGGAGCGTACGGATCGACCAGGTTATTTTCGTCGAGCGGCCCAGTCAGAAAGTGATCGTCGTCGGCAAGAACGGGCGCCGCATAAAAAGCATCGGCGAGCAGTCGCGCAAGGAACTCGAAAGCCTCCTCGAACGCCGGGTTCATCTGTTCCTGTTCGTGAAGGTCCGGGAAAATTGGGGAGACGACCCCGACCGCTACCGGGATCTCGGTCTGGAATTCAACGCCTAGGTTCGCTGACCTAGCTCTTCTTGTCGAGTTTGACTTCGCGCATCATGAACGCGGGCACATGATCGCCCATGCCGACCACCGGCGTGTCGGACTGGCCGTGGTCACGCCGTGGTGTCCGTTTGTTGCCAGCGGCCGCCTGGCTAATGGATTGCTGTGCGCCCGTTTCCGGACGCCTCTGGTGGCGGCGCGCCTCGGCTTGCGGTTGGGGCTGTTCGGGCGCCGGTTGGCGCGGCGGCTGCGGCGCCGGTCCACGCGATTGCGTGCCGGATCTGCCGGTCCTGCGCCCGCGGCGCTCGCCGTCCGGCTTGCGCCGACGTGCCTTTCCGCCGGACATGTCCAGTTCCGCGGTCTCCACCTCGGCGACCGTGATGCGCGGTATTTCCTTGCCGATCAGCCGTTCGATGCCGGCCACGTACTTGCCGTCCTCGGGCGTGGCGATGGTCAGGGCGCGGCCCTTTTTTCCGGCGCGTGCGGTGCGGCCGATACGGTGAATGTAGTCCTCGGGGGCGGTGGGGACGTCGAAGTTGAACACATGCGACATGCCGGCGATATCGAGGCCGCGGGCCGCCACGTCGCTGCACACCAGCATTCTGATTTCGCCGCGCTTGAAGCGCTCCAGCACCTCTGTCCGCGACGACTGCGCCATATCGCCATGCAGCATGGCCACATCGTATCCGTGCCGCAGCAAAGAGCGGCAGACGATCCCGACTTCGCGCTTGCGATTGCAGAATATCAGCGCGTTGCCCACGTCCTCGCTTTCGATCAGATGCCTGAGACCGTCGCGCTTTTCCTTCTGGGTAGCGCCGCCTTCGCAGATCAGCAGCCCCTGGACCACGGATTCCGACGGGGTAGACGGCGGGCTGACGGTGATTTCCTTGGGATTGTGCAAGAAGGCGTCGGCGAGCTTGCGAATGGCCGGCGGCATGGTGGCGGAGAAGAACAGCGTCTGACGCATTCGCGAGACGATGGACACGATGCGCTCCACGTCGGGTATGAACCCCATGTCGAGCATCCGGTCGGCTTCGTCGATCACCAGGATCTTGGTGTCGGTGAGCAAAAGGTGACCGCGATCGAATACGTCGAGCAGACGCCCGGGCGTGGCGATCAGCACGTCGGCGCCGCGATCCAGGACCTTGAGCTGCTCGGTCATCGAACTCGCCGCCGATGAACAGCGCCTTCGACAGCCGGTGATACTTGCCGTAGGTCTCGAAATTTTCGGCGACCTGAGTGGCGAGCTCGCGTGTCGGCTCGAGGATCAGTGACCGTGGCATGCGCGACTTGGCGCGTCCGGCGGCCAGAATCTCGATCATCGGCAGGGTGAACGAAGCGGTCTTCCCGGTGCCGGTCTGGGCGCAACCAAGGATGTCGCGCCCCATCAGCACCATGGGAATGGCTTGCTCTTGTATGGGCGTGGGCTGCTGGTATCCAGCATCGGTAACGGCGCGAAGCAGGTCGCCGCTGAGCCCCAAATCAGAAAAATCCATGCGGTGGGGACTGTATGACTACTACGTAGTGAGAGTAACGATTAAATATTACCACGATCAGTTTCGGAGCATAGGTATTTGCACGCGGAAGTCAACACTCGTTAGACCCTTTCGGTGAAGCGGCCTTGTTGGCGTTGCCCGCGCTTTGCGATAGGGTGGCTGCCCGGCACCGGACAGGACCTCGAACCATGCTGATTTCCAAGGACAAGTCATGTCTTCTCGTGGTGGACGTTCAGGCCCGCCTGGCGCCCGCGATGGACGCGGAACAGGCGGTCATCGATAACACCCGGACCCTGCTCAAGGCGGCCCGCCGGCTGGACGTGCCGGTGCTCGTGTCCGAGCAATACCGGCGCGGCCTGGGACCGACGGTGGACGCCGTCGCCGAATGGGTGCCCGAGGGCGCGGTGGTGGAGAAGATGCATTTCTCGTGCATGAGCAACGCCGGATTCGCCGAACGGTTCCGCCGGACCGGCCGGCCCATGGCGGTGGTGGCCGGCATCGAGGCGCATGTGTGCGTGCTGCAGACGGCGGAACAGCTTCTCGACGCGGGCGCCGACGTGTTCGTGGTGGCCGACGCCACGTCGTCGCGGACACCGGCCAATCACGCCGCCGCCCTGGCCCGCATGCGCCATGCCGGCGCCCGCGTGGTGACCACCGAAATGGTCGTGTTCGAGTGGCTGGAGAAGGCCGGCACGCCCGAGTTCAAAGAGCTCAGCGCCCTGGTCAAATGACGGCCCGGCGCCTGGATCGAACGACAAACCGGCGCGACGCTCTTGCCGTAAGATCCGATATGGCCGAAAACATCCCATCTCGTGGATGAAAACGAACAAGGGGAACAAAGAGCAATGACCGGAATCATCCTGCCCTACCGCGGGGTCTCGCCGCGGATCGCCAAATCGGCGTTCATCGCGCCGACGGCCACCATCATCGGCGACGTCGAGATCGGCGAGGACAGCAACATCTGGTTCGGCTGCGTCATCCGCGGCGACGTCAACGAGATCCGCATCGGCGCCGGCACCAATATCCAGGACGGCACCGTCGTCCATGTGTCGCGCGAAAAATACGGCACCTACATCGGCGACAACATCACCATCGGCCACATGGCGCTGATCCATGCCTGCACCCTCGAGAGACGGCTGCTTCATCGGCATGCAGGCGACGGTGATGGATGGCTGTGTCGTCGACAGCGGCGCCATGGTGGCGGCCGGCGCGCTGATCACGCCCGGCAAGCGGGTCGGGCCGGGGCAGCTCTGGGCCGGAACGCCGGCCAAACGGGTGCGTGATCTGAGCGTGGCCGACGCCAAGAGCATCGCCGCCACCGCGCCCCATTACGTCCGCCTGGCCCGCGAGTACAGGGAGCGAGACACATGATTGACCCGGAACGAGCGGCGCCGGCCGCGTCGCCGTCGACGATCCGCTGCTCGCCGAGGTTCTGGAGGGTCGGCGCAAGAGCGTGGCGCGGATGATGTCGTTGGCGGAGACATCGGGCAAGCTCCACCGGAAGGTGCTCGCCGAGGTCCACCGCCATGCTGGACGCGCCCACGTGATCGGCCTCACCGGCGTGCCGGGCAGCGGCAAATCCACCATGGCCCGCGCGCTCACCCAGAAGATCCGCGAAACGGGACGCACCGTCGGCATCGTCGCCATCGACCCGTCGAGCCCGTTTTCCGGCGGCGCCATCCTCGGCGACCGCATCCGCATGGCGGATATCACCGGCGACCCCGGCGTGTTCATCCGCTCCATGGCGACGCGCGGCGAGCTCGGCGGCCTGGCGCGGGCCAGCCTCGACGTCGCCGACATCCTGGACGCCGCCGGTTACGACGTGGTGCTGATCGAGACCGTTGGCGTCGGCCAGGACGAGGTCGACGTCGTCCAGGCGGCCCACACCGTCATCGTCGTCTCCGCTCCCGGCCTCGGCGACGAGGTCCAGGCCATCAAGGCCGGCGTGCTGGAAATCGCCGACATCCACGTGGTCAGCAAGTGCGACCGCCCGGACGCGCGGCAGACGGCCATCAACCTCCGCTCCATGCTCAAGCTCGGCGCCATCGGCAGCGGGCTGTCGACCTGGGAGGTGCCGGTGCTGAGCACCAGCGCCCAGAACAGCGAGGGCATCGACGCGCTGGTGGATGCCATCGACGCCCACGCCAGGCACCTTGTGGACACCGGCGAGATCGAGGGCCGGCGCCGCAAGATCCTGGAGATGCGCATCGTCAAGGCCGCCGAGGACATCGTCCGCGAGCGCCTGCTGGGCACCGGGCGGAACAAGCTCGAGCGTCTCATCGACCGCGCGCTCGCCCAGCAGATCGACCCCTACAACGCCGCCGCCACGCTGCTGGACGACGGTTGATTCCGTAAACGGTCCCGTCGTCCCTGACGCCCATGGCGCCCGGCGCCACCGGGAGGGGGGAGGGGTGTTTCGATTTGTCGAAAACAACCCCATGCAAAGTAGCTTTCCCCGCTAAAACGCGACACAACCGCCGCCCACCAGCGAGGGGTGGTGCCCGCCTTGATCTGTTGCTCCCGCCCAATGGCCGCCACCATGTCATCGAAGACCACCACGTAGACCAGGGAGCGTGCAGTCATACCGCTTGGTGAATCCGGGTGTGGCACCGTTTTGGTGTTCATAAACCCGCCGCGGCAGGTTCGACGTGACGCCGGTGTAGAGCGTGCCGTTCCGCCCGAGGGACTTGCGGGCGGCGGCGGAGCGGTTCCTGGGCGTGGTCTACGCCAGGGATGAACAGCGCGCTCAGATCCACAAGCCCCGTCTCGATGCCGTCGAAGCCCGCCGCGTTGTCCGGCCTCGCGGCGTCGAGCCACCACACGCCGGCACAGCGGTCCCGGTTACGGTTTAACCATAGCCCGGATGGAGCGAGAGCGGAATCCGGGGACTGCAGCGGATGACGTCACTGTAACCCATGTTGCCAGACCAATACGTCGGCCATGTGCTTGGTCTCACACCCTCACCCCGGCCCTCTCCCGCAAGCGGGAGAGGGAGTGAGTTTCGGTGTTCGATAAGGCTTTAAGTCCGAATTGGCCCGCAAGGTGTTGGCAAAGCGCACTTTTTCCCCCTCGTCCGCTTGCGGGAGAGGGAGGGGCCCGCGCAAGCGGGAGGGTGAGGGCGTGGCGGCGCATCCCAACGGGCCGGCGCCAAGGCGAAAAAACGCGCAAAAGAAAACCGGCGGTCTCGCGTCAATGCGAAACCGCCGGTCCTGTGTTCGCCCCGAAGGGATCGAGAGGGCTAGGCCTTGGCGGTGACGTAGGTGCCGGGGGCGTCGCAGATCACTTTCAGCTTGCCGGCGCCGGGCTCGCGGGCCGGGACCATGTCCTTGCCGGAGAGCTTCTTGGCCCAGGCGTCCCAATGCGGCCACCACGACCCCTCCGAGGGCTTGGCGTCGGCCAGCCAGTCGTCCGGGTTCTCAGGGTTCTTGGTGTTGGTCCAGTAGCAGTACTTGTTGCCGGCCGGCGGGTTGATGACGCCGGCGATGTGGCCGGACGCCGCCAGCGTGAAGCTGTTCTTGCCGCCGAGCAGCTGGGTTCCCTTGTAGGTCGACGTCCACGGCGCGATGTGGTCCTCGCGGGTGGACAGGAAGTAGGTGGGAGTCTTGATCTTGCCGAGATCGATGGGCACGTCCGCGAGGGTGATGCCGCCCGGCTGCGCCAGCCTGTTGTTCTGGTAGAAGTTACGCAGATAGAAACTGTGCATGGCGTACGGCATGCGGGTCGAATCCGAATTCCAGTACAAAAGGTCGAACGGGAACGGATCGTTGCCGAGCAGGTAGTTGTTGATGACGAACGACCAGATCAGGTCGTTCTCGCGCAACATGTTGAAGGTGCCCGCCATTTCGGCGCCGTCGAGATAGCCGCGCTCGGCCATCTTCTGCTCGAGGTACGAGATGGTGCCCTCGTCGATGAACACGCCAAGCTCGCCGGGTTCCGAGAAATCGAGCATGGTGGTGAAGAAGGTGGCGCTCTTGACGCGTTCGTCGCCCTTGCCTTCCATATAGGCTAGGGTGGCGGCCAGCAAGGTGCCGCCGATGCAGTAGCCGACGGCGTTCACTTCTTTTTCACCGGTGGCCTGCTCGATGGCGTCGATCGCCTTGACGGTGCCATCGGTGATGTAGTCCTCGAAGGTCTTTTCCGCCAATTCCGCCGTGGGATTGACCCACGAGATCAGGAAAACGGTGTGACCCTGGTCGACCGCCCATTTGATCCACGAGTTCTTGGCCCGCAGGTCGACGATGTAGAACTTGTTGATCCACGCCGGCACGAACAGCAGCGGCCGCTTGACCACGGTCTCGGTGGCCGGGGTGTACTGGATCACCTCCATCATCTCGTTGCGGAAGACGACCTTGCCGGGCGTCGTGGCGATGTTTTCGCCGATCACGAACTTGTCGTAGTCGGTCTGGGCGATCCTGAGCGAGCCCTTGCCCCGCTCCATGTCTTTCAACATGTTCTTCAGACCGTTCACCAGATTTTCGCCGCGCGACTCGATGGTTGCGCGAATCACTTCCGGATTCGTCAAGGCGAAATTGGTGGGCGACAGCGCGCTGACGAACTGGCGCGTGTAGAAATCGGCTTTTTCCCGGGTTTTTTCATCGACGCCCTCGACCTCGTTGACGCCCTGTTGCATCCAGCGCGAGGCAAGCAGATAAGACTGTTTGATATAGTTGAAGACGTCGTTCTCTTCCCAGGCCGGATCCTTGAAACGCCTGTCTTCTTTTTCCGGCTTGATGAAAGGCTCGGTTTCCTGACCCATCATACGGCTGGCCGTATTCTGCCAAAGCGCCATGTAGTCCTGCCACAGCGTCATCTGGGACTGCACGACTTGGCTGGGGTCGGCCATCATCTTGGCCGTCAGTTCCATGAAGGTATTTCCCACGCTCAGCGGGTCTTCCATGCCCACGGACGGCATTTTGCCACCGTTTTTCGACATCCAGTCTTGCAGCAGATTTTGAGTTCGCTCGGCGATTTCCGCAAAAGACTTGGAAAGTTCCGCCGGGTCAGGCATCTGCAGTTGTGTGCCTTGTTGATCGGCCATGACTCAATCCTTTATGATCCCTCAGAGCAACGCCGGTTCTCGCGAGAAAAACGTCCCGCGCCGACATCGTTTTGTGTGATAAGTGAGCGGACCCGCGCGCTGGTCCATGAGAATGTTTATAGCTCGTTAACCACCTTCGGGCAATGTTCAAGTGCCAAATGGGTGCATGCCGTTCGTCGGTTGCCGAAGAGTGAGGAAGCTTAATGACTATTACCGACTTTCACAGCTCCGTGCCCCGTGTGACGGCCTTCCGAGGTCGTCCGGCCAGGCGCGAGGCGCGCCGTGATGCTGGCGCATCACAAGCGGCGCGCAACGCCGCCGGAGGTCTCGGAAGGCCGCCCAGAGGGTCGCTTTTCCCGCGTCCTCGGGGCGTCGACGGCGCTTGACGATGCTTCGGCATCGCCGGCGCACCGCCTCCTGCCGAGGACGCGGGAAAAGCGATCACATGGGGTACGGAGCTGTGAAAGTCGGTAATAGCCAGGGTCGGCAAGGCCAATCGATCGGTATTGCGGCGACGGCCCTAGCGCTCGTCCTCGGTCTCGCGGTTTCGGGCGGGTGCGCCTCGCAGCGCGATCAGGGGGCCGCCGCGTCGGCGTCCGACGAGCCCTATCCGAACCTTGGCGACGTGCCCGATCGTCCGGTGACGATGACCGAGAAACAGCGCCAGCAACTGGAACAGGGGCTGGTGGCCGACAGCCAGCAGCGCGCATCTTCGGAAGATGTGATCGCATTCCAGGCGGAGCCCGCCGAACCGCTTCCGGCGCCGGTGGAAACCGGCGCGTCCGCCTCGAGCCGGGGCGACGTGATCATGCCGGGCGCGGTTACCCCGCCGATTTCGGCCAATCAAGTCACACCCGCCAGCCCGTTGACACCCGCCAGCCCGTCCCCGGCGCCGACGGCCGCGGCGGCGCGGGCGAGCCCGCCGACCATGCCGGTGCCGCCGGCGGATCCCGTGGCGCGGGCCACCTCCGTCAAGGTGGCCACCATTTTGTTCGAGGACGGGTCCTCCGACCTGGGCGACCGCGAGAAGGAGATCGTCCGCGAGGTCTACGAGCGATATCTGGCGAGCGGCCGAAACGTCCGCGTCGTCGGGCATTCCTCCAGCCGCGCCCGCAACATGGATCCGGTCCGTCAACGCATGGTGAGTTTCGGGATTTCGGCCGACCGGGCCGACGCCGTTGCCCTGGAGCTGCAGAGACTGGGTGTTGCCAGCGACCGGATCACGGTGGTGGCGGCCGCCGACGACATGCCCATGTACGATGAGGTCATGCCGTCGGGAGAAGCCGGAAACCGGCGAACCGAAATCTATCTCGATTAGCGCGTTCCGATCGGCGCGCCCCGCCGCGCGCGCTATAGACGACCACGCCGTCATCGGCGATACCTCGGACCGGTCGGAACGTCGTTTACCGACCGGCATAACACGAAACGGATCCGGCGCCGCCGGATCGCCCTTCAGGTGGATGTGATGGAAAACGAATTTCACGCGATCAGACGATTGCCGCCGTATGTTTTTGCCGGAGTGAATGCGATGAAGGCGCGGGCGCGTGCCGCCGGCGACGACATCGTGGACTTCGGCATGGGCAATCCCGACTTTCCGACGCCGCCGCATATCGTCGAGAAGCTGACGGAGGTGGTTCAGGACCCGCGCACCCACCGCTATTCGGAATCGCGCGGAATTAAAGGCTTGCGGCGAGCGATTTCAGGCTATTACGAGCGGCGTTTCGGCGTGGACATCGACCCGGAGACCGAGGCCGTTGTGTCGCTGGGATCGAAGGAAGGGCTGGCCAACCTGGCGTCGGCCATTACCAGCCCCGGCGACGTGATCCTCGTTCCCAATCCGAGCTATCCCATCCATCAGTTCGGGTTCGTCATCGCCGGCGCGGCGGTGCGCAACATTCCCGTCACCCCCGACGCCAATTTCCTCGCCGCGCTCGAACGCGCGGTGCAGCACAGCGTTCCGAAGCCGACGGCGCTGGTACTCAATTATCCCAACAATCCCACCGCCGAGCTGGCGACCCTGGATTTCTACGGCCAGGTGGTCGATTTCTGCCGCCATCACGGCATCTACATCATGTCGGACGTGGCGTACGCCGAGATCTACTTCGACGGCAACCCGCCGCCTTCGATCCTGCAGGTGCCGGGCGCCCGGGATATCGCCGTCGAATTCTTCGTCGATGAGCAAGACCTATTCGATGCCCGGATGGCGGATCGGCTTCGCCTGCGGCAATCAACGCCTGATCGCGGCGCTCGCCCGGGTCAAATCCTACCTCGATTACGGCGCGTTCACGCCGGTGCAGGTGGCGGCGGCCGCGGCGCTTGAACGGCCCGCAGGCGTGCGTGGCGGAAACCCGGGCGCACTACCAGAAGCGCCGCGACGTGCTCATCGACGGACTGTCCGGCGCCGGATGGAATGTTCCCGCGCCGCCGGCGACCATGTTCGCGTGGGCGCCGATCCCGCCGGCGTTCGCTCACATGGGGTCGCTGGAATTTTCCAAGCTGGTGCTGACCGAGGCCAAGGTGGCGGTCTCTCCGGGCATCGGCTTTGGCGAGCACGGCGACGGTCATGTGCGCTTCGCGCTGGTGGAGAACGAACAACGCACCCGCCAAGCGTTGCGCAACATCAAGGGTTTCCTCAATCGGTATCACAATGTCGTCGAGGAAACCGAGAACAAGATCTCGGCCGCGCGGTAGCCAGATCAGGGAAAGCCCAGTGAGATCGCAGATCAGGGAAAACAAAGTTTATCGAGTGAACCCCTCAGGGTGGCGGTCGCCGGTCTCGGTACCGTCGGCGGCGGAACGGTCAAGCTGCTGCGGACGCAACGCCGATTTGATCGCGCGCCGCGCCGGGCGGCCGGTGGTGATTTCGGCGGTGGCGGATCTCGATCGCCGCGACCGCGGTTTCTCCGTCGACGGGTACGAATGGTACGAAGACGCCGTGGCCATGGCCGAACGCGCCGACGCCGATGTCGTGGTCGAGCTGATCGGCGGTTCCGAGGGCGTCGCCAAGCGGGTCTGCGAGACCGCGCTCGGCCGCGGCCGCCATGTGGTGACGGCCAACAAGGCGTTGATCGCCCATCATGGGATGGCGCTGGCCGCGGCCGCCGAGGCGGCCGGCGCCGTTCTCGCCTACGAGGCGGCGGTGGCCGGCGGCATTCCCATCATCAAATCCCTCAAGGAGGGATTGGTGGCGAACGCCCACAACCGCGTCTACGGCATTCTCAACGGCACCTGCAATTATATTCTGAGCGCCATGCGCACCAGCGGGCGGGAGTTCGACGACGTGCTCGCCGAGGCCCAGGCGCTGGGTTATGCCGAGGCCGATCCGTCGTTCGATGTGGATGGCGTGGATACCGCCCACAAGCTGGCCATTCTCGCCACCGTGGCGTTCGGCTGCACGCTGCGGTTCGACGCCGTCCATATGGAAGGCATCCGCCACGTCTCGTCCGCCGACATCGCGTTCGCGGAGGAACTGGGATATCGCATCAAGCTGCTCGGGATCGCGGCGCTGACCGAACGCGGCGTCGAGCGCCGGGTGCATCCGTGCATGGTGCCGGCGGGCGCGCCCATCGCCCACGTCGAAGGGGTGTTCAACGCCGTGGTCACGCACGGCGATTTCGTCGATACGGTGGTCCAGGAAGGCCGCGGCGCCGGCGAGCGGCCGACGGCGTCGGCGGTGGTCGCCGATATCGTGGATATTGCCCGAGGCCAGCGCGGCGCCACCTTCGGCGTCCCCGCCGGCCAGCTTCAGGACCTGCCGTCGGCGCCGATGAGCGCGCATCGCGGCGCGTACTACGTGCGCCTGATGGTTCTCGACGAACCCGGCGTGTTCGCCGACGTGGCGACGATCTTCCGCGACAACGCCATATCCATGGAAGCGGTTCTGCAGCGCGCGCGCGCGCCGGGAGAGCCCGTGCCGGTGGTGATGACCACCCACGCGACCGAGGAAGCCGCCATGCTGCGCTGCCTCGACGCGATCGCCGCGCTCGGCACGTGCGTCGAGCCGCCGCGGATGATCCGCATCGAGCCTTTCTGACCGGCGGCGCGGCGAGATGCCAGGAGTGCCCGCTGAATTGAGCCCCACCGACACCGATACCGCTGTCGGCGGCGCCGCGATCGTGCCGAGCTTCCTCGGCGTCGAGCGATCCTTGAAGGGCAAGCGCTGGCAGGCGCGGCCGGTGGACGAGCGCACCGCCCAGGCCCTGGCTCAGCGGCTGCAGTTGCCGGAAATCGTCGGCCGGGTCCTTGCCGGCCGCGGCGTCGTGCTCGAAGACGCCGAGGCCTTTCTCGATCCGAAACTGCGGGACTGCATGCCCGATCCCAGCTTGTTCAAGGACATGGACACGGGCGCCGAGCGGCTGGCCCGCGCCGTCACCGGCGGCGAAAACATCGCCGTGTTCGGGGACTATGACGTGGATGGCGCCACCTCCGCGGCCGCTGTTGAGCCGGTTCTTCTCCGCCGTCGGATCGAGTGCGCGCATCTATGTTCCCGACCGACTGACCGAGGGATATGGTCCCAACGCCGAGGCGCTTGTGCGGTTGAGGGCCGAGGGCGCGTCGGTGGTGATCACCGTGGATTGCGGGATCAATGCCCACGACGCCCTCGACGCCGCCCGGGTCGCGGGGCTCGACGTGGTCGTGGTGGACCATCACGCGGCCGACGGCCGGCTTCCGGTGGCGGCGGCGGTGATCAATCCGAACCGCATCGACGAGCCGTCCACCTATGGCCATCTCGCCGCCGTGGGCGTCGCGTTTCTGCTCACCGCCGCCGTCAACCGCGCGCTGCGTAAGCGGGGGTGGTACGACACCCGGCCGGAGCCCGATCTGCGCCAGTGGCTGGATCTCGTGGCGCTCGGAACCATCTGCGACCTGGTGCCGCTGACCGGCGTCAACCGCGCCTTCGTGGTGCAGGGACTGAAGGTGATGGCCATGCGGTCCAACGCCGGCATTCGGGCGCTGGCCGACCTCACCGGCCAGGACCAGCCGCCGGACGTCTACCACGCGGGGTTCGTGTTCGGTCCCCGGATCAATGCCGGCGGACGGGTGGGGGAAGCCGGTCTCGGCGCCCGCCTGCTGGCGACCGACGACACCGCCGAGGCCGCGACGCTGGCGCGCAAACTCGATCAGTTCAATCGCGACCGCCAGCGGATCGAGGGCGCGGTTCTGGAGGACGCGCTGTCGCGGGTAGCCGAACAATCGGCGCGCGACGGCGGCCCGGCGCTGATCGTCGTCGCCGGCGAAGGCTGGCATCCAGGCGTCGTCGGCATCGTCGCCAGCCGCCTGGTGGAGCGGTTCAGCCGTCCCGCGTGCGTCCTCGCGCTGGATGGCGATCTCGCGACCGGTTCGGCCCGATCGGTCATCGGCTTCGACATGGGCGCCGCCGTCAACACCGCCCGCCACGAGGGGACTGCTGGTCAAGGCCGGCGGTCACGCCATGGCGGCCGGTTTCACGGTGGAGCGTCACAAGCTCGCCGAATTCGAGCAGTTCATGGCCGACCGCGTCAAGCGTCCCGGCGGCGGCGACCGACCCCTGCTTTGCGTCGACGGGGCGTTGTCGGTGGCCGGCGCATGCGGCGGCACTTTCCGAGACGCTGGCGCGGGTGGGCCGTTCGGCATGGCAAATCCGGAACCGCTTTTCGTGATTACCGATGCCCGGCTGTCTTACGTGGCCGTGGCCGGAGCCGATCACCTGCGGTGTACGTTAACGGACGACAGCGGCGCCCGGCTCCAGGCTATCGCTTTCCGCTGCGTCGAGACGCCGATGGGGCGGGCGCTGCGCGATCACGCCGGCGCCTTGTTCCATTTCGCCGGCCGCGTGCAGCGGAAAACCTGGCGCGGGCGGACCACCACGCAGTTGGTGATCGAAGACGCGGCGCCCGCGATGCGCGACGGAGAACGTTCGCAGTGCGCGTAGAGCGTTAACCCGTCGAGGCGCGACGTTTGATGCTGACTGTTCAATGAAAAAAACTCGTTCAAACCGACCAAGATACCCACTAGAGTGCCCTTCAAAGGGCCGGCAACAGCCGGTATAAGACGCGGGCAATCAAGGATCCGTGTCACGCAGGAGAGGTTAGCATGCCGCAAATCGTAACTCTCACGATCAATCCCGCCGTGGACATCAGTTGGGAGGTCGGGGACGTCGTTCCGACTCGCAAGCTCCGCTCGAGCGGTGGCGTGGTCTATCCCGGAGGCGGCGGCATCAACGTGTCGCACGTCATTTCGGTGCTCGGCGGTGAAAGCAAGGCGATTTTTACCCGGGCCGGCATTGTCGGAACGCTGCTGGCGGAATTGCTCGATGACTACGCCATCGACCGGCGGGTCATAAAGGTCCACGGAACGACCCGGTTGAACGCTACAGTGTTCGAGTGCTCGACCGGCGATGAGTACCGGGTGACCCCGCCGGGACCGGAAATGACGGAATACGAGTGGCAGGCGTTCATCGACGCGGTCGCCGAAACCGAATGCGAGTACCTGGTCTGCTCGGGAAGTTTGCCGGTTGGCGTGCCCGATAATTTCTACGCGCGAATCGCGGCCGTTGCCAAACCGAAGGGAATCAAGGTGATCCTTGATACGTCCGGGCGGCCCTTGATCGATGCGTTGAAGGAGGGCGTGTTCCTGGTCAAGCCCAACCTGCGGGAGCTCGAGCACCTGGTGGGGCGCAAGGCGCCCACGCCCGAGATGCAGGAGGAGATCGCGCGGCAGATCGTCGACGAGGGTAGGGCGGAAGTGGTCGCCTTGACGCTCGGCAGGGGCGGCGCGCTCATGGTCTGGAAAGATGGAATGAAACGCCTGCCGAGCCCCGACGTGGATAAGAAGAGCGCGGTGGGCGCCGGCAGCAGTTTCGTCGCCGGCCTGGTGCTGGCGCTTGCGCAGGGGCGCACCTACCCGGATGCCCTGGCCCTGGCCGTCGCCTGCGGCGCCGCGGCATTGATCACGCCGGGCACGGAGATGGTCCGCCGAGCGGACGCGGATCGGCTTTACGCGGAGCTGGTGGAGTTGGGAGTATGTGGGAGACGTGACGTTCGCCTGCGGGGCGCGCGAACAGTGGCAGGCGGCCGAGGTCGCAGTGAACCGAAGTGGTTTCGTTTTTGAATTGGGAAGGACACCATGCGGCAAATAATGACGCTGACGATCAACCCGTCGGTCGACATCGTTTGGGAGGTCGAGGAGATGACCCCCCACCGGAAGCTGCGGGCCAGCCGCGGGATCATCTTTCCCGGCGGCGGCGGCATCAATGTCTCGCGCTGTATTACCGAGCTGGGCGGTGAAAGCTGGGCGCTGATCACCCGGGGCGGCCTGACCGGGACCATGCTGACGGAGATGCTGGACGAGATCGGTGTCAGCCGGCGCGTCGTCAAGATTGCCGGGCATACGCGATTGAGCGGCATCGTTTACGAACGCTCGTCAGCGCAGGAGTACCGCGTAACGCCGCCGGGCCCGGCGCTGTTGGAAAGCGAATGGCGGGCATGCCTGGATCTCGTCAGCGAGATGCAGACCGAATATGTCGTCGGAACCGGCAGTTTGGCCCGCGGCGTTCCCATCGACTTTTATGCCCGGGTCGCCGCCGCGGCCAAGCAACGCGGCGCCAAGATGATCTTGGATACCTCTGGCGAAGCGCTGCGCGAGGCTTTGCACGAGGGCGTGTACTTGGTCAAGCCGAGCCAAAGCGAACTGGAGAAGCTGCTCGGACGCAAGGCTTACACCGAGGAGCAACAGGAGGAACTGGCCCGCCAAATTGTCGACGAGGGGAAAGCCGAATTCGTGGCCCTGACGCTCGGCGAAGACGGCGCGCTGCTGGCGTGGAAGGGGGGGTTGCTGCGGTTGGCGAGCCCCAAGGTGGAGGTCAAGAGCGCGGTGGGCGCGGGCGACACGTTCGTGGGCGCCATCACGCTCGGGCTGTCGCAAGGCCGGACGCCGCACGATGCGTTTACCCTGGCGGTCGCGGCGGGCGCGGCCTCGGTCATGCGGCCGGGCACCGATCTGTGTCACAAGGAGGACGTCGACCGGCTCTATGCCGAAATCCGAGCGACCCAGTTTCCCGAGATCGAGAAGGCTTCAGCGCGCTAACAGTCAAGCGATTAACCTCCCCTAAAGAGTTGGCGGCTACACTGTGGTTGTGGCGAACGGTTCATCGTCCGATCATCCCCCCCACGGGCTGCGATGATCCAAAGGTGAACCTTTGCGCCGCAAGGTGATCTACTTCCAAGACACGTGCGATCATCAGCCGATCGAAGCGCCCCGAAAGTCGAAGAATACCGTGGGGTTGTCGGCCGCGGGCCGGAGTGGCGTCTTGACACTCGATGGGGCCCGGTTTACATGATCGCGACCCGGCGGGCCGTGGTTTCTCCGGGGGTGTAGCTCAGTTGGTTAGAGCGCTGGCCTGTCACGCCAGAGGTCGCGGGTTCGAGTCCCGTCACTCCCGCCATTTCCCGCAATAATTCCCCCGCAGTCGGTGCTGATCTCGGAGAGGAACGGGTCCGGAGGAAGGGAAGCCTTATGGACGGTCTGCTCACCGAGTATCTGCCAATTCTCGTTTTTCTCGGCATTGCGCTGGTCATCGCCATCGGCGCGGTGGCGGCATCGTATATTGTCGTGGGGCAGAAACCGGACGCCGACAAGAACGCCGCCTACGAGTGCGGCTTCGACGCCTTCGAGGACTCCCGCCAGACGTTCGACATTCGCTTCTACCTCGTCGCGATTCTGTTCATCATCTTCGATCTGGAAGTTGCGTTCCTGTTCCCATGGGCGATTTCGCTCGGGTCGATCGGCGCGTTCGGCTTCTGGTCGATGATGATTTTCCTGGGAATCCTGACGGTCGGGTTTATATACGAATGGCGAAAGGGAGCGCTGGAATGGGAATAGAAAGAGCTTCTCGGGCAAATCTGATTCCGCCGCCCGACGCGGCCACCCAGGACGCTTTGTGGGATGGCGTGAGCGGCGAATTTCAAGACAAGGGATTTGTCGTTGGCCAGCTCGACAACCTGGTCAACTGGGCGCGGGCAAGCTCGCTATGGCCGATGACGTTCGGCCTGGCTTGCTGCGCCATCGAAATGATGCATGCCTACGTCAGCCGTTACGACCTGGACCGATTCGGCGTGGTGCCGCGTCCGAGCCCGCGACAATCCGACGTGATCATCGTCGCGGGGACGCTGACCAACAAAATGGCGCCGGCGTTTCGCCGCGTGTATGACCAGATGTCGGAACCCCGGTACGTCATTTCCATGGGTTCGTGCGCAAACGGCGGCGGATACTATCACTACTCGTATTCCGTGGTGCGGGGCTGCGACCGGGTGGTGCCGGTGGATGTGTACGTGCCCGGCTGTCCGCCGACGGCGGAGGCGCTTGTCTACGGCGTCTTGCAGCTGCAGAGAAAAATACATCGGACTGGAACGCTGTGGCGCTGAGAAATCACAGTTACTCCGCACATCAATTGGTTGAAATGCAATGGATTTAGCTCTCAGGGACCTTGGTGATTATATCGAGGCCGCTCTTCCCGATGCGGTTTTCGCCGTCGCGATCGAGCGCGAGGAGCTCGTCATCGAGGCCAAGCGGGAGTCGATCGTTCGGCTGCTGACGTTTCTTCGCGACGACGTCAATTGCCAGTTCAAACAGCTCATGGACGTCTGCGGCGTCGACTACCCCGGCCGCGACGAGCGGTTCGACGTCGTCTACAACCTTTTGAGCCTCTCCCATAACCGTCGCATCCGAATCAAGGTGAAAACCGGCGCGGAGCAACCGGTGCCGACGGCGACCGGCGTGTTCAATTCCGCCAACTGGTGGGAACGCGAAACCTGGGATCTGTACGGGATCTATTTTCTCGATCACCCGGACCCTCGGCGCATCTTGACGGACTACGGTTTCGAGGGCCATGCGCTGCGCAAGGATTTTCCGTTGACCGGATACGTCGAGGTTCGTTACGACGACGAACAAAAGCGCGTCGTCTACGAGCCGGTCGAGTTGCAGCAGGAATTTCGCAGCTTTGACTTTTTGAGCCCTTGGGAGGGTATGCCGGTTCAGTTGCCGGGCGACGAAAAAGCGGAAGATCAAGAGCGCACATAATGGCCGAAACCCAGATCAAGAACATGACCCTGAACTTCGGCCCGCAGCACCCGTCCGCTCACGGCGTGTTGCGGCTGGTTCTGGAAATGGACGGCGAGGTCATCGAGCGCGCCGATCCGCATGTCGGGCTGCTTCATCGCGGCACCGAGAAGCTCATCGAATACAAGACCTACATGCAGGCGGTTCCCTATTTCGACCGGCTCGACTACGTGTCGCCGCAGAACCAAGAGCATGCTTTCTCACTGGCGGTCGAAAAGCTGCTGGGGGTGGAGGTGCCGCCGCGGGGACAGTACATCCGGGTCCTCTATGCCGAGCTCGGCCGGATCACCAACCATCTGTTCACCGTCTGCGCGTTTGCGATGGATATAGGCGCGATGACGCCCATGCTGTGGGGCTTCGAGGAGCGCGAACGCATTATGGAGTTTTGCGAGCGGGTGTGCGGCGCGCGACTGCACATGAATTATTTCCGTCCCGGCGGCGTTTCCATGGACCTTCCGGTGGGCTTGGCCGAGGACATCAGGACCTGGGCCAAACAGTTTCCGAAGGTCATGGACGATCTCGAAAAGCTTCTGACGGAGAACCGGATTTTCAAGCAACGGTCCGTCGACATCGGGGCAATTTCGGCCGACGACGCGCTCGATTGGGGCTTCTCGGGGCCCTGCCTTCGCGCCAGCGGGCTGGCGTGGGATCTCCGCAAGGCGCAACCGTACGACTGCTACGACGAGATGGACTTCGATATTCCCGTCGGCACTCACGGCGATTGCTACGACCGCTATCTGGTGCGGATGCTGGAAATGCGCGAGAGCCTGAAGATCGTCAATCAGTGCCTCGATCGGATGCCGTCCGGGCCGGTCAAGGTGAACGACCGCAAGATCTCCTCGCCGCCGCGCGCCGAAATGAAAAACTCCATGGAAGCGCTGATCCATCACTTCAAGCTCTACACCGAGGGCTATCACGTGCCGGCCGGCGAGACCTACACGGTGGTCGAGGCTCCCAAGGGCGAGTTCGGCGTCTATCTCGTCAGCGACGGGACCGGGCGTCCCTACCGCTGCAAGATCCGGACCCCGGGGTTTGCCCACCTCCAGGCCATGGATTTCCTCACTCGGGGACACATGCTGGCGGACGTGGTCGCGGTGCTCGGCTCCCTGGACATCGTTTTCGGCGAGGTGGACCGATGAGCGCGATGAACGACACCGTCGAGCAGCCCACCTCGTTCGCGTTTAGCGAAGACAATTTGGCGAAGGCCGAAAAGATCATCGCCAAATATCCCGACGGGCGCCAGGCCAGCGCCGTGTTGCCGCTGCTGCATCTGGCGCAAAGGCAGAACGACGGGTGGCTGCCGCAGCCGGCCATGGATTACATCGCCGACTTTCTGGGCATGGCGCCGATCCGCGTGTACGAGGTGGCGACGTTCTACACCATGTACAATCTGCGGCCCGTCGGCCGGCATCATGTTCAGGTGTGCACCAACCTGTCGTGCTGGCTCCGCGGTTCCGACGAAATCTTGGCGGTTTGCGAGCACAAGCTGGGAGTGAAACTCGGCGAAACCACCGAGGACGGGATGTTCACGCTTTCCGAGGTGGAGTGCTTGTGCGCCTGCGTCAACGCGCCGATCGTTCAGATCGGTGATGATTTCTATGAAGACCTTACCCCGGACACGATCGATATCGTTCTCGACAAGCTGCGCGCGGGGGGCAACCCGAAGCCCGGGTCGCAGATCGGCCGGCGCAGTTCGGAGCCGATTACGGGTCTGACGACCCTGAAGACGCTTTCCAAGGCGAGCGCCGGCGGCCCGTCCGAGACCAAGGGAGAGAACTGATGCTTCGCGACGAGGATCGCATCTTCACCAATATATACGGCTTCGACGACGTCGGCGTGAAAGGCGCGCAAGCGCGCGGCGACTGGGACAAGACCAAGGATTTGGTGGCGCTGGGCCGCGATCATATCGTCGAGGAAGTCAAGGAATCCGGTCTCCGGGGCCGTGGCGGCGCCGGTTTCGGCACGGGCATGAAATGGTCGTTCATGCCGAAGGAGGTGAAGGATCGTCCGCATTATCTGGTCGTCAACGCCGACGAGGGCGAACCGGGAAGCTGCAAGGATCGGGAAATTCTTCGTCACGAGCCGCACAAGCTCGTGGAAGGCTGCCTGCTGGCCGGCGTCGGCATGCAGGCGCACGCCGCCTATGTCTACGTGCGCGGTGAATTTTTCCGGGAAGCCGAGGCCTTTCAGCGAGGCGTCGACGAGGCCTACGAGGCCGGCTTGATCGGCAAGAACGCCTGCGGATCGGGATGGGATTTCGACATTCACGTTCATCTCGGCGCCGGCGCGTACATCTGCGGCGAGGAAACGGCGCTGATCGAGAGTCTGGAAGGCAAAAAGGGCCAGCCGCGCCTTAAACCGCCGTTTCCAGCCAACGTCGGGCTCTACGGGTGTCCGACCACCGTCAACAATGTTGAGACCATTGCCGTGGTTCCCACCATTCTGCGACGCGGCGGCGAGTGGTTCGGCAACCTCGGACGGGTGAAGAATACCGGAACGAAGCTGTTCAACATTTCGGGTCACGTCAACACGCCATGCACCGTCGAAGAAGAGATGGGCATTCCGCTCAAGGACCTCATCGAAAAGCATGCCGGCGGCGTGCGGGGGGGATGGGCCAATCTGCTGGCGGTGATTCCGGGCGGATCGTCGGTGCCGGTCATTCCGAAGTCGGTATGCGACCAGGTGCGGATGGATTTCGACTCGCTTCAGGAGGTCAAATCCGGGCTCGGCACGGCGGCCGTCATGGTGATGGACAAATCGACCGACATTGTTGCCGCCATCACCCGGCTGTCCAGGTTCTACAAGCATGAAAGCTGCGGCCAGTGCACGCCGTGCCGCGAGGGTACGGGTTGGATGTGGCGGATGATGGAGCGGCTCGGCGACGGCCGGGCGTCGATCGAGGAGATCGATCTGCTGGAGGAGGTGACCCGAGAAGTGGAGGGTCACACCATTTGCGCTTTGGGTGATGCCGCCGCCTGGCCCATTCAAGGATTGATCCGCCATTTCCGGTCCGAACTGGAGCGGCGAATCGAGCAACGGCAGGCATCACCGCGAAAGTCGGCGGCCTGAGGCACGCCCGAGGGAAGAAAGAACAAATACGATGCCGAAAATGACCATCGATGGCGTGGAGGTCGACGTCGAACCCGGCTTCACGGTGCTTCAGGCGTGTGAGTCCATCGGGATTGAGATTCCCCGTTTCTGTTATCACGAACGCCTTTCCATCGCCGGCAACTGCCGGATGTGCCTGGTGTCGATGAAGGGCGCGCCGAAGCCGATCGCGTCGTGCGCCATGCCGACCGCGGACGGTATGGTGATCGAAACCAATTCGCCCGAGGTGCACAAGATGCGCAAGGGCGTCATGGAATTTCTGCTGATCAATCATCCGCTCGACTGTCCCATCTGCGACCAGGGCGGAGAGTGCGACCTGCAGGATCAGGCCATGGCTTACGGTTTCGACCGGGGCCGGTTTCAAGAAAACAAACGGGCGGTCGAAGACAAGGACCTGGGACCGCTGGTCAAAACCGAAATGACACGGTGCATTCATTGCACGCGCTGCATTCGCTTCGCCGAGGAGGTTGCCGGCGTCCCCGAACTGGGCGCGACGGGCCGCGGCGAAAACATGGAGGTGGGCACCTATATCGAGAAGACGTTGTCTTCCGAGCTTTCCGGCAACATCATTGATCTGTGTCCGGTGGGAGCGCTGACGTCCAAGCCCTACGCGTTCATCGCGCGGCCGTGGGAGCTGCGAAAAACCGAGACCATCGACGTCATGGACGCCGTCGGCAGTTCGATCCGCGTCGACTCGCGTGGCAACGAGGTCATGCGCGTGCTGCCGCGGCTGAACGAGGAGATCAACGAGGAATGGATCTCCGACAAGACGCGGTTCGCCTGCGACGGGCTTCGTCATCAGCGTCTCGACCGGCCGTATGTCCGCCATCAGGGAAAACTGAGGCCAGCCACCTGGGACGAGGCCTTCGCGGCCATCGCGAGCCGGGTCAAGGGCCTGGACGGCATGCGCATGGCGGCCATCGCCGGCGATCTGGCCGATTGCGAATCGATGGTCGCGCTCAAGAACCTGATGACGAGCCTCGGATCGCCTCATATCGACTGCCGTCAGGATGGCGCCAAGCTGCAGGCCGGGCCGCGGGCGTCGTACCTGTTCAATTCCAGCATCTTCGGCGTCGAAGAGGCGAGCGCCTGTTTGCTGATCGGCACCAATCCCCGCATCGAGGCTGCCGTCCTGAACGCCCGCATCCGCAAGCGCCGTCAGGCGGGCACGCTCGCGGTCGGGATGGTGGGACCCCGCGTGGACCTCACCTATCGCTACGATCACCTGGGCAGCGATCCGGCGGTGCTTCAACAGATCGCGTCGGGAAAGCATCCGTTCGCCAAGGTGCTCAAGGATTCTCAAAGGCCCATGCTCATTCTCGGCATGGGCGCCCTGACCCGCGACGATGGCGCGATCGTGCTCGGCCTGGCGCGAGGGATCGCCGAAACCTGCGGGATGGTCAACGAGCAGACGGGGTGGAACGGCTTTAACGTCCTGCACACCGCCGCCGCCCGGGTGGGCGGCCTGGATCTCGGTTTTGTCCCCGGCGATAAGGGGCGCGACGTCGCCGGCATTCTCGCCGGCGCCGAGAGCGGCGACCTCGACGTGGTGTACCTGTTGGGCGCCGACGAGATCGACATGGCACGTCTTGGCCAGGCGTTCGTGATTTACCAGGGGCACCACGGCGATGCCGGCGCCCATCGGGCCGACGTCATTTTGCCCGGGGCCGCCTATACGGAAAAAAGCGCCACGTACGTCAACACGGAAGGACGCGTCCAACGGGCGATGAAGGCCTGCGATCCGCCGGGCAGCGCCCGCGAGGACTGGACCATCCTGCGCGCGCTGTCGGCCGTGCTTGGTCATACCTTGGCGATGGACAACCCGGAACAGGCGCGCGAACGGCTGGCGGAAGCGAATGCCGTGTTCTCCCTGACGGACGCGGTGGCGCCGGGCACGTGGGACGCCTTCGGGCAGACCGGAAAGCCCGACACCTCGGCGTTCGAGCCGGCGATCGCCAATTTCTACATGACCAACGCCGTGTGCCGCGCTTCTCCCACCATGGCCCAATGCGTAGAGACGTTCGTCAACGAAGCGGCAAGAAAGACGGGGACCCATGGTTGAGTTATGGGACGGGTATATTTGGCCGACGCTCTGGATCATCATCAAGATCCTGGTGATCGTCGTGCCGCTGTTGTTGGCGGTGGCGTACTTGACGTTCTTCGAGCGGAAGGTCATCGGCGCCATGCAACTGCGCAAGGGCCCCAACGTGGTCGGGCCGTTCGGGTTGCTGCAACCGCTGGCGGACGGTCTCAAACTGTTCCTCAAGGAAACGGTGGTTCCGAGCCGGGCCAACAAGCCGGTATTCATCCTGGCGCCGATCATCACGTTCTTTCTGTCGCTGGTGGCGTGGGCGGTCATTCCCTTCGGCGAGGGGATGGTCCTCGCCAATATCAATGTGGGCGTGCTCTACCTGTTCGCCATTTCGTCGCTGGGGGTCTATGGGATCATCATGGCCGGCTGGGCCAGCAATTCAAAATACGCGTTTCTCGGGGCGATGCGCTCGGCGGCGCAGATGGTCTCCTACGAAGTGTCCATGGGGTTCGTCATCATCACTGTTTTGCTGTGCGTCGGCTCACTCAACGTGTCCGAGATCGTGCTCGCCCAGCGGGGGTCGGTGGGAGCGTTGAATTGGTTCGTGTTTCCGTTGTTGCCCATGGCGGTGATATTTTTCGTCTCCACGCTGGCCGAAACCAATCGGCTTCCGTTCGATCTTCCGGAGGCTGAGGCTGAACTGGTGGCCGGATACAACGTTGAATACTCGGCCATGACCTTCGCCATGTTTTTCCTCGGCGAATATGCCAACATGATCTTGATGTCCGGGATGACCACCATTCTGTTTCTGGGCGGGTGGCTTCCACCCATAGACATCGCGCCGTTTACCTGGATACCGGGTCCGGTGTGGTTCTGTCTGAAGATTGCCGCATGTCTGTTCGTTTTTCTGTGGGTTCGAGCGACGTTTCCGCGATATCGTTACGATCAGTTGATGCGGCTGGGCTGGAAGGTGTTTCTGCCGGTTTCCCTGGTCGCGGTGGTGGTGGTGGCCGGCGTGCTTCTGGCGTTCGGGATCGCACCGGGTCAAACGGGTTAAGCGGGTCAAAGTGGTTAGGAAGGACAAAGCCTGATGAGTTTCATGGATCGCACCGCTCGGACGATCTTCCTGTCCGAGCTGATATCGGGCATGGCGTTGACCTTCCGGTACATGTTCAGACCCAAGGTGACGCTGAACTACCCCTTCGAGAAGGGATATCTCAGCCCGCGGTTCCGCGGCGAGCATGCCTTGCGGCGCTACCCCAATGGCGAGGAGCGTTGCATCGCGTGCAAGCTGTGCGAGGCGGTCTGTCCGGCGCAGGCGATCACCATCGAAGCCGAGCCGCGCGAAGACGGAAGCCGCCGCACGACGCGTTACGACATCGACATGCTGAAATGCATCTATTGCGGGTATTGTCAGGAAGCGTGCCCCGTCGACGCCATTGTCGAGGGACCGAATTTCGAGTACTCCACCGAGACCCGCGAAGAGCTTCTTTATAACAAGGACAAACTTCTCGCCAACGGCGATCGGTGGGAGACGGAACTCGCGGCAAATTTGGAAGCCGACGCGCCTTATCGTTGACTAGAGCCGCGCTATTGGAGAGAAAGGGGCGCGCCGCGCGCGGGCCTGTCGTTGAAAAGGGTCGCGCGGCACGCGCGGTAAGAAGGATCGCGCGGCACGCGCGGGGGGACATTTTGTTTTTTCACTCGGGACCGTTCCAGAATCGTCATGATCATTGAGGGGCTCGCCTTTTATCTGTTCGCGTTTATCGCCATTGCCTCCGCGGTGATGGTGATCTCGACGCGTAACCCCGTGCATTCGGTGCTGTTTCTAATTCTGGCGTTCTTCAATTCGGCCGCCCTGTTCGTGCTGATGGGGGCCGAATTCCTGGCGATGATCCTGGTGGTCGTCTACGTCGGCGCGGTGGCGGTGCTTTTTTTGTTCGTGGTGATGATGCTGGACATCAACTTCGTCCAGTTGCGCCAAGGTTTCCTGCAATACCTTCCCTTCGGCGCGTTGATCGGGGTGATCTTGCTGGCGGAGCTGCTGATCGTGCTCGGCGGCTGGACCCTGTCGCCCGATGCGGCGGCCAGCGGCGGCGCGCCGACCCCGCCGCTCGCCGTCATGACCAACACCGAGGCGCTGGGGCATCTGATCTACACGCACTATCTCTATTTGTTCCAGGCGGCCGGTCTGATCCTTCTGATCGCGATGATCGGCGCCATCGTATTGACCCATCGCCGCCGCACCGGCGTGCGCCGGCAGAACATCGCCGACCAGGTCCGCCGCCGCCCGGAAGAGACGGTGGAGGTGCGCAAGGTACCGAGCGGTCGGGGACTGTGATGCTTGAAATTGGACTTGAACACTATCTGTCCGTTGCCGCGATCCTGTTCACGCTCGGCATTTTCGGCATCTTTCTCAACCGCAAGAACGTGATCATCATCTTGATGTCGATCGAGTTGATGCTGCTTGCGGTCAACATCAATCTCGTGGCGTTCTCCATGGAACTCAACGATCTCGTGGGCCAGGTCTTCGCCCTGTTCGTGCTGACCGTCGCCGCCGCGGAAGCGGCCATCGGTCTGGCGATCCTCGTGGTCTATTTCCGCAACCGCGGCAGTATCGCCGTCGAAGACATCAACATGATGAAGGGCTGAGGGGGCGGAAATGTCGGTTCTGGTTATCTTTCTGCCGCTTCTGGCCGCGATCGTCGCCGGCGCTCTGGCGTTCGTGGCGCCTGACAGTCCGGAGGGAAAGGCCCGCGTCGACAAGGCCGCCCAGTGGATCACGTGCGGCGCGCTGCTGATCGCGGCGGTGCTGTCGGTGTTCGTGTTTATCGACGTCGCGCTCCGCGGCAACGCGGGCACCGTCGATCTGTTCACCTGGATCGACTCCGGCACGCTGGAGATTTCCTGGGCGCTCAGGGTGGATACCCTGACCGCGGTCATGCTGCTGGTGGTGAACGGCGTATCGGCGATGGTGCATGTGTATTCCATCGGTTACATGCACCACGACCACAGCATTCCCCGGTTCATGAGCTATCTGAGCCTGTTCACGTTCTTCATGCTGATGCTGGTCACCGCCGACAACCTGGTGCAGATGTATTTCGGCTGGGAAGGGGTGGGCCTCGCCTCGTATTTGCTGATCGGTTTCTGGTACGACCGTCCGTCGGCGAACGCCGCCGCCATCAAGGCGTTCGTGGTCAATCGGGTCGGCGATTTCGGTTTCGCGCTGGGCATATTCGCGACGTTCCTGCTGTTCGAACTCGGTCAGCTTCGACACCATCTTCGCCGCCGCCGGAAACCAGTCGGAAACGCAAATTCATGTGTTCGGAGCGGAGTTTCACGCGCTGACGGTGATCTGTCTGCTGCTGTTCGTGGGCGCCATGGGCAAATCGGCGCAATTGGGCCTGCACACGTGGCTCCCCGATGCCATGGAGGGCCCGACCCCGGTTTCCGCCCTGATCCATGCCGCGACCATGGTGACGGCCGGCGTGTTCATGGTGGCGCGGCTGTCGCCGTTGTTCGAGTATTCCGAAGTGGCGCTGGCGGTGGTCACCATCGTCGGCGCGTCCACCGCCATTTTCGCCGCGACGATCGGCTGCGTGCAGAACGACATCAAACGGGTCATCGCGTACTCGACCTGCTCGCAGCTGGGCTACATGTTCTTTGCCTGCGGCGTGTCGGCTTATTCCGCCGCCATCTTCCATTTGATGACCCACGCCTCGTTCAAGGCGCTTTTGTTCCTGTGCGCCGGCTCGGTCATTCACGCCATGTCCGACGAGCAGGACATGCGCCGCATGGGCGGCATCTGGAAGATGATTCCGACCACCTACGTGTTGATGTGGATCGGATCGCTGGCGCTCGCCGGCGTCTTCCCGTTCGCCGGCTACTTCTCCAAGGACATCGTGCTGGAGGCCGCCTACGGCGCCCACACCGGCGTCGGCATGTACGCGTTCTGGCTCGGCATCGCGGCGGCGTTCCTGACGGCGTTCTATTCATGGCGGCTGTTGCTGATGACGTTCCATGGCAAGCCGCGGGCCGACGAGAAGGTCATGGCGCACGTCCACGAGTTGCCGATGGTGATGATCCTGCCGCTCGTGGGGCTTGCCATTGGCGCCATCTTCGCGGGGTACGCGGGCTACAACGCGTTTGTCGGCTCCGGCGCGCCGGAGTTCTGGGGCAATTCGGTGTTGATTCTGGGTGAGCATGAAGCGCTCGAGAATGCCCATCACGCGCCGGCGTGGGTGAAGTTCCTGCCGCTGGTCGTGGGTCTGTCCGGGATTGCCCTGGCCTACGTCATGTACATGTTCGTGCCGGGGCTGCCGGGCGCGCTGGCCGGCCGGTTCCAGGGCGTCTACCGGTTCCTCCTCAACAAGTGGTACTTCGACGAATTGTATAACGCGATATTCGTGCGGCCGGCGTTCGTCCTCGGGCGGGGTCTCTGGAAAAGCGGCGACGGCACGCTGATCGACGGCCTCGGACCCGATGGCGTGGCCGCCACCAGTCTCAGACTGGCGCGGCGGGCAAGCCGCCTGGAGACCGGATATCTCTACCACTACGCATTTGCCATGCTGATCGGAGTCCTGATCTTGGTTTCCTGGTATCTGTTCCAAGCGGCGGGATGAGGACGAGATGGGTCAGCTGCCAATCCTTTCGTTAGTCACCTTCCTGCCGCTCGTCGGAGCGCTGTTCATCCTCACCATCCGCGGCGAGGCGGTCGTGGTCGCGCGCAACGCGCGCAACGTGGCGATGCTGACGTCGGTCACCACCTTCTTGCTGTCGCTGGGCCTGTGGTTCGGATTCGATGCGACGGCGCCGGCGTTCCAGTTCCAGGAACGGGCGGTGTGGATGCCGGCGTTCAACATCACCTACCATCTCGGCGTCGACGGCATATCGGTCCTGTTCGTGCTGCTCACCACGTTGCTGACGCCGGTCTGCATCCTGGCCAGCTGGGAGAGCATCACCGAACGCGTCAAGGAATACATGATCGCGTTTCTGGTGATGGAAACGATGATGGTGGGCATGTTCTGCGCCCTCGATCTCATCGTCTTCTATATTTTCTTCGAAGGTGTCCTGATCCCCATGTTCCTGATCATCGGCATCTGGGGCGGTGCGCGGCGGGTCTATTCGGCCTTCAAGTTCTTCCTCTATACGCTGGCGGGCTCGGTGCTGATGCTGTTGGCGATGCTCGCCATGTACCTCGAGGCGGGCACCACGGATATCGCGGCCCTGCTCAATTACAACTTCCCCATTGAATTGCAGACATGGCTGTGGCTGGCGTTCTTCGCGTCTTTCGCGGTGAAGGTTCCCATGTGGCCGGTTCACACCTGGCTTCCCGACGCCCACGTGGAAGCACCCACCGCCGGATCGGTGATCCTCGCCGGCGTTTTGCTGAAGTTCGGCGGCTACGGTTTTCTTAGGTTTTCCCTGCCGATGTTCCCGGAGGCGTCGATCCTGTTCACGCCGCTGGTCTTCACGCTCAGCATCATCGCGGTGATCTACACCTCGCTGGTGGCGCTGGCGCAGGAAGACATGAAAAAGCTGATCGCCTACTCCTCGGTGGCGCACATGGGTTTCGTCACCGTCGGCGCCTTCACCATGACCGCTCAGGGTATCGAGGGCGCCATCTACCAGATGCTCAGCCACGGTATCGTCTCGGGGGCGCTGTTCCTCATCGTCGGCGTGGTCTACGACCGCATGCATTCGCGCGACATCGCCACCTACGGCGGGCTTGTTCACCGAATGCCGGCCTATTCCCTCGTGTTCATGTTGTTCATGCTGGCTTCCGTCGGTCTTCCCGGAACCGGCGGGTTCGTCGGCGAGTTTCTGATCCTGCTGGGCGCCTTCGAGGCCAACAGCTGGGTGGCGGCGCTGACCGCGCTCGGCGTGATCCTGAGTGCCGCCTACATGCTCTATCTCTATCGCCGGGTGATTTTCGGCACGTTGACCAAGAGCAGCCTGAAGGCGATCAAGGACTTGAGCCCGAGGGAAGTCGCTGTATTCGCACCGCTCGTCATACTGGTGCTGTGGATGGGCGTGTACCCCGAACCGTTCCTGAACGTCATGCACGTTTCCGTCGCCAACCTGCTCGACAGGATCGAAGTGGCGCAAGCGGCGATGCAGACAGCCACCGTCCTCGGCCGGTGAGCGGGGACTTAAGGAGACCATAAGACAATGCCGATGGCGGACGTCCCCAATCTGATACCGGCGATGCCGGAAATCTTTCTCGCCCTCGTGGCGATGGGCCTGTTGATGCTGGGCGTCTGCCAGAAAGAGGGAGGCGAAGCGGAGGATCGGCGGACCGCGCGGCTGATTTCGCGGATCGGCGCGGTGGCGTTGCTGCTGACCCTGCTTCTGGTCACCACGATCGCCAACCGCGGACCCTCTCTGTCCTTCGGCGATCTTTTCATCGTCGATGACTTCGCGGTGTTCGTTAAGGTCCTCGTTCTGATTGCGTCCTGCCTGTCGATCATCATCGCTCAGGACTACCTCGAATCCCAGGGGATGGCGCGGTTCGAGTACACGGTGCTCATCCTGTTCGCGACGCTCGGCATGCTGATGATGATATCGGCCAACGATCTCATCGCGCTCTATCTCGGTCTCGAGCTGCAAAGCCTGTCGCTCTACGTGGTCGCCACGTTCCAGCGCAACGATGTCCGCTCCGCCGAAGCGGGCCTCAAGTATTTCGTTCTCGGCTCCATCGCGTCCGGCATGCTGCTTTACGGCAGTTCGCTCGTGTACGGTTTCGCCGGAACCACCAACTTCGCTACCCTCGCGCGACCTTCGCCGATCTCCAAGGGGAACCGCCGGCGGTGGGGCTGGTCGTCGGCATCGTCTTCATTCTGGCGGGCCTGTCGTTCAAGGTGTCGGCCGTGCCGTTCCACATGTGGACCCCGGACGTGTACGAGGGGGCGCCGACGCCGGTTACCGCGTTCTTCGCGGTGGCGCCGAAGATCGCCGCCATTGCCCTGTTCCTGCGCGTCATGGTGGGACCGTTCGGCGATCTGGTGGCGCAATGGCAGCAGATCGTCGTGTTCGTGTCCATCGCGTCGATGGTTCTGGGTGCGTTCGCGGCGATCACTCAGAACGAACATCAAGCGCCTGATGGCGTACAGCTCCATCGGCCATGTGGGCTATGCCCTGATCGGCCTGGCGGTGGGCAACGAGATCGGCGTTCGCGGCGTTCTGATCTACATGACCATCTATCTGTTCATGAACATCGGCGTGTTCTCCTGCATTCTGTCGATGCGGCGCCGCGAAAAGATGATCGTCGGGATTTCCGATCTCGCCGGGCTTGTCGAAGACCAATCCGCTGATGGCGATGGCGCTGGCGATCTTCATGTTTTCCATGGCCGGCATTCCGCCGCTCGCCGGGTTCTTCGGAAAGCTGTACGTCTTCATGGCCGCCGTTGACGCCGGGCTGTTACGGACTGGCGATTGTCGGTGTTCTGACGAGCGTCGTCGGCGCGTATCTATTATCTACGGATCGTCAAGGTCATGTACTTCGATGACGTCGCCGAGCCCATGGATCGCAACCCTCGGGCGCGAGGTGCGGTTGGTCATGATCGGGTCAGCCGTGCTGATCGCGTTGTTTTTCCTCTATCCGGAACCGGTGCTTTCGAGTGCCGAAGCGGCCGCGGCCGCGCTGTTTCCGGGCTGAGGATAACGGCTTGGTCCACGGCCCGTCCGTTCCCGAACGGTTCAATATCATCGCGCTGGATCGGGTCGACTTCGACCAACGAGGATATCAAGAGGCGAGCCGCCGCAGGGCGCACCGGACGGGACCCTGGTGTGGGCCGACGAACAGCTGGCGGGAAGGGGCCGGAGAAGCCGCGACTGGGTATCGCCGCCCGGCAACTTGTATTGCTCCTTGCTGCTGCGTCCCGCGTGCCCGGCGCACAAGGCCATGCAGTCGAGTTTCGTGACCGCGCTCGCGGTGGCGGACGCCATCGAGGCCGCGCTTCCGGCGGGCATCCCGGTGACCTGCAAATGGCCGAACGACGTGCTGGCCGAGGGGCGGAAAGTGGCGGGAATTCTGCTGGAATCGTCGGCCGCGGCCGACGGGGCTCTCGAATGGCTGGTGATCGGCGTCGGGGTGAACGTCTTGTCCTTTCCGCCGCGGACGGACGGCCCGTATCGCGGCGGCATCGCTTGCCGGCCTGGGCGCCGAGGCGGTGACGCCAGAGCGGCTTGCTGGAAAGTTATTGCGAACGCTTCTACCACTGGTGGGACGTCTGGAGCGCGGCCGGATTCGCGGCCATCCGCGATGCGTGGCTCGAACGCGCCCATGGGCTGCGCCAGCCCATTCAGGTGCGGCTCGACAATGACACCCTGGAAGGCGTGTTTCTGACGATGGACGAGAGCGGCGCGCTGGTCCTCGGCCAAGGCGCCACCAGCCGGTTGATCATGGCCGGCGACGTTTTCCCGGCCGGTGCCTGAGCAAGCGAACGAGGAGAGTAGGGCCGATCCATGCTGCTAGCCATCGACACCGGCAACACCAACATCGTTTTCGCGATTTTCGATGACGAGGGTCGAATTCGCGGCGAGTGGCGATCGTCGACCAACATCAACCGGACGGCCGACGAGATCGGCGTCTGGTTGTCGCAGTTGATGGCCATGGACCAGATCGACCGGTCGGAGGTGAAGGCCTGCATCATCGCCACCGTCGTGCCGGCCTCGCTGTTCAGTCTGCGAACGCTGTGTCGCAAGTATTTCGGTTGTCAGGCCCTGGTGGTCGGGGCTCCCGACGTTGATATCGGCATCAAGGTCCTTCTGGACCGCCCCGAGGAAGTCGGCGCCGACCGGCTGGTGAACGCCGTCGGGGCCTATCAGGAATACGGCGGGCCGATGATCATCGTCGATTTTGGCACCGCCACCACCTTCGATGTGATCGACGCGGAGGGGAGCTACATGGGCGGCGTCATCGCGCCGGGTGTGAACCTGTCCCTGGAGGCTCTGCACTCGGCGTCCGCGCAATTGCCGCGCGTCGCCATCGGACGTCCCGAGCGCGTGGTGGGAAAGAATACCGTGCAGGCCATGCGGTCCGGCATCTTCTGGGGCTACGTCGGAATGATCGAGGGGCTGATCGCCCGTATCTGTCACGAAACCGGTTCGCACATGGACACGGTCGCCACCGGCGGCCTGGCGCCGTTGTTCACCGAGTGCACGTCGGTCCTGAAGTGGTCCGACCCCGATCTGACGCTCAAGGGGCTGCTCGCCGTTCACCGCCTGAACAGCCGATGACGGACGAAAGTTCCGCGAGCGCGTTGGTCTTCGTCCCCCTCGGCGGGGCGGGGGAGATCGGCATGAACCTCAACCTTTACGGATACGGCCCATCGCAAACGCGGCGATGGCTCATGGTCGATCTCGGGATTACGTTCGCCCGCGCCGCCGGTGCCGGCCTCGACGTGGTCATGCCCGACCCGGCCTTTATCGAGGAAAGGCGCGATCGCCTGGACGGCCTGCTCATCACCCATGCGCACGAGGATCACCTGGGCGCGGTGCCCTATCTGTGGCCGCGGCTGCGCTGTCCCGTATATGGCACGCGGTTTTCGCTCTCCGTGTTGCGCCGAAAGCTCGGCGGAAGCCGGCCTGGACGCCGAGGTTCCGCTCCACGAGGTTGACGTGGGCGCGCCGTTTCGCATCGGTCCGTTCGATCTTGAACTGATCCGGCTCACCCATTCCATTCCCGAGGCCAATGGCGTTGCCATCCGCACCGGAGCCGGCACCGTCATGCACACCGGCGACTGGAAGTTCGATCCCGGTCCGGTGGTCGGCGAGGCGTCGGACGTCGAGGCTTTGAAACGGGTTTCCGGCGAGGATGTTCTGGCGCTCGTGGGCGACTTCGACCAACGCGTTCGAAGACGGCTCGTCCGGTTCGGAAGCCGGGCTTCTCGAACTCCTTGAGCGCGGTCATCGGGCGCTCACGAAAACGCGTCGCCATCACCTGCTTCGCGTCGAACGTGGCGCGGCTGAAAACCATATCGGCCGCCGCCGCGGCCCATGGGCGCGTCGTCGTGCTCGCCGGGGCATCGTTAAAGCGGTTCAACGCCACGGCCCGGGAATGCGGCCTGCTGGATGGCGAGCCGCGGTTCGTGGATGATATGGAAGCCGACGCCGTTCCGGCGGACACCATGGTCATCGTCTGCACCGGAAGCCAGGGCGAGCCCACCGCCGCCCTCACCCGGATCACCAGCGGCCAGCATCCCACGCTGTCCTTGGGATCGGGCGACACCGTTGTTTTCTCCTCGCGCGTCATCCCCGGCAACGAAGCGGCCATCGGACGTCTGCACAACGCGCTTCTGCGCAACGGTGTCGAGATCGTCACCCAACGCGACGCCCTGGTGCATGTGTCCGGGCATCCGGCCCGCGATGAATTGGCGCGAATGTATCAATTGATCCGGCCGCGCGCCGCGATCCCGGTGCACGGAGAGCTCCGGCATTTGATGGAACACGCCAAGGTGGCGCGGGCCTGCCAGGTGCCGGAGGTGGTCGTCGCCGAAAACGGCGCGGTGGTGCGCCTGGCGCCGGGTCCGGCGGCCGTCGACGGCGCGGTGGAGGTCGGCCGCCTGGCGTTGGAAGGAAACCGTCTTGTCCCGATCGACGGGAACCTCGTGCGAGAGCGTAATCGGGTCATCTATAACGGGGCGGTGGTGGTCAGCGTCGCGCTCGACGACAGCGGGGATCTGGTGGGCGAGCCGCGGCTCACAACCATCGGATTGCTGGAGGATGAGGACGATCTTGCTCTGGAACTTGTCAGCGGAGCCGTTCGGGACACCGTCCTGGCTATGACCAAATCCGCCCGCCTCGATGACGAGAAGGCGCGGGAAACCATTCGGATCGCGGTGCGTCGTGTGTTTCGCCGGTGGCTCGACAAAAAGCCGCGTACCCATGTGCATTTGGTGCGATCGTAACCGCGGTGCCCCGCCGCTATCGATGATCGACCGCCTTCACAAACCCGGCGGCCCGTGGCATACTCCGCCGCTTTCAAAATCATAATTCAGATAGCGCACCAAGGGGAGATACATGACCGACAGACCTTTCAAAGTTCTCGGCATCCAGCAGGTCGCCATTGGCGGTCCCGATAAAGAAAAGATGAAGAAGTTGTGGGTGGACTCTCTCGGACTGACGGTTACCGGCAATTTCAAGAGCGAGCGCGAGAACGTCGATGAGGATATCACGGCGATCGGCTCCGGACCCTTGAAAGTCGAAGTCGATCTGATGCAACCGGTTGATCCCGAGGGTAAGCCGGCGGTCCATAAAACGCCCCTTGAACCACATCGGCCTGTGGATAGACGACCTTCCGGCCGCGGTGGAATGGCTCACCGCCAACGGCGTGCGTTTCGCCCCCGGTGGCATCCGCAAAGGGGCGGCGGGATTCGATATCACGTTTCTGCACCCGAAGGGCAACGAAGAGCTGCCCATTAGCGGCGAGGGGGTCCTGATCGAGCTTGTGCAAGCGCCCCCCGAGGTCATCGATGCTTTCGCCAAGCTGGCTGCCTGAACGCCCGTTCGACTAGCCGGGAGCAGGCGTCGGAATGGGCTGGGCAACCGGCGTAGCGATCTACTTCGTGATCTGGTGGATCGTAATTTTCATGGTGCTGCCTTGGGGCGTGCGGACCGTTGGCACGGAGGATGTGGCCAAGGGGCACGCCCCAAGCGCGCCTCGAAAGCCCTATATGGGCAGAAAACTGCTGGCGACGACGGTTCTCGCCGCCGTGATCTGGGCGATCGTGTTCGCCGTTGTCGAGTGGGGCGGGCTGTCGTTCAGACAGTAGGGTAAGCCGGCGACGTTATAGTGGCGCGAGCGCGGCACCGGCGGAGGACGGGGAATGTCCTGGTACTGCGATGTTGCGCCGGGTCATCCCGTTCACGGACCCTATCACGATCTGGAGTATGGTTTTCCCCTGCGCGACGAGGCGGCGCTGTTCGAGCGCCTGTCCCTGGAAATCTTCCAGGCCGGTCTTTCGTGGCTCTTGGTCTTGAAGAAGCGACCGACGATCGTCGCCGCCTTTGACGGCTTTCATGTGGACGCCGTGGCGGCCTATGGACAAGAGGACTTGCAGCGCCTGCTCGGCGATCCACGGATCATTCGCAACCGGCTGAAGATCGCGGCCATCATCGAAAACGCCCGGCGGCTCGGAACACTGCGCGAGACGCACGGTGACATTGCCGGTTGGCTGGACCGCCACCACCCGCGCTCCCACGATGAGTGGACCAAGCTGTTCCGGACGACCTTCCTTTTCACTGGCCGAGAGGTGGTTGGGGAATTTCTCATGAGCACGGGATATCTCGCCGGCGCGCACCGGCCCGACTGTCCCGTGTATGCGCGGATTGCTCGGAAACATCCGCCGTGGCTATGCTGCGAGCACCGGGCTTAGCCTCAACGCTACGGCGGTGGGGCGGAGCGTGGCCGTTCAGCGATTTATACCGGTTCTCGTTGATAGGATCACAATGAATCCCTATCAACGAGAATTGGTATTAAAGACGGTAAGGCCGATAAACGCGGCCCGTCCGGAAGGCCAGAATTTGATTTAATTTCAATGCAGTGCGGAGGAAAGTTAACGCTTAAAATAAACGGCAAGACCGCTGCCGATCTTGCCTTCACTTAAAGTCTTAAGCATGCGTGGGATTTTTTTATCGATTACTTATTGTATTTTTTTCTCAGTGTTTCCCCAAAACCCGGGCCAGTTTTTTAATTCTAGCAATCCTAACGGATTATGGCGACATTACTGCAAGTTTTTCGCGCAGTCGACCAATTTTTGTGCAGAACCACATTTTTTTTGCATGCTTCTAGACGATGGCAAATTTGACGATAAATGCGCAGGAAATAATGACTACCGCGACATTCACGTCGGCAATCCGACCCGCCAGGATCTTGATGACGGCATAACTGATGAAGCCGAGGCCGATGCCGGTCGCGATGGAAAACGTGAGCGGCATGGTCACCGCGGTCACGACAGCCGGCGCCACTTCGGTGATGTCTTCCCAGTCGATTTCCGCCAGTCCGCGAAGCATCAGACACGCCACGAACAGCAGCGCCGGCGCCGTGGCGTAGGGGGGAATGGTCGACGCCAACGGCGCCAGGAACAGGCACAGAAGGAACAGGACGGCCACGGTGACCGCCGTCAACCCGGTGCGCCCGCCCGCGTTGATGCCGGCCGCGCTTTCGATGTAGGCGGTTGTCGTCGATGTTCCCATGGCGGCGCCCACCATGGTCGCGGAACTGTCGGCGAGCAGGGCGCGCTTGAGATTGGGAAGGCGGCCGTTTTCGTCCAGCATGCCGGCGCGATAGCCGACACCGACGAGCGTTCCGGCGGTATCGAACAGATCGACGAACAGGAACGCGAACACGATACTCACCAGTCCCACCTGAAGGGCGCCGGCAAGATCCATTTGCAGGAACGTCGGCGCCACGCTCGGGGGCAGCGAGAACACCCCGCCCGCGGATGTGATGCCGAGCGCCACTCCGACACCGGTTACCAGGAACACGGCGATGACGATGGCGCCTGGCACGCGCCGGGCGCCGAGGGCGGCGGTGATCAGAAAACCGGCCGACGCCAGAAGCGCCGGGGCGCTGGTAAGATCGCCGAGCGCCACCAGGGTTGCCGGGTGATCGACAACGATGCCGGCATTCTTCAGCCCGATGATCGCGAGAAAGAGGCCAATACCCGCGGCGATGGCCAATTTCAGCGATTTGGGGATGCTGTTGATGATCCATTCGCGCACCGGCAGGATGCTGAGAATGACGAACAGGACACCGGACAGGAACACGGCCCCGAGGCCCACCTGCCACGTGTATCCCATGCCGAGGACGACGCCGTAGGTGAAGTAGGCGTTGAGCCCCATCCCGGGGGCGAGCGCGATGGGGTAATTGGCGTACAGTCCCATCACCGCGGATCCGAAGGCCGCCGCGAGACAGGTGGCGACGAACACGGCGCCGTGATCCATGCCGGTCGCCTGCAGGATCGAGGGATTGACGAAGATGATGTACACCATCGTCAGAAAGGTGGTCACTCCCGCGATGATTTCCGTCCGAACGGTGGTTCCGTTGGCGTCGAGTTTGAAGAACGCATTCAGCATTGCCGGAGTCCCCTGTTCTCCCTGAGATTGCCCTCAGGGGTTTTTTTAAGCGGCGATTTGTCCGCGACCAAGCAACTTCTGGACCACCGATGAGGATGGAATGGGCGACGCAATGGACGGTTGCGCGACCGGTGAGGGGTGACTATTGAAGGGTTCGCGGCCATCGCCTACAGTCGCGCACCCGACCGCCGACATCCTCGAGAATGTGAAATCATCATGCGTTTGAGCCGATACTTCCTGCCGACCCTGAAAGAGACACCGGCCGAGGCGCAGATCGCGTCTCACCGATTGATGCTGCGGGCCGGCATGATCCGGCAATCGAGCGCCGGCATCTATTCGTGGCTGCCCCTCGGCTTCAAGGTGCTCAAGCGGATCGAGCAGATCGTCCGCGAGGAACAGAACGCCATCGGCTGTCACGAGATGTTGATGCCCACCATGCAGCCGGCCGATTTGTGGCGCGAGAGCGGACGCTATGACGCCTACGGTCCGGAGATGCTGCGCATCACCGACCGCCACCAGCGCGACATGCTGTACGGTCCCACCAACGAGGAACAGATTACCGAGATCTTCCGAGCGACGGTGAAAAGCTATCGTCACCTGCCGAAGCTTCTCTATCACATCCAGTGGAAGTTCAGGGACGAGATCCGGCCGCGGTTCGGGGTGATGCGCGGCCGCGAGTTCCTGATGAAGGACGCCTATTCGTTCGACCTCGACCGCGATAGCGCGCGAGTGTCCTACAACAAGATGTTCGTCAGTTATCTCCGGACGTTCGAGCGCCTGGGCCTGAAGGCGATCCCCATGAAGGCGGAGAGCGGCCCCATCGGCGGCGACATGAGCCACGAGTTCCTCATTCTCGCCGACACCGGCGAGAGCGAGATCGCCTATCATCGCGACCTTCTCGATATCGATCTGAGCCGCGGCGACCTGGACTTCGAGGGCGACCTGCAGCCCGTCGTCGATGCCTTCACCTCCAAATACGCCGCCACCGACCAGGAGCGCGATCCCGTGACCGAAAAGGATCTCGGCGAGCACTTGGTCACCGGGCGGGGCGTGGAAGTGGGCCACATCTTCTATTTCGGCAGCAAGTATTCCAAGTCGATGAACGCAATGGTCACCGGGCCGGACGGCGAAGACGTCGCGGTGGAAATGGGCTCCTACGGCATCGGCGTCTCGCGCCTCGTCGGCGGCATCATCGAGGCGTCCCATGACGAGGCGGGGATCGTCTGGCCGGAAAGCGTCGCGCCCTTCAAAGTCGGGCTCATCAACTTGAAATCGAGCGATCCGGGTTGTGACGAGGCATGCAAGAGCATGTACGATACGCTGCGTCGACGGGGGCATCGACGTGCTGTACGACGATCGCGATGAGCGCGCCGGCGTGAAATTCACCGACATGGATCTGATCGGTCTGCCCTGGCAGCTCATTGTCGGGCCCCGCGGGCTGAAGACGGGAAGCGTCGAGGTCAAGTGCCGCGGGACCGGCGAGCGGCAGGAGACTGAGCATCGAGCAGGCCCTCTCCACGCTGGCCGGATAGGAACAGAGCGCGTGTTTTCCGCATTCGAATGGATGGTCGCCATGCGCTACCTGAGGGCGCGCCGGCAGGAAGGGTTCATCTCCGTCATCGCCTGGTTCTCGCTGCTCGGGATCACCCTCGGCGTGGCCACCTTGATCATCGTCATGGCCGTGATGAACGGTTTTCGCCACGAGTTGCTCGGCCGCATTCTCGGCCTCAACGGTCACGTCAGTATTTACGGGCCGGCCGACGGCATTCCCGACTTCGATGCGCTGAGCGACATGGTGGAAGGGGTCCCCGGCGTGATCATGGTCAACCCGATGATCGAGGGCCAGGTGATGGTGACGGCGAACGGCGTCGCCCGGGGCGCGGTGGTTCGCGGCCTGCGTCCCGACGATCTTCGGCGCCGGCCGATCCTGGCCGGGAATATAAGGTGGGGATCGCTCGAGGATTTCGCAGGCGACGATGCCGCGCTGATCGGCTCGCGAATGGCCGAGAGCATGGGCGTCGCGCTCGGCGACCGGATCACGTTGATCTCTCCCAAGGGCAATGTCACGGCATTCGGCACCGTGCCGAGGCTGCGCGGCTATCGCGTCGCCGCCATCTTCGATGTCGGCATGTTCGAATACAACTCGGGCTTCGTCTTCATTCCCCTGGAATCGGCGCAAACCTATTTCCGGTTGCCGGACGCGGTGACGGCGCTGGAGATCTTCGCGGACTCGCCGGACCTCGCCATCACGCTGACCGACGATATCGCCGCGGTCGCCGGCGACGTCGGACGGCTGCGCGATTGGCAGCAGACCAACGCCAGTTTTTTCAACGCGCTTCAGGTGGAGCGCAACGTCATGTTCCTGATCCTGACGCTGATCATCGTCGTCGCCGCGTTCAACATCATTTCCAGCCTCATCATGCTGGTCAAGGACAAGGGCCGCGACATCGCCATCCTGCGGACCATGGGCGCCACGCGCGGCATGATCATGCGCGTATTCCTGCTGTCCGGCGCCAGCATCGGGGTCATCGGCACCTGTCTCGGCGGTCTTCTCGGCTGGCTGTTCGCCGCCAACATCGAGGTCATACGCCAGGGTATCCAGTCCCTCACCGGTACGGACCTGTTCGCCGCCGAGATCTACTTTCTGTCTCGACTGCCGGCCAAGGTGGACTCGGTGGAGGTTCTCTCGGTGATCGCGATGGCGCTCGTGCTCTCGTTCCTCGCCACGCTGTATCCATCGTGGCGGGCGGCGCGCATCGATCCGGCCGAGGCGCTCCGCTATGAGTGAGCCGGTTTTCAGGCTCAGCGGTATCTCCAAGACCTATCACCAGGGCCGGAAATCGCTGGAAGTTCTGCGCGGCGTCGATCTGCGGGTGGGCGAGGGCGAAATCACCGCGCTGGTGGGACCGTCGGGCGCGGGCAAATCGACGTTGCTGCACATCGCCGGGCTTCTCGAGCGTCCCGACGCGGGCGAGGTATTTCTCTCGGGGGAGGCCTGCGGCGGTCTTGGCGAGGACGGCCGCACCCGGTTGCGGCGGCACAACATCGGGTTCGTCTACCAATATCATCACCTGTTGCCCGAGTTCTCGGCGCGCGAGAACATCGCGCTGCCGCAGATCATAACGGGGATAAGGAAGAAGGTGGCGTTCGAGCGCGCCGGCGAATTGCTCGACTGGCTGGGGCTGAGCGATCGGGCGACCCATCGTCCCGGCCAGCTTTCCGGCGGCGAGCAGCAACGGGTCGCCATCGCCCGGGCGCTCGCCAATTCGCCCAAGGTCCTGCTCGCCGACGAGCCGACCGGCAATCTCGACCCGCACACCGCCGACGAGGTGTTCGCGGTGTTGCTGAAACTGGCGCGCGGCGCCGGGCTCGCCGCTGTCATCGCCACTCACAATCCCACTCTCGCCGCCATGATGGATCATGCGGTGCGATTGGACGACGGCCATCTCGAGCTCGAAACACCGAGCGGGCAAGCACGTGAGCGGCTGATGGAATAGGTTGAAATCCCCCGCCGCCGTGTCAACAATCGGTTGGCGGGGCGGTGTCACACTTAATGGGCTGGAGTGAAGTGTCATGAATATGCGTGGTTTGGGAATGGCGATCGGCATCGTCGCCGGATTGGGTCTGGCGGCATGCGATGGCGGCGATCAACCGGTGTCGGAGCTTCAGGTCGTCGATGTTCGCAACGCGATGAACGGCGATCCCGCCGCGTTCGAAACCTATTTCGCCGACATTAAGGGGCAGCGGGTCAAATGGTCCGGACGCGTCGTCGAATCCATTCGACAATTCGGTGACGATTATATCGAGGAAGGCATTCTCGTGGTCGACCTCGATGCCGAAGGCCAGGGATCGAAGGCGGCGGACGCGCGGTTACCGATCAAGCCGTCGCAGATCGATTCGTTCCAACCGGACCAGCCGGTGACCTTCGTTGCCATTATTCGCGAATACGAGAAGGGACCGGAAGGGCCGGTGTTGAAGCTGGAGTTGAAGGAAATTCAGTAACCCATGTCCATGGCGCTCGCCGATTTCGTTCATCTTCGCGTCCATACCGCTTACTCGCTATCCGAGGGGGCGGTGCGCATCAAGGAGCTCGGCGAGCTCTGTCGGCAAAACCAGATGCCGGCGGTGGCGATCACCGATACGAGCAATCTGTTCGGTGGCATGGAGTTCTCCACCACGCTCGCCAAGGCCGGTATTCAACCGATTATCGGATGCCAGCTTTGCCTGACCCGCGAGACCCGGAGCGATGCCTTTTCGCACGGCCGGACGGCGGCGGCGGCGGAGACCGCCGATCCCATCGTGGTGCTGGTTCAAAACGAGCGCGGTTATCGCAACCTGCTCGAGTTGCTGGCCATCGCCCATGTCCACGCCCAAGATCTTGAGACGCGCCAGGTGTCGCTCGCGGCCCTGTGTGATCACGCCGACGGCCTGATCGCGCTCACCGGCGGTGCCCAGGGGCCGCTCGGCCGGCTCGTGGCCAATGGACAGGACAGCGAGGCCGAAACCCTTCTCGGCACGTTGAACGAAGCGTTTCCCGGGCGCCTTTACGTGGAATTGTTGCGTCATGGGCTGGAAGCCGAGGCCGTGGTCGAACCGGCGATGATCCGGCTTGCCGAAAGCTTCGATCTGCCGCTGGTCGCCACAAACGAGGTTTTTTTCCTCACGCCCGACATGTACGAGGCGCACGACTTGCTGGTGTGTATCGCCGAGGGCGCGCATGTGTCGGACACCGAGCGCCGGCGGCTGACGTCGGAACACTATTTCAAGACGGGCGCGGAGATGCGCGCGCTGTTTTCCGATCTCCCCGATGCCGTGGACAACACCGTTCTCATCGCCAAGCGCTGCGCCTTCATGATCGAGCCCATCGATCCCATTTTGCCGGCCTTCGGCAATGGAGCGGGAGCCAGCGAAGAGGACCTTCTGCGCGCGGAAGCGAGAAAGGGGCTCGAGGGCCGTCTCGAGGCCCAGGTGCTCGCGGCCGGGATGTCCGAGGACGATCGGGCGAAAGCGGCACAGCCCTACCGGGAACGGCTGGAGTACGAGCTTGACGTCATCTGCAACATGGGATTTCCCGGATATTTCCTCATCGTCGCGGAATTTATCCATTGGGCCAAGGATCGCGACATCCCGGTGGGGCCGGGCCGGGGCTCGGGCGCCGGCTCGGTGGTGGCGTGGGCGTTGACCATCACCGATCTCGATCCGTTGCGTTTCGGATTGCTGTTCGAGCGGTTCCTCAATCCCGAGCGGGTGTCGATGCCGGACTTCGACATCGACTTCTGCCAGGACCGCCGCGACGAAGTCATCCGCCATGTCCAGGAAAAGTACGGCCGCGACCGGGTCGCGCAGATCATCACCTTCGGAAAGCTGCAGGCCCGCGCGGTGTTGCGCGATGTCGGGCGCGTCCAGGGCATGCCCTACGGCCAGGTGGACAAAATCTGCAAGCTGGTTCCCAACAACCCGGCGCAACCGGTCACGCTGAAGCAAGCCCTCAAGGTAGAGCCGCAACTTCCGGCGATGATCGAAAACGACGAGAGCGTCGCCCGCCTGGTGAGCATCGCCGAGAAGCTTGAAGGTCTCTATCGGCACGCGTCGACCCACGCCGCCGGCGTTGTGATCGGCGACCGTCCGCTGGACCAGCTGATCCCGCTTTACCGCGATCCCCGTTCGGATATTCCGGTCACGGGTTTCAACATGAAGTGGGTCGAAGCGGCGGGATTGGTGAAGTTCGACTTTCTCGGCCTGAAGACCCTGACGGTATTGGCCCGGGCGCTGGAGCTGATCCAGGAAGGGCGAGGGGAGACCGTCGATCTTTCCAATGTACCGCTGTCGGACCCGAATACTTTCAAGATGCTGAGCCGCGGCGATACCGTCGGCGTGTTCCAGCTCGAAAGCTCGGGCATGCGCGATGTCCTGCGCAACCTCAAACCGGATACCTTCGAGGACATCATCGCGGTCGTCGCCCTCTATCGCCCGGGTCCCATCGACAACATCCCGAGCTACGTGCGCCGCAAACACAAGGAGGAGGAACCGGACTACCTCTATCCGACCCTGGAAAGCATTCTCAGCGAGACCCACGGCATCATCATCTACCAGGAGCAGGTGATGCAGATTGCCCAGGAGCTGTCCGGGTATTCGCTTGGCGCGGCGGATCTGCTGCGCCGCGCCATGGGCAAGAAGATCAAGGAGGAGATGGACAAGCAACGCCACATCTTCGTGGACGGCGCTACCGTGCGCGGCGTGCCCGAAACCAAGGCCATCCAGATTTTCGATCTGGTCAACAAGTTCGCCGGCTACGGCTTCAACAAGTCCCATGCCGCCGCCTATGCTCTGATCGCCTACCAGACGGCCTATCTCAAGGCGAACTATCCAGTCGAGTTCATAGCGGCGTCCATGACCCTCGACCTCCACAATACCGACAAGCTCAATACCTTTCGCCAGGAGTTGGTCCGTCTCGGCGTTCGACTTCTCGGTCCCGACATCAACGCATCCCGAGCGGCGTTCAGTGTCGAGGTTTTCGACAACAACGGCGAGCCGCGGCGCGCCATTCGCTACGCCCTCGCGGCCATCAAGAACGTCGGCGAGGCGGCCATGAACAATCTGGTGAGCGAACGCGAGCACAACGGCCCGTTCGCGAGCGTCATCGATGTCGCCCGACGGATCGACGGCCATCATCTCAACAAGCGCCAGTTGGAGAACCTGGCGCGGGCTGGCGCCTTCGACGGCTTGAATGCGAACCGCAAGCAGATGTACGAGGGTGTCGAGAGCATTCTCCGTCACGCCCACGCATCCGCCGAGGAGCGGTCCAGCGAGCAGATGGGCCTGTTCGGCGGAAAAGGCGGCGGCATGCAGAGGCCCTTGAACCTCCCCGACACGCCGGATTGGCCGCCGATGGAGCGCCTGAAGGAGGAGTTCGAGGCCGTTGGTTTCTATCTGTCGGCGCATCCGCTGGATGCCTACGGCAAGCCGTTGAGGCAGCTTAAAGTGACCCGTGTCGCCGATATTCTGGCAAAGGGCGCCTCGGGGCCGGTGTCCATGGCCGGTACGGTCATTTCAAGGAAGGAACGCACATCCAGCAAGGGCAGCCGCTATGCCTTCGTTCAGCTGTCGGACCCGTCCGGGCTGTTCGAGGTCACCGTGTTCTCCGACACGCTCGCCACCTCCCGCGACCTGCTGGAGGTCGGCAAGTCGCTGTTCTTGAAGGCGGGTGCCCAGTTCGACGGTGAAACTGTCCGCTTTACGGTGCAGTCCATGGAGGCTCTCGACCGCGTTGCCGAGCGTGTCGACGTGACCATCGAGGTCTTCGTCGACACGCCAGCCGCGGTATCGGCGGTGGGCGAGGCGTTGAAAAGCGGCGGCCGGGGGCGCGCCCGGATCAATCTGGTTTCGTGTCTGGAGGACGACACCGAGGTGGAATTCTCGGTGCCGGGCCGATATGCCATTAACCCCGCCATGGTGTTTCATTTGAAAAACCTGTCGGGGGTGCGGGACGTTCAGGAGCTCTGATCGTCGCCTTCCATCGCCACCCACCGCGCCCGCTGCCTTATGGCTTGCAATCTCAGGGGGGAGCGGTATTTAAACGGCTTAATTCACACGCGGATCATCGGTTTTGGCCACGACAGCGCCGACAACCGCTCCGGTGTTCGGATTGTTCCGAACTACTCCGCGGAGGCCCAACCGGAAAAAGGCAGAGAAACTCATGACCATTCCTACGTTCACCATGCGCCAGTTGCTGGAAGCGGGCGTTCATTTCGGACACAGCACCAGACGGTGGAACCCGAAAATGGAGCCGTACCTGTTCGGGGTGCGGAACGGGACCCACATCATCGATCTTCAGCAGACCGTGCCGATGCTCCATCAGGCACTGTCGGCGATCCGCAATGTCGTGGCGTCCGGCGGCCGCGTGCTGTTCGTCGGCACCAAGCGCCAGGCGAGCGGAAAAGTGGCGGAGGCCGCGGCCCGCTCGGGCCAGTACTTCGTCAACCACCGGTGGCTGGGCGGCATGATGACGAACTGGAGGACCATCTCCAATTCCATCCGGCGCCTTAGGGAGCTGGAAAAGCAGCTCGACGAAGAGCATCTCGGTCTGACCAAGAAAGAGACCCTTCGACTGACCCGCGAGCGCGACAAACTGGAGCGCGCCCTCGGCGGCATCAAGGAGATGGGCGGACTGCCGGATATCCTGTTCGTCATCGACACCAACAAGGAATTGATCGCCGTCGCCGAAGCCAACAAATTGAAGATCCCCGTCGTCGCCGTGGTGGATTCGAACAGCGATCCCGTCGGGCATCGATTTTCCGATCCCCGGGAACGACGACGCCCTGCGGGCGATCGGCATGTATTGCGATTTGGTGGCCGACAGCGTCATCGGCGGTATTCAGCAAGAGATGGTGGCCGCCGGGGTCGACGTCGGCGGCGCCGAGGAGCAGCAGGAAAGGCTCGCCGACGTGGATGAGGCGACCGGGGCGGTGGACGTCGTTGAGCCGGCCGAGCCGACCGCGGCCGTCGAACCCGCCGCGGCCATGGAAGCGACCGGGACAGCCGACGTCGTCGAGCCGGCCGAACCCACGTCGGCCGTCGAACCTGGCGCCGTCGCGGCGACGCAGGCGACCGAAGACGCGCCCGCGTCGGCGGATGAGCCTTCGGCGTCGGCGGACGAGCCTTCGGCGTCGGCGAGCCGCGGGAGAGCCTACGGCGTCGGCGGACGAGCCTACGGCTTCGGCGGACACACCGGCGGAGAAGCCCGCGGCGGCCACTTAAGAATCCCAGAAACCGTTCAATTGTTGCAATGCTTTTAGCGTGACCGCGAATAGAGAGGACCGAGATGGGTGAGATTACCGCCAGCCTGGTTAAGGAACTGCGAGATAAGACCGGCGCCGGCATGATGGATTGCAAGAAAGCTCTGATCGAGTCCGACGGCGATGTCGAAAACGCCACCGATTGGCTGCGCAAGCAGGGTCTGGCCGCCGCCGCGAAAAAATCGGGCCGGGTGGCGTCCGAGGGCCTCGTCGCGGTCTGCGTCAACGACAACGCGGGCGCCATCGTCGAGGTCAATTCCGAGACCGATTTCGTCGCCCGCAATCCCGATTTCCAGGCGTTCGTTCGCGCCGTCGCGGAACTGGCGTTGAACGCCGAGGGCGATCTCGAAGCGCTCAAGTCGATGGCGTATCCCGGGTTCCGGCCGGTCCGTCGGCGAAGAACTGACGAACCTCATCGCCACCATTGGCGAAAACATCAACCTCCGGCGAACCGCGGTCATGGAGGTGGGCCAGGGGGCGCTCGGCTTCTACATGCACAACGCGCAAGGTCCGGAAATGGGCAAGATCGGCGTTCTGGTCGGGCTCGAGGCCGCGAACGACGGCGCCGAACTGGCGGGACTGGCCAAGCAATTGGCGATGCACGTGGCGGCGGCGGTTCCGCAGGCCGTGACCCGCGATGACGTCGACCCGGCGACGCTGGAAAGGGAAAAGAACATCCTGATCGAGCAGGCCCGGGACTCAGGAAAGCCGGAAAACATTCTCGAAAAAATGGTCGAGGGCCGGATCCGGAAATTCTACGAGGAGGCGTGCCTGGTCGATCAGACTTTTGTCATCGACGGCGAGACCAAGGTGTCCAAGGTTCTCGAAGCGGCGTCCAAGAACGCGGGCGCGCCGGTCACGATAAAAGGGTTTATCCGCTTTGCCTTGGGCGAAGGCGTTGAGAAGAAGGAGGAAGAAGACTTTGCTTCCGAGGTGGCCAAGGCCGTCGGCACCTGAGCGGATCGGAGTTTCGGTGCCGTCCTCAACGTAACGCACGACGAGAAGCTGGCCTATCCATGTCGTCGAACCCAAAATATAAACGCCTCTTGTTGAAGCTGTCGGGCGAGGCCTTGATGGGGGACGGCAGCCTTTGGCCTGGATCCGATCACCGTGGAACGGATCTGCAACGAAATCAAGACCGTCCATGACATGAAGGTTCAGATCTGCCTGGTCATCGGCGGCGGCAATATTTTCCGCGGCGTCTCCGCCGCCGCGTCGCGCATCGAGAGGACCAGCGCCGATTACATGGGCATGCTGGCCACCGTGATGAACGCCCTCGCGGTCCAAAGCATCCTCGAGGGCCTCGGCGTCGATACCCGGGTTCAGTCGGCCATACCGATGGCCACGGTCTGCGAGCCCTACATTCGCCGCCGCGCCGTCCGGCACATGGAGAAGGGGCGCGTCGTCATCTTTGCGGCCGGCACCGGCAACCCGTTCTTTACCACCGATACGGCGGCGGCGTTGCGGGCGGTGGAGACGAGTTGCGACGTTTTGTTGAAGGGCACCCAGGTGGACGGCGTCTATACCGCCGATCCAAAGACCACCGACGACGCCAAGCGGTTCGAGAGCTTGTCCTACCAGGACGTCTTGTCGGCGAACCTGAAGGTGATGGATACGTCCGCCGTCGCGCTGGCGCGCGAGAACAAGCTTCCCATCGTTGTTTTCAGCATCCACCATCCAGGCGGATTGGCGGAGGTGGCGACCGGCGGGGGAAGGTTCACGACGATTGAGTAGGAGGAACGATTTTGGACGCAGCCGACTTTAAATCAACAAAGGCCGAAGTCGCTCGCAAAATGCAGGGCGCCGTGGACGTCTTGCAAAAGGAATTCGGAGGCCTGCGCACGGGTCGCGCCTCCACCAGTCTCTTGGAGCCGATCATGGTGGATGCGTATGGCGCTCAGATGCCCATCAGCCAGGTGGGAACGCTGGGTGTTCCCGAGCCCCGGATGGTGACCGTACAGGTGTGGGACAAGAGTATGGTGAAGGCGGTCGAGAAGGCCGTTCGCGACTCCGGACTGGGGCTCAACCCGTCGGTCGACGGGCAGTTGCTCAGGATGCCGATCCCCGCGCTGACCGAGGAGCGTCGGGTGGATCTGACCAAGATAGCCGGGCGTTACACCGAAGAAGCGCGCGTGGCGGTGAGGAACGTGCGCCGTCACGCCATGGAAGAACTCAAGCGGGCCGAGAAAAACAGCGAGATCTCCAAGGACGAAATGCATGACTACGGCAATGAGATCCAGCAGTTGACCGACACCTATATCAAGAGGCTGGACGACGCATTCGCCAACAAGGAAAGCGAGATCCTGCAGGTTTGACATGGCAGAAGCTGTCCCCGTTCCATCGGATCCCATCTCCCCACCGGTTCATGTCGCGATCATCATGGATGGCAATGGCCGTTGGGCGCGGACCCGGGGCTTGCCGAGGACGGCGGGTCACAAGCGCGGCGCCGAGTCCGTCAAGACCGCCGTCGAGAGCGCCATGCGGATGGGCGTGCGGTATCTGACCCTCTTCGGGTTTTCGTCGGAAAACTGGAAGCGTCCGCAGACCGAGGTCACCGACCTGATGGGGTTGCTCCGGTACTATCTGCGGAACGAGGTGGGATTTCTCAACAAGAACGGCGTGCGTCTGCGGGTCATCGGCAACCGCAGGCAATTGCCGCGCGATATCGTCGATCTTATCGATAGGGTCGAGGGCCAGACGCAACACAATCGCAACCTGACCCTGATCATCGCCTTGAGCTATGGCGGTCGGGCGGAAATCGTCGACGCCAGCCGCGTCCTCGCGGAGCGCGCGGTGGCGGGCCTCATCGAACCGCGCGACATCGACGAAGCGGCGCTGGCAAGTACGCTCTATACCGCCGAAATTCCGGATCCGGATCTTTTGATTCGGACCAGCGGAGAAAAGAGGATCAGCAACTTTCTGCTTTGGCAGCTGGCATACGCCGAACTGGTTTTTCTCGATACGCTCTGGCCCGATTTCTCTCGCGAGGATTTCGCCGACGCTCTTGGGGAGTTTCACCGGCGCGAGCGCAGATACGGTGCGGCTGGCGTTTGATGGCGAGCGGCCTTGCGACGCGTGCCCTATCGGCCGTGGTGCTGGCCGTTCCGGTTCTTGCCATCGTTTACGTCGGCTCTCCGCTTTTCGCTCTGTTGATCATGGTGGCGGCCGGCATCATGGCGACCGAATGGTACGGTATGTGCGCCGCCGGCCGATGGCGGGTCGCGGGACTTGTCATGGCGGGCTCAACGATGGCCGCCGTCGTGGCGATGGGCCTGGCCGAGCCGGCGGTCGCGCTGGCGTTGATCGGCGCCGGCACCATTGCCGTTCTTGCCCTGAGCAAGGGCGATCGGTGGCTCGGCGCCGGCGTCTTGTATATCGGGTTGCCGTGCGTCGCCTTCATTGCGCTTCGCGACGATCCCGAAACGGGGCGCCAGACCGTCTTCTGGTTGCTGGGCGTGGTCTGGGCATCGGATATCGGTGCCTATCTCACCGGACGAACCATCGGCGGCCCGAAATTGGCTCCGAGGATCAGTCCCGCGAAGACCTGGGCCGGTTTCTGGGGCGGCGCGGCGTGCGCCGGCATGGTCGGTGTCCTCGTCGCCGCCGTCCTCGGCCTGAGCGATTTGTGGCCTCTGGCGCTGATCAGTTGCGTTCTCGGCGGCATCGCGCAAGGGGGCGATCTATTAGAATCCTGGATTAAACGCCGGTTCGGCGTTAAAGACACAGGCAGTTTGATTCCGGGCCACGGTGGCCTGCTGGATAGAGTGGACGCTTTGATCGCCGTTATCGTCGTCACCGCCATGATCTCGACATTGAGCAAGGGCAGCATTCTTCAATGGCTGTGAGCGCACCTCAGCCGCGACCGGAGACGGTGCCGCGGAGCGTTACGATCCTCGGCTCCACCGGGTCGGTCGGGTGTAACACCATCAATTTGATCGAACGCCAGCCCGATGCCTTCTCGGTGCAGGCGCTCACCGGCAATCGAAATGTCGCCGTTCTCGCCGAGCAGGCGCGACGTCTTCGTCCGAAACTGGCCGTCGTGGGCGATCCTGATGGCTACCGCGCCCTGAAGGACGCGCTTGGCGGTAGTGGCATCGAAATCGCCGCCGGACCCGAAGCCCTGGTCGAAGCCGCGAGCCTTGCCGCCGAATGGGTCATGGCGGGGATCGTCGGCGCCGCCGGCCTGGAGCCGACCCTGGCGGCGGTGCGGCGCGGCGCCGTCGTCGGTCTGGCCAACAAGGAGTGCCTCGTTTGCGCCGGCGATCTCATGGTTCGCGAAATAACGCGCTGCGGAGCGACGGTGGTTCCGGTGGATTCCGAGCACAGTGCGATCTTCCAGGTTTTCGATTTCGACAACGCGGACAAGGTCGAATCGATCATCTTGACGGCGTCGGGCGGGCCGTTCCGCACGCTCGAGCGCGAAGCGATGGCATCCATGACCCCGGCACAGGCGGTCGCCCATCCCAACTGGGACATGGGAGCGAAGATTTCGGTCGATTCCGCGACGATGATGAACAAGGGACTGGAGATCATCGAGGCGTTTCATCTTTTTCCCGTGCAAAAGGATCAGATCAGCGTCGTCGTCCATCCGCAGTCCGTGGTCCACAGCATGGTTGCCTACGTGGACGGCTCGGTGCTGGCGCAGATGGGGACGCCGGATATGCGAACACCCATCGCCTACGCCCTCGGCTGGCCGCGGCGCATGGCCGCCCCGGCGCCGAAGCTGAATCTGACCGAAATTGGCGATCTGAGCTTCGAGGCACCCGATGAGGAGCGCTTTCCGGCGTTGCGGCTGGCCCGCCATGCCTTGAACCGCGGCGGAACCGCGCCAACTATAATGAATGCGGCCAATGAGGTTGCGGTGCAGAGTTTTCTTGCCGGACGCATTCGTTTTCTCGACATTGCGGACGTGGTGGCGGAAACGCTGGCACTGACCCCTCATGGACAGTTGGATAGTTTGACCAGCGTTCAGCAGGCCGACGGGGCCGCCCGCGAAACCGCCAGCAGTCTTGTTTCACGATACCCGGCTCGCCGATGAAACCGTTCCACACCCTGACATAAGGTCGCCGGTATCTCACCATGGATGTTCTGAACTTTCTCTGGGACTGGATCGTCCCGTTTCTGGTCGTGCTGACGGTTCTCGTGTTCGTGCATGAACTCGGCCATTACTGGGTCGCGCGCCGGAACAAGGTACGGGTCGAGGTCTTTTCCATCGGCTTCGGCCCCGAGATTTTCGGGTGGACGGACCGGCACGAGACGCGCTGGAAGATCAGTGCCGTTCCGTTGGGCGGTTACGTGAAGATGTTCGGCGAGCACGACTTCGAGGACGGCGAGGAACAGCCGCCCATGACGCCGGCGGAAACGGCCGTCTCGTTTCAGCACAAGCGCCTGGGACAACGCGCCGCCATCGTCGCCGCCGGACCCTTCGCGAATTTCCTGTTCGCGTTCGTGCTGCTCGCGGGGCTGTTCTATGTGGTCGGTCTGCCCGAACCGCTGGCGGGGATCGGCACGGTCAAGGAGGACAGCGCGGCCGCCGAGGCCGGGTTCGAACCCGGTGACGTGATCGTGCGCATTCAGGGCGAACCGATGACACGCTTCGAGGACCTGCGTCTGTTCGTCCGCGACCGCGCCGGCCAACCGCTCGATTTCGAGATCCGCCGCGGCGACGCGGATCATACTTCCTAAGGCGACACCGCAATCGGTCAGCGTCGAGGAAGACGGAGTGGAGCGGCGGATCGGGTTGCTTGGCATCACGCCGGATCCGGCTCTGATCGGCTACGAGCCGATTGGACCGTTCGCGGCGATGGGGGCCGCCGCCGAGCGCACGGTCGGACTAACCACCCAGATTCTCTCCGCGCTCGGGGAAATCATCACCGGTTCGCGCACGGCCGAGGAATTGGGGGGGCCGCTGCGCATTGCCCAGATTTCCGGACAGGTGGCGCAGGGCGGCATGGTCAGCTTGATCTTTTTCATGGCCGCGTTGTCGGTTAACCTGGGCCTGATCAACCTGTTTCCCATTCCCATGCTGGACGGCGGTCATCTCGCGTTTTACGCCGCCGAGGCTGTCCGCGGCCGGCCGCTCGGCCGCCGGTTTCAGGAATACGGTTTCCGCGTTGGGCTGATTTTGGTACTGCTATTGATGGTGTTCGCCACGTGGAACGATTTGGTCAGCCTGAAGGTCGTCGACTTCTTCCGCCAACTGGTGAGTTGATCGGCATTGTCTGGGGGATGGGTTGAGATACGCGATAGCAACTTGGATCATCCTCCTGCTGCTGGGATTCGCCAACGTTCTGCTTCAGTTCACATCGCCGGCGAACGCCCAGACCGGTGACGTAATCCGGGCCATCGAGGTTGTCGGCGCCCAGCGCATCGAGCCCAATACCGTCCGATCCTACCTCTTGGTTCAGGAAGGCGATGCCTTTGATGCCGATCGGATCGACAGGTCCCTGAAAAGCCTTTTTGCCACGGGTCTTTTCGCCGATGTCGCCATCAACCGTACGGGCGACACGCTGGTGGTCGGTATCGTCGAGAACCCGGTCATCAACCGCATCGCCTTCGAAGGAAACTCGCGGATCGACGACGAGACTCTCGAGGCGGAAACCACCTTGCGTCCGCGCGTCATCTACACCCGGACGAAGGTGCAGAGCGACGTTCGGCGGATCTTGGCCATCTATCGGCGCAGTGGCCGCTTTTCGGCGACCGTCGACCCCAAGGTCATCCAGTTGCCGCAGAACCGGGTCGATGTCGCCTTCGAGATCCACGAAGGTTCGGTGACCGAGGTGGAAAGCATCCGATTCGTCGGCAATAAGGAGTTCGGCGATTCGCGCTTGCGCGGGATCATTCGCACCAAGGAATCGGCCTGGTGGCGATTCCTGTCGTCGGACGACACATACGATCCCGACCGTCTGACACTCGATCGCGAACTTCTCCGGCGGTTCTACCTTTCCGAGGGGTACGCCGATTTCCGAGTGGATTCGGCGGTTGCGGAATTGACGCCGGACCGCAAGAATTTCTTCATCACCTTTACCGTCGAGGAAGGCGAACGCTACGAGTTCGGCAACGTGGAAATCGAAACCACGCTGCCCGGCCTCGACCCGGAAAAGCTGAAAGACGAGATCGAAATCGACGAAGGCGACTGGTATGACGCCGACGAAGTGGAAGAAACCATCGATTTTCTGTCGGACCAGGTGGGCAACCTCGGCTATGCCTTCGTCGACGTCCGTCCGCGCCTCGACCGCGACCGGGAAAATCGCGCCATCAACGTAACCTTCGAGATTGTCGAGGGCCCGCGGGTGTTCGTCGAGCGGATCGATATCTCCGGCAACGTCCGCACCCGGGACTATGTGATTCGCCGAGAATTCCGCCTCGTCGAGGGCGACGCCTTCAACGCCGCGCGCCTGCGGCGCTCACGTCAGCGTATTCAGGACCTCGATTTTTTTCAGAAGGTCGAGGTTCAGGAGGTGCCGGGATCGGCCCCGGACAAGGCCGTCGTCAAGGTGGCGGTGGAGGAAAAATCCACCGGCCAGTTGTCTTTCGGCGCCGGATTCTCCAGTTCCGGCGGCGCCCTGATCGATGCGTCGCTGCGCGAACGCAACCTGCTCGGCCGCGGCCAGGACCTGCGGCTCGGCATCGTCTTCGGACAGAAAACGCTCCAGCTCGATCTCGGGTTTACCGAACCGTACTTCCTCGGCCGCGATATCGCCGCCGGGTTCGATATTTTTCATGTGGAGACCAATCGCCAGTCGGAAAGCTCCTTCGACAGTACCAGAACCGGCTTCGCCCTGAGGGCCGGGTATGCCATTACCGAGAGTCTGAGGCAGAACTGGCGGTATACGCTGAAGCAGACAAAGGTCGAGAACGTCGACAACGATGCTTCTATCTTCGTGAAGTCCCAGGAGGGCGAGGAAGTTGTTTCCGAGGTGACGCACCGCTTGATCTACGACAAGCGGGACACCCGCATCAACACCACGGAAGGCTATTACGCAAGCGTGTCGACCGATGTGGCCGGGCTCGGAGGGAGCGTCAATTACGTTCGCAACGTGCTCGACGCCGGGTATTTCTATCCCGTGGCGGATGAATGGGTCCTGTCCATAAGCGGTTCGGGGGGCAACATCTTCGGCTTCGGTGGAGAAGAGGTTCGATTGATCGACCGGTTTTTCGTGGGCGGTGACGATCTTCGCGGCTTTGCCACCGACGGTATCGGACCGCGCGACCTTGATTCCAATGACGCCCTCGGCGGTGAAAATTACTACACCGGCAGCGTGGAGCTCAATTTTCCGCTTGGGTTGCCGGACGAACTGGCTATTCGCGGCCGCGTGTTCACCGACATCGGCGGGCTTTGGGACCTCACGCCGAAGGACAACAACGTGGCGGACGACAACACCTTGCGCGCTTCGGTGGGTGTCGGCCTGACCTGGGTGTCGCCGTTCGGCCCCATCGGCATCGATCTCGGACAAGCGATCCTCAAGGAAAGCTACGACGACACCGAAATCTTCCGTGTTAATTTCGGCACGAGGTTCTGACCCATGAAATGCCCGCGGGTCGCCCTGATGGTCGTCGTTGTGTTGGGATGCTTCGGCGGATGCTTCGGCGAGCCCGCGACGGCGCGGGCTCAAGACCCGGTCCCGCTCAAGGTTGCCGTTCTCGACCTCAACCGCGTTTACCGCGATGCCGTCGCCGCCCGCAAGGTCCGCGATCTGGTGAACAGTCACGCCGCGTCCTACCGCGAGGAGACGGAGCGGGCCGAGGCCGAACTTCGCAACGCCGACAGGGTCCTGGCTGAGAAGCGGGACCAGGCGGTGCTCTCTTCGGAGGCGTTCGACGAGCAGCGCCAGCAGCTCGAACTGCAGGTGCAGGAGTCACAAAAGCAGGTCCAGGCGCACCGGCGCTCGTTGGCCCGGCTGCAAGCCATGGGCCTTCAGCAGCTGGAAACGGTGCTCAAGCAAGTGGTTGAACAGATGCGCCTGGAACGCGGCCTGAGCTTGATCCTTCGCAGCGAACAGACGGCCTATGTGGACCCGGGACTGGACATTACCGACGAAGTCCTGCGCCGGTTGAACCAGCAGCTGCCCACGGTCAGCGTCGACATAAACGAAATTGGGGTACAAGGGACCGGCGAAAATTGATTATCCGCCCCAGATCCGCCATAACGTGACAGTCGAGCATCGCGCCTCGGCCGGGGACATCGGCGGGCACACCTCGAACAGCTCCGGTGAGCGGCGGGTCGGAGGCGGAGGGCGTCGGGATGCCGTGTTTCGCCCATCCGCGCCGAACGCAATGAAGGGGAATGAGGGCGGAGAATGAAACAAACAAGAACGAGAACCTGTGAGTAGCTAATGGACACACAAGCCATGCCCACGGTGGACACCGAACTCGACATCCTTCGTATCCAGGAGATGATTCCGCATCGTTATCCGATGCTGATGATCGATCGGATAGTCGACGTCGTTCCGGACGTGGGAGCCATCGGCATCAAGAACGTCACCATCAACGAGCCGTTCTTCCAGGGGCATTTTCCCGCCGACCCGATCATGCCCGGCGTACTCATCATCGAGGCCATGGCGCAGACCGCGGCGGTGCTGGTGGTGACGACGCTCGGCGCCGAGCGCGAGGGCAGCCTCGTCTATTTCATGTCCATCGAAGCGGCGCGTTTCCGCAAGCCGGTGGTGCCTGGCGACACCCTGCACATTCATGTGGAGAAGGAACGCCAGCGCGGCAACGTCTGGAAGTTCTCGGCCAAGGCCAAGGTCGATGGCGTTGTCGTCGCCGAGGCCACCTACGCCGCGATGATCCGGGACAACGCGGAGTGACCGTCCCCAAGCTTGGAATTCTTGCCGGTACTGGCGATCTGCCGCGCCGCGTGATCGACGCCTGCGCCCTCAGCGGCCGGCCATTCTTCGTTGTCGCTTTCGAGGGTCAGACGGCGCCGGAGACCGTCACCGACGACACGCCTCACGAATGGGTGGGGCTGGGCTCGGCGGGCAAAACCCTGAAGCTGTTGCGGCGCAACGAGGTGGAAGAGGTGGTGCTGGCTGGCTCGATGGAGCGGCCGTCGCTCTCCGACCTCAAGCCCGACCTGTGGGCCACGATGTTTCTCGCCCGCGTCGGACCGTCGGTGCTGAGCGACTCCGACGGCCTGCTCGGCGCCTTCATACACGAGCTCGAGGAGAGGGAAGGCTTTCGGGTGGTCGACGTGGAGACGGTTCTGGCGGCCTCGGAAGAGACGCCAACGACCGGCAAACCGGCCGGCTGATGCCGTCGCGCGACGAGCGGTCCCGAGAGTGTCGGTCGCACCGTGCTGTAATCGACGGGATCGAAGGTGGCTACCGCGACCTACGCAAAGCTTGAGGGCGACGAACGCCGCTGGGTTCGGGCAGCGGACTTGGCGGACAAGCTCGTCTTGGTCGAGGCGCGCAACGACGCTCGCACGCTCGCCTTGTTCCGGGCCGCCGTGCTGTCGGGACGGCCGGCGGCGATCGTCGAGCGAAGCGTATTGGATCAACTCGGCGCGACGCCGTCGACCTCGCGGCGTTCCGGCCTGTTCATTACCGAGGCGGCGGGGCTTGCGGGCCAAAGACTGGTGTGCTTCACCTCGGGCTCTTCGGGGTCCCCGAAGGGCATTCTGCGGAGCTACGAAAGCTGGCGGCGAACCTTCGAGGGTCAGCGCAACACCTTGAAATACCGGCCAGATGCCCGCCCTCTGGTGCTCGGCAACCTTGCCCATTCGCTGCATCTCTATGGCGCCATGGAGGCGCTCGACCGGGGGGTCGTGCCGGCCGTTCTCGACCGGTTTTCGCCGAAGCTGGCCGTCGACACCTGCCGGGCGGGCGGCCTGGAGATCATCTATGCGACGCCGGCGCACCTCAATCTCATTGTGGCATCTGCCGAGAAGAGACCATTGCGGCCGCTCGATACCGTCTCGCACATCCTCGTCGGTGGCGCCAAACTCGACGAACGGCACCTGAGCGCGCTACAGGCGTTGTTCCCCCATGCCCGCGTCGTCGAGTTCTTCGGGACGACGGAAACCAGCTACATCACCATGAAGTCCCAAAGCGCGCCCACAGGGTCCGTGGGACGGCCGCTGCCGGGTGTTGCTCTGGAAATCACCGACGTCCGCGGCCGGGTTCTCCCTCCGGGCGAGGAGGGAGTCCTTTGGATTAACAGCAGCATGCTGTTCGAACGCTATGTGTTCGGCGAGGATCCGAACACCCACTGGCGCGGCGGCTTCGTGACGGTGGGCGATCGGGGATACGTCGATACCGACGGCCATCTGTTCTTTACCGCCCGGATGGGGTCCATGGTGACCATCGCCGGCGAGAACGTCTATCTCGATCATGTGGAACGGCACCTGCGGTCGCGGGTGCCGCGGGGAGAGGTCGCCGTCGTCCCGATCGGCGATCCGCTGCGGGGCTGCCGGCTGGTCGCGGTGACCCAGGTCGAGATGCCCGACGACGAGGCGGGCGCCGTCCTGCGGTCGCTCCGCGACGCCTTCGGCCCACTCAAGTCGCCGAAGACCGTTGTCCATTTGAAACAGTGGCCGTTCCTGCCCTCGGGCAAGACCGATCGCCAGACCCTGTTGAAGCGCCTGGCGGATCGGTATTGACCGGACGCGCGTACATCGTCGCGGCGGCGCGAACGTCGGTGGTTCCATCGGGCGGTGCTTTCCGCGATCTCGATTTCGACGCGCTCGCCGTCGCTCCCATCAACGCGTGCCTGACCCGGGCCGGTGTCGAACCCGGACGGGTCGACGAATTGATCCTCTCCAACGCCCTGGGGGCGGGCGGCAACGCGGCGCGCGTCGCCGCGCTGGCGGCCGGTCTTCCGCACGGCGTCGCGGGCCTGAGCATCGACCGGCAATGCGCCGGCGGGCTCGACGCCATCATGCTGGCGCAAGGCATTGATCGCGGCGGGACAGGCGGAAATCGTTCTTGCGGGCGGCAGCGAATCCCATTCCCTGCGGCCCGAGCGGCACTACAGGAGCCGCTGGGACGCCGGAGCCGCGACTGCGCGAACAGGCGCGCTTCACGCCGTGGCCGGACCGCGATCCCGATATGGCCGAGGCCGTCAGCCGTCTCGCCGACCGGGAGGGGATCTCGACCGACGACCAGCACGCATGGGCGGTGGAGAGCCACGCCAAGGCCCGCGCGGCGCACGCATCCCTGGCGGCGGAGATAGTCAATCCCGGCGGGATCGAGCTCGACGGCGACCCCTTTACCCGCCGCCTGAGCCGGAGGACGTGCGCCCGGGCATCCCGGATCACTGGCACCATCACCACCGCCAACACCAGCGTCGCCGCCGACGGCGCCGCGTTCGTGTTGGTGATCTCGGAGGCCGTGCTCCATCGGCTCGCGCCAAGGTTCGCGTTGCGGGTGGTCGAGGGCGCGACGGTGGGCGACGACCCGGAGGTTCCGGCCATCGCGCCGGTCAAGGCCATACGAGACCGTCCTGAAGAGGGCCCGGATTCGATGCCGACGCCTTTGCCGTCATCGAATTGATGGAAGCCTATGCGGCCCAGTCCATCGCCTGTGCCCGTGGCGCCGGATTGAAACCGGACGTCATCAATCCCGGCGGGGGATCGCTGGCGCGGGGCCATCCCATCGGTGCGTCGGGCGCCATTCTGGCGGTCCGGCTGTATTACGAACTCCAGAATCGCGGAGGGCTTGGACTGGCCGCCATCGCCGCGGCGGGGGGGCTGGGTTCGGCCCTCATCGTCGATAGCGTTGGGCAATAGTTGCTCCGGGCGTCGTTAATGAGCCCTCGACGTTATAAATCAACGTCCTCGTCAGACCACCCCTCGAAGCGGGCGAACTGGTCCACGGACAGGCGGTCGGTGCGAAAGTCATTGGCCGGGTGGCCGGGATCTTCGTATCCGAGGGCGACGCCGCAGACCACCATCTCGTGCTCGTCCAGGCCAAGCTGTTCGGCGATGAACGGGCCGTAGATGGACAAGGCGCCGATGCCGCAGCTCGCCAGACCCTCGGCCCGGGCGGCGAGCAAGAGGGTCTGCAGCATCATGCCGAAATCCATGAAGCAGCCCTTGCCCATGCGCGCGTCGATGGTGGCGACCAGACCCACGGGCGCATCGAAAAAGCGGTAGTTGCGCATGAACTGGCGCTGGCGCGCGTCCGCGTCCTTGCGGTCGATGCCGAGCGCGGCATAAAGACCGGCACCCGTCTTGACCTGCCGTTCCCGCAGGTGTTTCGGCATCGGCTCAGGAAAGTACGAATATGCTTCGGAGGCCGCCATGCCATGGTCGATGGCGACGCAAAGCCGGTCGCAGAAGTGCCGCAGCGGCTGGCCGGTCATCGCCACGAACCGGCCCGGCTGCAGATTGGCGCCGCTCGGCGCCGTCCGCGCGGTTTCGAGGAGTCGGCGCACCAGTGCCAGCGGCACCGGGTCGGGCTTGAACCCCCGGACGGACTTTCGTTCGCGCGCCAAGGATACGAATGCGGGCCGTGGGGTCATATATGATATCTCAGGGCGGGTATTAGGCGACATTGCCGACAGGAACTCTGATGGAAAAACAATGCTCGACAATACGATGAAGACCCCGCCCGTGAAATCAGAATCATGGCGGGCGTTCTCCGGTTCATGCGTCGTGGCAGGCGCGCTTTGCATCGTGGGCGCCGCCATGGCCGCCGGCGCCGAGGTGCTTCCGAGCCCCTGCCCGAAGGCGCCATAAAGGTGGAAGAGGGCGTTTACCAGGTCCCCATCGGGCGCGACGACGCGGGCTGCATGATGTATCGGATGCATGCGCCGGGCCGTGATGTCGTCCAGGTGATTTTCTACCGCCGCGCCGACGGCGCGTTCACCATGGTCCAAAAGCGACGCCGTTTGCGGCAAGGACGAACAGCCCCAAGCGCTGAGCCGCGGACGGCGGGCTTGCACATGAAGGAGGAGGGAATACGCATGAGACTGGTGGGACAACTGGATTCGCCGTTCGTGAGGCGGGTGGCGGTGTCGATGACGGTGCTCGGATTTCCGTTCGAGCGCGATCGCTCGTCGGTGTTGCGCGACTTCGAAGACGTCAGTCGGATCAATCCGCTCGGCCGCGTGCCGGCGCTGGTCCTCGACGACGGCATGGTGCTGGTGGACAGCACCGCCATTCTCGATTGGCTCGACGCGGAGGTGGGGCCGGAAAAGCGCGCTTATGCCGCCGCCGGGACCGGCGCGGACCGCGTGCTGGCGGCTGGTGGCGCTGGGTCATGGCGTCAGCGAGAAACTGGTGGCCCTGGTGTACGAGCATCTGATGCGAACGCCGGACCAGCGGTCCGTTTCGTGGATGGACCGGTGCCGCTTTCAGGTGGTCAACGCGCTCGTGGAGCTCGATCGGGTGGCGGAGGACGCGGCACCATGGCTGCTCGGCGACCGCCTGACGCAGGCCGACATCACGGTGGCCACGATGCTCGGTTTTCTGACTTTCGTGGTGCCGGCGACCGGCGTTGCTCCCCCCGACGACCGGCAATGGCCCCATCTGGCACGTCTCGCACGCCGCTGCGAAGCCGAGCCGGCATTCGTCACCTGCTATCCGCCGGAAACAGAACGGCCATTGCCGCCGGACTTCCGCGCCGCCTGATCCGTTGGTAGCCTGTAGGGGGTCGAAAACAAACCAAAAAAGGCCGATGGGTCGCATCGGCCTGAGTTCGTCCGGCCTTCGGGGGGTGGGCCGAACCTGGGGGAGGGATTTTATGTTCTTGATATGTGCACGAATGGACCGTATTTCAAGCCCCGTTGATCGACCCGCCGTTCGGTGACAGGGTGCGGCATGATCGATCCCCTGGACCATGCTTGGGATCTGTCGGTGGCCGAGGCCCGCGCCGTGCAGCTCGATCTGGCCGCGCGCGTTGAGCGCGCCGACCGGCTGGACGCCATTCGCGTCATCGCCGGGGTCGATGTGGCCTACGGGCGGGGCAATCCGCTGAGAGCGGCTGGCGTGGCGCTGGCGTTCGACGGGCCTCGGTACCCTTGAGACAGCGACGGTGACGATGGAGGCGCGCTTTCCGTATGTGCCGGGCTATCTGTCTTTTCGCGAAATTCCGGCGGTCCTGGCGGTGCTCGAGCGCCTCACGGTCCGGCCGGATGTGATCCTGTGCGACGGACAAGGCATCGCCCATCCCCGGCGGTGCGGGCTCGCCAGCCATCTGGGCGTCGTCAGCGGCCTGCCGACCATCGGTGTCGCCAAGTCCCGGCTTGTCGGGGACCATGACGAACCGGGCCTAAATCGCGGCGACTGGGTGCCGCTGATGGACAAGGGCGAGATCATCGGCGCCGTCCTCCGCACTCGAACGGGCGTCAAGCCGATTTATGTGTCCATCGGTCATCGCGTCGGCCTGGAAACGGCGATCCGCCTCGTTTTGGCGTGCACTCCCCGGTTCCGCCTGCCCGAAACGACCCGCGCCGCCGATCGCCTTTCGAAATTTCCACGGTAGGGATCACGAAAGCGTGGCACGCTCAGGCTGGCCGGCCGTTCGCCGGCCAGTATCCGCGCGCGATTTCCCTTGCTCATGTGTGGTATCGTTACCAGATGTTACCGACAACAATCAAAACGTTACCCTGGGAGGGACATCATGAGATATGCGAGTTCACCGCGGCTGGTTTCTGTCCTTGCTGTCGCCGCTGGTCTTTTGCTGGCGCCCTCGGCGCGTTCGGCCGAATTCATCAACGTGCTGACGGGCGGAACCAGCGGGGTTTACTATCCGCTGGGCGTCGCGCTTACCAAGATTTACGCGGAGGCGGTGCCCGATTCCCGCACTCAGGTGCAGGCGACGAAGGCGTCGGTGGAAAATCTCAATCTGTTGCAGCAGGGCCGCGGCGAAGCCGCTCTGACCCTCGGCGATTCGCTCAAGCTGGCGTGGGAGGGCGACGAAGAAGCCGGGTTCCCCAAAAAGCTCGATAAGCTGCGCGGCATTTCGGCCATGTATCCCAATTACATCCACTTCGTCGTGCGCAGCGACGCGGGCATCGAGTCATTGGCCGACCTCAAGGGTAAGAGCATCTCCGTGGGCGCGCCGAAATCCGGAACCGAACTCAATTCCCGCACCATACTTGCGGCAGCGGGCCTCAGCTACGATGACCTCGGCAAAGTCGAGTACCTTCCCTATGCCGAGTCCGTCGAACTGATGAAAAACCGGCAACTGGACGGGACGCTGCTGTCCTCCGGGCTTGGCGTTGCCGCCATTCGCGACCTTGCCACCAGCGTCGATGTCAGTTTCGTACCCATCCCCGCCGAACTCGTCGAGAAGATCGGTCCCCCATACGTCTCCCTGCCGATCACGGCCGGTACCTACGAAGGGCAGGATGCGGACGTCCCCACGGCCGGCGTGGTCAACTTCCTGGTAACCCATGAGGGCGTGCCGGAAGAGACCGTCTACCTTATGACCAAGGGAATGTTCGAAAACCTGGACGAGATGGTCGCCGCGCATGGTGCGGCCAAGTCGATCAAGCTCGAGGACGCAACCATGGGGATGCCGCTTCCCATCCATCCAGGGGCGGAGCGTTACTACCAGGAAAAAGGGGTCCAGTAGCGGTATGGCCGCCGGATAAACCAACGGCTACGCCGGCGGCGGTGTGGCCGTGAAGCCATTCGCCATCGTGAAACCATAACAAAGGGATGGGGCGATGAATGCTGCGGACGAGAAGGCGGAGACCGTTTCCGCCGCGGCCAAGGATCATGAGCACGCCCTTCCGGCCGGCTTCGGCGGCGGCGCGATGGGACGGGTTCTGTTCTGGATCGCGGTTGCCTTCTCCGCGTTTCAGATTTTCACGGCCGCTTACAGTATCTTGCCGAGCCAGGTGGTTCGCGCCGTCCACGTGGGCTTTCTGCTTCTCCTGATTTTTACCCTGCTGGAATCGGCGCGGCCGGCAAATCTGGGTCGACAGATCATCGCGTGGGTTCTGGGACTCCTCGGAGCCGCCACGGCCGTTTACCAGTGGGTATTCTACAATGATCTGATCCTGAGAGCCGGCGCGCCCGAAACGTCGGATATCGTGGTCGGCGTTCTGCTACTCGTTCTGGTGTTCGAGGCGGCGCGGCGCATTCTGGGGTTCGCCTTGCCGCTGATCTGCGGGCTCTTTCTCGCCTATTGTTTTTTCGGCCAATACCTGCCGGCTCCCTTCGACCATCGCGGCTATGCCTTCGAGCAGGTGATCGATCACATGGCGTTCGGTACCGAGGGAATTTACGGCGTGGCGATCTACGTCTCGTCCAGTTTCGTGTTCCTTTTCATCCTGTTCGGCAGTTTCCTCGAGCGGGCGGGGATGATCCAGTTCTTCACCGACATCGCGCTCGGACTGGTTGGACACACCCGCGGCGGCGCGGCCAAGGTGGCCGTCGTCTCGTCGGCGTTCATGGGCACCATCTCCGGCTCGGGCGTCGCCAACGTTGTGACCACGGGCCAGTTTACCATCCCGTTGATGAAGCGGTTCGGCTACCGCGCCGATTTCGCCGGCGGGGTCGAAGCGACGGCCAGCATGGGCGGACAGATCATGCCGCCTGTTATGGGCGCCGTCGCGTTCATCATGGCCGAAACCATTGATGTGCCATACGCCGAAGTGGTCAAGGCGGCCATCATCCCGGCCATACTCTACTTTGCTTCTGCGCTCTGGACCGTTCACCTGGAAGCCGTGAACAAGGGGCTGGTGGGCCTTCCGAAGGATCAATGCCCGAACGCCCTCGAGGCATTGAAAGCCAAATGGTATCTCGTCATTCCGCTGGTCGCCCTCGTCTATTTGCTGTTCGCCGGGTTTACGCCTTTGTTTGCCGGCACCATGGGGCTGGCATTGACCGCCGTGCTCATTCTCGGAACGGCGATCATCAGCGGCGTCGGAGCATACAAGCTGCGGATCGTGTTCTGGGTGTGCCTCGGCGTCGTGGCATCCGGATTCCTGCAATATGGGATCTCGGTCATCATCGGCTTGATTATCGTGCTGATCGCCTGCAACGCCTTCACCAGGGGTGGCCGCGAAACCCTCGGGCTTTGCCGCGACAGCCTTGCGGAAGGAGCCAAGAGCGCCCTCGCGGTGGGTATCGCCTGCGCGCTCGTCGGCGTCATCATCGGCACGGTGACGCTGACCGGCGTCGCCACGACGTTCGGTCAGTTCATCGTCGCCATCGGCAAGGAAAGCCTGTTCTTAAGCCTGCTGCTGACGATGATCACCTGCCTCATCCTCGGCATGGGGATACCGACGATACCGAATTATATCATCACGTCGTCGTTGGCGGGCCCGGCGCTGCTTGAATTGGGCGTTCCGCTCATCGTCAGCCACATGTTCGTTTTCTATTTCGGCATCCTCGCGGACCTGACCCCGCCGGTCGCGCTGGCGGCGTTCGCGGCGGCGCCGATCGCCAAGGAGTCCGGTCTGAAGATCGGTGTGCAGGCGATGCGCATTGCCATCGCCGGTTTCGTCATTCCGTTCATCGCCGTGTATACACCCGCGCTGATGCTTCAGGATGGCGGCCCGCTGGCGGAATCCATTGGCTATACCGCCGCCGTCGCATACATCATCTTCAAGGCGGTGCTCGCCATTGGTGCTTGGGGCGCGGCATCCATCGGCGCGCTGAAGCTCCATTTGACGTGGTTGGAACGCGGCCTCGCGGCCGCCGGAGCCGTCGCCCTGGTCATGGTCTATCCCGCGAGCGACGAAATCGGCTTTGCGCTCATCGCCGGGGTGGTGGTCCTGCACGCGGTGCGTTTGCGGCGCCAGGCGGCGAAGGCGTGAGCCTGTGTCTCAGCGGCGGCGGCGCAATGGTTGCCTTGGCGTGGACGGCTTTCACCCTTTCCTGGACACACTCGGTGGAAAAGATCCGTTGGGAAGAGGACTGGCGGGTATCGACGCACGCGATGCACATCGTCGAGGCGCGGGTCAAGGGCACGGGCGCGGGAATGGAGCCGCCTTCTAATGCCCAGCTTCGTGGTGGCTGGTGGCGATACGACCCCAAGATGGCGGAATTGCCACGCCTGGTTCTGGCGCGATTCGATACCAAGGACGATTGGCTGCTGTGTCGGAACGGCGACTGCCGGGATGTCGGTGACCTGCTCGGAACGAATGCCGATACGGTTTCGATCTTTCCTTGCTCCCTCCGCTGAGGCTTTCTTGCCCTTTGGATTTCCGGCAATCGCCGTCCGCTCCGCGGGAAACACTCTTTCCTTCTACCGGCCGCATGCGGACGCTATATAGAGGGCTGTTGGATCGCGTGGTCGCGGTCTCTTTTTTTGCAGGTGTGCCACTCCATGCGAGCCTTCGTTGCGCGGTTCCGCTTTGCCTGTGTCGCCGTTATTCTTGCCGTTGCGTGCACCGTGGTCGGCCCCCCGCTCGGCGCGCAACAAGAGCCACCGCCGCCACTGACGGCGGTCACCGTGACACCGGTGATGCCATTGGGGGTGGCCAATACCGTGGAACAGGTGGGGCGCGTCCAGGCCATTGACGATGTGGAATTGCGCGCCCGGGTGCAGGGTTTTCTCGAGCAGCGGCCGTTCAAGGAAGGCGCCGACGTGAAGCAGGGCGACTTGCTGTTCGTCATCGAGCAGGCCGAGTACGAAACGAAGGTGGCCATGGCGGAGGCGCAATTGGCCCGGGCCAAGGCCGAACTCGACAACGCCGAGCGTGCGCTCACGAGATCCGAGGCGCTGCACGGCCGTGGCAATATCAGCCAGGCCGCTCACGACGACGCCATCGCCGCCGAGCTTCAGGCCAAGGCCGACGTGAAGGCGGCGGCGGCGGAGTTGCGGTCCGCCGAACTCAATCTCAGCTATACGGAAATTCACGCGCCGTTCGCCGGGCGCATTAGCCGCTCGCAATACAGCGTCGGCGATCTCGTCGGTCCCGATAGCGAGCCGCTGGCGGAACTCGTCTCGCTCGACCCCATTTACGTCTATGTTGAGGTTCCGGAAAACGTGCTGTTCGAATCCCGGCGGCAAAACGAAGAGCGCGCGAAAACCGGGGAAGAAAAACCGGTGATAACCCCGCGGCTGCGATTCCGCGACGGCACCTACTATCCGCACCCCGGTAACGTCGATTTCCGCGACAACCGAATCAATCCGACCACCGGCACCCAGACCGCACGCGGAGTATTTCCCAATCCCGACAAGATTTTGCTGCCGGGTCAGTACGTGGAGGTGGTGGTACAGATCGGCGAGGAGGAGGAACGGCTGGTCATTCCGCAGTCTTCGGTGCAGGAGGACCAAGCCGGACGCTTCGTCCTTGTCGTCGACGATGCCGACACCGTTTCCATCCGCCGCGTGGTTCTCGGCGACCGCCAGGGTGTCTATTTCGTCGTCGAATCCGGGCTGTCGGAAGGCGAGCGGGTCATATTCCAGGGTGTGCAGAAGGTACGCCCGGGCATGAAGGTGGCGCCCACCCAAGCCGATCCTGAGAAGCGGCTCGTGGAGTAGGGCGGTGTTCAGTCGCTATTTCATCGATCGCCCGCGCTTCGCCATCGTCCTATCGCTGTTCATCATCATCGGCGGCGTTCTCGCCCTGGTGGGCATGCCCATCGCCCAGTTCCCGCCGATCACGCCACCGGTGGTGGAGGTGACGGCCACGTATCCGGGGGCGAACGCGGAAACCGTGGAATCCACCGTCACCGTTCCCGTCGAACAGGAGGTCAACGGCGTCGACGGCATGCTCTACATGTCGTCGCAGAGCTCCAACAACGGCACCATGGCCCTGACCATCACTTTCGCCATCGGCACCGATCCCGATATCGCCCAGGTGAACGTCCAGAACCGGGTGGCGCTGGCCGAGGCACGGCTGCCGGAGGAGGCCAAGCGTCAGGGCATCACCGTGCGGACGCAGTCGACCGCGATCTTGCTGTTCATCGAACTGGGGTCGGAAGACGGCGCGTTCGACACCACGTTCCTCGCCAACTACGCGCGGATCAACCTGGTGGACAGATTGCTCCGGGTGCCTGGAGTTGGCGACGCTCGGATCTTCGCCGGGGCGTACTATAGCATGCGGATCTGGCTCGACCCCGCCCGCATGGCCGGCCTCGGCATCAGCGCCACCGATATCTCCGCCGCCATCCGCGAGCAGAACGTCCAGGTGGCCGCCGGCCAGATCGGCCAGATGCCGGTCGCCGACACTCAGCAGCTTCAATACACACTGCAAACCCAGGGCCGGCTGTCGGAGGTGGAGGAATTCGAGGATATCATCATCCGCGCCAACGCCGACGGTTCGCTGGTCCGCCTCGCCGACGTCGCCCGCTTGGAATTGGGGGCGGAAACCTACAACCGCTTCGCCTATCTCGACGACGCGCCGTCGGTGCCGCTCGCGGTTTTTCTCCAGCCGGGGGCCAACGCCCTGGAAACCGCGCGCGCCGTCGCCGAAACCATGGCCGAGGCGGCGACCCGCTTCCCCAAGGGCATGAGCTACGCCATCCCCTACGACACGACGAAATTCGTCGAGGAATCCATCATCGCGGTGGCGAAGACGCTGGCAATCGCATCGGCACTGGTCATTTTGGTGGTGTTCGTTTTCTTGCAGGATTGGCGGGCGACCCTTGTCCCCATGGCAACCATTCCGGTATCGCTGATCGGCGCCCTCCTGATCCTGAGCGTGCTCGGGTATTCCATCAACACGATCACCCTGTTCGGACTGCTGTTGGCCATCGGCATTGTCGTGGACGACGCCATCGTCGTCGTCGAGAACGCGCGCCGGCTGGTGAGCGGCGGGATGGCGGCGCGGCCGGCGGCCATCGAGACCATGCGTCAGGTGACGGGACCGGTCGTCGCCACGACCGTCGTTCTGCTCGCCGTTTTCATCCCGGTGGGATTTCTACCGGGAATCACCGGTCAGCTCTACCAGCAGTTCGCCGCCACCCTGGCCGCCGCCGTGACCATCTCATCGCTGAACGCGCTGACCCTAAGTCCCGCTCTGTGCGCCGTGCTGCTCGGCCGATCCGAGCGGCGGCCGTGGCTCCCGCTCCGCGTCTTCGAACGCGGTTTTGCCCGCGTTTCGTCGCTCTACGGAGGCATCGTGGCGCTGTTGGTTCGGCGCGTCGCCATCGTCGTCGCGGTGTTCGCGGTGCTGATGGTCGCCACCTTTTATGGTTACACACAATTGCCCGCGGCTTTTCTGCCGGACGAGGATCAGGGGTACTTTTTCGTCGACATGCAGTTGCCGGACGGAGCCGCGCTGCCACGCACCCATCAGGTTCTGAAAAAAGTTTATGAGATCATGGCCGAAACGCCCGGCATCGAGCAGGTGGTCTGGATCGGCGGTTTCAGCTTGATCTCCGGCGCGGCCACCAATGCCGGGTTCGCGGTGGCGGTGCTCGAGCCGTTCGCGGAGCGCGAGGCCAGCGAGGTGAGTGTCCATCAGATCATTGGCCGGCTGCAGCCGCAATTCGCCGCCATCCAGGAGGCCAAGGTGTTCGCCTTCAATCCGCCGGCCGTTCGCGGCCTGGGCCGGACCGGCGGCTTCGAGTTCCAGCTCCAGGACGTTGCCGGCGCGCACCCCCCAGGATCTGGCGGCGGCCATGCGCGCGCTCGTCTTCACGGCCAATTCGCAACCTGAAATGACGCGGGTATTCTCCACCTTCCAGGCCGAGGCGCCCCGCATTGCCATCACGGTGGATCGCCGCAAGGCCAAGACCCTCGGCGTTCCCCTAAACGAAATCTTCGCCACGCTCCAGACCCAGCTTGGCTCCGTTTACATAAATGATTTCAATAAATTCGGCCGCACCTTTCAGGTCCGCGCGCAAGCGGAATCGACGTCCCGCGACGACCCCGAGGACATTCTCCGTCTCTACGTGCGTAATGATCGCGGCGAGATCATTCCCCTGGAGACGCTGGTCTCGCTGTCGCCGACCATCGGCCCGGAAACCATCTCGCGGTACAACCTGTTTCGATCGGCGCAGGTCACCGGTTCGGCCGCGCCGGGCTACAGTTCCGGCGATGCCATCAACGCCATGGAGCGAATCGCCGCCACGACCCTGCCGCCCGGCATGGCTTACGAATGGAGCGGTCTGTCGCTTCAGGAAATCCAGGCGGGCAGATGTCGCTCCGATCATCTTCGGGCTGGCGTTCGTGTTCGTCTATCTCGCGCTCGTCGGCCCTCTACGAGAGCTGGACCCTTCCCTTTGCGGTGATCCTTTCGGTGCCCGCCGCCATTTCCGGAGGCATCGCCGTTCAACTGCTGCTGGGCCAGCAGAACAACATCTACGCGCAGATCGGCCTGGTCCTTCTGATCGGGCTGGCCAGCAAGAATGCCATCCTGATCGTCGAGTTCGCGATCCAGGAGTATCGTGCCGGGCGCGATGCCCGGGGGTCGGCGCTGAGGGCGGCGCGGCTGCGGTTCCGGGCGGTGATCATGACGGCGTTTTCGTTCGTGCTCGGAACCATTCCGCTGGTGATCGCCACCGGCGCCGGCGGTGCCAGCCGGCAGTCGCTGGGCGCGCCCGTGTTCGGCGGCATGATCGCCGCCGCCGTTTTGGGCGCCGTGCTGGTGCCTGTGCTGTTCGCGGGCATCCAACGGACGTTTCGGGGCCGCGGCCAGGTGCGAGCCAACAGCGAGAACGCCGGAAATCAGGGGCGGTAGCCGAGGGCAACATCGGTGCGAGCGGGACAGTTGCTCTAATTTCTGTCCGTGTCGTTTTCCATGCTCAGCGCTTCCAGAAGGATGTTGCGGTCCTCGAGCGCGGCCTCCGCGAGATCTTGCTGGTGGGAGAGCTGCCGGTTGAGCCGCGCCAGTTCGCGCTGCATGTCCGCGAGCTCTCCGTTGAGGATGCTGAGCGACACGTTCAGCTGCTCCATAACCGTCACATTGTGCTCGGCCACAACGAACAGGGCGTTTTCGTCCGCACGGATGGAGCCGTGCAGCGAGACCGCCCGTCGGTTCCGACGACCGAGATTGAGGATCCCCTCGTAAATGACATGTTCCGAACCATCCTTGGGAACGCCCCGGCCGGCGAACTGGTCGAAGCGCGGATTGACGAAGACGTCGCGCACGTCGGTTCCGGCCTTGGTGGGCATGTCATCCGCCATGAGGTCGAAAAACGCGCGGTTCCCTTCCATCAGCCGGCCATCACGGCTGATCCGGGCAACGGCCACGGCCGTGAGATCCGACAGGTAGTCGGGTATTCGTGTTGCCATACCGTATTCCCCGATCATCGTCGCGTAGGATACACGCATACCAGTCTCCCTCGTGTTGTTGTTCTTGTTCACGGGCCAACGTCCAGCCCAACTTCGCACGCCTAGGCGAAAACGGAAACCGCGTTTTCGGCATCGGGGCTCCAGGCATCGGCGCCGGTCCACCGCCAGATCCCGTCAATCTGATTGGTCGGGATGCCGCCGACCAGGATATGAGGACACTGGCTTTCAAACGCGCCGCGCAACGCGCCGATCGCCTCCTTCACCGCTGACAGCTGCTGGACGAGGGAAACCGACAAGCCCACGACCTCCGGGCGCCAGCGGTCCACATGTTCGACGAGCGCTTTGATCGGCGTATCGGCGCCCAGATGGTGCACCGACCAGCCGGCAATCTGGAAGGCGTCGCTCACCATGCGCACACCCATGGCGTGCTGATTTTCCGGCACCGCCGCAAGCAGCGCCTTTCTATGCGAAGACGGTGCAAACGCGGCGAAGGCGTAGAGTTGCGCGAGGACGCTCTGGGCAATGGCGGTCGCCAGATGCTCCTGCGCCACCGTAATCTCGTTATGCTGCCACATCAGGCCGATGCGGTAGAGAGCCGGCTGGAACAAATGGGTGGCGACCGTGACATAGCCCCGGCTGGCGAGGGCGGACCGCCCGATGTCACGGGCGGCGCCCATATCGCCGCGCAGCATGGCACACGTCAATGGCTCGATATCGGAAATGGGCTTCGGCAGGTGCGCGTAATAGAGCGGCTCGGTCCGCGCCGTGCGCTCGGCCCGCGCCGCCGCTCCGGCATCCAGCATCTCCACCACGGGCTCGAGGGCCGCCGGATCGAGGCGGGCCTCGAAGAACTGCCGCAGCAAAAGCAGCGGTTCGTCCAGTAACCGCGCCGGCAGCCCGCGGCTGTTCATGACCTCCGACAACCAGCGTTCGTAATCCTGAAAATACCGGGGCGAGGGGGAGGCGAGGGCCGCGGCCAGGAACCCCACGTATTCGGTCAGATCTTGAGGCGTCGCCAGCCGTCCCGCGGCGCCCGGGACGGTGCTCCGTTCGTGATACCTCGCCGCCAGACTGTCGCCCACCCACCGCACGGCCTCGTCGGCGAGCGCATCCACCATCGCACTCACGTCGGCGGCCGTCGGAGCGTGTCGAGATTTCACTGCTGCAGCCTCGCATCTTTCGTGCCGCGCATCGGATCACCAGTGGATCGGATCGACAATAGATCAGATCGCCAGCGGATCGAAAAAAAGCCGCCAACATTCTACCATCAAAACGAAACAGCGCGAACGCAAATCGTGTTTATAGAGGGCGCACGCGGGCATAACCAGGCGGACGGCGCCCCCCGCCCCCTGAAAATGTCTTACGCGGTCATTAGCTGCGTTGCGCGAGGGGTACGAAGGGGCGCTCGGTGGGGCCGGTATACAGCTGCCGCGGGCGGCCGATCTTCTGGGTCGGGTCCTCGATCATCTCGTTCCAATGCGCCACCCAGCCGACGGTGCGGGCCACCGCGAACAGAACGGTGAACATGACTGGTGGGGATGCCCATGGCGCGGAAGATGATGCCGGAGTAGAAGTCGACGTTGGGATAGAGCTTCTTTTCCACGAAGAACTCGTCCTCCAGGGCGATGCGCTCCAGCTCCATGGCCAGTTCCAGCAGCGGCTCATCGCGCGCGCCGAGTTCGTCCAGAACTTCGTGGCACGATCTCGCGCATGATGGTGGCGCGCGGGATCGTAGTTCTTGTAGACCCGATGGCCGAAACCCATCAGCCGGAATGGATCGTTCTTGTCCTTGGCCCGCTTGATGTAGGCGGGCACCTTGCCGACGTCGCCGATCTCCTCGAGCATGTTCAGCACGGCCTCGTTGGCGCCGCCGTGAGCCGGGCCCCACAATGACGCGATGCCGGCGGCGATGCAGGCGAACGGATTGGCGCCGCTGGAGCCGGCCAGACGCACGGTCGACGTCGATGCGTTCTGTTCATGGTCGGCGTGCAGGATCAAGATCCGATCCATGGCCTTGGCAAGCACCGGGTTGACCTTATAAGGCTCGCACGGGTTGGCGTACATCATGTGCAGGAAATTCTCGGCGTAGTTCAGATCGTTGCGCGGATACATCAGCGGCTGGCCGATGGCGTATTTGTAAGCCCAGGCGGCGATGGTCGGCATCTTGGCGATCTGGCGGTAGGACGCGATCATCCGATGGCGCGGATTGGTGATGTCGGTGCTGTCGTGGTAGAAGGCCGAAAGCGCGCCGACGACGCCCACCATGACCGCCATCGGATGGGAGTCCCGCCGGAATCCGTCGTAGAATTTGTGCATCTGCTCGTGCAGCATGGTGTGGTACGTGATGTCGGTCTCGAACTTGCGCTTTTGTTCGGCGTTGGGCAGATCGCCGTAAAGCAGCAGATAGCACACCTCCATGAAGTCGCAGTTCGCCGCCAGATCGGCGATGGGGTAGCCACGATACAGCAAGATGCCCTTGTCGCCGTCGATGAAAGTGATGGCGGATTCGCAGCTTCCCGTTGAGGTGAATCCGGGATCGAAGGTGAAACAATCGGTATCCTGGTAGAGCGTGCGCACGTCGATGACGTCGGGTCCCGTCGTGCCGCTGATAACCGGCAACTCATAGGTCTTGCCGGTTGCGTTGTCGGTGAGGGTCATGGTCCGCTTGGTGGTGTTGGCCGCTTCTGTTTTGTTGCTCATGCGCGTATCCTTGAAAATCCTACTTCCCGTTCTCGGCCCATTTCTCCCGACGCCGTTTCTTCGTCCCCGGTTCACTCATCCAGGGCTTGGCCCATGCGGGCGAGCGTTTCGTTCTTTTCAAGCGCCTCCATGACCTCGAAGATGGGCGGCGAGACGGTGGAGCCGGCCAGTGCCGCCCGGAGGGGCTGTGCGACGTCACGCAATTTCATGCCCTCAGGTTCCTTGGCCTCCGCGTACTCCCGCACGATCCTCTCGAGTGCCTCGGCCTTCCAGTGCGCACTGTTTAGCAGAAGACTCCGCACTTCCCCAAGATGTTGTTTCGCCGCGGCATCGAGGAGCTTGGTGGCCTTGACGTCCAATTCAATGGGGGCGTCAATGGCATAAAACAGTGCCTTGTCCGCGAGTTCTTCCAGTGTTTTCGCGCGATCCTTGAGGCCGGACATACCCTTGCGAATACGATCCGGCGCATCGGCGGAGAGCGCGCCGCCGAGCCGCCCGGTCAATCGCTCGAGGACCAGGTCGGTCAGCCGCGGGTCGTCGGCTTGGCGAATATAGTGCCCGTTGAGGTTGGTGAGCTTGGCCATATCGAAGCGCGACGGCCCGCGGCCGACGGCGTCGAGGCTGAACCATTCGATGGCGTGGTCGCGGCTGATGATCTCGTCGTCGCCATGGCTCCACCCGAGCCGCAAGAGATAGTTGCACAGCGCTTCGGGCAGGAAACCCCTATCCCGGTAGGCCTCGACGCCGAGCGCCCCGTGCCGCTTGGAAAGCTTGGCGCCGTCGGGGCCGTGGATTAAAGGAATGTGGGCGAAGATCGGCGGTTCCCACCCCAGCGCTTTATAGAGCTGAACCTGGCGAAAGGCGTTGGTCAGGTGATCGTCGCCGCGGATGACGTGGGAAACCGCCATATCGTGGTCGTCCACCACCACCGCCAGCATGTACGTGGGTGTGCCGTCGGCGCGCAGCAGCACCATATCGTCGAGCTGGTCGTTGGCGACGGTGACCTCGCCCTGGACCCGATCGGCGATCCGGGTTTCGCCCACGCGCGGCGCCTTGAGCCGGATCACCGGCTTGGCCCCCGCGGGCGCGTCGGCCGGGTCGCGATTCCGCCAGCGGCCGTCGTAGAGCACCGTGCGTCCCTCGCTCCGCGCCCTTTCCCGCATTTCCGTCAACTCTTCGGGCGTCGCGAAGCACCGATAGGCCTTGCCCTCGTCGAGCAGCCGGCGGGCGGCGGCGGCGTGACGCTCGGAGCGCGCGAATTGCGAGATCCAGTCGCCCTCCCATGTCAGATCCAGCCACTTCATGCCTTCGATAATGGCATCCACCGCCGGTTGAGTGGAGCGGATCCGGTCGGTGTCCTCGATCCGTAGCAGAAAACGCCCGCCGTGATGCCGCGCGAACAGCCAGTTGAACAGAGCCGTGCGGACGCCGCCAATGTGCAGGAATCCGGTCGGCGAGGGTGCAAAGCGGGTGATGACCGTCATGTCAGCATACGTACAGGCTCGAATGAAAGGGATCGCGCATGATTTATCACACCCGCCGCCGCAACGCTAAGCCCGCGAGGGCTTTTTTAGCCGCGATCATGCTAATATGGTTGGCGATAACCACAAACCGAAAGGAAAAGCATAAATCATGAGCGTGTTGATTTACTGCGGCTCCATCCAGATCCGGTTGAAGGTGGGTCCTGACATCGCCGACATCACCGCCCCGTTGACAGAAATCGTCGCGCGGTCGGGAATCCGGGACGGCGGCGCCCAGCTTTCCACCGTCGGGTCCACCGGTTCGTTGACCACCATCGAGTACGAACCGGGTGCCGTCGAGGACCTGAAACGGGCGATCAAGCGCATGGCACCGCCCGATATGGACTACGCCCACGAAATGACGTGGCACGACGGAAACGGCCACAGCCACGTCCAGGCATCGCTGATGGGGCCGTCGGTGGTGGTGCCCATACGCCAAGGCCGCCTGTGTCTCGGCACCTGGCAGCAGGTCGTCGCCATCAATCATGACAATAAGGCGCGGCAGCGTACCGTTGAAGTCACCGTCATCGGTCAATCGTGACAGTATTGGCATGGTTTTTTCTTGGAATTGTTTCAAATCCACTCTTTCTGGTCACGCCGGGGCTGTCCTTTACACTGTCGACAGAGTCTGCGCTATCCTGTACTTGGCGGGAGCGGCGTACGTGGGGGGAATGTTGGCATGGATGGCGGTCACCGAGAACTCTATGGCTGCTTTTGCTGGCGGTCCCGGTGTTGACGACGACAGCCCTGTTTTCGATCGCTTATTTGCGTAATCCGAGCCTTGGGCTGCGAATCGAGTGGCCGACGCCGCGTCGGACGCGAGGGTTGTGATTGCTATTTGACCCAAAACGTGCCATCGGGAATTTGCCCATCAATAACGTATGCGTTGGCGTGTAATCGATAGGAATACTCGCCGTAAGACATCATTTTGCTATATTCAATTACAGATGTTTATGATCTAATGGTTCGACGATGTAACGAGGGCTTCGAAATCTGGGAGTGAGAGCCCGGTCAAAAGGGGATAAAAAGCTGCGGGGGCAACCCTGGAGCAGAAAAACGCCGACAATGCTGCATTTGCAAGAAAACGACTTCAAGGTTTTCCAGGTTGCGCTCTATAACGAAGCGGTCCGGTTGCTTGTCAATGAAAAGCAACGGCATGTATATTTCGATGACCGCTGGGCGGACCTTCAGGTGCGCGACGTGGTGGCCCGCGACGAGGGCGAAGCGCGAACCTTGATCGCGGAACGGTTCCCGCCAAAAGACGGTTTTATCGTCAAGCGCGTAAGCCTCGGCGCCTACTAGAGCGCCGGTGCGATCGGATCGACCCGATCTGATCGCATGGTCGTGCTTAAAATATCACCGTTGGTATAACCCCATCCCCCGGTCGCGGTCAGCGCGGAGCGGTCGACGGATGACGCCAAAGCCGATTTGCGCTAAATTTCTTCGAATAATACCAAATCTCATTGATAGGGACACATTGTGATCGTGTTTCACGCTTCCTCGGCGGGGGGGACCGTGCTGGCGATGGGGATCCATCGTCAAGCGGTTCCCCCACCTTTGGAGCCTGGGCCCCGAGGAAGCGCGAAACACGACCCTCCGGGCGGCCTTTCGGGGTTTCCGGACGGCGTCGCGCGGCGCTTATGATGCTCCCGCATCACCGCGCACCACGCTCCTTGCCGGAAACCTCGAAAGGCCGTCACAATGGGTTCCTATCAACGAGAATTGGTATAATCCATGACCCACACCGATTTCATTGCCCGGTTGCCGTCGTTCACGCGGTTCGCCGATGTGGCGGACTCGGCGCGCTATACGCCGGCGCCGGCGGACTGGCGGGTCTATTGTTGCGACGTGGTGAACTCCACCCAGGCCATCGAGCAGGGACGCTACAAGGCCGTCAACATGATGGGAGCGGCGTGCATCATGGCGGCCGTCAACGCCGCCGCCACGCGTGCCGACGGTTTCGCGCTGGCCTATGTGTTCGGCGGCGACGGTGCGACCATCCTCGCGCCGGATGCCCTGGCGCCGGTCATCGACGTTGCGCTGATGCGCACGCGACGGCTGGCCGCGGACGGCTTCGGGCTGACCATGCGCGTCGGCGCGGTGCCGATCGCCGACATCCGGGCGCGGGGCGCCGACCTGCGCGTGGCGATGATGGAGCTCAGTCCCGGCAACCGGCTGGCGGCATTTTCCGGCGGCGGCGCGGCGCTCGCGGACAAACTGGTGAAGGGCGACGGGGAGGGCGGATATAGGCTCCCGGAGCCCGACCCCGAGCCCCCCGATCTCGAGGGACTGTCGTGTCGGTGGGAGCCGCTGGCGGCCCGGCACGGGCATATGGTGTGCGTCCTGGCGTCGGCGGTGGCGGCCGACGAAACGAGACGAGGCAAGATCTACGATCGCCTGATCGTCGGGATCGAGGGTGTTCTGCGGCCCGATATGGACGCCATGCGCCCGGCGCGCGCCGACACCATGCGGTTCCGCTGGCCGCCGCGCGGGCTGGAGCTGGAGCGGTTGGCCACCGGGCGCGGTCGGATGGCTCTCCTGACGGAGAGCTTTTTCCAGGCCATCGCCGAGTGGTTCGACCGCAAGCTCGGCGACTACGACGCGCCGGTGTACCGCGCGGAAGTGCGTGCCCATTGCGACGACCGGCGGTTCGACGACACGCTCCGCCTTGTGCTCGATTGCACCGCCGGCCAGCTTGCCGCCATCGACGGCCTGCTCAAAGCGGCGCATGCGCGGGGCGACATCGTCTACGGCGTGCACCTCTCGGACGCGGCGCTGATGACCTGCCTGTTATTCGATCTGAAGGGGTCGCGCCATCTGCACTTCATCGACGGTGCGAACGGCGGATTCACGTTCGCCGCCCGCGCCATGAAGGCGCAAATGGCCGCGCCGCGATCGCACGACCGCGCTACCAGGCGATGAACACCGCCTATTTTTGCCCTCGCTGCCTGGCAATCTCGCGGTCGCGCAGCTCGCGGCGGCGGATCTTGCCGGTTGCGGTCATCGGGAGCGAGTCCACGAACTCGATCATGCGTGGATATTCGTGGCGCGCAAGGCGGATTTGCACGTAGGAGCGGATCTCGTCCTCCAGGGCCTGGCCGGCGGTGGAACCCGGGTTGAGCACGATGAAAGCCTTGACGCTCTCGGTGCGGAGCGCGTCGGGAACGCCGATGACGGCGGCTATGGCCACCGCCGGGTGCTTGCCGAGACAATCCTCGATCTCGCCGGGTCCGATGCGGTATCCGGCCGACGTGATGACGTCGTCGTCACGCCCGAGGAACCACAGGTAGCCGTCCTCGTCCTTATGGCCCTCGTCGCCGGTGAGCAGCCAGTCGCCCCGGTATTTGGCCGCGCGTGTCGTCCGGATTGCGCCAGTATTCCAGCATGATCACCGGATGGGGGCGGCGGACGGCGATCTGTCCAATGGTTCCCGGCGGAACGATGCGGCCCTGCTGGTCGATGATCTCCACCGTGTGTCCGGGCACCGGGCGGCCCATGGATCCCGGCTTGACCTCCATGATCTTGGCGCAATTCGCGGCCACCAGATTGCACTCGGTCTGGCCGTAGTACTCGTTGGGTGTAACGCCCAGGGCGCCACGGCACCATTCCAGGAGTTCCGCGCCCATCGGCTCGCCGGCGCAGGTCAGCGTGCGCAGTCCGAACCCGAACCGCTCGCGCGGGCGCGCCACCTGGCGCATCAGCCGCACGGCGGTGGGCGGCATAAAGGTGTTGCGGACATCGTGGCGCGCCATCAGCGCCAGCGCCCGTTCCGGGTCGAACTTTCGGGCGCGCTGGGCAAGGACGGGGACGCCGTGATGCCAGGAACTCATCAGCACGTTCATCAGCCCGCCGATCCACGCCCAGTCCGCCGGCGTCCACATCAGGTCGCCCGGCTGCGGGAAGAACTCGTTGAAGAACTCGACCGACGGCTGGTGGCCGAGCAGCATCCGGTGGGCATGCAGGGCGCCCTTGGGATTGCCGGTGGTGCCGGACGTGTAGATGATCACGCCCGGGGTCTTCGGCCTTGGTTTCGACCGGCATGAACCGATCGGACGCCTGCTCCAGCGCCGACCAGAAATCCGAGATATCGGAGTTGGGAGCGGCGGAGGCCGCCGGTCCGGCGCCGGCGACCAACAGGGTCCGCAGGTCCGGCAGGCGGTCGCGGATCACCTCCACCTTTCCCAGATTGTCGACATCGGTCACCACCGCGCGGGCGGCGCTGTTGGCCAGCCGGAATTCCAGCGCGTCTTCGCCGAACAGGGTGAACAGCGGGATGGAGACGAACCCGGCCTTCCAGGCGGCCACATGGGCGACGGCGGCCTCGACGGATTGCGACAGCAGAACGCCCACCCGGTCGCCGCGCCGGACGCCGCCGGCCACGAGCACGTTGGCGAGCCGGTTGGACAGGCGCTGGATATCGCGAAAGCTGTAACGGGTGACGGCGCCGTCCTCGTCCTCGATGATCAGAGCGCATCGGTCCGGGGTCGCCGCCGCGTGCCGATCGCAGACGTCGACGCCCATGTTGTAGGATTCGGGAATGTGCCAGCGCATCAGACGGCGGACGTCCTCGTAGGTGTCGGCAACGGTGAGCATCGGCCTACCTCGGACGGCAGGTTTGAAGGAAACGGGCGAAGCGGCCGGTCCTCGTGAACGATATGATCGATCAGCCAGAACTTGACGTACTCGGCCAATACCGAGCAATCATCCCGTTCGACGCCCGTGATGACGCGCTGCGGTGAGTTCTTCCGCCTCGCCCAGCAGTTTCTCGTGCTCGGCCGCATGCGAGTCGTGGGCCCGGTAGCCGAGATCGATCATCAGACGCTGCTCGTAGGCGAAGTGCCGCCGGACCCGAGTGATCAGGCTGCGAAAGCATGTCTCGAACAGCGCCGGATCGCCGTTTTTGAAGAGGGCGTGCACCAGGTCGTTGTAGCGTTCGGCGAGGTCGCGATGGTCGGCATCGATGGAGGCGACGCCAACGGACATGTCGTCATCCCAGTCCCAGCGGTGGGCGGCCACATCACGGTCACTCTCGGACACAGGGTTCAACGCCATCTTTTCATCTGGATGATCAACAGCCAAGCTTTTCACTGTGCGGCCTCCGCTGCCGGCAATCAAGGTGTTTGCCGCCGGGCGGAGGCCGCCGGCGCGTTTTTTTGGCGTCGCGCGACGAGCGGTCGTTCGGAGCATCGGACGATCATTCGTCGTCCCAGTGGTTCGAATGCAACATATGGTACCCATACGATCGCGTTTCGTTTGCGCGGAAGCTCTCTGAGCTTGGCGAAGGCCATCTCGATTTGATTGAGATCGGGGGAATAGGGGCAAGGCTCGAGGCCCATGCGCGGCTGGCGCGGCCGCGTCCACTCCTCACGCGGCGGGCGAACGCCCGAACGCCGGTACGCGCCGGCAAGTAGAGTTTGCCACGGTACACGACTTTTTCACGATGATCGCGGTCTGGGAGCCTGGATTGGCGTCTGTCCGGTGGCGAGGAAGTGAATTGGGTCAATGGCTTGGCGTATGGCGGGGGGATTGACGAGGTGTCGCCTGATCAGGTCGAAGCCGTAGCGGAAGATGGATTTTGCCGGCCTTTCGTGGCTCTTGAGGCGGATGGGGTTGGCTTCGTGCAACCAGTCACCGACCTTGTGCGCCCAGCAAAAGGCGATGGCGAGGACGGCGACGAGCTTCGAAACGCGCTCCTGGTTCGTCATATGGGTGTCTTCGAGATTGAAGCCGCGGGTCTTCATGGCGGCGAACAGGGTCTCGATTTCCCAGCGCAAGGCGTAGGTGGCCAGGGCCTCTTTCGGCTCGGCATTGGTGACGACGATCAGCAGCTCGCCGCTTGCCAGGCAGGCGGCGGCGACCCAGACGGGCCGGGCTTTCGGGCGGCCTGATCCGCCGAGGCGCCGTCGCGCGCGGAGCACGCGGCTTTGCCCCGGCCTCAGGTCTCGGAACAGCTCGCCGCCCTTGATCATGCGCCCGCGAGCGTTGGCGATCTTGATGTTGGCGCGAATGCGGATATGGAAGCCGATGGCGCCTTCCTGCAGCCACGCCAGCCAGTCGTCGCCAAGGAACTCGCGGTCGGCCAGCAGGCTGGCGATCTTGTCAGCCCCGAACAGGGCGATGACGCGCTGGACGATCGAGATGCGCTCGCGGGTGTTGGAGTTGCCCCTCTTGTCGAGGAGTTCCCACAGCACGGGAATGGCGATGCCGCGGTGAACGATGCCGATCATCAAGATGTTCACATCATGGCGGCCGAGCCGCCAGTTGGTCCGATCCATGGTCAGCCGCCAGGGTCCCTCTTTGCGCCCCATCACGGCCACGAGGACCTTGGCCAGGGCGTCGAAATCGAAGGTGACCTGCTCAAAGAAGCGCTGCAAGCGGCGATAGTTCGAGGCGGTCTGGGCGCGCCCCGGAAAATGGCAGGCCAGATGCGACAGGTTCACCGTCCGCGCCACGAAAACCCCGATCACCAGGACGCAAAAGCTCTCCAGCCGGCTCTTGCGCATGGCGAAGCTTGCCCGTAGCGTATCCCTCAGGGCGCTGTCTTGTCTGGCACGCATTGTCTCCCCTCCCTCTCCACCAAGAGAATCGGGAAACATACAGACTTTTCAGCGCCCTCCGCAAATCCGTCGTGTACCATGCGGAGTTTGCATGACAATCGCAGCCCATGCCGGATCAAGAATGACGCGAAGGGCTGGCCAGATAAACGATCGGGTAGTGACTTTCCAGGGGGCGGTTCGGCCAGGACCTCACCTCGTCCAACACCGCGTGGTGACTGTCGAAATGCGGCCCGGGCGAGACATGGCGGTGCCGTAGTACCATCCTCGGTGCCATTGGATCTCACCCATGGACGCGCCCCGAGGCATAGAGCAAGGAACCGTGTCGTCGAACTCTGGCGATGCGGGCTCTTCGACCAATTGCGGCGCGAAATCCCCGTCCCGGAATCGCGTAGAACCCGGATCGCCAAGGGCCGGTCTCCGTTTCGACGCTTCGCAGGCGGTTGCGCCGTCATCGCCGGCCGCCGGGCCGTGGGCGATAACCCAGCTGAGGATGGGTTACCCATCGCCAGGGCGCGGCTCACTCAGCGCCGATTGAAGCCGTTTGAAAAGCCCGGCCTCTCCGAAGAATTTCCTCCGGTGTCTCATGCCCGCCAAGTAAGGAATCAAGGGCTCATCGGAAAACGTAATCACGCTTGGTCTGTGTCATCTCCGCTATTCTCCATGTCAGCGCTGATCGGCCGGGCCCATGGCTAGGTTCTGCCGCTCGTTCATCTTTAGGTCGCTCGCTGCAAACTAACCACAGGCCTCCGTTCAAAACACTTACGCGGCTCAAATGACAGACCCTGACCCGTGCGTCGAACTCCTGGCAGAGCCGCGAACTCCTCCTGGCGATCCCCGTCATCCCCATGGCTTTCACCAGATCGTCCACCGAGCGGGTGGACAAGCGCTTGAACATAGGCTGTAAAACCGCGCGCAATAATGACCCCCTGGGGGGCGATTTTCGCGTTCAACTCTGCCCCCCTCTATAGCTATGTGTCAGTTTGCAGCGCGACAATCTGGGAGAGAAGAGCGCGACAATCTGGATGAGAATCTGGTGCCGCGATAGTGGTGATGATTGCGGCATTGATTGTCGCGCGCAAGCGGTATTTTCAGTTTGATTGTCGCGGCGCGTCAATCAGGTGCGGTGTTGGCATTGCGGTGTTGGCGGGTGTTGCATATGACGCGGGCCGTCCCGGACCTTTTCTTTTGATCGCCTCGCGTCGCCGATAGCTTTCGACATTCATCTCGAAGATGGTGGCGTGATGAACGAGGCGGTCGACGGCGGCGAGGGTCATGGCCGGATTAGGAAAGACCTTTCCCCACTCGCCGAAGGGTTGGTTGGCGGTGATCAGCGTCGATCGTCGCTCATAGCGGGCGCCGATAAGTTCGAAGAGCACGCTGGTTTCGGCCTGATCTTTGGTGACGTAAGCGAGATCATCAAGGATAAGGAGATGGAACTTGTCGAGTTTATTGAGCGCACTCTCGAGTGCCAGGTCCCGCCGGGCGGTCTGCAGTTTTTGGACGAGGTCGGTTGTTCTGGTGAACAGCACGCGCCAGCCGTTCTCGATGAGGGCGAGGCCGATGGCCGAGGCCAGATGGCTTTTGCCGCCACCGGGCGGCCCGAACAGGAGCAGGTTCGCGCCTTTTTCCAACCATCCGTCGCCGGCGACGATCGCCATGATCTGGGCCTTTGAGATCATCGGCACGGTGTCGAAGTCGAAGCTGTCGAGGGTTTTTCCCGGTAACAGCCGGGCCTGGGCGAGATGGCGCTCGATACGGCGGCGGTCGCGTTCGGCCAGTTCATGTTCGGCGAGTGCGGCCAGGAACCGGGCCGCGGGCCAGCCTTCCTTGTCGGCCTGATCGGCAAATTGTGGCCACATGACCTTGGCTCCCGGCAGGCGCAGCTCGTTGAGAAGGAGGCTGAGCCTTGCCGGATCGATGGTGTCGTTCGCCTTCATGGCGCGTCCCCCGTCAGGCCGGTGCCGATCAGGGCCTCGTAGACATCGAGGGGCGCGAGATGGACGACGACATCGGGCAGTTGAGCGGGATCGGGAGCGAAGCGTGTCCGCAAAGCGGCCATGTCCGGCAATTGCCCTGCCTGCAGGCCGGCGGCGAGTTCACCGGCCAGTTCGGCTTCGCAGTTGCGCTCATGAGCGATGGCGAGCAGTTCGACCATGATCCGGCATGCCTGCCGCTCGGACAGGCGCTCCAGGAGCGCCTCGAAGGTTTGCCGATAGGCTTGGCGCGGGAACAGCTGGTCGCGATAGACGAGGTTCAGAGCCAGGGGAATCGGGTGAAGGGGTCATGCGGTGATGAGGCTTGCGAGGAAGTCGTCGTCCCAGGCGGCGACTTTGCGGCGGAGGCGGAGGGAGTCCTTGCCTGGGGCATTGCGGAGGAGGTTGAGGGCCATGTGCTTGATGGTGGTGAAGTTGGCGGGCGCGTGATCGGTTCGCACGCGGCATTCGTCGTCGCGAAAGATCATGTCCATGACCCAGTGCAGGCTGTTCTCGACGGCCCAATGGCTGCGGACGATCGGCGCCGAGTTGCGCGGCGAGGAGCACAGGGAGGTGATGTAGAAGCGGGTTTCCCGTTCGATTTTGCCATCGATTTCGCGGAGGCTCTCGACCATGACGATCCCGTTTCAATCCCGGCCAGTCGTGGCGTTCCTGGAGCCAGGCGACATCGTGGATCACGGTTGTCGTTCGGGTCTCGATGCGTCCGTGATCGCCGTCGACCGTCTGGTGCCGGCTGATGGTGGTGTCCTGGAAGTCCCTGGCTTTCTGCTCGGCGACGAACACGTCGACGTCGTCGCGCAAGCTTCCCTGGTTGCCTTTGAGGGCGAGAACGTAGTCGGCTTTCTTGTCGATGATGGTCCTGGCGATGTCGCGCTGGCATCCCATGGCGTCGATGGTGACGATGGCGCCCTCGATCGCCATCATCTCCAAAAGCTTCGGGATCGCGACGATTTCGTTCGATTTCTCCGCCACTTTCACTTGCCCGAGGACCAACCGCTGGCGCGCCGCGAAGGCCGAGACCATGTGAATCGCCGCTTTCGCTCCTTTCTTGTCGCCGGACCGCCGCGACGTCTTGCCGTCGATGGCGATCACCTCGGCCGCAGCCCCGGTCTGGGCCGAAACCCAGGCGACGAAGCAGCGCTGGAATTTCTCAGCATCCAGCGTCGCGAAGATGTCGCCCAGATGGTCGTGGGCGGGTGTCCCGTCGCAAAACGGCCGGAACCGCCGCAACAGCTCCAGCTTCTTCGTCCCGAAACGGGCGATATCGGTGAAGGTTTCCGCCCCGGCCAGCACCGCCAGAAGGCAAAGCAACAGAATCTCGTCGAGCGGATACACCACCTTGCCGGCCTGCCGAGGGTCCGCAACATCGCGGAAATACTCCAGAAAAACAACGCCCTCGCCAATCGCCCCGTCCATCTCCATCGTGACCTCCCATGCCCAATCCGAGGCCACCCATCAATTCAGAACTTTCACCTCCCTGTCACCAACTCTTTCACCCGATTGCCCTGGTTGAAGAGCGCCATCGGCTTGCGCCTGAGCGAATGGATGACATGGCGATAATTGACGACCTGGTCGTGCTTGCCCGATGGTGTGGCGCGCCCGCGCGGCAGCGTCATGAGAGGAGTGCCGCCGATAAAGACGTCGAGCCGGTCGTCATGGAGGCGCACCCGGAGCCGGTGTCCGATCAGGCGTGAGGGCATGGTGTAGAACACCTTGCGCAGGGTGAAGCCGCTTGAGGAGGTAACGCGCACGGTGACGTCCTCATAGTCCGTGGTTCGCCGGTCGGGCAGTTGGCGCAGATTGGCGCGTTCGACATCGATGCGCTTTGCATTGCGGGCGTTGCGGCGACTGACGATCTCATCGACAAAGCGGCGGTAGTCGGCCAGATCGTCGAAATCGCCGGAGCCTCTCAGCAGAAGCGCGTCCTCGATGGCGCGCTTGAGATGGCCGTGCGCCCCTTCGATGGCGCCGTTCTCATGGGCGATGCCGGCATTGTTGCGGGTCGGCGTCATGCCGTAATGGCGGCATAATTCGTCGTAGCGGCGCGTCAAATCCTGTTGCGCCTGCCTGTCGAGATTGCGGAACGCGGCCGAGAGGCTGTCCGTGCGATGCTCGCGGGGCACGCCGCCAAGGAACCACAAGGCATTCTGAAGGCCTTCGGCCAAGGCAACGAAACTCTCGCCGCCGAGCACCACATGGGCGTGCTCAAAGCCGCAATAGGCCAGCCTGAAATGATAGAGCCGATGATCGAGCGGCTGGCCGGCGATGGTGACGCCGGCCTTACCCATATCGGTGAAATCCGACAGGCCGACGCGGCCGGGCTCATGCGACTGCCGGAAAATGATCTCCTGCTCCTCGCCGTGCACGGCCCGCCAGGCGCGGATGCGCCGTTCCAGTGTTCGGCGAATACCATTGCCCAGGTCCGGATGGCGCCGCATCATCTCCTCGAAGATGGCGACGGGACGAATACCGGGCGCCGCCTTCAGGAGCGGCACGACTTCCGTCTCGAAAATTCGGCCAAGCGGATCGGCACGCCGGCGTCCGCGCGGTATCTTCTTTTGTGACGGCAGTCGCGGGTCGTTCTCGATGCGATAGGCCGTGGCAATGCTGATCGACGCCCTCGCTGCCGCGGCGGCCGTCGTGTTGGTCTTTTTGAGCTTCATGTAGAGCCTCATCTGGTGATCGGTTACGTGGCGGCCGGGCACGAGGGCGATTCCTCCCAAAACGGAAAAATCACCGGGATACCCGGCCGACCGCAAACATCAGACAAACGCCCCAAAAGACGCTTGCCGCCGCCGGCTTGAAACTCCGGTCGGGCTACGCCCTCCCTGCATTCCAAGCCGGCGGCGGCATTCTCATCTTGATTGACGCAACGCTCTCACTTTGATTGTCGCGCTGCAGAAAATGCGAAGATGATCATCCGAATTGATATTTCGGCATTCCGCCAGCTCCTTCATGATCGCGTCTACGTCCCTCTCGCCGAATAGCGGCAGTTTCCACATGTACCAGTAGGGCTCGCCGGCGCGTGCCGGCTCAACGTGTTCCACACTATGAACGTGCCGGGTTCCGCCCCGTAACGCGCCGCTTCTTCGAGGTTGTGCACGTAGTGCCGGGTCTTACCTGTTCCCGTCTCGGCGTACCGCTTGAAGACGCTCTCAAGTCATCAAGCAGGTTGGCATCGGGACCGAAATGGCTGAAATGGGGATTGCCCTCAGTTGCGGCTTCGGTCATCGCCCGCGCCATGCCGGCGCGATCGTAACGATGATAGGCGTGGCCTTCAATGTAGGTTGCATTGACTTTCTCGCGGCGGAAGATTTGGTCGAAGGTCCTCTGAACCGACGATGTGCCGGCACCCGATGAGCCGGTTACGGATATGATGGGATGCTTGGCGGACATCGTGCTGAGCCGGTCACTAGGAAAGGAAAAGACTGCGACGGAAGAACAGCGGGGATGCCGCGGCATCGGCCGTGCCTTCCGATTGGTAGCGCTCGATCCGCGCCACCTCTTCGGGCAAACCAAAAACCAGTTGGGTCCGTTGCTGGAGGTCCGATGGGGTAAGATCGAGGACACGATCATTCCCGGTTGACGCCGCTCCTCCCGCCTGCTCGATCAAGCAGCGATCAAGCACGCGATCGGGCTCGCCTCGAAAACCAAGCTGGGAAGGCCGATGGCGCCGCGCCGGCGTGCCTCTGCCGGATAAATCTGGACACCGCCTCGGTGCAGGACACGATGGCAATCGGCGACCAGCGAACCGCTCCGGAGCATTTTGAAACCGATTTCGTCCGACCCTTGGCGTTCGGCGAGCCAGTCGGTCACCTAGCGCCGCATGGGATTGTCCCAGGATCGGTCGACCGTAGCGTTGATGGTAAGGGATCGCGGCTCGGTGGGAAGGTCGACCATGAACTGCAACAGTTCGAAACTCGCCGTCCGCCGATCGAGAGTGTAAAGCTGTGTGCCCGCGCCCACGGTCAATACCAGCATCGTTCGCGGCCCGCTGATGATGTAGCCGGCCGCCACCTGCCGCGAACCCGCTTGAAGAAAGCTCGAGTTTCCCGCTCGATCGCCCTCGAAAACCGCCGGAAGCAACGAGAAGATCGTTCCGACCGGCATATTCGCATCGATCCCGGACGCTCCATCCAGCGGCGTGAGCGTGGCGTAAAGTGGCGCGTTGTTGTGGAGGTAGATGGCTGCGTCGGTTCGCCCGATGGCGGCCGCCGAGACCAGGGTCCCAACCAGCGCCTTGGACAATACCGCCTTGACCTGGCCGGAGAGATTCCTCGGATCCTTGTGACCGCGCCCTTCTGTGGCGCTGTCCCTGTGCCGATGGGGTCGCGGGGCGCGTTCACGGACGTCGGCGATCCTGACGCTCGCCCCGGCGATCGCAATGATGGTGTTGGCGATGTTTTGCCGATGACCGTCGGATTTTTCCCAAGCACCCAATGTGTCCGCGAGCGCGACCGCCTTTCCCATGGCTTCCTCCCCATCGTGACCCTCAGGTTCGGTTGCTTGCAGGCACCGCCCTGCGGATAATTGCACTGTTCAAAGGGAATGTTGTGGAATTTGGACGATTAAGTGAATTCGAATTAACTTTGCATGACGGAAAGAAAAACTTAATGGCGGCATGCGCAACGTCACCTTGAAACAGCTTCGGGTTTTGGCCGCCGTTGCCCGTTCGGGCTCGGTCGTCGGCGCGTCCCGAGAGCTCAATGTCACGGCGCCGGCCGTAACCCTCCAGTTGCGTTCCATCGAGATGGAGGCGGGGATTCCGCTTCTGGAAAGAACGAGAGATGGCTTTCACCCGACCGAAGCGGGCGTCGAAGTCTTGGCGCAGGTTCGGCGGATCGAGGCCTGTCTGGCGGACTGCGGAGAAGCGCTCGCGGCACTCAAGGGCGTCGCCGGTGGCCGCGTCTACGCTGGCGTCACCATCACCGCAAAGTATTTCGCGCCAAGGGCTCTCGCGGCCTTTGCCAAGGAGCATCCCAAGGTGGACGTCCGACTGACCGTCGGGAATCGCGACGAAATCGTCGCTCGGCTCGAAGCTCATACGAACTCGATCTGGCGATTACGGGCCGGCCACCAAAGACCTTCGAGGTGGACAATGCCGCTTTCGGCGACCATCCGTTCGTGATTATTGGGCCGCCCGATCACCGATTGGCGCGGCGTCCAAACCTGTCGCTTCGAGATTTTTCGAGAGAAACCTTCGTTCTGCGCGAGAGGGGATCGGGCACCCGGTCGCTCATGAAGGAATTGTTTCTAGGGGCCGATATCGAGCCTCGCATCGGCATGCAGATCGGCAGCAACGAGACGATCAAGCTGGCCGTCATGGCAGGGCTCGGTATCGCGGTGATTTCGGCTCACACGGTCGCCGCGGAAATCAACGATCATCGGCTCGTGACCTTCGACGTGGCCGAACTTCCGGTCACGCGGACTTGGTTCGTGGTCAAACGGAAGGAAAAACGGCTGCTGCCGGCGCCCAAGGCCTTGTGGAAGTTCATCGAAACATCCGGATCCCAATTCCTTCCGGACACGTCCCGGTTCGTGCCGCCGACCTGACTGGCGCATATCCTGCTACTCGCGCCCTGCGCGGGCCTCCGCGGCCGCCAACTCGTTGCGGAGCTTTTCCTCATCCTCTGCGTACGTGCCGCCGACAATATTGCCGACGCCGGAGAAGAACCCCCGAGCGGTCCGGCCGCAAGTTCAGGATGGAACGTGGTCCTGGCGAGGCCGGTAGGCGGCGAGATAGAGGAGCGTTTCCTCGCGCTCGCTGGGGACCGCGACACCCAGCCTTTCAAGCAGACCGAGGTCGGGGCGGCTCCACCATAGGTAGGGTTTGGAAACGGCCTCGGGGCGGATCTCGAAACCGGCGGCCCTGAGCAGGTCGAGGTATTCCTCGTCACTTTTCTGAACATCCATGGGGTGGCGGAACAGCAACCGGATCAGCCACGAATGGATGTAGCGCCGGCACGACTCGGCGAACAACAGCACCCCGCCGGACTTGAGCACCCGGTAGAACTCGCTGGCGGCGGCTTCCTGGTCGACGAGATGGTGGAAGGTCTGGTGACAGAACACCATGTCCACGGACTGGTCGGGTATGTCGATGGCGGCGGCGTCGTTGATGAGGAACTCGACCGTCCCCCGGCAGCGCGCCGCGTTGGACGCGGCGCGGTCGCGGACGTCGGGATCCACGTCGAGGGCGATGATCCGCTCCGGACGGAAACGCCGGTCCAGTTGCACCAGCGAATGGCCGTGGCCGCACCCGACGTCGAGAATGGCGGGATAGCGGTCGCGCTTGGGGTCCATGAGCGCTTCGAGAGTGTACAGCGACGGCCCGAGGACATGCCCGATCCACATCCAGGTATCGAGAAACCAAACACCAAAGGCGGATTTCGCGCACCCATCTCTGATCGGTGCGGGTAATACCAAATCTCGCTGATAGGGACCCACTGTGATCGTGTTCCACGCTTCCTCGGCAGGAGGGGCCGTGCTGGCGATGGGGATCCATCGTCAAGCGGTCCGGACGCCCCGAGGAAGCGCGAAACACGACCGTCCGGGCGGCCTTTCGAGGTTTCCGGACGGCGTCGCGCGGCGCTTATGATGCTCCCGCATCACCGCGCACCACGCTCCTTGCCGGAAACCTCGAAAGGCCGTCACAATGGGTTCCTATCAACGAGAATTGGTATAATTCGACTTCCCTCCGGAACGAGGGCGTATTCTAGACCCGTTTCAGGATGATCGACGTGTTGATGCCGCCGAACGCGAAGTTGTTGGTCATCACGTGCTCGGCCGAGATCTCGCGGCCATCGCCGGTGAGGTAGTCGAGCTCGGCGCAGCGGGGATCGACATTGGCAAGGTTGGCGGTGGGCGCGAACCAGCCATCGCGCATCATGGCGATCGACAGCCACGCCTCGATGCCGCCGCACGCACCCAGGGTGTGGCCGAAGTGCCCTTTCAGCGAATGGAACGGTATCCGGTTGCCGAAAACCGCCGCGGTGGCGTGCGATTCCGAAACGTCGCCGACATCGGTGGCCGCGCCGTGACCGCTGACGAAATCGATGGCGTCCGGGCTCAGATCCGCCTGATCGAGCGCGTCCCGCATCACCACGGCCTGGGTGCCGCGTTGCGGTTCGGTAATGTGGGCGCCGTCGGCGTTGGTCGCGAAGCCGACGATCTCGGCCAGGATGGGGGCTCCGCGGGCTCGTGCGCGCTCGAACTCCTCCAGCACCAGCATGGCCGCGCCTTCGCCGATGACCAGACCGTCCCGGTCCCGGTCGAACGGGCGCGAGGCGGTTTCGGGTGCGTCGTTGCGCACGCTCGTGGCGTACAGCGTGTCGAAAACGGCGGCCATGGTCGGACACAGTTCCTCGGCGCCGCCGGCGATCATCGCATCGGCGTGGCCGTGCCGAACGGCCTCGAACGCGTACCCGATCCCCTGCGAGCCGGAGGTGCACGCGGACGATGTCGTGATGACGCGACCCGTCAATCCGAAGAAGACGACAATGTTGACCGGCGCGGTATGACTCATCATCCGAATGTAGCTCGTCGCGTTCAACCCGGCGGCTTTTCCCGTCTCCATGAACTTCACGAAATCCACCGTCGGCGCGGTGGAGCCATAGGACGAACCGCAGGCCACGCCGACGCGCCCCGAACGCAAAAACGGATCGTCGAGCAACCCGGCGCCCTCCAGCGCAAGCTCCGCCGAACGGACGGCAAGGGCCGAGACCCGCCCCATGGCGCGGCGCTTCTTGCGCGGGTACACGGTGGCATCGTCGAACCAGTCGGCGGGGCCGGCGAGCCGGGTATTGAGATCCGTCAGCCGGTCCCAGTCCTCGATATAGCGGATGCCGGTGCGCCCCTGGCGCAGGTTGTCCCGAATGGTGGGCCAATCGCCGCCAAGCGACGTGATCCCGGCCATGCCGGTAACGGCAACGCGGCGCATCAACATAGGCCCCCGTTGATGGAGATGACCTGGCGGGTGATATAGGCGGCTTCGTCGGACAACAGGTAGTGGACGAGCCCGGCCACCTCCTCCGGTTTGCCGGCGCGGCGCAGCGGAACTGCTTTGACGACATCGTCCATGGGAAGGCCCTCGCTCATGGCCGTTTCAATGACACCGGGCGCGACGCAGTTGACCGTAATTCTCCTCTTCGCCAGTTCCACCGCGAGCGCCTTGGTGGCACCGATGATACCGGCCTTGGCGGCGCTGTAGTTGACCTGTCCGCGGTTTCCCATAAGCCCGGATACCGAAGACAGGGTGACGATGCGTCCACCGTCCCGGCGGCGGATCATCGGCATGACAACCGGGTGCAGCACGTTATAGAACCCATCGAGATTTGTGCGCAACACCGCGTCCCAATCGTCGCCGCTGAGAGCCGGAAAGGCATCGTCGCGCGCGATGCCGGCGTTGGCGACGATGGCCCAGAACGCGCCGCGTCCCTCCATCTCGCGCTCCAGGACATCCCGGGCGGCGTCCCGGTCGGCCAGGTCGAAACCGATGGCGTGCGCCGTGCCGCCCGCTCCGGTGATCTCGTCGACCACCATTTCGGCGCCGTCGCGGTCCTGGCCGAAATGGACGGTGACGGCGTAATCGGAGCGCCCAAGACGAAGCGCGATGGCGCGGCCGATGCCCTTGCTGGCGCCGGTGACGAGCACGGGACGGGCCTTGGGATTGACAGCCGCCGTAAGGGCAGAAGTCATGGGGGCAGAAGTCATCGGGCCCGACGCCGCAGCATGGTCTCGGGGTTGGCCGGACGATACACGTTCACGGAGCCTTCCGCCAATGTCGCGGGATCGTCGTCCTCACGGATGACGCAGTCGAAGGATGCCATGTCGCCGTCGTGAAGAAGCATCCGCGCGGTGACCGCCAGAACCGTTCCAGGAGCCAAATAGGGCCGCCGGACCGTATATCTGCGACACCCCAGCAGGAAACCGATGGGCGGCGGCAGTCCCCTTTCGTAACGCCGGAGACCGTCGTAGGCGCAGACCGTCTGAGCCATCATCTCCAGCCCCACATAGGACGGAACCCCCTCGTCGCCCATTGCGAAAACACAGGCGGGATCAATGCGTGCCAGAGCGGTCACCGCGTCCTCGGCCGCCTCGACGATACGGTCGATCAGAAGCATCGGGGCGCGGTGGGGAACCAGGCGCTCGATGTCGGGGATGCGGGGAAGCGTCATTCTCGCCCTGCGATTAGCGCGATGTTGTTTCCTCCAAATGCGTAAGAACAGCTCATCATATACCGCGTGTCCGATTGCCCGCCAAGCTCATCCACCAGTTCGATGGGGGGCAGTTCGGGATCGCGCTCTCCGTCCCAGACGTGCGGCGGCAGGGCGCCGCCCCGGAGCAACGCCAGGGCGATGAAGGCGGCCTCGCAGGAACCGGCGGCGCCCAGCATGTGGCCGGTCAGCGCCTTGGTCGAACTGCACGGCAGGCGGCGGCCGAACACCCGGTCGACCATATGGGCCTCCATGGCGTCGTTCAAGCGCGTGGCGGTCCCGTGAAGGTTCAGGTATCCCAGGTCCGCCGGTGCAAGGCCGGCGCACCCCAGCGCTTGGCGAACCGCGGCTTCGGCGCCGACACCTTTCGGGTCCGGCGCGCTGACGTGATGGGCATCGGAGCTTTCGCCCCAGCCGGCCAGACGCAGCGCGGCGGGCTCGCGCGAAAGCACAAACAGGGCCGCCCCCTCGCCGATGTTGATGCCGTCCCGATTGCGGCTGAACGGATTGCAGATCCGGCCGGATGTCGCCTCCAGGGCGGCGAACCCGTTCAGGGTCAGCGCGCACAGGGTGTCGGCGCCGCCGCACACGGCGGCGTCGCAGAGGCCGGCCTGGATCAGCCGCGCCGCCGAAGCCATGGCCTTGGCGCCCGACGTGCACGCGGTCGAGATCGTGTAGGCCGGTCCATTCGTGCCCAGAAAAGCGGCGAGAAAGAGGGCCGGGTCGCCCGGTTCCTGACGGGCGTAATCGTAGCCGGCGGGCCATTCTCCGCAGGCTAGTTTCGTCTTAACGGCAGCTTCGGCGCCCGCCATATCGCTGGTGCTGCTGCCGAGAACGACGGCAACGCGCTCGGGTCCGTGGGCGTCGAGTTTCGCCCGCACCTCGGCCTCGATTTCCTCCAAACAGTGCAGGACAAGGTCGTTGTTGCGGCCTCGGACGCCTTCGCCCGTTCGCCGCGGCGGCGCCTCGACGGTGACGCGGCCCACCGGGATGACCCGGCCATCGAGCCGTGCCATGGTCGCCGCGAGACCGCTTTGATTTCCGGCAAACAGGTTGTCCGCCGTGGACTCGGTATCGGCGCCGAGCGGCGAACAAACCGAAAAGCCGTTGATGTAGATGGCGCCGTTCATCCGTTCGCTGTCCGTTGGCTTGAGATGACAAGTTCGTAGCCGAAATCGTGGTTCGTGAGAACCATGCGTCCGGTTTCGGTGCCGTCGTCGGCGTATCGAACCGTGATGACCGCCCGCCCCTCGCTGCTGATCGTTCTGACACCATCGGCTTCGGTTACGCTCGCACTGTCGGCGAGCGCCCGGCCAACGGCTTTCAGGGCCCACAGCGAAACCACCATATCGGCCAGGACGTTTTCGCCCGTGAGCCCGCTCGGCGCCAGCGCCGTTCGCGCCGTGGTGATTCCCCGAGCCGACCAATCGATGGTCATGATGCGTGGACCGCCCGGTAGCGTCATGATAACGCGCACCTCGTCGGGGGACAACGAGACCAGTGATTGGACGGTCCGGCGATGGGAGCCATGGGCGCCTTGCACCATCTGGAGAACGGTGGTCTCGCGGGGGTATCCGGGCGGCATGGGCAGCACAAGAAAGACGTCGCGGCCGATGGGAATTTTTCGGAATGGCGTCGTTTCCCGCGTTGCGCAGCCAGAGACGAGAACAAGGAGCACGAGCGCCGCCAATATCGCACGGCTTCATACATGCTCCCCAACGGCCGCCAGATACCGCCGGGGGTTCTGGACGAATGGATTGTCCGTATCCCAGGCATAGCCGGCGAGAACGGAAACGATCATTTTCTTGACGCGGGTGGCGGAACGCGGCTGCTTGAAGATGATCCGCTGAAGACTCCCGTCGTACCAGCTCTCCACGAAAGCGCGAAAGGTCTCGATGCCCAGAGCCAGCGGCTCCACGTATTCCCGTTGCCAATCGACGGGCCGGCCGGTGAGTTGCCGGTCGAGCGCATGACAGGCCAGGTTCGCCGATTTCATCGCGATGGTGACCCCCGAGGAAAAAATCGGATCGAGAAACTCGGCGGCGTTGCCCAGCAGGGCATAGCCAGGTCCGACCAGACTGGAGACCGCGTGTGAGTAGCCGGTAATGCCGCCGACGGGGCGAACCCACTCGGCGTCCGCGAGCAAATCGCCCATATGTCCGGAGGCCGACAGAAAGGCGCGCAGACGCGCCTCGTCGTCTTCGCCGCCGGCCTCGATGGTTGCCTCCGGACCGACGACCCCGACGGACGAAACGCCGTCCTTCAGGGGGATCAACCAATACCAGACGGCCGGGTCATGGGGGTGAATGCTGATCAGGATCTTGTTGCGATCGCAGGCCTCGGCCGCGATGTGATCCTTGACATGGGTGTAAAGCGACCGCTTGCGGGGCAGGTTCGATGCCTTGTCCAATTCGAGCAGGCGCGCCAGCACCCGCCCGAAGCCACTGGCATCGAGCGCGAAACGCGCCGTCAGCCGTCTCGTCGAGCCGTCGTCGTGGAGTGTCGTCAGGTGAACCTGGCCATTGCCCGGAACGAAGTCCGTAACCTGCTCGCCGTACCGCACGATCGCTCCCTTTGCGGCGGCGCCGTCGGCGAGGATCTGGTCGAACCGGGCACGCGCCACCTGATAGGTCGACGCCCACCCCGACGCGGTCTTGTCGCTGAAATCGAACACCTGTTCTTCCGGCCCGCGCCGGAACATGGCGCCGTTCTTGAGCTGGAAGCCTTCGCGCTCGACAACGTCGAGCAAACCGGCCTCTTGCAGATACGCCATGGACTGCGGCAGCAGGCTTTCACCGATGGAGAAGCGGGGGAAGCGGGCGCGCTCCAGTACCTCCACCGAATAACCCCGTCCCGCCAGCATCGCCGCCGCGACCGAGCCCGCCGGCCCGGCGCCGATCACCACCACGTCACGATCCATCCTGCCCCCCGTCTGCCGCGCCATACCGTGCAAGCGATGAGAGCATCATACTCAACGCGACACCCATGGCGACCGTTATTCCGAACGCGCGAACCGGAAACGTCGTGCTGATGCCGAGCAGTCCCATGGACAGGATACTGGTGGATGCGGCCAAGACCACGGCCCCCAGAACCCACCTGTCCGACCCGCCGCGGGCCTCCCATTGGAAAACGGCGAAATCAATCCCGGTTCCGAGAACGATCAGCAGCGCCGCCGCCGAAAAGAAGGAGAACGGCACGCCCGCCAAGCCAAGAAGCGCGGTGGCACCGACGACCGCGAGAACCGGCGGCAGTAGAATGCGCATGGCGTTGAAATCGCGATAGGCGGCGAAAATGACAAGACCGCAGACCCCCATGGCGACACCCAGCGCCATGGTGGCTAGGCGGCGGTATTCTCTCATCGCCCGCGAGTACCATGCGGCCGGATCGATCAGGTCGATACCGGGTGCGAGATCCTTACCGGACGCGGACATCTCGCGGAGAAGCCGACCCGCGTTTTCCGCGCCGAGGGGGGCGATCAGATAATGAACACCATTCGCGACGCCATGGAGCCCGCGCAAAGGAGCCGGCACGTCCGGCGCGTCGTTCCGGGCGACCGCTTGACCGTAGGGATCGGCCGCCTGCAGGCCGAGAGCGGCCGCATGACCGGCGAGCTGCGGTTCGAATAGCTCTTCCCGCAGCAACGCCCGATTGCGGGCCCGGGTTTGGCGCGACGGATCGAAGCGGCTGATCGCGAACGTCCCACCGCGTTCTTCCCCGTCTTTCCCCGCTAGCACCTGCAACGCGCCCTCTTCCGCTTGCTTCGCCGCGTCGTAGTCGGCTCCCGATGACAGCAAAAACACGGCGGACGGCCGGAACCCGGTGAGGATACCGATCCGCTCCTCTTCGCTTTTCAGGTCAGCCGGAGGGTTTTGAAAGGCTTTCACATCGTCCAGAAAGGTCAGCCTGGCAAAGCCGGCGACACCGACGGCAAGCATCGCCATGACCCCCAGCGCGAACGCCCATCGCGAAAGTCTCGGGCGCAGAAACCCTTCGGCGAACCATGCCAGCGCCATCGCCGCCGGCGGCGGCGGTCTCGATCCGCCGTCGACCCCCGGCAAGACCGAGACCGCGAAAATCCAGGCCGTGACCAGCCCGCCCGCCGCGAACACCGCGATCTGGTTCATCACCGGGATGGCGAACAGAAGGATGGCGAGAAAGCCGCACACCGAGGTAACCAGACTGACGCTCAGCGGCCGCCAGATCCGCCGCAGGCGGACGCTTCCGGTGTCGCCGGACGTGGCGGCGAACCCCGTCATCATGAAGTGCACCGCATAGTCGGCGGCGATGCCGGTCAGCGCCGAGCCGAAAATCAGCGCCATGACATGGACGGTTTCGAACACCACCAACGTCGTCGCGAGCCCGCCGGACAGCCCGGCGAACACCGTGGCGACCGCCAGCAACGGCGATCGAAGGCGTCCGAAGATCGCCCAGAAAAGGACGGCGATGGCGACGGTGCCGACACCGCCGATGATGGAAATTTCCGTACGCGCCCGGATCCCGCCCGCATGGGCGTAAAACACCGCCCCGGATCTGTCGAGAGTGAGCCCCCGGCTGCCCCATTCCGACGTCCAGTCTTCCACGGCCTCGACGATATCATCCTGAACATCCAGCCGGTAGGGAGACTCGCTCAGACGCCCGGCGACGAGGGATGCCTCCCTGTGCACGTCCGGTTGCACATCCGCGGACCGGGGCAACAGGCATTGGCCCAGCCGCACACTGAGCAGAAACGGGTCGCGCGACACGAGTTCGCCCGACAGTGGCGATCCCGGCGTGTGGAGTTGGATCAAAGCGTCACGGCGAATGTCGCCGCCCCGGCCCAGTGCGATCCTGCGTTCGTCCTCCGGGCACAGGATCTCGGCCCGATTGGCGAACAGCCACGTTGCCAGGCCACGCCCCTCGTCGGCCACGGGCACGAATACGCCTGTCCCCGTCAGCCGCGCCGTCAGATCGCGCGCGGCCTCGCCACGCAGGTTTTCGTCACCGCCCCGAACCGCGAGGATCAGGCGATTGCCGGCCGCGGTTCCGGCGCGATGGATGGCATCGGCGACAATCCGGTCGCCGCCGCCCGGCACCGATTGCAGAATGTCCGTTTCGACGGGAAGCGGGCCCGCGAAACGAACGGCAATGACCGCCCCCGCGATCACGAGCACGACGACGCCGCAAAGAGCCGTCCACCGGCTGTTTCCCATATCCCGTGGAAGTCCCCTTATGATGGCGGCGCCATTTCAATGACGTCGTAGTCGCCGGCGGGCCGCCGCAGGGTAACGCGTTCTACCTCCGTGCATCCCCGGATTTCGATGGTGCCAAGGATTTCTGCCAACCGGTCGTCGAGCGGGACCAGAATAGCGACCCACGGCCCGTTTCCGGCCTCGACGGACGTCGATATTGCAAAGTAGGCATTCAACGCATTGAGATCACCGCGCAATACGCTGGCGAGCGGCAAGCCGCCAACCCCCGGAACGGCGCCTCCGCCCGCCGAAACCGGTTGCGGGTCGCTTCCCTCCACCGACTGCGTGATGCCGTTTGGACCGAACGTGGTCAGGATGTCGAACGGCGAGCGGTTGTGCCATAGGATGCGCTCGCCGGCGAGGGTGACGGTTCCCTCGGAAACGAGCGGCGCGGACACGCCCTCGAGATGGCGGCTCTGCACGAAGGCGCGGCTGAAGTCGGACACGACGATCTCGTTCGGCGGCGGACACGTCGGCTCGGCCGCGAGCGCCGCCCCGGACAGAAAAACGCCAGCCAGTATCATAGCCATCAACGCCTTCATCACAGGTACGGTGCCAGTTTGTCCCTGAGTATCCGTGGTGTTTCCCAGAGCATTTCCTCCGTTTGCGCGTCCACCGCGACCTGCAACGTGCGGCCCTTCGTCAGGCGTCGTCCGTCACCGGTGTCGCGGATCACATAGGTGAGCCTGAGCCGGGTTTCCCATTCGATGAGTTCCGCGGTCACCTCGATATCCTGGCCGTGGCGGACCGGTCGATAGAATCGGACCTGCATGTCCACGACCGGCCACAAATGCCCGCCCCGCAGCATCTGTTCATAGCCGTAGTCGATCTTGTCCAACAGCGCCACGCGGGCCAGTTCGAAAAATTTCGCATAATTGCCGTGCCAGACCACATTCATTGGATCCAAGTCGTAAAACTGCGGGCGGGTTCGGACTGACGCGGACACCAGCGGTTTCAGTTTAAGTGCTCCCCGCGCGGCGGCCCATCGCGCCGTTCCATGCCCCCGCGGGTCATCGGCCATCGCTCCCGTCCGGTTTCTCGTTCGTTCTCGCGGGTGGCGGATTGAGCCCCGACGGCCGCCAGAAATCGAAGAAGTTGTACCATTGCAGCGGTGCCATCGCCGTATGTTCCTCCAATGCGCGCACGAAGTCTCGTGCATAGGCCGCAATGGCTTCGGCGCGGTTGCGCCGCGGCAATTCGACGCGGTCGGCCAGTTTGCGAAAATGCACGTGGTAGCGTGCCTCGTGGCGCAGGCTGAACAACAGGTAGGTCGGGCATTTCAACAAGGACGCCAGGATGTACGGCCCCACCGGGAACGGCGCCAATTCGCCGAGGAAGGGCAACCATACGACCCGGTCGCCCTTTTCGCCAACGGCGATGCGATCGCCCACCATGACCACCCATTCTCCCCGCGCCGCGCACGCGCTCATGGTGACCGCGGTCTCGGGTCCGACGTTCGTAACCTGGGTCAAGCGCATTGCCGATTCCGGCGAGAACGCTTCGATCAGCCGGTTGAAGCGCTCGGCGTGGACGGTGTGGACCAGAACGTTGATCCGACAGCCCTCGGCCGCGCCCAGGGCGCGCAGGACCTCCGGATTGCCAAGGTGGGCGGTAATCACGAAGGCGCCGCGTTCGTCGTTGAGCGCCTGGGCGACCAGGTCCGAGGAAACCCCCTCCAAATCCTTCTTCGCCAGACCGCCGGTCCACGCCGCGAACTTGTCCAGACAAGCGGCGCCGAAAGTCATGAAGTGACGCAAGCTGGTGGACGGGTCCGGCTTACACTCCAAAATCCCGGCCTTCCATGCTTGGGTGAGATAGGCGAGGGACGCTTGTCTCTGTGTCCGTCCGGTCACGAAGAAATAGAGAACGGGAATAGACATGACCGCGAGACACATTCGCCGCCCCAGAAGACGATAGACGGCGGCGAGGACACGGAGGCCCCAATAGGCGCCGCGCTCGCCGAGGCCGGACCAACGGTCGGATTGCCGGGGACGTTGTCCGGACCGGGACAGGTTCCGCGTCAGCAACCTTGGCGATCGGACGAGCATGCCGAAGAACAGACGCGTATGCATGATCGAAACCAGCACGTTGTCGTGCAGCATATCGAAATTGGAAACGTTCCCGGCGGGATAGGTTACCCGAACCGGCACGCCGACGACCGGCGTTCCCCGCCAATGCGAGCGGACCAGCACTTCGGTGTCGAAATCCATGCGGCGGCCAACCACGTCCCGGCGGGCCACGTCCAGTGTCGCGGCGATGGGATAGACGCGGAAACCGCACATGCTGTCCTTGATGTCACGGGAAAGCGTATTGATGAACACCCAGACGTGGGTCAGCCAGCGCCCCGCCTTTCGCTTCAGCGGAATCGTACCGTCGAACTCGGGCTGCCCCAAAACCAGGGCCTCGGGGTTGGCGCGCGCCGCTTCCACGAGAGCGTCCAGCCGGTCGGCGTCATGCTGTCCGTCCGCGTCGATTTGAACGGCATGGCTGAACCCGCGTTCGTGCGCGCGCGTCAGACCGCGGACGACGGCATCCCCCTTGCCTCCGTTGACCTCGTAACGCAGGCATTCGACGCCCGGAAAGGGCGCGCACACAGCCGCGATGCGCTCGGCCTCGGCCGGGTCGCTGCCGTCGTCGACGACGATGACCGCCATGTCACGGGCGACGAAACGCGACAGAATGTCCGGCAGGGCCTTATGATGGTTGTAGGTCGGAATGACGGCGCAGGCACGAAACGCGCTCACGCGCCGCCCCCGACGATCCCTTCGCCGGCGATCCCGTCTTCCCGATCGATCCGGAACCGCAGCCGGTCGCGCCCGGTGTCGCGTGTCAGGATCAGGCGTATCCGGTCTCCGGGGCGCAAAACCTTGTGGAACTTGACGCGGGTCAGCATGGCCGTGGACGGGCTCCAGTCCCACACCCTCCGCGCCCAGCAGACGGCCATGTGAACCTCCGCCACGCCCGGAAATACGGGTTCGGCGGGGAAATGGCCGCCAAACCACGGCATGTCGGGATCCAGCCGAATATCGATTTCGGCAAGCCGGTCCTCCAGGCGGCCCACCTCCGGCGGATCCGGCGCGCCCTCCGCCCGGGTTTCGAAAAGGGCGCGAAGGTCCGCATCGAGCCGCTTTCCCTGGCTGTTCAGCGGCAGGTGTTCAACGAACCTCCAGAACTTCGGACGTTCCATGGGATCGAGCCGTTCGGCCAAGGCGCCTCGCAACCGCCGCGACAATCGAAACGCTCCAATTTCGCACAACAGCGCCACGCCCCCGGGAGCGAGAACGATCGCGGCCCCGAGCCAGTCGCGGCGGTGCGGCAGTACGATCACCGCCGCTTCCGCGACGTCATCCAGGGCAACGAGCGCTTCTTCGACCCGCGTCAACGACACGCGCCTGCCCTCGACCTTGACCACCCGGTCGGCGCGGCCCAGCAGCCTGAACCGGTCGCGCTCGACGATCTCGATCCGGTCGCCCATGGTGATTTCCCGATGCTCGGCGACGAATGGCGATCGCACGGTCAGACAGCCATCTTTGCCGGCGGCTGTTTCGACGCCGGGAAACGGCTTCCAGAGTTCGCCGCGGCCGTGCTGCCGTCGCCATGCGACCGCGCTGGTTTCCGTACTGCCGAAGACTTCGATGGGCAATTGTCCGAACAGCGCCACACATTGCCGGGCCGCCTCGAACGGCAACAGCCCGCCCGCCGAAAAAACAATGCGCGGTTGACATCGATTCAAACCGCCCGCGTCGGGAAGGCGCGTCAAGTGCGCCGGGCTGGAGACGAGCACGCTCCCCGGCACAAGACGATCGCGAAGCTGTTCCCAAAAGTTCACCTGACCGTCAACGGCCGGGCGGGCCGCCATGACGGGCCAGATGATCCTGAATCCCAGGCCGTATATGTGCTGGTGAGACACGGTTCCCCACACGGGGCCCGGCGCGCCGCCCCAGAGGCTCTCGAAAACCTGGGTTTCCGTCTCCAACTGGTCCAGCGTTCTCTCGACGGCCTTGGGCGTTCCCGTCGAGCCGGACGTGAAGAAGGTGATCCGCAACGGCGCGCTCGGCGGGCTCGGCAAGGTCTCCGACGGCGACGGCGACGGCGACGGCGCCGTTCGTATCAGCCGCGCTTGCGGCAACGCCATCACCCTATCCGTCAGCAAGACACCGCCACCGACGCCGATCTCGTTCAGGTACGCAACGCCCAGGTGGGCGGGGCAGATCAACTCCCGGTCCAATTTGGCGCAGACCAGCATGCCGACGAGAAACATCGCGGCGGACTGAGTGCTCAGGAAAATTGGCCCTTGCGTGTCGCCCAGGCTGTCGAGGTTTAAATTGGTCGCCGCGACGATGCCGCCGGCCGTGACCGGTGTGTCGCCGGAAAGAAACAGCACGCGGTCCGGCGGCGCGGTCGCGACGCTCTCCCATAGGCTCGGCAGCGCCGTCATGCCTCGGCCTCGTGGCCCCTGACCTTTCGACGCACCAGAAACTCGATCACAAAGAGGCAGCCGACGACAATGTACACGATGCATCCATTGTATAGCGTCCACGTTGTCCAAGAAGCCGCCAAGGCGGTCCACAGGGCGACGGCGCCATTGATCAAAAAGAAACCGACCCACACCATGGTGACGATCCGGGTGTAGACGACGGCGTGCGGCGGAAGCGAGGGCTCGGTGATGAGCGCGAACCTCTCGATCATGCTGGGCGGATGGAAAAGCGTGCTCGCGAACGCGACCAACAGCGCGGCGTTCATGAAGAATGGATACAGCCTGACGGACAGGTCGGCGTCGACCGCGGCGACCGCGGCGACGCCCGCGACAGCGGCGAGAAGCGCCAGCGTCACATGCCCCGGCGTTTTTCGCGAAGCGGGCACGACCTGGCGAAGCAGGTAAATGGCGCACAGCGCGCCTACCGCCGGAAGTGGACCCACCGTATGAACCGAAATCACCGCAATCACGGGATAGAGCACGGAAAAGATGGCAAAAAGAACCGCCGACGGTTCAAGTTTCGCTCTTTTCGAATAGGTCATGAACCCGATCCACCACGTCCTGAACCGTCCTCACCGTTCTGAATTCTTCCGGTTTGATCTTTCGCCCGGTTAATTCCTGCAGCTTCACGATGAGATCGATCGCGTCGATACTGTCAAGGTCGAGGTCCTCGCCGAGCTTTGCCGCGGGCGTGATATCTTTCTCGGACACCTCGAACAACTCGATCAGCGAATCCTTGAGCTTCTGAAAGATCGTTTCCTTATCCACGGCCGTTCTCCCGTGTCACGTGTCTCGGTGTTCGTCGACGAACCGCGCAAGACTGCGGACGGATCGGAAATAACCCCGAACGTTCGGGTCCTCGGGATCGATTTTCACGCCGTATTGCCTCTGGATCGCGACGCCGAGTTCGAGGGCGTCGATGGAATCGAGAGCCAGCCCGTCGTCGCCGAACAGCTCTTCCTCGGGATCGATGTCGTCCGGTTTGATGTCCTCGAGAAACAGTGCGCTGATGATCAATGCGCGAATTTCGTCCTCAAGCTCAGGCATCGTTCAATAGTGCTCCATACCTGTTTGCGATGTGCGCCGACAATCGCCTCACGGCGACCGAAGGGGGGCTGTCGCCTCCCAAGTCGCTCGGATCGATGAGTTCATGCACGCTGATCGTGTATAGCGGGCGACGCGAGGGGATCTGATACCATTTTTCGCCCTTGCGCAACATCGGCGGTACACACGTGATCGTGACCAGGCGAACATTCGATCGCGAACGCACCGCGATGTTGACAAAACCCCGTTGAAGACGCCGTGGCCGGCCGGGCACCGTTCGCGAACCCTCGGGGAAGATGATCAGATTGTCGCCCTCGGCCAACAGCTTGGAACACTCGGCAACCAGCTTTTCCGGATCGTCATCGTTGCGAATGTAGTCGGTCGCCTTGACGACGCCGCGCATGAAAGGGTTGTTCCAGATCTGATGCTTGACCACGCACTGCGCCCGGTCCAGCAGCGACATCAGCAGCACCACGTCCAGCAAGCTGGGGTGATTGGCGGCGATCAGCACGCCACGGTCGTTGCGGAGGGCTTCGACACCCTGTGTTTCAAGCCTGATGACTCCCATGATGACCATGAACCACACGAACTTGCGAAAAGCGCGATGAACGCCCTGTTGCGCCAACGCCACCCGGCGGACGGGGTCGCGGACAAACAGACTGATGGCGGGAAAGGCGGTCACCGCCAGAACGATGCCGCCGATGCCGAAAATGGCGAACGACAGGCCGGTTCCAAACAATCGCCAGAGATAGTCGAGGCGGTCCGTCACCCTGCAGCGAGTTTCCAGGCCGGTCCGTGCATCCCGCGAAAATCGAGGCTCGAACCCGATCCCAACACAGAGACGAGCCGGCGCGCCAGGATCTCCGCTCCCTCGAACCGCTCCGCGGGCGCCGCGACCGGAAGCGGGCGCAGCGATGGCGCGTGGGCCGGCTTGGAAGCGCGCCGGCGCATTAAAAAGGCCAGAGCCGTGCCGCCACATTCCAGATCCGTGAACGGCTGGTAAATTTCGGGAAACGGCCAGTCTCCGAATACCACGGCGACGGGCCATTCGGCATCGGTCGCCAGGCGGGCATAAGCCTCCATCAGGCCGGCGAGCAATGTATCGCGGCCCGCCGCCAGGGCCGTGTGTCCGGTGCGGTCGCCCCTGATCTGTCCGAGCAGCCCCGCCGCCGCGTTGTGGACCGCGAGCGAAAACGACATGGGAGACAGCGGCTCGTGTTCCGCGATCGATCGCAAAAGAGATACCAGAAGATCTACGTTGCCATAGCGTGAGCACAATATGATCTCCGCTGCCGGCAGTTCTCCCAGGATCCCCAGGGCGCACCGGGCCATGAGCCGTTCCATGGGCCCCATGCGGCGCCGTAGATTGGCGGGAATCCGCGTCTCGTCGATGCAATTGCCCAGGCACCGTGGCGCGTTGCTTTCGCCATCGACCAAGGCGGCGGACCACCGGTCGATGGCAATGCACGGTTCCGTGCTCATGCGCGGCCCGGCCCCCCGTTTCGCGGGGCGGCGCCTATTGGGCCACCTTGGCGACCGTTCCCTTGAAGGTTACGCCCGACACGAACGTGCCCGCGCCGCATTCGTATTGCGTCGGATTGTCGACCAAATGCTTTTTGTAGTAGCTCTTGATATCCGTGACCGCGTTCGCCCCCATGGACAGGGCGCGCTGCTGAAAAGACAGCATTGCGCTCAGGAAGGCCCACTCGCACGCTTGCTTGTCCGACTTATTGAACGAATTCGTTTTCTTGTTGCTTTGGAATTCTCCGAAACTCTGCAATACTTTCGGCGACGTTTTCGAGCCGAAATAGAACTTGATGCCCTGATTTAGTTTTTGCTGCGCGTCCGGCGTGTTCATGGCGTCCTGGATCGGAAACATCGTCCAGTCGTCACGCGCCGATGCATCCGTTGCCATGACAACGCAGAGCATAATCAACACAATTCCAATGATTTTCATTGGTCTCGATACCCCCTGTATCAATTCACTGCCAGCCGGCATTCTGGCGAAGGGCATGTTGAATGGCAAGCCCCGATGGAATGGCCGGCAATAGACATAAGGGAGTCCTCGAACATAGCTCGCGTGAAGCGCACGGTTTTCTGACAACTATTTTGGCATGGTGTAAGCTGCTGGAGTAAACTGCGTCGATGATACTGTCCCCCAACAGGGTCATCGACCATCGTATTGTTTCTGAAATTTTGGATGAATGGGCGCTTCAATCAGTAAGGATTCGTTTCCTCCGTCTTTCCCGAATGCGTACGGCGTCGAGGTTTTCCATGGCGTGCGGGCGATGGCGGCAACGCCGTTGAGCGCACGGGTTCCGCGGCGCAAACAATCGGCGGACGCCCGGCGTCTCTTGGTCGAGGTATCGGCGCGCGCCGCGGTTTCATGCCGCGAAAGAACGCAACATCGATCCATCGCCCACAGCCGAGGCGTCGTCGCGGCGGCCGTCGGCCATGACGCCCGTGTCGGGATCGACGTGGAATACATGTGTCCACGCCGAAACGGCGATGCGATCCTCGCGCTTTTTCTCGGAACCCTCGACAAACCGGCGTCACCGGCCGCGTTCTACCGGGTCTGGACCTTCGGCGAAGCCTTTTTCAAGGTGTTCGGCCGCCCGCCCGGCGCGGAAACACTCGCGCACGTACTCGAACATCACTCCGATGACGGATCGTATCGAGTTGCGCTCCCGGAACGCGGGGCTGTCGGAGTCCTGCATTCCAAGCCGTTCGACGATTTTGCACTGACGATCGCGTGGGACATGGCGGACACGGCCAGCGGCCCGAAACCGTGCCTGAAACGAACATGTAAAGGATTGGTAGGCGCGACAGGGTTCGAACCTGTGACCCTCTGATTAAAAGTCAGATGCTCTGCCAACTGAGCTACGCGCCCTTTGGGAACTCGAACGATAACGGCGGGAATGCCTCACCATATAGAACGGGCGGAACCGCGGTCAATGCTCGACGGTGAGCAAATCGCCGATTTCGCGAAGCTTTTTCACCGTCATCCGCTCGATCTCCGGCGGCACGAACGTGCCGATGTCACCGCCGAGCCGCGCCACCTCCTTGACGAAACGCGACGCGATGAACTGATGGTTTTCCGAGGCCATGAGGAAGACCGTCTCCACCCGATCGTTCAGTCGGGCATTCATCGCCGCCATCTGGAACTCGTATTCGAAGTCGGACACCGCCCGCAGCCCCCGGAGTATCACTTTGGCCCCGACCTCGCCCACGAAATGCATCAGAAGCTGATTGAAGGGCACCACCTCGATCCTGGATCCGTCGCCATTGGTCATGCGCGAGACTTGCGTCTTCAGCATCTCGACCCGTTCCTCGAGGCTGAATAACGGTTCCTTGCCGGCGTTGACGGCAACGCCGATAATAAGATGATCCACCACGCGCGTTCCGCGGGAGATGATATCCATGTGTCCATTGGTGACGGGATCGAACGTCCCCGGGTAAACGCCGATGCGACTGTTGCGCATGCCTTTTTTCCTCTTCCCTGTGCTTACCCGAACGCCAGGTTGCTGCTTTTTGTTTTATTCGGGCGTCCCGGGGTCGTCGGCCTCGGGGTTATCGTCTCGTCGTCTCGGTCCGGCGCCGGTGACTGCGGAATCCGTCCCCGCGTCCGATGCGGTATGGGTCGACGTCCGCGTCAGCGCCGATATCGACGTCGGCGTCTTCCATCTCGCGGATCCGCGTCACCGAAACCACGCGCTCGCCTTCGCCGGTGACGAACAGTTTGACGCCGCGGGTCTTGCGACTCATGGTGCTGATCTCATTGACACCGCAGCGGATCAGCTGTCCGCCATTGGTGATCATCACGATCTGGTCGGTCTCCATGAGGGGGAACGCCGCGACCGTGGTGCTGGTTCCGTGCGCACGATTGAGATCCATCGCCGCCACGCCCTGCCCGCCGCGGCCGCTGATGCGGTATTCGTAGGAAGACGTGCGCTTGCCGAAGCCGTCCTCGGAGACGGTTAGCAGAAACTCCTCGTTGGCCGCCATGTCCTGGAACTCTGGTTTTTCCAGCCGCTCCGCCAGTTCTTCATCTCTTGCCTTGTCTTCCGCGCGTTCGCTGTAGTCGCTGCCGGCCAGCCGCCGGGCGGCATTGACCGCCTGCTGGTACTCTTCCCGGCTCGCCGCGTCGGCCTCGAAGTGACGCAGCCCGCACATATTGATGACCTCGTCGCCTTCGGCCAGCCTGACGCCGCGCACACCGGTGGACGTGCGGCCGCTGAACACCCGGACCTCGGAGACGGGGAAGCGGATGCACTGGCCGCCGCGGGTGAACAGCAAAATGTCGTCGTCTTCCATGAACGTCCGCACCCGCACCAGACGGTCGCCCTCGTCCAGCTTCATGGCGATCTTGCCGCCGGCCATGACATTGGTGAAATCGCTCAGCGCGTTGCGGCGCACCTTGCCCGACGCCGTCGCGAACACCACGAAGGACGCGCCCCAGGTATCCTCGTTCTCCGGCAGCGGCATCAAGGTGGTGATGGTCTCGCCGGGGTCGAGCGGCAGCAGGTTGATCATCGCCTTGCCGCGCGCCTGCGGCGTGCCCAGCGGCAGCTTGTAGACCTTCAGCTTGTAGACGATGCCGGTCGACGAAAAGAACAGAACCGGCGTGTGGGTGTTGACCACGAACACCTGGCTGACGAAATCCTCGTCGCGGGTCGACATGCCGGACCGGCCCTTGCCGCCGCGCCGTTGCGCCCGGTAGGTGCTCAAGGGCACCCGCTTCATGTAGCCGGTGTTGGTGACCGTCACCACCATGTCTTCGCGCTGGATGAGGTCCTCGATATCCGTTTCGAATTCGTGCTCCACCAGCGCGGTGCGACGCGGCGTGGCAAAGGCCTCCTTGGCCTCGATCAGTTCGCCCCGGAGGATTTCCAGCAGCCGGGCGCGCGATCCGAGGATTTCGAGATATTTCCCGATCTCCTCCCCGAGCGCCTTGAGATCGGCGCCGATCTTGTCGCGCTCGAGCCCGGTCAGACGGTGCAGCCGCAGATCCAGGATCGCCCGCGCCTGGATTTCGCTCAGCCGGTAGACGCCGTCCACCACGCCCTGCCCCGGATCCTCGATCAGGGCGATCAGCGGTTCCACGTCCGCCGCCGGCCACGGCCGCTCCATCAACGCCGTGCGCGCCGCCGCCGGATCGGGAGACCGCCGGATCAGCGCCACCACCTCGTCGATGTTGGCGACGGCGACGGCGAGACCGGCCAGCACATGCGCCCGGTCGCGCGCCTTGCCGAGCAGATAGATCGTGCGGCGGCGGATGACCTCCTCGCGGAAAGCGAGGAAGGCGACGATGATGTCCTTCAGGTTCATCAGCCGCGGCTGGCCGCCGTCGAGAGCGAGCATGTTGACGCCGAAGGTGGTCTGCAGCGGCGTGTAGCGGTAAAGCTGATTGAGAACGATTTCCGGCTCGGCGTCGCGCTTGATTTCGACGACGACGCGGACGCCGTCGCGATCGGACTCGTCGCGCAGGTCGGCGATGCCCTCGATCCGCTTGTCGCGGACGGTATCGGCGATGCTCTCCACCATCCGTGCCTTGTTCACCTGATAGGGCACCTCGTCGATGATGATCGCCATCCGCTCCTTGCGGACCTCCTCGATGCGGGTGCGCCCCCGCATGACCACCGATCCCCGGCCGGTGTGGAAAGCGGACATGATCCCGTGGCGGCCGAGAATCAGCGCGCCGGTCGGGAAATCCGGGCCCGCGATATGGTTCTCGATCAATTCCTCGATGGTCACCTCGGGGTTGTCGATCACCGCGCAGGCGGCGTCGATCACCTCGCCCAGATTGTGGGGCGGGATGTTGGTGGCCATGCCCACGGCGATGCCGCCGGCGCCATTGACCAGAAGATTGGGATAGCGCGCCGGCAGGACCGACGGTTCCGCGACCGATTCGTCGTAATTCGGCCGGAAATCGACCGTTTCCTTGTCGATGTCGTCGATCAGCGCATGGGCGGCGCGGGCCATCCGCGCCTCGGTATAGCGCATCGCCGCCGCCCGGTCGCCGTCCATGGAACCGAAGTTGCCCTGGCCGTCGATCAGCGGCAGACGCATGGCGAAGCCCTGCGCCATGCGCACCAGCGCATCGTAGATCGCCTGATCGCCGTGCGGGTGATACTTGCCCATGACGTCACCGACGATGCGCGCGGACTTGCGATACGGCTTGTCATGGGTATAGCCGCTCTCGTCCATGGAAAAGATGATCCGCCGCTGGACCGGCTTCAGACCGTCACGGACATCGGGCAGCGCCCGGCTGACGATCACGCTCATGGCGTAATCGAGATACGAACGCCGCATCTCCTCCTCGATGGTGACGGGAGCGATGTCGGGGTTCATCGGCGGCGACGGAGGTGTATCCAAGGAGCTTTTCTCGGGCCTTGCAAAAGGTGCGGGGAACGGGTCGAGAAGCTAGCATGGCGGCGCCCGCCATACAACAAAACGCCGCGAAAACCGGAGCACCGCGCCCGAAACACCTCGGCATCGGAGCGGTTATGTCGATTTAGCCCCGAAACCGTTCAACCGATCGGAGATATCCGAAGGCGACTCCGCCCTAGAACGGAATATCGTCGTCGAGATCCGAACCCGGCGCCGGCCCCGGGGACCGCTCGGATGACCCGCCGCCGCCGTAAGACGGCTCGCCTCCGTCGTACGAGTTGCGGCCGCCGTACCCTCCGCCTTCACCCTTGGGGTCGAGCATGGTCAATTCGCCGCGGAACCGCTGCAGCACCACCTCGGTGGTATACTTCTCGACACCGTCGTTGCCGGTCCATTTGCGGGTCTGCAGGGCGCCTTCAAGGTACACTTTCGAGCCCTTGCGCAAAAACCGCTCGGCGACATCGCCAAGGCGGTCGTTGAAGATCACCACCCGGTGCCATTCGGTTTTCTCGCGCGGCTCGCCGGTCTGGCGATCCTTCCAGCGCTCCGACGTGGCCACCGACAACTGGACGACCTTGTTGCCGTCCTGGAGATTGCGGACTTCCGGTTCGCGCCCCAGGTTCCCCACAAGGATAACTTTATTGACAGATCCTGACATATGACTCTTCGCTGCTGGCTGTGGTGTTGAGGGTCCCGCCGGCGGGATATCCTCCTCGATTTCCCACCCGACTCATCGTTACAAAATCGACCGTAGCAATCGACTACCGACTCTGCACGCTTTTCTTTACTGTCGCTGGCTTGGTTTGTGTTCCGACCTTATATTCGGGGCTATGACGCGGCCATTTCGGGGTGGCACGCCCCTTCCGGGAGAACCCATGGATACCATCGCCATTCGGGGCGCGCGCGAGCACAATCTGCGCAACATCGATGTCGACATTCCGCGCGACAGACTGACGGTGGTGACCGGTCTGTCGGGCTCGGGCAAATCGTCCCTCGCCTTCGACACCATCTATGCCGAAGGCCAGCGGCGCTACGTGGAATCGCTGTCGGCCTACGCCCGCCAGTTCCTCGAGCTCATGCAGAAACCGGACGTCGACTCCATCGAGGGCCTGTCCCCCGCCATTTCCATCGAGCAGAAGACCACGTCGCGCAATCCGCGCTCCACCGTCGGCACCGTGACCGAGATCTACGACTACATGCGGCTTCTTTGGGCGCGCGTGGGCGTTCCGCACTCGCCCGCCACCGGCCTGCCCATCGAGAGCCAGACGGTGAGCCAGATGGTGGACCGCGTCCTGGAAATGCCCGAGGGAACGCGGCTTCTGGTGCTCGCCCCCATCGTGCGCGGCCGCAAGGGCGAATACCGCAAGGAATTCCTCGATCTGCGCAAACGCGGCTTCCAGCGGGTCAAGGTGGATGGCACGATCCACGACATCGAGGACGTTCCCGACCTCAACAAGAAGACCAAGCACGACATCGAAGTGGTCGTCGACCGGATCGTCGTGCGCGACGGCATCGCCAGCCGGCTCGCCGACAGCCTGGAAGCGGCGCTGGCGCTGGCCGACGGGCTGGCCTTCACCGAGAACCCGGACACCGGCGATCGCGCCACCTTTTCCGCCAAGTTCGCCTGCCCGGTTTCGGGCTTCACCATCGACGAGATCGAACCGCGGCTGTTTTCGTTCAACAACCCGTTCGGCGCCTGTCCGGCCTGTGACGGTCTCGGCACGGAAATGTACTTCGACCCCGAACTGGTCATTCCCGACGACCGGCTGTCGCTGGCGGAAGGCGCCATCGCGCCGTGGGCCAATTCGTCGTCGAAATACTACCGCCAGACCCTCGACAGTCTCGCCGCCCATTTCGGCTTCGACCTCGCGACCCCCTATCGCAAGCTGGCCCCCGACATGCGCCAGCTCATCGTCTTCGGATCCAACAACGAGCCGCTGACCATTCGTTACAACGACGGCGTTCGGGCCTACGAGATCCGCAAGCCGTTCGAAGGCGTGGTTCCGAACATGGAACGGCGGTGGCGGGAAACCGATTCGTCGTGGGTGCGCGACGAGCTCTCTCGCTACCAGACCATTACCCGGTGCGACACCTGCGGCGGCAAGCGCCTGAAGCCCGAGGCCCTGGCGGTCAAGCTGGCCGGCCGCGACGTCAGCGAGGCGGCCGATCTGTCCATTGACGCCGCCACCGGCTGGTTCTCGGGACTGGAGCGGATCCTGACGCCGCAGCGCCGCGAGATCGCCCGGCGGATCTTGCGGGAAATCAACGAGCGGCTGGGGTTTTTGAAGAATGTCGGCCTCGGCTATCTGACGCTGGCGCGCACGTCGGGCACGCTGTCGGGCGGCGAGAGCCAGCGGATCCGGCTGGCGTCGCAGATCGGCTCCGGGCTGACCGGTGTTCTGTACGTCCTCGACGAGCCCTCGATCGGCCTGCACCAGCGGGACAACGACCGGCTGCTCACCGCGCTGCGACGATTGCGCGATCTGGGGAACACCGTCATCGTCGTCGAGCACGACGAGGAAGCCATCCGCACCGCCGACTACCTGGTGGACATGGGGCCCGGCGCCGGCGTCCACGGCGGCGCCGTGGTGGCGCACGGGCTACCGGAAGAGGTGATGGCCAACGCCGACAGCCTGACCGGCCAGTACCTGACGGGCGCCCGCGAGGTGCCGACGCCCGAACACCGCCGCGCCATCAAGAAAGGGCGCCAGCTCACCGTCGCCGGCGCGCGGGCCAACAACCTGCAAGACCTCACGGTGGCGTTTCCTCTCGGCACCTTCACCTGCGTCACCGGGGTCTCCGGCGGCGGCAAATCCACCTTGGTGGTGGACACGCTGTACAAGGCACTGGCGCGGCGCCTGCACGGCGCCCGGGTTCACGCCGGCGAGCACGACCGGATCGACGGTCTGGAACGCATCGACAAAGTGGTGGACATCGATCAAACGCCCATCGGCCGGACGCCACGATCCAATCCCGCCACCTACACCGGCGCCTTCACACCCATTCGCGACTGGTTCGCCAACCTGCCGGACGCCAAGATCCGCGGCTACAAACCCGGCCGGTTCTCGTTCAACGTCAAGGGCGGACGGTGCGAAGCCTGTCAGGGCGACGGCGTCATCAAGATCGAGATGCACTTCCTTCCCGACGTCTACGTGCAATGCGACGTCTGCCACGGCAAACGCTACAACCGCGAGACTCTTGAAATTCAATTCAGGAACAAATCGATAGCCGACGTTCTTGATATGACGGTCGAGGAAGGAACGCGGTTTTTCAAGGCGGTCCCGGCAATCCGCGACAAGCTCGCCACGCTGGAACGCGTCGGTCTCGGCTATATCCATCTGGGCCAGCAGGCGACAACGCTGTCGGGCGGCGAGGCGCAACGCGTCAAGCTCGCCAAGGAATTGTCGCGCCGCGCCACCGGCAAGACCTTCTATATCCTCGACGAGCCCACCACCGGCCTGCACTTCGACGATGTCCGGAAGCTTCTCGAAGTGCTCCACGCCCTTGTCGAGCACGGCAACACCGTCGTCGTCATCGAGCACAACCTCGAGGTGATCAAGACCGCCGATTGGATCATCGACCTGGGTCCGGAGGGCGGTTCCGGGGGAGGACGGATCGTCGCCGCCGGCACGCCGGAAGACGTGGCATCGGTGCCGGAAAGCTTTACCGGCCAGTACCTGGCGCCTTACCTGACCGAGCGGGGCGCGCGCAAGACGGCATAGCTCGGCGGGCACGTCGCCGCTCAATCGCGCTCGAGGGCGTAGCCGCCGCGCCGCCAGGCACGGATACCGCCCTTTAGCACGGAGACATCGCTGAAGCCCAAGTCGCGCAGCACGCGAGCCGCGCGCGATGCCTGCAACTCTCCGGTGCAATGAACAAACACCGGTTGATCCTTGAGCTCCGAAAGATCGCGGTCCCTGGCGCCCACCCGCGCGGCGAGGTCGCCGAACGGCACATTGACCGCGCCCGGTATGTGCCCCGGTCCGCCGGCGTACTGGCTGCGTGTCCGCACGTCGATGACAACCACGTCCTCGCCGGCGTCCAGACGCCGCTTCAGCGCCTCCGGCTCGACGAACGGCGATCTGGCTCGCCATCTCGGAACGTAGCGGTACGCCAAGGCGGCGGTGAGCACCAGGATGAAGCTCCAAACGGTTTTGGCGTCGTACTCCATCGATTTCTTCCGTCTCGGGCGTTCGGCCCGTTGTTTTCCGTTGCCGCATCCGCTTCGGTATTGCGGCAACCCCCGCGGATCTCTAACTGTGGGACGCAATGAACAGTCCCTCCCCCGCGCCCGTTCACATCATCGGCGGCGGCCTCGCCGGCAGCGAGGCGGCCTGGCAGCTTGCGCGCGCCGGGGTGCCGGTGATCCTGCACGAAATGCGCCCCGAAAGGAATACGGCCGTCCACAAAACCGCGGGGCTGGCCGAGTTGGTATGCTCCAATTCCTTCCGCTCCGACGACGCCCAGGCCAGTGCCATCGGGTTGCTGCACGAGGAGATGCGCCGCGGCGATTCGCTGATCCTCGGCACCGCCGACGCCCACCGGGTCCCGGCCGGCGGCGCCCTGGCGGTGGATCGCGACGGTTTCAGCGCCGCCGTCGAACAGGCCCTGCGGGACCAACCGCTCGTCGACATCCAACGCGCAGAGGTGGCCGGATTGCCGCCGCCCGAGTGGGACAACGTCATCATCGCCACCGGGCCGCTCACCTCCGCCGCCCTCGCCGAAGACCTGCGCGGCGTGACCGGCGAGGACGCGCTGGCATTTTTCGACGCCATCGCTCCCATCGTCCACCGCGACAGCATCGATTTCGCGAAAGCCTGGTTTCAGTCGCGCTACGACAAGGGAAGCGGCCGCGACTACGTCAATTGCCCGCTCACCGAGGAACAATACGACGGCTTCATCGACGGGTTGCTGGCCGGAGACAAGATCGGCTTCCGCGACTGGGAACGCGACACGCCCTATTTCGAAGGCTGTCTTCCCGTCGAGGTCATGGCCGAGCGCGGCCGGCGGACATTGGCATTCGGCCCGATGAAGCCGGTGGGATTGACCAATCCGCGCGATCCCGGTCGCAAGCCCTTCGCCGTGGTTCAATTGCGCCAGGACAACGCGCTCGGTTCGCTCTACAACATGGTCGGCTTTCAGACCAAGCTGACCCATGGTGAACAGGTACGGCTGTTCCGCACGATCCCCGGCCTGGAACGGGCCGAGTTCGCCCGTCTCGGCGGCCTTCATCGCAACACGTTCATCAACAGCCCGAAAATGCTGGACGGGTTTCTGCGCCTGAGGGCACGGCCAACGCTGCGCCTGGCCGGACAGATCACCGGATGCGAGGGCTACGTGGAAAGCGCGGCGGTGGGGCTTCTGGCGGGCCGCTTCGCGGCGGCGGAGCGACGAGGCGCATCGCCGGTGGCACCGCCTGGAACGACCGCCTTGGGCGCCCTCCTTAATCACATCACGCTCGGCGCCGAAGCGGAGACGTTCCAGCCGATGAACGTGAACTTCGGACTGTTTCCCGATCTCGAGCAAACAGACCAGAAGGGCAAGCCCCTCAGGAAAGCGGCGCGGAAAGCGGCCCTGGCGTCGCGCGCCCTGTCCGATCTGGAGCGCTGGGTATCAGCCTGAATTGATTTTTAGAGCACGTAAATCCGATCGCGTGACTCCACTTGAACGGATATTGCTCTACCGCCAACTCAGTTGCAGGGCCGAAAACCGTGCATGGACCGAATCCACGGCTTGTCGACCAGCTCGATGATGGTTTTCGTCGGTGTCGACGACGCTTCGTCGAACAACTGCGCCGCCAGAACACAGTATCCCTGACGCGCGGCATTGCTGCGCTGAGAGGAATCGTTCGCAAGCTTCGTGACGAACTTATTGAGTTTGCGCTTGCCGCCGCCGCCGTAGGCGCGCTTGAACAATGAGCAAATCGTTTCTCCGTATCTGACCAGATCACCTTTGTAGGTGTTGACGAAAGCGTTGTAGCGCTGGCTCTGACCGCAGGTCAGTGCTCCCACCATCAGTTCGGTCTGCAGGACCCGCGCCTCGAGCGCCGCCAATTCCTGGGATTTTGCACAAAAGGCGGCTTTGGCCGAAGCCATACTCGGGGAGCCGATCGTCGCCATTCCAAGAACCAAGCCAGCGATTACCATCCGCCGCCAAGCTTCCTTTTGCCCCATGATCGTTCGTTCCTTCGATTAACCCGTGGTGTCGCACTCATGCCATTTCGCCGCGAACGACGCAACCAAAGATCTTGCGGCCCCACCATGCCCATTCGCTTCGGCGGCACGCTAACCCGGCGCTCGCGCGCTCCGCGCTTTCCGTCCAAGGAACGGATAACGGGGATCCGAATATCCGGGCGTCGATGGATGGCCCGGGGCCACCAGCTCGTCGATGATCGCCTCGTCCTCGGGCTTGAATTCATGATCGAGCGCGGAGACATAGTCCAACCATTGCTCGAAAGTGCGCGGCCCGGCAATGACGGCCGTCACAATGGCGTTGTTAAGCACCCAGTTTACAGCGAATTGGCCCGCCGTCATCCCCCGGCGCTCCGCGTGCGCCTTGATCGCCAAGGCCATGGCAAGGGATTCGGGTCGGAACTCGGTTTCCATCATCCGCGCGTCCTTGCGGCCGGCGCGCGTTCCCCGCGGCGGCTCTTCGCCCACCGCGTATTTTCCTGTCAGGACGCCGCGGGCCAGCGGACTGTAGGGTACCACACCCAACCCGTAGTAATCACACGCCGGGAGAATTTCAGCCTCGGGAACCCTATTCATCGCATTGTAATAGGGTTGCGCGACCACCGGCGCCGGCGCTCCCAGCCGCCGCGCGACCCGAATCGCCTCGGCAATTCGCCAGCCGCGGAAGTTGCTCAGCCCCCAATACCGCGCCTTGCCCGCGCCGATCAGGTCGCGGAGCGCGGCGATCGTCTCCTCGAGCGGTGTTTCCTCATCGTCCCGATGCAGGTAGTAGATGTCCACATAGTCGGTACCGAGCCGCGACAGGCTGGAGTCGAGAGCGCGCGCAATCCATTTGCGGCCGAGCCCTCGCCTGTTCGGGTCCTCGGGGTGGCCCGCCACGGCGTTGCCCACCTTGGTCGCGAGAACCCACCGCTCACGGTCCTTGCGGATCGACCTGCCGACGATGCGTTCCGACTGACCATTGGCGTAAACGTCCGCGGTATCTATGAAATTCACCCCGGCATCGCGTGCGCTGGCGACGATGCGCTCGGCTTGCCGGGCGTCCGTCTGGTCGCCGAACATCATCGTGCCCAGGCAGATGGGAGAAACGGCGAGGCCGCTTTTCCCCAGTCGTCGATAATCCATGGCGCGCCCCCGCTCTTTCATTTGACATGCATGAGTTTGTTTAAATATCGGCGGTGCCGGCCCGCCGCCAAGCCAAAATCCGGTGCCGCACGACGGCCGTCTTGGTCGAGAATATGCGGCGCGCGTGTCACAAACGTTGCTCCGGGCCCGGAATGCCTGCATTATTGCAGTGCAATAACGGTTGCAATGAGTGGGAGAGAGATGAAACGGATGTATACGAAAATGGTGTCCCTGGCGGTCGGCCGGAGCGGCTTGGCGTTTTTGTGGTGCCTCGTCGCGGCCGTCGTCCTGACGGGAGAACCGCGCGCGGGACAGACGCAAACCAGCGATCAATCGACGGCCAGCGATCTAACGACGGCCACCGAGCAACTGTTCGACGCCGTGCATGCCAACGACTTTCCGGCGGTTCAGGCGAGCGTCGCCGCGGGCGCCGACGTGGAGGCTTCCGACCGTTGGGGCATGAACCCCATGGAGTTGGCGATCGATAAGGGATATTTCGAGATCGGCCATTATCTCGTCGCGGTTCGCAACTTCAGTCGCTCCAGCATCGAAAAGCGCCCCCCGGTGCCCGTGGCGGCGGGCTCTCCGTTCGGCTCCACGCGCTTCGGACAACGGGCTTCGGGCAACCCGGCGCGGTCATCGCCGCTCGGCCCCCTGTCCAGACCGGCCGCCAACGGCGGTGCCGAGGCCGCCGCGTCGGCGAATGTGGATATCGAGACCAGCGCCGGACCGCCCGCCCACCCGGCAGGGTCGATGATCGAGGACAACCCCTTCGATCCGAATACCCCCGCGCATGGGTCCGGCGCTTTCACCGTCGGCGAGGTCGGCGGCGGCGCATCGGAGGTGCTCTCCACCCTGGATACACGAACCGCCCCCCTCGACGCCGAGAATGTTCGATGACGGCCGGGCGTCAGTACGAGCCGCGGACGCGGCTGTAGACCATCCTGAGCAGGCGCGCGGGTTCCGGCGACTGAACACGCGCATCGAACGGATCGAAGTTGCACTTGGCCAATCGGCGGAGGTAGCCCGCGGCGAGCGTCGCGGGCAGCAGCGTCGGCAGCGCCCGCTTCGCAACCCGGGAGCGGTAACCGCGCGCGGAACCGAGGAAATCCCAGGCTCTGCCGGAGATCGCGGCGATCACCTCCGTCAGGCCGTTGGTCGGTCCGGCTTCGAACATGTGCGCCACGTCCAATCCGGCCGCGCGGGTCAACTCGGCGGGCAGGTAGACGCGGCGCGCCCGTGCGTGAAACGGCACCGCGCGGACGATGCCGGTGAGCGCCCAGGCGATGCCGACATCGCGCGCCGCCTGTCGCGATGCCTCCCCCGCCTCACCGAGGATCTCCAGCGAGAGCGCGGCCAACGTCGAAGACGTTGCGTCGGCGTATTCCACCAGCGCGCCCAGGGTCTGCGGCCCGAGATCGTCGAGATCGAGCGTCCGGGCATCGAGGATTCGGTCGAAGTGTCGGCGGCTGAGCCCGAACCGGCGGACGGCGTCGGCGACGGCGATGGCGACCTGATGGCGCGGCGGCGCGCCGGAATAGATCGGGTCCAGGGCGTCCCGCCACCATTGCAGGCGCATGTGACCCAACAAAGGCTCGCGCGCGATCTCCCTGATTCGCGCCACTTCCAGGTTGTAGGCGTATACCGCCGCCATCGCTTCGCGCTCATCCGGCGGTGCGAACAGCGAGCACATGAAGCGGTCATTGTCGAACCGCCTGACCTGTTCGGCGCAATAAGAGAGCTGCGGCATGACGATTTCGTATACTCTGTCGGTATCGTTAGCGCGACTCAGCGTGTAGGCTTCGAATGTGCAATATAGGAGGTGACGCGGAGACCGTCATGCCCGGGACGGCCGCTTCGTGATCGTCATCAGTTCGAGCCGGCTTGACCGCGACGCCGATTTCTCGCTCATGCCGGAGCTGTTCCCGCCGGACATCCGGGCTCATGTGCAGAGCTTCGGCCGCTTCGTGCGCCTGGCGGACGGCATCGCCGACGATGTCACCCTGACCAGGGACCAGAAACTGCTCCGGCTGGCGGCGCTGGAAGAGATGGTCAGGGGCGATACCGACGCCGAGTGGTCGGACGAGGCGCGCCGGGTATCGCAGGAAATGCGCGAGAGCCTGCGCGATTCCAAGCTCAGGGCCGAGCATGCCCTGCACGTTATCCAGGCGTTCCGGCGCGACGTTTCCGGCGTGCGGATTCAGACTTGGAACGATCTGCTGGTGTATTGCGGCTTGGCGGCCGCGCCGATCGGCCGCGCCATGCTGGATCTGACGGGCGAGGATCCCGCCGTGTGCGGCCGGTCCACCGATGCGCTCTGCGCCGCCTTGAGGATCCTGAAACGGCTTCGCGACTGCAAGGAGCCTAGCGTCCAGTACAAAAGACTGTGCATCCCCGAACAGTTCATGCGCGATGCCTTCATAACGACGCTGCATCTCCAGGCGCCGTCGGCCAAGGGCCAGACCCGGGCCGTCATCGACCGGGTGCTGGATGGCGTCGACCGCTTGCTGGTGACAGCGGCCCCCCTGCCCGGCCTCATCAAGTCGCCGGGCCTCGGCCTGCACACGGCCATCGTCCTGTGCCGGGCACGCAAGCTGGCGGCGCACTTCCGCGCCCGCGACCCGCTCAACGAGCGGGTGGAGCTCAGCGGCTGGGAGCGCCTCGAATGCAAATGGCTCTGCAAGCTCAAGGCGCTCATACCGATCCTCGGGAACTGAAATTGCCGCCGCGCCGATGAAAACACCGGATTCCCCTCCCGTTCCCCTTTCAATCAGCCGGCCGAAGCCATAGGTTCAAAGGATCTTTACAATTTAGAACGAGGACGAGGGACACATGGCATTCGATTTACCGGCGCTGCCATTCGCCAAGGATGGTCTGCAGCCTCATATTTCGGCGAATACGCTCGATTTTCATCATGGCAAACATCACAAGACCTATGTCGATAACCTCAACAACATGACCAAGGACTCGCCGCTGGCCTCGAAGAGCCTCGAAGAGGTGATCAAAGCGGTGGCCAGCGATTCCGACAAGACCGGCGTTTTCAATAACGCCGCCCAGGTGTGGAACCACAGCTTCTATTGGAACTGCATGAAACCGGGCGGCGGCGGCCAGCCGTCGGGAGACGTTGCGTCGGCCATCGACACGGCGTTTGGCTCGTACGACAAATTCAAGGAAGAGTTCAAGAGCGCCTGCACCAGCCAGTTCGGCAGTGGCTGGGGTTGGCTGGTGGCCGAGAGCGGCTCGGTCAAGATCGCCAAGACCCCGAACGCCGACACCCCCCTGGTCCACGGCCAAACCGCGCTTCTCACCTGCGACGTCTGGGAGCATGCGTACTATCTCGACTACCAGAACAAGCGCCCCGACTACGTCCAGGCGTTCATCGACAATCTGATCAACTGGGACTTCGTGGCCGAGAACCTGGCGAAAGCCTAGCCTGTCGTCGGACCGATCCGCAGCGGAAGGCCCGGATATTTCCGGGCCTTTTAGCCTGGCGGCGGCGACAATCCTTGACCATTCCGCGGACCGCTGCCGCGCATCCACATGATAACACTTCTCGCTGGTATAAACCCATTGTCAGCGAGAATGGGGATTAGCCGAACAAATCCAGAAACGGCTGGCGGTTGCTCTCGTCACCGACTCACCACGCTGTCAAGCTCGCCAGAAGATTGACTTCGGTGGCGCTGAGATCGGTGTGCAGGGTGCCATAGTGCGGGAAATTGTCGGTCGACGAAATCAGCTTCCGGACGTCGGGCCGGAGCAGCGAGACCCACGTGGCAACCGCGTTGGTGTATACCCAGAGCATGGTGACCTCCCGCTCGGCGACACCGAACCAATCGTTCCTAACCGTGCGCAACGGCTGGGTGAAGTTGGCGGGCGCGGTGAAGGATCCGGAGCCGCTATTCTTCCAAAGCCCCTGCAACAAGGCGGCGAAGTCTCCGGCCGGGAAAACTTGCGATTTGCTCATGAAGATGTCAGACCCATTGGATCCGCGGCTGTAGGACACGTAGCCCTTGGCGGGGTCGTAGGGTTGGTAGCCGAACAGCGGAGGCAACTGATCGTCGACGATGATTGCGGTATCGGCTACCTCGAGACCTGAGTTCGTGTCGATTACGCCTATAGTGCCCTGGGCGAGCGGCGTCTCGCTGTTGACGAAAGCGATCACTGAATTGATGTCGCCATAGGCGAGCAAACTGGCGACCCCTGTGTTTTCGAGGTTGCCGCCGTCGGCGAAGCGGTTGGCGCGAGGACCCGGGTGAGGCGCGGCGTCGCGTACCGGCCAATAGTCGTAGGCGGGAATGACCGCGCCGGGGTCGAACCTGGCCGCATCGGCGGAAACTGCATCGTGGGTCGGCGATACAACGAAGGATCTGGCGCTCAGCTCGTTGGTGTCGGCGACGGTGGCGAATGGCAGGTGCTGTTTGATCCACTCCCAGATCTCGCGGGCAAACCGGTAAAGATACGTCAGCAGCCGGGCCGGATCGCGGATAATCTGATCGAGCTCGCCGGCGAAGGCGGCGCTGGAGGCGCCGACGATATCGGTGAGCGACCATTGGCGCGCTTGCCCGACAGTGACGGCGCGGCCCGAAACACTCTCCAGGGCGGAATTGAAGGCGAACGACGTGACGCCACCACCGCCCACGGCATGGCCGTTCGCGTCGACGGCGTCCGGGCGGCCGACGATGCCGGTAAAAAACGGTGTCGCTTGAACCGGGGCGAGCAGCTGGGTGCCGCCGGCATCGACGAACATGGCGGTATTGCAGACGATAAACGGCCGACACGCCCGTCCGGAACCGCTGGCCACCAGGTGCGCGGTCTCTCCGCCGAGCGACCGGTTGGGCCCGACCACGTCATCCTGAAGGGTGGTGGAGTCCCAGCTGAACAACGAGGTGGGAAGCGTGTCGGGTCCCGCCGTGTAGAGGTCGTGCGCGCTCAGAATGTGCATCCCCATGAGAACCTGCCACAACGTGTTGGCCGGCGTTCCACAAAACTTCCAGAGAAGGTACGCCGCGACCGCCAGAGCCGGAACCGAAAACAAGGTCGAGGTGACCAATGCGCCCATGTTGCCGGCGGGCAGCCGGTCGAGCGTCACGCCGACACTGGCGCCGTCGCTCGGCACCAGGTCGCCCGGATCGGCGACGTAGGCATTAAGGAAGTCGGCGTCGCTGGTGCCGGCGGCAAGGTACACGTAGCTGACGCCGAGCCAGGAGCCGCCGGAGACCGTGGAAATGGCCTTCACCTGGCTGAGAAGGGACGGCCCGCCATCGGTGAGCGAGAGGTGATCCAGCGCCCGCAACTGTCCCATCCCGGCGCTAGCGCGCGCGAGCCACCGCCGCTCAAGCAGATGCCCACGTTACCCGGTGTCGGTCGGTCGGAGCCGACGAACCGCTGGACGGTGAGTTCCGTCGAAACGGTGTCGATGACGGTAGCGGTAGCGGTATAGCTCGCGGACGCTGACGTATCGTGTTCGGTCATGTCGAATCCTCCGCGAAAACACGTTGCCCGAGATTAATCACCGCGCCGAACGATTTGTCAAAGGATGGTGACACCTGTTTCAGCCGGATCAGGCGCCGATGATCCCCGATGGCGGATCCGCTGCCTGCGCGGCCGAAGTCCTCGCCGGAACCAGAGGCGCGTTCGCGACCGTGCGAAGCGGGAAATCCCTGCGACGCGGCGCCTCAGGCCTGAACATTCTTCATGGCCAACGCCATCGCGGCGCCGAGAAGCGCGAGAAAGGACAACACGGCGACGGCGATTTCGAACCCGAGCCCGATAAGCGCGCTGACGAACGCCCCGATGACGAGGAGCAGCACGCCGATGATCGTGTTGCTGAGCGCCACGTATTCGGCCTTGCGGTCGCCGCTGGCGAGATCCACCACGTGGGTCTTTCGGCCGATCCGCACGCCCGCGTGCGCCACCCCCAGAACAAACAGGATCGCCGCATAGAAAAAGGTGCTTTCCGATACGTCGGGCCGAAAGTGCATCACGGCAAGGACGATGATCCCCAAGACGCCCGCCAGTCCCGCCGCCAGCGCCATGGTCAGTCGGCTCGATCTGTCGGCGAGGGCGCCCCAGACGGAGGAACTGACGGCCCCCGCCAGCCCCGACGCGATCACCAGCCACCCCAGGCCGTCGAGCGTCTGACCCATCGCGCTCTGGGCGATGGCGACGTAGACCGGCCCCACCAGCGCGGTCGAAATCATCAGCGTGCGGGCGGCCAGAAACTTCTGGAGTTCCCGATCCCGCAGCAGCAGCCCAGCCTGATCGCGAAGGAGGTCGCGAATATCCCGGCCGCCATCGGTCGCGCCTGGATACTCGTTGATCATCCAAAACGCGGCGGCGGCGAGAAACCAGAACAGGCCAGCGGCAATGATGATGGCATACAGCACCCCGTCCGGCAGGGCGTCATCGGGACTGAAAGCCAAATATAGGCCAACCGCGGCGGCGACGATCCCGGATACCGTCGCCGCGTATCCGCTCACCCGCCCCCGCCGGCCCTTGGAGACGGTCTTGCCGAGCGTGTCCTTGGCGGCAATGGAGGCGACACCGCGCGCCAGGCTGAAGATCACCAGCAGCCCGACGATCGCCCCGCCGGCTGCGCCGCCTCGCAGCCCCATCGCGGCGACGACGCCCATGAGAATGACGCACAGGCCCTCCACTACGCTGCTCGCGACCCAGAAGCCCTTGCGCATGGGAAAGCGCCGGATGACGCCCCCGATGAGCATTTGCGGCATCAGCGCCAGCGATTCGCGGATAGGCACCAGCAAGCCAATCAAAAAAACAGGGGCTCCGACCGCCCCCAGCAACCACGGAAGCACGACTTTCGTGTCGGCGAGCACATCGCCGATCTTGCTCAGTGCCTGTGAAAAGATCTGCCAGAGGAAGTTCCTGGGCTGTTCACGACACTGATCCTCCGGTATGTCACGGCATATCCGCACGCTGTCTTCGCCGGCGGCGAGTTCATAAAGCCGACGCGCCGGCCCATCATCCGCCAGGATATCGGTTGTCATGCTCTCGGATGCATTTGCCGCGTGCTTCTCTTTGCCGCCCCAGCGTTCACCCGGGCCGATGCCGCCCGTTGCCTTTTCGACTTGGTTCACGTCGTTACCCGCCCGTTCAACATGCCCGCAACTTTCTCGATCGGTTTGGTTCGATGCGCAATGACGTGTATTACGGAAGGGAACGGGTGATAGATGCCGGCGGCTTCCTGGCGCCGATGGTCGCCGCGACGACCGGCGCTGGTGCGGGACGAGCGACCCGACTACACTTCCGGCGCGTTCCAGGACGGGAACATCGCTGGCACCTTCGGGTAGGACATCTTCTTTCATGTTCATGAGCGAAGCCGAATTCGCCGGAGTTTCCCCCCTTGTGGCGGGCTTTCTGGGCAGTCTGGTCGCCGGACTGGCGACGGGCGTGGGCGCGCTCCCGGTATTCTTTCGCCGCGAATGGCCGGAACAGGGTCAGGTCATCATGCTCGCGGTCGCCGGCGGCATCATGCTGGCGGCGACGGTCTTCTCGCTGATCATTCCGGCGATGGACGTGGTCGTCGAGCAATCCGGCAGCGAGCTTCACGCCGCCGCCACCGTCAGCGCCGGCGTCGTGCTCGGCGCCCTCGCCATCTGGCTGATCCACGGGATCGTGCCGCACGAGCATTTCGTCAAGGGAGCGGAGGGCGGCACCTCGGTGGCGCTGGGGCGCCATTGGCTGTTCATCCTCGCCATCACGCTCCACAACTTCCCGGAAGGAATGAGCGTCGGCGTCGCTTTCGGACCCGGCGATCTCAACGCCGGTCTGGCGGTGACCACGGGCATCGCGCTGCAGAACATGCCCGAGGGACTGGCCGTCGCCGCCGCCCTGATCAGCCAGGGCTATGGCCGCGGCCGCGCCGTCCTTGTCGCGCTGCTTACCGGTCTGGTCGAACCGGTCGGCGGACTGATCGGCGCGGCCGCCGTCAGCCTCAGCGATTCTCTGCTGCCGTGGGGCCTGGCCTTTTCGGCCGGCTCCATGCTGTTCGTCATTTCCGGCGAGGTCATTCCCGAAACCCACCGCAAGGGTGTCGAGCACCGGGCGACGGTGTGCCTGGTCGTCGGTTTCGTCGTCATGATGATGCTCGACACCACGCTCGGCTGACACGATCGCCGGCGGAAACAATCCTACACGGAGCCCATTGACGCGATGAAGCGGTCGGCTTCCGCGATGGCGGCCTCCATTTCGCGGATCAACGTATCCACCCGCGACTGCAATGTTCTCGCCTCCGGTTCCAGGGCGGCGATGGCGCGCGCATTTAGGTTATGTTTCAAGAAGAGCACCCGGTCCTCGAAAACTTCCAGCACGGGGTCCATGGACTTGGCGGCCTTGTTCATGGCGGCGACGGTCGTGTTGAATTGCCGCCGCGTCGCCCGCATCTGCTGTTCGCTCCGCGCCCGCAGCGCGCGGTCGCTGTATTGATCGAGCTCGCTCTGCCATTCCGCGAAAAGCGCGTTGCCGACGGCCTCGACCGCGTCAACCCGGTCGCGGACCTCATCGGCCTGGCTGACGGTGTCGTCGTAGGCCGCGGACAGCCGATCGTACTTCTGCTCGAGCTCACCGCCGTCGACGTTCACGGTGGCGCGAAACTCGTCCAAAACCGACGTGAATTCTTCCTTGGCGTCCTGCTGCGCGTCGCGCGCGCCTTCCACCCGATCGACAAGAATATCGCGCTTTTCGAAGCCGAACTTCTCCATGGTGTTGTAATAGGCCAACTCGCAGGCACCCAGGAGAACAGCGAGCGAGGCGAAGATCAATAAACCGCGTCCGATGGGCATCATTCTGTAAAACTCACGTTGATCTCCTGATTGTCTTCCGCGCTTGTGCGATTCGCGATGGAATGGCGACGTCCGACAAGAAAACCTCCCACCCGGCCAATTTGTTCCGGAGGGCCTTCGGGTTCGTCGTCTTCGCCGCCGATACCGCTTTGGCGTCCCCCGGAGATAATGAATTGTGGCAGGAACCAAAGGAGGCAGCGAAGTGTTAGCCCCCCGAATGATGTAACCGGTCAGCGCACATGGCCGCGCTGAGATCGAACTCCAGCAATTTCCAGAGGGGGCCGAAATGGCTTTAAAAATAGGCGACCGCGGCGCAACAGCGACGGATGGCGAGGGCGTTCAGGACGACCGGGTGTCGTGGGCGGCCATATTCGCCGGGGCCGCATGCGCGCTCGCACTGCAAATCATGTTCGCTTTGGCGACCGCGGGACTTGGATTGGAACTCGTTGACGATGGAGATCCGACGGGCGCCGGCTGGGGCACGGGGATTTTCTTCGCCATCACCTCGATCGCCAGCATGTTCGCCGGCGGGTCGATCGCCGGGCGGTTGGCCGGAGCGTCGTTCGTGCCCTCGGCTGTCCTGCATGGGGTCGTGGTCTGGGCGCTGGTGTTGTTCGGTGTGACTTGGATGAGCGTTTCGGCGACGGGGGCGCTCTTCAGTGGCGCGCGGCAGGTCGCGACGTCGGCGGGCAGCGCCGTGACGTCCGCGGCTGGAACAACCGCCAACGCGCTTGGTGATCTGGTGTCTTCGGTCGCTCCGGAGCTGGAAAATCTGGATATGCCGAGCCTGGACACGCTAGTCCCGCCATCCATGGAACAGGATTTGCGGCAACTCATGGGCGACGACGTCACGCCGGAGCAGGTTACCCGAGAGGTTCAAGCCATCGTCGATGAAGTCATCGACGAGGGTGAACTCGAACGCGCGCGGCAGATTGTCGTGAATGCCGGGCGTCGCATGCTGCGCAAGCCGGGCAACGCGGAGGCCATATTCGAGCAGGCCGTCGACCGGATGACCCGGGAGGGCGGTCCCTTGGGCGAGCAGCAGTTCACGGAACTGCAGAACCAACTGCAGCAGCGCTTCGACCTTTCCGACGAGGAGGCGGCCAAGATCACGGACCGCTGGCAGGCGCAATACGTTGAAGCCCGCGACGCCGCGATCCAGACCTATCGCGAAACCTACGATATGGTCGCACAGGAAGTGAACGACGCCATCGCCACGGCCGAGGAAACCGCAAAGGCGACCGCCGATGCTTCCGCTACAGCCGCCTGGTGGGCGGCGATCGGTGCCTTCCTTGGCCTTCTCGCGGCGGCCGTGGGCGCGGCACTCGGGCGGCCAGAGGACATAGCCTCCGAGCCCGTCACCGTTTCGCAATCGCGTAACTGATACATTCCGGGCGCGGTGGAGAGCGCCGCGCCCGGCCTAGCCTTGAAAGGATCAATCCATGGACATCGTTCGCGTCATCATCGCCATCCTTCTGCCACCGCTTGGTGTTTTTCTGCAAGTGGGGCTCGGCCTGCAGTTCTGGCTGAACATTCTGCTGACGCTGCTGGGCTATATCCCGGGCATCATCCACGCGCTGTGGGTGATCTTGCGCTCCTGACTTGACAGCACGCGGCCGAACTTGGAAGGCTGGCTCCGTACGCGCTCGAAACATATTATGACCAGGGGGAGAGAGGCATGAGCGTCGTTTCGACACCAACCATAACATTGGATCCATCGGGTAACGCGCCCTTGGCCGCTCTGGTCGAGTTCGAGACCACGGAGTTGGCGAAGGTATCCTTGGAGGTGACCGACGGCTCGGAGACGCAAACGATCCACTTCGACGACTACGCAACGGTCCACGAGGTGCCGCTGTTCGGTTTGAAGCCCGACACCGCCTACACCGTCAAGGCAAACTACACCGGAGCGGATGGGGCAACCGAGATTGCGGCCACGAGACTTGGAGGTGACCACCGAACCGCTTCCGGACGACTTCCCAACCGTAAACACCCTGGTCAGCAAGCCGGAGTTGATGGAACCGGGGTACACGATGGCGAACCCGGGCGGTAAGGCGTTGATCGTCGACGATGAAGGTGAGGTCGTCTGGTACACTTCCCTCGAAACCATGCGAAACCACGAACAATTGTCGGGTGCGCAACTGGGTGGCGCCTATGATGGTGAAATTCTTGTGCGCGACGAATAAGGCTATGGCATTGCGGATCTGCTAACCGTGGTCCCCGATGTGGTCAAAATTCAGGGATTAGACGACCTCGCGTCACTCCATCACGAGATGTTCGTCACGCAAGACAACACCCTAATGACGTTGGGGAGTATAGAAGTCGAAGTCGATGGTTATCCCACCAGCGGTACCGACCCGACGCCCCGCGACGAGCCCACGCTGATCGTCGACGAACCGGTCATCGAATTCGACCTGGATGGAAACATTCTCAACGTCTGGAGCCTGACCGAGATCATCGACCCGACGCGGGTGAGCTACAATTCGCATTCGGTGTTTTTTGACGCTAAAGGCCTGGACTGGACCCACAACAATGCCGTGATCACGGATCCCAGGGACGACACGATCATTGTTTCTTCGCGGCATCAGGACGCGGTGATAAAATTCGACCGCGACGGCGAGTTGGTTTGGATCCTGGGCACGCCGGATAACTGGACCGAGGAATATCAACCCTATCTGCTTGAGCCGGTGGGCGAGCCGTTCGAGTGGCAGTACCACCAGCATGCCATGGAGATCACCGCCGACGGCAACCTGCTGCTTTTCGACAACGGCAACGAAAAGGCGAGCCCCTATGACGGCACTCAGCGGACGCCTGACTCGGAAAACTACAGCCGCGCGGTCAAATACGCCATCGATGAAGACACGATGCAAGTGTCGCAGGTTTGGGAATATGTGCCCGATCCCAGCCTATATTCTAGAGCCGTAGGTGATGCCGACGAACTGGCGATGACCGGCAATGTGCTGGCCAACTTCGGGTTCGTCAGCTATGTGGACGGCGTATCCGGCCCGGATCTCGGAAAGGGCGACTTGCATTCCCGCATCATCGAGGTCACCCAGGAAGCGGACCCGAAGGTCGTTTTCGACCTCGAAATTTTCGGATCGGCTCCGGATGCACGTGTGACGAACTACCGCGCCGATCGTATGGAAAGCTTGTACGGCTCGGATGTTTCGGTGCTGGAACTGATTGTCGGCGATGACGCGGACAACAACCTGAATGGGGCTTACACCCACGATGAAATTCGCGGCCTTGGCGGCAACGATTCGATGTTTATGGTTTCGGTGGTAAGGACAAATTGCTCGGCGGCGACTGGCGACGACCAGCTCAACGGTGGCGAGAACGACGATACCCTGGAGGGCGGAGACGGAAACGACGGTCTCTACGGCCGGGAGGGTGACGACGACCTGCAAGGAGATGGCGGCAACGACACGCTGTCGGGCGCGTGGGGCGACGATACCATGGAGGGCGGCGACGGCACCAATTCGCTGTGGGGCGACATCGGCAACAATTCGCTCTACGGCGGTCTCGGCGAAGACACCCTCAATGGCGACGAGGGCGACGACCACCTGAATGGCGGCGCGGATGACGACATCCTGGTGGGCGGAGACGGGAACGACGGTCTCTACGGCCGGGAGGGTAACGACGTCCTGCAAGGCGATGGCGGCAACGACACGCTGTCGGGCGCGTGGGGCGACGATACCATGGAGGGCGGCGACGGCACCGATTCGCTATACGGCGACATTGGCGTGGATTCCCTCGACGGCGGCGCGGGCGACGATCACCTGAACGGCGGCTCGGATGACGACATTCTGGTGGGCGGAGACGGAAACGACGGCCTCTACGGCCGCCGGGGCAACGACGTCCTGCAAGGAGGCGGCGGCAACGACACGCTGTCGGGCGCCTGGGGCGACGATACCATGGAGGGTGGCGGCGGTGCCGACAGCTTCAGCTTCGTGGGAGGCGGCTTCGGGCAGGACGTGATCACCGACTTTGTGCTGGGTGAGGACATGCTCGTGTTCGCCGGCGTCGGAACGACCGGCGGCCCCGACGATCTCCTCTACGCGGCGGGCGACTTCGGCGGCGATGGGGCACGAGAAGACATCCGCATCACCTTTGCCGAACTCGCCGACGCACAGATCGACGTCCTCGACGCGGGATCGGACATCGACGCCCTGAAAACGGATATGCAATTCGTTTAGATGAACGGTTGCTCGGAGCGCGTGGGCTTCGGCCGTCGGCAATACCGCAACATTGCCGACGGCCGCGCCGGGCTCTCTTCCTCTCCGGAACTGACGATCCGTGTCGATCCGGTGCTCAGCGGCAAGCCGGAGACGGGGATGGAGTCGATTGAAACTGGTGATCAAAGGACTCTGACCCCGTCGATTCCCCGGTTAAGACAGACAGACACCCACTACATATAGTGTTGCCGCACACGTCCTTTTTACGGCAGCAATTAGCCATTTCCGGACATGCAGCGATCCGTTCCCAACAAGTTACACGATAAGGCTTCACATCAACGCCAGAAAAAAGAAAGGCGGGGAAAGAGCGGTGCTTTTTGATGTCCGAGCGCATATGTTTGTTGTGTGATTTCTTACGGATTCATTCGACACTTTCCAAAGCTCATGTTAACCCATGACGAATTTGCCATTCCGGTGGGCTTGAATAGAATTGCATGACCAGAAAACTCGGGAATATACATATAGTATATAGATATACCATCAGTGAACATCAGGTTATGTTCCGGAACACGCCTTTTCGATTTTAAAACTTTGCCTGTAACTTCATCTAGCCAAATTTCTTGTTCCGAAACATAGTGAGATTTTATTTCAAAATGTTCCCTCAGCTCCCTTTCGGAGTTAATGGAGTTAATCTCTTTATCGGCCTGTTCCTCGCTAAACCCATCCTTTATGTACTTTTGCTTTAGTATTTTTTTTGCATCCGCAGTTAAACCCTCTTGTATGGTCCATGTTATGACGCCGGTCTTAGTATTAATTAAAACATCTTCAATATCTTCATAAAGATAAATTTTTTCGATATTGCAGTGTTCGCTTTTCTTAGGAGTGTTCCCTTTTTTTGAAAAGACTTTTTGTGGAAGCATGGAGCAGGAAGCCTTGTTTGATTTTCCTGACGCATATTTGTCTTGCAAAAAAGCGCACTCGAAAACCTGGGCATGCGAAGGAAGTGCAAGCAAGTAGGCTGCCAAGCATACTAAGATAAAAAGGAGTCGATGATTCATCTAAGTACTCTCTTTCACATAGCGATGAATATGGATCTACGTAAGATCTGGAAAACCAGTCTGCAGTCTACATAGACTGTCGTTCAAAAGGGCACAAGACGCGACCATAACCGCTTTAGAATCAGTTTATTGCGTCACTTGCGCCTTGCTTTTCGCGATGCCTTACGAGGATCCGCATAAGAACCTCCACGCCCCCCTGATGGCGGATCCATCGCGCTGCGTTTGCTAGACGGGTTGCGCTTCGGAACATCCGAATACATCACGCTCGCCCATACGTTGCTATGGCCGAGATGTTTCTTGCGCGCGCATATTATCGTACCACCGCCCAACGGATTCTTCGAAGAGGAATGACCGCTGTGGGTCATGAGCGGCCGATTGGGCGGTGTCGGCATGGCGCGTCGTTTGCTCTATATGTAGTGGGTGTCTGTCTTAACCGGATAGGCACGATACGATCCTTACCGATGCCGTCCACAAAGAGCTGTATTTCCTCTAAGTGACGGAAACCATGGTCACAATAGTAAGGAATGCGAACAAAAAGACTTAATACTTCCGTAGCCTTTGCCCGGCTGATACGCGTACCGCGCTTGGTTGCGGAAGTACCAAGCCCGACTTCATCACATTCAGATGCCGTTACGAGCTGATCGACGGCCTTTTCATGATGGCCTGCTTTGTGAAGAGCGCCAAGGTTATTGAAAGCACCTAAGATCAGTTGATGAAGCCCTTTGTCTTGAAATGATGGGGACCGCCAGAGCAGGAATGGATCCACGTAAAGTGGTATGTCTTCATCAAGAAACGGAATTGCAAAATCCAGTTCCGCCTGAGGCATGAAAACGTTGTTGTACTCGGTAAACCGCAGACGAATTAGCAAGCGGATTGAAGCCCTTTTCTCATGCTCGTGCGATTGTTGTTATCAGAAAAAGCGAGACGTCACCCGTTTCTATATTGCCCTGGCTGCGGGTCGACGAATAGTGTGAATCTGGAAAAGGGAAAGGATAAAGTCCCTTTTTCCCCCCTCTTTTTATCCCGACTGAGTATGAGCAGCAGGGTACAGATGGATCAAGCCAGAAATCGAAAGTATTGTGATCGGCGCGCTGGAGATCCTGTACGAGGAGAATTTGGATATTCTTAAAGTCGACGTCGCCGAACGCACTATCTGCGGTCAACTCGCGGGCATTCTCCAGCAGCGCTTTGACCATTACGCTGTCCACCTCGAATACAACAGGCATGGCGTCAAGCCGAAGGAAATCGCAATGCCCGACGCACAGGGCGTTCTGACCACCAGTCGAGTGAGCCCGGACATTATCATCCATCAGCCCGGCCATGATGAGGAAAACATCCTGGTGCTTGAGGCCAAGAAAACCACGAACGCTATTCCCGACGACGCGGATCTGGCCAAACCACCAAGATTAAGCGGCAGATCGGCTATCGCTTTGCCGTTTTCCTGCGGCTACCAGCGGGTCCGACGGCGGATCTGAGAGATATTCGTGTAGTGTGGGTATAACAGGATCGAAAGGGTCAGAATCATTTGATCGCGCTTGGGCGGAGCGGATTCTGCGTTCGATCGCATATCCTTTGAGACGGTCTCCAAGGTTGTCCCCTATCCGCCCCCATAAGCTTCGCGCCGGTGGGCAACCTTCACCACTTGGACGACCAGTTCCTTATCCAGGATTTCATAGACGATGCGATAGACGCCCTGGCGGACGCGATAGCGCTCCTGCGCGGATAACTTGACACAACCTTCGGGGCGGGGGTTCGAAGCGAGTGCCTCGATGCGATCGAGAATGCGTCTTACATCCTTGTTGGGAATGCGGCGGAGGTCCCTGGCGACGGACGTTTTGAGGACGATTTCATAGCTTGCCATGCTGTTTCAGATCGTTGAGCAGGTCCTCGTAACGCATGGTCGCTTCGCCGGCACGGTCCTCGAAGGCCTTGAGGTCTTCGCGATCCTCGCGCAGCGCCAGTCGAACGGCCTCGTTGACCACATCGGAAACCGACCGGTTGGTGGTCGCCGCCTTGACGCGAAGCGCTTGATAAATCTCGGGTTCGAAATACACCGTCGAGCGCTTGGACAGTTCGTTCATGATCCGATACCTCCTGCCCGGAAACGGTAGCGTCATGGCGTTATAGCGTCAAGTGTATGACCGAGAGGCGTTTGACCGAGAGGACGAGAATAAGGTTGGGTTCGATGCAGAACGTGCATCAGAGAAATTGTACTTTGCATGGGGTTGTTTTCAACGAAAAACTGCGACACCCCTCCCCCTCCCTGCTCGCGACCGGCGCCGCCGAAGCCGACGACGACGGGTTCGACCCGGTCGTCGAGCACAAGGCATTCGGTTGTGGCCAGGAACACCTGGGCCTCGAAGGGAACGGCCGGTTGGAACCCGTATCGGATCAGGGAATGGCGATCAGAGCCGCCGACACCGCGCGGCCGTCGATCAGCAGCACGTTGTAGGTTCGGCACGCCGCGCCGGTGTCCATCCATTCAAGCGCGATGCCGGCCCCGCGCAACGCGTCCGCGAGGCCGGGCGGCGGCGGCAGCGAACGAGGGCCGCAGCCCACAACCAGGATCTGGCCCGGCCCGGCGCCGGCCGTGACCTCGGCGAGGGAAGCAAGCGTGATATGGTCGGGGGCGGTCACCGGCCAGGCAACGGTGCGCAGGGGAAAGACCAGGACGGAGCCGGTATGGGCCTCGCTCGAGATGCGGAAACCGCCGTCGCCGTAAGCCTGGATGAGCTGACTGTCCCTGGGCAGCGGCGGGGTGATGTCGAGGCCGGGCATGGTGGTTACGGCGCCGGCTCGGCGGCAACGTCCTTACGGGCAGGCCCGCGCCGCACATCGAAATAGAGCAGAAGCGGCACCGCCAGGCAGATCGACGAATAGGTGCCGATCACGACCCCCCAGATCATCGCCAGGCTGAAGCCGCGGATCACCTCGCCGCCGAGGAAGTAGAGCGACAGCAACGCCAGCAGCGTCGTCACGCTGGTCATCACGGTGCGCGACAGGGTGGCGTTGATGGACAGGTTGAGGACGTCCGGCAGCGGCCGGCTCTTGTACTTGCGCAGGTTCTCGCGGACCCGGTCGAACACCACCACGGTGTCGTTGATGGAGTAGCCGGCGATGGTCAGCACGGCGGCAACGGTGGAGAGGTTGAACTCGAGGCCGAGCAGCGCGAACAGGCCGATGGTCGACAGCACGTCGTGCAGCAGCGCGATCACCGCCGCGAGGCCGAATTGCCATTCGAAGCGGAACCAGATGTAGACCATGATGGCGAACATCGCCGCGCCGACCGCATAGATGCCGTCCCACAAGAGCTCGTCGCTGACCTTCGGTCCGACGAATTCGGTCCGGCGGTACTCGACGCCGGGGCCGAGGGTGTCCTTGACCAGGGTGACCGCCGCCTGCTGGGCTTCCTCGCCGCCGTCCTGCTCCTGCAGGCGGATCAGCACGGTGTCCGGCGCGCCGAACTCCTGCAGCGCCACCTCGCCGAGGCCGAGGCCCGACAGCGTGCTTCGCATGGAGCCGAGATCCGCCGGCCCCTCGGTGCGCACGTCGAGCAGGATGCCGCCCCGGAAATCGATGCCGTAGTTCAGTCCCCGGACGGCGAACAGCGCGATGGAGCCAACCACCATGGCGATGGAAAACGCAAAGAACACCTTTCGCCAGGCGATGAACGGGATGGAGGTGGTATCGGGAACCAGCCGGAGGCCGCGCATGAAGGTACATCCTAGATCGGCAGGGCTTGCGGCTTGGTGCGCCGCAGCCAGGTTACGATCACCAACCGCGTCAGCATGATGGCGGTGAACATGGACGCGGCGATGCCGATGGCGAGCGTCACCGCGAAGCCGCGAATGGGGCCGGAGCCGAACGAATACAGCAGCACGGCGGCGATCAGCGTCGTCAGGTTGGCGTCGATGATGGTGGTGAGCGCCCGCGAGAAGCCGGCGTCGATGGCCGAGATGGGCGTTCGCCCGGCCCGGACCTCCTCGCGGATATGCTCGAAAATGAGCACGTTGGCGTCGACCGCCATGCCGATGGTCAGCACGATGCCGGCGATGCCGGGCAGCGTCAGCGTCGCCTGCAGGACCGACAGCGCGCCGAAGATCAGCACCATGTTGACGATCAGCGAGAGGTTGGCCACCAGTCCGAAAAAGCCGTAGGCGGCGACCATGAACACCACGACCGCGATCAGGCCGACGATGCTGGCGACCTTGCCCGCCGCGATGGAATCCGCGCCGAGACCGGGTCCGACGGTGCGCTCCTCGAGAATGGTCAGCGGCGCCGGCAGCGCGCCGGCGCGCAGCAGCAGCGCCAGGTCCTGGGCTTCCGCCACCGTGAAGCGGCCGCTGATCTGGCCCGAGCCGCCGAGGATCGGCTCGTTGATGCGCGGCGCGCTGATCACCTCGTTGTCGAGCACGATGGCCAGCAGCCGGCCGACGTTCTTGCTGGTGACGTCGCCGAAGCGCTTGCCGCCGATGGTGTCGAAGCGGAAATTGACGATCGGCTCGTTGGTGCGGCCGTCGAAGGTCGGCTGCGCGTCGACCAGGTTCTCGCCGCTGACCACCACGCGCTTGCGCACGAGCAGCATGCGGGGACGCCCCGACGGATCCAGGTCGTCGGTCGACGGCAGCCGCATGGTTCCCGGCGGCACCCGGGCGTCGCGGACATCGCCCGCGTTCGCGCCGTCATCGACGAGATGGAAGGTCATCTTGGCCGTCTGGCCGATCAGGTCCTTGATGCGCTCGGGGTCGTCGACGCCCGGCAGCTGCACCAGGATCCGGTCGATGCCCTGGCGCTGGATGGTGGGCTCGCGGACACCGGTTTCGTCGATGCGCCGGCGGATGATCTCGATGGATTGATCCACCGCCGCCAACTCGCGATCGCGAATGGCCTGCTCGGTGAGCACCAGCGACAGGCGCCCGCCGTCATCCCCCTCCACCACCGTCTCCGGATCGATCTGGCGGATCAGTTCCCGGGCCTCGTCGATGCGCTCCGGGTCCTTGATGGTGACGGCGACGCCGGCGCCATCGACGCCCAGCCCGGTATAGCGGATGCGCGCCCCGCGAAGCTCGACGCGAACCGAATCGACGAGCGCTTCGAGGCGCTCCTGGATCACCGTCGACGTCTCGACCTCCAAAAGCAGATGCGATCCGCCTCGAAGGTCGAGGCCGAGGTTGATCTGCTCATGGGGCAGCCAGGTGGGCAGGCTCCCGGCCTGTTGCGGACTGAGCAGATTGGGCAGCGCGAACAGCACCCCGAGACCGCAAACGATCAAAATGAGAGCGATCTTCCACTTCGCGAAGTAGACCACTAGTCGCGCTTACCGCCGAGGATATTCTTCAGCATGGACCCCTTGCCCTGCTCCGGTTTGGCACCGGGATCGCCGCTGGTGGGGCCCTTGGTATCCTTGGACTCGCTGACCGGTTCGGGCTTGGTCAGAACGCTGGCCAGCAGCGATCGGTGCACCCGGACCTTCACGCCCTCGGCGATTTCCACGACGATTTCGGCGTCGTCGACGACCTTGGTCACGGTGCCGACGATGCCGCCGCCGGTGACGATCTTGTCGCCGCGGCGCACCGCCGCCAGCATTTCCTTGTGTTGCTTTGCCTTCTTCTGCTGCGGTCGGATCAGCAGAAAATAGAAGACGACGAAGATCAGAATGATCGGCAGGAACGCCTCGAGAGCGCCCGGGCCGGCGGCCTCTGCGCCCGCCTGCGCGTAAGCCGGCGACACGAACATCGAGAACTCCTCGAACTGATGATTCGATTTGAGAATGAACGGAATATACCCGTCCGCGCCGCGCTTGCAATCTTTAACGCCCACGCTTTATCATCAGGGCGCTCCGAATACGGCGATCGGGCGCCGGATTGACCCTGACTCGGCATTGGTCGAAGCGCCCATTTCGGTCCATGTGACACCGCGCCGGCAACCTGATACGGTCCCCGCGATGCCCGATCCCGACATCAAGATCCTGCTTGAGCGTATCGCCAAAGCACTTGAGCGCCTGGCGCCCGACAAGCCGCCGCATGCGTCGCTCGTGGATGACGACGCCTTTGTCTGGCGAGCGGAGAACGAGCGGCTCGAGGGCGTGCGGCGGGTCAACCGGGTGGATCTCGGCCTGCTCAAGGGAATCGATCGCCAAGCCGACATTCTTTTGCAGAACACCCAACGATTCGCCGGCCGCCTGCCGGCCAACAACGCTTTGCTGTGGGGCGCGCGGGGAACCGGCAAGAGCTCGCTGGTCAAGGCCGTTCACGACCGGGTCAACGCGGACACGCCCGGCGCGCTGGCGCTCGTCGAGGTTCACCGCGAGGATATCGCCACCCTGCCCCGCCTCCTCGCCCTGCTGCGCGAAACGCCCCGGATGTGCGTGCTGTTCTGCGACGATCTGTCGTTCGACGATCGCGACGCGTCCTACAAATCGCTGAAGGCGGTTCTCGAGGGCGGCATCGAGGGACGACCGGAAAACGTTCTGTTCTATGCCACATCCAACCGCCGGCACCTGATGCCCAGGGACATGATCGAGAACGAACGATCGACCGCCATCAGTCCCGCCGAGGCGGTGGAGGAGAAGGTGTCCCTATCGGACCGGTTCGGGCTGTGGCTGGGCTTTCATGCCTGCGACCAGGCGACCTATCTGGCCATCGTCGAGGGGTACGCCCGCCGCTTCCGCCTCGACATGCCAACCGCCGCGCTCCACGCCCGGGCAAACGAGTGGGCGGTCACCCGGGGCGGCCGTTCCGGCCGGGTAGCGTGGCAGTTCACCCAGGACCTCGCCGGACAGCTTGGCCAGCGCCTGGTCTAAAGTTTCCGTCGGTATCAGACGGAGCCCTTGCCGAGATACTTGAGCGGATCCACGGGCTGTTTGCCCTTGCGCAGCTCGAAGTGAAGCTGCGGCTTGGTGACGCTGCCGGAGGTCCCGACCTTGGCGATGACCTGCCCCTTGCGAACCGTGTCTCCCCGCCCCACCAACAGCGTTTCATTGTGGGCATAGGCCGTCACCCAGCCATCGGCGTGCTTGATGAGCAGCATGTTTCCGAAGCCGCGCAGTTCATTGCCGGCGTAGGCGACGACACCGCTCTGGGCCGCCACCACGGGAGTGCCGCGGGCCACCTCGATGTTGATGCCATCGTTCTGGAGGCCCTTGGTCTTGCGACCGAACCGGGAAACGACTTCGCCGTCCACCGGCCAGATGAAACCGCGCGTGGTCGCCGCGGGAGGCGGCGGAATGGCCGCCGGCGGCAGCGGCGCGCGGGCAACAACCGGTTCGGGCGCCGAGGGTTCGGCCGAGGGTGCGGCCACGGGTGCGGAAAGAGGGTTGGTGGGTGACACCGCCACGTTGGGAATGCGAAGGGTTTGTCCGTTGCGCAGGGAATCGGTTGCCCTGAGGCCATTCAAACTGGCGAGAGCCGTTGCGTCGACGCCGTAGGCATTGGCAACGGCCTCGAGGGTGTCGCCGTCGCGGACGATGTGCTCGCCATCGCGCCGCAGCGTTACCCACTGGCCGACGAGCAGATGATAGGGAGGCCGCAGGTCGTTGACCCGGATGATCGTGTCCACCGCGACACCATGGCGGCGCGATAGCGCATAGACCGTATCGCCGGGTCCGACCTGAACGGCATTCCTGGCCGGTGACGGCAGAACGGTCGGGAGGCCGGGCTCTTGCGCGACCGGTGCCCTGGGAATCACCCGCGCCGACGCCAGAACCGGGTCCGGCCGCGGAGCCCCGGACGTCCCGGCGGCGCCCCTTCCCGATCCCGGCACCTGGACCCAGCCGCACCCCGCCGCCGAGGTCACGGCCAGCAACGCAACGGCGAGGACGGGATGGCGCAGCGTCCGAGCGATCGTCATGGTCCGATTATGATCGAGCGAGGGTCCGCCATCATTATCCACCGTTGGTATCACTTCGGTCCGGTGTCGGCGATCAGGGGAACGAATCGGATTTCGCCCATGTCGTCAATATCGAGGCCGTGGTCGGTCCGCACCACCTTCAGCAACCGCGGTTCGCCCGAACCGTCATCCACCGGCACCACCATGATGCCGCCCAGCGAGAGCTGTTCGGCGAGGACGGGCGGGACATCGGTGGCCGCGGCGGTGACGATGATCCGCTCGAAGGGCGCCTGTTCACGCCATCCAAGCGTGCCGTCGCCCACCTTGGCGGTGATGTTGGTGAGGGACAAATCGGCGAACCGCCGTTCCGCCACCTCGAGAAGCTCGCGATAGCGCTCGATCGTGTAGACACGCCGGCACAGCCGCGACAAGACGGCGGCCTGATAGCCGGAACCGGTTCCCACTTCCAGAACCTTGGTCCGTTCGTTCACTTCCAGGGCCTGGGTCATGGTGCCGACCACCAGCGGCGCGCTCATGGTCTGGTGGCAACCGATGGGGATGGTTGCGTTCTCATAGGCCTGGTCGCGCATCGAGACGGGCGCGAACACTTCCCTCGGGATGCGTTCGATGGCCGCCAGCACCCGGGTATCGTGAACGCCGCCGCTCCGCAGATGCATGATCAGCCGGATTTTTCGCGAATCGGGGTTCATGGGAACATCGCCCTGAGTGCGTGAAGCGTGGCCTCGTGGGTCAGGTCCAGCGACAAAGGCGTCACCGAAATGGCGCCCCGGTGGACCGCCTCGAGATCCGTCTCCTTGCGACCCTGGTCCTCCACCCGACCGCCGCCGATCCAGAAATAAGGCTCGCCGCGCGGATCGACGCCGGCCACCATGTTGCCGCCGATCTTGCGCCGGCCCTGGCGGGTAATCTCCACGCCCGTCACCGCGTCTGGCGGAACATTCGGGAAATTGATGTTCATCATCACGCCCCGAGACCACTCGGTCGCGGCCATCCGCTGGAGCAAACCGCCGACGAGGCGCTCCGAGGTGGCCCACGATACCGTATTGCGGTCCTCGTAGACCTGGCTGAGGGCGATGGAGCGCAATCCGAGCAGGGCGCCCTCCTTGGCCGCCGCGACCGTCCCCGAATACGAGACATCCTCGCCCAGGTTGCCGCCCCGGTTGATCCCCGATAGGACGAGATCGGGCGGCGCCTGCTTCATCACCTGGTGCACGGCGATCAGCACGCAATCGGTGGGCGTGCCGTCCACGGTGTAGCGGCGCTCGCCGACCTCGCGGAGAAACAGCGGGCGGCGCATGGTCAGGGAATGGCTGGCGGCGCTCTGTTCGGTTTCCGGCGCCACCACCCAGGTTTCCCGGGCCAGGCCGCGCACGATCGTTTCCAACAGCTTCAGGCCGGGTGCGTGAATGCCGTCGTCGTTGGAAATGAGGACCCGCGCATCGGCGATATCAATGGGACCGTGAACCATCGGCCTCGATCACTTCCAGTCCCCCCATGTACGGCACCAGCGCCTTCGGAACGTCCACCGAACCGTCGGCTCGTTGATAGTTTTCCAGTACCGCGATCAATGTCCGCCCCACCGCCAGGCCCGAGCCGTTGAGGGTATGGACGAACCGCGTCCCTTTCTCGGTTTCCGGCCGGTAACGTGCCTTCATCCGCCGGGCCTGAAAATCACCGCAATCGGAACAACTGGAGATTTCCCGGTAACGCTGCTGGCCCGGAAGCCACACCTCGATATCATAGGTCTTGCGCGCCGCGAACCCCATGTCGCCCGTGCTGAGCACAACCGTCCGGTAGGGCAGATCGAGCCGCTTCAAAACGGTCTCGGCGCAGCCCGTCATCCGCTCGAGCTCGGCGTCGGACTCGTCGGGTCGGGCGATGCTGACCAACTCCACCTTGGAGAATTGGTGCTGGCGGATCATGCCGCGGGTATCCTTGCCCGCCGCGCCCGCCTCGGCCCGGAAGCACCACGTCATCGCCGTGCGGCGCACCGGCAACCGGCTCTCTTCGAGGATTTCCCCGGCGACGAGATTGGTCAGCGGCACCTCGGCCGTGGGAATCAACCAGAAATCGTCTCCCGTCCGGAACAGATCGTCGCCGAATTTGGGCAACTGACCGGTCCCGTACAACGCCGCTTCGCGCACCAGGGCCGGCGGGTTGACCTCGGTGTACCCGTTCTCCCCGGTGTGAAGATCCAGCATGAACGATGCCAGGGCCCGCTCCATGCGGGCCAGCGCACCCATCAGCACCACGAAGCGCGCACCGGAAAGCTTGGCGGCGCCCTCGAAATCCATCAGCCCCAGGGCCTCGCCAATCTCGAAGTGCTCCTTGGCGCCGAAATCGAAGGCTCGGGGCTCGCCCCAGCGACGCACCTCCACGTTGGCGGTTTCGTCTTCGCCGTCGGGAACATCGGCCGCCGGCAGGTTGGGCAGGGTCGCCAGCGCCGATTCCAGTTCGGCCTCGGCGGCGCGGGCGCGCTCCTCCGCCTCGGCCTGTTCCGCCTTGGTGCGCGACACCGCCTCGATCAGCTCGGACGCGTCCTCGCCGGTCCGCTTGCGGGCGCCGACCTGGCGCGACAACTCATTGCGCCGGGTCTGGATCTCCTGCGCCAGCGACAGGGCTTCGCGCCGGGCCTGGTCGAGGGTCAGGAGCCGTCCGGATTCCGCGGCAGCGCCGCGCCGCGCGAGACCGGCGTCAAGGGCGTCGGGATTGTCGCGTATCCATTTAATATCGAGCATATAAGCTTCGGCTCCAGTCTGCCCCCGTCAAGGGGGTAACCGAAGCCCGCGAGTCGGTCAAGGATTGGTCTTTCCGCCCACCGCCGGATTGTCGCCGGAAGGCCGAGGCGATCAATCAGCGGGCTTTCCCCTGATCTCTTCGTCCTCCTCGATATCGTCGTCTTCGTCCGCACCCTCGATGTCTTCCGCATCCACGTCGCGGTCCTTCTGCTCTTCCCGGGCTCTTTGCTTCTCCACCATGCGGACGCAGACGATGGAGATTTCGTAGAGGATGATCGTGGGAACGGCGAGACCGATCTGACTGATGACATCGGGCGGCGTCAGAATGGCGGCGGCGACGAAGGCGAGGACGATGGCGTACTTGCGCTTGTCCTTCATTCCCTGAGAGCTGATCATGCCCACCCGCGCGAGCAGCGTCATCAACACGGGAAGCTGGAAGCACAGGCCGAACGCGAAGATCAGACGCATCACCAGCGACAGGTACTGGTCAACCTTGGCTTCGAGCTGAATGGGCAGAGCACCCTGCCCCCCCGGCACTTCAAAACTGATGAAGAAACTCCAGGCCATCGGGAATATCAGGTAATAGACCAGCGCCCCGCCGAGGAAGAACAGAATCGGTGTGGCGACCAGGAACGGCAGAAACGCCCGTTTCTCGTTGTGATACAGTCCGGGAGCGACGAACATCCAGATCTGCCCGGCGATCAGCGGGAACCCGAGGAACAGCGCGGCGAAAAACGCCACCTTGATGTAGGTGAAGAAGGCCTCGTAGAGCGCGGTGTAGATCATCCGCCGCTCGCCGCCCTGCTCTTCGAGAATTTCGGCGAGGGGCTGGACAAGAAATCCGTAGATGTCCGCCGCGAAGGCGTAGCAGATGAAAAACAGAACCACCAGGCCGACGACGGAATAGAGCAAGCGCCGGCGCAGCTCGATCAGATGATCGAGCAGGGGCATTCTATCGGACATCTGATTGCTCTTCCGCCATGATCGTCTATGGCCCCGCGCGGGCGTCCCCGCCAACCGTCCCGGTCATCTTCGCGCGCCGTTCATTCGCGTGGTTCGCCGGCTTGTGGTTCGCCGCTCGGATTCGCGCGGATTCGCCGGATTCGCCGGTCCGGGGCGGAGCATCTCCCCCTTCGCGGGTGGTCTTGGCCGGCGCTGGAACTGCCACCGCCGGCTCCCTTTCGCTTTCGCTTTCCGGTGGCCGCGTCGTCTGGCTTTCGATTCGTCGTTCCGACGGCCCGCCCTCGACCCTCTTCTTGAGCTGGCGATTGAACTCCTCCGGATCGAAATCGTCGGTCAGGGTGCCGGTGGGATCCACCGTCTTCTTGAGCTCCTTTTCCATGTCGAAGCTCCCCGCCTTCTCGACGTTGCGCTTGATGTCGTCCAGCTCGGCCTCGCGAACCATTTCCGAGATTCCGCTCTGGAACTCGCCGGCCATGCCGCGCGCCTTGCGATAGACGCGCGCCACCGCGCCCAGCGTCCGCGGAAGGTCCTTCGGCCCGACCACGAGCAGCGCAATGACCCCGATGAAGAAAAGCTCCTGCCAGCCGATGTCCAACATGGCCGCTACTTCATATCAACGGCGCTGGATACCAGCGGCCCGTTGCCAAACGTAATTAAGATTTGGCCGCCCGGTCATCGTCGCGGGCAGGTTCGTTGACGGCGGCACCGTCCGACCTCAGCGCTCTCGGCTCGTCGTTGCCGACACTCGCGTCGCTGTCGTCGTCCTTGACGCTTTTCTTGAATGCCTTCAGACCCTTTCCGAAATCGCCCATGATCTGGGAGATTTTCCCTCGTCCGCCAAAAAGGATCAGGACAACCACCAAGACGATCAGCCAGTGCCAGATGCTGAATGTGCCCATAAAATTGTTCTCTCTAGGTTTCTTATCCGGTTATCGCCGGATAATGGCAGAAAGGATCAACGGTATCAACGCCGGCTCATGGCGCGTCTTCTTCGGTCACGGGTTCGGCGGCCACGGGTTCGCGCGGCCACGCGCGCGTCATCATCCATGGCCGCCGCGCGCTCCTCGGCGCCGCTGCGCGCGCCGTAGATCTGGATGGCCGGACGGGCATCGAGGAGTCCCGCCGCCTTCAAGTCATCGATCCCCGGCAGATCGGACAAACTCTCCAGACCGAAATGGTCGAGAAATGCCTCAGAGGTGCCCCAGGTCATCGGTCGCCCGGGAGTCTGACGGCGGCCTTTCGGCCGGATCCAGCCCTGGTCGAGAAGCACGTCGAGCGTGCCCTTGCTGAGTTGAACGCCGCGAATTTCCTCAACTTCGGCCCGCGTCACCGGCTGGTGGTAGGCGATGATGGAAAGCGTCTCCAAGGCCGCCCGCGACAGCTTGCGCTCGACTTGCCTGTCCACGCGCAACAGGGGCGCCAGGTCGGACGCGGTACGGAACGCCCAGGTTTTGCCGGCGCGCGTCAGGTTGACGCCATGGTCGGCGTAGCGGTTGCGCAATTCCAACAGCAGCACCGCGAGGTCGGCGCCATCGGGAAGCCGCTCCGCCAGCTTCTGCTCGGTCATCGGCTCCGCCGACGAAAACAGCACGGCCTCGAGAAGCCGCAAGTGTTGCGGGTCGACGTCGTTCATGCGTCCCCCTCGTCGTGTTCCGACGCCCGCAGATAGATGGGTCCGAACGGTCTGTTCTGGCGCAATCTCACCCCACCGCCACGCGCCAATTCGAGGCTGGCGGCGAACGTGGCGGCGAGCGCCGAGCGCGCCGACAGCTTCCCTTGGCGCAACCCCTCGAAAGTACCGGGCGGCAGGTAGCGCCACAGGTTCTCCCAGCTCGGCGCCTGACCGAGATTCTGGCGCAACCGCTGCAGGGCTTCCTCCACCGAATAGAGATCCTGTGGTTCGATGCGCAGCGGCCGGGCGCCCTCGCGGCGATGCAGGTGAGCGCCATAGGCCCTCAACAGCTCGTAGAGATCCACCCGCACGACGGTGAGGGTATTGCCGGCGAACCGTTCCGGTTGTCCGCGCGCGAATAGATCCAGTCCGAGCTGGTTTCGCGCCATCAGACGCTGGCCCGCGTCGCGCATGGCCTCGAGGCGCTCCAGCTGAAACGTCAGAGCCGCCGCCATCGCCTCGCCGGACGGCTCGTCGGCGCCGGGCGGCTCGGGGAGCAACAGCCGCGATTTCAGGTATGCCAGCCACGCCGCCATGACCAGATACTCGGCGGCAAGCTCCAGATCCAGGCGCCGCGCCTCGGCGACGAACGCCAGGTATTGATCGGCAAGCTGCAGAACCGAGATCTGCGTCAGGTCGACCTTTTGGTCGCGGGCGAGCGAGAGCAGGACGTCGAGCGGACCCTCGTAGCCATCGATATCGACGACGAACGCCGCCATCGGCGGCGCGTCGGAATGCTCGTCCCTGTCGTCGAAGCCGTCGATCATGGCCGCCTCGCTCACTGGATCCCCGTGAGGGTCAGGATGCCTTTGCTCAGAATGGCGGCCGGATACACCACCAGCCACTCGAAGACGTTCAGCGTTACACCAAGCTTGCCACCGATCCAGGGTAAAAGAAACACAGCACCCAGAATGATAAAGATACCATAGCGTTCCATTCGCGCCAGGGGACGGCCGAGGGACCGGGGCAGCAGGCCGACGGCGACGCGTCCGCCATCCAGCGGCGGCAGCGGCAGCATGTTGAACACCGCCAGCAAAGCGTTGATCCAGATGGCGTTGGAGAGATTGAGTTGCAGCCAGTGCCCGAAGCTTTCGGGCAGCATCGGCGTCACATGGAGCAAAGCGCCGCAGACCAGCGCGATCAGAATGTTGGCGCCCGGCCCGGCCACGGCCACCCAGACCATATCGCGGCGAGGCTGCCGCAATCGCATGAAGTTCACCGGCACCGGCTTGGCGAACCCGAACATGAATTTTCCACCGGACATGAACAGCAGCAGCGCCGGCATGAGCACGGTGCCGAACGGATCGATGTGGCGGATCGGATTGAAGGTCACCCGGCCGAGGCTGTGCGCGGTATCGTCGCCCAGTTTCCAGGCGACCCACCCGTGCGCGGCCTCGTGCAAGGTGACCGCCAGCAACACCGGCAGCACCCAGACCGAGAACTCGACGGCGATCTGTTCCCAGTTCATGAGGTCATCCGGTCCATCAGCCCCGCCAACTGCTCTTCGGCCTTGGCGGCGTCGAACGGTTCCGGCGCCCGCCGCAGCGTCTCGGCGCGTTCCAGCCGGTCCCGCGTCTCGCGTGTCACAGGCGGACAGACCGCCGCTACCGCTTCCATTTCATCGATGTCTCCGTTGCAGTGCAGGGCGACATCGCAGCCAGCGGCCAGCGCCGCCGCCGCCCGCCGATCGACGGGACCGCCGAGCGCGCCCATGCACAGATCGTCCGATACGAGAACGCCGCCAAAACCGATGGCGCCGCGAATGATGTCGTTAATCACAATGGGAGAGATAGTCGCGGGCCGCGCCTCATCCAAGGCCGTGTAGATAACATGGGCCGTCATCCCCCACGGCATGCCGTTCAGCGCCCGAAACGGCGCGAAGTCGATCCGCTCCAACTCATCGCGCGCGGCGCGGACCACCGGCAGGCTGACATGGCTGTCGGCGGTGGCGCGTCCGTGCCCCGGAATATGCTTGATCACCGGCAGAATGCCGCCGGCCAAAAGCCCGGCGCAGACGATCCCGCCGAACATGGCGGCGTCGGCGGGGGTGGCACCGGCACAGCGATCGCCGATGATGTCGTGCGCGCCCGGCTGAGGAATATCGAGGACGGGGGCGCAATCGACGGTGATGCCGAGATCGGCCAGTTCCGCCGCCAGCAATCGCGCATTGAGCCAGGCGGCCTCGCGCGCGGCGGCCGCGTCGTTGCCGGCCAACTCGACGAAACGTCTCGCGGGCGGCGCCGCGCGCCAGTGCGGCGGTCCGATGCGTTGGACCCGGCCGCCTTCTTGATCGATGAGCACCGGCGCGTCGCCGCGCCCGACGGTCGCGCGGAGGTCGGCGACCAGGCGCCGCACCTGGACCGGCGAGACGCAGTTTCGCGAAAACAAGATGAAACCGAGCGGATCCGCGGCGGCAAACAGCGACCGCTCGCGATCGCTCAGCTCCGCTCCGGCCATCCCGAAGATGACGGCCCGCGCATCGCCATTGTTTTTTCTAGCCACTCGGGGCAACCACCAGACAATCGACCCTGCGCTTGGCGAGCGATGCGCAGATGGCCCGCGCCTTGCCCTCGTCACCCGCGGGGCCGGCCCGCAGACGGTAGATCACACCCTTGCCGCCGAGATCGGCGCGAACGATGTTGGGCTGCAGTCCGCCCAGCACGTCGGCGTGCTTTTTGCTGAGGAGGCCCCAAGCTGCCCGCGCCTGGTCTCGTGTATGCACGGCAAGCAGCTGCACCTGATAGGCGCCCGCCGGGACGGTGGCCGGGGCCCGGCTTGGCACCGGGGTGGCGGGCGCCCGGGGCGCGGGTACGGGCTCGGGCTCGGGTTTGGCTGCCGGTGCCGGCGGGACCGGCGCCGCCTCCGGCGGTTCGGGCGTCACGACCGTGTCTTCCACCTGATCCGCCGCAATCAACTCCGCCACAGTTTCCGCCGCGGAAGACGCGTCCTCCATCTCCGGCTCCTCTTCGACCGGCGCGATTTCGCGTCCGGGCGCGGCCACCGGCCGTGGCGGCACCACCGGCTGCTCCGAACTGGGCAGCAACCGCTCGACGGGAGGGGCTTCGCCGGCGCTCTCGAAACGGCGATAGACCAGCATGTCGCGGTTGGGAACCTCCATTCCACCGGGGTCCTCCGGACGAACCATGACCGGTCCCTCCTCGGCCTTGATCAGCGGCACTTGCGCCTGGGTCAGGGCCTCGCCTTCGGGTTCTCCGAACAGCCATCCGGCGGCCATGGCGACCGCGACGATCGCCAGCACGACCACGACGGCGCCACCGCCGATCAAGCGCCAATTGCGTTTGGCGGGTTGCGGCGTTTCCGGCCGGGTCGCCTCGTTGCTGACCTGTATGCGATCGGCCATGTCCGGTTTGATCTGGATCGACATTAACGCAGTTCCTCCAAAGGCTCGACGCCAATCACCCTCAACCCGGACGCGATCACCAGCTGGACGCTTCGCACCAGGGCGAGGCGCGCCAGAGTGAGCGACCGGTCGGAGGGATGGATGAAGCGCAGATGGGCATCATCCTTGCCCTTGTTCCATAGCAGATGAAAAAGCGCCGCCAAATCCTGCAGATAAAAGGCGATCCGATGCGGCTCGTGAGCCGCGGCGGCGCTTTCCACGATCCTCGGCCAGCACGCCATGATCCGGATGACATCCAATTCGGTGGTTTCCGTCAAGTGCCTCATCTCCGTTGCCGCGAGGGCCGCATCGGCGACCGGCTCGGCGCCGAATTCGGCGGCGGCGTGGCGCATCACCGAGCAGCATCGCGCATGCGCGTACTGCACGTAGAAAACCGGGTTTTCCCGCGATTGCTCGGTCACCGCCTCCAGATCGAAATCCAGCTGGGCGTCGTTCTTCCGCGTCAGCATGATGAACCGGAACACGCCCGGACCCACCCGATCCACAACCTCGCGCAAGGTAACGAACGTGCCCGCCCGCTTGGACATCTTCACCGGTTCGCCGCGGTCCAGCAGATTGACCATCTGGCAGAGCCTGACGTCGAGTTCGCCCTCGCCTTCGCTGATCGCCTTCACCGCCGCCCGCATCCGCTTGACATAGCCGCCGTGATCCGCGCCCCAGACGTTGATCATGGTTTTGAAGCCGCGCCGGTACTTATCCATGTGATTGGCGATATCGGTGGCGAAATAGGTGCGCGAACCATCCGATTTCATCAGCGGGCGGTCGACATCGTCGCCGAACTCGGTGGCGCGGAACAGCATTTGCGGCCGAGGCTCCCAATCATCCGGCATCTTGCCCTTGGGCGGTTCGAGCACGCCGGTGTAGATCAGTCCCCGCGCCTCCAGTTGCGCGAGAACGGCGTCGACGGCGCCGCCCTCCACCAGCGCACGCTCGGAAGTGAACGTCCCGAATGCGATGCCGATCGTCTCCAGGTCGTCGCGAATCAGCCGCATCATCGCATCGATGGCGAACGACCGGACGACCGGAAGCCACGTCTCGCGCGGCGCGTCGGCCAGCGCATCGCCATGCTCCCGGACCAGCCCCTCGCCCACCGGCACGAGATAGTCGCCCTGGTATTGCAGATCCGTCTCGGCCGCGAACTTTTCGAGAACCCCGGCCGGCGCGCCCTCGCCCAGGGCTTCCAGATAGCGCCAGTAAGCCGCGTCCGCGAGGCTGTCCACCTGGCCGCCGGCGTCGTTGATGTAGTATTCGCGGATCACTTCGTAGCCGGCTTTCTCCAGCAGCGACGCCAGGGCGTCTCCCACCACCGCGCCCCGGCCATGGCCGACGTGGAGGGGGCCGGTGGGATTGGCGGATACGTACTCCACGTTCACCGGTTGCCCGCCACCGGCGTCGGAATCCCCATAGGCGACCCCGGCGGCGAGAATGTCGGCCAGACGGGCGTGCCAGTACGAATCGGAAAGCCGCAAATTGATGAACCCCGGTCCGGCGATTTCCGCCGTCTCCACCGCGTCGATACTCAACAGGCGGCCAGCCAGCAGCGTCGCCAGATCCCGCGGCTTCGCCTTCGCCGGCCGCGCCAGGACCATGGCGGCGTTGGTGGTGAGATCGCCGTGCGACGGATCGCGGGGCGGCTCCACCGACAACCGGGATATTTCCAGACCCGGCGGCAACCGGTCCTCGGATATGAGATGTTCGACCGCGCGCCTGAGTTCATCGTCGAAATGCCGGAACAGGTTCATGAAATCCTCGATTGGACGTCAAACAGCCGGCGATGCTCGTCCGAGGCGTACCGGTCGGTCATCCCGGCAACATAGTCGGCAACCACACGCGCGGTTTCGACGGAGTTGGCGGCACCGGCGCGCCGACGCCATTCGGTCGGCAAGCATTCCGGTTCACCCACGAGCAACTGGAACAGGTCCTTCACCAAGCGTCGCGCCTTGCTGGTCATGCGGTTGAGCTTGTAGTGCCGATACATGTTTTTGAACAAGAAATCCTTGAGGGCACGGTCGTTTTCCTGCATCTCGGCCGAAAAGGCCACGAGAGGACCCCCGAACCGCCGAATATCGCGGGGACATGCGACGTTGGCGGCCCGAAGCCGGTTCCGGCTCTCCTCGACCAGGTCGTTGACCATATGGCCGATCAGGTGCCGCACCGTCTCGTGAATAAGCCGCGACGTCTCCAGCCCCGGATAGGTTTGCTCAATCTCTTCGAACACCGGCCCAACTAGGGGCACGCCTTTCAGATCGTCGATGGTAAACAGGCCGGCGCGCAGGCCATCGTCGATATCGTGATTGTTGTAGGCGATGTCGTCGGACAGCGAGGCCACCTGCGCTTCCGCGCCGGCATAGGTGTCGAGCTCGAGGTCGTGGCCGGCGACATACTCCTTAATTCCCTCGGGAAGCGGCCGGGCGACCGCGGCGCCCGTCAACGGTCCGTTGTGCTTGACGACACCTTCGAGCGTCTCCCAGGTCAGGTTCAATCCGTCGAACCGCGCGTAGCGGCGCTCCAGACACGTGACGATCCGCAAACTTTGCGCGTTATGATCGAACCCGCCGTACGGCTCCATCAGGTCTCTCAGCGCGTCCTCTCCGGCGTGACCGAACGGCGGATGGCCAAGATCATGGGCCAGCGCCAGCGCCTCCGCCAGATCCTCGTTGAGGCCGAGGCTGCGGCATATGGATCGGGCGATCTGGGAAACCTCGAGGCTGTGGGTCAGGCGCGTCCGGAAGAAGTCGCCCTCGTGGTTGACGAACACCTGGGTTTTGTATTCCAGCCGACGGAACGCGGCCGAGTGGATGATGCGGTCGCGATCCCGGTGGAAACAGGTCCGCGTCTCGCTTTCACGCTCGGGATGGAGGCGGCCGCGACTGTCGGCGGGTCTGCAGGCCCACGGCATCAAATTTTCCATGGCGGTCATCGGCGGAGGGTACCGACCGCCATCGCCGCAGGCAACGACCCTTTCCGGCGGCCCTGGAGCCGCCAATTCGAGCGTTTGACAAGCAGCCGCCAACAGCTACATAAATAGGGAGATATAAACGCTTTCAAGAGACACGGACGAGCGAAAGGAACGGTCATGCTGGAAGACATGGCATCTCGCGAAGCGGCGGTGATCGGCATCTCGGAGAACGCGGCGCGGCAAATCGCCAAGCTGATCGCCGAAGAAGGCGGTGAGCATCTGGCGTTTCGCGTCGCGGTTTCGGGCGGCGGATGCTCGGGTTTTCAATACGGCTTCAGCCTCGACAACCAGCGCAACGCCGACGACCGCGTCTTCGAGCGCGACGGCGTCGAGGTGGTCATCGACGAGGTGTCCCTGGATCTTCTCAAGGACTCCGAAGTGGATTTCGTCGAGGACCTCATCGGGTCATATTTTTCCATCAAAAACCCCAATGCGTCTTCCACCTGCGGCTGCGGGTCTTCTTTTTCGATCTGAAACCTAGGTGACATCCGCCATCAAGATCGCGACCTGGAACGTCAACTCCATCAAGGCGCGGTTGCCGAACGTGTTGCGATGGCTGCGCGAAGCGGCGCCGGATATCGCGCTGCTGCAGGAAACGAAAACCACCGACGAAACGTTTCCGGCGCTCGAGATCGGCGATCTCGGCTACAATCATGTGGTTGCCGGGCAGAAGACCTACAATGGCGTGGCGGTGCTATCGAAGCGGCCCATCGACGTTCTGGAAACGGCACTGCCAGGCGATGGCACCGACCCTCAGGCCCGTTACGTCGAGGCCTATACCGGTGACATCCGGGTGGCATCGATCTATCTGCCGAACGGTAATCCCGTGGACGGTGAGAAGTTCACTTACAAACTGGCGTGGATGCGGCGGCTGTATGGCCATGTGCAATCCCTGCTGGCGTCGGAGGAGCCATTCGTTCTCGGCGGCGACTTCAACGTCGCGCCGGACGACGGCGATGTTTACGATCCCGAAGGCTGGCGAGACGACGCCCTGTGCCGGCCGGAGTCGCGCGCCGCGTTGCGAAAGATCGTCCATCTTGGACTGACCGACGCCATTCGCGCCCTCTCAGCCGAGACCGGCCGCTACACTTGGTGGGACTACCGGGGTGGCGCGTGGGATGCCGACCGCGGTCTCCGGATCGATCATCTGCTGCTTTCGCCACAAGCCGCCGATCGCCTGGCGGCTTGTGGCATCGACCGCGCTCCCAGAGGCTGGGAAAAGGCCTCGGATCACACACCGGTGTGGTGTGAACTCACGCCGCCGTTCTGAACAAGGCACCATGAACGGCCACATTGCCCCGAGCGGCCACATTGCCCCGTGATTGCCGGAGCCTACTCCTCGGCGTGCCGGGACGTCCGCCGGTCGAGGGCAAACGGCAGCTTGGTGGCGGCATCGCGGGCGGCACCCAAGAGTTGCGCCTCTGTAAGTCCCTTGGTGCCGCTTAGGTCGGCGCCCCTCAAATCGGTACCTTTGAGATCGGTCTCGTCCAAATTGGCGCCGTGAAGATCGGCGCGATGGAGATCGGCGTCGCTCAGCACGGCGCCGCTGAGGTCGGCGTTGTGGAGATCGGCACCATGAAGATCGGCCCAACGAAGTTCAGCGCCATGAAGATCGGCGCGGTGCAAGTCCGCCCGGTGCAGATCGGCGCCGTCAAGATCGGCGTCCTCGAGGTCCGCGCCATGCAGATCGGCGCTGTGCAGATCGGCATCCAGCAGCAGTGCGCCGCGGAGATTGGCGCGATGCAGATCTACCCGATGGAGATCCGCCTTTTTACCCATCTCCCACCCGGAGCCGACCCAGGTCTCGTGCCGCTCGATGACCGCCTTGATCCTTGCCGTTGATACGTGCCGATGCGCCGAAGCACGCAGCCCAAACGCGACCGGCATCACGTCCGAGAGAGTTTGCCTGTCGTGATCGTCTTTCATTTCATTCTCTACCCTGCAGCACCGTTCAAAATCCCTTGGAAATATAATGATAAAGGAAAATACCGGGCTCGGGCTATAAATTTCGAGGCGCGAAACCAAAACTTCACGCCCGCCTCAACGTCACCGTGAATGCGCGCGAACTGTCACCCAGACCCACGCCGGCGGCGTCACGACTTCCCGCCCCGTCGCTTCGCATCCTCGCCGGCATAGTGTCTTCCGCGCAACATAAGCCTCAAAAAAAGTCGAAAATACGGTGCTGACGGCTACAAACCGCCAAATTCTCTTTACAAAACCCCATTACGCTGTGGTATCGAAGCCACGGCGGTATGTATTATACGTCTGTTTGAAGGTGGCGCGTGTACGGCGCCTATTTTCATTTTTTATAGGAACGGAAGTACGTCGTGAGTTCGCCATTGAATTGGCGTATTTTGATGATTTTTGGTATCCAGCAAGTAAAACGCGAGTCGAGTATATCGACATTGGGGAGATCGCAGTCAGATGATAAATTTCTACACCGTTGCACGGCTTATCGGCATCTCAATGGTCGTCGCCTCCGTGGTTGTCCTGGGCGCTTGTGAAGACGAGGGAACCGCCGAGAAAGCCGGTCAGAAGGTCGACGAGGCCGTTCAAGATACCCAGGAGGCCGTAAAGGACGCGGCCGATGCAACCGAGAAAAAGGTTGAAGAAGCGCAGGAAGCCGCCGAGGAGGCCATGAAGAAGGTCACCACGCCGGCCGAGAACACCGCCGAGGAGGCCAAGGAAGAAGCTTCCGAAGCCGCCGCCGAGACCAAGGAAGAAGCTTCCGAAGCCGCCGCTGAAGCCAAGGAAGAGGCTCAAGAGGCTACCGAGAAGGCCAGCGACATGGCCGACGAGGCAAAGGATGCTACCAAAAAAGCCGTGGACGAGGCCGAGAAAAAGGCCGGGGACGCCGCGAAATAGGATCGGAAAACGGGCCGGATCGGCTTGAATTATATAAAGGTTCAGGTGAACGACTAATCAAGATAAGCTCGCATTGGGACCGTCGCCGCGATTTTTAGATCCAGTGCGAGTTGTGCGGAGGAATGTTGGGGAAGATAGTTGATTGCCGCGTTCCAACACATTTGATTGCTGCAAACGTTGCTGTCACGGGAAAGTGGATGTTTCTTGGAACACTTGAGAACGTGAGCTAAAGTGTTCAGTTAGGGAAGGATATCGAAGTGGTCGACCATGTTGCTGAGTTGAATTAGGGAGGAAATAGGTATGAATGGTCTTATAAAGTTGTCCGTGGTGGGTTTCGCCGCGATGTCAGTGGTTGCCTGCGCCGGTACGGAAAAGCAGCGGGCGCAAGGGATGGTGGACTCGGGTTCGGGATACACGGCCGAACTGTCGCAAGGCTATCTCGACGTCAGCACCCGGGAATACGGTGAAGGTGATTATCGCGATTCCGACCGGTTTGCCCGCGATTCCATGTCGGCCGCGTCGGGCGAAGTCGGTTCCGCCGCCGGATATGGGCAGCTGGAACATCCCGGCCGAGTACACCGCCGACATTTCCGCCGCCAGTCAGCGCCTGAACGCCGCGCTCAGCAAGGGCGCGGCCTCGGTGGCTCCGGCCGATACCGCCACCGCCCAGGTCAACCTGGCCTGCTGGATGCAGGAAGCCGAGGAAAACTGGCCGTGGCAGGAAGAAGATCGCGCGTTCTGCCGTGACAACTTCAATGCCGCCATGGCCAAGGTGGAAGCCGCTCTGGCGCCGGCGCCGGTCGCCGTCGTCGCTCCGAACGACTACCTGGTGTTCTTCGACTTCAACAGTTCGACCCTGTCGCCGGAAGCCGTTGATATCGTCAATGCGGCCGTTTCCGGGTCCATGACGCCGGGTACCTCGGTCACGGTAGTCGGCAACACCGACACCGTTGGCTCGGCGCAGTTCAACATGGGTCTGGGTCAGCGTCGCGCCGATGCGGTCGCCGCTCAGCTTATCGCCGCCGGTTTCGAGGGTGTCATCACCGCCGAGTCCCGCGGTGAGGAATCGCTACTGGTTCCCACCGGTGACGGCGTCGCCGAACCGCAAAACCGTCGCGCGGAGATAATGGTCAGCAAGCCGGCCATGTAATTACCGACGAACCCAATTCTTGGGAGCGGATTGCGGGGCGCCGTTTAGCGGCGCCCCGTTTTCTTTGCGTCCACCTCCACGAGACCGGCACAACGGCCCTTGCACCTCCCCCCCAAAAAAGCGCAAACTTTCCTGGTTTACAAAAGCCTACGGGCTCATATGCTCCGGCAGGCTCAAGAAATCATGGGGAGAACAGCAGATGACCATCCGACTGGTCGGCGCCGCGCTGGGTGTCGTTGCCACCCTCGGTCTGGCAAACGTGGCTCATGCCAAGACCTTCGTGTTTTGTTCCGAGGGGAGCCCCGAGGGCTTCAACCCCTCTCTCTATACCTCCGGAACGACCTTCGACGCGACCGCACGCAACATCTTCAATCAGCTCGTTCAGTTCGAGCGCGGAACCACCAAGATCGGCCCCGGTCTCGCCGAGTCCTGGGAGGTGTCCGACGATGGGCTGACCTACACCTTCAAGCTCCGCGAAGGCGTAAAATTCCACACCACCGAGGACTTCACACCGACACGGGATTTCAACGCCGACGACGTCCTGTACAGCTTCAACCGCCAGGGCGATCCCAATCACCCCGACCACAAGATCTCCGGCGGCCAGTACGAGTACTACAACAGCATGAACATGCCGGAGCTGATCAAATCCATCGAAAAGGTGGACGATCACACCGTCCGCTTCGTTCTGAACAAGCCGGAAGCGCCGTTCATCGCCAATCTCGGAATGCAATTCGCCTCCATCCTCTCCGCCGAGTACGCCGAAAAGATGCGCGCCGCCGGCACCCCCGACAACATTGACCAGAACCCGGTCGGCACCGGCCCGTTCCAACTGGTGAACTACCAGAAGGACGCGGTCATCCGCTATAAGGCTCACCCGGACTACTGGGATGGAAAGGCGCCCATCGACACCCTGGTGTTCAGCATCACACCGGACGCCGCCGTGCGCTATGCCAAGCTTCAGGCCGGCGAGTGCCACCTGATGCCCTATCCCAATCCCGCCGACCTGGAGGCCATGAGAAAGGACCCGGCCCTCAAGGTTCAGGAAAAGGAAGGACTTAACGTCGGTTACCTCGCGTTCAACGTCGAGAAAAAGCCGTTCGACGACAAGCGGGTGCGCAAGGCGCTTAACATGGCCATCAATAAGGACGCCATTATCGACGCCATCTATCTCGGTGCCGGCAAGAAGGCCAAGAATCCAATTCCGCCGACCATCTGGTCGTATAACGAAGAGGTCGAGGATTACGCGTACGATCCGGAGGCGGCCAAGGCGCTGCTTGCCGAGGCGGGTTATGCCGACGGCTTCGAGACCGACATCTGGGCGATGCCGGTCCAGCGCCCCTACAACCCCAACGCCCGGCGCATGGCCGAGATGATCCAGGCCGACTGGAAAAAGGTCGGCGTCGACGCGAAGATCGTCACCTACGAATGGGGCGAGTACCTCAAACGCTCGAAGCAGGGAGAGCACGAGACCGTCATGCTCGGTTGGACGGGCGACAACGGCGACCCGGACAACTTCCTCAATGTGCTGTTGGGCTGCGAAGCAGCCAAGGACGGGACCAATCGCGCGCGTTGGTGCCATCAGCCGTTCGAGGATCTGATCACCGAAGCCAAGCGCGTCAGCGACCAGGATGAACGCGCCGAGCTTTACGAGCAGGCCCAGGTGGTCTTCAAGGAAGAAGCCCCGTGGGTCACCATCGCGCATTCGGTGGTTTTCCAGCCCATGCGCGAGGAAGTCGAGAACTTCAAGATCGATCCCTTCGGTGGCCATATCTTCTACGGCGTCGACTTGAAGGAATAGCCTTCAACCGGCTCACAAACTCGAAACCGGACGGGGTGGTATCATGCCGTCCCGTCCGGCCCCTCTGGATCGCCTGGATCGCCCATGCTGACGTTCATTCTCAAGCGTCTCGGTCTTGTCATCCCGACGTTTATCGGCGTGACATTGCTGACCTTCGCGCTGATCCGGCTGGTCCCCGGTGATCCCATCGAATTGCTGGCGGGTGAACGGGGCATCGCGCCCGAACGGCACGCGGCCTTGCGCGCCGAGCTTGGCCTGGACAGGCCGTTGATTTCGCAATACGGCATCTACATTACCGACGTCTTGTCCGGCGATCTCGGACGCTCCATCGTTACCAAGACCCCCGTGCTCGACGAGTTCCTGTCGTTGTTTCCGGCAACGGTGGAGCTTTCGCTGTGTGCCATCGTGTTTGCCGTCGCCATCGGCATTCCGCTCGGCATTCTCGCCGCCGTTCGCCGCGGCTCGGTGTTCGACTACGCGACCATGGGCGTCGCGCTGACGGGATACTCCATGCCCATCTTCTGGTGGGCCTTGCTGCTGATCTTGCTGTTTTCCGTCCAGCTCGGCTGGACCCCCGTCTCCGGACGCCTGTCGGTGATGTACTACGTGCAGCCGGTGACCGGCTTCATGCTCATCGACACCGTGCTTTCCGGCGAAAAAGGCGCCTTCGGCTCCGCCGTCAGTCACCTTGTTCTGCCGGCGATCGCGCTGGGGACGATTCCGCTCGCGGTGATCGCGCGCATGACGCGATCCTCCATGCTCGAGGTGCTCGGCGAGGACTACATTCGCACCGCCCGCGCCAAGGGCCTGTCGCCGTTTCGCGTCATCGCCCTGCACGCGTTGCGCAATGCCCTGATCCCGGTGGTTACCGTCATCGGCCTCGCCGTCGGCGTGCTGTTCGCCGGCGCCATCCTGACGGAAACCATTTTCGCCTGGCCCGGCGTCGGCAAGTGGCTCGTGGAATCGGTGCGCCGGCGCGACTATCCGGTATTGCAGGGCGGCGTTCTTCTCGTCGCCACCGTGGTGATGGCCGTCAACCTGTTCGTCGATATCCTCTACGGCTTGATCAATCCCCGTATCCGGCACCAGAGATGACCATGACACCACCCACCGAAACCGCCGCCGCGCCCGTCGTCGATGACGCCGATGACGTCGGCATCGCCGCCACCGCCGAAACGCCGCCGCATCCGATCGTGGAGTTCTGGCGGTACTTCAGTACCAACCGGGGTCCGGTGATCGGTTTGACGGTGATCGTCTTTCTTGTCCTGGTCGCGGTGTTCGCCGACGTGCTGGCCCTGTATCCTCCCAACGAACAGTATCGCGACGCGTTTCTGGCGCCACCGTTCTGGGCCGAAGGCGGATCGACCCGGTTTTTGCTCGGCACGGACGATCTTGGCCGCGATATCCTGTCGCGAATCATCTATGGCGCCCGGGTTTCGCTTTCCATCGGTTTTCTGGTGGTCACCTTGGCGCTTGCCGCGGGGGTCGCGCTCGGACTGATCGCCGGCTTCTTCCGGGGCGTTGTCGAAACCGCCATCATGCGGGCCATGGACGTGATGCTGGCGTTGCCCAGCCTGCTGCTGGCCATCGTCATCGTCGCGATTCTCGGCCCCAGCCTGCTCAACGCGGCCATGGCCGTCGTCATCGTCCAGCTGCCGCACTTCGTCCGGCTGACGCGCGCCGCCGTCATTTCCGAAATGTCGCGCGACTACGTAACGGCCAGCCGGGTCTCGGGCGCCGGCGCCTTCCGGCTGATGCTGATCACCGTCCTGCCGAACTGCCTGGCGCCGGTGATCGTCCAGGCGACCCTCGGTTTTTCGACGGCCGTGCTCGACCTGGCCGCTCTCGGCTTCCTCGGCATGGGCGCGCAGCCGCCGACGCCGGAATGGGGCACAATGCTGGCCAACGCACTGCAGTTCGTCCAACGGGCGTGGTGGGTGGTCACCTTCCCCGGCCTCGCCATCCTGATCACCGTCCTCGCCTTCAACCTTCTGGGCGACGGATTGCGCGACGCCCTCGACCCGAAATTGAAACGCTGATGGCCGCTTCTCGACATCCACAACCTGAGCGTCGAGTTCGGCGCCCAAGACCGGAGCTTCCGCGCCGTCGATGACGTGCGGCTGCAGGTGGACGAGGGCGAGGTGGTGGGTATCGTCGGTGAATCCGGTTCCGGCAAGAGCGTCACCATGCTGGCCCTGATGGGGCTGATCGGCTACCCTGGGCGGGTTGCGGCGGAGCGCCTGCGGTTCGCCGGCATCGATCTGCTGTCGCTGCCCCGCGGCCGAGCGGCGAAAACTGACGGGCAAGGATGTGGCCATGGTGTTCCAGGAACCCATGACCAGCCTCAATCCGTGCTTCACCGTCGGATTTCAGATTGGCGAAACGTTGAAGGTGCACGAGGGCGGCAGTGGCCGGGAACGCCGCCGGCGGACCATCGAATTGCTCGATCAGGTGGGCATACCGGCGCCCGAAGGCCGGCTCAACTCCTTTCCCCACCAGATGTCGGGGGGCATGAACCAGCGGGTGATGATCGCCATGTCGCTGGCCTGCAACCCGCGGCTGCTGATCGCCGACGAACCGACAACGGCGCTCGACGTCACCATCCAGGCGCAGATCCTCGACCTGTTGTTGTCATTGCAGCGTGATCGCGGCATGGCGCTTATCCTCATCACCCATGACATGGGGGTGGTCGCGGAGACGGCCGAGCGGGTGGTGGTGATGTACGCGGGACAGATCGTGGAGACCCAATCCGTGACCGATCTGTTTACCCGCCCCCGGCATCCGTACACGGCGGCGCTGTTGGCGGCCCTGCCCGAACGCGGTGTCGGTCACAAACGCCTGCCGACCATTCCCGGGGTCGTTCCGGGGCAGTACGACCGGCCCGGCGGCTGCCTGTTCAACCCGCGCTGCCGGTTCGCCACCGATCGTTGCCGGACCGAACCGCCGGCGCTGCGCGATCGAGGCGGTGTCGCGGTACGTTGCCATACCCCGCTCGACGATAACGGAGAGCCGACGTGAGCGCCGGTCCCGGACGTGAGCCAGGCCCCGGTGTTGAGCGCCAGCGGCCTCGCGCGCTATTACAAGGTGGGGCGAGGCCCTCTGACCAAGCCGGCGACGCTGAAGGCGCTGGACGGCATTTCGTTTTCCGTCGGCGCCGGCCAGACCCTGGCGGTGGTCGGCGAATCGGGTTGCGGCAAATCGACGCTGGCCCGGCTGATCACGCTGATCGAGCCACCCACGGCCGGGTCTTTCGTTCTCGACGGCATCGATGGCGCCACCGCCACCCGGGCTCAGCGCCGGCATTTCCGCACCAGCGTGCAAATGATCTTCCAGGACCCTTTCGGCTCGCTCAATCCGCGCAAGAAGATCGGCACCATTCTCGAAGAACCCGTCGCCATCAACACCGGACTCAGTGCCGGCGAGCGCGCCGACGCATCCCGCCGGATGATGGACAGGGTGGGATTGCGGCCCGAGCACTACAGCCGCTATCCTCACATGTTCTCCGGCGGCCAGCGCCAGCGCATCGCCATCGCCCGGGCATTGATGCTGAGCCCGAAGGTGGTGGTTGCCGACGAGCCCGTCTCCGCGCTCGATCTGTCCATCCAGGCGCAGGTCCTCAACCTCATGATGGATCTGCAGGACGAGCTGAACCTGGCGTACCTGTTCATCTCCCACGATCTCTCGGTGGTCCGCCATATCGCCGACGAGGTTCTGGTGATGTATCTGGGACGGGCGGCGGAACAGGGAGCGAAAGAGGCCATCTTCGACAACCCGCGCCACCCCTACACGCGCGCCCTGCTCGCCGCGACGCCCCGGGTCAAGCCCGAGGAACGCAAGCAACGGACGGTACTCAAGGGCGAACTCCCCTCGCCGCTCAATCCGCCGCCGGGCTGCGCTTTCCATCGCCGCTGTCCCCATGCCACCGAATTGTGCTCGGTCGAGCGCCCCGAGACGCGCCTCGTCGATGGTCGCATGGTCGCCTGTCACCATGCCGAGACGATCTGACCCGCGTCCATGCTCCATAGGGACGCGGATCTGTCGCCGGTATCGAGCCCGGGCTACGCGATCAAATCGACTTCGCGCGCATCCAGAACGACATCATTGAAGTCCTGATCTCCGCCGCCGACCAGGTCCTCGAAGCCGATTTCCGTGCCCTGGATTTTAACATGATCGAAGCCATCCGGGTTCTTGGCGGATTCACTGAAAAAGGCATCGGCGCCGGTACCGCTCAGGATCGTTCCATCGGCATCTTTCACGCCATACGCACCACCGGCGGTTTCGAACACCAACAAATCATCGAGGTCCACGTCCGACCAATCGTTGAGCCCATTGCCATTGGGGATGATGAAATATCCGAGAGTGTCGAAATCATAACTCCCGTCGTCGAGAACCGTAACGAAATCGGCGGCGTCCGGATTGCTCTGTGTGTTGGTGTTCGTGAGCAGAATTTCCGCGTTGCCGGTCCCCCTGTCGTACACACCGACACTATTCTCGTACCCGGCGTCTTCACTGACGAAACTGATCTGAATGCCCGTGACGACAACTTCGTCGTCGGTGACCGTGACGGTGTCGCTGTCGCCGGCGAAGCCGCCGGCCGACGCCGCGATGGTTACCGCCGCGTCGCCGTCGGCGATGCCGTCGTCGATGCCGCGCACCGTGAAGCTCGCCGATTGCTGGCCGTCGGCAATGGTGACCGTCTGCCGGCACCACCGCTTCGTCGGTGTCGTTGGAACTCAGCGCGACGATCAGTTCGCCGGACGTGCCGGTGTTGCGCGCGACCGTCGCCGCCGTCTCGCCGCCGTTCTCCGAAATGCTGTCCGCGGCGACGGACAATGTCAATTGCGGCGACGGTTGTGGCGGAAGGGTTTCGGTCGGGCCGACGATCCTGAAGACCTCGCCATCGAAGAAGTCGACGACGTAAACGTTGCCGGCGGCATCTTCGCCGAACGAAGCGATACCGCGAATATCGCCCTCGTCGGGAACGAAGTCCGAGGTCCAATTCGTCAAATCCGCGATCGCGCCGCCATCAACCTCGAACGACCAGATCCCGCCTGTTCCGAAATCGCCGAACACGTACTTGCCCTGCAGATCGGTGATCGGCCCACGGTAGACGTAGCCGCCGGTGATGGAGTTGCCCTGAAATGGGCCCTGGCCGTGGGTATAGTCGTAAATGGGATCGACATTGTCGGCGGGCCGTCCGCCTCCGACACCGGGCGTCGGGATCGTCCCCTCGCGGAGGCGCCAGCCATAATTTTCGCCGCCGCCGCCGCCGGCCGGCTGAAAGTTGACCTCCTCTCGGGCGTTCTGACCGACGTCGGCAATGTACAGATCGCCGGTCTCGCGATCGAAACTGGGGCGCCAGGGGTTGCGCAGCCCATACGACCACGTCGCCTCGACAACCGGCTCGCCGTCGGCGGTTTCGCCGACGAACGGATTGTCCGAGGGGATAGCGAAATTCCGGTCCGGATCCGCCGGAAAATCATCATTGCCCGAGCGCACGTCAATCCTCAGCATGGCGCCGAGGGGCGTCGTCAGGTCCTGGCCGTTTTGCATCGGGGTCATTGCTGTTGCCGCCGTCGCCGGTACCGTAATACAGGTATCCGTCCGGGCCGAATCCGATCCAGCCACCGTTGTGGTTGGCGTAAGGCTGGGGGATCTTCGAGACGACCTCACCGGACGACGCGTCCGCGATGTCGGGATCTCCGCTTACCTTGAATTTCTGAATCGTGCTGACGCCGCCGGGATCGGTAAAGTTCGCATAGAAAATCCCGTTCGACTGATAGTCGGGATCGAATGCGAGGCCCAGCAGCCCTTGCTCGCTCTCGGTACTGACATCGAGATCGAGAAAAGGGGTGTCATTGACCGTGCCGGTCGCGAGATCGAGTATCTTAATCTGGCCACTGTTCTTCTCGAGGATGAACAGGCGTTCGAAATCTTCCGACGGGGCCGTGACATACAGGGGGTTGGAAAGCCCGGACGCCACGCGTTCCGTACCAACCGCATCGGCGGTCGCAAGTTCAACAAGATCGTTTCGATCAGCCATTCTAGCTTGTTCCCTTCCTTACAAAAATAAACGCGGCCTCCTCCAATGCTTTAAACAGCACACCCACGCCAAAGCAGGTGCAGCCGCATCGGCTGCATCACGATCAGAACACATTCATGAACTGAATTGGAAGTATGACGGTTCTGACGAGAAGAGAACTTTTTGCTAGAAAATCGCAACGACAGCAAGTCTAAAAAATAGATAATTGTTGTCTTCGACATTCGTTACGGTGCTCATCCATGGCTGCGTTAAACGCCGAAATTGCGCCGCCTTCTCCGTCCTCCCGCAGCGCGTGTTATACCAACGGTCGTAAATAACAACCCATTGTGACGGCCGTTGGTATTACTCCGGATTCTCCGCTCCTTAAGCGAAGAAATCCGATTGCGCCACCTCGATAGTCCAGCTTTCGATGTCCTGGGCATTGGCGAGATCGCCGGTGGCGCCGGCAAAGCCCGCGTGGGCGCTGTCGCCCACGACCAAGCTCAGGTCGATGGTCTCGGAAAACAGCGCCGTCGCTGGTCTGTCTCCGCCGTCCGACACGAAGACTTCCAGCAGGTCGCCCGCTCCGTCGTAGTCAACCCAGGCGGTAACGGACTTGCCGCCGTTCAGATCGAACGCCGGAGAGGCAAAATCCAGATGCGTGGTGACGTCGCCATTGATCAGCAGACCCACATGATTGCCGTCGGGGTCGCCGGGACCCCGGTAGGTATCGAATTCAATGGCGATGCTGTTGACGATGGCCGTGCCCTCGACGCCATACTCCCCGTTATCGTAGGCGAGGCTGCCGCCCGGCTCGCCGAGCGCGGCGGCGCCGGCGGGGGCGCCGTGGAGCACGAAGGCGAGACCGTCGGCCCCGGCGTCACCGTCGCCGCCGCCCAGGCGGAAGGTGAACTCTGTCCGAAACGACGTGGCGCCGCCGATGGCGAACGCGGTGTCCAGAAAAGCGCTGCCAGCCTGCGCTTTCGCCGCCGGCGTCAGACGCAGGACGTCGCCCACGCGCGCCGCGTCACCGTTGAGCGTCAGGCCGGAAACATCCGAGAATTCCGAATACCCCGCGGACATGTCAAATGCCGGCACGGCAACGGTCGTATCGGCGGAAACGGGCGCGTCGGAGGCATCGAATGTCCAACTTATGATGTCCTGCGCATTGCTCAGCGCGCCGGTGCCGCCGGTGAAGCCCGCGTGGGTGCCGTCGCCGAGCACCTGGGTCAGGTCGATCGTCCGCGAGAACAACGCCTGTTCCGGCTTGGACCCGGTATTCGAGACAAACACATGCAAAAGATCGCTCGACCCCTCATAGTCGATCCAGGCGGTGACGGGAGCGCCGCCGTTGAGGTCGAACGCGGGAGAGGCGACCTCCAGATGCGTGGTAACATCGCCATTGATCGATCAAGGCCGACGTGATTGGCGTCGGGGTCACCGGGGCCTTGGAAGGTATCGAACTCGATGGCGACACTTTCAACAATGGCCGCGCCGTCGTCGCCGCTTTCCTGGTTGCCGTAGCCGAGGCCGCCGCCCGGCTCGCCGAGCGCGGCGGCGCCGGCCGGGTCGCCCTGCAGAACGAAGGCGATGCCGTCGGCGCCGGCGCCCTCGTCGCCGCCATGCAGCCGAAAGGTAAACTGCGTCTGGAACGACGTGTCGCCGCCGACCGCGAACGCCGGATCGAGAAAGGCGCTGCCGGCCTGCGAATGCCGTTGCCGGAGTCAGACGCAGGACGTCACCCACGCGCGCCGCGTCGCCATTGAGCACGAGGCTCGAACCATCGGAGAAATCCGAAAATATCGCCGTGTAACAGCGATCGTCATCGCTCACCGCCGGCAATGAGATCGACAAGCTGCTCGCGGGTTTTCGTCGTGTCGGCGAACACGAACTGCTCGACGCCCCGGATCCGGTCGCTTCCGTCGTCCAGCGGACCGGAACGGCCAAAGTCGACCGTCATCGAGGCGTCGCCGTTGAGAACAAAATTATAGGTGTCGAAATCGTGGAAGAACACGGCCCGGTCGGTGCCGTCGCCTCCGTCGAGCCGTCGTCGCCGGCGCCGCCTTGCAGCGTATCGTCGCCGGATCCGCCGTTCAGCATGTCGTCGCCGCCGGCGCCCTCAAGCGAGTCGTTGCCGCCGCGGCCTCGCAGGTCATTGTTCGCCGCATTGCCGACAATGACGTCATTGCCGCCGCCACCCGTGGCGTTTTCAATGGTCACGCCGAAGGCAATGGCGACGTTATCGACCGCCGGTCCCCCAAAGGCCTTCGCGCCAATGGAACTATACGTTCCGTCCACGAGGCTGACCGTCGCCGAAAGTGACTGCGCCGACAGATCGATCGTATCGACGCCGCCGCCGTCCCAGATAGTCTCGAAATGCTCTCCATAGGCACCATAAGCATAGGTAGTATCGCCGCCGCGGGTGGACGTATTGGCGCCATACAGGTGCTGGATCGCGAGAATGTCATAAAGCATGGGCGTGTGGGGGTATCCACTGACCCCGGGGGGCTCGCGTATGACATCACGGTATACTTGAAACTATCCTCGGAACCATCGAGAACGCCCTTTCCTCCGGCGAAAGGGTGGCTGAGGCCAAGCGCGTGGCCGGTCTCGTGCAGGAAGATATAGAAGCCGTGTGCTACCGGGCGCGGGGTCGTCGAAGTTCCGATACGGGAGTTGAGCCAAACGTCGCCGGCGGCCGGCGCCGGAGAACGGATAGTACGCCCAGGCCCGCCAAGTCGTCGTCCGCGCTCGCCACCCGGCCCGAGAAGGCGGCACGGATATCGCCAACCGCCGATGCGTCGTCCGCGACCTCGACCGGTGCGATCTTCGCCACTTCCGACCAGGCATTCATCGCTTCGGAAAAATATCTCTGCTGCGGAGCGTTCAGACCCCGCACGTCGGAGTCCCACGGTTCGCCGGTCCCGTCGTCGGCCCGTACCCACCGAATGTACTGGTCGAATACTCGCTCCCGGGAAACTGGGGAAAGCTGTAGGTTACGTCGACGCCCGTGCCGGCCGGCCCGCCCCACTTCGGCCCCTTGAGCAAAGCGTCGATGCGTTCGTCTCCGGTGGCGCTCACGTCGATACGCGGTACTTCCGCTTGTTGGCGTTACCATTCAGTCCCCTCCATGCGCCCCGTTCAGGACGGCCATATCGGCAGACCAAGAATAACGTTCCCCGATTCACCGCCTCGGGCCCGTTCCAGCCACTGCTGAACGCAGTTCGTACGGGAACGCTCGGTTTTGCATTTGTCGCTACGCACTGGGATTACAAGGACGCCCCAGCTATATTTCGCCATTGCGTTTCGGTACATGGTGATCACGCCCACGCCTTCATGGTCGATCCCGATTACAATTTTGACAGGAAAAACCGAACACAATCGAACAATTTACAGTTCAATTTTGCCATTCCCTTACATCGGCCGGAAATGCCTTTTCAATTCAGTGGCGTCGGCTACGCAATGGCTCACGTTGCAAAGAAATCAATGCGTTATAGCGAGGCGATCCGCGGGGATCGTCTCGTTCAACCAAGAGGGAGGTAGAAGAATGCAGGCTCGATTCGCGGCACTGACTGTGGCGATCGCGCTGGCGGCGGGTTTGGCGGGGCCGGCCCTGGCGCGGGCCGGGGAGACCCTCGACCGCATGGCCGCTCGCGGAAACGTGATCGTCGCGGCCGTGCCGGACACGTTGCCGCAGGCGGCGCGCGACGGGGACGGCAAGCTGGAAGGCTTCGATATCGAGGTGGCGAAAGAGATCGGCAAGCGCCTGGGCCTGCCCGTCAGGTTCGTAACGCCGGGCTGGGACGCCATTCTGGCGGGCGGTTGGGGTGAAGCCTTCGACATCGCGGTCGCGTCCATCACTCCGACCGAGGAACGCGCCCGCCGCATCGCCTTTCCCGCCATCTACCGTCACGATGCCGCCGTCATGCTGGTTCACAAGGACAACCTCTCCATCCTGCAGCCCGCCGACGCATCCGGAAGAACCGTCGGAGCCAAGAAAGACAGCACTTTCGAGCAGTATCTCGAGCGGCGGCTCCAGGTCCTGATGCTGAGGGAACCGGTTGAATACGTCGTCGAACAGCCGCGGATCAAACTGTACGCCGACAAGGAACAGGCGCTGGCGGCGTTGGCCAGGGGCGATGGCGTGGAAGTGGACGCCGTCATCATGTCCTTCGCGCCGGCGCGATCCGCCATCGCCGGCGGCGCGCCGGCGCGGGTTCTGCCGGGATTCCTGTTCTTCGAGCCCGTGGCCGTGGCCGTGGACCAGGGCGACCCCGAGCTGGCCCGCGCCGTCGAGCGGGCCGTCCTGCATATGGCCGGTGATGGCACGCTGGCGGCGCTGTCGCGCACATGGTTCGGCGGCGATCTCACCAACGGCGCCTTCGGTCCGGGGCGGTAAGCCAAGCAATCCATGCCGCGGCCCTACCCCCATAGGTACAGCGCCAGTGCGCAGCCGAGGACAAGGCCCGCGAGGAGCAAATAAAACTGGCCGGAATTGTAGTCATCGTCCTCGCCGTATCCCGCCGCTTGTTCATTGACGCCGGCTTGATCCACGTCCTTGCGCGCTTCGTCGGACGCAACACCGCCGACGGGCCCGGACGCCGGTTCGGATCCGGTGATCGGCTCGGGAGCGCCGATCACCGAGCCGATATCGGCAAGCAGCTTCTGGAACGATGGATCGGAGGGCGAGCCATCCCATCCGCTCAGGTCCACCGCCTGGACGCTGCGCAGGCCGATGGGCGGAAGCACGGGATCGATGAACACCGGAACCAGGACACCGCGTTTGCGCCCGTCGTCGGCCTCTTCATAGACCCAGGTTGACTGAACCGCGGTCGGCGACCACAGGACCACGACGCTGCGCGCACCCTTGAGCGCCCGGCCAATGGCCTGCCACCAAGTTTTCCCCGCCGGGATCGATCGATCCCAGAAGATGGACCAGCCCTGCCGCTCCAGCGCCGTCACCAGCGCGCGAGCGCGCGGCCGGTCCTTATCGTCGTAGCTTAGAAATATATCCACCATGCTCCGTTGAGGACGTAACATCGTTTCCCGTCAAGGCAAGAACCAAATACCCTCGCCAAGTCCGCCCGCCGGCGCAAAGAACTCACCTGCGGACTCACGGCGCTCCACTCTGCCGTTACAGCCGATGTTCCAGACCCGAAGGCCTTGCTACGGCGCCGCGTCCGTGGGAAATACTGCGCGAACTCAAGATTGGGCTTGAGGCTTGGTGTCTTACGGGGCAATAGATGCTCGGTAGGGACGGGAGGATACATGCGTATGAGACTGAGACTGAGACTGGGACCTGGACTGGGACTGGCGCTGGCCGCCATGGGGCTCGTGATCTTGGCCGTTGGCGGAGCGTCGGCGAGCACGCTTGAGCAGATCAAGGCGCGCGGCAGCGTCATTGTCGCGGCCATGCCCGATGCGCTGCCGCAGTCCGGCTACGATAAGGCCGGCGACCTCGCCGGGTTCGACATCGAGGTCGCCAAGCTGATCGCCAGCCGCATGGGCGTCGACGCGACGTTCGTGACCCCGACTTGGCAGGAGGTTCTCGACGGCGGGTGGGGCGATCGCTGGGACATGTGCGTGTGCTCCATGACACCGACAACGGACCGCGAGGAAAAACTCGCCTTCCCCGACGTCTACCGTCTGTCTCCGGCGACCATGGTGGTACACAAGGACAACACCTCCATCGATCAGCCCGCGGACGCGTCGGGCAAGACCATCGGCGTCAAGGCCGACACCACGTACGAGAGCTATCTCGCTCATGATCTGACCATCTACACCGGCGAGACCGATATCGACTACGTGGTCGACAGTGCGACAGTCGTCGAATTCCCCGACAAGAAATCGGCGATGGCGGCCCTCGCCGAAGGGGACGGCGTCAAGCTGGACGCGGTGATCACCTCGCTGGAGCACGCGCAAAGAGCCGCGGGTAGCGGCCTGCCGGTGCGCATTATCGGCGACTTTCTGTTTTTCGAGCCGTTGGCCGTCACCACCGAAAAGGATGACGAGGCGCTCGGCAAGGCCATCCAGGCGGCTGTCGTGAGCCTGGAACAAGACGGTACGCTGTCGAAACTGTCGGAGACGTGGTTCGGTATCGATCTGACATCACAATAGCGTCCGCGCTATGTGCACCCGTTTGTCACCGGAAAAAGACCCATTCGCGGTCATATGGAGGAGATTTCTGTCATGAAGAAAATATTGCTCGGGGTCCTCGCCGCGACCCTGCTGGCCACTCCGGCCGGTGCGGCGGAATTGAGCGGCACATTGAAGAAGATCAAGGACAGCGGAGCCATCACCATTGGCTACCGCGAGCAATCGAACCCGTTTTCGTTCCTTGACGACGCCAAAAAGCCGGTGGGCTATTCCCTGGACCTGTGCGCGCGCGTCGTGGATACGGTGAAGGCCCAGCTGGGACTCTCAGCGCTCAAGGTCGATTACGTTGCGCTCAGCGCCGAGAACCGCTTCGACGCCGTCGTCGACGGCACCGTCGACGTGCTGTGCGGCAATAGCACCAATACCCTGTCGCGCCAGAAAGAGGTATCGTTCAGCAACATGACCTTCGTGACCGGCGCCAGCTTCCTGGTCAATGCCGATTAGCCGGTCACCGACGTCAAGGACTTCGCCGGCAAGAGCATCGGCGTCGTCGCCGGAACCAGTACCGAAGGCGCGTTGGCGGACGAACTCAAGAAACACGATCTCGACACCAAGATCGTCACCTATGCGGATCACGAAGCCGGTCTGGCGGCGCTGGAATCCGGAACAACCGTCGCCTACGCGGCGGATCGCGTTGTCCTCATCGGTCTCGGAAGAAACGCCAAGGATCCCTCGAAGCTGATGCTGGCCGACCAGTTGTTCACTTACGAGCCCTATGGCCTGGTGGTCCGACGCCACGACGACGATTTCCTGCTCGCGGTCAACACGGCGCTGGCGGACACCTACCGGTCGGGTGACATCGCCAAGATCTACGAGAAGTGGTTCGGCGCCTGGGGCGCGCGGCCCAGCAAGCTTCTTCTGGCCATGTATGCGCTGAACGCCATTCCCGAATAGCCCGTCGTTCGGCGGCTCCGAAGCCATGCCGGGCGGCTTTCACCGCCCGGCTTTTTCCTGCCCGGACTCAGCGGTCATATATCGGCGTAGACGTGGGTTTCGGCCTTGGCGCCGGGGTGCGTCACCGCGCCGTCGCAGGCGTCCCCCACCTGCTGGGCATACTTCCACAAGGCGCCTGACTGGAAGTCATGCTTTCGGGGCTTCCAGGCCTTGCGCCGTTCGTCCAGTTCGGCCTCCGACAGCTCCACGTCAATGGTTCCGGCTTCGCCGTCGATTACGATCATGTCACCGTCGCGAAGCAGCGCGATGGGTCCTCCGACGGCCGCTTCCGGTCCGATATGGCCGATGCAGAAGCCCCGGGTTCCGCCGGAGAACCGTCCGTCGGTGATCAGCGCCACTTTGTCGCCGGCGCCTTGACCGTACAGCGCCGCCGTGGTGGACAGCATCTCGCGCATGCCGGGCCCGCCGCGCGGCCCCTCGTAGCGAATCACCAGGACGTCGCCCGCGCGGTAGTCCCGGCGATCGACGGCGGCGAAGCATTCCTCCTCGCTATCGAAACAGCGGGCCGGTCCCCGGAACTTCTGGTTGGTCATGCCGGCCACCTTGACGATCGCGCCCTGCGGCGCCAGCGAGCCCTTGAGGCCGACCACGCCACCGGTCGGCGACAGCGCCTTCGAGACCGGCATGATCACGTCCTGGCCGGTCGGGAACACCACGCCTTCGAGGTTCTCGGCAATGGTCTTGCCGGAGACGGTTATGCAGTCTCCATGAATGAAGCCGGCGTCGTACAGCGTCTTGAGCAGCACCGGAACGCCACCGACCTCGTACATGTCCTTGGCCACGTATTTCCCGGCCGGCTTGAGATCGGCGATGTAAGGCGTGCGGCGGAAAATCTCGCACACGTCGTCGAGATCGAAATCGATGCCGGCCTCGTGCGCCATCGCCGGCAGATGCAGCCCGGCATTGGTGGATCCGCCGGACGCGGCCACCACGGTGGCGGCGTTCTCCAGAGCCTTCCGGGTGACGATGTCGCGCGGCCTGAGACCGAGCGCGAGGGCCCGCATCACCGCCCGGCCGGAGATTTCGCACAGCGCGTCGCGCAATTCGTAGGGTGCCGGCGCGCCCGACGATCCCGGCAGCGCCAGTCCGATGGCTTCCGAGACGCAGGCCATGGTGTTGGCGGTGAACTGACCGCCGCACGACCCCGCCGACGGGCATGCCACGCATTCGAGCGTGTGCAGGTCCTCGTCCGACATATTGCCGGCGGAGTGCTGGCCCACCGCCTCGAAAACGTCCACCACGGTTACGTCGCGGCCCTTGAAACGCCCGGGCAGAATGGATCCGCCATAGATGAAAACCGACGGAACGTTGAGCCGGATCATCGCCATCATCATGCCCGGCAGCGACTTGTCGCAGCCGGCGAGCCCGACCATGGCGTCGTAACAGTGGCCGCGCATGGTCAGCTCCACCAAATCGGCGATCACTTCGCGCGACGCCAGCGACGACTTCATGCCGGCGTGGCCCATGGCGATGCCGTCGGTGACGGTGATGGTGGTGAATTCCCGAGGCGTGCCGCCGGCGGCCTTGACCCCGCGCTTGACCACCTGGGCCTGGCGGCTGAGCGAGATGTTGCACGGCGCGGCCTCGTTCCAGCACGTCGCCACGCCGACGAAGGGTTGCTCGATGTCCGCCTCCGTCATTCCCATCGCGTAGTAGTACGATCGATGCGGCGAGCGCTCGGGGCCGACGCTGACGTGGCGGCTGGGCAGCTTGGATTTGTCGAAGGCGGCGGGGCGGGAGTCGTCAGGCATGGCGCGGCCTCTTGTTCTGGCGAAAGGGACGAAAGGCCGAAACAATAATGGAGTGCGCCGGAGGTGCCTAGTACCGACTTTTAGTCTCTCGTCCGCCCGGTGACAAACCGCTCGATGAACGCAACCATGACGTCCAGAGTGTCGTCGGGCTGTTCCAGGTAGGGCGAATGGCCGCAGTTGGCGATGATGGCCTTCTCCGCCGGTCCGGACACCTGCTCGGCGATGGCATCGACCTGAGCGACGGTGCCGTAGTGATCGTCCTCTCCCTGGAGGACGAGAACGGGAACCGTGATACCGGGCAGAAACCGCTCTACGTTCCAGTCGCGAAATTCCGGGCTCAGCCAGACGTTGCACCAGCTCCAGAACGCCCAGTCCACGTTGTCCGCGTGATAGCGGGCGAGCTTCTCGCGGACTTCGGTGGTCTCGTAGGCCGCCTTCGCCTCCTCGATGCCCCGGACGGTGCACGTCCTCGTTGAAGACGTGGGCGGCCATGGAGATGACGGCTTCGATCCGCCCGGCCCAGGGACCGGGCCCACCGCCGTCGCCCGCATACATCAAAGCGATGGTTCCGCCGTCGCTGGTGCCGACGAGAATGGCGCGTCTGACGCCGGCGGCCTCCAGCACCCTGGGAAGAACCTGGAGGGCTTCGGTGAGATGATAATCCACGGCCAGCGGATCCTTCACCGGATCGGAGCGGCCGTATCCGGGCCGGCTGTACACCAGTGCGCCAAGACCGGTGCGCTCGGCCAGCCGATCGGGAAAATCCTTCCACAGCGCGACGCAGCCCAGCCCCTCGTGCAGGAACACGAGCGTGATGGCCTCCGTCGGCCCGGGACCGATCCACCGGCACTCCAGACCGCTTCCCTCGACCTCGATAAATCCAGACTTCGGTTCCACGTTCATGGGGGAGCCCTCTGCGCCACCTTTGTTCCCTACCATACCCGGTCAAGACGTCACACGATAAAGTTTAGGGGTTCCCGGCGCGGCCCGTCGCGCTATATCCGTGCCAACGTTACATCACCGCGAGACACCGGCCGATGAAGCTGCGCAACACTTCGACCGCCTACGGCGCGATTTCCATCGTGCTGCATTGGCTGGTGGCGGTCGCCGTATTCGGGCTGTTTGTCTCGGGACTGTGGATGGTGGATCTCGGCTACTACGATGACTGGTATCATCGCGCGCCCGAACTGCACAGATCCGTGGGCATCGTGGTGGTGGTGGCGCTGGTGGCGCGTCTCGTCTGGCGGCGGGTGGGCGGCGCACCGCTGCCGGAGCCGGGGGCCAAACCCTGGGAGATCCGCGTCGCCCGCTGGGTTCATCGGCTGCTCCTGTTCGGGGTCCTGGCCGTCGCCGCCGCCGGTTATCTGATGTCGACGGCCAAGGGGGACCCGGTCCTCGTGTTCGATCTGATCTCCATACCGGCAATCGTCGAGGGCCTCCCCCGCCAGGCCGACCGGGCCGGTGCCGTGCACTATTGGCTGGCCGTGGCGCTCATCGCTCTTGTCGGCGTGCACGCCTTGGCCGCCCTCAAGCACCATGTTATTGACCGCGATGCCACGTTGACGCGCATGCTGGGCGTGAAACGTGCCCCGGCTCCCTCACCAACCGCGTGCCCCGATGCCTCACGCACACAAAGGAGAGAACAATGAACGCCCGACACCGCCCACGCCGCTTCCCCTGGACCTTGTCGGCGCGCGGCGCCGTCCTTGCGCTCGTGGCCATCGTGGCCATCGTGGCCGCCCCGCCGGCGAAAGCCGCCGAGGAAATCTACAATTTCGACGTCAAGGGTCAGCACATCTTCATCGAATTCCGCATCAAGCATCTCGGCTACAGCTGGCTGTATGGCCGGTTCAACGACTTCGGCGGCAACTTCCTGCTGGACCGCGACAGCCCCGAGAATTCCTCGGTGACCGTCGAAATCGATACCGCCAGTATCGATACCAACCACGCCGAGCGCGACAAGCACCTGCGCGGTAAGGATTTCCTGGATGTGGATGCCCACCCCAAGGCGACGTTCGTCAGCACCGAGGTCGTTCCGGCGGACGACGCGGAGGGTGTGATCAGGGGCAATCTGACGCTCAACGGCGTGACCAAGCCCGTCGAGATCGCGGTCGAAGAGATCGGCCATGGTCCCGATCCCTGGGGCGGCTACCGCGCCGGTTTCCTGGGCACGACGACGTTGACGCTCGCCGACTTCGGGATTGATTACGACCTGGGTCCGGCGTCGCGGACCGTGGATTTGACGCTCTCCATCGAAGGCGTCCGCCAGTAGTGCCCGAAGCGGCGAATCATTAACCGTCGATTTCCGAGGGGGCGGCCGGCAGGATGGCGGCGCAGAGCATGACCATGCCGCCGAAGCTGATGTAGATGATGATGGAAAGGGCGGTGGTATCGTTGATCCCGGCGAGCAGCAACACGAGAAGGCTGCGGACGATCAGCTCGGAAACGACCACGACCGCGAAGGTGATGAGGGACCAGAGGATGAACGAGCGCTGCCGCGCCATGTGCGCGAACGCGCCGACGCCCAAGGCAATGATGACGGCGACAATCAGGATCATGGGGCGGACACACTCTCTTCTGTGATGGTTGAAGCCGGCCGGAGCGTCACTCTTGCGGTTCTTCGGGGGCGGCGGCGGGGGATTTCGGTCGCGGTTTCGGCCCGTCGTCCGCCGGCCTGGTGCGCGCGTGGCGAGAGATGTTCTTCTCGGGCGTACTGAATACGAACCGGCCGAACAGGATACAGCCCTTCATGCCCGGGTCGCATTCGCGCCCGTCGACCCGCAAGCACGTGCCTTTCAGTTCATTGGGACAGCCCCAACCGCTCATCGTCGGCCCCCTTCGTTCGCTTTTACCGCTCATCCGCTACTCTACTTATAAGCGATAATCGGCTTCGTTGGGAAGTCCGCCTTACCGCGCCGCCGTCTGGACACCGGCACTCCGCGCCGCGGTCAGCGCCTTGTGACGCCACCAGAAATTCTCGTTGATGGAATATACGGCCTCGTAATGGCGAACGGTATCGGTCTCGACGACCTGCTTGATCTGATTGTCGAGCATCCAGCTCTTGGTGCCATCGAAAGCGACGAGAACGGCGTGGCCTTCGCCGCGATCGAGATCCTTGACCGCCGCGAGGCGAAGAGCGTTTGGGTTCCAACCCAACCGCTTCAAGGCAAAGAACTTGGCAATGGCATAGTCCTCGCAGTCGCCGGAGCGGGACATGAACTCCGCCGGCGTCGCCCAGTAGTCTTTCTGGCCCCAGTTCTTGGTATCGGTCGTATAGGGGCGCGTGTTCATGTGGGCGTTGACGGCGACCAGCTGCTCGCGGCGGGTCTTGCCGCGAAGCGTGTCGAGAAACGCATCGAGCTCGCCATAGGCGGTCTCCGCACGATCCTGCTCTTCGGCGTAGCGGGACACGGCCGAGGTCCACTTGCGGAAGGCATCGGTCTTGCTGGAACGAATTTCGCTGCTGTGAAAGAAGCTCTGGCGCGCGTCGGCGGCGGCGGCGGGCCGGTGAATGGCGAGGGTGGCCATCACGACGGCACTGATCAGAACCAGGGCCGAAATCCGCTGAATGATGAAGGTCGATTTGTGGGCAGTTCCAACAGTCTGTTTCAGCATTTCGGGGGTTCCTTTTCCGCCGCCCCAAATACACTTTATTGGTGTTTTTGGGTTTTGTTACTCGGTATGGTTAACCCATATGGGTTATCCGAACCGGCGTCAAACGCTTTTTGCTATTTAAAGGAGCTTTTTTCCAATTTTGCTTGTTAAGGTTGTATTTTCGGGCAAACCCCTGCACCACGCGGCGCTCGGGGCCGGACAATGACGAAAGGCCGCGCACGCGCACTTGCGCCGAGCGCGGTCCGCTATCTTCGGACGTGGGATCAGGGAGGGGGTGGGAGGAGGAGAATGAAATGCGGTTGGCGGGCGCGGCTCGGTTACGCGGTCACGGTGGCGCCGCCCTCGACCTCGGCCGGCGCTTGTCGGCAATCGCTCGGGGCATCACGGCCTTGGCGAAAACGTCGCCCCAACGGCCGCCCGTCGAACCGCTGCCGGAAGGCTCATACCAATTCTCGTTGATAGGAACCCATTGTGACGGCCTTTCGAGGTTTCCGGCAAGGAGCGTGGTGCGCCGTGATGCGGGAGCATCATAAGCGCCGCGCGACGCCGTCCGGAAACCTCGAAAGGCCGCCCGGAGGGTCGTGTTTCACGCTTCCTCGGGGCCCAGGTTCCAAAGGTGGGAAACCGCTTGACGATGGATCCCCATCGCCAGCACGGTCCCTCCTGCCGAGGAAGCGTGAAACACGATCACAATGCGTCCCTATCAATCGAATTTGGTATCAGTCGGATGCCTGATAGTTGGGAGCTTCGCGGGTGATGGTGACGTCGTGAACGTGGCTTTCCCGCAGCCCGGCCAGGGTTGTCCGCCGGAACATGCAGTTCGTCTGCAAGCTCGCCGATGGTTCTGTTCCCGGTGTAGCCCATGGCCGCCTTGAGGCCCCCCACCAGCTGATGGATGACGGTTCCGGCCGGTCCCTTGTAGGGCACGCGTCCTTCGACCCCTTCCGGCACCATCTTGAGGGTGTTGGCCACTTCCTGCTGGAAATAGCGGTCCGCCGAACCGCGCGCCATCGCGCTGATGGAACCCATCCCGCGATAGGCCTTATAGGACCGCCCCTGGTACAGGAAAACATCGCCGGGGCTTTCGTCGGTGCCGGCGAGCAGCGAGCCGATCATGACGCTGTCGGCGCCCGCGGCGATGGCCTTGGCGAAATCGCCCGAATACCGGATACCGCCGTCGGCGACCACCGGAACGCTTCGGTTCCGGCAAACCTCGGAGACTTCCTGTATCGCGGAGAATTGCGGCATGCCGACGCCGGCGATCATTCGGGTCGTGCAGATGGACCCCGGGCCGATCCCCACCTTGACGGCATCGGCGCCGGCATCGATCAACGCCCTGGCGCCGTCCTGGGTGGCGATATTGCCGGCCACGATTTCCACGGAATTGCTGAGCTTCTTGATCCGCTCGACCGTCTCGATGACGCCTCGCGAATGGCCGTGGGCGGTATCGACGACGATGACGTCCACTTCCGCGCCGAGCAGCGCTTCCGCCCGGATCACCCCGTCGTCGCCGACACCGGTGGCGGCGGCGACGCGCAGCCGGCCCTGGTCGTCCTTGCAGGCGTTGGGAAAGCGCTCCGCCTTCTCGATATCCTTCACGGTAATCAGCCCGACGCACCGATACGTCTCGTCCACCACCAAAAGTTTCTCGATCCGGTGGCGGTGGAGCAGCCGCTTGGCCTCTTCGCGATCGACACCGTCGCGAACGGAGACCAGCGGTTTCTCCGCTGTATTGCGGGTCATCAGCTCGCTGACCGGCTGATACGGGTCGGTGGCGAACCGCACGTCGCGGTTGGTGAGAATTCCCAACAGCCGGCCGCTCTCCTCCTCCACCACCGGAACGCCGGAAAATCGATGTGAGCTCATCAGCGCCTGCGCATCACCCAGCGTCGCCGACGGTCCGATCGTCACCGGATTGACCACCATGCCGGATTCGCACTTCTTGACCCGCCAGACTTCTCCAGCCTGGGTTTCGGGATCCAAGTTCTTGTGGATGACGCCGATGCCGCCGGTTTCGGCCATGGCGATAGCCAATGCGCTCTCGGTGACCGTGTCCATGGCCGCGGAGATCAGCGGGATCCGCAAGTCCACGGACCGCGTGAACCGTGTGCGAACATCAGCCTGCGAGGGAAGAACGCTGGACGCGGCCGGCACCAGCAAAACATCGTCGAACGCTAGCGCCTCTTTTATCGTCATGCCGCCTCCGCCGTCGGGATGGCCGCGTATCATACAGAACCCGCCGCGCTTGCCAAGGCGATTGACGCAGGCGACCAGCCGCCGCTTGATTAATGCCGGCCGAACGCCGCGTTACCGCGAGAAAACGGTCACCGAAGTCGCTGCCGCAAAGACAAGCCACGGTGTCGTCGGGCAACACGCGAACGTATGGAAAAATCAGGTCGCCAACCAAGACGACGTTAGGGCAACGCCGCAATAAGGCGTTTGCAGAACGGCAAAGGCTCAGTCGGAAACACCACGATCCGCGGGCGCCACGTTTTCGATGCCCGGTCCGTCACCCCGCGCAATGTCGCGGCCGTCGGCAGACGTGAGAAAGCTGGCCACGAGAATAACAATAACCGTCGTGATAAGGGCCGAAACGCAGCACAGCAGTGTCCCGATCCAGCGTTTGTCGGGTTCGATTTCGCGCGAAAGGTCCGGGAGCCCCCTCGACGTACTCCAGTGGTTCATGGTCGTATTCCTCGCAGATACTGCTCACGCCAGCCAAACCTCGGTATCTTGGGGAATGACAGGTAGACGCGTCAGGATTTGTGGGCCGCCAAGGATTTCCGGCTGGCCTTTTTCATTTATAACAAAATTGTAGCAGCCCGATATGGACTGTAAAGCCATGATTAACCAATAAAGAACCCATAAATTTGAAGGATTTATATATTCTAAAATCGAAACGGAAGCTTTCTAATAATTTCCCGCATAAAGACTACAAGAATGAACTTGTTTTTTGCTATTCAACTTTCGATAGGCTTTAACAACCAGGAATTGACGATACTAGGATCAACACAGTTAAGAATATGTCAACGGCGGGGCGCTGATCCCGACAACGGTCGCCGCTCTCAATCATGCGGGCTCGTACTGTTTGCGCCGGATCATTCCCCAAAGTGCCAGAGCGCCGCCAGTGCTCTGGATCCGACGTATGGGAACCACATGTTATATCCGGACTGCCAGTCTGCCTGACGGTGCATTCCGTGTCTGAATTCTGGCACGCGCCCACGGCGATGACATCAAAGCCCTGATCGCACCACAACCCGCCAAATCGTGCAGGATATTCAGTCGGCGCCAGAGAAACCGTCAGTCAACACCGCCGGAATTGGCCGATAAGAAGTGGTGCGGAAGCGGTGAAGCCGGCTCCCCCAACCTGCTGCCACTCGATCCTAGCCTCACGTTACGCGAAGATGGCACGCTCGGTTTCGGCCTGCAGTCAGCGCATCACAGGGCAACTCTCGTATTACGAGTTTTTATTTCGCTATGCCATATATATCGTATGTATAGGGATCGTTGATTCGCGTCGGCGCACATTTCTCTGCCCCAAATGACCCATGACTTGCCGCAATCGGGTCGATATTAGCGCCAAAACGCCCGGTTCGGGCTAAATAAAGATCCTCTCTCAAAAAAGTTTTTTATTGTAATTGTGTAAAAAAACAATGATATTGGCCAACAACGCCATGCAATAAACTCAATCCTAATTTTTATAGCGGGATGTATGTGATTGACAATGATATCGGTCGGCTGAAAATTATGGATCTATTTATTTATAATAAATATTTTGTTTTTAGTGTATTTTTATTTTCCTCATAATTAAATCACATTTTTCGAAAATCTAATATTCTACTATAGGTTGTGTTATGGGTGGCCGCTTGTGGCTATTGGCGGCCGGCGGGGGATGGAGGGCGAAATCGCGGCGGGGATCGAGCGCCCGGCCACTTGTTGCAATATACAGTCAAGGGACACGCCATGGGGATTTCAACCTGTTTGGTCGACAAGCAACCATCCGGCCATGCCGCCAACGGCACTTCGACCCAAGACCTCGCCACCTGGCAGCAGGCCGTTGCGGAATTGAAGGACGTCATCAACGCCGACGTCTGCGGCATAGGCGTGCACTACTACGAAACGGGGACCGGCCGGTTTACCCACGCGTCGGGCATCGCTCCGGAATACCTGGCTTCCTATGAAAGCCGCTACTGCCGTTGCAACGTGTGGCTGCGCCACGAGGAGCGCTTCCGGGTCCCCGGCACCGTGTGGGCCGACGACCAGCTCGTGGCTCGTCCCGAACTCAGGGAAACCCCGTTCTACAAGGGGTGGATGGCGCCGCAGGGGCTTAGCCACCTCATGGTCGGCGTGTTGGAACGAAAAGGAAAAACGGTGGTTTGCGTCGTTCTTGCCCGCAAGGCCGACAAGCCTCCGTTCACGCAGGAAGAGGCCGCGCGCCTCGGCGTCATGCTGCGGGCCGTCGGCAGCGCCTGGCGCATGGAAAGATCGGCGCGGGCCCGGTTGGCGCACACCGGTGCCGCATGGAACGTTCTCAATCGGCTGACGCTTGGGATCATCCTGCTGGACCACGGCGGCAAGGTCGCGGCGCTCAATCTGAAGGCGCTCGAGGTGCTCAAACGCGGCGATCCGCTCACCGCATTCAACGGCAGCCTATCGTTGAGCCTTCCTCAGGAAAACCTGCAACTTCAAGCGATCCTCGCTGAGTTCCTTGCCCCCGGGTCGGAGCAATCGGCGGAGAGCAGCAAGGCCCTCGCGGTCTCGCGTCCCGACGGCAAGAGCCCGCTTCACCTGATCCTGACGCGCGGCACGAACGGCACCGCCGCGCCCGGCAACCGGCAAAATCTCATCGCGGTGTTTCTGTCCGACCCCGAACAATTGGGCACGCCACGCGAAGAATGGCTTCAGGACCTGTATGGACTGACCCGGGTGGAATTGCGGCTGGCCGTCCTCATGTGCCAGGGCCTGACCCCCGATCAAATCGCCAAGAAGCTCCGGATCAGCGTCCACACCGTTCGTGCCTATCTTAAGGATGTGTTTCTGAAGATGGGGGTCAACCGGCAGTCCGCCATGGTGCGGCGATTGGTGGATGGCGCCGGCCAACTGCGCAGTGACACGGCGCTGGAGCAACGCATGACCGCGCCGATCGGCCCGGCCCCCCAAACCGTCCCGCAGGCAAGCCCGCGCATAAACTAGTGGTCCGGATCTGACATTCGGTGCCCATCCGGCCGCGCAGAGTCGTGCGGTCGGATCAACAGGTTTCAAAATCTATGATCGACAGCGGGCGCCGGGTCGCAGCACCGGGCGCCTTGTTTCTTCCGCCACCTACTCCCCCTATTCCGCGCTACCGACCTCTGGTTCGCAAGGACAGTCTGCGTGCACGCCGCGAGCGGGCGCTTCGCAAAGACGCTTGATCAGAACGTTTGTCGGGCACCGAAGCGCACTTTCCTGTCGACCAACACCATTCGCAGCCCTGTCCGATTTGCCGTACCGCATGCTCGCAACGTTCTCGGCCGTCATCCACCGGCGTCGGGAAACATCGCCAGCGGCATCGGAAAACATCGCCAGCGGCATCGAAACACCCGGCCCGCGTCGCGGTTCCTCGGCCAAACCGTCGTTCGGGATGGATCTCAGACTAGGACTATCTTCTTACTCAAATTGGGGGGCCGTAAGGTAGTGTTTCTCCGTATTGTGCACTTCATGAGTGTGCAGGCGCAAATATAACAGCCTGCTAGAGAGCGCACCACCCGGTACGCACGTGATTGCACCGAACACATACGGAGGAGATACGACAATGGCTAACTACACCCCCTACCAGCCGGAAGACAGCGGTCGCCGGACCAACCCGAACGGCCCCGACATCATTGCGCCGGCCGGCACGGAAGTTCTCGAGGGCACCGGCATCATGGTTTCGACCAACGACGCCGACCTGATCAAGACCGGCGGCGGAAGCGACGACATCTGCTCGAGCGGCGGCGACGACAAAGTGATCGCCGGCGATGACGGCGACGAAGTCGATGGCGGCACCGGCAACGACTGGATCTCCGGCGACAACGAGCTGGGCGAGACGGACGGCGACGGCAACGACGTCATTCGTGGCGGCAAGGGCAACGACACCATCCTCGGTCAGGGCGGAGACGACCAGATCTGGGGCGAAGACGACAACGACCTGATCTATGCCGGCTCGGGCAACGACTATGTCAACGGCGGCAAGGACGACGACACCATCGACGGTGGCGACGGCCGTGACGAGCTTGCCGGTGGCAAGGGCGAAGACGAAATCGAGGGTGGCAAGGGCAAAGACACCATCTCGGGCGGCGACGACGACGATGTCGTGTCCGGCGGCGGCGGCGACGACCACCTGAACGGCGATGCCGGCGATGACACCATGGACGGTGGCAATGGCGACGACCTGATGAGCGGCGACAGCGGCAACGACTACATGGAAGGCGGCGCCGGCGAAGACTGCATCGCGGGCGATAGCGGCGACGACCTGATCTACGGCGACGTGGCCGACGACGAAGCGGACACCGAAGAAGGCGACGACGACTACATCGCCGGCGGTGACGGCAACGACACCCTGTATGGCCAGGGCGGCGACGACGAAATCGCCGGCAACGACGGCGAAGACGTCATCGACGGCGGCGCCGGCGACGACCGGATTGTCCCCGGCGAGGGCAACGACACCATGGCCGGCGGCGCGGGCTCGGATACCTTCGAGTTCCATCAGGACGACGTGAACTTCTACGCCTTCCAGAACGCCATCGACGTGATCGAAGACTGGGACGGATCCACCTCCGCCACCGGCGACAACGATGTCATCCGCCTGTGCGGTCAGCCCGAGTTCGTGCCGGTCAAGATCCAGTTCGGCACCTTCTTCGGCGGCGGCAACCAGCTTCCCGACGATGTCATGATCCTTCTGTCCAACGGCCAGAAGATCTTCCTCGAAGACGCCGCTCTGCTCGACACCAACGGCAATGGCGTGCAAATCGAGTTCGACATGGGCATCGCTTCGTTCAGCGATCCGCTGGTTTCGGGCGCGAACTCCGACGACTTCGAGCTGGTTCACCTTCCGGACACTTGCCCGGTGATCGAATGGGATCATCCGGACGAGGCCGACGAAGTCGATCCGCCGGAGATCTGGTAGTTCTTTCCACGATCTTAAGCGGTAACGTTTGAGACGGGCGGTGGCGGCCTCATGGGCCCCACCGCCTTTCTTATGTCCGGGGCTCTTATGTCCTGAGCGCCGCTAGCGCCCCGCGCCCTTCATAAGGGAGTCTCGCAATGGTGGCGTTGACCAGCGGGATCGCTTGCATGTATCAAGCCAGAATGCAATACGCCCGGCCTCGAGACCTCACCACCCGGCTCCTACCCCTCGCGCACCTTGCGCCGTTGGTCCTGGCGTGCCTCTGGCTGTCAAGCGTGGCGCCGCCGGCGGTGGCCGCGGCCCGGCAATTCGAATTGCCGGTGGTCTGCGACATGGGCACCGTCTGCACCATCCAGAATTACTTCGATCACGATCCGGGCCCCGATCGCAGGACTATGCCTGCGGCCGCCTGAGTTATGACGGTCACGACGGAACCGACATTCGCGTGCCCGACCTGCCGACGATGAAGGAGGGCGTCCCGGTGGTCGCCGCGGCACCCGGCGTGGTCACCGGCATGCGCGACGGCATGCCCGACGTGGATGTGCGCAAGATCGGCGCCGCCGCCCTGATGGGTCGCGACGCCGGCAATGGCGTGGTCATCGATCACGGCGACGGCTGGGTCACCCAGTACAGCCACCTGAGAAACGGCAGCGTCGCCGTCAAACCGCGGCGACCGGGTGGAAACGGGACAGCGTCTCGGCCACATCGGCATGTCCGGGCGCGCCGAATTTCCCCATGTGGAGTTCGCCGTCCGCCACAATGGTGAAGAAGTGGATCCGTTCGTCGGCGAGGGACCGTTCAAAACCTGCACCGAGCCGCGGCAGGCGTTATGGTCGCCCGCCGCGCTGAAGGTCCTGGACTATCGGGCCACGGGCCTTCTCATCGCCGGTTTTTCGGCGAAACGGCCGGAAGCCGATGCCGCGCGGGACGGCGATTACGCGGGCGACCGGCTGCCCGCCAGCGCCGATGCGCTGGTCATGTGGGTCGATCTGTTCGGCGCCGAGAAGGGCGACACGCAGCACTTTCGCATCGAGAACCCCGAAGGCCGGGTAATTCACCAAACGCAAAACGTCCTGGAGGCCAGCAACGTCAGCTGGTTCGCGTTCAGCGGCATGCGGCGGCCCGGCGATGGATGGAAGCCCGGCGTCCATCGCGGCACCTACACCCTCACGCGGGGCGGCGAAACGGTCGTGACCGTCGAGCGCGAGGTGGCGATCGGCGACGACGGCTAGAGCAACGGAGTTCGTGGTCCCCCTACCCCTGCTTGACGACGAGCCCCTGTCCCGTCGGCAGTTCCAGGACCCGATGACCGCGCGCCGCGAAAAACGTGTCCTCGGCGTCCTTTTGCGCCCGGTACCATTCCCAGCCGTAGTCGTCGAGAACGATCATGCCGCCGGGCACCATTCTATCGAACACCACGTCGAGCGCGCCGATCTCGGCCGCCGCCGAGTTCATGTCGAGGTGGAGATAGGCGATCTTTTCCGGACAGCCGTCGGCGAAAACCTCGGGCACCCTGCCCTTGATCACCTTGGCGTTGGGATAGGGCCGAAAGCGCGCGACGACGCTCTCGTGGAGGCCGTCCTCGCTGTACCCGCCGGCGCGGACCGGCGAGCCGGCGCGTTGATCCTCGGGAATGCCTTCGAAGGTGTCGTGCAGATACAAGGTCTTCGCCGTTGTGGCGAAATCGAGATAGGTGACCATGAAGTGGCTGCAGAAGCCCTTGTATACGCCGCATTCCATGAAATCTCCCGGCAGTCCGAGACATTGATGGGCGGCCCACATCTGGGTATGGAGACGCCATACCAGGCTGCGCTCCTGAGCGGTCGTCGCAACCTGTTTCAGTGTCTCGACGAATTTTTTGTCGTCCATGAACCCGACGCACCGCTCGCACGTGATCAACATGTCCGCGTGAAAAACTTTCTTGTAGAGATTGTCGATAATTCCGAGGACATGGTTGAGTATTGTGCCCTGGTTTTGATTAAGGCCATAAAACATGCTTCACTCTCCGCGGCGGACGTATCCGATTGTGCGCGCCGATAAGCATCAGTGCGGGTTTTCGAGAAGCTGGATGAGGTACTGACCGTAACCGCTCACCTTCAGCGGCTCGGCAAGGTCTCGCAGCCGGCCGGCGTCGATGAAGCCCTTTCGATAGGCGATTTCCTCGGGGCAGGCGATCTTGAGGCTTTGCCGCTCCTCCATGGTGCGGACGAACTCCGACGCCTGCAGCAACGACGCGTGGGTGCCGGTGTCGAGCCACGCGTAGCCGCGCCCCATCTGTTCCACGGCGAGCAAGCCGCGCTCCAGGTACACGCGGTTGAGATCGGTGATTTCATATTCGCCGCGCGCCGACGGCTTCAGCGACGCGGCGATATCGACGACCTCGTTGTCATAAAAATACAAACCCGTGACCGCCCAGCGCGATTTCGGCCTGGCCGGTTTTTCCTCGATGGATATCGCGCGTCCCTCGGCGTCGAACTCGACGACGCCATACCTCTGCGCTTCCTTGACGAAGTACGCGAACACGGTCGCGCCGGCATCACGGCTCGCCGCCTTGTTGAGAAGCTCGGTCAAGCCATGGCCATAGTAGATGTTGTCGCCCAGGACCAGCGCGCAGCGGTCCTCGGCCGATGAACTCCCGGCCGATGACGAACGCCTGCGCCAGACCTTCCGGCTTCGGTTGCGCGGCGTACGAGAAGCGAAGACCCCATTGGCTTCCGTCACCCAGCAGCGTTTGAAACAGCCCCTGTTCATGCGGCGTGGTGATGATGAGAATGTCCCTGATCCCGGCCAGCATCAACACGCTCAGCGGGTAGTAAATCATCGGCTTGTCGTAGATCGGCATCAGCTGCTTGCTGACCGCCTTGGTGATGGGATAGAGCCGCGTTCCCGATCCACCGGCGAGAATGATCCCCTTCATGCCTGTCCCTTTACCGTTTCGTGATCCAGCAGTTCCGTCATGACGTCCTCGAGAGCGACCCGCCATGGCCGTCTCGGCGGATCGAATGCCTTGGTGATCCGCTCGCACGCGAGGACCGAGTTCGCCGGCCGCGCCGCCGGCGTCGGAAAGTCTTCCGTTCGAATGGGCTCGACGCTCGGACGCCATCCCCAGCGCGCTTCGGCGCACGCGAAAATGGCGTCGGCAAAGCCGCACCAGGTCGTCCGCCCCTCCGCCGTGTAATGGTAGGTGCCGAACAGCCCGCCATGTTCCGCCAGCAGCTTGTCCGCGATCACCAGGATCGTCGCGGCGACATCGCCGGCGGCGGTCGGCGTCGCCCACCTGGTCGTCGACCACCCGCAGGCATTCGCGTTCCCGGCCCAGCCGCAGCATGGTGCGCACGAAGTTGTGGCCATGCGCGGCGTAAAGCCAGCTGGTGCGCAGGATCACGTGGCCATCATGGGCGGCCCGTACGGCGCGCTCTCCGGCTTCCTTCGAGGCGCCGTAGACGCTGATGGGGCCGACCGCGTCGTCTTCGTCCCAGGGCCCCTCCTTGGCGCCATCGAAGACATAGTCGGTGGACACGTGAATGATCGGGATGGCGCTCGCCGCGCATGCCGCGGCCAGGATGCCGGGCGCCCGCGCGTTCACGTCGAAGGCCAGCGCGCGGTCGGTTTCGGCCTGATCGACCGCGGTGTACGCGGCCGCGTTCACCACCAGATCGAACCCCCGGACCGCCGCCGCCACCGCCTCGGCATCGGTGATGTCGAGCTGGTCGATGGTGAACCCCTGAAAATCGAGGTCTCGCGGCCGCGCCTGGCGCAACAGCTCGGTTCCCACCTGCCCGGGAACGCCAGTGACCAGAATACGGGACATAAACTATCCGTTACCCACGGCCTTGAGCGCCATTCCGAGACGCTCGCCGGTGTAGGTCTTGGCCAGGATCGGTTGCCACCAGTCGCCATTTTCCAGATACCACGCAACGGTCCGTCTTAATCCCGTCTCGAAGGTTTCGCGCGGTTTCCAGCCCAGGTCGCGCTCGATCTTGCCGCAGTCCAGCGCATAGCGGAGATCATGCCCGGGCCGGTCCGCCACGAAGCTGATCGAGGCGGTCATGGGGGCAATGCGGTGAGCCTGGGCACATGTCGTCGAGCAGCCCGCACAGCCTTTGGACCACGTCCAGATTGGTGTGCTCCGACCGGCCGCCGATGTTGTAGGTCTCGCCGATACCCCCGCGTTCCAGGATCAGACACAAGGCGCGGGCGTGGTCCTCGACATACAGCCAGTCGCGGACGTTCTCGCCCCGACCGTAGATGGGCAGCGGTTCGCCGTTGAGCCCCTTGATCACCATCAACGGGATCAGCTTCTCCGGAAACTGATGGGGGCCGTAATTGTTGGTGCAGTTGGTGACGATGGCGGGAAAACCGTAGGTGGCGTGCCAGGCGCGCACGAAGTGGTCCGACGCCGCCTTGCTGGCCGCATAAGGCGAATTCGGCCGGTAGGGCGATTGCTCGGTGAATTCGCCGTCCGGCCCCAGCGAGCCGAACACCTCGTCGGTGGAAATGTGCTGAAAACGGAACCGGTCGTGCTCGCGCCCCTTTCAGTCCGCGCCAATAGCGCAACCCCGCCTCCAGCAGCGTGTAGGTGCCCACCACGTTGGATTGGACAAAAGCCGCCGGCCCCTCGATCGACCGGTCCACGTGGGTTTCCGCCGCCAGATGCAAGATCGCGTCGGGCCGGTGGGCATCGAGACGCCGACGACCGCCGCGCCATCGCAGATGTCGACCTGTTCGAACGCGCAGCGCGGATTGGCGGCGATCGAAGTCACGAAGCCCGGATCCGAGGCATAGGTCAGTTTGTCGACGACGATCACCTGGTGATCGCTCTCGTCGAGAAGGTGCCGGACCACGGCGGATCCGATAAATCCGGCGCCTCCGGTTACGATGATGTTCATCTGACGGCCATCTGTTGTTCAGCCTTGATAGTAAGAAGGAGGATGCAGATCGGCCAACGGAGGCTGGCGGCTGTCCTTTTCCGAAAGAACGACCTCGGAGCCCACATCCGGCCACGGTATTGCGATATCCGGGTCGTTCCAACAGATCCCGGCCTCGTGGCCCGGCGCATATTCGTTGTCGACGGCGTAGACGACCAGGGTATTGGCCTCCAGTGTTAAAAACCCATGGGCAAACCCGTGGGGGACGAAGAGCTGCCTTCGATCGTCCGCGCTCAAGGTGGTCGAGACCCACTGGCCGTAGGTCGGCGAGCCCACGCGAATGTCCACCGCCGCGTCATAGATGGCGCCGCTCAACACCCGGACCAGCTTGGCCTGCGCATGCGGCGGGCGTCTGAAAATGCAGACCCCTCATGGTGCCGGGCTGGACCGAAAAGGACTGGCTGATTTGCCGGATGGTGAATTCTAGCCCGGCTTCGGCGAAATCGGTGTGTTTGAACACCTCGGAAAAATATCCCCGCGGGTCCGCGTGCGCGGACGCCTCCACGAGCTTGACGTCGGGAATGCTTGCCGGCGGACAGCAGCGAATGGACAAGCCCGCCATCATGCGAACCCGCGCGGCGCCGATCGCCCAGTTTATGCTCGTGAGGCCCGTTTTCCAGTGCATGATCTTGTAGTCCACTAGGCTGCTTTCACCCTCGGACGCTTGCCGATGGCCAAGGTCTTGACCAGTTGCACATGCTTGGGCAGGCACCGGGTCTTGAGGTCGTAGCGGTCGACGATCGTCCGGCGGGCTTGATCGCGCATTTTCCGCATCTGGTCGGGGTGTTCCAGGGCGCGGTCCACGGCGTCGACAATCTCGTCGGGCTTGAAAAAATCCACCAGCAGACCGTTGTGCCCGTGAGAGATGACCTCCTGCACCGGCGGCGTGCGCGACCCGATCACCAGGCACCCGGCGCTCATCGCCTCCAGCATCGACCAGGACAACACGAACGGATAGGTCAGATAGACGTGCGCCGACGAGATCTGAAGCAATTTCACGAACTGCTCGTATGGAATGCGGCCGAGAAAGTGCACCCGCGACATGTCCAACTGGTCGCGCACTTCGTTCAGGTAGATCTCCTTGTGCGACTTCCCGTCGGCGGGGCGACGCCCATAGCTGACCTCTTCGCCGCCGACGATGAGAACACGCGCGTTGGGCCGGCGCCGCAGGATCCCCGGCAGCGCCCGCATGAAGATGTGATAACCCCGGTACGGCTCGAGGTTGCGGTTGACGAAGGTGATCACCTCGTCCGACTTCGAGAGCATCGTTCCACTCTTGAACGACAACGTCACATCCGGGTCCGGCCGGACAAGGTCGGTGTCGATGCCGTCATGAATGGTGCTGATTTTCGCCTGGTACGCCTCGGGGATGCTCGACAGTTGCCACCGCGTCGGCACGAGACCCCAGTCCGCGGCCTCGAGGCTCAGCAGCATGGTGGCGGTCCGTGCCCGGATCTTGAAGATCTCGTCGAACTCCTGCGGGAACTCCGGATCGAAACCGGCATCGAAGCCGCGGGCGTGATGAAAGAATTCGATGAAATAGAGGCGCTTGCTCTTCGGCCAGAGATCGCCGAGGAACAGCCCCTCGCCCCACCCGGGGTGGCAGCAAATGACGTCGGGAACAAACCCGCTGCGCAACAGCGCCAGGCCGACCCGGGTCACCGCCTGGCCGCGGCGAACCGCGTTTTCCATGCCGCGCACGTAATGGTGCGTTTCGGCGTTCGCGCCGCGCGGCTTGTCGTAGCCGATTTCCTTGACCTTCGGATGGCGCAGCCGGCCGAGGTTCTCCCGTTCACCAATCGCGACGACCTCATTGCGATCATCGTCGGCGAGCGACGCCGCAAGGTGCTTGTACTGTCCGGGAAAATTTTGATGAACGAAAAGAACCTTCAATGCCGCGTCCCCCGCGCCTCGAAACATTTGGTGCAACGAATCCCATTACACCACTTTAGCGAGCAAATCACAACCCCGCACGTTGACATACAGAGCTTAGCACAATTTTTAATATTGCGCGCCTTCCCCGTCGCCAGGATCGTCACCCCGTACCCGCATGGCCCGTACATCGTCGAGAGTGGCGTTCACCACATGGAGGAGATAGCCGGCCGGTCCCAGCGCTTCGACCATCGTCCGGATCAAAGCGAGACGCGCCTCGACATCGGCAAGGGTCCGGGCCGGCGTGGAGATAAATCGGGCCTGCAGATCGCTGACCCGGCATTCGAGATTGGCGAGGCTGCCCGATCCGGGCTGATCGAGCGCGGCCGCGGCCTTGTCGAGGTCGCGTTTCGTGGCGGCGACGCTGGTACCGACTTTCTCGGTCATGGCGTATTGTCCTTCTGTCCGGTCAATGAATACCATGAATTCCGGCTGCATTTCCAATCCGCTGTCACGGCATCGACGAAAGGAACATCTGGCGGCCGCGCGGACGCTTGGCTAAATTCGTTTTGGCGGAACCCGAAGCCGCCGGCGGGAGTTGAGCGCCAAGATGAGAGGATCGCGGCATGCGGTGGAGAATGGGTCGGCGGAGTGGCAACGTGGAGGACCGGCGCGGCGCCAGCCCGTCGGCGGGTTTCGGTCGCGGCATGCGCTTTCCGGGCGGTTTCGGACGCGGAATGCGGTTACCGGGCGGGCTCGGCGGCGGCGGCGGCATGTCGCGTGGCGTCCGCCGCGGCGGTATCGGCGGCATTGGCCTGATCATCGTGCTGGCCCTCTTTTTTCTGTTCGGCGGCGATTTCGGGAGCTTCCTCGGCGGCCCCGCGACCGATACCACCCGCATCGGCCCGGCGCCGTCCGCCACCCAACCGACGCAACGCAACGCCGGCGGCGACGAACTCGCCGATTTCGTTTCCGTCGTTCTGGCCGATACCGAGGACACCTGGCGTACCCTGTTCGCCCGGATGAACCGCACCTACCGGGAGCCCACTCTGGTCCTGTTTTCGGGCCAGGTCCGCTCGGCCTGCGGATTCGCTTCCGCCGCCACCGGCCCGTTCTATTGTCCCGGCGACGGCAAGGTCTACGTCGATTTGAGCTTTTACCGCGCGTTGCGCGATCGCCTCGGAGCGCCCGGTGACTTCGCTCAGGCCTACGTCATCGCCCATGAGATCGGGCACCATGTCCAGAACCAGCTCGGCATTCTCCCCGAGGTCGATGAACTGCGCCGCCGGGTCGACGAGACGGACGGCAATCGCCTTTCGGTCATGCTGGAACTCCAGGCGGACTGCCTCGCAGGGGTGTGGGCCCATCATGCCGACAGCGCGCGCAACATTCTGGAAGCCGGCGATATCGAGGAAGGGCTGGGAGCGGCCAGCGCGATTGGCGACGACCGTCTGCAACGACAGGCGCGCGGGTACGTCACCCCGAACTCGTTCACACACGGCACCTCCGCCCAGCGCGTCCATTGGTTCCGTCAAGGCGTAGAGACCGGAAACCTGAACGCCTGCGACACCTTCAATTCCGCCGGCGGCCCGGCTGATTTCTAACGGTCCATGGTCGCACATCTTGCCAACGGCCCGCCCGGCGCCAACATCTGTAGTCGATGGATCACTATGATCACTGATGAAGCGACGACAAACGGAGGATGGGATGATCAACGCCGGGAATTTGCTCGGTCAGCTTCTAGGGTCCGGGATGAGCAACTCGGGAACGAATCGCGCGGACCATGCCATGGGCCCCCAGGGACTGGGGCGGCGGGGAAATCCGCTGGCGGCCCTGTTCGGAGGCGGACAGACGGGTGATGGCCCTGGCGGGCAGGTTGCGGGCGCTGGCGGCGGCGGCGGCCTCGGTGACATGCTCGGAGGACTGCTCGGCAACGCGACCGGCGCCGTCAAGCGGGGCGACCCCGTCGCCATCGGCGGTCTGGGCGCCCTCGCCGGCGCGGTGCTGGGCGGCGGATCGGTGAAAAGCGCCATCAAGGGTGGCGGAATGGCGCTGTTAGGGACCCTGGCGATTTCGGCTCTGCGCAATTGGGGTCAGGGGGAAGCGGCGCCCTCGAACCCGGAAGCCTTGGCTCGCGACGCCCCGCTCGGCGTCCGGCCGCCGCGGAACGCGGCCGAGGAACAGCAGCTCCAGGACAACGCCCTGCTGATTTTGAGGGCAATGATCAACGCCGCCAAGGCCGATGGGGAAATCGACGGCGGCGAGATGCAGCAAATCCTCGGCCATCTCAACAAAGACGGAATTACGGACGAAGAGCGGGCGTTTCTCGAGAGCGAGATGAAAAAGCCGCTCGATCTTTATGGCTTGGTCAAGCAGGTCAACAGCCCGGAACTTGCGGCGCAGATCTATACCGCCTCGCTGATGACCATCGAAGTCGATACGACCGCGGAACAGGACTACATGCGCCGGCTCGCGCAGGGACTGGGGCTCGGCCAGCAAACGGTGGACAATATCCACGGGTTGCTCGGCGTGCGTTGACCGCCGCCGCCGCCCGGCGATCAACGCCCGGGAGGAATCACGGTCGGAGGCTTGCGTTCCAGTCGCGGATAAACGCCTCGCCCTGGTGTTTGCCGTGCTCCATGAGCCGGTCCAGAAGGCTCGGCTTGCGATCCAGTTTCGAAAGGGTGTCCAGACCCCGCGCGATCGAATCGCTCATCTCGATCTCGCGAATGTCGATATGCTTGTAGCGGGGATCGCGAACGACCCCGGACGCTATGAGTTCGTTCATCTTGCGGATCGCACGCAGATCGAAGCCGAGAGACACGTTGCCCGCCAGTTCGTTGCGGCGGTCCTGGATGGCGACGATGTCAGTGGGCACTTCGCCGATCCGGACCGGATTGATGCGGATGATCCAGATTTCGTCGGGGCTCCGCGCCCGATCTCGATCCACATGTATTCCGGCGAGATCGTGCAGCGGCGGATTTTGACAGAACAGACCATCCCAGAAAACGCTGCCGCCGAGCCGCACGCCGCGCATGATCGTCGGTATAGCCGCCGAGGCGACCACCGCGTCCGCCGTTATCCCGTCGGCGCGCCACAGGTGGGGGTCCGCTTCGCTGGTGAAAATCTTGAAGTCGCCGGCCAGAACGTCGACCGCGCCGATCAGCAACCCCAGGAGGCGGCCATCCTCGGCCGCGATCTCCTTCACCTCGTCGAAGTCGACATAACTATTGAGCAACGACCGCAACGCTTCCTGCACATCGATTTCACGTTTGAGCACGTCGAACCCAGGCATCAGGGCAAGCCCCGGGAAATTCAGAAGCGCGGTCAGGAAGTACGGACTGACCTCCGGAACGACGGAGACCGCGGGAGAGGTCATCCACCGTCCGGCCCACTGCACGAAGTCGTTGCGCGCCCGGTCGGCAAATGGGATCGGCGCCTCCCACGGCCGCATAGACCGCAGGGCGTGGGCGAACTTGCGAACGGCTTCGCGGTAGGTATTGGCGCTATTGCCCTCGGGCCAGCCCCTGGTCCAGAAGTCGTCGAGCAGGCGGATGGCATCGCGCTTGCCGTCGATGACGCCGTTCTCTCCGGCGCGCCCGTCGCGGAGCAGGCCATACCAGGCAAGCAGCGAACAGATCGCCCCGCCGGACGTGCCGCTCAGCGCCACGATCTCGAAAGCGTCATTGTCAATGTTGTCGCTCAAGATGGCCTGCAGCACGCCGGCGGCGAACACCGTGTGGCTGCCGCCGCCCTGGCAGGCGATGGCGATGGATTTCGGCATTTTTTTCCCCACCTTATCGGGCCGGCTGACAGTTTAGCTGCGTTTCCAATCGCCCGTACAAGACTTCGCGAACTGAAAATAGAGATCCCGAGCCCTGGCGTATACCGGCCCGGATGGAAAAACGCGATCTTCGAGCCGTACGCACGGCTGAACCTTGGCGTAGTTTCCGGACGAGAACACTTCGTCGGCGGCGAGCATCTCCGAAAAATCGATCGCTCGCTCAACAACCTCGATGCCGTCGCCGCGCAGCAGAGCGACGACCCGCTGGCGGGTGATCCCGTTGAGGAAGGTGCCGTTGGGCGCCGGCGTATGGACCACGCCGTCCTTGACGAAAAACAGATTGGTATAGGCGAATTCGGCAACGTTGCCGTTCGGGTCGCGGACCACCGCCGTGTCGAACCCCTTCTGTGCGGCCTCGCGGCCGACCCTGGCGACATTGGGATAGAGGCACGACGCCTTGGCCTCGGTGGGCGCCATGTCCCTGGCGGGCCGGCGAAAGCTGGAAAGGCAGGCGCTGAACCCCACCGGCTCGGGAAGCGGCGCCTCGTAGACCGTCAGGACGAAGCGCGTACTGCTCGGATCCGGCACCACGAAGCCCAATTCGGCGTAGAACATGGGGCAAATGTAAAGCTCCGACCCGCTTGCAAAACGGCCGATCCCCTCCCACGCCAGTTCGGTGACCTCGGCACCGGTGATCTGCGGCTCCAGGCCGATCATCCGGGCCGACGTCACGGTTCGCGCGCAGTGGAGATCAAGGTCCGGCGCCACCCCGGCGAACGCGCGCGCGCCATCGAACACCACCGACGACAGCCAGACAGCATGATCCTGGGGTCCTAGAATCTTCGGATTGCCCGCGCGCCAGACGCCCTCCGTAAACGCCAGCGACCGTCTGGCATCGGTGTTCGATTTTCCCATAACCGCGTTTCCCGCCCGTGTCATCATATCCGTGTCATCATATCCATTGGTCGCGGCAATGCCGCGGCGCCTTGCGGACATCCATGTGCCATTAAATACCAAGGCCGGGAGGGCGTCCAGCCGGCGCTCCGCCGCCGCGCGCCGGCGTGCCCTGAACCTGATCCAAGTCCTCGCCATCCAGGTTCGGTTATCGGACATTTCTACTGTGCATGGGGTTGTTTTCCAAAAAATCCGTTGACCCCTCCCCCCCTGCATTCCCCTACCGCTATCGGCCTCATTGCTTTTTCCGGTAGCTCGGAAGGGAAAGGTGAAAGATGATGCCGGCGCCGCGCGCGGTCAGCGCACCGGCGAACGCCAGCGCCACCGAAAGCGGTTCGCTCGCGGTCGCGCCGATCGCCATGACGTATACAAGGGCGCCAAGGGCAGCCGCCGTGGCGTAAATCTCGCGGCGCAGGATCAACGGGACCTCACCGCAGAGCACGTCCCGAATTACGCCGCCGAAGGTGGCGGTCATGACCCCCATGACCACCGCCACCGCGACGGGCGTCCCCACCGACAGGGCCACCTGCGTACCCACCACCGAGAAGGTCGCGAGCCCGATGGCGTCGGCCCACACGAGCCATCGCTGCCGGGAGCGCAGGCGGTGCGCGACGAAGAATACGACGACGCCGGACGCCGCGCAGATCCCCAGGTACTCGACCTGAGCCACCCAGAAAACCGGCGGGATTCCCAGGAGCAGGTCGCGCAGCGTCCCGCCGCCGATCCCGGTCACCGTCGCAACCAGGATAAATCCGAAAAGATCCAACTGTTTCTGAGATGCCTTGAGCGCTCCGCTGGCGGCGAACACCGCGACCCCAAGCAGGTCGAGAGCTTGAATTAAGGTGTCCATCGTCGCCAGGTCCTTCAATTCGTCCCACGGTTGTCGGCAATTCGTCCCACGGTTGTCGGCTCGTTGCCCTCCCCGGACGGCACCCTAAACATAAGGCGTTGATATTCCCACGGTGTCGAAAATCCTTTCGATATCAGCGTGCAATGACAATATCTTTGGGAACGCGGGCCATGATGGTCGGAAAGATGGATCACAGTTTCCGTCAAAAAAATTGGGAGGACACGATGCACATAGGGGTTCCAAAAGAAATCAAGGTGCATGAATACCGGGTGGGCCTGACGCCCGGTAGCGCGCGGGAGTTCGTCACCCACGGCCACGGCGTCGTGGTGGAAACCCGGGCCGGCGCCGGGATAGGCTGCTCGGATGACGCGTATCGCGCCGTCGGCGCCACCATCGCCGCCACGCCGAACGAGATTTTCGCCGCGGCCGACATGATCATCAAGGTCAAGGAGCCGCAGGCTGCGGAGCGGGCCATGCTGCGACCGGGACAGATCCTGTTCACCTATCTGCATCTGGCGCCCGACCCCGAGCAGACCCGGGACCTGGTGGATAGCGGCGCCGTCTGTATCGCCTACGAGACCGTGACCAATGCCAAGGGCGGGCTGCCGCTGCTGGCGCCCATGTCGCAGGTGGCCGGACGGCTGTCCATCCAGGCGGGCGCCCATGCCCTGGAAAAGGCCCACGGCGGCAAGGGTATCCTTCTCGGCGGCGTGCCCGGCGTGACGCCGGCGCGGGTGCTGGTGATCGGTGGCGGCGTGGTCGGCGAGAACGCTATCATGATGGCGCTCGGCATGGGCGCCGACGTGACGGTATTCGACCGCAGCCTGGACGTTCTGGGACACCTGGCGGAACGCTTCGGCCCGTCGCTAAAGACCGTCTATTCCACCCGCGCCGCCCTTGAGGAAACCGTTCCGCAATCGGACATGGTGGTCGGCGGCGTGCTCGTGGTGGGCGCGGAAGCACCGAAGCTGGTGACCGCCGACATGGTCAAGCGCATGAGACCGGGTTCCGTGCTCGTGGACGTGGCCATCGACCAGGGCGGATGCTTCGAAACGTCTCACCCGACGACCCACGCCGACCCGCTCTATGTGGTCGACGACGTGGTGCACTATTGCGTCGCCAACATGCCGGGCGCCGTACCGAACACGTCCACCTATGCGCTCAACAACGCGACGCTGCCGTATGGCCTGGCCCTGGCCGACAAGGGCTATCAGGCGGCACTGATGGAAAACCCGAACTTCCGGGAGGGCCTGAACGTCCATAGGGGCAAGGTGACCTACAAGGCGGTCGCCGACGATCTCGAGTACCCGTACATCGACGCGGCAACGGCGCTGACGGGGTGATCCGGGATCTCGCGTGTCGGGGCCATCGGAGTCGGGGCTGGACCCACGAAGACGCCGTGAGACAGCCAATGGCGCTCGTGGAACCGGCGAGCACCCGTCGGAGTTACCGTCTACGGTTGCTGTCTTTCACGATACCACGGGTATGGTCGCCATGAATTCGCTTCGCCTGATCATCCACGGAAAGGCGTCCGATGCCCCCGAACTCCGGGACGCCGTCGAGGAGTTGCGCGAACGCGGGCACGACGTTTCTGTACGCATTACATGGGAGGCCGGCGATGCCGAGAGGTATGCTCGGGAGGCCAATCACGATGGCATCGCCGTCGTCGTGGCCGGTGGCGGCGACGGTTTGCTCAATGAGGTGGTCAACGGGGTCATGAGCGGCGAAGCGCAGCAGCGGAGCGCGGTTGCCGTTCTCCCTCTCGGCAGCGCCAACGACTTCGCCACCAGCATCGGTATTCCGGAAGATCCTGTCGAGGCCCTCGAAATAGCGGCGAACGCACCCGCGGTCCCCATCGACGTGGCCAAGGCCAACGACCGGTTCTACATCAACGTCGCCTCCGGGGGCTTCGGCGCGTACGTCACGACGGCGACCCCTGATGTCCTGAAGCGCGTTTTGGGTGGCGCCGCCTATACGCTCATGGGATTTGCCAACGTCGTCCGGGGACCGGAAACCAATCACGTGCGAATCGAATGCGCCGACTGGTCGGTCGACGAAACGCTGGTGATGCTCGCCGTTGCCAACGGCCGCCTGAGCGGTGGCGGGTTCGAGGTCGCGCCCGAGGCCCATATCGACGACGGGCTGCTGGACGCGACCTTTGTCCGAGAGTTCCCCTTATCGGAGGCGGCGGCGGTGGCGCTGGAACTGAAAGAACCCGGCGCCGGCGACAATCACTTCGTCTTCTCCGTGCGGTCTGCGTGGCTGAACCTAAAATTGATCGCCGGAGACATTGAATTCATAAATCTCGACGGTGAGCCGTCACCGGCGGCCAGTCAATTCCGTTTTGAGGCGTGGCCGCGGGCCCTCCGGTTCGTCCTGCCAGAAGCGGCGTCCCCTCTCCTCTCGGCGTCTCGCGCCCATACCACGGCGGATTCCGGCGACGAGTAACCGCGCCGCCGGCGGTCGCGACAGCCGACGCTATGAATTGCCCTGTTCGATCTCCCTTGCAAGGCGCTCCACTTCCTCGATGCGAAGCTCGGTGGGAGGATGCGAAGCGAAGTACGCGCTGATCGGGTCCGTGGCCTGCTTGTTCTGATGCCACGCGCCGACCCTGCGAAGCGCTTCCGCCGCCGCGCCGGGATCGTACCCCGCCCACCGGCATAGCCACAGTGAACTGGCGTCGGCCTCGAACTCCTGGGCGCGGGAGAATTTCGACAGGGCGAGCGACTTTCCCAGTCCGAGCGCGTTGATCAGCCAGGGTGACCTGAAGACGAAAATCGCCAGATACACCAGACCCGTGAGAAAAATATGATCCTTCCAGCGCCGCGCGGCGTGTCCGGCGAGGATATGTCCGAGTTCATGGGCGACGATAGGCGCCACCAGAGCCTCGCTCCTGTCCAGGAGCGCGATCAGTCCCTCGGTAACGCAGACATGGTGTGCACCGATGGCGCAGGCATTGGGCACGGCGCTCCGCACCACCGAAAATTCCACGTCCTCGAGCCAGTCGCCGGCCGGCGCCGCCAGGCGCGACCCGACGCGCGAGACCAGGCCCTCTGATGCGGCATCCCCGCACGCCCCGCCGTTCTGCAGCACGAACTGGTCGAGCATGAAGCGCGCCCGTTTCCGGCCCGGCGCGAAATACCGGTCGGGCAAAAGGAAATACGCGGCCACCAGCACGACCATGAGAAGCAGCAGCAGCTTGATCATGGCATGATACCGACGCGATCTTCCTGCGTCGCGGCGTGGCGCCCGCCACCGTGCGTCTGCGCATGTCTATGGATCCGATCTGACATCTGGACCGAGCAACGAGCCCCTCCTTTCGTTCGCTTTTTCGCGCGCACCGAGCGGTTCGGGCGCGCAAACCAATTCATCCAGATCCGCCGCAACCGATGCGGTCTGGTTTGCCAGGTGCGTTCGCTGCGCGTCATCCATGTGCGCGCCGACCGTCTCGATCAGGTCGAGGCTGATCACCCTGTTTTCGTCGAACCGCTTTTGAATAGCGGATGACCGGAGCGCCCGGGGGGTGACCAGCAACCCCTCGATACCCGCATAGAAAACGGTCTCGTCTTCACGATTATCGATCACGCCGCGCAGGTTCTCCTGCCATTGCCGACGCGATTGCAAGCCCACAAGCCCCAGCGGTGTCAGGCGGCGGCTCCAATCCAGCACCGCTCGTTGCTGCACCGGTAGCAAGGGTCCGAACCAGCGTTCCAACTCGTCGGTCATGCGTTCGCGATACCGCTCACGCCGCTCTCGGTCGGTTTCATCCTCGAACTTTTCGAGCCATTCGTCGTTCGCCTCCGCGAACGTGACAAAAAGCTCGTTTACCTGTTCGTCGCTCACGGTGAGAAGCAAGTCCGCGAAGGCCGGGCTCGCCCGGCGCATGATCGCTTTCCAGAACCCTTCCAGTCGCCGGGTGTACTCCCCGAGACGTTCCTTGGTCATGGTTCCGGCCTGAAAGTCGGCGTTCGCGGCACGCAGCACGTCCGAATAAAGCGTGAGCTGCGTACCGCAATGCCAGACGAGCAGAGCGTCGACCTTGTCATCAACCATGGTTTGCTGCGCGGGCGAGAAGTCCACATATGTTTCGAGGTATTCGGGAATCAGCCAGTCGAGCTGATTGTACGCAAACTGGACCCGACTGCAGCCCGTCACGAGCACCAGCAATAGACTGAATTGAAGAATGCGCGTGAAGTTCATGGAACGCTCATCCGAGGTAAGGCCGGGAAAGACATATATCTTTTTGCTTATTTAGCGAGCGGGGACCGCCTGTTTAAGAGCCACGCGATGGCCAAGCGCCGTCAGAGCCCAGCCGACGACAAGCAGAACCATGATCGCCTTCATCTGTCCGACGGCGAAAGGCTGGGATGCGACCGCCAACATCGTCTCCGGCGACAAGGCGTACGACGGCATGTCACCCAGGCCACACAAATTCCACGCCGCCATGGCGAAACAGAGGTATCCCCCGCCCTTCAAATCCGTGGAAATCCGTGAGCCTTGCGGCATCCGCGCGCGACACGCCCCCCAGAACCACGCCGTCGCCAAGACCAAGGCGAGAATGAGGATGCCTCCGGCTCCGAAGAAGCCGCCGCCAAGGCTCCGGCCGAAGCCGAGAGGCACGAGGACCACGCTCGACACGGCGAAAGCCACCAAAGCTCCACACCACGCCAAACGCCGCCACGGTGTGCCGCTCCCCCGCATGGCACCGATGGCGACCAAACCGATGCCCATCGGAAAGCCGAACGCGAACATCACGAAAGCCACCGTTCCCATGACCCCGGCTTCCGCCCGGTATGCCTCCATACCCAGTGTTGCTACGTCAGGCTGGATCGCGTAACCCAACGCGACCGCGACAATCATCAGGCCCGTGCCGACGCCGAACATGATCATTCCGGAGGGGTTGCACCACATGAGTTAGCTCCTGTTCCTGCCCCATCAATGCGTCTGGAACGTTCGCGGTTGCGCCCATGGGCCCCAATGGTGCCCGGAGCCGGACTCGAACCGGCACGACCGAAGTCCCAAGATTTTAAGTCTTGTGCGTCTACCAATTTCGCCATCCGGGCGCCTGGATGGGGAACCTATCGCCCCGCCTCTCCATCATGCAAGGACATCATGCGGCACGCGGCTTCACGGCGGCGGGATGCGGCCGGCCTCGGTCAGCGTTTTGTCGCCGGACACGCGGAACACGACGATTTCCCCCGAGCGCGGCCAACCGCCGGTCAGCGCGCTGATCACCACCTGATGGGTCACCAGCACCATCGTGCCCGCGGATCGGTTGTCCACCAGCCAATCCCAAAGCGCGGCCATCTGCGTGTCCTCGCGTTCGGGCTGGGCGAAGAACGAGTTGAGCGCGGGCAGTTCTTCCACCTCGCCGAGGTCCAGCAGCCGGGCGGTTTCCAGGGAGCGGCACCACTGGCTCGAATAGACCCGCTCGACGGCCACGTTGTTGGCGCGAAACGCATCGCCCACCTTTTTGGCCTGTTCGCGGCCAGCCGCCGACAGGTTTCTCTGGGTGGCGCAATCGGCGATTTCGAAGGCGGCGGGATCACCGGTACCCGGCGCGGTGGCGTGGCGCATGATGGCCACATGGCCGCCCCGGCCAAGCGCCTCCCAGGCCGCCGCCTCGCCCTCCGCGCGCGTGGGCCCGGGGACGGCCAGCATCCCAACAAAAAGGCAGAACGCCACCCACGTCCGGACGCCAAGCGCGCGAGGGATGAAAATCGGCCAGTCAGTCATCGCTTCCTCCAGGGGTTCTTCTCCGCCAACGTAGGGCACGGCCGTATGCAACGCCAGTGCGCCAGCGGGCGTCTCGGCCAGAGCGGGACGCATTCGCGCGCGCGGGCAGTGGCGTCTCGCCGGCAAACACTCTAGAGTGTTGGGTCGATATGGATGAAACATACGCCTTCACCGAACCGCCGCACTTCGATCCGGATTTTTGCCAGCAGCTTGAAGCCCTGTTCCGCTGGCGCCGTGACGTACGCCGATTTCGCACCGATCCGCTCGACCGGGACCTGGTGGACGACCTGCTCGGACTGGCCGCGCTGGCGCCCTCGGTGGGCAACAGCCAGCCCTGGCGATTCGTCAAGGTGGAGGACGCCGCGCGGCGGCGCGCCGTCCGCGACACCTTCGAGCATTGCAACCGGGCGGCGCTCGCCCGCTACGAGGGCGAACGGGCGGAGCTCTACGCGCGGCTCAAGCTCGCCGGGTTCGATCGGGCGCCGGTGCAACTCGGCGTGTTCGCCGATACGGAAACGCCGGCCGGCAATGGCCTCGGCGTCGCAACCATGCCGGAAATGCTGTGCTATTCCGTGGTGGGCGCGGTGAATGCGCTGTGGCTGGCGGCGCGCGCCCACGGCATCGGCGTCGGCTGGGTATCGATCCTCGATCCGGCGCGCGTCAAGGCCGCTCTCGACGTCCCTGACGACTGGACGCTGATCGCCTACCTCTGCCTCGGCTATCCCGAAGAAGAGCACCTTGACCCGGAACTGGAGCGAAGTGGCTGGCAACACCGGCTCGACGCCGGACGGTTCGTTATCAGGCGATGAAGCTGGCGTGGCAGAGCCGGCGGTTCTGGATAACCGTGGGGTATGCCGGCTCGGCCGCCTGGATGCTGCTCGTCCTGGCGGTGACCAACGCCGATGTTTCCGACCCCTTCTTCAACACGATCTTTCTGGTGCCGCTCGCCGGGTGGGTGCTCGGTCTGGTCATCGCCCGCCTGGTGGTCTCCCTCCGCGACCGCCGCCCTTGACTAGCAAAGAGTCCCGCAACGGTTCGAAACGCCGTAATCAGAGCGGATCGGAATCTTGCTCCTCGCCCAGGTTCATGATCCCCACCGCCATGGCGATGCTGCCGAAGGTGATCCACAGCCCGAAGAACAGCATGGCGAGAAACAGATATTTCTCCGGCGACGCGAAGATCATCGTCGCCAGCCCGGCAAAGTCGAACGCGAGGATAAGGATACCCAAGGTCATCCCGCCGATGGTCCCATACATCAGGTGCTTCAACAGAAAGTCGATGGCCGGCCGGTGATAAGAACCCATGGTTCGTGCCCTCCACCACGATGGCTTGGCTCGCCCCCTGTTGTAAATGGGACCGAGTTAATGTGGCCGATAGACCGGATCGGGTCAACAAACAGCGGATTTCGCCGCGCCTCGCTACAGGTTGGATTACGTGCCGTGTACCTTCTGTAGACTTTGGGCGCCCGTTTGTGTACCTCCGCACCGCACCCGTGGCGGTCAACTTTTTGATTTCGCACAAATCCCATTCGCCGCGAACATGAAAAGTCTACAAAAGGACACAAAACAAGGCATATTTTCGCGTGAACGCTTTGATCTTCCTCGAAAAGGGCTTTTTGGCCATGTACACAAAAGTCTACACGAAATCCGCATAACACATTGCAAACCATCGGCATTTTGCCGGGACAAAAGTCAACACGATGGGCCGGCGGCGAAGCCCGTTGTGCTGGAGGTGGAACGCCGGAGATCGCCACGGGCCGGCGCCCGCGACCGGCGCCCGCCGTTGGCTGGGCGCGCTTCGGGGTGACTTTCGGATGCAACAGCGCGGCCGACCTCCGCCGACGGCGCGAACCGCGTGGTAAGGCCGCTGATGCGGGCCTGCAGGTCGACGGCGCGGGCGGCGGCGTGAAACTGGTGGTCGACAATCGCCCGGCGGTATACGTTTTCCAGCTTGCCGACCAGCACGTCGCCATCGCGGCTATGCAGCCGCGCCATCTCCGCCTCGATCTCGGCGATGCGCCGGGCAACTCGCGGATGACGCAGCAACCGGTAGCCGGCCCTGTTCGCCGCCTTGGGCGCGTACCCGGCAGCCCGCGCCGCCCCGGCGGCATTGGCCAATTCGACGAACCACCGGCAAAACCGTTCCTGCCGGGCCTTCAATGGTGTCATGATTTCCTCTAGGTTGAGTTACCGATACATAGGTACTTATACCTAATATACGCCCCCGTCAAGGCTGTTGCCATGCCGCGCGCCGGACCGATATCGCGGAGGCCGTCCACGCATGGCAACCATTGTTTCTACCGCTCCTACCCGTCCGCGGTCCCCGTGTCCTCGAACGGTTCCACGCCGATGGATTTGAACACCTCCATCACGTCCGCCACGGCCGGTTCCAGGGCGCGCGCGTCAACCGAGCGGAGCACGATGCTGACGCCGAGGCGGTCGCCGCGCAGGAACGGATAGCTGCCGATTTCTACCTTCGCATGTTTCTCCTGGACGGCGGCCAGGCCGGTCGCGACGTTGCCCTCGCGGGTAAACGCGGCGACGGAGCGCGACACCACCGGCGCGCCGCCGCGAAGCCGGCCGCGGATGCCCTCGAACATCGCCCGCATGATCCCCGGCACGCCGGGGAGCACGAAGACATTCTCCATCTGAAATCCGGGGGCGCGGCTGACCGGGTTCGCGATGAGGATGGCGCCGGCGGGAACATCGGCCATCTTCTGGCGCGCCTCGTTGAGATCGTCGCCGACGTACTGTTGTCGCAGCATGGCCATCGCCTCGGCGTTGCGCTCGAGCGGCACGCCGAACGCCTTGGCGACACACGCGGCGGTGATGTCGTCGTGGGTCGGACCGATACCGCCCGTGGTGAATACATACCCGAACCGGGCGCGGCAGGCATTCACCGTGGCGACGATGGTTTCCACGTCGTCGGGGATGACGCGGGCCTCCAGCACGCGGATACCGAGCGCGTTCAGCGAGCGTCCGAGAAAGCCGAGGTTGGCGTCGGACGTTCGCCCGGAAAGAACCTCGTTGCCGATGATGACGACGCAAGCGGTCACCGGTGCGTTTGCGGACATGCGGTTCCTCAACGATTGTGCGGACGCCACTGTACCGCCAGGCTCGCTCGCTCGCCATCAATTTGCTAGGGTGCAGATCAACGCGAAACTTTGGGGAACACGGTTATGCCGAGCGTATGGTTGCTGTCGGGATTGTTGCTTTTGCTGTTGACGCCGGGCACACAGGCCGGAGAAAGAGACGTAGCGGCAGGGTGGGCCCTTGCCACCAAGTGGTGCGCATCGTGCCATCTCGTCGGCGATTCGGATGTCGCGAGTGACGGCGCGCCGCCATTCGCCGCGCTGGCCGAGGACCCGGACATGACGTCCGATCGGCTATCCGCTTTCCTCGCCGAGCCTCACGGCGGAATGCGCGAGCTGTCGTTGAGCCGCCAGCAGATCGACGACCTGATCGCCTATATCGAGAGCCCGCGATCGGACCCCAAGCCATAGATCAGATCATAGATCGGAGCGGGATCCGCCGTGGCCGGCTCACAGGAAATCCCGGATCATCGCAACCAGCGGAACGTCGGCGGGCGGCATGGGCAGCGACGCCATCGCCAGCGGCCGAACCCATTTGAGCGTCTGGCCTTCCAGCGGCCGAGGCGTGCCTTTCCAGACGCGGCACAGATAAAGCGGCATCAGCAAACGAAAATCGTCGTAGGCGTGCGACGCGAAGGTAAATGGCGCGAGACAGCTCTCGGTAATGTCCACCGCCAATTCCTCGCGCACTTCGCGGACCACGGCGGCTTCCGGCGTTTCGCCGGCGTCGACCTTGCCGCCGGGAAACTCCCATAGGCCCGCCATCCGCTTGCCGGGGGGTCGTTGCGCCATCAGAACCCGGCCGTCCGGATCCACCAGCGCCACCGCCGCCACCAGCACGATGGGCAGCGGGCCGGCGGCTCGCCGATCCTTCGCCTGAAGGCAGCCGGGATCAGGACCGGTAATCGGCATTGATGTCGATATAGCCGTGGGTCAGGTCGCACGTCCACACTGTGGCCTGCCCGTCGGCGATGCCCACATCGACGCCGATGGTCACGTCGGTGCCCTTCATATGGGCCGCCACCGGCGCCTCGTCATAGCCCGGCGCCGCCTCGCCCTTCTCCGCCACGCGAATGCCGCCGACGCGGATGGAGAGCCCCGACCGGTCCACCTGCTCGCCGGCCTTGCCCACCGCCATGACGATGCGGCCCCAGTTGGCGTCCTCGCCGGCGATGGCGGTCTTGACCAGCGGCGAATTGGCGATGCTCAGCGCGATGGTCCGGGCGGCGCCGTCATGTTCCGCCCCGGTGACGGTGATGGTGACGAACTTGCTGGCGCCCTCGCCGTCGCGCACCACCTGATGCGCGAGGTCGAGCGTGACCGAATCGAGGGCCGTCCGGAATTCTTGCAATCGCGTATCCGCCGGATCGGTGACCGGCTCGCCGCCGCTCGCGCCGGTGGCGAAAAGCAGAAGCGTGTCGCTGGTGGACGTGTCGCCGTCGACGGTGGTGCAATTGAACGACCGGTCCACCGACGCCGATAGCAACACCTGAAGCGCGCCCGGCGCGATCGCCGCGTCGGTGAATACGAAGGCCAGCATGGTCGCCATGTCCGGCGCGATCATGCCGGAGCCCTTGGCGATACCGCAAACCGTCACGTCGGCGCCGCCGATGCGCGCCCGGCGGACGCTGCCCTTCGCAAACGTGTCGGTGGTCATGATGGCCCGCGCCGCCGCCTCCCAGGTGGTATCCGGGAAGACCGCGCCGATCCGGCTCACGGCCTCGACGATCTTTTCCACCGGCAGGCGTTCGCCGATCACGCCCGTGGAGGCGATGAACACCTCCTCGGGATCGCAGGGAAACGCGGCGCGGGCGGCTTCGATGGTCTCGGCGACGGCCCTTTCACCGACGCTGCCGGTGAAGGCGTTGGCGTTGCCGCTGTTGACCACCAGCACCCGCGCGTGCCCCCCCATGAGCGCCTTGCGGCACCACTCCACGGGCGCGGCGGCGGTGCGCGAACGGGTAAGGACGCCGGCGACCGTCGTACCGGCATCCATCTCCGCGACGAACAGATCGTCCCGCCCTTCGTAGCGAAGCCCGCACGCGCGCGTCCCCAGCCGCACCCCGGCGACGGCCGGCATGTCGGGAAAAGGATCGCGGGCAGGCGGCGAGCGCTTCGTCATGTCGGGAATGCCTTGGTCCGCGGACGCGGGCCGGTTGATTCCGTCGCTACTGGGCGCGGTTGGCGTTCGCCGCCTCGGGCGTCGACGGCGTCATGTCGATGAAGGTTTCGATGTCGGCCTTGCTTCGCAGATCCTCGATATAGGCGGCTCGCGCCTCGCGGACCAATTCGCTCCGCAACTGATCGGCGACCTCTTCCAGCGGCGGCGCTTCCGTCTTGCGTCTGTCCTCCACCTTGATCACATGCCAGCCGAACTGCGTTTGCACCGGCTCCTCGGTGACCGCGCCGATCTCCAATCCCGCCACAGCCTCTTCAAACGCCGCCACCATCGAACCGCGGCCGAAATAGCCGAGATCGCCGCCCTTCTGAGCCGAGGGACCGATGGATTTCTGCTTCGCCAATTCGGCAAAGTCCGCGCCGTTCTTGAGCTCGGCGATCACCGCCTTGGCCGCCTCCTCGTTCTCCAGGAGGATATGGCGGGCACGGATTTCATCCGCGTCGGCGGTCTCTTCCACGAAAGCCTCGTAGCGCTTCTCCAAAGCTTCATCGGTGATCCGCCCCTCGATGGCCTGGTTCAGCAGCACCTGGGCAAGCAGGATTTCCTCGACTCGCGCCAGTTGCGCGCGGATGTCGTCGTCTTCCTGCAGATTCTGCTGTTTGGCCTCGGCCGCCAGCAGCTTGGTATCGATCACCAGACTGACGAGCATGGGCAGGATCAGATCGTCCGGCGCCTGCTGCATCTGCGCCGGCATCCGGGCCTTTTCCTCGAGCGCCCGGGACCGCCGGATTTCGGCGCCATCCACCGTCGCCACCACCGGATCGTCGTCCTGGGCGGATGCCATCGGCGGATGAAGGCAGAGCGGCGCGAGTATGGCGGCCACGGCCGCCCCGGCGATGAGTAACCTGTTCATTGACGTTCTCCCAAGTGCCCGCGGGCGATGATGAAGATGTGCGCCACGCGATCGACAGTGTGCGCGATAATGCACATCGGCTTCAACCGCACAAGGGAACGCTGACGCGAGCCCACGATAGCGGCCCCTCATGGCCGGGGTGTGGCACCGTCGGCGCCGGCCTATTCTCCCGCCGGTGGCATACATTGACAGGACTTGTGCCTGCTTCTATGTCTTGCGTACCGGTCGCGGCCGGCTCGGCCGGCGCGTTATACCGATGGTCATTATCAGCGACCGTCGGTATTACACACTGCGAAACCTCTTAAGGATCTTGGATGTTTGGCGCCATTGCCAGGCGGGTATTCGGCTCCGCCAACGAGCGATTTCTTAAAGGCCTGAAAAAGCAAGTTCACGCGATCAACGCGCTCGAGGAGGAACTTGAAGGCCTCGGCGACGAGGACCTGCAGGCGCGCACGCCATGGCTGCGCCAGCGCCTCGAGGCTGGCGAGACGCCGGACGAGCTCATGGTCGAGGCCTTCGCCACGGTGCGCGAGGCGGCGAAAAGGACGCTTGGCCAGCGTCATTTCGACGTGCAGCTTATGGGCGGAATCGTGTTGCATCGCGGCATGATCTCGGAGATGCGAACGGGCGAGGGCAAGACCCTTGTCTCGACGTTGCCCGTTTACCTCAATGCATTGACCGGCGAAGGCGTTCACGTGGTGACCGTCAACGACTATCTCGCCCGGCGCGACGCCGAGTGGATGGGCGCCATCTACACCTTCCTCGGCCTCACCGTCGGTTGCGTCGTCCACGGTCTCGACGACGCGGGCCGCCAGCGGGCCTACGCATGCGACGTCACCTACGGCACCAACAACGAGCTCGGTTTCGACTATCTCCGCGACAACATGAAATTCCGGCTGGAAGAGATGGTCCAGCGGCCCTTTCATTATGCCATCGTCGACGAGGTCGATTCCATCCTCATCGACGAGGCGCGGACGCCGCTCATCATTTCCGGTCCGGCCGAGGATTCGTCCGAGCTGTACACGGGCATGAACACGCTCATTCCGCACCTCGGCGAGGAGCACTACGAAAAGGACGAGAAAGGCCGGGCCGCCTCCTTTACCGAAACCGGCATGGAGCGGATGGAAGAGCTGCTTCGGGAAGCCGGCCTGCTGTCGGAAGGCGGTCTCTACGACCTGGCCAACGTGTCGCTGGTCCATCACGCCAATCAGGCGCTGCGCGCCCACATCTTGTTCAGCCGCGACACCGACTACATCGTCAAGGACGACAAGGTGGTGATCATCGACGAGTTCACCGGCCGGATGATGGAGGGGCGGCGGTACTCCGAAGGCCTGCATCAGGCCCTGGAAGCCAAGGAAGGCGTGACCATCCAGCAGGAAAATCAGACGCTGGCGTCGATCACCTTCCAGAACTACTTCCGGCTCTATCCCAAGCTCGCCGGAATGACCGGCACGGCGATGACGGAAGCCGGCGAGTTCGCTGAGATCTACGGTCTCGAGGTCATCGACGTTCCCACCAACGTGCTGTGCGTTCGCAAGGACGAACACGACGAGGTCTATCGGACGGCCAACGAGAAACAAGAGGCCATCGTCGAGAAGATCATCGATTGCCGCGAGCGCGGCCAGCCGATCCTGGTGGGCACCGTCAGCATCGAGAAATCCGAAGCCCTCGCCGGCGCGCTGAAAAAGCGAAAGATCCCGCACAAGGTGCTGAACGCCCGGTATCACGAGCAGGAGGCGTTCATCATCGCCCAGGCCGGCAGCCACGGCGCCGTCACCATCGCCACCAACATGGCCGGCCGCGGCACCGACATCCAGCTGGGTGGCAATATCGACATGCGGATCAAGCAGGAGCTCGACGATCCCGCCGACGAGGCGGGGCAGGCCCCTATCCGGGCCGAAGTGGCCGCCGACAGGGAAAAGGTCCTCGCCGCCGGCGGCCTGTTCATCCTCGGCACCGAACGTCACGAGAGCCGCCGGGTTGACAATCAGCTGCGGGGACGCGCCGGGCGCCAGGGCGACCCCGGCGGTTCCAAGTTCTTCTTGTCGCTCGAAGACGACCTGATGCGGATATTCGGATCCGAGCGCATCGACGGCATGCTGCAGAAGCTCGGCCTCGAAGAGGGCGAGGCGATCATTCATCCCTGGGTCAACAAGGCGCTGGAAAAGGCCCAGCAGAAGGTCGAGGCGCGGAACTTCGAGATCCGCAAGAACCTGCTCAAGTTCGACGACGTGATGAACGACCAGCGCAAGGTCATCTACGAACAGCGCAAGGAGCTGATGACCGAAGAGGACGTCAGCCACACCGTCAACGATATGCGCCACCATGTGATCGAGGACCTGGTGACGCGGCATATTCCCGAAAAGGCGTACGCCGAGCAATGGAACATCTCCGGGCTGCACGCCGAGATGGTGCGGGTCTTCAACCTGAACCTGCCGCTCGAGGCATGGGCCAAGGAAGAGGGCATCGCCGACGCCGAGATCCGCGAGCGGCTGATCGAGCTTGCCGACCGCAAGATGGCGGAAAAGGCCGCGAATTACGGCCCGGACGTGATGCGCATGGTGGAGAAAAGCCTGCTCTTGCAGATCCTCGACCAGATCTGGAAGGAACACCTGCTCAACCTCGATCACCTGCGCCAGGGCATCGGCCTGCGCGCCTACGCGCAACGCGATCCCCTGAACGAATACAAGCGCGAAGCGTTCAACCTGTTCGAAGGCCTGCTGGACCGCCTGCGCGAGCGGGTGACCCTGGTGCTCGCTCATGTGGAGCTGCAGATGCAGCCGCGGCCCGATACGCTCGCCCCCCAGCCGCAACGCGAAATGCACGAAACCCGCATGGATCCGGCATTCGAGGGCGCCGCAACGGCGGAACCAGAACCCGCCATGGCGGGAGCGGGCGCCGGCCCGGCCGAAGCGGCGCTGGCGCCCGTGCGCTCGCGTCAGGCAACGGGAAACATGGATCCAGGCGATCCGTCCACCTGGGGCCGGATCGCCCGCAACGCGCCCTGCCCCTGCGGCTCGGGCAAGAAATACAAGCACTGCCACGGCAGCGTGGCGTAATCAATGGCGCCACGGCGGCGGCGCCTGATCGCCGCCAAGGCTATCGCGCGACGTCCTTGGCGGCGTCCTGGGCGAGCAGTTCCGCGAGTTCCTCGGCGCCTTCCTTGGTCAGCGTCTGCATGGTGTTTTCGTCGTCGTGGTGCCAATAGTGCGCCCACAACAGGATCTCGTCGTGGGTCTCGAAGGTCTCCACCACTTTCTGGCTCTCGTGTTTCGAGAGACCGAGTCCCTTGAGGACCGACCCCGCGAGGTCGAGACTGGAGAGAAACGTCTCGCGCCTGATGACGGTCACGCCGAGATCCATGAGTTGATAGGCGTGCTTGCGATTGCGCGCCCGGGCGTAGATCGTCAGCCTCGGAAAATGTTTGCGGACCGTCTCGGCCGTTCGCAACGACGCGTCCACGTCGTCGATGGCGAGCACGAAGGCATCCGCCGTCTCCGCCTTCGCGGTTCTGAGAAGATCGAGCCTGGAAGCATCTCCGTAGTACACCTTGTTGCCGAATTTGCGGACGAAATCCACATGGTCCGGGTTGATCTCGAGCGCCGTGAACGAGATGCGCTTGGCCCGCAGGATGCGCGCCACGATCTGCCCGAACCGGCCGAACCCAGCGATGATGACGCGGCTTTCGTCGTCGGGGAGCGCGTCGAATTTCCGTCCCGCGGCCGGTTTGCGCCAGCCACCTCTTCAGCACCGTCTCGTTCACCAGGAACAGAACCGGCGTAACCGCCATGGATATGGTAACCACCGCGATCAGCAAATCCGCCAGTTCCCGCTCGATGATCCGCCCGCCGACGGCGACGGTGAGAATGATGAAGGCGAACTCGCCGCCTTGCGAGATCGCCACGCCGAGGGCGCGGGCCGAGGCATTGCCCAGCCCGAACAGACGGCCGAGCCCGAACAGGATGGCGAACTTTACGCCCACCAGGCCGACGACCAGCAGCGCGATGACCGCGGGTTCGCGGAGCACCAGGCCGACATTGAGCGACATGCCGACGGCGATAAAGAACAGGCCGAGAAGCAGTCCCTTGAACGGCTCGATGTCGGTTTCCAGGGCGTGGCGGTATTCCGACTCGGCGAGCAGCACGCCCGCCAGGAACGCGCCGAGCGCCATGGAAAGCCCGAGCCACGCCATCACCAGCGCCATGCCGACAACACTCAGCAACGCCATCGCCGTAAAGGCTTCGCGAATGTGCGTGCCGGCCACGATCCGCAGCAGAAAACGCAGCAGGAAATGACCGGCGGAGACGACGACCACCAGAATGGCGACCGTGCCGATGCCGGCGATGGTGCCGGAACTGTCCATCGGGCCGCTGGCCTTGGGACCGATCAAGGGCACCAGCGCCAGCAGCGGTATGACCGCGAGATCCTGAAACAACAGGACGGAGAACGCCGCCCGGCCGTGCTGCGTCGTCAACTGATGCTTCTCGGCCAGCATCTGCAGCGCGAAGGCGGTCGACGACAGCGATAGGGTCACGCCGATGATGGTGGCGGCGGGCGCGTCGAGGCCAAGGCCGTAGGCGGCAAGGCCGAGCACCACGCCGGTCAGACCCACCTGGGCGCCGCCCAGCCCGAACACCGACTTGCGCATGGTCCACAGACGGCTGGGCTGGAGCTCGAGACCGATGACGAACAGCAAAAGGACGACGCCGAACTCCGCGAAATGCAGGACGTTTTCGATATCCGCGATCAGCTTGAGCCCCCATGGCCCGATGACCACGCCGGCGGTCAGATAGCCCAGTACGGAGCCGAGCCCGAGCTTCTTGAAGACCGGCACGGTAATGACGGCCGCGGCCAGAAAGATCGCCACTTCGACCAGCAGTGACATCGACGGCTCCTCGCTGCATCCGCCGTCACGGTACGGACGGCGCCCGGAACTCTTAGCCGCTCGGCGGCCATTGCGGAACCGGCATAATGGGCAGACGGAGGAGAAACCTCGCCGAATGTTGCGCAAATCCGCCGAAGCTTTGACGGCGCCCGTATTGTATTTTGCCCGGCTCCGGCTAAGCATTCGCCCATGAAAATGTTAGCGAACTGGCTCCAGATTGGCCCTGATATCCATGCTGGGCGTGCTCGCCGCCTGCGACGATGCGCCGCGGTCCAGCGTCACGTTCCGGCTGGACGACGTCTGGAGCTTCGCGCAGGGAGCCATGAACAGCGGACCGCTCCGGGTCGTCATCCATGGCTCGCCATATGGCGAGAATGGCGCCGCGCTGGACGACGCCGTGATCGGCGCGATGACGCAGGCCGTCACCTGGACGGCCAATCCGCGGTTCTCCGCCGACAGGGCGAACCCGGCCGGGTCCGCCGTTCCGCGTCGTCGTCACCCTGAACGGAGGCGGCGGTCTCGGCGGCCGCGAACAGTGTCTCGGTACGCCGCGCGGTGGCGGCGCCCTTCCCGACGGGCAGGTTCGGGTGGTTGCCACCTTCTGCGATGGCGAAGACGTCCTGGCGAACGTGCACGGCGACGTGGCCCGAACCGATGGCGTGGACGATCCCCGGTTTTCCCGCCTCATTCGTCAAGTAACCCGGGATATGCTCGCGCCGTCAAACGATACATGAGACCGGTCCGCTGGCGCGGCCGGCGCTGGCGTGTCGCATCAAGAGGTTGAACAATGTAACGTGGTTCACGCGCGGATACGGTTTCTACTTCTTTGCTTTAAAATTATAATTTACTCCGGGTCTGGAATTAGTTTTTTTCAAATGCAATTTTTCCTGGATTTCGCAACCGCATACCCCTACAAGAAACGGCTGGTGCTAGGGGTTGGCAAGGTTGTATAGGTGCGTGCCTTGCCAAGAAAAGGAAGCAAAAATTAAGACAGGTGGAGTGCAGCAACCTGCAAAGAGCTAATTTGCACCCGATGTCGCGGACCTTTCCGTACATGGTGTTGATGATTATTTGCTCGCATTGGGAATGCTGACGCGGATCGTCACCGGTTTCATTTACCCCTTCGAAACGAAGCCCTTGTTTTGCTTGCCAATCGGCGATCGATTTGTAGTCCCGTTGGGGTGCGAGTAAAAAACAAGACGAGAGAGGAAACGATCTTTTTACGGGTGGCAGAGTGACCTTCGAGGAGGGAGCAACCTGCGCCTCAAACCGCAAAATCTAGGGAGAGCGGTCCAAATGAATGCAGCCTACAAAAAGGAGTGCTGGGTCACGCTCATAGCGTTTGCGCTCATGACGCTACTGACGCATATCTACCCGATGTACTTCCTGTTTCCTGGACTTACCGAGTTCACCATGTTCGGATTTCCCGCGCATTACTTTCTGACGATGGTTATCGGCTGGCTCGTCCTGATGCCGGTCTATTATGTCTACATCAACATCTCCGAGAAGATCGACGACGAAATCCGGGAAATGAGTGAAACCGAGACCGTTATTGCGGCCAAGTCCGCGCCAGGAGGTGCGGAATGAACCGCCTTCTCCTCGCCTTGGCAGCGCTGATGGCGCCCTCGATGGCCTTTGCTCAGACAACAGAGACCACCGAGATGCAAAATTACGTCTTTGTGCCGGACAGCATGCTGTCCCTGCTCGGGATCATCTACACCATCGCCATGGTGGTTCTGTTCCTCTACGTGGGATGGATGTCGAAGAAGCGGGTGGCGTCCAGCGAAGACTACTTCGCCGCCGGACGCAAAGTGGGCGGACTGTCCAACGGCCTGGCCATGACGTCCAACTACATGAGCATGGCAACGTTCCTGGGCTTCACCGCGCTGTTGTGGAAGTTGCAGTATTTCCTTGTGGCGATCGTGCTCAGTTTTCTCGGTGGCTTCGTGATGATCGCCATCGCCATTGCGCCCTCGCTGCGACGCTGGGGCAAATTCACCAGCATGCAGTTCATCGGCGACCGGTACGGCTCGACCGCCAAGGTCATCGCGGTTATCTGCATGATCCTGCTCGCGCAGCTCTATCTGATCGGGCAGATGAAGGGCGTCGGCAACGTGTTCCAGGTGATGTTCCACTGGGATTACACCACGGGCCTCATCGTCGGCGGCTTGGTCGTGACGGCCTACGTGACCGTCGGCGGCATGTACGGCCTGTCTTACAACCAGACCCTTCAGGCGATCATCATGGGCATCGCTCTGTTCGTGCCCGCGGTCATCATCCTGTGGAAACTGGATGCCGGCCCGGCCAGCTTCTTCCCGCCCTTCGGATACGGCGACCTCGTGCCCGAAATGGTGAAGGCTCTGCCCTCGTACTTCGATCCCTTCACGACGGTGAACGGCACCATACCGCTGACCTTCAAGTTCTACACGGGGATCATGCTCAGCATCGCCTTCGGGACCATCGGTCTGCCGCACATCGCCATGCGCTACTTCACCGCTCCGTCGGTGCGAGACGCCAAGGAATCGACGCTGTGGGGCATCCTGTTCATCGGTATCGTGTTCTTCACCACCTTCGCCATCGGCTTCGCGGCCAAGCTCTATACAATTCAAGAGCTGAACGCCAACGGGCTGGCCATCGCACCCCAGGAAGCCGATCTCTTGGTGGTGATCATGAGCCAAGCATTCACGCCCTCGTGGATCGCCGCTCTGCCCGTCGCCGGCGCCCTGGCGGCCGGCATGTCCACGATCGGTGGATTGCTGATGGTGATCGGCACCGGTCTCGGCAGCGACATCTACTCTACCGTGGTACCGAACGCGTCCGACAACAAGAAGGTCAAAGCCGGGTTCTTCTTCACCGCCCTTGGCGGCCTGGTGACCATCTTGCTGGCCCTCAATCCGCCGGAGTTCCTGCTTACCAGCGTCATCTGGGCATTCGTGGTGGCATCCTCCACGTTCACTCCGGTGCTTATCCTGGGTATCTGGTGGAAGGGCGCCAACAAACTCGGCGCCATCGCCGGCATGCTGGTCGGGGGCACGCTGTCCATCGTGCTCTGGTGGACAAAGGGAGAGATGTTCGGCTTCCAATTCATCGAGCTGGGACCACTCGGCTACCTCGTGACCGCCATCTTTAGTGCACCGGCCGCTTGGTTCACCGTGGTCGTCGTCAGCTTGCTAACCGGCGGCGAGAAGAACGAGGAAATTCTTCGCACGGTGGATCGGATCCACGGCTGGCAGGGATACGACCGGCAGCGCTACAACGGAAAGCTGTTCCCGCTGGGTGTCGGCGCCATCGCGCTCGGGCTGATGATCTGGTCGGCCACGCCCGACTCGGCCTATGAGAAAAAGGCGGCGGAAGCACCGGCCGCAACTCAAACGGTCGTGGCGAAAGCGCCAACCGCGTCACCCAATATCGGGGTGCACAAGTAAGAGTATACTTGGGGGGGACCTCCCGGTCCCCCCGCTCTTGCTCCTTCAGGAGAGGCCGCCGTCTTCATGTTGATACGCGACCTTTTTCTCCTCCGACCGACACCTTATTTCCACGCCTGTGAAAACCGCCGGGCCCCGCTCTGGGTCAGCGGCTTTTTACTGCTGACGGGGGTTGTGTACGGATCGCTGGTAGCGCTGCTTCAGCGGGCCATCGGCGGGGAAATCCAGGGCATACCGGTCGCGGACATTCCGAATTCGATCCTGTTCGGGGGCAACATCGTCTCGGGCCTGATGATCGTCTTCATTTCCCATCTGGGCATCACGCTGGTGGCATGGCTCATGGCCCGCGGAGTGGGCGGTCCCGGAGGGCTCATCGGTCTCTACCGGACGACGGCCTATCTTCTGCCGCTGTTCTTTCCCGCCCTGCCCAAGGTCGCCCTGACCACGGTCACAACGGGCCGCGACCTGCCCCCCATCCCCTTCGACACCACCTATACCATCCTGGGGGTGGCGGGGGTTGCCATGGTTCTGGTCGGGCACTACCAGGCCATCCGGGTAACCCAGGACGTCAGCCCCGGGCGCGCGGCCGCGTCGGTGGGGCTGTTCGCCCTGTTCATCGGCTCGCTGCTCTTGTTGTTCTAATCGCAATTCGCTTTATCTAACAATCATGGATTATCGGTGTCCCCAGTGGATCGTCGCGGCCGCCGTGATGGCGGCGATTTCGGGCTGCGCCAATCAGCCGGTCACCAGCCCGACCTATCGGGCCGGCGACGTCTGGACGTTCGCCCAGGGTGTCATGGTCGGCGGGCCGCTGCTGGTGGAAACGCGCGGCAATCCCTATCCGCGGGACCAGGGCCCCCTGGACGAGACGGTGGTGGCCGCCATGAGAGAGGCGATCACCTGGAGCGCCGACCCCCGGCTGACGGCCGATCCGGCCGAAGCCGCAACGCCCGCCATGCGCGTCATCTGGACCTTCAACAACGCCGGAGGGACCGGCGCGGCCGGACAGTGCCGCGGCCAGTACCAAGGTGGCGGACCGCGAGGTGACGGCGCGATAAGCGTCGTCGTCACCTACTGCGACGGCGAGGACGTGTTGTCCAACGTCGGCGGCCGGCTGGCGGAGAGCCGGGGGCTGTCGGACCCCGCCTTCGCCAAGCTGATCCGGCAGGCGACCGGCGAGTTGTTCCGATACGGCGGCAACGACGAGGACGGCATCCGATCCGGCATCACCATCGGCGGCGACATGGGAAGCTTCGGCATGGGCGGCGGCGGTATCGGGATCGGACGTGGGATTGGTGGCGGTAGGGTCGGCGTCGGCGCTGGCGGACCCTGAGGGCCGGACCGCGCCGACCGAGGTGCAGGCGTAACCGCCCAATCCGCGGTTATTGCCCGAGGGAGGCCAGGAACCGGTCCGTGGAGCCGGCGCGCAGCAGGGCGATGGCACACCCCAATTCGCGGTCTTCTTCCTCGCCGATGGCGGGACAGGCCTTGCCGTCCAGGGTCATCTTCGGCGCATGGCTGTGCAGCCCGCGCTCCGGCAGCGCTCCCGGCAGGTCCACTTCCCGCTTCAATTCGGGGTTCTTGTCGACGCCGTCGAGGATGATGTCGGGCTCGACCCCGGCGGCCTGAATGGTCTCTCCCGACGGTCCATAGTACAACGCCGTCGTCAGCTTGAGGGCGCCGTCCACTGGCAGCCGCATGACCGTCTGCACCGAGCCCTTGCCGAACGAGCGCGCTCCCATCACCGTGGCGCGCCCATGGTCCTGGAGAGCGGCGGCGACGATCTCGGACGCCGAAGCCGAACCGGCGTTGATCAAAACCACCATCGGCAACCCATTCGACAAATCCCCGGCGCTGGCGGCGAACGCGTGGTCCTTCGCCGCGTCGCGGCCGCGAATAGAGACGATCACGCCGTCATCCAAAAAATCGTCCGCCACCGCCAGCGATTGGTCGAGCGCGCCGCCGGGATTGTTGCGCAAATCCAAAACCAGCCCCCGAGCCCGTGATCCGAGCGCATTGCGGATCTCGCGCATCGCCGCCTCGACGTCGTCTTCCACCTTCTCGTTGAAGCTGACGATGCGAAGATAGCCGATATCGTTTTCGACCCGCCACTTCACCGGGCGGACGGTAATGACGTCCCGGGTGATCGCGACATCGAATGGCGTCGTCCCGACGCGCTGAATGGTCAGGCGAATGCTCGTTCCCGGTTCTCCGCGCATGGCGTAGACGGCGTCCCTGAGGCTCATGTCGTTCACCGGCTGGCCGTCGATGTGGGTGATCGTATCGCCCGGTTCCACTCCGGCCCGATCCGCCGGCGTGTCCTCGATGGGCGAGATCACCTTGATCAGCTTGTTCTCCTGCATGACCTTGATGCCCAGGCCGCCGAACTGTCCCGACATGACCAGGTTCATTTCCCGGTATTCTTCGGAATTGAGATAGGCGGAATGGGGATCGAGCGAAGCCGTCATCGCATCCAGCGCCGTTTCCACCAGCAACTCCGCCGGGACGGATCCCGGCCGCGGATCGGTTTCTTCGACGCCCAGGATGGCGGCGTCCACCAGCTCGGTATCGGTAATATCATGAACATAGGTCGAGCGGATGCGCTTGTAGGCATCCCGGAAATGCTTGAGCTGGCGGGTGTTGTTCGTGTCGGAAGCGTAGGTGGTGAAAACGGCGTTGAACCGCGCCAACTCGCGAGATCCATCCTCGTTCAGCGAATAGGGGTCCATGCCCACGGCTTCGGCCAAGCGCCCCATGGCCGGGCTCCCGCCGCTGCATCCGTGCAACGCCTGGACGAGATTGAGGCCCACCACCACGGCGAGGGCCACGGCCAGGGCCGTCCTGACCTTTCTCCAACGGTTCACCACGATCCCATCTCCCGAACGCGCGTCAGCGCCAATTCACGCTTCTTTTTTTGGCATACCCATATGCGGAAATATAGGTACTCGGCACCTGTGTGCCAACATTGGCTTACTTCCCGCGGGAAGAGAAGCCCCAGTTGCGGCAATCCATGTGGACAAAATTGTGTTTCAGTGCGTCGCAAAGGCCGCCTATTTCGCGGCAGCCCTCAACGCCGCGGCCCCGTGCGCCCGCCCGCGCGGCGATGGCCGTAATTCGAACGTCATCCACAATGCCGCCGTCAGCAACACGACGGCCACGGCTTGATGAGCCGCGGCCAGCGCAAGGGGGACAAACAGGACCAGTGTGGAAATACCGAGGGTAACCTGCAAAACCACCAATCCCAACAAGATGCTCGACGCCCGGCGGACGGGCACCGACGCGCCACCCCGGCGGATCGAGAACCAGAACACCGCCACCAGCGCGAAGGTGGTCAGGGCGAGAACCCGGTGGGTGAACTGGACGGTGGTCACATCCTCGAAGAAATTGATCAGCGGCGGCGACAGCGCGAACAGGTGGCCGGGAATGAGCTCTCCGTCCATCAGCGGGAACGTGTTGTAGGCGAAGCCGGCGTTCAACCCGGCGACGAAACCGCCCGACAGCATGGTCAGGACGATCATCGCGCAAACCGTCGCGGCGAATCGCCAGCCGGACACCTCGCCCGCCTCGCGCGGCCTCGCGAATAGCAATCCCCAGGCGACCCATAGGATGTAACCATAAATCAACAAAGCGGCGCCGAGATGGGCGGTCAGCCGGTACTGACTGACGTCCGGGCGGTCGACGAGGCCGCTTTTGACCATGTACCACCCGAGAACGCCCTGCAGTCCGCCCAGCACGAACATGACCAGCAATTTCACGGTCAGCCGCCGGTCCACCCATTTCAGCCACAGGAACACGACGAACGGCACGAAGAAGGCGATGCCGATCAGCCGGCCCCAAAGCCGGTGGATATACTCCAGCCAGAAGATCCCCTTGAAGTCGGCCAGCGTCATGGCGGCGTTGACCTCGCGAAATTCGGGAGAGGCCCGATAGGCCGCGAACACCTGTTCCCAGCGGCTCTCGCTCAGCGGCGGCAGCCATCCGGTCACCGGCCGCCACTCCACCATGGAGAGCCCCAATTCCGTCAATCGCGTGACGCCGCCGATCACCACCATGACAAACACCATGCCGGCCACCGCCAGCAGCCAGTATGCGATGATGCGAGCCCGACGGCTCGGCTCCGGGGTATCGCTCTCATGCGGCATGTCCATGATTGCCAGAGATAATCCGAAGTGCCGCGAAATCCAACCCTCATCCCCCTTCCCGCCGGTGCAATCGGGTGAATGATCTCGTGGCGAAGGTCCGGATCGATGGCTCGTCGGGGAAAACGCATCCACGTTGCCCCCGGCCCCGATCGAGGGAGCCGGGGGGGGGTGCCACGGACTTTCTCGAAAACAACCCCATGCACAGTAGATTTTTGATGGAAACGGGAGATAAGAATGAGCTGATTTAGCTGGGCCGGGGCAAAGGGGTCGCGTCTAGCATGGTAGCGCGCGCCGGTGCTCCAGAGGGGACGGAGATATCTGTTCCGAATGAAGCCCCCGAGGCTACGAGCGCGGCATTGCGTGCCGAGTACCAACCGAGGGAGCGCCGACGCAACCATCGTAGGGCGGGTTGATAACCCGCCGAATGCGGAACCGGAGACACTTATGCGTCGCAATATGCCTCCGGCTATTGCGACCTACGGGCTTGTAGGAGCGATACGAAAGGACATTGCAATAAAAGAGGGAGAGAATTAGGAGCGCTGTTTCCCAATTTTTAAGAAATTCGGGTCAAACTCGCTGAGATGGTTGAAAAATATGCACTCGGCGTGGGATTGTTCGTGGTGGCGGCGGCAACGCTGCTGGTGGCGGTTCACCTGTGCGCCGCAATGCTCAAACGGCCATGCCGGTGGCGCCGGGTGGTAGCGAATGACCGGTTTTCCTTCAAAAACTGGAAATGCAGACGGTGTGGAGAAGAGGCCTATTCGCGGGATCGCCGGCCACCGAAGGAGTGCAAGCGGGCGCTCCGCAACCCGATCTAATGCGCGGGCGCCGACTCGGTCATGCTTGCTTCAGCGTAAATTAGGTCGCGGCGTAAAAGGGTCGAACCTAAACGGATCGCGTCCAGCATAGTAGCATGCCGACTTTTCAGGCCGAGAGGGTGACGGTACACGCAGTCAAAGTGTAGTCCGTTTTCTGCGGTGCCCCTCCAGTGTTTTGGAAAGCATTCCCTGCATCCGCCTGTGGCAATGCTACGATGCTAGCCCCGAGCTCCCGATTTCCTGCCGCCTTTCGGGTCTTTGAGTCGCGACAAACGAACTGGCTCCTACGCTGCCCAGTCTACGCCTACGGATCGCTGGGGTCTGATTCAATCGATGGGGCAAAGGGGTCGCGTCTAGCATGGTAGCGCGCGCTGGTGCTCCAGAGGGGACGGAGATATCTGTTCCGAATGAAGCCCCCGAGGCTACGAGCGCGGCATTGCGTGCCGAGTACCAACCGAGGGAGCGCCGACGCAACCATCGTAGGGCGGGTTGATAACCCGCTGAATGCGGAACCCGAGACACTCATGCGTCGCAATATGCCTCCGGCTATTGCGACCTACGGGCTATTCCGCCCCAGTAGCGCTGCCGGCATTGAGTTTCGGAAGTTGATTGAGAAACGGCCGAAACGTGCTTACCGCTGCGTTCGACGCTTTGATAAGCCAGTCTTTGAACGTGCCGTCATCTTGTGGATCACCATCGTAGTCGATCAAGACCAACCCTTTGAACGGGCTTTCGTTCTCGATCGTCATCCGAATGAGAAGCCCGCTATCTGCCTCCAACTGATCCTTGGCGGCTTCGATCTCCTGGTAGGCAGTCAAACCGTCTTCTTCTTTGAAGTGCATAAACAGACCCGCCTCGCCGGTTTTTCCGCGAAAGGCGGTCATCCACTCCGCCGGACGCGGCATCGCCATGCGGACCCAATTCTGACCGCCATGGCGCGGTTGTGTTTGATCGGGGTGATCGAACACTGCCTTGTCGATATACGATTGCCAGAACACTCTGTTCTTTTGCTTTGTCACGTCTCCGTCAGGATCGATCAGTGTTTCGACATCGTCCTGTGCGCCGTCCTCGTTTTCGAAGGACAGGGGTACCCCACTTTCATCCATAATGACCCGGTGTCGTATGACTTCCGTCCGCAGCGGCAGGGTCGGAATGACCATCAATTCATCCGATTTGCCTCGCCATAGCTGAAATTCCACGAGCGCCAGCTTCGAGGAGAGACCGCTGCTGGCATTCAAGTGATCCGCGATGGCCTGGACATCTGAGCGGATCCCATCTCCTGCAATAATCAGAATAAAATCTCCGGTCCTGAGAGCGGCCGAAACCCGGTCGGTGAAGCGCGCTTCGTCGATATCCGGAAAAACAGCCGCCACGGAGGTGTAGAGCGGGTTGGCGCTTGTCGGTGTGTCCGCCGAACGTACCCGAGCAGAGAGGTCACCGTATGACCACTGACGGATCAGGCTAGCATACTCGAGGATTTGGGCGATGACTTCGCGCCGCGCCTGTGGATTGCGCCACAGCTTGCATTCGACGAGAACAGGTTTGCCTTCCGGCGTGATGCCGAAGATATCAAGGAAGACCGAACCGCCGGCTCTGGGGATAGCAAGCTCTCGGCAGATGGGCACTGCGCCCTGCGCCCCGCCGTCGATCTCACCGATGGGAATAAGGCCGGGGTTCGCAAACAGCAGTTCCTGAAGCCATTTTTCGTCGTGTCTGGAATCTCTGCCGCAAGCGATATCCGTCGGAATGGTGATTTCACCTCGAGGTTATCACGCAGCATCAATCCGTGCATTTTGGGTGGTCCTCGATAGTTTCGCTTAACGGGCGTCCGCGCGGCGGCCATCATCTTAGCATACGCTTGAACGATTTGGAGGTTGCCGAACAAAGGGGACGCTACCCTTTTGAACAAAGGGAATGCTAACCTTTCTTCAGCTCCCGATTTCCTGCCGCCTTTCGGGTCTTTGAGTCGCGACAAACGAACTGGCTCCTACGCGGCCCAGTCTACGCCTACGGATCGCTGGGGTCTGATTCAATCGATCGTATTTGTGGCGGCGGTGCTGGGTCGCGTAAAGCGGTCGCGAAGACGGTGAAGATGACCTCGCTGCTTGCGACCTCCAGGGTTCGAGCCGCTCCCGCCGCGTGCGAAACGCTTGCGGCGGGGCGGCGCCTCGCTTAGGAAACGCGGGTAGAAACGTTTGCATCATGCCGCGCACCTCATTCGGAGAGCCGTTGGTGGCAGAAGCCGTGTACCCCGTCTATATCGTCGGCGCCGGACCCGGGGATCCGGAGCTGCTGACCGTCAAGGCCCGCCGGCTGCTCGACGAGGCCGAGGTGATCGTCTACGACCGCCTGGTTTCCGACGATATCCTGGCGCTGATCCCGCCCGGCACCAGCCGCATCTTCGCCGGCAAGGTGGCGCGCGATCATCACATGCCGCAGTTCGAGATCAACGCCCTTCTGGTGCGGCTGGCCCGCTCCGGGCGCCGGGTGGTCCGCCTCAAGGGCGGCGATCCGTTCGTGTTCGGGCGCGGCGGCGAGGAAGCCGAGCAACTGGCGCGCAACGGCGTCCCGTTCGAGGTGGTTCCGGGGATCACGTCGGCGTCGGGGTGCAGCTCCTACGCCGGCATTCCGCTCACCCACCGCGGCCTGTCGCATGGGCTGCGCTTCGTCACCGGCCACACCCAGGAGGGCGGCGCGCCCGATCTGAACTGGGCCAGCCTGGCCGATCCCGACACGACCCTGGTGGTCTACATGGGCCGGACCAACGCCCGCATGGTCAGCGAACGGCTCATCGCCCACGGATTGCCGGCGGACACCCCGGCCGCCGCCATCGTCAACGGCACCCGCCACGACCAGCAGACCATCGTCACCACCCTCGAGCGGCTGCCCGATCGCGTCGACACCTTGGGCAAGGCGGCACCGACGCTGCTGGTCATCGGCAAGGTGGTTTTGCTGGCCGACATGCTGTCTTGGTTCGAAACCACGGCCCCGGAAAAAAATCCGGCTCCCAGACGGTATCTTGAACGTCGGTACGACTTCGATTTCAGTACAAGTGCTGGCCGCCGGTGACCCAGAGCTCGGTACCGGTGACGTAGCCGGCCTCGTCGGAGCAGAGATAGTGGATCGCGTTGGCCACGTCCTCGGGCGCGCCCATGCGCTCCATCGGGATGCGGGAAACCAGCACCTCGTATTCCGGCTGGACCATGTCGGTCTGGATCTCGCCCGGCGCCACGGCGTTCACCCGCACGTCGAGCGCCGCGAACTCATGGGCCAGCTCGCGCGTCAGCGCCGACAACGCCGCCTTCGAGACGGAATAGGCCGAACCGGCGAAGGGATGCACGGCGTGGCCGGCGATGGAGGTGACGTTGACGATGGCCCCCTTGCCCTTGTGGAGCGCCGAGGCGAAGCCGCGCGCCAACTCCAGCCCGGCGAAAAAGTTGATTTCGAACACTTGGCGCCACGCGTCGAGATCGCCGTTGAGGCAGCCGAGCCGTTCCTTGTAGGGGGTCTTCGGCGACATCCCGGCATTGTTGACCAGCGCGTGCAGCGGCGCGCCGGCCAGCGCGTCGTTGGCCTGCTTGATAAACGCGGCGAGGCTTTCCGCCTCGGCGAGATCGGTGGGAATGTGACAGGTCCAGTTGGGATCGCGCTTGCAGGCCTCGGGGGTATCTTCACGCGAACACGTGATGATCTGCCATCCCTTTTCCAGGAAGACGCGGGCGGTGGAGTGACCGATGCCGCGGCTGGCGCCGGTGATGACGACGGTCTTGCGGTCGGCTTTCATTCAGTGCGCCATGAACAGCGGCAGCGGCGCGTGTTCGAGCACATGACGGGTGACGCCACCGAGGATCAGTTCGCGCAACCGGCTGTGGGTGTAGGCTCCCATGACCAGCATGTCTGCGTCGGCGCAGGCCGCGACGATGGCCGCGCCCACCGAACCATCCCCTTTCGCGACCACCTGCTTATCCGCCGATATGCCGTGCCACGCCAGAAAGTCGACGAGGCCCTCGGCGCCGTCTTCCTCGGTCCCGTCGGTGTCGACGTTGAGAACGCGGACGGTCTCGGCGCGCTCGATGAGCGGCAACGCGGCGCTCACGGCTCGGGCCGCTTCGGCGCTAGCGTTCCACGAAATGGCCACCGCGCGGCCGAATGTCTCGCGGGGCTCCAGGGGCGTCACCAGTACCGGACGGCCGGTTTCGAACACCGCGGCATGGAACGCGACGACCGAGGGGGCCTCGGCGTGGGCCGTCGGTCGCGCGACCACCAGGAGATCGGCCAGCCGTCCCCGTTGAACCAGGATCTCGTCCTCGCTTCCGACGGCTTCGATCCAGCCGGTGGTCGGGCCGGTCTTGGCCGGTGTTTCGGCAACCGCGACCCCGGCCGCCTCGCGGGCGCGATCGAACATCTCGCGCGCCTTCACCGCCCGGGCGGCCGATTCCTTCTCGGTGAGATCGATCAGTTCCTCGATCATCGCTCCCGACATGCCCTCGCCCACCAGCGGCACCGCCAGCCTCGGATCGGCCCGCGCGTGCAGGACCTCGACGTGGGCCCCGACATCCCGGCCCAGCCGGAAAGCGGTCTCGAGCGACAGCCGGGTGGCGTCGGTACCGTCGACGGGAACGACAATCTTGCGAATCGTCATGTGTGCAACCTCGCGGTGAGACGGTTCATCATGGCGGGCTTGCCAACAAATGAAAAGCCCATAGAAAAAATCATGGTTCTTTGAGACCCATCGCCTCCAGACATTGCGCCATGGTGTGCTCCTTGGAGCCGGACGTGTCGATCCGTTGCCACTCGATGGCGCCGAGATCGTAGTCGAGCTGCATCCGGACGATCGCCGCGGTGGCGTCGGATACGTTGCGCTGGCGGCTGCTCACCCGCTCCATCATGACGTCCGGCCGGGCGTCGAGCCAGAAGCCCCGGAACGCAACGCCGGCCTCCTCGGCGACCTTGGCGATGGCGTCGCGCTGTCCGGGCGCGGCGAAGACGGCGTCGGCGATGACCGAGTGGCCGGCGCAGAGCGCCGTTGCCGCCTCGTCGTAGACCGCCTCGAAGGTCCTGGTGTTCATGTCCGCCGTGTAGCCGCCGGGGCCCAGCCGCGCCCCGAGAGGCACGCCGGCGATCCGCTTGCGGGTGCAGTCGGTCCGCGCCACCCGCGCGCCCGGCGCCGGACCGAGATAGGCGGCCACTTCGCGCGCCAGCCTGGACTTTCCGCTGCCCGACAATCCGCCCATGGCCACCAGCACCGGCGTCGCCGGTTCCAGATACGCTTCCGCTTTTTCGAGATAATGCCGCGCCCGCTGCCGGAGAACGCCGGCTTCGCCCGGATCGGACTGGTTGGTGCACGCCATGGCGTCCACGTGGCTTCGGACCGCCGCGCGCATGGACAGAAACAGCGGCAACGCCGCGAGCCCGCCGGCATCGCCGGTGACGTCCAGGTAACGGTTGAAGACGACGCACGCCAGTCCCGGCAAACCCCGGCAGTCCAGGTCCATGATCAGAAACGCGAGGTCGTAGAACACATCGATGTTGGCGAACGCGTCGCTGAACTCGATGGCGTCGAACAGGGTCGCCCGCCCCGCATCCAGACAGATGTTGCGGAGGTGCAGATCGCCGTGGCAATGGCGGACGAAGCCTTCCCGGCGGCGCTCGTCGAGCAGCGCGCCGCAGCCGTCGAGGGCGCGCCGCGACGAAGCGCTCAGCCGCCGCGCCGCGGCGGGATCGAGAAGCTCGGGTGGAATCGCGGCAAAACTCTCTTCGTTGTTGTCGATGATGAACCGCGTCGCGTCCCGCCCGCCCGCGTCCACGTGCACCTCCGCGGCGCGGTGGAACCGGGCGATGCTGTCGGCCAGGTCCTCCATGGCGAAGCGGTCGAGCACGCCGCGGTCGGCCAGCCGGTCGAACAGCGTGTCTTCATCGAAGCGCCGCATTTCCACCAGCCACTCCACAGCCTCGCCGTCGCCGCCGATGGCAAGACCGCCGCTTTCCGTCCGGGTCACCGGCACGACCCCGAGATAGATGGCGGGCGCCGTGCGCCGGTTGAAGCGCACTTCCGCGTCGCAGAACCGCCGGCGCCGGTCCAGCGTCGAGAAATCGAGATAGGGAAAGACCACGGCGCGCTTCAGCTTGTAGACGCGGTCGCCGGCCAGGAAGATCACCGACGCATGGGTTTCCACCAGATCGACCGTGGCGTCGTCGCCGGTCGGGTATGTGTCGGCCCGGGACAGGAAGGCAATGACCTCGCTTTGATCGTCCACATGCATGGCTCGCGCTCTCCTCGTTCGACAGCGAACGGTCCGCCGCTATTCGAATACCGCCCGTTTCTCCTCGATACCATAGGGATCTTCATGGATCAGGACTTCCGCGTCGGGAAAGGCCTTTTCCACCTCCCCCATCACCGTTTCGGCGATGATGTGGGCGTCGATGAGCGTCAGATTGCCATCCATTTCCAGGTGGAACTGGATGAAAGTCTTGGTGCCGGAGAACCGGGTCCTGATGTCGTGGACACTGATGACGCCGGGATGGCTTTGGGCAATGGCGCGAATGCGCGCCCGCTCGCTTTCCGGCAATTCCGTGTCCATGAGCAGTTTAAGGCTGCTCTTGAAGATTCCCCAAGCCCCATGAACGATGAACAGCGCGATGACGATGGCGAAGATCGGGTCGGCGGCGCTCCAACCGAGCTCGACGCTCAAAAGCAGTGCCACGATAACGCTGACATTGACCAGCAGATCGGCGCTGTAATGCAGCGAATCGGCGCTGATCGCCACCGATCCCGTGCGTTTCACCACGTAGCGCTGGTACAGCACCAGAACGAGCGTCAGGACGATGGAAAAAACCATCACCGCGATACCAAAGTTGGAGTTCTTGACCCCAACGGGGTCCGCGAGACGCTGCACCGCCTCGAACATCAAAAAGGCGGCGGAACCCGCCACGAACGCGGCCTGCGCCAGTCCGGCGAGCGGTTCGGCCTTGCCATGTCCGAAGCGGTGCTCGCGGTCGGGCGGCTGCATGGCCTGACGAACGGCGATGAAATTGACCACGGACGCGGCCAGATCGAGCAGCAAATCGAGCAAGGTGGACAGCAGGCTGACAGAACCCGTGACGATCCAGGCCCCCGTCTTGGCGGCGATCAGCACCGCCGCGACCGCCACCGACGCGCCCGCCGCAAGCCGCTTCAACCGGTTGGCGCGTTCCGCCGACAAGGTTGCGCCCGGCTTGTCCTCTGCGCCACTGTCTTTCATGGGCCACTGTCTTTCATGGGCCGCCGTCCTTCACGGATACAGTTCCTCGGTGTCCCAACCCGTATCGCTCCGGCGATAGACAGACCGCATGTGCAGCCGGAACGCCCGGTCCTCCCAGAATTCGATGCGCTCGGGCGACACGCAAAATCCCGACCAGAACGGCGGCCGGGGCACGGAGCCGATGGTGAACCGGGCCGTGTACTTGGCGACCCGGGCTTCCAGTTCGAACCGGCCCTTCAGCGGTTGCGACTGCTTCGACGCCCAGGCGCCCAATTGGCTGACGCGGGCGCGGGTCGCGAAGTACGCATCGGCCTCGGCGTCGCCGACCGGTCCCACCGTCCCGCTCACCCGCACCTGCCGGCGCAAGGATTTCCAGTGGAAGCACAGCGCCGCGCGCGGGTTGGCGGCAAGCTCCGCCGCCTTGGCACTCGCGAGGTTGGTGTAAAACGCAAATCCGCGATCATCCACGCCCTTGAGCAGAACCATACGGGCCGACGGCACGCCATCGGCCGTGCACGTCGCCAACGTCATCGCGTTCGGATCGTTGGGCTCGCTTTTTTCAGCATCGGCCATCCAGGTTCTGAAGTGCTCGATGGGATCGAGACCGTGAGTGGTGGTCATGGTGTCGTGATGTTCCTAATGGTCTAAACAGGAGTGCCAGCGGATATGCGCGCCGAGCGGCACATCCGGGCGGTTTACCGTTCGTTGATGGTTTTTCCCATATAAGGATAGGTCGATCCACCACGCCGTGCACGCGCCGGATAGTTTTTTTGCCTCTCGATCAGCGGCTTTTGTCTTGACCGATCCATTCAAAATTCTCGGCGTTTCGCGCACAGCCGACATCGCCGAGATCAAGCGAGCGTTTCGCGTCCGCGCCCGGCAATCCCATCCGGACAGCGCGCCTGGAGATCCCCGGGCCGAGGAACAGTTCAAGACGCTCCTCGCGGCTTATGAAGAGATCTCCAACGCGTGGAACCGCCGGCGCCTTGAAAGCGAAGAGGCCATTGCTTCAGGAATGGCGCACGAGCGGACGGTCTCGGGCTTCAAGGTCAAGGGCACCGATGTCACCTATACCCTGGCGGTCGACTTCGAGGACGCGGCGACCGGCGTGACCCGCTCGCTCGATATGGTTACGGGCAGGAAACTGGCCGTCAAGGTGCCGCCGGGAGTCTTCGATGGACACATTCTCCGCCTCAAGGGCGAGGGCATGCCGGGCATGGGCGGATGCGCCCGCGGCGACGCCCTGGTCGAGGTGCGGGTCGCTCCCCATCCGGTTTTCGCGCGGCAAGGCCACGACATCCACGTGTCCGTACCGGTCACGCTGCCCGAGGCGGTGCTCGGCGGCCGGGTCGAGGTCCCGACCGTGGGGGGCCGTGTAACGGTGTCGGTGCCGCCGGGCTCCAACACCGGGTCGGTTCTGCGGCTTCGTGCCAAGGGGCTGCGGCGTGGCGAAGAGGGTTGTGGCGATCAGTACATAACCCTTAAAGTCGTTCTTCCTTCGTCGCCCGACGACGAATTCATCCAGTTTGTGAAACGGTGGCAGGCCGAGCATCCGTACACCGTTCGCAAGCCATAGGCCGGCACCACGGGCCGGCGCCAAAGGGATTAATGCGCGACCCCTACGACGTTCTAGGCGTTCCCAAGGGAACCGATGCAAAGACGATCAAGAAGGCCTATCGGGCGCTGGCCCGCGACCATCACCCCGATCTGCGCCCGGGCGATAGCCGGGCCGAAGACCGCTTCAAGGAGGTGGGGGCGGCGTACCATTTTCTCTCCGATCCCGCCAGGAAGGCGCAATACGACAGCGGTCAGATCGACGCCAGCGGCGCGCCGAGGATGAACAGGACATTCTACCGGAACGCCGGAGGCGGCGGCCCTCGGACCGGGCCGACCGATCCCGACGCGCATCTCAAGGACGCGCATCTCAAGGACATGGAAGGCATGGATATGTTCGCCGACCTGTTCCGCGGCATGCGCCGCACCAGCGCCCGGCGAAAGCAGGCGCCGGCGCGCGGCCAGGATATCCGCCATGCGCTCGCGGTCGGCTTCCTCGATGCCATCAAAGGCGGCACCCGGGAGATCGTGCTGCCGAACGGCAAGCGGCTCAACGTCACCCTTCCGCCGGGGTCCCAGGACGGCCAGGTGCTGCGCCTCAAGGCTCAGGGAGCCCCGGGCGCGGCCGGCGGAGCGGCCGGCGACGTTCATATCGAGCTGCGCGTCACGCCGCATCCCCATTTCTCTCGCGCGGGCAACGACATCCTGTCCGAGCTTCCCGTCACCGTTGGCGAAGCCCTGCTGGGCGGCAAGGCCGGCGTCCGCACCATCGACGGCACCGTGACGGTGACCGTACCGAAGGGCTCCAACAGCGGCACCCGCCTCCGCCTCAAGGGCCGGGGCGCGCCGGCAACCGCTGGCGCTCGCGGCGACCACTATGTCACCTTGAAGGTGATGCTGCCCGACAACGCCGATCCCGAATTCCTCCAATTGATGGAAGAGTGGGCGCGCCGGCACCCCTACCGCGTCCGCGATACCGATTGAGGGGACCGATCAAAGCGCCTCCGCGCCACCCGGTTTTACCTTAATCGACTTTATGGGCTTTCTTTTTGCTTTGCGCCGGGTTTCGGTTAGGATGCGCCGCCGCGCCTAGTAGCGCTCCGCTGTTTCAGGCGTGCATCGACAAGCAGGAATTGATGAGGAGAAAGCATAGATGACCGCGTCCATACCGCTGATGGCCGGAAAAAAGGGTCTGATCATGGGCGTGGCCAACGACCGATCCATCGCATGGGGCATCGCCAAGGCGGTTTGCGCCCAGGGCGCCGAAATCGCCATGACGTATCAGGGCGACGCGTTGCTGAAACGCGTGAGGCCGTTGGCGCAATCGGTGGAGTGCGACCTCGTCCTGCCCTGCGACGTCACCGACGAGGCGAGCCTCGACGCGGTTTTCGACAAACTGGGCGAGACCTGGGGCGCGTTGGACTTCGTCGTGCACGCCATCGCCTATTCCGACAAGGACCAGCTCAAGGGGCGCTACGTCGACACCACGGCCGAGAACTTCGCCGCCACCATGTACGTGTCGTGCTATTCGTTCACCGCCGTCTGCCAGCGGGCCCATCGCATGATGCCCAACGGCGGCAGCCTGCTGACCCTCACCTACATCGGCTCGGAGCGGGTGATGCCGCACTACAACGTCATGGGTGTCGCCAAGGCCGGACTGGAAGCAAGCGTGCGCTATCTGGCCGAGGACCTGGGGCGCGAGAATATCCGGGTGAACTCGCTGTCGGCCGGCCCGATGAAGACCCTGGCGGCGTCGGGGATCGGCGACTTCCGCTATATCCTCAAGTGGAACCAGCACAACTCGCCGCTTCGCCGCAACATCACCCTCGAGGACGTGGGAGGCGCCGGCGTCTATCTGTTGAGCGACCTTTCGTCCGGCGTCACCGGCGTCAATCATCACGTGGACTGCGGCTACCACTCGGTCGGAATGCTGGCGGTGGATGCCGTCCCCGAGATCCGCGAGATGCTGGAGAACTTCACGCCGCAGGGATAGCGCAACGGCATGGCAGGCAACACCTTCGGCGAACTGTTCCGCTTCACCACATTCGGCGAGAGCCATGGCCCCGCCATCGGCGGGGTGATCGATGGGACGCCGCCCGGCATCGAGCTTGGCGAAGACGATATCCAGGTTCATCTCGACCGCCGGCGCCCGGGCCAGAGCCGCCACACCACTCAGCGCCGCGAGCCGGACCAGGTACAGATCCTGTCCGGCGTGTTCGAGGGCCGCACCACCGGCACGCCCATCGGCCTGCTCATCGTCAACGCCGACGCCCGGTCCAAGGACTACTCGGCGATCAAGGACCTGTTCCGGCCGGGCCACGCCGACTACACCTACCACGTCAAATACAAAAACCGCGACTACCGGGGCGGCGGCCGCTCCAGCGCCCGCGAGACGGCCGTCCGGGTCGCCGCCGGCGCCATCGCCCGCAAGATCCTCGGCCCGGACATCCATGTTCGCGGCGCGCTGGTCCAGATGGGGCCGCACCGCATCGATCGCGCCCGCTGGGACTGGGACGAGGTGGCGCGCAATCCGTTCTGGTGCCCCGACCCGGTGGCGGCCGAGGCCTGGGAGGCGTTCCTCGACGGGGTGCGCAAGTCGGGTCTTTCCGCCGGTGCCGTGGTCGAAGTGGCGGCATCGGGCGTTCCGGCGGGCCTGGGCGAGCCCACGTTCGACCGGCTCGACGCCGACATCGCCAAGGCACTGGTGAGCATTCCCGCCGCCAAGGGCGTCGAGATCGGCGCCGGCTTCGACGCCGTCGCCATGAGCGGGCTCGAACACAATGACGAAATGCGCATGGCCGACGGCAAGGTTACGTTTCTCACCAACAACGCCGGCGGCGTGCTGGGCGGCATTTCATCGGGACAGGACATCGTCGCGCGGCTCGCCATCAAGCCCACCAGCTCGCTGTCCGTTCCGCAACGCACCGTGACCGTACAGGGCGAGGACGCCGAAATCGTCACCAAGGGCCGCCACGATCCCTGCGTCGGCATTCGCGGCGTGCCGGTGGCCGAGGCCATGCTGGCGTGCGTGCTCGCCGATCACCTGCTCCGCCACCGCGCCCAGTGCGGGAAGACCTGAGACAAGGGAGGTATCCGTGCCGCAACCCGATCACATCGTCAAGATTCCGCTCCCCGATCATGACAGCCTGGACGAGTCCATTCGGAAATACTTCGCCAAGTGCGAGGAAAAGCTCGGCCTGGTCCCCTACGTGCTACAGGCCTATACGAAGAATCCGGCCAAATTCCAGACGTTCGCGGCGTTCTACAACCTGCTCATGCTGGACGTAGAGACGTGCGCGCTGACCAAGCTGGAGCGCGAGATGATCGCGGTCACGGTGTCGTCGGCCAACCGCTGCTATTACTGTCTGGTGGCCCACGGCCAGGCTGTCCGCCAGTTGTCCGACGATCCGCAGCTCGGCGAGATGATGGTGATGAACTACCGCGTCGCCGAGCTCGAGCCGCGCCAGCGGGCGATGCTGGACTTTTCCTGGAAGCTCACCGTCACCCCCCACGACATCGGCGACGCCGACCGGGAGCATCTCCGAAACGCCGGGTTCACCGACCAGGACATTTTCGACATCTGCGACGTGGCGGCCTTTTTCAACTACACCAACCGCATGGCCCACGGTCTCGACATGATGCCCAACCCCGAATACCACGCCATGGACCGGTAGCCTCCTCGGGGTTCGTTTTCGTTAACGGTCCGTGTCGGCGCGCATACGGTAGCGCCAATAGGTCGGTTCCCGGTGCAGGTCGGCAATGGCGACGATAACGATCTCGTCGCCATCCGCGCAATACATCAAACCGTATGGAAAGCGTCGGGTTCTGCAGCGGCGAAGCCCCCCTCTGAGCAACGGCCAAGCCTCCGGATATCTCGTGATGCGTCCAATGGCGCTCAACATTTCGGAGAGACACACGGCCCCGAGTTCCGGATGACTCGGCGTCATGGTATCGAACGGCCTCGTCGAGCTCCTGTCGGGCCACTTCGAGAAATCGAACGTTCACGGAGAACGGTATATTTCGAGCATTTCGTCCACGCTCACGGCCTTAATCTCTCCTTGTCGATACGCGTCAAGGCGATCTTCGGCCTCCCGCAACCACAATTGATCCAACCGGTCGTCCGGCTGATCCAGACTGGCCAGCACGCGATCGACGAGTTCGATCTTTTCCGCGGGCGTCAATCCAACGATCTGCCGCCCCAGTTCTTCTGTGCGTTCGCTCATGAGAGCGTTTCTCCGCCATTGTGCCCTGACTATTCAATTTACACCGTCTAGCTTTTCCATGGCACAAAAACTCGGGCGCAATGAGTCCTATCAATTCTGAAGTGCTTTAAGTGGCCTCTTCTCTCGGAGTTGGTTAGACTTGCCATGGCGATTTCGAGACACGGGGTTGCGCCGGGGGGAAGGGGCATGGAACGCAAGCTCACGGCGATTTTGTATGCTGACGTGGCCGGTTACAGCCGGTTGACCGGCGCCGACGACGAAGGCACCGTCGAGATCCTCAAGGTCCACATCGGCGTGCTGAAAAAGGCGATCGAGGATCATGGCGGGCGCGTCGTCAACACCGCCGGCGACGCGGTGCTGGCCGAATTCGCCAGCGTCGTCGACGGCGCTGAAGTGCGCGGTCGAGGCGCAGCGCGACCTGGCCGAGCGCAACAAGGAACTGCCGGAAAACCGCAAGCTACAGTTCCGCATCGGCGTCAATCTCGGCGACATCGTGGTCGATGGCGACGAGATCTACGGCGACGGCATCAACGTGGCGGCACGGTTGGAGGCCCTGGCCGACGCCGGTGGCATCTGCATCTCGCGGCCGTGTTCAGATCACGTCAAGGGCAAGGTCGAACTCGGTTTCGAATATCTGGGCGCGAAAAAGGTCAAGAACATCGACGAACCGGTCAACACCTACAAGCGTCCTTCTCGACCCCGGGATGGCCGGGCAAGATCATCGGCCGTCAAGAAGACCGCAAGCCGAGCCCCGTTGGCGATGGCCCGCGGCGGCGGCCGATCGTGCTGGTGATCGCTGCTGCTCGGCGGCGTCGCCCAGTGGCTGCGTCCTGGGCAACCCGACGTGGAGCCGGCGTCCGTCGAGCACATGGCGTTTCCGTTGCCCGAGCGGCCGTCGATCGCGGTGCTGCCGTTTGACAACCTTCAGCGGTGATCCCGATCAGGAGTTCCTTGCGGACGGCCTCAGCGAAGAGATCATCACCACGCTCTCCAAGGTGCCGGAGCTCTTCGTCATCGCCCGCAACTCCACCTTCACCTACAAGGGCAAGCCCGTTTCGGTGAAGCAGGTCGCCGAGGAACAGGGCGTTCGCTACGTCCTCGAGGGAAGCATCCAGCGATCCGGCAATCGGATTCGAGTGAATGCCCAGCTCATCGACGCGCTCAAGGGCCACCACCTCTGGGCGGAGCGATACGACGAGGAATTCAAGGACATTTTCGCCCTCCAGGACGACATCACCCAGAAAAATCTGGTCGCTCTGCAGGTGGAGTTGACCGAGGGCGAGGTGGCTCGCATTTGGCACCGAACGACACCGAAGCCCAGAGGCTTACGAAAATGTCCTCAAGGCCGCCTGGTACGAGGGGCGCATGAACAAGGAGGACAACGCGCGAGCGCGCGATTTCGCTCGCCGTGCGCAGGACGCTGGCGCCCAAGTCGCCATCTGGGCTGGTACTGGCAGGGTTGGACCGAAATCACGGACTATCGATTCGGATGGTCACCGTCGCGACAGGAGTCCCTGGAGAAAGCCGTCGGAGCTCGCCGAGAAGACACTCGCGCTCGACCCGTCCTTTCGCGGACAACTACACCTTGCTCGGCAGCATCAATCTATACCGCGGAAAATACGACAAAGCCGTAGAGTATGCCGAGAAAGCCGTCGAGCTCAGTCCCAACAACGCCCAGTTGATCGCCAATCTGGCGCACATCCTGACGTACTCGGGACAACCCGAACCGAGCCATTGCCTTGATCAAGAAGGCGATGCGCCTCAGTCCGTACTATTTGCCCTGGTATCCGGCCGTCATTGGGGCCGCCCATATGCAAACCGAAGAGTATGACAAAGCGGCGGCAGCTTATCAGGACGCAATTGATCGCAAGTTTTCTCCCATCTTCGGGTACGTCCGGTTGGCCGCGATTTATGCACTCAAGGGCGATCACGATAGGGCCACGGAATACGCCGCCAAGCTCCTTGAGCTGAATCCCGACTTCACGATTGAAGGCTGGGGCAAAGTTCTTCCCTATAAGAACAAGGAAGATCTAGACCGCGAACTCGGCGCCCTCCGCAAGGCCGGGTTGCCGGAGCGTCCGCCTCTGCCGCTACCCGACAAGCCCTCCATCGCCGTGCTGCCTTTCGACAACCTCAGCGGCGATCCGGAGGACCGGTTCCTCGCCGATGGGCTCACGGAGGACATCATCACCACCCTGTCCCGGGTTCCCGACCTCTTCGTCATCGCCCGACACTCCACGTTCAGCTACAAGGGAAAGTCGGCAAAAGTCCAACAAGTCGCGGCCGAACTGGGCGTCCGCTATGTCCTAGAAGGCAGTCTGCAAAGGTCGGGCAACCGGTTGCGGGTTACGGCCCAGTTCATCGATGCAACCACCGGGCATCACCTTTGGGCCGATCGTTTCGATCGGAAGGTCGACGACATCTTCGCCCTGCAGGATGAAATCGCTCGCAAGATCCTCATCGAGCTGCAGGTCAAACTGACCTCTGGCGAAAATGCCCGAGTTGCCACCCGCGGAACAAAAAACCTTGAAGCTTGGCTGCTCCGCAATCAAGCATTTGCCGCAGGTTCGAACTACAACAAGGAAGGGATACTTAAGGCTCGCGACCTCTGCGCCGCCGCAGTCAAAATCGATCCTGAATATGCTCGAGTATGGGCCTGTCTCGCATGGACCCATTGGTTCGAGGCACGGATGGGCGGCTGGACGGAATTCCGCGAAGCCTCGATAAAGAAGGGAATCGAGCTTGCTGAGCACGCCATTGCGGTCGATCCACAAGAGCCGCTTGGTTACATCCAGATGTCCTACCTTTTTACGGTCATGGGTGATTATAATCGATCCATCGCTCTCGCTGAACACGCAGCAACCCTCGCATCCAATGACTATCAATCCACGGCGGCACTCGCGCTGCAGTTGATGTGGGCTGGAGAGCTAGAACGCGCCGTCAATCTTTTTGAGCAGGCCAAGCGCCTCAGTCCAAAGTATCCCGCCTGGATCGATTGGATGGAAGGGCTAGCCCAGGTCTTGGCCGGACAACCTGAGGAGGCACTTACAAATCTTCAAAGAGGCGCGGAACGTGCGCCGAAGGCATTCCTGGGGCGCGGACGCCTCGTCATTGGCTATGCTGCCCTGGATCGGATTGACGAAGCAAAAACCGAGAAAGATGCACTATTGACAATTAGACCCGATTTGACTGTATCAAAATTCGTCGACATGCATCCCTTTAAGGAACCTGCCCATAAAGAAAAGCTCCGCGATCTGCTGCTCAGGGCGGGATTGCCGGAATGACCGGTTTCGGCTAAGAGGCAGCCGCTTGCCGTCAGCGCTTGCCGACATGTCCGCCAGACCGGAGACGCGTCATGAAAACCATCGCCACGCTTACCCTGAACTCCAGCGTCGACGTCCAGTGGGAAATCGAGCACATGCTCCCCGTGCAGAAGCTCCGGGCCTCCCAACCGGTGAAATTTCCGGGCGGCGGCGGGGTCAATGTCTCGCGGGTGATCAAGACGCTGGGCGGCCACAGCGTGCCGGTGTTCACGGCGGGCTCGCTGACCGGAGAGATGTTCCGCCAGATGGTCGATGACCACCGCCTGGACACCCGGGCGGTGTCCATCGCCGGCGAGACGCGGATCAGCTCCACCATCTTCGAGCGCTCCAGCGGTCAGGAATTCCGTATCACGCCCGTCGGCCCGGAACTCAGCGAAGCCGAATGGACCGCCTGTCTCGACGCCGTCATCGATGTGAACGCCGATTATGTCGTCGCCACCGGCAGCCTGCCGCAGGGCGTGCCTCACGACTTCTACGCACGGGTCGCGCGTGCCGCAAACGACCGCGGCGCGCGCGTCATTCTCGACACCTCGGGCATGGCCCTGTTCGAGGCGGTGAAGGAGGGTGTCTATCTGGTGAAGCCCAACCAGCGGGAGCTCGAGCACCTCTCCGGCAAGAAGGCATCGACCCCGGACGAGCAGGAGGCCCTGTGCGCCGGCATCATCAAGGACGGCAAGGCGGAGGTGGTCGCCCTGACGCTGGGCGACGAGGGTGCCGCTCTGTTCTGGCAAGGGGGAAGCCGGCGCCTGGCCAGCCCCAAGGTGGAGGTCAAGAGCGCCGTCGGCGCCGGCGATAGTTTCGTCGCCGGGATGAACTCTAGGCCTGGCCCAGGAACGCCCGCTAGAACAGGCGTTCGCGCTCGGCGTCGCAACCGGCGCGGCGACGGTTCTGACCGCCGGCACCGAGCTTTGCCACCGCGAGGACGTGGAGCGTCTGTTCGCCGAGATCACCGGCAGAGCGCTGGTCCTCTGACGATCATGGATCAGGCCGGTACAAGCCCCTTGCGGGCGGCGATGAGGTACTCGACGTTGCCCTCAGGGCCGGTGATGGGGCTTTCGGCGACGCCCATGACCAGCCAGCCGGGTTGCGCCGCCAGCCACGTCTCGATCCGCTCGCAGACCCGAAGACGGACCTCCGGATCACGGACCACGCCGCCCTTGCCCACGGCCTGTTTTCCGGCTTCGAACTGCGGCTTGATCAGGGCCACCAGCATGGCGCGCGGCGCGGACAGCGCGAGCGACGCGGGCAAAGCCTTTTCGAGGCTGATGAAGCTCACGTCGGAGGTGATCAGGTCGATGGGATCGGGGACAAGCGCCGGGGTCAGGTCGCGGGCATTGGTCCGCTCCAGGACGACGACCCGGTCGTCTTGGCGCAGTTTCCAGGCCAACTGCCCTCGCCCCACATCCACGGCATAGACACGGGCGGCACCGCCCGTCAGCAACACGTCGGTGAACCCGCCCGTGGACGCGCCGACGTCGACGCAGACTTTACCGGTGGGGTCGATAGCGAAGTGCTGGAGGCCGTGGGCGAGCTTGACGCCGCCGCGCGAAACCCACGGATGCTCGCGTCCCTTGACGGAAAGCGGTGTTTCCTCTGGCAGTTGCTGTCCGGCTTTGTCGAGTCGGCGGGTTTCGCTGTAGACCAGTCCCGCCAGGATCAGCGCCTGGGCGCGGGTTCGGCTCTCCGCCAGTCCCCGCTCCACGAGAAGCTGATCAAGACGTCGTCCGCCGCGCCCGCGGCCTGCCAACTCAAGCGCTGGCGGCTTCCGCCGCTTCCGCTTCGGCGCCGCGTCCGAGCGCGCGCAGCGCCGCCGCCACGATGTGCGGTGCGCTCAACCCCGCGAGATCGTATTGCACTTCCGGTTTGTCGTGGTCGAGATAGACATCGGGCAGCACCAGCGGGCGGAACTTGAGGCCATTGTCCAGCAAGCCCTCCATCGCCATGAACTGCATGACGTGGGCGCCGAACCCGCCGGCGGAGCCTTCCTCGATAGTGATCATCACCTCGTGATCCGTGGCCAGACGGCGGATCAGATCGTGATCCAGCGGCTTGGCGAACCGGGCGTCGGCCAGGGTGGTGGACAGCCCGCGGGCCGCCAGTTCCTCCGCCGCCTTCGCGGCGTCGCCGAACCGGCTTCCCAGACTGAGCAAGGCCACGGTGGTTCCCTCGCGGAGGATCCGGCCCTTGCCGATCTCCAGCGGCACGCCGCGCTCCGGCATTTCCACGCCGAGGCCCTCGCCGCGCGGGTAGCGGAAGGCGCTGGGCCGGTCGTTGATGGCCGCCGCGGTCGCCACCATGTGCATCAGTTCCGCCTCGTCGGCCGCCGCCATCACCACCATGTTCGGCAGGCAACACAGATAGGTCAGATCGAAGGCGCCGCAATGCGTGGCTCCGTCGGCGCCCACCAGTCCGGCGCGGTCGATGGCGAAACGCACCGGCAGGCTCTGCAGGGCGACATCGTGCATGACCTGATCATAGGCCCGCTGCAGGAACGTGGAGTAGATGGCCGCGAACGGCTTGTAGCCTTCGGCCGCGAGACCGGCGGCGAAGGTCACGCCATGCTGTTCGGCGATGCCGACGTCGAAGCACCGGTCGGGGAAGCGCTCGGCGAACTTGTCGATCCCGGTTCCCGCCGGCATGGCGGCGGTGATCCCGACGATCTTGTCGTCCACCTCGGCCTCCTGGATCAGCGAGCGGGCGAACACGCTGGTATAGGAGGGCGCGTTCGACGTGGCTTTCACCTGTTCGCCGGTGACGATGTTGAACCGGCCGACGCCGTGGTACTTGTCCGCCGACTGCTCGGCGGGGGCATAGCCGTGGCCCTTGTGGGTAACCACGTGCAACAACACCGGCCCCGGCTCGCGGTCTTCGCGGAGATTGCGCAGGACCGGCAACAGATGATCGAGGTTGTGGCCATCGATCGGCCCGACGTAGAAGAAGCCCAGTTCCTCGAACAGCGTCCCGCCGGTGACGAGGCCGCGGGCGTATTCCTCGGCCTTGCGGGCGGCTTCGCTGAGGCCGCGCGGGAACTTCTTCGCCACCTCGCCGGCGAAATGGCGGATGGAGCGGTACGGGCCCGACGAGATCAGCCGCGACAGATAGGCGCTCATGGCGCCCACCGGCGGCGCGATGGACATGTCGTTGTCGTTGAGGATCACGATCAGCCGGGAATCCATGGAGCCGGCGTTGTTCATGGCCTCGTAGGCCATACCCGCGCTCATGGCGCCGTCGCCGATCACAGCGATGACGTTGCGATCGATGCCATCAAGGTCGCGCGCCACCGCCATGCCCAGCCCGGCCGAGATCGACGTCGACGTGTGGGCCGCGCCGAACGGGTCGTATTCGCTTTCGGAACGCCTGGTGAACCCGGAGAGGCCGCCGCCCTGGCGCAGCGTCAGCATGCGGTCGCGCCGGCCGGTGAGAATCTTGTGCGGATAGGCCTGGTGGCCGACATCCCAGATCAGCCGGTCATGCGGCGTATCGAAGATGTAGTGCAGCGCCAGCGTCAGTTCGATCACGCCGAGACTGGCGCCGAGATGACCGCCGGTAATGGATACGGTGCGGACCACCTCGTCCCGCAACTCGGTGGCCAACGTCCGGAGTTGATCCTCCGGCAATCGGCGCAGGTCCCGGGGATCGTGGATGAGATCCAGAACTGGCGTTGTCCCGTGCTCTGTCAATTCTCCGCTCCTCATTCCGACGCCATGGTGTGCGCCCTACTCAAGACAATGAACCTAGTGGTTTGGATCCCACGTATGGGTACCCATATGTGGGATCCAAACCACTAGCTGCGCCTGTCGACCACAAATCGCGCCAAATGCCGCAAAGGGTCTGCGCTTTCCGCGAAAACTTCAAGATGATTCGCCGCCTGTTCGGCGAGCATCTCCGATTGCGCGTGCGCCCGCTCGACACCGAGCAGCGATACGAAGGTCGCCTTGCCGGCGTCCTGGTCCTTGCCGGTTCGTTTTCCGACCTCGGCCGCCTCCCCCTCCACGTCCAGCAGATCGTCGACGATCTGAAACGCCAGACCCAGGTCGTGGGCGTAATTGTGCAAGGCGTGACGGGCCGATTCGGACGCCTTCCCGAGGATCGCCCCGGCCTCGCAGGAGAACGCGATCAAGGCCCCCGTCTTCATCCGTTGCAGGCGGGTGACCTCGGCCATTGCCAGGTGCTGGTGCTGAGCGAGGAGATCGAGCATCTGACCGCCCACCATCCCTTCGCGGCCGGCGGCGCGCGCCAGCTCGCAGACCAGATCGCTCCGCACCTTGGCATCGCCGTGGGTCGCGGGCTCGGACAGCACGCCGAAGGCGCGGGTCAGCAACGCGTCGCCGGCGAGGATGGCCGTGGCCTCGTCGAACTTGACGTGGCAGGTGGGCATGCCGCGGCGCATGTCGTCGTCATCCATGGCGGGCAGGTCGTCGTGAACCAGCGAATAGCAGTGCACCATCTCGACGGCCGCCGCCACCCGCAGCGCGCGGCCGTCGTCCACCCCGAACAACTCGGCGCTGGCGGTCACCAGAAAAGGGCGGATGCGCTTGCCCCCGGAGAGGCACGAATAGCGCACGGCCTCCATCAACCGCGCTTCGGGATCGTCGTGGATCGGCAGCAACGCGTCCAGCATGACGTCGACGTTGCGGGCGTTTTCGGCAAGAGCCGCCTTAATCTCTGTCAACTGGGCCTCGATCTAGCTCCGATGGTTCCGTGGCGACCCCGCCATCGGGACGCAAGACGATGGTCTCGACCCGGGACTGGGCTTCCTGAAGCAGTTTTTCGCAGCGCTGCTTCAGCGCCGTACCCCGCTCGTAGCCGCTTATGGACTGATCAAGCGTGATTTTTCCGTCTTCCAGACGACGTACAAGGGTCTCTAGCTCCGACAGCGCTTCCTCGAAGCTGAGAGTCCCGATATCGCGTTCTGGCGCGTCCTGATCCATCGCCCCCTCACGAAAACCCAAGGCAGAGGGCATTTCCCGCCCCTGGCAAGAACAACCGGACCAAAAAAGTCCGGTACAGTCCGCTTGACGCTGGTCTAAGCGCGAAAAGGCGTCCCATGCAAGCACAATCCTGTGCAAGACCCCGCAATTTATTAAGCGTACCGGGCCGATTTCCGCGAACAAGCCGGAATCACCGGGCATAATTCGCGCAATACTGACAATCCACGGATGTTGCCAGAAAACAACGGATAGCGCTTTTCTAGTCCCCCGCCGCTTCCATCATCACCCGGACGTGGGCCCCGGCGCTGTCGGCCAGCGCCGACAGGTCGTAGCCGCCTTCCAGTGTCGACACCGCGCGGCCGCCGCAATACTTGTCGGCGATTTCCAGAAGTTCGCGGGTGACCCACTCATAGTCCTCGGTTTCCAGTCTCAGTTGCAGCAGCGGATCGCGGACATGACCGTCGAAACCGGCGGAGATCAGCAGCAACTCCGGAGCGAAAGCGCGCAGCGCCGGAAAGACCCGCTCCTCATACCCCTCCCGGAACTCCTTCGAGCCGGTTCCCGGGCGCAGCTGCACGTTGCAGATATTGTTGAGGGCACCGGTTTCATGCTCCATGCCGGTACCGGGATAGGCGGGCCATTGATGGCTGGATCCGTAGAACAGATCGCGGTAGCGGAAGAAGTAGTTCTGGCTGCCGTTGCCGTGGTGCCCGTCGAAATCGATGACCGCGACCCGCCCCACGCCATGGACCTTCCGAGCATACTCGGCGGCGATGGCGACATTGTTGAACAAGCAAAAGCCCATGGCGGCGGCCACTTCGGCGTGGTGCCCGGGAGGCCGAACGGCGCAGAACGCATTTTTGTTACCGTTGGTCAGAACCGACTCGACGGCGGCGCATAACGCGCCGACGGACCGGAGCGCGGCCTCGCCGGAGGCCGGACACATGGCCGTGTCGGCGTCGAGATGGACGTGGCCGGACTTGGGAACGTTCTCGAAAACGGATTCGGCGTAAAATGCCGCGTGGACCCGCTCGATGTCGGCGAGCGTTCCGAGAGGCGCCTCGCGGCGCTCCAGCGCGGCGAACTCCTGTTGGCCGAGTGCATCGAGAATAGCCTTGAGCCGGGCCGGAGCTTCCGGGTGCCACGATCCCATGTCGTGCTCCAGGCAAGTCGGATGGGTAATGAGCAACGTGCTCAAGGTTTCCTCCATTCTTTTATCGTTGGTTCACCTTATGATCGATGGGGGTCTTCGCCTCCCCTTCAAGGGTAAGACCAACGAATACTGACAAGAACCCATTGTGATGCAAGCCGTCCGGTGTTGCCAACAAGAAATGGCTCGACCGGCCGCCACGGGCCTGCACGCACCGTCATCCGCACTCAGGTGCGCGCGTGGGCGGAGAGAAAGGCCGTCACCGCACTGTCCACGATGCGCTCGAGGTCACCACCGCTCGGAGGCTCGCCGAGCCCCAAAAGCTGGCGCAGAAACAAATCGCCGCGGACCATGCCGAAAAAGTGTATGGACGCGGATCGCGGGTCCGTGACCCGCAGGATCCCGCGACGATCAAGCTCGCCAAGATAAGCCGCCAGCCGCCCGCCGACGCGTTCCGGACCGGACCGGTAGAATGCCTCGGCCAACTCGGGAAATCGCCCGCTTTCGGCGACGATCACCCGGAACCGCCCGACCGTCTCCGGCGCCAGGATGACCTCCAGAAACCGCTGCGCGATGGCGCGAAGCGCCGTTTGCGGATCGTGGAATGCGTCGGTCTCCGCGGGAAACGGCGCGAGCAGCCGGTCGCTCCGCTCCAGCACGGTGGCTTCGAACAGCGCCGCCTTGCCGGTGAAATAAGCGTAAATGGTCTGTTTGGAAACGCCGGCGGCGCGGGCGATGGCGTCCATGCTGGCGGCGCCATATCCGCGGTCCAGGAAAACCCGCGTTGCCGCCAGCAAAATGGCGTCGCGTTTCGAGGCCGCGGGTTCCGCCGTCGCCGACAGGTCGCGCATGGCCGTCTGCTGCATTCAGGTCACTCGAACAATTGATTTCTGCCGTTATTTTAGGTAAATTGGACTGGACGGTCCAGTCCAATTTGTTCGAGCGGAGACGGTATACGTGTGGAATATCCCGGTTCGGAGACTATCTCTGCTACCATGAAGACAAAAACAGCGAACAGTTCACCGCCCGCGCGAACCTTCGCCCGGCTCGCCCGGTTTGCGGCGCTGTGCCTGCTCGTGGGCTTGGTGTCCGCCCCGGCCGCGGCGCAATCGCCCGCGCTGGTGGGCGTCGACACGGTTCGCGAGGAGCCCTACAGACAGACGGTGGAGGTCATCGGCCGGCTTGTGTCGCGACGCGCCGGCGTGGTCGCCGCCCGCACCCGCGGTCCGGTGGGCGAAATGCGCGTCGATGTGGGCGACCGGGTTGAACAGGGCGACATCATCGCCGTGCTGGTGGCCGATCGCCCGCGTTCCGAGAAGGATCTTCGGGCGGCGGAGTTGGCGGCGGCGGAAGCGTCGTTGGCCAATGCCCAGGCTGAACTGCGCCTGCGCCGCCAGGAACTGAATCGGATCCAGGGATTGCGCACCTCGCCGGCGTTCAGCAAGGGCAACTTCGAGGACAAGAGCCAGGAAGTCATGATGATGGAGAGCGAGGTCAAAGCCGCCCGGGCGGCGCTGGCCCAGACCCGCGCGCAACTGCGCCTCGCCGAGATCAGCCTCGACGACGCGGTCATCCGCGCCCCCTACCCCGGCGTCGTCACCGAGCGTCACACCGAGGCGGGTGCCTATGTCGACGTGGGCGATCCGGTGGTCAGCCTGATCGACGACCGGCACCTGGAGGTGGAGGCCGACGTGCCGGCCGACAGGATCGGCGGATTGGCGCCGGGCGTGCCGGTTAGCGTCGATCTCGCCGAGGGTGAGGTCACCGCCACGGTGCGCGCCGTGGTTCCGCAGGAGAACACCCAGACCCGGACCCGCACCGTGCGCTTCGCGCCCGATCTCGGCGATCGCGCCGATCTCGCCGCCAATCAGAGCGTCACCGTGCGCCTGCCGGCGGGCGCGGCGCGTAACGTGGTCACCGTGCACAAGGACGCCATTCTCAACCGCAAGGGCCGTACGTTGGCGGTGGTGGTGGCCGAAGACACCGCCGAGGTTCGCCCGGTTCGCCTCGGCGGCGCCGTCGGCAACCGCTTCGAGGTGCTCGACGCGCTGAAACCGGGCGAGGTGGTGGTGGTTCGCGGCAACGAGCGGCTGCGGCCCGGTCAGAAGGTTCAGCCGCAGCAGGGCGGCGAGGCCTCCGAAGGCGCCAAGGTGCAATTGGACAGCGACGGATGAACCTGATCCGCCTCGCCATCGAGCGGCCGATCGCCGTGCTGGCGGCGGTTCTGATGATCATCATGTTCGGCCTGGTGGCGCTGCGCACCATTCCCATCCAGCTCACGCCCGACATCTCCAAGCCGATCATCAACGTCGCCACGGCCTGGCCGGGGGCGGCGCCGGCGGAGGTGGAGCGCGAGATCGTCATTCGCCAGGAGGAAGCGCTTCGCGGTCTCGAGGGGCTCGAGGAAATGACCAGCCGGTCGCAATACGGCAAGGGCAGCGTCAAGCTCGAGTTCGGGCTCGAGCAGGACATGGACAAGGCCCTGCTTCTCGTCGCCAATCGCCTCGATCAGGTGACCGGCTACCCGGAGGAAGCCGACGAGCCCACCCTCGAAACCTCCGGCTCGGACGACCAGCCCATCGCGTGGTTCATCCTGCGCCGCGCCGCCGGCAACGAGCAGCCCGATCCATACCTACCGGGATTTCGCGCGCGACATCGTCCGCGACCGTCTGGAACGCGTTCCCGGCGTCAGCCAGGTCAACGTCTACGGCGGCAACACCCGCGAACTGCGGATCATCGTCGACCCCACCCGGATGGCGCAATACGGTCTCACCGTGCCGGCCGTGGTCGGGGCGCTGCGCGACGCCAACGCCTCGGTCTCGGCCGGCGACGTGGAGGAAGGCAAGCGGCGCTACGTGGTGCGCAGCGAAGGCGACTTCACCACGCCCGAGCAGGTGCGCGCCGTGCTGCTCCGCAGCATCGCCGATCCGGCCACCGGACGCATGTCGCGGGTCACGCTCGGCGACATCGCCGAGGTCCGCTTCGACTACAAGGAGCCGGATTCGACGATCCGCATTCTCGGCGAGCCGGCCCTCGCGTTGAACGCCGTCCGCGAGACCGGCGCCAACGTCATCGAAACCATGAATGGGATCCGCGCGACCATCGAGGATCTGAGCGCCAACGTTCTTCCGGACGAACGGCTGACGATGATTCAGGTCTATGACGAGACCGTCTACATCGATTCCGCCGTCGAGCTGGTGCGTCAGAACATCTGGATCGGCGGCACCCTGGCGGCCCTGATCCTGGTTTTGTTTCTGCGCTCCGGTCCCGCCACGCTGATCATCACGCTCGCCATTCCCGTCTCGGTCATCGGTTCGTTCGTCGCCATGGCCGCGCTCGGGCGCTCCATCAACGTCATATCCCTTGCCGGCATCGCGTTCGCCGTGGGCATGGTGGTGGACGCCGCCATCGTCGTTCTCGAGAACATCTATCGTCTGCGCCAGCAAGGCGTACCGCCGGCCCGCGCCGCCTACGAGGGCGCCCGGCAGGTGTGGGGAGCGATCCTCGTCTCGGCGCTGACGACGGTGATGGTGTTCATCCCCATCCTGATCCTCAAGGTGGAGGTGGGCCAGCTGTTCCGGGATATCGCCGTCGCCATATCGGTATCGGTGGTCCTGTCGCTGATCGTCGCCATCACCGTCATTCCGGCGCTGGCCAACCGGATGCTGCGCGCACCGGTCCAGGAAACCATGGAAAAACGGCGGCTGCCCGGTGTCGATCGCATGGCTTCGGGGTTCGTCGAGGCGATCGTCGCCTTCACCCGGCGCTCGGTCTCGCACAAACCGCTGGCGTTCGGCACCGTGGCGGTGATCTGCGGCACCGCCGCGGTCGCCACCTGGCTGTTCCTGCCCAAGCTCGAGTACCTGCCCGAAGGCAACCGCAACCTCGTGTTCGGCGCTCTGCTGCCGCCGCCGGGATACAACCTCGCCACCGCCACCGAAATCGGCAAGAGCGTGGAAGCCGACATCGAGCATCTGTGGGCCTCCAGGACCGGCCCCGAGTCCGAGGCGGGGCAACCGCCCAAGATGAGGCATTTCTTCTATGTTGCCCGCCCGACCGGTACATTTTTCGGCGCCAGTTCCATGGAGCCCGAGCGCGTCTCGGAACTCATTCCCGTCTTGCAGAAACCGGCGTTCTCGGAACCCGGGACCTTCGGCGTCATCTCGCAACCCTCGATCTTCGGGCGCGCGGTGGCAAGCTCGAGGTCGATCGACCTGGATGTGTCCGGACCGGAACTGGAAGACGTCCTCGACGTGGCCGGACGCGCCGTCGGCCTGATCGGCGGCGTGCTGCCTCTCGATCAGGGCAACCAGCTGCGGCCTCGGCCGGGCCTGGAACTGGGCGCGCCGGAGATCCGGATCTACCCCGACCCGGTGCGGCTCGCGGACAACGGCCTCAACGCCCGGGACTTCGGGGCGACGGTGGACGCCTTCAACGACGGTCTCCGCGTCGCCGAGATCACCGTCGACGGCAAACGCATCGACCTCACCCTCTCCGGTCCGCGCAAAAGGGTTACTCAGACCCAGGGCATCGCCGATATCCCGGTGGTGACCGATTCCGGGACCATCGTCCCGGTCAGCTCGCTCGCCGACGTGCAGGTCACGTCCGGCCCCACCGAGATCCGCCATCTCGAACGCGAACGCACGGTGACCCTCGAGGTGAGGCCGGCCCCCAAGGTCCCCCTGGAAGTGGCCATGGAGACCGTCCAGACGGAGGTGATCGACAAACTGCGGGCGGCGGGCCTGCCCGACGGCGTCAAGCTCAATCTCGCCGGAACCGCCGACAAGCTGACCCAGACCTGGGACGCCATGGTCTGGCAACTGGCGCTCGCCGTCGCCATCGTCTACCTGATCATGGCGGTGCTGTTCGAAAGTTTCATATTTCCACTGATCATCATCCTGGCGGTGCCGTTGGCCACGGCCGGCGGCGTCGGCGGACTGGCGCTGCTCAACGTGTTCATCTATCAGCCGCTGGACATGCTGACCATCCTCGGCTTCGTCATCCTCATCGGCATCGTCGTCAACAACGCCATCTTGCTGGTTCATCAGACGCTGACGCACGCGCGGGACGAAGGCATGGCGGCCGGCGACGCCATCGTCGCCGCCACCCGCGACCGGATGCGGCCGATCTTCATGTCGAGCCTGACCAGCGTATTCGGCATGCTGCCGCTGGTGGTGTTCCCGGGCGCGGGATCGGAGCTTTACCGCGGCCTCGGTTCGGTGGTGCTCAGCGGTTTGATGCTGTCGGCGGTATTGACCGTGTTGATCATACCGCCGCTTCTGTCTTTCGCCGCCCCGCTCATCGAAAGGCGCCGGGGGGCCAACGAGCCGGCGGCCGTTTCCGAGGTCCGGGCCGCCGAATAGAAGACTGGCGGATGATTTGATGGAGTGCGACTTCATCGTTATCGGCGGCGGCATCGCCGGGGCATCGGCCGGCCTTCGAACCTGGCCGCCGGGCGTCCACGTCCTTATTTCGGCCGATGTCGACCCTAGCCGATTTGGCGGGGTGTGTAGTACTCTGGATCTAACATATGGTCCCCCCTACACTAACGATCGACCAATCACTTTGGCGACGCCATGTATCACAACACGCTGAAACTCATCGTGACCCTGGACAAACGCCGGCCGGCGGCTTCTCTGCCGCCGGAACTGGACGGGCTGTTCCGCAAGCTCGCGGCCGATCCGACGGCGCGCGACGCCTATGTGATCGAGGACAGGATCTGGCAGATCTGGACCGACCACCCGGACCCGCTGCCCGCCACCATGATGGACAATGCGATATCGGCCGTTGCCAAGGAACGCTACGACACCGCGGAAACTCTCTTTACGGAACTCGTGAGCTTCCGCCCGGACTGGGCGGAGGCCTGGAACAAGCGGGCGACACTCTATTTTCTGCAGGGCCGCGACGACGACAGCGTTCGCGACATTCACCGCGTCCTCGAGATGGAACCCCGGCACTTCGGCGCGCTGTCGGGTTTCGCGCAGATTTGTCTGCGCGGCGGTGACCGGGGTTCGGCACTGGCGGCGTTCGAAGCGGCGCTCCGGATCAATCCTCACCTGACCATGGTCCAGGAAGCAGTGGTGGAGCTTCAGCACAGCTTCCCGTCCTACCTGCACTGAACTCGCCGCCACGAACGTCATCGGCCGGCGCCATCCCCGTCCCGCCGCCCATCCGGGCAAACAATTCGGCGAAAAACTCGCGCCGCGCCTTGGGCAACGGCCGAACCCCGTTCGCGGAGTGCCGCGCGTCAATCGCTTGACGTAACGCGGACGGGCTCGGACCGCTGACAGCATAGGCCCGTTAGGGTTATGTATTTGCGGGACATTCTTTGTCGAACGTGCCGGCCGCGGGGCGGCTCCGGCGCGCGCTCCGCCTTCGAAACGAACAGCGACGCCACGCCACCCGTGGCCCTCCTTATTTTTGCCTCATTTCGGTCCGTTCATGTATTCAATAGAAAAATAGTCCGAATTGTGACCGGGGAGGAAATGGCCGACCCATGGATCTGACTGCCACGAGAAAACACTTCCATTTGTCGCGCGCAATGACGTTTCGCGATTTCTCGACGCACTGCCGGGTTGGGCTCGAGCGTCTGGAAAGTTCGTCGTGGGCCGCCGACATCCGCCGACGATCTCGCGCCTTGACGGGCGCGGCCGCCGCACTCATTCAGTCCAACTCGCCATTCGATACCGATGCCGGCCGCGGGGCCATGGAGCGTGCCGCGAGCATCTGCGACCGAAGCACGACCGCCGCGCGAACGGTGTATGATCACTGCGTGCCGGTCATCTCGACTTTCTACGACCGCTCGATCCCTGTTCTCGAGCGTGCCGCCCGCGACGCCCGCGAGCTTGCCGAGCGGGCCGTCGCGCACCCGCAGACGACGCTGATCGTCCTCGTCGTGGGACTGCCGGCGTTGTCCTTTGCCTGCTTTGCAGTGGCCCACTGGGTGGCGGACGACGTGGCGGACGACGGGCCCGCCGCGACCGCGCTCGCCTCCGCTTCGGACGGTCCGGCGGGTGGCGGCGCGTTCACGCCCTACGAAGGGCATTTGCGGATCTCGACGACGCTGGTGGAGCCGCCGGCGTTCGGCGCCCGCGTGCCGGCCGCGACGCTTATCGCCGCACGCTTCGAAGAGCCGCCGGACGTGCGCTCCGTCACCGCGAATGTCTCCTTTTCGGCGACCGGCACCCAACCGCCGTCCGAGATCGGCGAGCCCCTCCCGGCCGCCGCCGCGCGGCCCGCACCGATCGAAACAGGATCGATCGAAACAACGCCGATCAATTCAACACTGGACGAAACGGCGCCGGACGGGGCCGCGTCGGCCGATCCAAACGCGGCTCTCTTTCCGTTCACGCCCCGCCCAAGGCCGTGGCGTTCCCTTGGTGCCGACACCCTGGCACAGGCGGCGCCCGAATCGGATCCGCGGGCGGCGGCCGGCGCCGCGCCCGATACGGTTTACCGCGTCCAGCTGGCGGCGGTGCGTGATCACGACCAGGCCCTGGCCCTGTGGAACAGCCTGAACAAGACGGATGCGGATCTCCTTGGTTCCCTGCGACCCGACGTTTCCCCTCGGACCACGCGCCGGAGCAAGATCATCTATCGGCTCCGGGCCGGCCCCCTGAACAGCAAGACCGACGCCGAGGTGTTGTGCTCCGCTCTCAAGAGCCGCAAGCTCGACTGTCTGGTGATCAAGGACAGCGGATAGCCGCTGGCGGCAGCGCACCATGAAACCGGAAGGGCCGCCCCGCGGGGCGGCCCAACGTCTTTGCGTGTTTCGCCGGCGGCATCAGGCCAGCACTTCGTCCATCGCCGTGATGTCGACGCCAATGAAGGTGTCGTTGTAGTCCTTGTCGCCGCCGCCTGGATCGCCGTCGCTGATCGTGTAGGTGGAACGTATCGGTGGCGGTCTCGCCGTCGTTCAGGTCCTCGAACTGGCCGTTGGGGTCGTAATCCACCGACCCGTCGGCGTTGAGGCTGAACAGTCCGCCGGACGATCCCGTACGCTCCTCGCCGACAACGGCGGGGGTACCGTCGATCTCGACTACGCTGATCGGGTCTTCATCGGGCCGTCGCCGAGCACGACCATGACCCGCGGCGTGCGACCCACGGCAATGGCGGCGGTCAGCACGTGCCGCCCCTTGTCGATGAAGAAGCCGGCGCCGCCGTTTTCACCGGCGACGATGGTCACCACGTTGGCGTTGACCGCGGCCAGACGCTCGGCGATGGGCTGTTGCGATGCCGCGAGAGACGAAATGGGGATCAATGCCGTCGTGTCATCGGCGGCGCGGTCCTTGCCTTGGATCAGATCCTCGTCGGGCAGGCACGGCGTGCCGCCCTCGAGCGAGCCGATGTCGTCGCCGCGCCTGACCTGGATATCGACGGACGCCCGTCGAGCCGGCGCGACGCGGGCCGCCGGTTCGACGTAGATTACGTCGGCCCGCGCTGCCGGCTCCGCGCCGGCGAACAGCGAACATCCGGCCGGCGGCGCGCTTGCCAACAGGATCCCGCACAATCCGGCAACCACGGAAAAATTGTGTGCTCGTCGCATGGGCGGCCGCCCTTCAATCCACCAAATGGCCCCCAATGGGGAAAAAACGTCCCACTGTACCGCCGCGTCGATTGCGCGAAAGTAAATGCGCCGCCGATTTTCGGCGGATCGCGGGGAATTTGCGGGCATGAGACTGTTTTGCGCGAAAAACCGGTCCGCCCCCCTGGTTAAATGCTCGCATTTATGGTAATTCTGGTAGAAATTACAATTATCAGGAGGATTGGATCGTGGGCGCAGTTCGCATGGGGGGCTGTTTTCTCGCGTTGGGACTCGTGGTGGGCTTAAGCGCGTGTTCCTCCACTTGGGTCCTCAATGACAAGAACCTTGCCGACCGCGGCTATCCGACGGCGCAGGTGGACCTGGCTTCCGATTATCTGCTGGGCAAGGGCGTCGACAAGGATCGCGCCGCCGCAGCCCAATGGATGTACCGCGCCGCCGGACAGGGGCTGCCGGAGGCCGAGAACAACATGGGCGTGTTGTACGCCCGCGGCGCCGGCGTCGAGCAGGATTTCGTGGAAGCGGCGCGCTGGTACCGGCTGGCCGCCGACCAGGGCTACGCTAAGGCTCAGGTCAATCTCGGACTCGCCTACGATCTCGGACTGGGTGTTCCGAGCGACACCGGGGCGGCCGCCTACTGGTGGCGAACGGCCGCCGCCACGGGCGATCCCGCCGCCCAAACCAACCTCCGCCACCTGCGGGAAACCGCGTGGAGCGATCCTGCCTGCAACAACGGCACGGGCATTCCGCGGGCCTGGCGGTGTACGAAACGACTGACCATGCGCTGACTAGTGGTTTGGATCCAACATATGGTCCCCATACGATCGCGTTTCGCCCTCCCTCGGGGCGTCGGACGCGCTTGACGATGGATCCCCATCGCCGGCGCGCGCCCTCCTGCCGAGGGAGGGCGAAACGCGACCCGAAGGGTGGCCTTCCGAGCCCTCTGGTGTCGTTGCGCGGCGCTTATGATGCGACAGCATCACGCCGCGCCACGCGCCTAACCAGCGGAATTCGGAAGGCCGTCGTATGGGCACCATATGTCAGATCCAGACCACTAGAGTACGACGTCTGGGGCGGGGGCCGCGGATAACGATGCCGGTGGCGGCGCCGACGCGCCGACGCGCCGGGCGCGGGCGCTATTCGTCTCTGTCCTGCCTCGACAGGGTCAATTCCGTTGCCAGATTGCGGATGACGCCGCCGCTGATCCGCATCTCGTTGGCGAGCCGCGGCGCGTTTATGTTAGAGGGCGGATCGGTCAGCAACCGCTCCACCAGCTCGGCCTCGAGCTTGATGGCCTTGACGGCCCCGAGCCATCGCTCCTTTTCTGTCCTGCGCATCGCTCCACTCCTCAACGGCCGGCGGCCGTCTTCGATCGATCCTGTCGTTATACCAATTCTCGTTGATAGGAACCCATTGAGACGGCCTTTCGAGGTTTCCGGCAAGGAGCGTGGCGCGCGGTGATGCGGGAGCATCATAAGCGCCGCGCGACGCCGTCCGGAAACCTCGAAAGGCCGCCCGGAGGGTCGTGTTTCACGCTTCCTCGGGGCCCAGGTTCCAAAGGTGGGAAACCGCTTGACGATAGATCCCCATCGCCAGCACGGTCCCTCCTGCCGAGGAAGCGTGAAACACGATCACAATGAGTGCCTATCAATGAGATTTGGTATTATCTCGACAAACACAGATATATCATAAAACAAGAAACTATCCGGACAAATAAATTTTGTTTCTTATATGTAATAATGAAATAAAAATGCCTTTTATATAAGTTTTTTGAATATCGAATACAATTTATATTCAAATGATGGCCTGTTTTTTTATTACCGCACCTAAATCTCCAACTCACTCAACAGCCATCTCATGCGAGACACCGGAGCAGCCTTGTGATAAAGTCCGGTCAACGTCGGCGCGACACCCGAACGGGTTTTTTGTCGCGTTATTCGGAGGTTACCTCATGCAACCGAGCCGGCGCGGACCAAAGCGGAACACTCAATGCGAGGCGGCGCGAGCGGACTGCCACGCCGTCACGGTCGCGGCCATCGCGTTGGGTCTTCGGGAATACGACTTCTTCCGTCTCGCCTATCGCCGCTGGTTCGGACGGCTGCCCGACGAGGCGGCGCTGGAGCGGGCGTTCTCGCGCTACATGTTCGCCGAGGCGGTACCGCCGTGGGCGCGCCACCTCAGCCGCTCGGTGCTCGATCGCCGCAGCCGGGGCACGCTGGACCCGGACGCCTTCGGCGCCGGCCGTTTCCGCGACCGTCCCGCCCGCCCTCGCAACGGACCGCTCTATTTCGGCGCCGTTGTGGCCGTCTGGGTCGTGCTGTTCGGCGCCATCCTCGGCACCCGCTACGACCCGGGCACCTCGGCGCCGATGCCGCTCTGCGTCACCGAAACGGCGTCCTATTTCTACGAAAGCTGGGCCCGCCTGATCGCCGGCCAGCCGCCGCCCCGGTGCGATCGCGAGCAATGAGCGCCCCGCCCGGCGCCGTCGCGCATGGAACCAGCCGGCGCCCCCGAACGTTGTCAACGGTGGCGGGACGGGTCGGCTTGACGCCCGCGGAAAGGGAATGAATGTTCGAGTGGATCACCGAGTTCCTGAAGCAGGGCGGATACGCCGGTGTCGCGCTGTTGATGTTCGGCGAAAACGTATTCCCCCCCATTCCCTCCGAACTGATCATGCCGCTGTCCGGGTTCAATGCCGCCGAGGGCGAGATCAACCTCATTCTCGTCATCGTGGCGGGGTCGATCGGTTCGCTGGCGGGCGCCGTTCTATGGTATTACGTCGGCCTCGGGATCGGTGCCGCGCGCCTGAAAGGCTTGGCGACCCGGCATGGCCGGTGGTTCGCCGTCACGCCTCGGGATATCGATCACGCCTGCGCCTGGTTCGACCGCCACGGCGGCAAGGCGGTGTTCGTCGGACGGCTCGTTCCCGGCGTGCGCACGCTGATCTCCGTGCCGGCGGGCATCGCCCGCATGCCGCTGATTAAATTCCTCGCCTATTCCGCCCTCGGCACCGCCCTGTGGACGGCCTTCCTGGCGGTGGCCGGTTATCTGCTCGAAAGCCAGTACGACAAGGTGGCCGGTTGGATGGGTCCGATCTCGAAGTGGTCATCGCCGCCCTGGTGCTGTGGTATCTCTATCGCGTGGTCACCTTCCGCCGCCGCGTGCCGAAGCACTAAGCCTGCCGGCGGAGAAAAATAGCCGCCGGCGGAGAGCCGGTGCGGCGCCGGATTAGACCAGTCAGCCTTCTTGCGGACGATCATGGTGAAGATGCCGCCGGCCTCGCGGCTCTCAACCAAGGCGTGGCCGGTGGTCTCGCAGAAATTCACGAAATCCTGGGGCGCCGCCGGGTCGGTGGCATGGACCTCCAGGATCGCGCCGGCTTCCAGCGCCCGGATCGCCTTGTTGGCGCGGAGCACCGGCAGCGGACACTTGAGGCCGCGGACGTCGAGAACACTGCGGCCCGTACTGGCGGTCATGACCGAACCTTGCATGTTCGACGAAGGGACAACTTTGATATAGCAATGCGTGTTCCCTTTGTTTAACGTATTTGGTTAGAATAATCGCGTCGGGGCAGAACCCGGGTTTCGCGCGGATTTTTCCTTTGCGCACATAAGACCGACCGCCACGTGGGAGGCGGGCTCGAGGGGAAACCGGTTGCATACATTGGAACTGGAGGCGCTGCAAGCAAGCGCGCGCCGGGCAAGCGTTCTGTTGAAGGCGATGGGCAATCCTCACCGGCTGATGATCCTGTGCCAGCTGGCGAAGGACGAGCGGTGCGTCGGCGAGTTGGAACGGGTGGTGGGTCTTGAGCCAATCGGCACTGTCGCAGCACCTCGGCCGGCTGCGCCGCGACAACCTGGTCAAGACCCGGCGCGACGGGCAGACCATCTATTACTCGCTTTCCGGACACGAAGCCGCCACCATTATCGGCACACTGTACACGCTCTACTGCGCCGACGCGGAAACGGAAACCGCCTGACCAAGGCGACGCCCCGAAGAGTGACCAGGGATGCGGCGCGACCGGAACGGGAGCGTAACCGAAAGGAGGGAGTGGCGATGCTGTTTCGCCAACTGTTCGACGCCGCGTCGAGCACTTATACCTACCTGCTGGCCGGCGACACCGGCGGCGAGGCGCTGCTCATCGACCCGGTGGTCGAGCGCGTCGACGGATACCTCCGGCTGCTCGACGAGCTCGGGCTGCGGCTGGCCAAGGCGGTCGATACCCATGTCCACGCCGACCACATTACCGCGCTCGGCGTGCTCCGCGACCGCACCCGCTGCACCACCGTGATGGGTCGCCGCAGCCAGGTAGACGTGGTGTCCATGCGCGTCGACGACGGCGACCACGTGGAGATCAACGGCGTCCAGCTTTCGGTTCTGTACACGCCGGGACATACGGACAACTCGTACTGCTTCTCGATGACCGATCGGGTGTTCACCGGCGATACCTTGTTGATTCGCGGCACCGGCCGCACCGACTTCCAGAACGGCGACGCGGTCGCCGCGTACGACTCGCTGTTCGGCAAGCTGCTCGCCCTGCCCGACGCCACCTTGGTCTATCCCGGTCACGACTACAACGGCAACACCGTCAGTACCATCGGCGAGGAGCGCGCCCACAATCCGCGCCTGCAAGTGGCCTCGGCCGCGGAATACGCCCGGCTGATGGCCGGCCTCCACCTGCCCAATCCGGAGATGATGGACGTGGCGGTGCCGGCCAACCTCGCCATCGGCCTGCCCCAGGACGCGCCCGGCATGGCCGAATTCTCGCTCGAAGCGGCCGCCGCCATCGACCTGCTCGGCACGCCGGGCATCGTCTTCGTCGACCTCCGGGAAACCGAGGAACGCCACCGCGACGGCGCCATACCGTCCGCCATTCACCTGCCCTACCCGAGGCTCGCCGAGGCGCTGGCGCCCGGCAGCCCGTTCCGGGCGCTGGCGTCGGGCGCCGCCGACGAGGTGATCTTCTACTGCGCCTTCGGCGAACGCTCGGCGCTGGCCCTGCAGGCGGCCCGTGAAGTGGGCATGGCGCACGCCCGCCACCTCGCCGGCGGTCTAAAGGCCTGGCTCGAAGCCGACGGCCCTTGCCAGCCGCTGCCGGTCTGAGCCCTCCGTGCGAATCGGCATCGACCTCGGCGGCACGAAGATCGAAGGTGTCGTCCTCGATAGCGCGGGCCGCGAACGCGGGCGTCTGAGGGTCCACACCCCCGCCGGCGACTACCCCGGAACCATCGACGCCATCGCCGGCATCGTCGGCGAACTGGAGCGGCAGACCGGGCGCCCGGCCAGCGTCGGCGTCGGCATTCCGGGCACGGTGTCGCCCGCGAGCGGGGTCGTCAAGAACGCCAACAGTACCTGGATCATCGGCCGGCCGCTGGACCACGACCTCGCCGCCGCGCTCGGTCGGCCTGTCCGCATCGCCAACGACGCCAATTGCTTCGCGGTGTCGGAAGCCATGGATGGCGCGGCCGCCGGGGCGCGGGTGGTGTTCGGTGTCATTCTCGGCACCGGCGTCGGCGGCGGCATCGTCGTCGACGGACGGGTGCTCGCCGGCGTCAACGCCATCGCCGGCGAATGGGGTCACAACCCGCTGCCGTGGGCCGGCGGCGGCGAGCGGCCCGGGCATGCGTGTTATTGCGGAAAAGAGGGGTGCATCGAGACCTTCCTGTCCGGCCCGGGGTTCGCCCGCGACTACGCCGCCGTCACCGGCGGCGACCGGTCCGCCGCCGACATCGCCGCCAGCGCCGCCAGCGGCGACGCCGCGGCGGTCGCGGCGCTCAAGCGCTACGCGGACCGGCTGGCCCGCTCGCTGGCATCCGTCATCAACGTGCTGGATCCGGACGTCATCGTGCTCGGCGGCGGCATGTCCAATATCGCAGCGCTCTACCGATCGGTACCGCGCCGCTGGCAACAGTGGGTCTTTTCCGATCGCGCCGACACCCGGCTGGCGCGCAACGCTCACGGCGATTCCAGCGGCGTGCGCGGCGCCGCCTGGTTGTGGCCGCCCGGCGACAGCCCGTAGATCGAATAATCAAGCGATCAGAACACGACCGTTCAGCAGTCGGGCTTCGGCAGAATCTCGAGATCCTTCAACCGCAGCACCAGTGAGAAATCCTCGAAGTGCTGGGAGATTTGGTCGGCGACGCCATCGTCGCGGTAGCGCGCACCCAACTCGAACTCGGGCAGCGGATCGTCGCCGCGATAGGGGTAGAACGCCATGCGCACCCACCACGCAGGGCTCGGCGGCAAACCGGCCACCTTGGCGAGAGCCTCGGCGTCGCCGGGCGGCAGGGCGGCCATGAACGCGCTGACGCGATAGGGATTTTCGAGACTGGAACCATCGAACACAACCTCGCCGAGAACGATCTGTTCGGCCTCGGCGGCGGCGACGAGCTTCGCCATGTGCTCGGTGGGAAACACGGTGCCCGCCGGCAAGTCCACCACGTCCTCCTCCGGCAGCGAAAAGCGCGCCGTTCCGCCGGCGCCGGGGCCCCCGAGGCTGGCCTCGCCTTTCAACTTCTCGATGACGCTGCCGTCCTGCTCGTAGCGGGCGTTGAACCGGAATTTCGTGCCGTCGGCGGCCTCCCAACTGACGAAGGTCCATACAGTTTCGGTGTCGGCGCCGCGCTCGTAGCTCAGCCGCAGATAGGTCCGGTTTTCCACCGTCCAGCCGTCGCACGCCTCGGCGAAGCGATACAGCATCATGCCGTCGGCGGCGACCACGTCCGAGGCGCCGGTGGCGTTGTCGAGCGCCATGCGGTAGATCGCCCGGTGCGACAGCAGCTCGGCGGCCGCAAGCTCGGCCGGGAGCGCCGCCAAAGCGAAAGCGAACACCAACAACAACCTCCGCATCTTCGTCACACCGCCATACATAGAAAACCTCGTTCTCTCATTCGCGTTATCCGATCACGTGCACCACCGGAATTGCGCTATGTATTACGCGCCCAGCCCGCTCGCTGTCTACCGCCGCGCCGCGCCGCGCCGCTGGGATCGCCGATCGACCGGGCAAGAACGATCCACCCGGCAAGTTCTGCCCGGTCGAACCGGGCACCCGACCCCCGCAAGGCCACGGGCCGCGGGGCACCGCGGCCGCTTCGAAACCAGCAGAATTTCCCGGAAAATCGCGACATTGCACACATGAAAACGTGGCGGCCCCGCTCGCGGCGCATTGGCACGATGGTTGCTTCCCAAGGGTCGACGTATTGCTTTTCACGAGTTTGAAGGGGTCGCCCAGTGAACCATGCTAAGGCTGAACAGCCAAACAACGGCCATGAGCCCATCGAACATCAAGAACTGGTCTCCAACGTGACGAAGCTGTCGGACCACTTTTTGTCGCGCCCGTCGCCGGATGCCGGCGGCACACGTAATCGCGACGAAGCCGCGGAACGCGCCTTGACCGCCGCCATCGGCGCCGAGCATCGGATCGCACTGCTTCAGCAACGGATCGACCAGCTGGAGAAACTGGCGGTGACCGACGAGCTGACGGGTCTGCTCAATCGCCGCGGGTTCGAGGCACAGTTGCGCCGGACCCTCGAACTGGCGCGCCGGTATGGCGAGCCGGGCGTGCTGATGTATGTCGATCTCGATGGCTTCAAAATGGTGAACGACACCTATGGCCACACCGCCGGCGACGAGGTCCTGAAACAGGTGGGCCGGCTTTTGTCGGACCACGTACGCTCTACCGACTATATCGGGCGTCTCGGCGGCGACGAGTTCGCCGTTCTGCTGCCGCGCACATCGGCCGCAAACGGAATGCGCCGCGTTCGGGCGCTCGGCACCATGCTCAATCCCGGCATGATCTTCTGGAACGGCAGCACGCTGAGCGTCGGCGCCAGTTTCGGAATGGAGGCCTTCGATGGAGACGCCGGCGGCTGCGCCGAGACCGTGATCTCGCGCGCCGACGGCTCCATGTATGCGCAAAAGCGCCTGCGCACCGCGGCGCACGCCAACGCCATGATGGCGTAGTCCGATGGGCCTCCATCTCGGTTCCGCCTTCAAGAGACCGCATTTCGGCGCGGGCCCGTCGATCCCGCAGGCGTTCACGGAACCCGCGGGTCCGGCCGCTGATCCGGTTGCGCCGTCCGCGTCGGATACCGCCGACGACGAGGCCCACCATTTCATCTGGCGCAACGACGTCCGCAATTTGACGCCGCGCCAGATGTCGGTCCTCTGCGGAGAGCTGTTTCTCGCCACCATGATCAGTTGCGACGAATACCTGATGATGGCCTTCCAGCCGGAGCTTCATCCCGACTACGATCGCACCATCGGCGCCCTCATCGGAGAACAAGCCGACCCGGACCGGCCCCGCGATTACCTTCGGCGATGGACCGACCGCCTCGATTTCGAGGTCAGGCACAATGCCGAGGATCAAGGCCTGATTGCCCGCACGCGCAATATTCTCGCCGTTCTTCGCCAGCTTGACGTCGTTCGCAACCGGCTTATCTGAACACCGTGTAAACCGCTGGTCGCCGCCACGCCGGGGTGTCTCTCGCGCACCACGAATTCTCGCGAACAACCAGTCCCAAACGTTGCGCCGCAATAACGCTTTGCAGACCGTCGGAAATCAGTGTATGCGGATATGAACCTGTTTGGGCAAGGGGGAGAGATGGACGGCGGTAGAGACTTGAACGTGGTGAACGCGCGGGAAGCCGAGATCCACCAGCTTCCCGAGTACCTGGTCAAGACGTATACCTGGGCCTATCTGACGCCTACCAGCTTGGCCGTGTTCGACAACCCGTTTGTCACGTCCAGCATTCTCTGGGGCAACATGCTTCGGTTGGTGCGCACCGCGTGCAGCGAATTCGAGCCGGGCCAGAGGATCATGCAGGCCGCCAACGCCTATGGAAACCTGTCCGTCGAACTCGCCCGCAAGGTGGGGCCCGACGGCCGGCTGGACGTGATCGACGTCGCCCCCCTGCAAGTGGAGCACTGCCGCAAAAAGCTGGCCGATTTTCCCCAGGCGCGGGTCCGGCTGGCCGACGTTTCGCATCCCAGCGGACGTATGTACGACGGCATATGCTGCTTCTTCCTGCTGCACGAAGTTCCCGACGACAAGAAGCACGCGGTGGTGGATTCCCTGCTGGCGAGCGTGCCGCCGGGCGGAAAAGTGGTGTTCGTCGACTACCACAAAACCGTTCGCGCCCATCCGCTTCGCCCGGTCATGCATTTCGTCTTCCGCTGGCTCGAACCGTTCGCCTACGGCCTGGTGGATCGCCAGATCGCCAACCTCGCCAGCGATCGCAACTCCTTCACCTGGCGCAAGGAAACGTTTTTCGGCGATCTTTACCAGAAGGTGGTGGCGGAGCGTCGCGTCGATGGAACGACGGTGCGCGAGGCCGCCGAATAGGGCACCGTCACCATACCCGCTCCGGTCGCAGCCATCCATAGTCCGCCTAAGCGCCGGCTTCGAGGTCGCGGGGACGGACGAACGAATCCAGCCGCGCCGTGTCGGGTACAAGCCGCTCCCAGGTATCGATGTCGGCCTTGAGCACCGCGAGGGCGCCCGTCGGAAACTTGTCCGCCATCCGGGTTCCATCCTTGCCGCTCGTCGCCGTGAGAATCAGCGCGAGGCGCTCAATTCCTGGATTGTGCCCGATCACCATAACCGACGACAGACTGTCGCCGAGCGCGCGTAATCGTTGCAGCAGCTCGGACGCCTCCGCCAGATAAATCCCCTTCTCGACCCGGATGGGGATCGATCCGCCGATAGCCCCTTGCAGGACCTCCAGCGTTTCCCGGGTCCGCTTCGACGATGAGCAGAGGATTTGCGCCGGCTCGATTGCATGGCCGACGAGGTACCGGCCCATCAGTTTGGCGGCCCGCCGGCCGCGCTTGTTGAGCGGCCGGTCGAAGTCGTCGAGCGTCGCGTTCTTCCAGCTCGATTTGGCGTGACGCAGCAGATAGATCGTTTTCAAAAGAAAGCCTCGATGGTCGGGAAATCCGGTGGGACGCTACTTGGGCGCGCGCCGGGCAAAGGCGCGTGGTTTCACCTTGCGCAGCCGCTTGGATTTCTGCGCCCGCTGGTCGGCGGCGGCAATCATCGCGTCCTGGCAGGCCCGGCCGCGGCCGCCGCGCGACGGGCGCCGTTGAACGTACGTGCCGTCGGATTGCATGTCCCAGGCACTGCGAGAGTCGCTCAGCTGAGCCTTGAGAATCTCGGCGAGTACCGCCCGCAACGCCGGTTCCTCGATGGGAGCGACGGTCTCCACCCGGCTTTCGAGGTTGCGGGTCATCAAATCCGCCGAACCGATGAAATATTCCTCGTCGCCGCCATTGCGGAAGTAGTAGATGCGCGTGTGCTCCAGAAACCGCGCGACGATACCCATCACCGTGATGTTTTCCGATAGCCCGGGAATGCCGGGCCGCAGCCGGCAGGTATCGCGAACGATCAACTCGACCTTCACGCCCGCCCGCGACGCCCGGTACAAGGCCTCGACAATATCCGGATCTTCCAAGGCGTTGGTCTTGAAGCGGATGAGCCCCGGACCGTTCGCTTGCTGGACGGCGATCTCCCGGTCGATCTTGGCGAGCAGCGCCTTCTTCATGGTGTTGGGCGCCGCCAGCATCTTGCGGTAGTTTCGGGCCGGCCGGCATCCGGTGGTCAGGTAATTGAACAGTTCGCCAATATCGAGCCCGATTTCCGGATCCGATGTCAGCATTCCCAGGTCGGCATACAGGCGCGCCGTGCCCGCGTGATAGTTGCCGGTTCCGATGTGAACGTAGCGGCGCAAGCCGTTGTAATCGCGGCGCACCACCAAGATGAGCTTGGCATGGGTCTTGAGGCCGAGGACGCCGTAGGTGACGTGAATGCCGGCCTCCTCGAGACGCGAGGCCCACTCGATGTTGGCGGCTTCGTCGAAACGCGCCTTCAGCTCCACCACCACGGCCACCTGTTTGCCGTTGCGCGCCGCTTCGATCAGGTGATCGATGATGTTGGTATCGGCGGAGGTGCGGTAGAGCGTCATCTTGATGGCGTAGACCTTCGGATCCTCCGCCGCCTCGCGGACAAACCGCACCACCGAGGTCACGAAGGATTCGTAGGGGTGATGCAGCAGGATCGGGCCGCTCTCGCGGATGACATGGAAGATATTGCGGCGATCCTGAAGCTTGGTATTGGTGATCGGCTGGTGGCTGGGATCGTGCAGATCGGGGATGTCCAACTGAGCGATCTCCATCAGATCGCGCTTGCCGATCATCGCCTCCGCCTCGTAGACGTCGGTCTCCGCGTCGAGACCCAGTTCCGCGGCCAACATGCCCTTGTGGTGGGCATCGATGCCTTTTGGCGTCTGCAACCGCACGATCGGCGCGAACTTGCGGTCCCGCAGTTCCGCCTCGATCATTGCCACGAGATCGTCGGCCTGCTCCTCGTCGTGTTCGGTATTGGCGTTGCGCGTGACCCTGAACACGTCCCACGACACGATCCGCATTCCCGGGAACAGGTCCTGCAGGCAATGGCCCATGACGTCCTCGAGCATGACGAAATGATTGAGGCCGCCGACGCGGATGAATCGTGGGACGCTGGCGCCGACCGGCACCTTGATCCGCGCCATGGTCAGTTCGAGCTCTTCGGGATAGCTCAGCGTCACGAGGAGGTTGAGCGACAGGTTCGAAATGAAGGGGAACGGATGCGCCGGGTCCATCGCCAGCGGCGTGATAAGCGGAAAGATGTTTTCGTGATAATGCGCGCGAACCGCGTTTTGCTGTTCGCCGCTCAATTGGGCGAACGGCCGGATGCGGATATCATGGCGGCGAAGATCGGCGACGATGTCGAGGTACACTTCCCGTTTCTGGCGCTGGAAATCCCGAATCACCGCCTGGCATTCCGCCAGTTGCTGGCGGGCGTGCGGCCGTCGACGGTCAGCTTGTGAACGCCGGCGCCGATCTGCTGCTTCAGCCCGCCGATGCGCTTCATGAAGAATTCGTCGGTGTTCGACGAGGCGATGGCGAGGAATTTGACTCGTTCGAGGAGCGGCGTGCGGCGGTCGCGCGCTTCGTTCAGGACACGGCAATTGAACTGGAACCACGTGAGTTCGCGATTGAGAAAGAGCTCGGGCGCGCGGAGGTCGTAATCGCCGTCCGCCGGAACGGGGACGGCGCGCCCGGCGCGGCGATCCTCGCGGTGCTCGCCGCCTCCGGATCGTTCGCCTTATCCGGCGGCGACGGCTGACGGGGTACGGGGCGAACACGGCGACGCCTTCGAACGCGGGCGGCGCGGGCGCGCCGTTTCGGTCTTGCCTGCGCCGGGGCCAACGAACCGGTGATCCGCCTGTTTGATGCCGGGTGATCCGGGTGATGTCGGCTGATCGGTGTTGTCCGTCATCCCGTCCTCTTGAGGTTCTTGCCGCTGGACGCCTTATGCCCCCTCGCCGCTATCGACGCTCTCCCGGCCGGCGGCATTTTCCTCGGCGGCCGGCATCCTCCCGGCGCTTTATGGCGGCGGTGAGGCTGTCGGCACACGGTGGAGATCACCTTGATCCGCGAGAACCGCTTGTCGTTGCCCTCGACCAGCGTCCAGGGCGCCAGCGACGTGCTGGTGCGCTCGACCATGTCGTTCACGGCGATCTCGTACTCTTCCCATCTGCTCGCGGTTCCGCCAGTCCTCGTCCGTCAGCTTCCAGCGCTTGTAGGCCACGCCTTCGCGGGCCTTGAACCGCGCCAACTGCTCTTCCTTGGTGATGTGCACCCAGAATTTGCAAAGGACAATGCCGTGCCGGACGAGCTGGTCCTCGAAGTCGTCGATTTCGGCGTAGGCGCGTTGCCACTCCGCTTCGCTGGCGAAGCCCTCGACCCGCTCGACCAGGACCCGGCCGTACCAGCTCCGGTCGAACACGGTCACCCGCCCGGCCCGCGACAGGTGGCGCCAGAACCGCCACAGGTAATGCTGCGCCCGCTCCTCGTCGGTCGGCGCCGCGATGGGAATGACCTGGTAGTCGCGGGCGTCCAGCGCAGCGGTCACCCGGCGGATGGCGCCGCCCTTGCCGGCGGCGTCCCAGCCCTCGAACACCAGCACGGTGGAGATGCCGAGCTCGCGGGCCCGGCGCTGCGCCTGGTTGAGCCTGCCCTGATATTTCTCCAGTTCCTTTTTGTAGGTCTTCTTGTCCACCGTCTGCGACATGTCGAGATGGTTCAGGATGGTGACCTTGGAGAGCGGGATCACCACCCCGCCGGCGGGCCGTTCGCCGCCGGCTCTCCGCCTGCGGCTTGACCTGATCCGGCCGCCGGCGCCGACGCCGACCCTCTTTCCAGGACCTTGGTCATCCGCCTCTGCACCTTGTTCTTCTTGAGGTGCTTGCGGATGCTCTCGAGGATGGTCGTCGCGACGGTCAGGCTTCGGTAGCGCTTGTCGAAGCCCTCGACGATCTGCCATTGGGCTCGGCGGCTGCTGGTGCGCATGATGGTCCGCTCGGCGGCGGCGATGAACTTGTCGTACAGGTGCCAGTGATCCCAGTCCACCTGGGTCACCCGCCAGCGCGTCAGCGGATCCTTCTCGAGCGCGCGCAGCCGTTCCTTCTGGGCTTTCTTGCCCAGGTGCATCCAGAACTTGAGGATCAGGGCGCCGTCGTCGGCCAGCTCCTTCTCGAAGGCGATGACCCGGTCGAGCGCTTCGTCGAGTTCGGCTTCGGTGGTCTGCTCGTAGACCCGGTCGAGCAGCGGCCGCGAATACCAGCAACTGAGAAAGATGCCGATGCGGCCCTTCGGCGGCAGATCGCGCCAGTACCGCCAATATTCCGGGCGCTCCTGCATCTCGTCCGACGGCTTGCCGTAGGCGCGGGTGGAGAGCCAGCGCGGATCCAGCCACTCGTTGAGCAGATTGACCGTTTCGCTCTTCCCCGCGCCGTCGACGCCGCCGAAGACGATGATGACCGGAAACGGCGCGTCGCGAAGTTGCTGCTGGATCTCCAGCAATTCGGCCCGCAGAACGGGCACCGCCTCGTGGAAGTCGTCCTTCGAGACGCTCCGGCCCAGTTCGGCTGTCCTGAACATTTTGCCTGCTACGCTCCCCTGGCTTTTATGTTAGACCACCGGCGGTCCGACGTCTTATTTCGCTTTCGCAGATCGAACGCCTAGCGTACTCCGTCGGCACCGCGTAAGACCAACCATATTGATATCACCGTTTGGGCTCGATTGACACCATTCGGGCGCATCGGCGGCCGGCATGCCGCTCCGCCGACGGCGCCGCGCCCGGTGTCGCCGCCCATTCGCAAACTCGACCGGAAATCCGTTTCATGCCATAGCTCCAGCACGACCGAGACGAAATCGCCGCTGATCCGCGTTCCGCTCGATGCCGAAGGCGACGCCGTTTCGGCGAAAGGCCGTGTCGGCGTCATCGATATCGGCTCCAACACCGTTCGTCTGGTGGTCTACGAGACGCCCACCCGCCTGCCGATTCCCATCTTCAACGAAAAGTCCCAGTGCGCGCTCGCCAGCGGCATGTCGAAAACCGGAAAACTGAGCCCCGACGGGCGTTTCGGAGGCGCTGCGCAGCCTCGCCCGGTTCGTCAAGCTGGCCGAGGCCATGGACGTCGAACGGCTGGAGGCGCTGGGCACGTCGGCGGTGCGCGACGCCAGCGACGGCCAGGCGTTCCTGGCACGGGTCGAAAAGACATGCGGCCTGCAGGTCCATGTCCTCAGCGGCGCCGAGGAAGCGCGGCTGGCGGCGGTGGGATTGCTCAACGGCACGCCCGGCGCCGACGGCGTGCTCGGCGACCTCGGCGGCGGCAGCCTCGATCTCGTCGGCCTCGACAAGGGGCGCTCGCCAGCTTCGCGACCTTGCCGCTCGGCCATATTCGCCTCGGCGAGGATTCGGGCGGCGACCGCAGGAAGGCGCGGGAAATCCTCACCGCGGCAATTGGCGGATATCCCCTGGCTCGCCGAGATGAACGGCCGCTCGCTCTACGCCATCGGCGGCTCCTGGCGGGCGCTCGCGCGCATCTTCCTCGACCAGATGCAGCGCCCGCTTCACGTCATCGACAACTTCACCATCGGGTTCTTCGATGCGTCTGCGGCTGTCCAATCTCGTCGCCGGGCTGAGCCAGCCGACGCTCGAGCAGTTCGAGGACATCAACCGCCGCCGGGTGGAAACGCTGCCCTTCGCCGCCGCCGCCATGGCCGTTCTGCTGGAGACCGCGCAGCCGCGCCAGGTGGTTTTTTCCGCCTTCGGCGTGCGCGAGGGCCAGATGATCGAACTGCTGCCGCCGGCGCTCCGCCATCAGGATCCGCTGATCAGCGCCTGCGAGAGCCAGGCCGAGCGCACCGGCCGGTTCGCCATGCACGGCCAGGAAATCCTCGACTGGATGACACCGCTGTTTCCCGGCGAAACCGACCAGCAGAAACGCCTGCGGCACGCCACCTGCCTGATCAACGACATCGGCTGGACCGAGCACCCGGACTACCGCGCCATCCATTCGTACAACCGGGTGCTGCGCGTTCCCTATGCCGGCCTGACCCATCCCGACCGGGCCGAGATGGCGCTCGCCGTGCTGGTCCGCTACAGCGGCGATCCGGAATCGCGGATGGTCGCGGCCTATCGCAATCTGCTGGACGATCAGCAGTTCGCCCGCGCCCAGATCATCGGCATGGCGCTCCGGCTCGCCCAAACCCTTTCGGGCGCCGCTCCCGGCCTGCTGCCCCAGACGCAGCCTCGCGGTCAAGAACCAGCGGCTGGTCCTGGAGCTCCTGAGCGGCAGCGACATCTACCTCAACGAGGCGGTGGAACGCCGCTTCAAGCGCCTGGCGCAAAAAATGGACCTAAAACCGGACATCGTGGATCTGTCCTGACGATCGGGACGCGGATGGCTCGGCGCGATCCACCAAGACCACCTTGCGGCCGCTGATGGCGAGGCACAAGTCGCCGTTGCGGAGCTTGAGCGCGTCCTCGCCGAACACCTGGCGGCGCCAGCCGTGCAGGGCGCGGACGTCGGCGGTTCTCGCCGTCGGCGGCGATCAGGTCCACGTCCGCCGACGACGCCACCAGCTTCTGGGCCACGTCCTCGTCGTCGCACTTCATCTTGAGCAGGACCTTGAGCAGATCGGCCACCGGGGCGACCCCGCGCGGCACGTCGCGCTTGGCGTCCGGAGCCGGGCACTCGCTGTCCGGAAGAGCCATGCCGCGGGCGACGGCCTGGAGGATATGGGCGCCGGCCGATCCATCGGCCAGTTTCCGCCCCAGACCGCGGGTGCGCGCCAGATCGTCGGTGGTCGCCGGGGTGTGATGGGCGATCTCGATCAGCGCCTCGTCGCGCAGGATCCGGTTCCGGGGCACATCGCGATCGCGGGCCTCGCGCTCGCGCCACGCCGTCACCTCGCGCAGGACCGCGAGAAACCGGCCGTTGCCGTTGCGGCTCTTGATGCGGCGGAAGATCTCCATGGGGTCCGGCTCGTAGGTCGCCGGATCGCAGAGGATGGCCATTTCCTCGTCCAGCCAGCCGCTCCGGCCCGACTCGTCGACCCGCTGCTTGAGCTTGGTGTAGACTTGGCGCAGGTGGGTCACGTCGCTGAGCGCATAGTCGATCTGCCGCGCGCTCAGGGGACGCAGCGACCAGTCGGTGAACCGCGAGCCCTTGTCGAGGCGGGCGCGGGTCAGCCGGGCGACCAGCGTCTCGTAGCCCACCTGGTCGCCGAAGCCGCAGACCATGCCCGCCACCTGGGTGTCGAACACCGGGACCGGCAAATGGCCCGTAAGATAGTGGAAGATCTCGAGATCCTGGCGGGCGGCGTGGAATACCTTGACGGTTTCCGGCGCGTCCAGGAGATCGAACAGCGGTTGCAGGTCCATGCCGCCGGCCAGCGGGTCGATGGCGGCGGCCTCGTTCATATCCGCCACCTGCACCAGGCACAACTTGGGCCAGAAGGTGCGTTCGCGCATGAATTCGGTATCGACGGTGACGAACTCGGCGCCGGTCAGTCGTCCGCAAAAGGCTTCGAGGTCTTCGGTGGTGGTAATCAATGTCATGTCGGACGCTATACAGGCAATCCGTCCGGCCGCAAAGACCGAACGGAAGCAATCGCCCTAGTCACGCTCGAGAACCGCGGCCAAGTCCGTCAGATCGTCGATGGTGGGCGTCCCCTCGGGAAACGGGTTTTTCCAACGCGCGTGCGTTCGCCCGACGAAGCCAATGCCGTTGGCGGTGGCGGCGCGATGGTCGGCAAGACCGTCGCCGACCATGACCGTGTCCGCGGCCGACCATCCCCGAGCCGCGAGAATGCGCGACAGCACCTCGGTTTTCTCCGGCGGCGATCCATACGCCTCGGCGAAGAACCGGTCTAATCCACGCCGGCACACAATACGTTTAAGCTCGGCGTCCGGCGTGGCGGACACCACGAGGCACGGGATCGTGTCGGCGAACGCCTCCAGGAAATCCCAGGCGCCGGGCACGCCCGGACATGCGACCACGAGATCCTCCACCATCGCGCCGAACGTGTCGCTCAGCGCCTGCGCGTCCGCCTCGCTCAGATCCACCCCGAGGAACCGCTTGTGGCAATGCCGGAAACGATGGAGCCGGGGCACACCCGTCTGGTGGACGTAATGGTCGATCGCCCGCTCGACGACGGCGGGTCCGTACGGCGTGTAGAGTTGCCGAAATGCCTCGATCTTGATGTCGAGCGACTCGACGATCACGCCATCGAAATCGAAAAAAAGCGCTCGGCAGCGCACCATCGGCGCTCTCCCTCTCATGACTGTCGGCCGGTCGGACGGAAGGCCCGGGTCCCACTCATAGCGCCACGACACCGCCGGCGCAAAGCGTCGATCACCGAGCCGCGAACAGGCGGGTTGACAAACGCCCGGCTTCGGTGTGCTGTTGGGCGCTTTTGACACGTGTTTTTCGCTGCGCTTTCAGCGCGGTTGTTCATCGAATATTCACCGGAAACGGTTGCAATAGCGGAACGCACCTTCCCAACCCGCAAGCGGACCCTACATTTCTCGATTCCGATCACTGGAGCGGCCGACCATGCATCCCTTTCGCACCCACACCTGCAACGATCTGCGCCGCGCGCACGAGGGCCAACGGGTCCGCCTGTCGGGCTGGGTCCACAGCAAGCGCGACCATGGCAATCTGCTGTTCATCGACCTCCGCGACCACTACGGCGTCAGCCAGTGCGTCATCGAAGTGAACAGCCCGTTGTTCGAGGCCGCCACCGGGGCGCGTCCGGAAAGCGTCATCACGGTCACCGGCACGGTCGTCCCGCGGTCCGCCGAAACCGTCAACCCGAACCGTCCAACCGGCGAAGTCGAGCTGGTGATCGAGGAATTCGCCGTGGAATCGCCGGCCGAGGTGCTGCCGATGCAGGTGGCGGGCGACGGCGACTACGGCGAGGAGACGCGGCTTCGCTACCGCTTTCTCGATTTGCGGCGCGAACGCCTGCACCGCAACATCCAGCTCCGCAGCGACGTCATCTCGTCCATCCGCCGGCGCATGACCGATGCCGGGTTCCTCGAGTTCCAGACGCCGATCCTCACCGCCAGCTCGCCCGAGGGCGCCCGCGACTATCTGGTGCCGAGCCGCCACCATCCAGGCAAGTTCTATGCCCTGCCGCAGGCGCCGCAGCAGTTCAAGCAACTGCTCATGGCGTCCGGGTTCGACACCTACTTCCAGATCGCGCCGTGCTTCCGCGACGAGGACGCGCGCGCCGACCGCTCGCCCGGCGAGTTTTACCAACTCGACTTCGAGATGGCCTTCGCGACGCAGGACGACGTGTTCGCCGCCATCGAGCCGGTGCTGCACGGCGTGTTCGATGAATTCAAGGGCGACCGGACGGTGACCGGCGTGCCCTTTCCCCGCATCCCCTATGACGAGGCCATGCTGAAATACGGCAGCGACAAGCCGGACCTGCGCAACCCTATTATCCTCACCGACGTCACCGAGGCGTTTCGCGGCTCCGGCTTCGGGCTGTTCGCGCGCAATGTCGAGAAGGGCTCGGTGGTCCGCGCCATTCCCGCCCCCGGCGCCGCCGACCGGCCGCGCAGCTTCTTCGACAAGCTCAACGAGTGGGCGCGCGGCGAGGGCGCCGGCGGGCTCGGCTATGTCGTTCTCGCCGACGGCGAGGCCAAGGGGCCCATCGGCAAGAACCTGGAGGCCGACCGCATCGCGGCCATCCGCGAGGCCACGGGCGCGGCCGACGGCGACGCCGTGTTCTTCGTCTGCCTGAAAAAGAAAGAGGCCGAACGGTTCGCCGGGTTCGCCCGGGATCGGATCTGCGACGAGCTGGGCTTGCGCGAACAGGGCGTGTTCAAGTTTGTCTGGATCGTCGACTACCCGGCCTACGAGCGCAACGAGGAGACCGGCCAGATCGAGTTCAGCCACAATCCCTTCTCCATGCCCCAGGGCGGCCTCGAGGCGCTGGAAACCATGGATCCGCTCGAGATCAAGGCCTACCAGTACGACATCGTCTGCAACGGCGTGGAACTCTCCAGCGGCGCCATCCGGAACCATCGCCCCGACATCATGATCAAGGCCTTCGCCATCGCCGGCTATTCGGAAGACGTGGTGAGGGAAAAGTTCGGCGGATTATTCCACGCCTTCGAGTTCGGCGCGCCGCCGCATGGCGGCTGCGCGCCGGGCGTCGATCGGATCGTCATGATGCTGGCCGACGAGCCCAACATCCGCGAGGTCATCGCCTTTCCGATGAACCAGCAGGCCCAGGACCTGTTGATGGGCTCCCCCGCCGAAGTGGAACCGCAGCGCCTCAAGGAACTGCACCTCCGCCTCGACCTCCCGAAACCGAAAAAAGTCGTCGCCGGCGACAGCGCCGCTTTACCATAAAGCGGCTCCCTCAATCGACCAAGGCGATCGCGGTGTCGTCACCGTGTCGGATGAGTATCCGGCCCATGGGCCTGAGATCATATCGATACGAAACCACCGGCTTGACGCGGCCGAGGTTCACCGCTGAGTAATCCCGGCCGTAGCTTGGGACGGCCGTAGCTTTGACAGCCGTCCCGTGCACGCCAGCCCTCGTGCCTGATGATGGATAACTACGCCGCCGATGCGGTTTCCAGGCTGTCGACCATCAGCGCATTCAGCATCCACGACGCTTCTTCGTGAGCACCGATGCGCGCCGTCAACAAGTCCGCGGTGTAAACATCCTCGGCTTCTTCGGCCTGTTGGATGATCGGCCGGAGCTGGCGCGCCAGCGCTTGGTTGTCCTCGGCGAGTTCCTTAATCATGTCGCCGGCGGACTTGACGCCGGACACATCCTCGATGACGCTTTTCTTCAAGTAGTTTCCAAGCCCCGTCGGTGTCGCGAAACCGATGGAACGGATGCGTTCGGCGATGGCGTCTATCGCTTTCGCCACGTCTTCGTATTGTTCATCCGTCAGTTTGTGCACGGAATAGAACAAGGGGCCGGTGATGTTCCAATGATATGAATGTGTCTTATGGTAAAGCACGTAACAGCTGGCGAGCGCTTTGCCCAGTTCCGTCGCCAAATCGCGTCGATGATCCCGATCCACGCCGGTGTCCATGGGCAGCTCTGTCGATGCCGTGTCGTGAGTATCAAGTGCCATGCGTAAAATCTCCTCTTTTGCCAGTGAATGGCGTCAGGCCCGGGATGACATCAAGACCGTCGCCACGTGATCGCGGTGAAGGCTCCGACGTTTCCCTCGAAAGACACCGCGCCAATTTCTGTCATCAGAACACTCGCGAGCGGTCGCCGTTCTCGAGTGTGCTATAATCCGGTACAGAAACGAACGTCCAACGGATCATATTTTTTTACGCCACGTTGTGTGTCTGTGTTGCAAAGGCCAACAGCAGGATCATCCACGGACCGTTTTGCCCCACCCGCGATGTGCATGATGGACACGCTGGTTCCGGCTCGCCGCACTTTGCTTGCGGGGACGGCATCGCCGCGCGTTCGGCCGGCCTGTTCCAGCGCGACCAACTTCCCTCCGAAGCCGCCTTTCTCGCCGGAAAGTGCCCGTAGCAGTCTGTTGGATCTAACCTCATTCGTATAGAATACGGTTATGGAGAGCCAAATGCGCTCGGTCCGATGGGTTCATCCGCAATTCAGAATACACGAGCCCGGCACACCGCTAGAGCCATATCCGTTCGAGTACAATCGATCGATCGGAATGACAGGCTGAAGACATCAATGGAATAGGGCACGGTCCCATACTGGGTCGCCGTCAACGCAAGTTGGTTTTATGGAACACGCCGATACTTTCAGCGACTACGTTCAACCCTTCCAGATCGAGGCTCCGGGGCTGCGCGGGCGGCTGGTGAGATTGGGACCCGCCGTTGACAGCGTGCTCGCCAGCCACGGCTATCCCGCCCCGGTGGCCGGGATTCTGGCCGAGGCCCTGTCGTTGGGCGCGGTTCTCGCGAGCGGCCTCAAGTACGACGGCGTCTTCACGTTGCAAATTCAGGGCGACGGGCCGGTTTCGCTGCTGCTTACGGACGTCACCAGCGAGGGCGCCATCCGAGGTTACGCGCGTTACGATACCGAGCGCCTGGAAATGACCGGTCCCGTGCCCGAAAATCCGGTTCCCCGTTTTCTCGGCGCCGGGCACATGGCGTTTACCGTCGATCAGGGGCCGGACACCGAGCGCTATCAGGGGATCACGCCGTTGGAGGGCGCGACGCTCACCGATTGCGCGCATACGTATTTTCAGCAATCGGAGCAACTGGATACGGCCATCACGCTGTGCGCCGCCCCCCTTTTGGAAACGACCGCCCAGACGGCACCCGAGACGGCACCCGAGCCCGCACGACAGGCTTGGCGGTCGGCGGCGCTGATGATCCAGCGTCTGCCCGTCACCGGACCCGCCGACCCCGACGAGCAGGACGATGACTGGCGGCGCGCGGTGGTCATGATGAGCACGGTGACAGGCGGCGAGTTGCTGGATCCGCGGCTGAACGCCGCGGACATTCTCTACCGCCTGTTTCACGAAGATGGCGTTCGGGTGTACCATCAACGGGCGCTGCGCCATCGATGCCGGTGTTCGCGGCACCGTGTCGAACGCACGTTGCGTTCGTTTCCCAAACCGGAAGTTGAGTCGATGATTGAAAACGGCTTCCTTTCCGTCACCTGCGAGTTCTGCAACGCCGTGTATGCGTTCGATCACGCCGAACTCGATGCGCTCTGGCCCGTCCCGCCGGCGCCGTGAGGACCATGCGCAAGGCCGCCCTCATGCGAAATCGAATTTCCGTTCTGCTGGCGGCGACGGCGATCGCCGGCGGCTGCGCATCCCAGCCGCCGGCGCCTCTTCCCGACGTGACGTTCGATCACCTTGCCCCGATCGATCTGAATGTGATCACGGTCGATGTCCGCTCGACCTACCGTCCGCCGCTGTCGCCGCCCCATGTGGATCATCGATTTCCCATTCCGCCCGAGGTGGCGATGAAGCGGTGGGCGGATCATCGCCTGCGCTCCGTGGGCCTGGCCGAGTCCGGCCGATTTACCATCCTCAGGGCCTCGGTCGTCGAGGAACGGCTGCGGACGGACACCGGCCTGCTCGATCCCATCAAGATCGAACCGGCGGCCCGCTATACCGCCACCCTGGAAGGACAACTGGAGATTTTCGACGCATCCGGCCGCCGCATCAAAAGCGCCAGTGCCCGGGTTAGCCGAACCCGGTCGCTGAGGGAGGGACTGAGCGCCGAGGACCGCGACCGCGCCTGGATCGACCTGACCAGGGCCGTCATGAGGGACTTCGACGCCTCCATGACCGAAGCCATCAACAAATACCTGAGCGATTGGGTCACATAGGCAGGGGCGCCCGCCATGGCACGATTCGCCTCCAAGATTCTCGGGGTGGTCACCGTCGTGGCGGTACTGGGCGCCTGCTCGCCGAGCCGGCTGGCGGACTCGACGCGGCTGCTCGCCGACATCGGCGCCGGCGGCGGACCCAGCTCGCTGAAAGACACCACGGCACAACCGCGGCGGGAAACCATCGATTTTGTCGTGCGCGCCCGCCGTCACGCGGGCGACCTCTATACACCCGCTTCGCCGCTGGCCGGCCTGGTCCTCGTGCCCGGGCTCGCGCCGGCCGGCAAAGACGATCGCCGCCTCGTGGCGTTCGCCACCAGTCTGGCGCGGGCCCGCTTCCGGGTTCTGGTGCCCGACCTTCCCAACATGCGCGCACTGCGGGTCAGCGGCGCCGATAGCGGCATCATCGCCGACGCGGCGCTCCATCTGCACTCTCTCGACCCCGACAGGCCGCTGGGCATGAGCGCCATATCCTTCGCGGCCGGACCCATGGTCAAGGCCCTGTTCGAGCCCGGCATCGCCGAGCGGGTCGACTTCATGATCAGCGTCGGCGGCTACTACGATCTGGTGGCGGTGATCACCTTCTTCACCACCGGATACTATCGCGCCGATCCCGACGCGGTGTGGCGCTACCGCCGGCCCAATGTCTACGGCAAGTGGGTGTTCGTGCTGTCGAACGCCCATCGACTGAACGATCCCGGTGACCGTACAGCCCTGATGACCATGGCCGAACGCCGCCTCGACGATCCGAACGCCGACATCTCCGTCCTCGCCGACGGCCTGGGACCCGAGGCGCGAGCGGTATATGCGCTGCTCACCAACACCGATCCCGACCGGGTGCCGTCGCTGCTGGCGGCGCTGCCGCCGGCGATCACCGAGGAGATCGCCGCGCTCGACCTAAAACGCCGCAACCTCGGCGACCTGAACGTCGACTTCGTTCTCGTGCACGGGCGCGACGATCCGATCATCCCCGAGACCGAAAGCATGGCGTTCGCCGACGCCGCCCGGCCGGGCACGGCGGATCTCTACCTGCTCAACTCGTTCCAGCACGTCGATCCCGGCGCCTGGCCCTGTCGGATAAACTGACCCTGTTGAGCGCCGTCTACACGGTCCTCGGGATTTCGCGACGGAGATAGTTTTCAGAACGACTGACGAGTGTTAATGACCAACGGTTGTCAAGCGTGACCGATGGTATCAGTCGATGACCTGGACGACCTCGATGACGGCGTGCTTCCGCGACAGTCATTTGGGCGTGGCCAATAGCCAGATGCCCGTCACCATGGCGGTGGACAGAACGGCGGCACGACCCCGTACTCGATGGGACTTACCACCTTTGCGTTGCCGAAGAAGAACCTGGAGAAATTTTTAAGATTCACGACGATTTTCTTTGTTTCGAGACGCCATCCCACTCGACAGGCTCTGCTTAGCCCAAAATGATCCCGCTGCCAAGAGAAGCGAGTGACCGAAGGGTGTTTAAGCCGCCGACCGTGGCGATTGGTGGCACCCACTCTCTCAGCTTATCCCGGTTCTCTTAACACTCGGTTAATCGTCGAGCGGTTTTTCGCCTGGACAAACAAGCGATTGGCGCGCGGCGGCGAACCACCACCGCGATCCGCCAGATCGTTCAAGCGCCTCCATGAGGGGCAAAATTTCTTGTATAAAATTTATCGTAAAAAGTGTATATATTAAAAATGAATTCCGTATTAGTTGCGTTCTGGCCGAATCAATCCGCGCCTGGCGTGCCCCAGACACTTGCCTGCGAGCGCCCGTGCTCGTGATTCGGACAACAATGAAAATTCGATGAAATCTCACCTTTTCGCTTTCGGGTTTTCGTCGTACCGGAGGAATTAATGGCTGAATTGATAGTGAATCAAGGCACATTCCGTGCGGACTTATTCAAAATCGAAAGCTATTTAACATACGAAAGCGTATCGACGCAGCCTACCCAGGTTGAATTCTATAGCGATGGTGGAAAATATGTCCGCCGTTTGAGCGGTGAGAACTTTGCGGACGACGCGAACGGCGCACCCGAAGCCGGAACCATTACGGCGATCACCGAAATCAGGGACGGGGTTCCGCTCTTCACCCTCTCCGGTTTCACCATGTCCTGGGACGAATTCGAGACCTTCGGCATCAATCGCGATACCGGCGCTTTTCTCGCCGAGATTTTATCTGGCGACGACGTTCTCGGCGGCAACGGCCTCAGGGATATCATCGGCGGCTTTGCCGGCGACGACACCATCACCGGCGGCGGCGGCAACGACAAGATCATGGGCGGGGACGGCGCCGACCTGCTCGACGGCGGCGCCGGCAAGGACGTTCTGCTCGGAGGCTCCGGCGACGACACCTACATTATCGATAGCCGCAACGACAGGGTCATCGAGAACGATGGCGAGGGAGTTCGATTGCATCGAAAGTGCGTTGTCTCTGTCACTCGGGGCGCACATCGAGGAACTCGTCCTCACTGGCGACGCCGACGTCAGAGGCGTCGGCAACAGTCTCGACAATCGCCTCGTCGGCAACACCGGCGACAACGTCCTCGACGGCAAGCGCGGCGCCGACACCATGGCCGGCGGTCTCGGCGACGATCTCTATGTGGTGGACGACGCCGGCGACGTGGTGACGGAAACCGACGACGCCGGCAGCGACACCGTGAGGAGCGCCGTCGACTACGGCCTCGGCGATCACATCGAACACCTGAAGCTCACGGGCAAAGCCACCAGCGGAGCCGGCAACGCGCTGGACAATTCCGTCATCGGCAATGCCCGGAACAACACTCTCGACGGCGGCGACGGCGACGATACGATCAAGGGCGGCAACGGCAACGACACGCTGAGCGGCGGCGCCGGCAACGACGTGCTCGACGGATACAAGGGCGCGGATTGCGCCTCCTACGCCGGCGCCACCGGCGCGGTCAACGTGGATCTCGCGTTGAGCGAAGCCCAGAACACCGGCGCCGCCGGAACCGATAGGCTGATCGCCATCGAACGGCTCATCGGCGGCGATTACGCCGACACCCTGGCCGGTAACCGCAAAGCCAATCATCTCGACGGCGGCGCCGGCGCCGACACCCTGAGCGGCGGGACCGGCAACGATACCTACATTGTGGACGACGCCGACGATACCGTGGTGGAAGCCAATAGGGGCGGCTACGACGTCGTCGAAAGCGCCGTCAGCCACACCCTCGCCGCCAACGTCGAACGCCTCGAGCTCACCGGCGCCGATGACATCGACGCCACCGGCAATGCATCCAGAAATGTCCTGAAAGGCAACGACGGCGCCAACCGCCTCGACGGCGGCGCCGGCGGCGACCGGTTGGTCGGCGGCCTCGGCGACGACACCTACGTGGTGGACAGCCGCTACGACCGCGTGGTCGAGGCCAGGAACGGCGGCGTCGACGAAGTGAAAAGCGCGGTGCACTTCACTCTCGCCTCCACCCTCGAACACCTCGAGTTGACCGGCGCGGACAATATCAAGGGCGTCGGCAACGGTCTCGACAATCGCCTCGTCGGCAACACCGGCGACAACGTCCTCGACGGCAAGCGCGGCGCCGACACCATGGCCGGCGGTCGCGGCGACGATCTCTATGTGGTGGACGACGCCGGCGACGTGGTGACGGAAAACGACACCGCCGGCAGCGACACCGTGAGGAGCGCCGTCGACTACGGCCTCGGCGATCACATCGAACACCTGAAGCTAACCGGCAAAGCCACCAGCGGAGCCGGCAACGCGCTGGACAATTCCGTCATCGGCAACGCCCGGAACAACACTCTCGACGGCGGCGACGGCGACGATACGATCAAGGGCGGCAACGGCAACGACACGCTGAGCGGCGGCGCCGGCAACGACGTGCTCGACGGATACAAGGGCGCGGATTGCGCCTCCTACGCCGGCGCCACCGGCGCGGTCAACGTGGATCTCGCGTTGAGCGAAGCTCAGAACACCGGCGCCGCCGGAACCGATAGGCTGATCGCCATCGAACGGCTCATCGGCGGCGATTACGCCGACACCCTGGCCGGCAACCGCAAAGCCAATCATCTCGACGGCGGCGCCGGCGCCGACACCCTGAGCGGCGGGACCGGCAACGATACCTACATTGTGGACGACGCCGGCGATACCGTGGTGGAAGCCAATAGGGGCGGCTACGACGTCGTCGAAAGCGCCGTCAGCCACACCCTCGCCGCCAACGTCGAACGCCTCGAGCTCACCGGCGCCGATGACATCGACGCCACCGGCAATGCATCCAGAAACGTCCTGAAAGGCAACGACGGCGCCAACCGCCTCGACGGCGGCGCCGGCGGCGACCGGTTGGTCGGCGGCCTCGGCGACGACACCTACGTGGTGGACAGCCGCTACGACCGCGTGGTCGAGGCCAGGAACGGCGGCGTCGACGAAGTGAAAAGCGCGGTGCATTTCACTCTCGCCTCCACCCTCGAACACCTCGAGTTGACCGGCGCGGACAATATCAAGGGCGTCGGCAACGGTCTCGACAATCGCCTCGTCGGCAACACCGGCGACAACGTCCTCGACGGCAAGCGCGGCGCCGACACCATGGCCGGCGGTCGCGGCGACGATCTCTATGTGGTGGACGACGCCGGCGACGTGGTGACGGAAAACGACACCGCCGGCAGCGACACCGTGAGGAGCGCCGTCGACTACGGCCTCGGCGATCACATCGAACACCTGAAGCTAACCGGCAAAGCCACCAGCGGAGCCGGCAACGCGCTGGACAATTCCGTCATCGGCAACGCCCGGAACAACACTCTCGACGGCGGCGACGGCGACGATACGATCAAGGGCGGCAACGGCAACGACACGCTGAGCGGCGGCGCCGGCAACGACGTGCTCGACGGATACAAGGGCGCGGATTGCGCCTCCTACGCCGGCGCCACCGGCGCGGTCAACGTGGATCTCGCGTTGAGCGAAGCTCAGAACACCGGCGCCGCCGGAACCGATAGGCTGATCGCCATCGAACGGCTCATCGGCGGCGATTACGCCGACACCCTGGCCGGCAACCGCAAAGCCAATCATCTCGACGGCGGCGCCGGCGCCGACACCCTGAGCGGCGGGACCGGCAACGATACCTACATTGTGGACGACGCCGGCGATACCGTGGTGGAAGCCAATAGGGGCGGCTACGACGTCGTCGAAAGCGCCGTCAGCCACACCCTCGCCGCCAACGTCGAACGCCTCGAGCTCACCGGCGCCGATGACATCGACGCCACCGGCAATGCATCCAGAAACGTCCTGAAAGGCAACGACGGCGCCAACCGCCTCGACGGCGGCGCCGGCGGCGACCGGTTGGTCGGCGGCCTCGGCGACGACACCTACGTGGTGGACAGCCGCTACGACCGCGTGGTCGAGGCCAGGAACGGCGGCGTCGACGAAGTGAAAAGCGCGGTGCACTTCACCCTCTCCTCCACCCTCGAACACCTCGAGTTGACCGGCGCGAACCCTGTCAACGGCGTCGGCAACAGTCTCGACAATCGCCTCGTCGGCAACGCCGGCGACAACCGGTTAGTCGGCGAAAGGCGGCGACGATACGCTGAACGGCGGGTCCGGCGACGATACCCTCGAGGGCGGATCGGGAGATGATCTCTACGTAATGTCCGGAGACGCTCGTCGATCACACCGTTATCAAAGAGTACCGGGGTCTGGATACCCTGCGGTTCGACGGTGTCGATCCGTTCGTCGAGGTCACCCTGGTCGAGAAGGTCGGCCATAATCTGGTGTTCACGTTCCAGGCGGGAGGGTCGCTGACCCTCTATCATTTCTTCCGGGGCAAACCGGTGGAAATCCTCGAAGCCTGGGGTTTACCGTTCGACATGCCCCGGGATTTCACCGGCAGCGCCAGCCTCTCCACCTATCTAGGCGTCGACGTGGGAACGGCCAGCGCCGGTGACGACGTCATCGTCGGCGAAAATGGCGCCGATGACGATATCCACGGCCAGGGCGGCAACGACCGGATCGCCGGCGTCGGCGGCGACGATACCCTGTCGGGCGACGCGGGCGACGACACTTTGACGGCGGCGCGCGGCGACGACGTCCTGGTGGGCGGCCCGGGCGCCGATTCCATGGGGCGGCGACGGCGACGACACCGCGTCCTACGCGGTTCCGATGGCGGCGTCGACGGTCAACCTCGAAGCGGAACCGGCAGCGGCGGCGACGCCGCCGGCGATACGCTCGACGGCATCGAGAACCTGACGGGTTCGGACCACGGCGACACGCTCACCGGCGACGCCGGCGACAATATCCTCGACGGCGGCGACGGCGACGACATGCTGGACGGCCGCGCGGGCGGGGACACGCTCATGGGCGGCGGCGGCGACGACACCGCGTCCTACGCCGGCTCCGACGCCGGGGTCACCGTGAACCTCGCAGAGCGGAACGCATGGAGGTGGCCACGCCGCCGGCGACACGCTCGGCGGCATCGAGAACCTGACGGGATCCGAGCATGGCGATACGCTGATCGGCGATGGCGGCGGCAATGCACTCGACGGCGGCGACGGCGACGACATGCTCGATGGCGGCGCGCGGCGACGACCGGCTGGTCGGCGGCGGCGGCGCGGACACGCTCGCCGGCGGGCTGGGTACGGATACGCTCTGGGGCGGTGCGGGCGACGACCGCTTCGTGTTCTCGGGAGCATTGGGCGATCAGACCATCGCCGATTTCGCGGCCGGCGACCGGATCGGCTTCGCCTTCGGCCTGGTCGCCCATTTCGAGGCCCTCGACACCGACGACAGCGGCATCCTCGACGACGCGGACGCGGACATCACCATCGCCGGCGGACACACGATCATCGACGTCGGCGGCGGCCAGGTCACCGTGGAGAACGAAACAGCTCTGGAGGCCGCCGACTTCTTCTATTTCTGACGTAGCGCCGCTCCGCGGCCTTATACCGACGGTCGTTAACTGACACAATGGGTCATTATTAACGACCGTTGTATTCAACAAAAGGTTCTTCGTGTCGCCCCCGCGGTGTGTCCGGTACCACTCGGCGGTGCGCGCGAGGCCTTCGCTCAGGTCCACCCGCGGGTCGTAGCCGAGCGCCCGCATCTTGGAGATATCGGGGCAGCGCCGGGGCGTGGCGCCGGCCGGCGCCGGGACGCCCTTGATTTCCATCTCGAGACCGACGGCTTCGCGCCGTCATCGCCGCCAGCTCGGCGATCGAGATCTCCTGATCGTTGCCGATATGGTAGATCTCGCGGTGGCCGCCCTTTTCCCACATAGTAATGATGCCGCTGACACGACGTCGTCGACGTAGGCGAAGGCGCGGGTCTCGCTGCCGTCCCCCTGAATCTCGAAAACGTTTTTCAGTTCCCGCCGCTCCCTCAAGGCGAAAGCGCGCAGCAGGAACTGCGGAATGACGTGCTTGAAGCCCATGTCGGGCCCATAGACATTGTGCGGCCGGAACACCTGCATCTTGCCGGTAATGGTCGCGCGCGTAATTGAAGGCGATCAGCTCCGAAACGATTTTCGATCCGCCATAGGAATATCGCGGGTTGAGGCTGTCGGGCAGCATCAGCGCGACGGTCTCGTCCGTCGGCACGACGGCGGGGGTCTGGTACACTTCGGCCGACGAGGCGACGACCATATCCGGAACACCGGCGTCGCGCGCGCCCTCGACGACGGCGAGCGCGCCGCGCAGCCCGACGTCCAGCACCAGGTCCGGATGATTGTAGAAATTCTCCGTTCCGTTGATGGCGGCGAGATGAAAGACGACATCGGCGCCCTTGCACACTTTGCGGACGGCATCGATATCGCGAACGTCCGCCGTCCGCAGCTCGATATGGTCGATCACCGGGTCGAGCCGGCTCTTCTCGCCGCGCGCCATGGTGTCCATGACACGGACAGACCACCCCTCCTCGACCAGCCGGCGCGTCAGATAGGCGCCGATGAAGCCGCTGCCCCCCGTTACGACCGCTGTTGCCGCGCCCATCTAATGCCCGCCTCTCACGTTGCCCAAACTGTAGTAGCACTGAGCCAACTCAGCCTCGGTCAGGTTGCTGAAGTGGCTCCAGTAGTCGTAGACGAAGCCGTTTTTCGCCATATGCCGCACCATGACGTTGGGCGCCATCCGGCCCAGTTCCGGATGATTGTTGGCGATGATCACCGCGTTGGCGCCGGCGATCGCCTCCGGCACCGTGCGCGCGATCCGGTAGTCGGGAAACTCCCGCTTCATCATCTCGTAAGAAATGACAGGGTCGTAAAGGACGATGCCAGCCCCGACCGGGTACTTCTTCAACTCGCCGCAGCACATGCAACGCCATGGAGCCCCGCAGGTCGTCGGTCTCCGGGTGTCCCTTGAAAGCCAACCCCAGCAACGCGACCTTGGCGCTTCCGAGGTCCGTCCGCGCTTTCAGTTGCTCGGCGATGAAGGCGACGGTTTCCGCGGGCTGGCGTTCGTTCACCAGTCGCGCCGCGCTGGTTATCTCCAGGCAGATCCCCTTTTCCCTGACGCTGTGATTGAAGATGTGAGGGTCCTTCTCGAGGCACGGCCCGCCGACCAGTCCCGGCAGCGCGACATCGGTGCGCTTATAGCCGATCTTGCCGTTGGAAATCACCTCCATGGCGTTGACGCCGAATACCTCGCACGCCCGCGCCACCTCGTTGGCGAACGCGAATTTCACGTCCCGATAGGTGTTGTCCACGAGCTTGGTGATTTCGGCGGCTTCCAGGGACGACATCTTGATGATGGTCGGCGTCAGCTCGGAGAACAACCGGGCCGCCAGCTCGACGGTTTCTTCGTCGTCGGCGCCGACGATCTGCGGCAGCGTGCGAAGCTCTCTCATCGCCTCGCCCTCCAGCGTTCTTTCCGGGCACATGGCGATCCGAAATGTCTTGCCGGTCTCCGCCAGGATGGGAGAAACGATGTCGCGGGTCGTGCCGATCTTGACGGTGGATCGAACGATGACCAGCGCGCCGTCCTGCATGTTGGCGCCGACCTGGCGGGTCGCATTCTGGATGAAATCCAGCCGCGGCGCTCCGGTTTCGTCCAGCGGCGTCCCCACCGTAATGATATAGACGCCGCAGGTGGTATTCGGCGCGAAGTCGACGAATGCCTTCAGATTCCCGGCGCGAACGACATTCGACAGATGATCGTCGAGACCTTCCTCGGAGAAATGCGCCTTGCCGGAATTGACCAGGTCGACGACGTCTTGCCGCTTCTCGATGCCGACGACGCGAATGCCCACGTCGCCGAAAGCCGTGGCCAGGGTCAAGCCCACGTAACCGAGCCCGATTACGCCGACGTCATAGTCCGTTGTCTTGTTATCCTGCACCATGTCGACAATCCTCTTTGCGCTTCGCGCCCGCCAATGATGAATATGTGCCGTGTTGTGGCAGATTTTTGCTTATGGACGTTTCCATCCCTTATTCGGAACTTCGCATCGGCTCAACGCGCGAACGCGCAATCGGACCCGCAGCGCTTGCATCCCCGTTTCCAGGCCGCATGGCCGCATATCGTTGTTCTTAGTGCCGGCGGAAAATCGCCACGGAAAGTCGAACCCTAGCTGCAGTCGCCGCCCCTTGAAGTCGCAATCGCTGACCCGAGATTGCCAGTGGGCGCTCCGTCGGAACAACCTGCGACCCACCGGCCATCGAAGCTGGCGGCGTAACGAGGGCGATGTTTGGCACTACCTTTCGGCTCCGTCAACAAACTTTGAGATGTAATTTCCCGATAAAACCAAGCCGTCGCACGAACCGCGGTCAACAGTGACCGGATCTCTGCAACACCGAAATTCCGGTGTTCAGACGGAAAAGAGTGACAGCGGGGTCGTTTCGCTCGACAAATGAGTTCGAAGGAGAGCGTCGGCGGGTTCGAATCTCCGTCTCGGCACTCGGACGCAGGAGTTGCGGCACCGGTGGAAATAAGCGCCAGCTTCACACGCCAAACATCGGCGTTGACAGTTCGTCGGCAGGCGTCCCGGCTGTGCCTGCTCGCTGCTGGCTCTCGGGCCGGTCACCGCAGTCTGGCGGAGCCGAAGCCAAGACGCTGGCGTATTGCCTGGAGGCCAACCCTTCCACCCTCAGCCCGGCGCTAGCCATCTCCGGAACGGACATGAACGCGTCGGCTCGATCAGATGTTCAATACCCTGACCCAAACCCGCCGCGGACGGACACTGATCTGGAACCGTCGTTGGCGAACATCGTGGACGGTCGAGGACGGCGGACGGACCTTCACGTTCAATCTGCGCAAGGGCGTGACGATTCCATACAACGGAAACATTTACGCCGACCCGCGCTTTCAACGCCGACGACGTCGTGTTTTCGTTCGAACGGCAACTTCGGCCAGCGGAACATCCCTTTCACAAGAGTCGCACGGGGCCGGTACACGCACTTCGATGTTCTGGGCTATCCGCGACGACAATCGAAAGCATCGAAAAGCTGGACGACTTCACACGGTTCGCTTCCGCCTTTCGGAGCCAAACGTACTGTTTCCCGCCTATGTCAGCCTCGCCTTCACGGCCATCTATTCGGCGGAGTACGCCGATCACCTCATGGCCGCCGGAACGCCCGAAAAGCTCGACCAGCAACCCGTGGGCACGGGCCCCTTCCAACTGATCCAATTCCAGAATGACTTGATCCATCCACTATCAGGGCCCATCCCCGTTATTGGGAACGGCAAGGCCGGCCATCGACAATCTGGTCTTTGTAATCACCCCTGACGCCAGCGTCCGCTACCAGAAGCTGAAAACCGGCGAATGCCACGTGATGGCGTATCCCAACCCAGCCGATATCGAAGCGCTTAGCCAGGATACCGGACATCGAGATGACCCGGCGCGAAGAACCTGGACGTGGGAAACCTCGCTTTCAATACCACGGAAGCGCCGCTCGTCCAGCCGCGACGTGCGCCGGGCCATCAGCCTCGCCGTCGACAAGGCCGCCATTCTCGAAGCCGTATATCTTGGCGTCGCGGGAATGCCCGCCCACGACACCCGGTGCCGCCAATCGCTGTGGTCGCACGACGCAACCATACGGGCATACGCTTATGATCCCGAGGCGGCAAGACGGCTGCTGGCGCAGGCGGGCTATCCTGATGGGTTCACGACGACGCTGTGGGCGCTGCCGGGGAACCGCCCGTATCTTCCCAATGGCGCCGCGCGGCGGCGCTGATCCAGAGCGACCTGGCCAAGGTCGGCATCGAGGCCAAGATCGTCACGTACGAGTGGGGCGAGTACATCAAGCGCGCCCGCGCCGGCGAGCACGACATGATACTGATGGGATGGGTCTCAAGCATCGCCGACCCCGACGATCTGCTCCGCGCCAACTGGAGTTGCGCCGCCGTCGACACCGGCATGAACCCTTCTCGGCGCTGCCAGCCGGACATGGACGACCTTCTGCGCAAGGGGCGAACGACCTTCGAACGCTCAGAGCGGGCAAAGTACTATCGGGCGGCGCAGGCGCTGTGGCATGAGCAAGCCCTCGCCGTTCCCCTTGCCCACTCCATTCAGTTCACCCCGTCCGCCGCGAGGTTGTCGGGTACCTGCCTAGTCCGCTCGGCAAGGTTCGATTCCATGGTGTCGATCTTCGCGTCCGGGGCGCTCCGCGTTAAGCTCGCGGGCACGGACGTCGCCGTCTGGCGAAACGATTGAACGAACCCGTCAGTTCAACAATTGCCGAGCGAGCCGCTACACCCGCGGGCGGGGAGTGACCCGTTTTTGCATGGTATTCAGCACGGAAGTGCCGGTAAACCTCCAACGCTCCGCTCTTGTCGCCCGTGCCGCTCAGTGCCCGCAACAGGCCGGCGCACATGGCACTCGGACAACCGGTCCCTTTCCAAGCCCGCGCGATAGCACGCCGCCGCCCGTTCCCAGTGACCGGTCCGTTCCCAGAGCCGGCCGATGGTAGCCAGGAAATGGATTGTCCGGGTGGCGATGTCGTGCCGCGCCGACAACGCCCATTCATCTTCGGACAGACCGTCAAGAAAATCGCCTTTATACAACGACAACAACCTTTTTTGCAGCCGCGCCACTTCGCGGTAAATCCGGGAGAGGCGCCTCGGCGAGCGAAGTGGCCTTGCCAACGATGTCCTTGAGGGCAAGCGCGTCCGACCAGCAAACGTCGGGGGACAGGCTCAACCGGCCCTCGCCCAGAACCAGGGCGCCCTCCACGCCCAGCAGCCGCCGCAGACGGTACAAGGTGGTGTCGAACGCCCGGTGCGCCGCGTCGCCGTCGGCGTCGGGCCATAGCGCGTCCTTGAGACGATCCGTACCGACGCCGCGGCCGCCGAAGGCAATCAGCGCCTTCAACAGGTTCAGCGGTCTCTTCTGCGCCTTGCCCCTGAACGCCAAGCGCTCGCCATCGATGACGATGGCAAAGTCGCCGAACGTGTATACCCTCAACCTTCCAGGGCCAGTTTTCGAGAGACCGCGCGTCGACTCCCGGATGGAGATCGCGCCGGCGGATCAGGCGGCAGACGGTTTCCGCCTCCATTTCCCGTTCCAGCGCAAGGCCGAGAAGCCGCGACAGCGCCGTGGGCCGCCACAGGTAGGCGTAATTGATTTCCAGGTCTTTGGCGCGTTCGAGGCCGAGGCGGAGCGGACCCACCGCCCGGTCGGCTTCGCCGCGATTGAGCTCGATTTCCGCCTCGGAGAGGTGGCAGTGATGCAGCAGTTGGGCGTTGCCACTGCTCTCAGCGAACGCCAACAAGGGCCCCATTCGCTCTCGCGCGGCCTCTTGTTGGCCAAGCTCGGAACATACGTGGACCATAATGAAGCCCACCACTACGTGACCCCACGTGGTCGATCCCGTGCCCAGCACTTCGAGGCCGGCCGTCCCCTCCTGTTCGGCTTCGACCAGACGGCCACTCAAATAATTTTGGGAGGCCATGAGACCGTGATAATAGCCGAGGGCCGCTTCGCCACCGATGTCGGCGCACTTGGCGATCTGCGCCGCGATAGCCGCACCCTCGTCCAGGTTGCCCGCGTGATGATGGCTGCGGCCCAGCGTATACAACACGGTCGGCACGAACCAGCCGATCCCGAACTCCCGTGCCAGGCCCAGCGCTCTCTCGGCTGCGTCCACGCAGTCGCGGTGGTTCCCCAGCAGGCAGTGATGATTGGCCAGGGCAAAGATATACCTCAGCCGATCCATGACCGATATCCTGGACGCGGAGAGAATCCGGCGCAGCCGCTCCAGCAGCATCAGGCGAACCGGCGTCAAGGGCATGAAGACCAGATTGTGCAGGCGATAAATGCAAATGAGGAATTGGGCGGCGACGTCACCCGTCTCCTCCGCCAAGGCGAGGGCGCGCTTGCCCCATATATCGAGATCGGTATGCCAAGGCCTGCGGTATCCAAGGCCCGCGAGCATGCTGGACGCCACCTGACACTCGAGGTGCTTGGACGGAAACGCCGGATAGCGATGCGTCAGATCGGCGAGGGCGTCGAGCCAGCCATCCAATCGGTTCTGATATCGGGAGAACTCCGCGAGATAACGAACAATGGTTGCCCAGGATGTGAAGACGCCGACGCAGTCTCCACGCTTATCGAACTGCTCGTGGCACCGCACCAGCGCTGCGAGCGCGCAGTCGGGGTCGCCAAAGAAACAAGAAACGCCCAACCAGTAGCGGAGCCATGGGTCGTCATCGAGAACAGAACCGGGAACCTGCGTGAGCCATGATTTAAGGGAATGATGACGGCCATTTCTAATGACTTCGGCGGCGTGTGCATGAACCAGCTTGGAGACGGTTTCCCAGTCTCTAAAATTGCATGCCAATCCAAAGGCGTCTTCCATGCGCCCGGACGCCGCCAGTGTCTCGGCCGCCTTGCGTTCGAGCGCCGCCACATCGGAGGTCGGCAGGGCGGTCCGCGCCCGATCCAGCAGAAATTGGCGAAACAGCGGATGATAGACGTACGATGGATTCTGCTTGCCATGGCGATCGGTAAAAAAGCCGCTACGGGCGAGGCCGGCCAGCACCGTATCGGCTTGCTTGTTCCCCGAAAGGCTCGCGGCCAGATCCGCGGTCATGTCCGGCAGGAAGGCGGTTCGCATGAGGAAATTCCGGCGACCGGAATCGAGAAGGTCGAACACCTCGGTGGCAAAATAATCGAACAGATCAGCGCCGGGAGCGAGTTCATCGTCGAAGTCGCCATCGCCGGGCGGCTTCGGTCCTGTCAGGAGAAGCACGAGGCCGGCGGCCCAACCTTGCGTTTCTTCCATGATCGCGCGCAGGGCCGACCGGTTGGGGGAAGGTCGCGCCCATTTGTTGAGCAAAGCCAGCGTCTCATCTTCGTTGAACCGGAGCTGGCTCCAATCCAGGCGGATGATCTGTCGCTCAGCACTGAACCGCGAAAACACCGGGTGGGGCTCCGTCCGGCTGACGACGATGGCACGGCCGCCGCCCGGCATTTCGGACAGGCCGTCTCTGATAATCTTGTGAAACCGAGAGTCCGCTGCGGCCTCTTGAAAATTGTCGAACACCACAACGAAAGGCTCACTCAAGCGGGCAAACAAAACGCGGAAGAATTGCCGGGAGAACGCCGAAAGTCCGGCAACAAACTCCGGTTCGAATTGCGGCGGTAAGGGCTTGCGGGATCGTGGCGACGCGCTCCTGCACGCCAGGCGTAAAAAGTGGAACAGGAAGGCGGGATCGGCGTCGCCGGGCTCAACCCGAAACCAGATGCAGTTCTGTTTGCGGCTTCGCAGGTAGGTGGTAACTAGGGTTGTCTTGCCGCTACCGGCTGGTCCGCATACCCAGAGGATGGGAACCGCACCGGCGGCGTCCATGACTGCGAACAAACGCGGGCGCTCGACGGTATCCGCCACTACCGGTGACGTGATTTTGGCTAAAGTCGACGCAACGTCGGTCACAGTGTCTGCCCCCCTTGCGCCACCTCCGATCGTGGGAGTGCCCGTTCCCTCTGTGGGACCGGCAAGCACCGCAAGTCCTAAAAAAATTATAATGACATTGTAACAAAAAAGGCAAATCACCACGCGGACCGGAAATAGCCGGGCAGATCGCAGGCCGCGACGCCGTCGCCCATTTCTGGACACCCACACGAAAAAACTGGCCGCCCACAGGGAGCGGCCAGTCAGGGAAGATCGGGTTGGAGCGCCCCCCGATCATTTCGTCTGGAAGGGAAAACACGGTCGCGGGCTTTGCGGCCGTTCTTGGGATTGTCTCAACGGTTGATCTTTAGGATACCCCGCAGGAGAGAATCACGGGCGCCCCCCGGCGGCGGGCCGCTAGTAGACAAAGATCGCCGTCAGGCACCAAGTAACACCGATCACGCCCACAAGCATCAGCTCCGCCCGCTTTTCATGGAAAAACTCGTTCATCGCCCTGCACCCCGCCAACCAAACCATCAGAACAACCCCAATCGAGTTATTCTACGCCCCCGGAACTTACGGATTACTCACAGATTGAAATTTTTTCTGTACTGAAACGAAAACATGCCCCAGCGGCGCGCTTCGCAGGACGATGAGCGGCCTCCGTCGGCCATGCTACCGGCGTTCCGACCACTCAGCCAGGCGGCGCATGAACGTGGCGCACTTCTCCAGTTGATCCAGCGTCACGAACTCGTCGGGCTGGTGGGCCTGGGCGGCGCTGCCCGGACCGCAAAGGACGGCCGGGATACCGGCGCGCTGGAACAGTCCGGCTTCGGATGTGAACGGCACGCTGACACAGTGGTTGTGACCGCTGAGCGCCAGGGCCAAGGTCTCGGCCGGCGAACCGGGGGTTGCCGCCAGCGCCGGGACCGTCACCTTTGGCTCGATGGCGATCGCCGCGTCGGGAGCCACCGCCCGCATCCGCGGCAGCAGCGCGCTTTCCGCGAAGTCCCGCAGCCGCGCCAGAATTGCGCCCGCGTCGGTGCCGGCCGCCGGCCGGCACTCCCAGAGGAAGCGGCAATGCTCGGCGATCATGTTCACCGCCGCGCCGCCCTCGATGGTGCCGACGTTGACCGTCGTCCAGTCCGGGGCCGCTTGTCCCATTTCGCCGCTCTCATTGGCGTCGCCGGTCTCCTTGGCGTCGGCGAATTCGGCCCCGAGGCGGGTCAAAAAGGCGATGCACTCGGCGGCCTCGGCGATGGCGTTGACCCCGATGCCGGGATCCGACGAGTGGCCGGACCGGCCGGTAACCGAGGTTTTGAACACGGCGATGCCGCGGTGGTTGTTGGCAACCTTCATCTCCGTCGGTTCGCCAACGATGGCCAGCGCCGGCTTGGGCGCCATCGCGCTGAACCGTTCAAGCAGGCGCGGCGCGCCGAGGCAGCCCACCTCCTCGTCATGGGAGAACGCCAGGTGGATGGGAACCGCGAGCGCGCGTGCCTGGAACACCGGCACCATGGAGAGCGCGACGGCGATGAACCCCTTCATGTCGGCGGCGCCCCGTGCCTGCAGCCGGCCATCGCGTTCCGTCAGTGTGTAGGGATCGCTGGTCCATTGCTGGCCTGTTACCGGAACCACGTCGGTATGGCCCGACAAGACCACCCCGCCCGGCGCTTCCGGGCCGATGCTGGCGAACAGATTGGCCTTGGCGCCGTCGTCGCTGGGGACGATGTGGGCTTCGATGCCATGGTCCTCGAGGAACGTGCCGACGAACCGGATCAATTCCATGTTCGATTTCGCCGACGTGGTGTCGAAGGCCACCAGCCAGCGCAGCAGATCCGTGGCGGTTGCGACGCGTGACGCCGGAGAAGCCGGAGACCGGTGCGAAGCCATGAAATCAGTTCTTCCAGAACGCCGGAGTGAAGAGGATCAGCACGGTGAACAGCTCGAGGCGGCCCAGCAGCATGCCCGCCGACAGCATCCATTTGGCGCCGTCGGGAAGCGTCTGAAAAGTGTGGGCCGGACCGACGGTGGGACCGAGCGCCGGTCCGACGTTGCAAATCGCCGTGGCGGCGCTGGAGATGGCGGTGACGAAGTCCAGTCCCATCAGGCCGAGGCCCACAGCCAGCAAGGCGAAGCACACCCCGAAGACGAAAAAGAAGCTCAGCACCGACGTGATCACCTCATCGGGAATGGGCCGGTGATTGTAGTACGGAATGAACACGCCGTGCGGCCGCAGCAGGTGGTGAAACTGGGTATTGGCGGCGGCCCACAGCACCTGAAAGCGGAAGATCTTGATGCCGCAGGTGGTGGAGCCGGTGCAGCCTCCGATGAACATGACGTAGAAGAAGATCGGCCCAGCGAACGCCCCCCACATCCAGTAATCCGAACTGGCGTAGCCGGTCCCGGTCATGATGGATACCACGTTGAACAACGCATAGCGCAGCGCCGGAAGCAGGTCGAAGCCGGTGTCCAGCCACAGAAACAAAGCGGTGGTGACGATCGCCGCTCCGAGAACCGCGAGAAACCACCGCACCTGGGTATCATCCAGCAGCGCCCGATGGTTGCCCTGGACGCTTTTCAGATAGAGAAAGAACGGCAGGCTTCCCGCGATCATTCCCACGGTGATGATCATATCAATGAGGCCGCTGTCGAAATGGCCGATGGATGCGTCGCTGGTGGAATAGCCGCCGGTGGCGATGGTGGTCATGGCGTGAACCACCGCCTCCAGCGGTGTCATTCCCGCGCCCCACAGCATCAGTGACCAGATGATCGTGAACGCCGAATAAATCAGAAACAGCCCCGCCGAAATCTGAGCCGCCCTCGGCAGCACCTTTTCACCGGTATCGAACGCCTCCACCCGGAACATTTGCATGCCGCCGACACCCAGCATGGGCATGACGGCGATGGCCATGACGATGATCCCGAGGCCGCCCAACCACTGCAGAATGCCCCGCCATAGGAGGATTCCAGGCGGCGCGTTCTCCAGTCCGGTGATCACCGTCGAGCCGGTGGTGGTGATCCCCGACATGGATTCGAAAAAGGCGTCGGTGAAGTTCAACTCCAGTTCCGAGAACATGAACGGCAGCGAGCCGAACACGGTAACCATCGTCCAGCTCAGCGTCGTCATCACGAACGCCTGCTGGACGGTAAAGCGGAATCGCGGGGTTCGGCAGGTCAGCGCCATGGCAATGCCGATGAACACGGTCACGCCGGAGGCGACGGCGAACACCTGCCAGTCCGGATGGCCGACGAAGGCATCCACCAGCGCCGGCACGCACATGCCGACACCCAGCGTCGTCAGCAAAATACCAACGATCAGAAAGACAGGCCGGATGTCCATCAATCGCCTGAACTCACTCCTCAACCCACAGGCCCTCAAACCTTTAATTTCAGAGCATGTGTTTCCGAGCGCGCCATTCCACGCGTTCGGCCATTGCACTGACGAACCGACAACCAACCCTTTTCGGCGGGAGCGGTCAAGGCTTGCTTGTTTCAGAAATTGCTTAACGGGATCGCACAAACGGTACCGCGTACCGGCAGGCGCGATCCGGCCAACGCATGACTACCAGCGGTCGCCGCCGGTTGATCGCCATCCCGTGCGGGTTCAGGCGAGGATTCCCTCGCCTCCCGTCGGTTTGCCGATCATCGCCAGGAACTCGCGGCGGGTCGCGGCGTTGTCGCGAAAGGCGCCGAGCATCCGGCTGGTCACCATGACGACGCCCGGCTTGTGCACGCCGCGCGTGGTTATGCACTGATGCGCCGCCTCGATGACAACGGCGACGCCCATGGGCTCGAGGATTTCGCTGATGGTGTTGGCGATCTGCGCCGTCATCTTTTCCTGGATCTGCAGCCTGCGGGCGTAGACCTCCACCAGGCGAGCCAGTTTGCTGATTCCCACCACCCGGTGATGCGGCAGATAGGCGATGTGAGCACGGCCGATGATCGGCGCGAAATGATGCTCGCAATGGGACTCGAAGCGGATGTCGCGCAGCAGGACCATCTCGTCGTAACCGTCGGTCTCCTCGAAGGTGCGCCTCAGGATCTCCACCGGGTCGGCTTCGTATCCCTGGAAAAACTCCAGATACGCGTCCACCACCCGGCGCGGCGTCTCCCGCAATCCCTCGCGGTCGGGATCGTCACCGGCCCAACGGATCAGCGTGCGAACGGCTTCCTTGGCCTCTTCGCGGCTGGGTCTGTCCGGCGAAGCGCCGCCGGCATCGGCGGTTCCATGGTCGTTGATGCCGTCGACCACGCTCACGGGTTTCGTCGTTTTCAGCGTCATCCTCCCCGATCAGTGCACCGATGCGCTTTGGTGCGGGCTATCCAGCGAAAACGCCGGTACGCTCACGTCCAACTGCTCACCGTCCTCGGTTTCCATATAATAGGTCCCGACCATGATCCCCGAAGGCGCCGACAAGGGCGTTCCGCTGGCGTACTCGAACGCCTCGCCGGGCCGCAGCACCGGCTGTTTGCCGACGACGCCTTCGCCTCGGACCTCCTGGACATTGCCGGTGCAATCGGTGATCCGCCAGTAGCGGTTCAGAAGTTGCACCGTGGCCGCGCCATTGTTTTAAATCCGGACGTGGTACGCCCAGACGAAATGCCGTGATTCCGGTGACGACTGCTCCTCGAGATAGAACGGTTGCACCCGGACGGTAATGCCCTCGGTCGTTTGCTCGTAGGCTGGAGACCCGTCTCCTGATTGATTGGCCATTGCGTCTTTCCCGGAAGGTTTTGCGAAGCCTCTGCCGCCGCTGTGACGTGATCGTCGCTCCATACATTAGGCTTGATCGTGGAATTGTCCAGGGTCCCCGACACCGTTGGGAACACCGTTCCGGGGACGATCTTCTAGGCGGCGGAGCACGACCCGCCGCCAAGCACGCAGAATTGCGCGCAAAACGGATGGTTCAATTTCACCGCGCCCGTGGCATCGGCAAGACGGGAGCCAAATTCGAACTGCTTGTCATACGGAAGGAGCGTGCACGGCACCACCACCGGCGCCTCGGCGCCGCGACGCTTCACCACCATGCGGGACGAGGCGCACATCATGTCGTCCGGCCGGACCCCCAGGATGTCCCAGCAGTGCACGGAGATCTCCGGCACCCGCGAATCCGGGTCCATCTCCGGAAACAGGACGAGGGCCGCCGGGTCATGGGCATCGATGGCGATGCCCTCAGACACGAACAGCGCCGCATAGCCCGCGCGCAGTTCGTCCTCGGTCTCGTGCCAAATGGTTCGTCCCGCCACGTGCACGTTGAACCCGTTGGCCGCCAGCCACCGCAGGCCTTCGATCATCGGTCCCCAGGCGCGCTCGCCGCGCAGGCTTTCGTGCCGTTCGCGGGTGTGGTGATCGATGGATACCCTGAGCGCCAGCGCATCGCCATATGCCGCGGCCAGCGCCCGCAGCGCGTTCTTGCGGTGGTGCAGGGGTTTCATGGCGTTGGTCAGCACCAGGGCGCGATACCCGCGCCCGAGCGCGTCCCCCAACATCTCCGGAAGCTCCCGGTTCATGAACGGTTCGCCGCCGGTGAAGCCGATCTCCTCCACCGAAAAGCGCTCTCGGTCGGCCTCGTCGAGAAACACCCCGATCTCGGCCGCGCTCAGATAGGCCAGACGATCATTGGTGGGGCTCAATTCTATATAGCAAGTGTCGCACGTGATGTTACAAAGACTGCCGGTATTGAACCACAGCGTCCGCAGCCGAGTGAGGGAAACGGACGCCCGTGGGTCGCCTTTGGCGGTGACGTCGGGATCGCGGAACTTGCGGAGTTCACCCTCGGGAGTCGCGATCACGTTGGTATCGGGAGCCATGCATACCCTCGCTGTTCTGCGCATGTTCTGCGCCGGGGCGATCCAACCGTGCCCATTAGCTAACGCGACGCATGGCCAAAGCCAAGTGACATCCGCATAACGTATTCGTGAGCGCCCTCGGCGGCGGGGCCTCTGCTTGCACTCACAATCGCAACGGACTATAGAGAATGGGAGGATTGTTGCGCGCGCGGGCGTGGTTCAATGGCAGAACGAAAGCTTCCCAAGCTTTAGACGAGGGTTCGATTCCCTTCGCCCGCTCCAGTTGACGCTCTCCACCTCATTCCTTTTCCGGATCGGGCGCCTCTGGTTTCTCGCGCCGGGCGCGGGTGCCTAGCGATAGCACATACAATCCAAGAAAGATGAAGGCGGAACCGCCGAGCCAATAAGGGATTCGCTGGGCGACCGGCACCTGCTCGGACAAACCCCGCGCGACGAAAGCTCCGACAAACGCAATGGCCGCCCCGAGGATCCAGAAGACCCAGCGAGGCGGCCGATATCGCGTTGGCCAACGTGGTGCGGGCAAAGTCTAAAGCGCACCGGCTCCAGAGGCTCGGACCACGGTGATCAACACGGCCGCGAAAATTGCCGACGTGATGACCCCCGAAATGCTGGCCCCAAGAGCATGCTGCATGATGATCGAATTCGGGTTCACCTCGGACACGGTCTTCTGGGCCACCTTTGCGGTGGTCGGCACGCACGACACGCCGGCGATGCCGATGACCGGGTTGTATTTCTTACCCGTCGCGAAATAGAGCACGTACCCGCCGACCAGTCCACCAAAGCCTGAGAACGCCAAAGCGATGATGCCGATGACGAGCAGGATCAGCACTTCGGGCTTGAGGATCGTGCTCGCTTCGCAAAGCACGCCGAGGAGCAAGCCGAGGAAGAAGGTCGAGCCGTACAGGATGGGGCCGCTGAACACCTCGTGATAGTGATTAAGGCCGGCTTCTCGGATGATCACGCCGGTGAACAGAGCCAGAAACAGCGGAGACGCCACCGGGAAAAGCAGACACAAGGATGTCGCCGCGGCCACCGCGAAGACGATCTTCTCGTCCGATGTGATGGGGTGTGTATGCTCCTCCGGCATTTTCAAGCCGCGAATGTGCCGAGGCACCATCGCCTTGATCATGAACGGATAGCCGCCATAGGTGAGGCCGAGATAGAGATACGCCACAACCGTAATCGGGACGAACAGATCCTCGGACAGCATGAGTGCCGCGAACAGGATCATCGGACCATCGGCGCCGCCGATAGTCGCCGTGGCGGCCGCATCGGCCAGCGGCAGGCCCATGAAAACGGCAAGCGGAAAGGCCACAAGCGTTCCGAACTCGGCGCACAGCGCAATGAACATGCTCTTGAACGGACGCGCCATGACGAAGCCCACGTCGAGCAACGAGCCAATTCCGAGAAACACCAGGCACGCAATGAGACCGTTCGAGAACGTGAACGAATAAACCGGCTGAAGCCACTGGATTTGCAGCGTTTCCACCCACTGAGTTCCTTGTGACACCAGCGGGTTGATGAACAGCGTGCCCTTACCGAAGCCGCCCTCCGGAATCGGTGAGCCCGGTGCGACCAGCTTTGGCGGAACGAACATGACGGCTGCGTTGATCGCCGCCATGCCGATGCCCATGGGCACCATGATCAGCGCTTCAAGTATGCCCTTCTTGCCGAGATAGATCAGCAGAAAACCGATAAGAATGAGGATAATTCGACCGAAGAATATGGTCGGTTCCGTTGTCGCCGAATCGACAAGGGTCGCAACCCCTTGGAAGATATCGAGAATATGGATGTCGCCCATGGCGCTTCTCAGCCCTATTCGATGGTCATAAGGGCTTGGCCGGAATCGACCGCGTCCCCGGCTTTCACCATGACCTTCGTCACCTTGCCGTCGTGATCGGCGGCGACCACGGTCTTCATCTTCATCGCTTCGATGACCGCCACCTGATCGCCGGCCTTGACGGCGTCGCCGACATTGACGCTGACCTCGACGAGAACGCCACCCAACGGTGCGACCTTGTCCTTTGCCCCCGCGGCGGCGGGAGCCGCGGCCGCGGGGGCCGATGGGGCCGGCGCTGATGGAGCCTGCGCCGCCGCAGCCGGTGTTCCGCCAACACTCATGCCGGGTTCCGGATAGAAGGTGCTTCCCGCGTCCTCGGTGACGTCCTCCACAATGACGTCGTAAACCTTGCCTTCAACGGTAATCTTGAGATGTTTCGCCATTGGTCGTTTCCTCGAATCCTTTCCGAACTACTACTCGGACCTGCGCTTCGGCATATGTGAGGTCTGATGGATCGTGCGGCCGGTGGCCGCCCACGCCGCGCGACCCGGTGTTTCTCCGATATAGACAAGCCGCGCCGCCCCGAGCGTGGCATAGACGGCGGCAGCGACGGCGGCCACGTGCTGGGCCGTTTCGTCAGGCTGTTCTGGCTCGGGCTCGACGGCAACAGAAACCGCGGTCGACGTGGCTTTCTGCCTCTTCTTCTGCATTTTCTCGAGAATGACGACGATGGCCCGAATCAGGCACGCCGCGATCATGGCGACGACGATCGTCAGTCCGTAACCGAGCAATGCGGTCCAAAATGCGTCCCCGACACCGAGCGCGCCGGCTTGCGCGGCAGCAACAGTGGTCGTTTCCATGGTTGTTCCTCGCGTGTTCCGTGTTGCTGCCTTAAAGCGGGATGTTGCCGTGCTTTTTCGGCGGGCGCTGTTCGCGCTTGCCGAGGAGCTTGCGGAGCGTCATCGACACCTGGGAGCGCGTCTGCGACGGCTCGATAATATCGGTCACATAACCGCGGGCGGCAGCCAGATAGGGCGATGCGAACTCGGCCCGATACTCGGCCACCAGCTTGGCGCGTTCCGCTTTCGCGTCCTTCGCCTCTTTAAGCTCGGTTCGGTAGAGAATGTTCACCGCGCCCTCGGCACCCATCACCGCGACTTCGGCCGTCGGCCAAGCCAGCACGACGTCCGCGCCCAGGTCCTGGCTGCACATGGCGAGATAGGCGCCGCCATACGACTTCCGGCACAAGACCGTGATCTTCGGAACCGTCGAGCCCGAGTATGCGAACAACAGCTTCGCGCCATGGCGGATGATGCCGCCCCTCTCCTGCTCGATACCCGGCATGAACCCGGGGACGTCCACCAGCGTGCAGATGGGAATATTGAAAGCGTTGCAAAACCGGATAAACCGCGCGCCCTTGTCGGACGAATCGATATCCAGGCAACCGGCTTTTTCCATGGAGTTGTTGCATAGGAAACCGACAACGATCCCCTCCACCCGTCCGAAGCCGACAATCATGTTCTTGGCGAAACCGGCATGCACTTCGAGGAAGTGGCCGTCATCCACCAGACGCCTGACGATGGCGCCCATGTCCATCGCCACCGAGGGGTCGGACTGGGCCAGCTTATCCATGCCAGGATCCTCGGTCATTGTGACCGCAGGCGTGGGCCTGTGAGGCGGATCCTCGGAATTGTTGGAGGGCAGGAAGCTCAAAAGCTCGCGGGCGATGTCGAGGGCATGCCGATCGTCATTGGCAACGAAATGAACGTTGCCGCTTACCGTGGCGTGCATGTTCGCGCCGCCCACCTCTTCCATGGTGAAGTCGCGCCCGGTGACCGCCTTGATGACCTGCGGACCGGTAATGAACAGTTGCGCGTTCTTTTCGGTCATGATGATGAAGTCGGTCAGCGCCGGCGAATAGGCCGCGCCGCCCGCGCAGGGGCCGGCGATGATGGAAATCTGCGGGATCACGCCCGAGAGAACCACGTTTCGGTAAAACACCTCGCCATAACCCGAGAGAGCGTCAACGCCCTCCTGGATACGAGCGCCGCCCGAGTCGGAAATACCCACCATCGGTGTGCCGTTTTTCAGGGCATAGTCCATGCCCAGGACCATTCGGCGCGCGTGCATCTTTCCGAGAGAACCGCCCAGAACCGTAAAATCCTGGCTGAAACCCGTGACCTGGCGCCCATCGACGAAGCCGGTTCCGGTGACGACACCGTCGCCGGGGAAGTCCTCGTTCTCCATGCCGAAGGACGTGCACTGATGTTTAATATACGCACCGACCTCTTGAAAGGTGTCCGGTTGGAACAGATACATCAACCGCTCCCGCGCGGTCATCAGCCCCTTGTCGTGGCGCTTCTTGATTTTCGCTTCGCCGCCGCCCTCGAGGACTTTCTTGCGGCGCTGTTTATACGCTTCGAGGATTTTCGCATCGAGAGGCATGGTTGGTCATGGTCCTCATTGGGGGAGCCGCCGGTTAAATCGGGCTCCCCGTTCCCCACCCTGCCGGCCGCACGAAACCGCCGGCAATTCAATTGTTACTCGTTTTGCATCCGGAGCGATACCGCAACGCACAAAGGCACGCTGGGAAGGCTCAACGAGCGTTCTATTTCCGTGTCTTGGGAGAAATCCCCCCGAAAGATCGCTGAAAATAAGACCGTTTAAACAAGGTGTCAAAGCAAAACCGGCTTTTTCGGCCTGATGACGCCCGTTTGGCGGGACCGGTCTGTTCGCATCCGCGAAAAAAGCGAAATACCGTTGACGTTCGTTACCTGATGTTATTCAAAGCAAACAAGGGCCGCCCGACCGGCGTCCGGACGGTTCGCCGCGACGCGCCTTCATCGGAGAATAACGCATGCCCTCTGGCCCCGGCCCCCTCGCCGGCCTTCGCGTTCTCGATCTCAGCCGCATCCTGGCCGGTCCGTGCGCCACCCAATTGCTCGGCGACCTGGGAGCCGACGTGATCAAGGTCGAACGTCCGGACGCGGGAGACGATACGCGATCCTGGGGACCTCCCTATATCAAGGATGCCGACGGGGCCGATACCTCCGAAAGCGCCTACTATCTCGCCACCAACCGGAATAAACGGTCCGTGACCGTTGACCTCGGCAACCCCGAGGGACAGGCGCTGGCGCGTCGGATGGCGCTGGGATGCGACGTCGTGATGGAAAACTACAGGGTCGGGCAAATGGCTCGGCTGGGGGCTCGCCTTCGAGGACCTGAGCGGCATCGCGCCCGGCCTGGTCTACTGCTCCATATCCGGATTTGGCCAGACCGGTCCCTACGCCGCGCGGCCCGGCTATGATTTTCTTATCCAGGGCATGGGGGGCCTGATGAGCATCACCGGCGAGCCCGACGGACCGCCAATGAAAGTGGGCGTGGCGGTTTCCGACATCGTCTGCGGGCTGTACGCATCCGTGGCGGTGCTCGGCGCGCTCCGCCACCGCGACGCGACCGGCCGCGGGCAGCACATCGATCTCGGTCTTCTCGATACCCAGGTCGGCTGGCTGATGAACCAGGGACTGAACTACCTGATCGTCGGGAAAGGCGCCCGGGCGGCTCGGCAACGCCCATCCGAACATCGTCCCCTATCAGGCGTTCGAGGCCGCCGACGGCTACATCGTTCTGGCGGTGGGCAACGACGGCCAGTTCCGGCGGTTCTGCACTTTCGCGGCGAAAAGCCGAGCCTCGCCGAGGATCGGCTGCTTCGCCACCAACCGCGAAAGGGTACGCAACCGCGAAGCTCTCGTCCCCTGATCGAGACCCTGATCCGCGCCCATCCCGTTGGTCACTGGGTCGAGGGACTGGAGTCCGTCAACGTGCCGTGCGGTCCCGTCAACAGCCTCGATCAGGTGTTCGCCGACCTCAGGTCGTTCACCGCGACATGGAGATTTCCATGCGGCACCCGCTGGCCGAGGGCGATGTCCGGCTGATCGGTAAACCCGATCAAGCTCTCGGAAACGCCGGTCACCTACCGCCGCCCGCCGCCGCTGTTGGGCGAACACACCGACGAGGTCCTCGCGGAGATCCTCGGCCTCGACGCCGCGGAGCGGGATCGATTGCGCGCCAAGAAAGTCATTTGACCAAGAAAGTCATTTGAAAGCGTCGTGCAGATACTCTAATGAAACGTGAATCTTGTCGTCACTGCCCCCGGGCAGGCGTCGCCATTGCGTTTACGAATCTATATCGTGGCGTGTATGCATGATCTCGGTTGGAGCGCGAAAAGCGGTTACTCTTGATTGCGCGATAAGGTTGTGTCACAAAAATATGGGCAACTGATTCGGGGGCTTTCGTGCTGAGATCTGATATGGTTCGGTCTGCTGGGTATCCTGGTGATGGCCGCTTTGCCTCGCCAGCTCCATTGCGAATCTCGCGCCGAGGTGCGCGCCGAAGTATTCCGGTCGTTTGATGTAGACAAGGTTCTGGTCCTCAAATCCAAACGGCGCATGCACCTTCTGCGCCGCGGCCATGATCTTGCGGACCTACCAGATTTCCCTCGGACGCACGCCGTCCGGCAAGAAAGTCCGGCAGGGCGACGGCAAGACGCCGGAGGGCTGGTACACGCTCGACTCGCGCAACGCCCGCAGCAAATTCTATCGCGCCCTGCACGTGTCCTATCCGAACGAGACCGATCGCGCCCGCGCCCGCGCCATGGGCGTGCCGCCGGGCGGCGCCATCATGATCCACGGCGAGCCGAATCACCTGCGGAATATCGGTTTCAATGGCAAGGGCGTCGACTGGACCGAGGGCTGCATCGCCGTCACCAACGGAGAAATCGACGAAATCTGGAATGCCGTTCCCGACGGCACGCCCATTGAAATCCGGCCCTGAACGGATACCTCGGACGGCGTTATGCGCCGTCAATTCATCCGCCAATCGACAACGGAAGCTTGATTTCCGTCATCGCGTATTTTTAAACGGAGGGGTGTAACGCGGCGAGCGCTTGCCGCGTACCGGCACCTGCCGAATCAGGAAGTGAATTGCGGAGGATATGATGAAGTTGGCTTTCAAGAGAGCCGTTCCGTTTGCGCTCGTGGCGGCCACATTGGCGGTCGGCGCGTGTGCGTCGCAGAGCGACGTCGACGCATTGCGCAGCGATATCGCGCAACTCAGGGACGAGGTTCGGGCGACCAAGGCCGAGTCGGTAAAGGCCCAGGAGATGTCCTTGCAGGCATCGAACAACGCGTCGGCGGCGGCGGCGGAAGCCAGGAACGCGGCGGCGGCGGCGAACGCGGCGGCCGAGAGAGCCGAGCGGATGTTCCAGAAAACGCTTCGCAAGTAACGCCTGTTGATCGAGCGACACATCGCGTAACGGTGGCCGGTCGGCAGTCTTCCGGTTGCCGGCTGGATCGTTCGATGCGCTGCGCAGATGCGATGTGCTCGCGACAGAGTCCGCCCCTCGGGGCGGACTTTTGTGTTGCGCGTGCGCGCGGCTGGCACGGGCGCGGGGCTGAGCATGGGCGCCTTCGGCAATCTCGCCGTCGTCGACACGCTGATCATCGGCGCGTTTCTGCTCGCCATCACCGTCGCCGGATACGCGCTGTCGCGCGCCGCCTCCAAGGGACTGGACGACTATTTCCTCGGCGGCAGGAAGATCCCGTGGTGGATCCTCGGCGTCTCCACCTCGTCGTCCAATTTCGACATGGCGGGCACGATGATCATCGTCGGCCTGGTGTTCGCGCTCGGCTACCAGGGGTTCCTGGTGGAGATGCGCGGCGGCGTCGGCATCGCGCTCGCCTTCATCATGGTGTTTCTCGCCAAGTGGCTCAGGCGCTCGCGGGTGATGACGTCGGCGCAATGGATGCGGCTCCGCTTCGGCACCGACCGCCAGGGCCAGGCCGCGCATCTGCTCAGCGCCATCGCCAACATCGCGCTGTCGCTCGGCATGATCATCTACTTCTCCAAGGGCGGCGGAAAGTTCCTCACCTACTTCCTGCCGTTCTCGGAGTTCACCTGCATCGTCGCCATGGTCGGCCGTCGGGCTGTTCTACACCCTGATGTCCGGGCTGTACGGCGTGGTGTTCACCGACGTCATCCAAATGGTGGTGATGACGTTGACGTCGATCTTCATCACCGCCTACGCCTTCGACCTGATGCCGACGGTGAGCCTGCCCGCCGGGTTCACGACCCTCGACCTGTCGACGCCCACGTACATGGGCGGCGCTCTCGGCGATCAGCCGCCGCGAGACCATGGAGGCGATCTTCACGTTCTTCGCGGTCAGCGTGTTCCTGTGGATGCTGCGCTCGACCATCGAGGGCATGGGCGGCGTCGGCGGCTACACCGACCAGCGGTTCTTCGCCGCCCGGTCCGAGCGCGAGGCCGCCCTGGTGGCGCTGGAGAGCATTGTACTGTCGGCGTTCCGCTGGACGATGATCGCCGGCCTGGTGGTCATGGGCTACGCCATCCTCGCCGGCGGCGGCGACACCGGCGCTGCTGATCAGCCAGGATCCCGAGAACGTGCTGCCGGTGGTGATCGGCGAGATGCTGCCGGTCGGGGTCACCGGCATCGTCATCGTCGGCCTGATCGCCGCCGCCATGTCGACCTTCGATTCCACCCTCAACGCCGGCGCGTCTTACATCGTCAAGGACATCTACCAGACCTATCTGCACCCGGAGGCGTCCGAACGCCGGCTGGTCGCGGTCTCGCGCTGGGCGACGCTCGGCGCTTTGCGTCGCCGGCGTCGGGCTGGCAGCGCTCGTCCCCAACATCAACGTGATCTGGAGCTTCGTCACCATGGGCCTGGGGGCGGGCCTGTTCGTGCCGCTGTTTCTGCGCTGGTACTGGCCGCGTCTCAACGGCTACGGCTTCGCCTTCGGAACGGCCGCCGGCATGATCGCCGGGATCATCTTCAAGGCGGTCCTCGCCTGGCCGCTCCTCTGGTCGTTTCCCGGCCACCCTCCTCGCGGCCTTCTCGGTCAGCGTCGCCGTGTCGCTGGCGACCCGGCCGACGGACCGCACCGTGCTCGTGGACTTCTGGCACCAGATCAATCCTTGGGGCTTCTGGTCGGGCTATGCCAGCGACGCCCGGGACGCGCGGTCTCGTCACCGGTGAAAGCGAGCGACGCGGCGCGCCCGCCGAGCGCCGCAACGATGCCATCGCCCTCGGCATTCGCCCTGCCCTTCCAGGTGTCGCTGCTGATCGCCGCCATGGCGTTCGTGTTCCACGACTGGGGCAAGTTCGCCATCGCCGGGGCCGTAACCCTGATCAGCGCCATCGGGCTTTACGTCTTCTGGTACCGCGATCTCAAGACGCCCGATGCCTGCGCCGCGGAGGACGCCCATTTCGAGCCGTTGGTGCGGGCCCGCATCGAACCCGGAACGCCACGCCCCGGACAGACGCACGGCGAGGCGCCCGAGCGTTGACCGGCGGCGGGTCCGCGACCGCCCCAACCGGTAGCCGGCCCCCGGCTCGCCCTTCGAACTTACTGATCAAGCCTCTCCCATCATCGCACAACTCCTTGCACATACCCCTATTGGGGTATATCAATTCAGGCGGGTCTGGGAAAAGACAGCGCCACGGGCGGCCGCGCCGGCAACCGGCCGCCGGTGGCGGATCCGAAAACTTGCGATGGGCAATTCCGTTTGGAGAGGGGGAACCAAGACGATGACCAGCAACAGCGGCGCGCGCCGCCCCGCCGGCGCGCCGGAAAGCATTCGACGATCGCGGGACTGACGACCGCAACGGACCACGCGAAAATGGCACGGGGGGGTCGATCGGTGGGCACCAAGCTGCGCGTTGCGGCGCTGGCGTTGGTGGCGCGGACCTCCTCAATACTAGCGGCCGCGTCGCTCCCCTGGGCGCCGCCGGCGGCGGCCGACATGACCATTTACGACAACGGCACCGTGACCCTCGATGCGCGGGCTGCGCGCCGGCGCGGCGGCCTTCGGCACCGGGAACGCGTGGTTCGGCAACTCCAGACAGGTCATCGGCAGCGACCCGGACGTGTGGTTCGAGGCGTTCAGCGAGTTCGGCGTCGCCGGCACCGCCAAGCGCGCTGGGCGGCGAGTTCTACGGCGCGTTCACCGGCGTCTACACCGGCCAGCGCCAGGAGGACCCCCGCGGCAACAACAACAACGATAGCGTCAATCTGGAGAAGGCCTTCGTCGGCTGGCGCTACGATCGGAACATCCCACCGGCATCGCTTCGCTCGACATCGACAGCCTCGATTTCTCGGTCGGCCGCCAGGAATACAAGATCGGCAACGGCTTTCTCATCTGGGACGGAACCTTTCGCCGCCGCGACAACGTCGGCTTCCAGTTCGACCCCCGCCAGGTCTGGCAGCTCGCCGGCCTGGGCCGCCTCGGCGTCGGCCCGCTGAAGCTCGAGGGCTTCTACCTCAACCCGGAAGCGGAAAACGACTACCGCCGGATGACCGTCGAGGCCAAGGGCTGGGGCGTCAACGCCGAGTATCGATCTCGACCGGCACCTTGGCACCCTCGGCGCCACTTTCGGCCACGTATTCGACGGCGACGGCCTGCCGATCCGCGAGGGCGGCAACGTCTACAACGTCCGCGTCAACGCCAGCCGGTGCCGTCCCTGCCCGGCCTGTCGCTCTACGGCGAGTTCGCCTACGAGGAGAACGGCGGCCGCGCCCAGGCCTTCGGCTATGCCCTGCAGGCCGGCTACCGGGTCGACGAATGGTGGGGCAAGCCGTCGTTCGCCTACCGCTACGCCTATTTCAGCGGCGACGACCCCGACACCGAGAACAAGAACGAGGCGTTCGACCCGCTGGCCTACGGCGGCAGCGACTGGGGCACCTGGTTCCAGGGCGAGATCATCGGCCACTACGTGCTGCTGAACACCAACCTCAAGACCCACTTGGTGCGCTTCGACCTGCACCCCTTCGACAACGTCCATCGCCGGCCTTCAGTACTACAAGTTCGAGCTCGACAACGCCCGGAGCTTCGGCGCCACCGCGTCGTCGTTCGCCCAGGAACTCGACCTCACCGCCACCTGGTTCATCGACAAGCGCTTCCGCATCACCGCCGTCGGCGGCGTCGCCCGCCCCAGCAGGCCGCCAAGCAACTCACCGGCGGGACCAAGGACTGGTTCATCGGCAAGCTGTTCCTGAACTTCGAGCTCTGATCCCCGTTCACCCGGTACGATCGAACCAAAGGGACCGCCGCGTCTCCGCGATCAATTCCGGGCGACCGGCAGAGACCACGTGAAGGGTACTAGGGGGGGGTCATCGCTATTTCTCGAAAACAACCCCATGCAAAGTAACCCCACGCGAAGATGGGAGAACGTCCGCAGCCGAAGGTATTGCCGCTGTGGCTGCCCTTGGCCTAGCAGGGAAGACATTAGCCAAGGGCTAACTCGGCGGGTCGCTGCCCAGCAGGCTTGCGGAACGGCAGCTTCTGGATAGGATAGCGGTAACTCGCGTGAAGGATGGCAACGGTAGGTCGTGACCCGAAGCCGACCTTCCGCCGTCTGCGGTGGCGGTGGTGCGCAATCTGTTGCGCCGCACCCTTAGGATGATCCACGAGCTCCGGTCAGTGCCGGCGGGCTGAAGTCGAACCGGTCAATGGAGCCCGCAACCGCGTCGGACGACAGCAAAGGTGCATTCGTAAAATGCTCCATAGCGTGGAACTGCCGTTGCGAAGCCGAGGGTAGCGGACATGGAGGGCTGGGACCCGCCGCACCGTCAGACGAACAAGTCGTACGGATAAAAGACAGTGAACTCGACGGGGGTAGAGCCGTCGGCGCCGGGGGCAATGTCGTCAACTTGGACAACGCTACCGTCCGCCGCTACCTTCCATGGCTCATATCCCGTGGTGCCGTCGTTAGCTGCGAAGTACAGCTCGCCCGCAAACTCGGTGAACGCTTCGTTTAAGGCTGCCGGATTGGAGCTGTCAGACCCGGGATTGATGTCGGCGACAAGAACGACGCTGCCATTAGCCGCTACCTTCCATAGCTCAACCCCTGTGGTGTCGTCGTCGGCCGGAAAGTAGAGTTCGCCTGCAAACTCGGTGAACCCTACTAGGAAGAAGTCACCCCCAGGGTTGATGTCGGCGACCGGCACGGCGTTGCTGTCCGCCATCACCTTCCAAAGCTTAAAACCTGTCGTGCCATCGTTGGCCCTAAAGTAGAGTTCGCCTGCAAACTCGGTAAACCCGAACGGGAACGGGCCAGAGCCATCAGGTCCGGGGTTAATGTCGGCGACCTGAATGGCCCGACCGTCCACGGTCACCTTCCAAGGCTCTCGACCCATCGTGCCGTCGTCGGCCGAGAAGTAAAGCTCGCCGGCAAATTCTGTGAACTCTCCCGGGCCAGAGCCATCAGGCCCGGGGTTGATGTTGGCGACCGGCGCGACGCTGCTGTCCGCCGCCATTTTCCATAGCTCACGCCCAGTCGTGCCGTCGTCGGCCGAGAAGTAGAGCTCGCCGGCAAACTCTGTTAACTCTTCCGGGCCAGAGCCATCAGGCCCGGGGTTGATGTTGGCGACGGGCACTATGCTGCTGTCCGCCGCCGCTTTCCATAGCTCACGACCAGTCGTGCCGTCGCTAGCGGAAAAGAAGAGCTCATGGGCGAACTCGGTGAACCGAGACGGGTCAAAATCGTCGTCCCTGAGTTGATGTCGGCGACCTGGATCACACTGCCGTCCGCCGCCACCTTCCACAGCTCGTTCCCCGACGCACCGTCTTCGGCTGAGAAATAGAGCTCGCCCGAGAACTCGGTGCGCGGATCCGGGTAGAGACTCACCAGCTCCCAGTCTGATGTCGGCGGCCTGGATCACGCTGCCATCCGACGCTACTTTCCAGAGTTCATATCCCGTCACGCCGTCGTCAGCACTGAAGTAGAATTCGTCCGCCAGCGCGACAAAGCTGGCCGGAAAAGAGCCGTCAGGTCCGAGTTTGATGTCAGCGACCTGGATAACGTTCCCGTCCGGCGCCACCTTCCACAACTCACCTCCTGTTGTGCCGTCGTCGGCCGAGAAGTAGAGCCCGGTTGGATCTGTCGCCGGCGGCAAGAAGATGAAATCGTCGTTGGTGAGGTCGGTGCAGGCGAAGTTTTCGAGGATGATGGTTCCGCCGCTGAAACCGGAGATCTCGGCGTTGCCGTCTTCCTGGCTGCACGTGAGTTGGTCGACATCGGTGATGGGGTAGCCGTCGAGCAGGATCCGATCGGCGCCGCCGACCTTAAAATCGGTGATGGTGTTCTCATCGCCGCCGCCGAACGCCGTATCGGTCGCGAAAAAACTAAAGATATCCGTGCCATCTCCCCCAGTGAGCGTATCATTGCCAGGGCCGCCGCGTAGGACATCGTCGCTGGTCGTGCCGGGGTCTGCGGAGCCGCATCCGAGGGTCACGCCGAACACCACGTCGTCGAAATCCTCGCCGCCAAGGCCCGGCAGATCTTCCCAGTTATGGGTGACCGCGCTGTCGGCCACGAGGTCGCCATCTTCCATAGCGTGGTCATTGCCAGCCGGGTTCTTATCCGCTTCGGTGAAGTAGGCCGGGGCACTGGCGCCTTCAAACACGTAGCCCGAATCCGTATCCCGCACCTGCCAGATGCCGTTGGTCTCGAATACCTGCAGATCCAGATCGGTTCCGTCGCCGTCCGCCAATGGCCTGCCCCGACCGCTGTTCATGTCATAGCCATCGGGGATCAGGAAGAAGCCCAGGTGCTGGATTTCGTCAGCGGTGAGCGACAGGGTGGCGGTGAAGTCGGCAAGATCCGCATTGGTGGCGGTGTCCACGTTGGCCACCAGGATCTCCGCCTCTCCGGTTTCTGTGTGGTACCAGCCATAGGTATTGCGGTATCCCGCGTCTTCGCTGGCGAAGCTCACCTCAACCGTGTAATTCGTCTCCACATCGAACACCACGTCGTTGAAGTCCTGGTCGCCGAGTTCCTTCAGGTCCTCCCACGCATGCGTGACAGACCCATCGGCTAACAGATCGCCTGTCTCCATCACATGGTCAAGGCCGCCGGGGTTCATGCGCGGATCGGTGAAGTAAGCCGGGTTGCCCGCGCCCTGGAACACATACCCCAAGTCCGTGTCCCGGATCTTCCAGGTGTCGCCGTCCTTGAACACCTCCAGATCCAAGTCCGTGCCGTCGCCATCGGCAAACGGCTCTCCCGCGTCGCCGTTCTGGCGGTAGCCGTCGGGGATCGAGGAAGAAGCCCAGGGTATCGAGTTTGTCCGGGGATAGCGGAAGCCCGGCGGTAAAGTTTTCCACATCTGGGTTGGTAACTGTGTCCACATTCGCCACGAGAATGCCGGCCTCCAGCGTCCCGGTGTCGTACCAGCCGTAGGTGCTCCGATACCCGGCCTCCTCGCTGACAAAACCGACCTCGACACAGTCCGCGCGACTTCGCCATCGCCGTGAATCTCATCGCCGCCCCCCCGGCCATCGACAGTGTCGTCCCCGCCAAGCCCGATGATCACCTCGCCGCTCTCTGTGCCGGTGAGAACGTCATTGTCCGGGGTGCCGACAATAGCGCTGTCCGTGAGCGTCCCGACCCCGCCGAAGGCCTCCGATAGATCCTTCCAGAGTATATCGGAGACACCGTTGTATCCCCTTCCACCAAGCTCTCAGCGTCGCTTCGGAAACCGACTTCAACCCATCACCGGAGAGCCCGGCAGCTTCGCTGACTTCATTGCCTTCGCTCCCGTTTGCGCCAGTGCTGGCCCGAACGACAAAGCCGAATTCCAGGTCCTTGACGAAGATGTCCTTTACCCCGTTGGTATCTCCGGGAACCAGATTGTCGGCGCCACTCTCAAACGCCACGAACCGGCCATCGTCCGACATGCTAACGGCCTCGCTGGCGCCGTTGGCTTGGGTTCCGTCGGCATCGGTGCTCGCACAACGATCTCTCCGGTTTCCAGGTCCTTGACGAAGATGTCCTTTACCCCGTTGGTATCTCCGGGAACCAGATTGTCGGCGTCACTGGGAAACGCGACGAAGCGGCCAGCGTGCGAAACGCCGGGAGGCCCTGCATTATATCCACCACTTCGTCCGTTGCCTTGCGACCCGTCGCTCGCGGTACTGGCCATAACGATTTCACCGGTTTCCAGGTCCTTCACGAAGATGTCCGTTACCCCGTTGGTATCTCCGGGAACCAGATTGTCGGCGCCACTGGAAAACGCTAAGTAGCGGCCGTCTCCCGAGAGACTGGGTAATCATTGTAATAGTTAGAGGCCGTTCCATCGGCGGCGGTGCTGGCAGGAATGATTTCCCCCGTCACCCGGTCCTTGACCATCACTGCCCCGTCTTCGAGCAAATCCCAAAATGCTAGCAGTCTGTCGGACTGGGGTTTGTGAATTGAGGCTGCGACGAGATGGGACATGAGGGGGCATGGTTTCGGAGCCTTTCGTCGTCGGGCGGAGTCCGGCTGCGGGATCAGGCGCAGCCGAGGGCGAACATCCGCTTCATGTTCCAGGCGAGGGTGACCAGGTTCCACTCGCCTTTGGCCTTGTCGAGGCCGCGCAGGGAGAACTGGCGGAAGCCCATCACCGCTTTGATGATGCCGAACACCGGCTCCGGTGTCTGCTTGCGCAGGGCATAGGTTTGCCGACCTTCGGGGGTGGCTAGGCGATGCACCATCGCCGCCAGCGGCGTCGGCTGTTCCGGGGCCGGCGGCGCCGCGGCGAAGCGCTCTTTCCAGCAACGATGGTGGCGCTCGCGCCCCGGGGCGATCAAGGGCGCGATCCCGGCCTCGGCGCACGCGGTCACGTTGGCCTCGCTGAAGTAGCCGCTGTCCGCCAACACGGTTCCGGGCTTGTCCAGGACGTCGGCTAGCCGGCCGAGCCGGTCCAGCATCGGCGTGATCTGTTGCTTGTCGTTGGCGGCCTGCACCACATCGTTGGCCACCACCAACAGGCTGCCGGCCGCCACCGTCGCCTGGGCGTTGTAGGCCTGCTCGAAGCCGCCGCCGGCCACCGGCATGATCCGCGAGTCCGGGTCGGTCAGATTGACCTGATCCTTGCCCGTGGGACCGGGCGTCGGCGGTTGCGGCCGCCGCCCGCTCGGCTTGCGGCCGGTCTTCTCGGCCTTCTCCTGGCGCGCCGTCAGCTTCGCGTCATGCTCGGCCTGCTCGCGCTCGAAGCGCGCTTTCGCTCGCGCCTCGATCGTAGCCTTGGCCGCGGCAATGCGCCGCAGCCGATCTTCGCGCCGGGCCAGCTCTTCCGGGATCGACATCCCGTCAGGCACATCCGCCGCATCGGCCGCTTCCGCCAGCGCCACCAACTGCGCGACCTCGGCCTTCAGTTGCGCTTCCAGCTTGTTCGCATGCTCATAGGACAGGGCGCTGTGCCGGCTGGCATTGGCCTGAACCTTGGTGCCGTCCAACGCCACCGTGCCCAGCTTCAGCAACCCGGCCTCCCGGGCCAGCAGTAAGACCTGCACGAACAGCCCTTCGATCTCCTCGAGGAACCGGCGCCGGAACGCGGCGATGGTGTCATGGTCGGGGTGATCGTTGGCGGCGATGAACCGGAACGCCACCAAATCGTAGGTCGCCCGCTCGATCTTGCGGCTGGAAAACACTCCCGTGGCGTAGCCGTAAACCAGAAGCCCCAACAGCACGCTCGGGTGATACGACGCCGAGCCCGCGCCGCGATACGCCTTGACCATCGCCGACAGGTCCAGCCGCTCAATCACCTCGACTACGAACCGCGCCAGATGCCGCTCCGGCAACCACTCATCCACCGACGGCGGCAGCAGAAATCCGGTCTCGCGATCAACCTGACGAAAATTGCCCATGACGCTCACCGTCCCTCGTAAATCGATCCAAGGATGATACAACACCTTGTGCCAACAGCCGACCTAAGTCCGACAGGCTGCTAGATAGCGGCCATCGCTCGATAGACTTGGAAAGGAGACGAATTCGCCGTCGGCGGCATTCACGACAGCGCCTGTTTTCAGGTGCTTGACGGAGACCCCTGCGTAATCCCAGTCCCGGCCATCAAACGCCCCAGACGATCTCGTAAATGCCAACTGAAGGCCATCGGCCGAAAGGCTCGGCTGAATGCTGTAACCACGTGCTTCCGTTCCTTCAGAGGTGGTATTGGCGCGGACGATCTCGCCAGTGATCAGGTCCTTGACGAACACATCCATAAATCATTGGTGTCGTTTGGGACCAGATTGTCGGCGGCGCTGGAAATAGCCATAAGGCGACCATCCATCGACAGGCTGACGTCATTGCCATCGTATCTGCCGCCACTCTCCTTATTTCCCTGCGTTCCGTCTCAGCGGCGGTGCTGGCGCGGATGATGGGTCCGATGGTCATTTCGGTCTCTCTGTCCCTCTCGGTCGTGGTTTTGGGCGGATGCGCTCGATCCATTCCCCATATGGCTGCAGAAGAAGACAGGGCGCGCTTGCTTTGAAAGCTGATCGGAAGGGAGAGGCCGCGCGTACGGTGGTGGCTCGAGCCGTCATGATCTGAACTGGCCGCACCCATCGGGCGTCTCCGTTCCTAGTGTGCGGAACGTCGCCCGGATGCGGCCCACCTGTTCAGTCACGGGCGAAAGAGGAACCGGCTCCACGGCTGCGCGTCGCACCCATCACGCGTCGCTTTCCCAGGTCAATTCACGGCACGTATTTTACCAACTCCTTATCGATAAAGTCAACGAACCGGCACTTGTTCTTCCCTCGCAACAGAATGCCCGCAAGAGTTGCGGATTGTTCAGTCGTATGGCGTTTGGGGTTGTTGCGTCCTGGGGGGACGCGATGGTCTGTTTGTGGCTAATCGCGTCGATGCACCCCCGATCCAAGTTCGTCAGCATTCTTCGACAACAAACTCGCGCCAGCAACGATTACCGCGACCGGCCGGAGTCGGCAATGGGTCACGGAAGTCTGATGTCCTTTGTCAAGCACTGCGCGCGCGACATGTCGCTTCCACGCCGTGCCTGCGGGAGTTCATCGGGCGATGGATCGTGCAGGGAGAGAGCGGGGCCTGGAGACGTCGGTGATCAAACTCTGATCCGCGGTTGTTGTCCGCATTTCCGTTTTTTCGTCCGGGCTGTCCCGTCTAAACTCGGGCGTCGAGATCAGGCGAGCGGTCATATAGTCCAATCGGGAGTTCTCGGGCCGTGGTCCCGGCCCTCGACCGCCGCACTCTGATCTGTCGTTCATGCCGAGCCGCTCGCCCGGCGAGCGCTGCATCAACTCGACGCCATGAACCTCCCTGGAATCGGACGGCACATGGAGGGGCTGTGGGGCGGTTGAGATCTGATATAGCGTAGGCCGGTCCACAGCCCCGGGCCATGGATGGAGCGGTCATGGTCCGGCCCATGACTTCGCGGTTGATCGCCGAGACGAAGGCGGACAGTTCGACGGGCGATCGCGGTTGCGACGATCCGCTCCGATCGCTCGCCTCTTCCGGGTCAGCGTCCG